>NZ_FNIJ01000027.1 GCF_900103845.1 Pseudomonas jinjuensis
GCCTTCGGCCTTGACCGCGTCGAAGCCGGTGCCGCGCACGGTGATCACCTTCACGGCAGCCGAGGACTGCACGGTGGCGATGGCGTTGCCGGCGTAGATCGGACGCTTGAAGGTGTCGGCGCTGACCACGTCGACGATCTCGGAGATCTGGTCGACGTCCAGCAGCGCGGCGACGCGCGGCAGGTAGTTCTTGCCGTTGGTGGTGGCCGGGGCCAGCACGTGGCTGTAGCCCTTGCCCCCGCTCTCGCCAACAAGAGCAGCGATCAGCGGCGCGACGTTTTCCGGCAGCAGGTTGGCGTAGGCGGCGTTGTCGGCGACCAGCACCTTGGCCACGCCTTCGATCTTGGCAGCGGCTTCGGCGACGCCACCGACGTTCTGGCCGGCGACCAGCACGTGGATGTCACCACCGATCTTGGCGGCGGCAGCGACAGTGTTCAGGGTGGCGCCGGCCAGTGCGCCGTTGTTGTGCTCAGCGATTACCAGGATAGCCATCAGATTACTTTCGCCTCGTTCTTCAGTTTCTCGACCAGTTCGGCAACGGACTTGACCATCACGCCGGCGCTGCGGGCGGCCGGAGCCTCGACCTTGACGGTCTTGACGGTGGAAGCGGTGGAAACGCCCAGGGCGTCCGGGGTGACCACGTCCAGCGGCTTCTTCTTGGCCTTCATGATGTTCGGCAGCGACGCGTAGCGCGGCTCGTTCAGGCGCAGGTCGGTGGTGACGATGGCCGGCAGGTTCAGCGCGACGGTCTGCAGACCGCCGTCGATTTCGCGGGTGACGTTGACCTTGTCGCCAGCCACTTCGACCTTGGAGGCGAAGGTGCCCTGGGCGTAGCCGGACAGCGCAGCCAGCATCTGGCCGGTCTGGTTGTTGTCGCTGTCGATGGCCTGCTTGCCGAGGATGACCAGCTGCGGCTGCTCCTTGTCGACAACGGCCTTGAGCAGCTTGGCGATGGCCAGGGAGTTCAGCTCTTCATTGGACTCGACCAGTATCGCGCGGTCGGCGCCCAGGGCCAGGGCGGTGCGCAGTTGTTCCTGGGCGGCGGTCGGACCGACGGAGACGGCGACGATTTCAGTGGCCACGCCCTTTTCTTTCAGACGTACGGCTTCCTCGACGGCGATTTCGCAGAAGGGGTTCATCGACATTTTGACGTTGGCGAGATCGACGCCGGAGTTATCCGCCTTGACGCGGACCTTGACGTTGTAGTCGACCACTCGCTTGACAGCTACAAGAACCTTCATGGATTCCTCGTTACTCTCCGGGGATTGGGGAATGTCGCCAGACAGACCTGGCAGGTAGTGCACGCCATCTGCAACTACATCCAGCGAGACTGCGACCGCAAAACCGGGGGGTATCTTGACTGTATCGTTCTGACGGGTCAATACGTCTGAATACCCTGATATCGGCCGGAAGCCCGATGCCATCGGGGTTCCGGCCAATTCAAACAAACGTTTGTATTGCGCGACAAGGGTCTGGATATGACAATGGACCCGGATATAATGCGGCCCCGCTCTTTACGGGTAGTAGTGCCCTGCCCCCATAACCAACAAAATGCCGTAGAAGCCTGAGTTAGGAGAGATTGATAGTGGAACGCGAGTACATGGAATTCGACGTCGTCATCGTCGGCGCCGGCCCCGCCGGGCTGTCCGCCGCATGCCGACTGAAACAGAAAGCCGCCGAAGCTGGTCAGGAGATCAGTGTCTGCGTGGTCGAGAAGGGTTCCGAAGTCGGTGCTCACATTCTCTCCGGTGCTGTCTTCGAGCCGCGTGCGCTGAACGAACTGTTCCCCAACTGGAAGGAACTGGAAGCGCCGCTGAACACCCCGGTGAAGGGTGACGACATCTATTTGCTGAAGAGCGCCGAAAGCGCGGTCAAGGTACCGAACTTCTTCGTACCCAAGACCATGCACAACGAAGGCAACTACATCATCTCCCTGGGCAACCTGTGCCGCTGGCTGGCCCAGCAGGCCGAAGGCCTGGGCGTCGAGATCTACCCGGGCTTCGCCGCCCAGGAAGCGCTGATCGACGAGAACGGCGTGGTCCGCGGCATCATCACCGGCGACCTGGGTGTCGACCGTGAAGGCAATCCGAAGGATGGCTATTACACCCCGGGCATGGAGCTGCGCGCCAAGTACACCCTGTTCGCCGAAGGCTGCCGCGGCCACATCGGCAAGCAGTTGATCAGGAAGTACAAGCTGGACTCCGAAGCGGACGCCCAGCACTACGGCATCGGCATCAAGGAAATCTGGGACATCGACCCGGCCAAGCACCAGCAGGGCCTGGTGGTGCACACCGCCGGCTGGCCGCTGAACGACGAGAACCCGGGCGGTTCCTTCCTGTATCACCTGGAGAACAACCAGGTGGTGGTCGGCCTGATCGTCGACCTGTCCTACAGCAACCCGCACCTGTCGCCGTTCGACGAATTCCAGCGCTACAAGCACCACCCGGTGATCAAGCAGTACCTGGAAGGCGGCAAGCGCGTGGCCTACGGCGCCCGCGCCATCTGCAAGGGCGGCCTGAACTCGCTGCCGAAGATGGTCTTCCCGGGCGGCGCGCTGATCGGCTGCGACCTCGGCACCCTGAACTTCGCCAAGATCAAGGGCAGCCACACCGCCATGAAGTCCGGCATGCTCGCCGCGGACGCCGTTGCAGAAGCCCTGGGCGCCGGCCGTGAAGGCGGCGACCTGCTGAACAACTACGTCGATGCGTTCAAGGCCAGCTGGCTGTACGACGAGCTGTTCCGCAGCCGTAACTTCGGCGCCGCGATCCACAAGTTCGGCGCCCTCGTCGGCGGTGCGTTCAACTTCGTCGACCAGAACATCTTCGGCGGCAAGATCCCGCTCACCCTGCACGACAACAAGCCGGACTACGCCTGCCTGAAGAAGGCCAGCGAAGCGCCGAAGATCGACTATCCGAAGCCGGACGGCAAACTCAGCTTCGACAAGCTGTCCTCGGTGTTCCTCTCCAACACCAACCACGAGGAAGACCAGCCGATCCACCTGAAGCTCACCGACCCGAGCGTACCGATCGGCAAGAACCTGCCGCTGTACGACGAACCGGCGCAGCGCTACTGCCCGGCCGGCGTGTACGAAGTGGTCGCCAACGACGACGGCAGCAAGCGCTTCCAGATCAACGCGCAGAACTGCGTGCACTGCAAGACCTGCGACATCAAGGACCCGGCCCAGAACATCACCTGGGTCGCCCCGGAAGGCACCGGCGGTCCGAACTACCCCAACATGTAATACCGACGAAAGGGCTCCTCAGGGAGCCCTTTTCGTTTCCGCCGCTTCACTCTTGCCGCTGTCGCGCTCGCCATGATCTAATTGATAACGCTTCTTGTTAATAGCTGATCCGCGGCAGCGAGGCCGGGATGAAACGGCCCACTTCCACGTCAGCCCACTACGCGCTCATCGCAGACCTGTACCAGCAGCACCAGTCCTGGCTGCTCGGCTGGTTGTACCGGCGCCTGGGCAATCGCGATACCGCCGCCGATCTCTCCCAGGATTCCTTCGTCCGCCTGCTGGGCAAGCCGGAACTGCCGGCTGAGCGCCCCGCCCGTTCGTTCCTCGCGTTGATCGCCCGCGGCCTGCTGATCGACTTCTTCCGCCGTTCGGCGCTGGAGCGCAGTTATCTCGAATACCTCGTCCAGCAACCCGAGCAGTGCGCTCCCGATCCACAGGACCAGCAGATCCTGCTGGAGCAGTTGCGCGCCATCGACCGGCAACTGGACGGCCTGTCCGGCCGGGCCAGGCGGGCGTTCCTCCTGCATCGCCTGGAAGGATTGAGCCAGCAGCAGATCGCCACCCAGCTCGGCGTTTCACCGACCCGCGTCCAGCAGTACCTGGCCCAGGCGCTGCGCCATTGTTACGCCGCACGTTTCGAGACCGAGCATGACTGAGCAGCGCCGACTGGCGGAAAGCGCCATCACCCAGGCCATCGACTGGCAGCTGCGTCTGCAGGCCGGTATGTCCTCGGCGGAAACCCTCGCCGAATTCGCCGCCTGGCGCCAGGCCAGCGAGGAGCATGACGAAGCCTGGCGCCGCCTGTGCGAGCTCGACGCCCCCTTCGCCAGCCTGGACGACGCCAGCAGCCGCATCCTGCTCAACAGCTACCGGCCGCGCCGGGCGCGCACTGGCGCGGCCCTCGCGCTACTCCTCACGCTGGGCTGCGGCCTGTTCGCGGTGAACCGGGAGATACCGCTGGACGCACTGGGCGCCGACTACGCGACGGCCACCGGCGAACTGCGCTCGCTGCGCCTGGATGACGGCACGGAACTGCTGCTCGGCCCACGCACCCTGGTCGACATCGAATCCGACGACAGCTCGCGCACCCTTACCCTGCGCCGCGGCAGCCTCGCCATCCGTACCGGTCACGGCGACGGCCGGCGGCTCATGGTGCGCAGCGCGGATGGCCGGATGCGCCCGCTGGGCACCTACTTCAGCGTGGTGCGCGACGACGCCGGAACCACCCTCGACGTGCTGCGCTCTGCGGTCGCCGCCCAGGGCGCCAGTGCGCAGGAACTGGTCGTCCGCGAAGGCCAGCGCCTGCGCCTGCGCGATGGCCAGTTGCAACCGCTCGGCGCCTCGCCGCCCGCGGCGGATGCCTGGACCCGCGGCATGCTGCTGGTCAACGAGCGCCCACTGGGCGAGGTAATCGCCATCCTGTCGGACTACAAGCGCGGCTTCATCAGCCTCGCCCCCGGCCTGGAAGACCTCGCCATCAGCGGCAGCTTCTCCCTGCACGACGGCGATCGCACCCTGGCCGCCCTGGCCAACGTGCTGCCGATTCGCATCGAGCGCTATGGCGACCTGTGGACGCGCATCGTTCCGCAGGAAAACGTCGCAGCAGAAAAAAACGAAAAATAATTCATCGCCCCCTGTGGATCGGAACGGCTGGTTCGGTATTGGAAATGCCAATACACGTCATCAAGGATCAGATTCACATGTCGTCGTTCCGCTATTCCCTCAGCCCGCTCGCCCTGGCCCTCGGTCTCTCCTGCCTGCTCGCTGGCCAGGTGGCCAACGCTGCCGAGAGCAGCCTGCAGCAGACCCGCAGCTACGCGATCCCCGGCGGCCCGCTGGCTGACGTGCTCGGCCGCATCGCCAACGAGGCCGGGCTGATCCTGGCCATCGACCCGCGCCTGGTGGCCAGCCAGACGTCGACGCCGGTGAACGGCCAGTACACACCCGAGCAGGCGATGCGCAAGGCACTCGGCGGTCACCGCCTGCAACTGCAGCGCAGCGACGACGGCAGCTACCGGCTGATCCCCAGCGACACCCTGGACATGGAAGCCTCCACCGTGACCGGCGCAGTGGAATCCGACAGCCGTGGCTACGTGCCGAAGCGCAGTCGCACCGGCACCAAGACCGATACGCCGATCCTGGAAACCCCGCAGTCGATCTCCGTGGTGACCCGCGAGCAGATGGACGCGCAGAACGTGCAGAGCGTGACCGAGGCGCTGCGCTACGTGCCGGGGGTCAAGGTGGAAACCTTCGGCATGGACCCCAAGGGCTACGACTGGATCTACATCCGCGGCTTCAACGCCCAGACCAGCAACGACTTTCGCGACGGCCTGCGGCAGATCAACAGCAGCTACAGCTTCTTTCGCAGCGAACCCTACGCGCTGGAACGCATCGACATCCTGCGCGGACCCTCCTCCACCCTGTTCGGCTCCGGCGAGGCAGGCGGTCTGGTCAATCGCATCAGCAAGAAGCCGGTCGCCGGCGGCGTGCACGAAGTCGAGCTGCAGGCCGGCAACCATGATCGCGTGCAGGGGCAGTTCGACATCGGCGACCGCATCGACGAGGACGGCCGCTATCTCTACCGGGTCATCGGCGTCGCCCGCGACAGCAACACCCAGTTCGAATACAAGGACGGCCACGAGGTGCCGGACGACCGCCTCTACTTCGCACCCTCCTTCACCTGGAACTTCAGCGAAGACACCCAGCTGACCCTGCTGGCCGACGTTCTGCGCGACCGTTCCGGCGGCACCGTGAGCTACTACACGAAGAACCTGCACCTCACCAACACGCTGCTCAACGACCACAGCTTCAACCACTTCGACCAGGACCAGCACAGCATCGGCTACCAGTTCCAGCACCGCTTCAACGACGACCTGGTGTTCCGCCAGAACCTGCGCTACGGCCAGGTCGACATGAAGATGAACAACATGCTGCCGCTGGGTTCGGTGGCCGACCTCGCCCCGGCCCTCGCCGGCACTCCGCTGGGCGGCCTGGTGGCGCGCCAGCCGCGGCGCTGGGACGAACACCTGGACGCCTTCGCGGTGGACAACCAGCTGCAGTTCGACCTCGCCAGCGGCCCGCTGCAGCACACCTTGCTCGGCGGCATCGACTACAACCGCGGCCACTCCGACGTGCGCCGCTACTACGGTCCGCTGACGCTGCCCGCCCTGCAGCCCTACCTGCTCGACCCGAACAACCCGCAGTACGGCCTGGACGTCCCGCGCCCAACCACGCCGGCGATCAACTATCGCGAGACCACCGAGCAACTCGGCTACTACCTGCAGGACCAGATCAGGTTCGGCGACGGCTGGATCGTCACCGCCGGCGGTCGCTACGACGACTACCAGCAGGAGCACGACGACCAGCTCAACCCGAGTTCCACCTTCGACATGCGCAAACACGCCTTCACCGGCAAGCTGGGCGTGACCTATCTCACCAGCTTCGGCCTGGCGCCCTACGCCAGCTATTCGGAATCCTTCCTGCCCAACAGCGGAATCGACCGCAGCGGCGGCACCTTCGATCCGAGCGAAGCGAAGCAGTGGGAAGCCGGCATGAAATACCAGCCGACCGACAATGTCCTGCTGACCTTCGCCGCCTTCGACATCACCAAGACCAACGTGCTGACCCTCGACCCGATCGATCGCACCTTCCAGACCGCCCAGGGCGAAGCGACCTCGCGCGGCATCGAGCTGGAAGCCAAGGCGCGCCTGGACGAGCACTGGGACGTGCTGGCCTCCTATACCCTGCTGGATACCGAGATCACCAAGAGCAACAGCGGCGACAAGGGCAACGAGACGCCCAACGTCCCCCGCAACATGGCGTCGGCGTGGGTCAACTACGGCTTCGACAACGGCCCGCTGCGCGATCTCACCCTGGGCGCCGGCGTGCGCTACGTGGGCTCTATGTACGGCGATGCGGCCAACAATGTGCGGCTGGACGACTACACCCTGGTCGACGCCGCGGCCAGCTACAAGCTGACCCCGCAGGTGAGCGTGGGCCTAAACGTGCAGAACCTGTTCGACCGCGACTACACCGCCACCTGCTACGGCAACGAGGTCGACGGCTGCTACCCGGGGGTGGAGCGGAGCGTGATCGGACAAGTCCGCTACAACTGGTAAGCGGCGCCCGGCTGTGTGAAACCGGGCGCCGCAGCCTGCTCACACAGCCGGGCCGAGCTTGAAGAACTGCCCGCCGCTCCATACGCCCAGCCATTCCTGGCCGTCGAGCATGCGCGGCACCGCCAGTTCCACCATCTGGTAGAACACGTTGCGATGGATCAGCGCCTCGAGGTTGGCGCGCACCAGCACGTAGGGCGCCGGCTCTTCGGTCTGCGGGTCGAATTCGATGCGCAGCGGATTGGCCTCGCCCGCCTCCACCTCGTCCTCGACGTTGGTGGTGAAACGCAGCACCTGCTGCTCGCCCTCGCCCTCCACGGCCAAGGTCACCGCCACGAACGGAGCATCGTCGACGGTGATTCCGACCTTCTCCACCGGCGTGACCAGGAAGTAGTCGTCGCCATCGCGGCGGATGATGCTGGAGAACAGCTTGACCATCGGCTTGCGCCCGATCGGCGTGCCCAGGTAGTACCAGGTGCCGTCGCGGGCGACGCGCATCTCGATGTCGCCGCAGAACGGCGGATTCCACAGGTGAACCGGCGGCAGGCCCTTTTCCTTGTGAGCCGAAATCTGTGCCAGCAGATCGCCGGCCTTGCCTGGATCAGTCATCGCAAAACCTCATTTCCTCAGCCCCAGCAGACTGCGGGCGTAATCTTCCAGCGGCGGGCCGAGCAGGTCGTCCGGCTGGGCATCGTAGAACGTCAGAAAACCGCCACGTGAATGGATGGTGGCGCTGTCGACCAGGAACAGGGTCGAGGTTTCCAGCAGCATCAGCTGGATCACGCTGCGGTCGCGGCCGATGTCGGTAAGCGATTCGCGATCCTCGAACTCTTCCCAGTTGCCGATATTGTCCTCGCCACGGGCGAAGCGCGTATACAGCAGGTAATCGGCGCCGGCGGCGCGCGCCTCGTCCACGGCAGCGTCCAGCCCCGCCGGGGACTGCGCCCGGCGCACCCGCGGGAAATACTCGATGAAGCCCTTGAACGCCTCCTCGGCCACCACGTTCGGCCGCGCGTAGGGATGGCCGCGCGGCACGAACGGCCCCTGGGCGATGTAGACCAGGGAATCAGGCTGCAGGCGCCAGTTCGCCAGACGGCGGGTCTGGCCGTGATCGAGGAATCCTGCGTCGCGCAGATAGTAATCGGCCCCGTCGGCCAGGTCACTGGGCTTCATGCAGCCGGCCAGCGCGGCGACGACGAGGATCAGCAGGGGGTAACGCATCGAAATCTCCAGGCACGGCGTCGAAAGGCCGGCGTCTGCGCAGCCGGCAGCAACTTTCGCGCCAGCGGCGCAGGGATTCGAGCGCGGCTAGCCGCCGATGATCTTCATCACCATCACGCCGCCAGAGAAGGCCAGGTCCTGCTTGTCGGCCAGCGCCCTCACCAGCAGCCGCTGCAGGGCCGGCAGCGCGACGTGGCGGGGCTCCTGCAGAAGGTCGCCGATGTAGTGGCAGTTGCTCGACGACAGGCAGCCGTACAGCCAGCCGGTGGAGGACAGGCGCAGGCGCGAGCAGGTCCGGCAGAACGGCACGCTTTCGTTGGCGATGATGCCGAAATGGCCCTGCCCGGGGATTCCGTAGCGCACCGCGGTGGCGTCCAGCGGCGCATCGGCCTGCACGTAGGAATGGCGGCCGGCGATGAGCTCCAGCAGTTCGTCGAGGCCGACGAACTGCTGGTGGAAGGCGTTGGCGTCGCGCGCCAGATGGCCCATGCGCATCAACTCGATGAAGCGCAGCTCGAAGCCCTGCTCCAGGGCGAAATCCAGCAGCGGCAACACCTGGTCGAGGTTCTGCCCACGCAGCGGCACCATGTTCAGCTTGATCTTCAGCCCGGCCGCCTTCGCTTCGGCCAGCCCCTTCAGCACCGTGGCCAGGTCGCCGCCGCGGGCGATGCGGCGGAAGGCGTCGGCGTCCAGGGTATCGAGGGAAATGTTCAGGCGGCGGATGCCGCATTCGAGCAGCAGCGGCAGTCGGCGCGAGAGCAGCTGGCCGTTGCTGGTCAGGCTGATGTCGGCCAGGCCGAGGCGGCTCATGCTGTGAAGGAAGTCATCCAGTTTCGGACTGACCAGCGGTTCGCCGCCGGTGATGCGCAGCCGCTCGATGCCGGCCGCGTCGATCAGGTAGGCGACCGCACGGGCCATGGCGTCGGCGGACAGTTCATCCTGGGCCGCGACCAGCCGCTTGCCGTTCGGCACGCAGTAAGTGCAGGCGTAATTGCAGGCGGCGGTCAGGCTGATGCGCAGGTTGCGGAAACGCCTGCCCTGGCGATCGACGATCATGCACGGCTCCGGCGGTGGCTACCGGATCAGTATATGCCCGCCGGACGGGTGCAGCTCAGGAGGATGGCGCTTCGCTATCGCGCTTGCGCTTGTTGCCCATGCGCACGCCGATGTCCATGAGGAACTGGAAGAAACCTTCCTGATCCTCCAGCACGTCGCGCCAGAACGGCGAGTGGGACAATGCCACCGCCCCATGCACCAGCGCCCAGGCCGCGCAGTAGTGGAAGTACGGCGGAACGTCTTCCAGCTTGCCGTCGGCGATGCGCTCCTTGATCAGCTGGTTGAGACGTTCGAAGTTGGATTCGCGGATCCTGTGCAACTCCTCGACCATCTCCGGGACCTGGGCGGTCTTCACCACCTTTTCTTCCAGGCGGTCGAACAGGCGGTAGCGCTGCGGATCGCGCATGCGGAACTCGAAATAGGCGCGCGACAGCGCTTCCTTGTCCCGAGCAACGTCGTCGGAATGGAACAGCGCAGCCAGGTCACGCTCGTAGTTGAGCATCAGGCGCAGGTAGATCTCGGACTTCGACTTGAAGTGCTTGTAGATGGTGCCTTTGCCGATACCCACCGCGTCGGCGATCATTTCCACCGTGACGCTGTCTTCGCCCTGTTCGAGGAACAGCTTGAGGGCGGTATCGAGGATTTCCTGCTCGCGACGACGGAATTCGCGAACCTTGCGCGGTTCTTTCTGCATAAAGAGACTGTTCTGCACGAAATAGTCAGATTTCGAAGCCGGGTATTATGCCTATTCAGAGCCAAATTGCACGGACCACCCACCTCATGAATCGATTTGCCAGCGAGTTTCCCCAGCAGCCCGGCCTGCGCTACCTGAACCACGCCGCCGTGGCGCCCTGGCCGCAGCGCGCCGCCGATGCGGTGGCGGCCTTCGCCCGGGAGAACATCCAGCTCGGCGCCCGCGACTATCCGCAGTGGATGCAGATCGAGAAACGCCTGCGCGAACGCCTGGCGCGCCTGCTCAACGCCGACTCGACGCTGGACGTGGCGCTGGTGAAGAACACCTCCGAGGCGCTGTCCTTCGTCGCCTTCGGCCTGGACTGGCGGCCCGGCGACCAGGTGGTGATCAGCGACCAGGAGTTCCCGTCCAACCGGGTCGTCTGGGAAGCGCTGAAGCCGCGCGGCGTGGAGGTCATCCAGATCGGTCTCGGCGGCGTCGATCCCGAGGCCGACCTGCTCGCCGCCTGCGGCCCGCGCACGCGCCTGCTGTCGATCAGCGCCGTGCAGTACGCCAGCGGCCTGCGCATGGACCTGGAGCGCCTCGGCGCCGGCTGCCGCCAGCGCGGCGTGCTGTTCTGCATCGACGCCATCCAGCAGTTGGGCGCCCTGCCCTTCGACGTGAAGGCCTACGACTGTGCCTTCGCCATGGCCGACGGGCACAAGTGGATGCTCGGCCCGGAGGGGCTCGGCGCCTTCTACTGCCGCGCCGCCGAACGCGAGCAACTGGCACTGCACGAATACGGCTGGCACATGCTGGAAAACGCCGGCAACTACGACCTGGCGGAATGGCGCCCGGCCCGCAGCGCGCGGCGTTTCGAATGCGGCAGCCCGAACATGCTCGGCGGCGTGGCGCTGGACGCCAGCCTGAGCCTGCTGGAAGAGGTCAGCATGCCGGCGGTGGCCGCGGCGCTGCACGAGCGGGTGCAATGGCTGCTGGACGGCCTCTCGCAATTGCCGGGAGCGCATCTGCACAGTCCGCTGAATCCGGACCGGCGCGCCGGCATCGTCACCTTCAGCCTGGATGGCTGGGACAACGCCCGGTTGCTGGAGCGGCTGCGCCATGAGCAGGTGGTATGCATCCAGCGCGGTGCGGGCATCCGCTTCTCGCCGCATTTCTACACGACGGAGACGGTAATCGAGGAGACGCTGGCGTTGCTCCGCAAGCTCGCCTGAAGCCGGGAAACATCCGCCGTTTCACGCCGATACGGCCACTTCCAAAGCTGATGACGCCTCGGCCGGGTATTCCAAATCCGTTTAAAAAACGGCCGAATGGTTGTGGACGTTGCAGCATCTTCGCCAATACTTCTAGTTACTGGTGCGCGGGTATCTCCCCCCAAGTACCCCGCCAGTGAAGGTACCGAGGATCGCGTACCTTATTGTTACACTCCTAATGGTCTTGACCCGGATTCATCCCCCAGAACCCGGGTTTTTTTTGCCCATCTGTTTCGTAATCCGCTTCAGGCCGCCAGGGGGAACAAACGCCGGTAATTGGCGGTGGTCTGCTCGGCCAGCGTCTCGAAACTCACCCCGCGCAGCACGGCAAGATACTCCGCCACCTCGCGCACGTACTCCGGAAGATTGGGCTTGCCGCGGTGCGGAACGGGCGCCAGGTAGGGCGAATCGGTTTCCACCAGCAGGCGATCCGTCGGCACCTGCCTGGCCACTTCGCGCAGCGCCTCGGCATTGCGGAAGGTGACGATGCCGGAGAGCGAGATGTAGAAGCCGATGTCCAGGGCGGCCCTGGCCATGTCCCAGTCTTCGGTGAAGCAGTGCAGCACGCCGGCCTGCGACAGCGCCGCCTCGCGCAGCAGCGCCAGGGTGTCGGCGCGCGCCTCGCGGGTGTGCACGATCACCGGCTTGCCGGTCAGCTTCGCCGCTTCGAGGTGCAGGCGGAAGGCTTGCTGCTGCAGTTCGGCGGCTTCCGGCTCGTAGTGGTAGTCGAGGCCCGTCTCGCCGATCGCCACCACGCGCGGATGGTTCAGCTCCTGCAGCAGCCAGTCGAGTGCCGGCGCGGCGCCGGGTTCGAGGTCCAGCGGATGCACGCCCACCGAGCAGTGCACGTCGGCATAGCGCTCGGCCAGCGACTTCACCGCGGCGGCATTGTCGGCGCTGACGCCGATGCAGAGGAATTGCCCGACTCCGCGCGCCCGGGCGGCGTCCAGAGCCGCATCGAGGGAACCGTCGTGGGCCGCCAGGTCGAGGCGGTCGAGATGGCAGTGGGAATCAACCAGCATGGGGAATTTCGGTCTCCGGAAATGACGAAGCGCCCGGTCCGGGCGCTTCCTGCAATCGGCGTGCAAGTCTACATGGTATGGGTCGGCCGGTCAGACTTCAGCGCCCCGGCCAGGTAGGTCTCGATCTTGTTGCGCGCGGTGTTGTCGCCGTCGTTGAACTGCACGCCGATGCCCGAGGCGCGGTTGCCCTGGGCGCCCTTCGGGGTGATCCAGACGACCTTGCCGGCGACCGGGATCTTTTCCGGCTCGTCCATCAGGTTGAGCAGCATGAAGACTTCGTCGCCGAGCTTGTACGACTTGTTGGTCGGGATGAACAGGCCGCCGTTCTTGATGAAGGGCATGTAGGCGGCATACAGCACGGACTTGTCCTTGATGGTCAGGGACAGGATTCCGTTACGCGGACCGAGATTCGGTGGGAGGCTCATACAGCTGTCCTGGCGAATATGCTATCCGCGATTCTAGCCCGGCCCCGGCAAGCTTGCCCACCGCACCAGCAAGGCTTCGAGAAGCAGGGCACGGTTGAGGTTGGCCTTGCCCAGGACCTTCTGCCGCTGCGCCAGCAACCATTCCTGAAGCGCCAGGACCTTGCCCTGGCCGGATTTCTCCGCCAGGTACTGCACGACCTTGCGCATGTCGGCCAGGCCGAGCCCGTCCTCGTCGCGGGTCAGCTGGTAGCGCAGGATCAGCAGCGCCCAGTCGCAGAACCAGTCGAACAGCAGCGGCAGCGGAATCGCGTTCCAGCTCTCCGCCAGTTGGCCCGGCGCGGTCTTGCGCTTGAGCAGGTTCTTCACCCCCTCGGTGACCAGCGCGCGCTGCTCGCGGATGCCCTGCCCGTGCAGGCGACGGGCGGTCAGCGGCGAGCCGCCGGCCAGCACCAGCAGTTCCTGCAGCGACTCGGGCGAATCGTCCGGCAACGCCTGCATCAGCCAGGCCAGGCTTTGCGCGGCATCGGGCTGCGGGCAGGCCTGCTGCACGCAGCGGCTCTTGATGGTCGGCAGCAGGCGGCTCGGCTGGTGGCTGAGCAGCAGCAGCACGGTATCGCCGGAGGGCTCCTCCAGGCTCTTCAGCAGGGCGTTGGCGGCGTTGATGTTCATCGCCTCGGCCGGCTCCAGCAGCACCAGCTTGCGTCCGCCCAGCTGCGCGGTCTGGGCGACGAAATCCACCAGCTCGCGCACCTGGTCGACGCGGATCGGTTTCTCCGGCTCTTCCGGCTCCAGCAGCCAGTAGTCGGGGTGGGTACCCGCCGCCAGCAACTGGCAGGACTTGCAGCGGCCGCAGGCGGTGTCGCCCTGCACCTGCTGGCAGAGCAGGAAGGCCACCAGGCGATCCGCCAGCGCGCGCTTGCCGATGCCTGCGGGGCCGTGCAGCAGATAGGCATGGGCGTGGCGGCTGCGTCCACTCAGCTGCTGCCAGAGCGCCGTCTGCCAGGGATGGATGTCAGCCATGCACGCGCTCCAGCAGGGCCGGCAGCAATTCATCGAGCTCGGCCTGGACGGCGTCCAGCGGCCGGGTCGCATCGATCACGCGATAGCGCGCGGTATCGGCCCGGGCGCGTTGCAGGTAGGTCTGGCGTACCGCCTCGAAGAAGGCGCGGCCTTCCTGCTCGAAGCGATCCAGCCGGCCACGCGCCGCGGCGCGGGCCAGGCCGACTTCCACCGGCAGGTCGAACAGCAGGGTCAGGTCCGGGCGCAGGTCGCCCAGCACGAAGCGCTCCAGTTCGGCGATGCGCTCCACCGGCAGGCCGCGACCGCTGCCCTGGTAGGCGTAGGTGGCATCGGTGAAGCGATCGCAGAGCACCACCGCGCCGCGCGCCAGCGCCGGGCGGATGACCTGGGCGATGTGCTGGGCTCGTGCGGCGAACATCAGCAGCAGTTCGGTATCCGCCGCCATCGGCTCGTCGCTCGGCGCCAGCAGCAGCTCGCGCACCCGCTCGGCCAGCGGCGTGCCGCCCGGCTCGCGGGTCAGCACCACGTCCACGCCCTTCTCGCGCAGGCGCGCGGCCAGGTATTCGCGGTTGGTGCTCTTGCCCGCCCCTTCGGGGCCTTCGAGGGTAACGAACAGGCCGGTCACGCGGCTCTCCTTCTCTCTGCTACTGCGGCGTAATCGGCGCCGGGCTGGAACGATAGTCGGAGCGGCGCTTGAGCTGGTACTCCTGCACCGCCTTGTTGTGATCGTCCAGGTTGTCGGAAAACACGTGGCTGCCATCGCCCCGGGCGACGAAGTACAGGCTCTGCCCGTCGGCGGGATTGAGCGCGGCGTGGATCGCCTCGCGCCCCGGCAGGGCGATCGGGGTCGGCGGCAGCCCGGGGGTGACATAGGTGTTGTAGGGCGTCGGCTTGCGCAGGTCGTCGCGGGTGATCTTCCCCGCGTAGCGCTCGCCCATGCCGTAGATGACGGTCGGATCGGTCTGCAGCAGCATGCTCTTCTGCAGGCGGCGGACGAACACGCCGGCGATCTGCGCGCGCTCCTGCGGCACGCCGGTCTCCTTCTCCACCAGCGAGGCCATGATCAGCGCCTGGTAGGGCTCCCGGTACGGCAGGCCGCGTGCGCGCTTCTGCCATTCCTCGCCGAGGATGCCTTCCATGCGCTTGTAGGCCTGCTTGAGCAGGTCGACGTCGCGCATGCCGCGCACGTAGCGGTAGGTGTCGGGGAAGAAGCGTCCCTCGGGATAGACGCCGGGCTGGCCGAGGCGCGCCATGACCTCCTCGTCGCTGAGCCCGTCCAGGGTCCGCTCGATCTTCGGCTGGCGCGCCAGCAGTTCGCGCACCTGGCGGAAGGTCCAGCCTTCGACGAGGGTCACGTCGTACTGCACCACGTCGCCCCTGGCCCACAGTTCGAGCAGGTCCGCCCCGCTCATGCCCGGCTGCAGGCGGTATTCGCCGCTGTGCAGGGCCTGGCCGGAAAGATTGAAGCGCCAGTAGAGGCGCAGCCAGAGCGCGCCGTGCAGGACCTCTTCGTCCTGCAGGCGCGCCAGCAGATGGCCGGGCGTATAGCCGGAAGGCACTTCCAGCAGCCGCTCTTCGGTGAGTTGCAGGGGTTGTCGCAGGGCACGGTGCTGTTCCCAGGCGGCGAGACCGAACAATAGTCCGGCGAGCAGCAGGCCACCTTCCAGCAGCACCAGCAATTTGCGCATCACGAGTCAGAAATCCAGAAATTCGCGTAAATTGGCTTGCAGTTTACGAGTCAGCGGACCAACCGGCCAGGAATGTTCGGCCAGTCGCCTGACCGGCCAGATTCCGTAAAGGCTGTTGCAGAGGAAAACCTCGTCGGCCCGCAGCAACTCGTCGTAATCGACATCGCGAATCGCCAGCGGAATCTTCGCTGCGCGGGCGCGTTCGATGACTTCCGCGCGCATCACACCGGCGACGCCGCAGCGGCCGAGTTCCGCGGTCACCAGTTGGCCGCCGGCGGCGAGGAACAGGTTGCTGAACACACCTTCGACCACCCGCCCGCTCCCGTCACGCATCAGGCCTTCGGCGATCGCCGGATCGCTCCACTCGGCCCGGGCGAGCACCTGTTCGAGTCGATTCAGGTGTTTGAGTCCCGCCAGCAGCGGTTGTTCCGCGAGGCGGGTGGCGCAGGGGAAGATCACCACGCCCTGCTCGGCATTGCCCGGCGGATAGGCCGGCGCGGGGGAGCCAAGGAGGATGCGGCGGACCGGCGCGTCGGCGGCGATGGCATAGCCGCGCAGCCCGTCGCCACGGGTCAGCAGCAGCTTGGCCACGCCCTCGTTGAGGGTCGCGCAGAAGGCCAGCAGCTCCTGCTCGATGAGGTCGAGGGGCAGCGGCAGGCGCAAGCGCCGGCCGCCCTCCCCGATCCGTGCCAGGTGCCGCGCCAGCAGGCGCGGCTTGCCGGCACGCACGGCGATCGTCTCGAACAGCCCGTCGCCGTATGCCAGGCCGCGATCACGCACGGACAGGCCATCGGCCGGGCTGCCGTCGACCCAGCTCAGCATCAGCCGTGGAACCTGCGAAACACCAGCGAGCCGTTGGTTCCACCGAAACCGAAGGAGTTGGACACCGCGACGTCCAGCGCGCGCGACTTGGCTTCGTGCGGCACCAGGTCGAGGTCGCAACCTTCGTCCGGCTGGTCGAGGTTGATGGTCGGCGGGCAGACCTGATCGCGCAGCGCGAGGATGCTGAAGATCGCTTCCACGGCACCGGCGGCGCCGAGCAGGTGGCCGGTCATCGACTTGGTGGAGCTCATCGACAGGCGATAGGCATGCTCGCCGAAGATCGACTTCACCGCGGCGATCTCGGCGATGTCGCCGGCCGGCGTGGAAGTACCGTGGGCGTTGATGTAGTCGACCTCGTCCGGGTTCATGCCGGCATCGCGCAGGGCCGCCTTCATGCAGCGCGCCGCGCCGGCGCCGTTCTCCGGCGGTGCGGTCATGTGGTAGGCGTCGCCGCTCATGCCGAAACCGACCAGCTCGGCATAGATGTGCGCGCCGCGCGCCCGGGCGTGCTCCAGTTCTTCCAGCACCACGGCGCCGGCGCCATCGGAAAGCACGAAGCCATCGCGGTCCTTGTCCCAGGGACGGCTGGCACGGGCGGGATCATCGTTGCGGGTGGACAGCGCGCGCGCCGCCGCGAAGCCGCCGATGCCCAGGCCGCAGGCGGCCATCTCGGCGCCGCCGGCAACCATCACGTCCGCGTCGCCATAGGCGATGTTGCGCGCAGCCATGCCGATGTTGTGGGTGCCGGTGGTGCAGGCGGTGGTGATGGCGTAGTTGGGTCCCTGCAGACCAAGGTTGATCGACAGGAATCCGGAAACCATGTTGATGACGGAGCCGGGCACGAAGAACGGCGAGATGCGCCGCGGGCCCTGCTCGAACAGCGAACGGCAGGTGTTCTCGATGTTGGTCAGACCACCGATGCCCGAGCCCATGGCCACGCCGATGCGTTCACGGTTGGCGTCGGTGACTTCCAGGCCGGAATCGCGCACCGCCTGGTAACTGGCGGCCAGGCCGTACTGGATGAACAGGTCGAGCTTGCGAGCTTCCTTGACGGACATGTATTGCTCGACGTCGAACCCCTTCACCGAACCACCGAAGCGGGTGGAATAGGCAGAGAGATCCATGTGCTCGAGCGGGGCGATGCCGCTGCGGCCGGCGAGAACACCTTCCCAGCTGCTTCGCACATCCACACCCAGGGGCGTGAGCATGCCCATGCCAGTAACGACGACGCGTCTACGCGACACTACGACTTCCTCTTGTTCGATTTCACGGCAGTGGCGCCGGAACGCGATTGCTGGTTCCGGCGCTAAAGAAAAGCCGCACGCCCTTCACAGGCCGTGCGGCTTCTTCCGTCGGGAAAGGACGACTAATTATTGCTGGTGGGCAACGATGTAGTCGACGGCTTCCTGAACGGTGGTGATCTTTTCGGCTTGCTCGTCCGGGATTTCGGTCTCGAATTCCTCTTCGAGAGCCATCACCAGCTCAACGGTGTCAAGGGAGTCGGCACCCAGGTCTTCGACGAAGGAAGCGCTGTTGGTGACTTCTTCTTCCTTCACGCCGAGTTGCTCAGCGACGATCTTCTTAACGCGTTCTTCGATGGTGCTCATACCTTGTTTTCACTCCTATGGACAATCCGTGCAGCTGGGCTGCGGGTAAGTGTATAGAAAGGGTTTTCCGCATTTCAAGCCGAATGCCAGAACCCTTCGCGCACCCATTTGCTCTGTCTAAACCCAGTTGCGTTTATATAACGGATTTTAGACAGCGCATATGACTCATCCGCGAAGGGTCAGGTCACACATTCAGCTCATGTACATGCCGCCATTCACCGGAACCGTGGCGCCCGTGACATAGGCAGCGCCGTCGGAAGCGAGGAATGCTACCACTTTGGCGATCTCTTCTGCTTGTCCCAGTCGACCCAGCGGAATCTGTCCGAGCAGCGCCTCGCGCTGCGCTTCCGGCAGTTCGCGAGTCATGTCGGTGTCGATGAAGCCCGGCGCCACCGCGTTGACGGTGATCGAACGGGAGCCCACTTCGCGCGCCAGCGCCCGGGTGAAGCCCTCAAGACCGGCTTTCGCCGCCGCATAGTTGCTCTGCCCGGCGTTGCCCATGGCACCCACCACCGAACCGATGTTGATGATGCGACCCCAGCGAGCCTTGGTCATGCCGCGCAGCACGGCTTTCGACAGACGGTAGAGGCTGTTGAGGTTGGTGTTGATGACGTCGAACCACTCGTCGTCCTTCATGCGCATCAGCAGGTTGTCGCGGGTGATGCCGGCATTGTTGACCACGATCAGCGGCTGGCCAAGGTGCTGCTGGATGTGTTCGAGGGTGGAGGCGACCGATTCGTCGTTGGAGACGTCCAGCACCAGGCCGGCGCCCTCGATGCCGTTCTCCTTCAGGTATTCGGCGATCTTCTCGGCGCCCGACGCACTGGTGGCGGTGCCGATGACAACGGCGCCCATGCGCCCCAGTTCCAGAGCGATCGCCTGACCGATGCCGCGGCTCGCGCCGGTGACCAGAGCAACCTTACCTTGCAGACTCATGTCTCTTTCCTCCTGTTCAAGCCAGAGCCGCACGGGCAGCCGCAAAGGCGTCCGCGGAGTCCAGGTTGTGGGTCGTCACGCCCTTGGCGCAACGCTTGTTCAAGCCGGCCAGCACCTTGCCCGGGCCGCATTCGACCAGGTCGGTGACGCCTTTTTCCGCGAGCAGCTGGACGCTCTCGACCCAGCGCACCGGGCTGTAGAGCTGCGCCAGCAGATCGCGCTTGAGGGTCGGCAGGTCAGCCGCCACCTGGGCGCTGACGTTCTGCACCAGGGCGATCTGCGGCTGCTGCCATTCGATCGCCTCGACGGATTCGGCGAAACGCTCGGCCGCCGGCTTCATCAGCACACAGTGCGACGGCACGCTGACCGCCAGCGCCATGGCGCGCTTGGCGCCACGCGCCTTGCACGCCTCGATGGCGCGATCCACGGCCCTGGCGGCGCCGGCGATCACGACCTGGCCCGGCGCGTTGAAGTTCACCGGGCTGACCACTTCGCCCTGGGCGGCTTCGGCACAGGCAGCGGCCACGTCGGCATCGTCCAGACCGAGGATTGCGGCCATGCCACCAGTACCGGCCGGCACGGCTTCCTGCATCAGCTGGCCGCGGCGCTCCACCAGTTTCACCGCAGCGGCGAACGGCAGGCTGCCGGCAGCCACCAGCGCGGAGTACTCGCCCAGGCTATGGCCGGCGACGAACGCAGGAGCGGCGCCGCCCTCGCTCTGCCACAGACGCCACAGGGCGATGGAGGCGGCAAGAATGGCCGGCTGGGTCTTGTCGGTCTGGTTCAGGCGCTCTTCCGGGCCTTCCTGCACCAGCGCCCAGAGGTCATAGCCCAGGGCATCGGAAGCTTCGCCGAAGGTTTCGCGCACGATGGCGTGCTGAGCGCCCTGGTCGGCGAGCATGCCGATCGACTGCGAACCTTGGCCGGGGAAAACGAATGCGCGGGATGCGGACATTGCAACGGGTCCCTATTGTCTGTTTCGTCTGAAGGGGAAACGCCGGCATAGCCTGGCGCAACGGACTGACAGTTGGATGACGGCCTGCCAACCGTGGTCACATCATCGGGGCGCCCTCAAAGCAGATGCTCCAGGCGCCCATGCAGGCGCTGCGGCAGATTCTCCCGTACCTCGACCAGCGCACGGCGCAGCGCACTCTTGAAACCATCCTCGCCCGCACTGCCGTGGCTCTTCACCACGATGCCCTGCAGGCCGAGGAAACTCGCCCCATTATGCTGCGCCGGCGTCAGATCGGCACGCAGGCGGCGCAACAGCGGCATCGCCACCAGGCCGACGGCCCGCGCCGGCAGACTGGACGCGAACAGGGTTTCCAGCCGCGAAGCGATCATCGCCGCCAGCCCTTCGCTGGACTTCAGCAGGATGTTGCCGACGAAACCGTCGCACACCACCACATCGGCCAGGCCACGGTAGAGGCCATCGCCCTCGATATAGCCGATGTAATTCAGCCCCTTGGCCTTCTGAAGCAGGTTCGCGGCCAGCTTCACCTGCTGGTTGCCCTTGATGTCCTCGGTACCGACATTCAGCAGGGCGACCCGCGGCCACTCCTTGCCCAGCGCCTCGGCGGCGACCGCCCCCATCACGGCGAACTGGTAGAGGTGCTCGGCACTGCAGTCGACATTCGCCCCGAGATCGAGCAGATGGCAACTGCCGGTCTCGGTCGGCACGGCCGTGACCATCGCCGGACGGTCGATCCCCGGCAGGGTCTTCAGCAGGTAGCGCGACAATGCCATCAGCGCGCCGGTGTTGCCCGCGCTGACGCAGGCCTGGGCCGTGCCGTCGCGAACCATTTCCAGGGCGATGCGCATCGAGGAATCGGGCTTGCCGCGCAGAGCCTGTGACGGACGCTCGTCCATCGCGATGACTTCGCTGGCGTGGTGAATATGCAGGCGCTGACGGTCGGCCGCTGGAAGTCGGGCGGTCAGTTCTTCGAGGAGCGGAGCGTGGCCGACGAGGACCAACTGCGGGGAGGGATGCTCGGCCAGGAAGGAAATGCAGGCCGGAACAATGCAGTGGGGACCGTAGTCCCCACCCATTGCATCAATCGCGATGATTGGTGCAGACAAGGATTACTCGTCGGAGCCCTTGTCGATGACCTTGCGACCGCGATAGAAACCGTCCGGGGAGACGTGGTGGCGCAGGTGAACTTCACCGGTGCTCTTTTCCACGGACAGAGCGTTCGCTTCCAGCGCATCGTGGGAACGACGCATATCGCGAGCGGAACGGGACTTTTTGTTCTGCTGAACAGCCATGATTGATTAACTCCTAAACGTTTGGGTCACGCTTCAACTGCGCCAGTACGCTGAACGGGTTGGGACGCTCTTCCTCGTTCTCGCTCGGCTCGGGCGCTGCTGCAAATCCCGCCGGATGCTGGCATTCCTCAGGGTCATGGGCCGGAACGATGGGCAAGGCGAGCAACAGCTCATCCTCGACCAGAGGCGGCAGGTCGAGGGGGTCCTCCCCCACTTCCAGCACATCGTATCCCTTCGGCAGCCCCTCGGCAGACTGGCCTTCCCAGAGGATGGCGAAGTCGGACTCGCCAACGACCCTGAAGGTCGCCGGCTCGAGGCAGCGTTGGCATACCATGCTCACCTCGGCGTCTACGGAGACATGCATGACCGCCAGCTTCTGCTCGTCGCGGAAGAAGGAGAACTTCGCCCGGACATTGCCGTCGCTGCTGGTCAACTGCTCGCAGACCCGCGGCATCTTGGCGAGCGGAAGCTCACCCTCGAGGGTGGCTTCGCGCTCTACCAGTTTGCGCGGATCGACGTGAGGTGGTATCGGCCCATTCAACATAAGCGCGCCATTATAGGGATGCACCTGCACCTGTCAAAGGAAATTAGCCATAAGCCGCTGTGCGGACAGCTCTTTTCGCTAGAATCGGCGACCCATGAAGGAGATTCGCCATGCTGCCACTGGTCCTCGCCTCCAGCTCGCCCTATCGCCGCGAACTGCTGCAACGCCTGCGCCTGCCATTCGTCAGCGCCAGCCCGGATATAGACGAAAGCCCGCTCCCCGGGGAAAGCGCCGACCGACTGGTGCGCCGCCTCGCCGAAGCCAAGGCCCGAGCGCTCGCGGCGGACTATCCCGAACACCTGATCATCGGTTCGGACCAGGCCGCCGTCCAGGGCTCGACGATACTCGGCAAACCCCACCGACTGGAGCGCGCCACCGAACAACTGCTGGCCGCCAGCGGCTCCAGTGTCAGCTTCCTCACCGGACTGGCCCTGCTCAACACCCGCAGCGGGCAATGCCAGGTGGACTGCGTTCCGTTCACCGTGCACTTCCGCGAACTCGACGAGGCGCGCATCCGCCGCTACCTGGAAGCCGAGCAACCCTTCGACTGCGCCGGCAGCTTCAAGGCGGAAGGCCTGGGCGTCAGCCTGTTCCGCGCCACCGAGGGCGAGGACGCCACCAGCCTGGTCGGCCTGCCGCTGATCCGCCTGGTGGACATGCTCCTCGCCGAAGGCGTGCAAATCCCCTGAAATGCGAAAGCCCGGCCAGGCCGGGCTTCCAGGACCGCAACGACTCAGCGCAAGGCCGGTCCCTGCCAGCCCATCCACAGGGCGAGGCGCTCGGCAACGCTGGCGCCGAGTTTCTTGGCGAAGCGATCGAAAGGCGTTTCCTGGATGGTGTAGTCCACCACCTCCTTCTCCTTGATCACCTCGCGCGCCACGTAGCTGGTGTTGCCCAGCCCGTCGATCAACCCAAGTTGCAGCGCCTGCTCGCCGGACCAGATCAGGCCGGAGAACAGCTCGGGATGCTCCTTGTCCTTCAGCCGATCGCCACGCCCCTTCTTCACGCTGTCGATGAACTGCTTGTGCGTGGTGTCCAGCACACCCTGCCAGAAGCGGGTCTCCTCCTCCTTCGGCGGCTGGAACGGATCGAGGAACGCCTTGTGCTCGCCGGAGGTATAGACGCGGCGATCGACGCCCAGTTTCTCCATGGTGCCGACGAAACCGAAGGTCGCCGCCGTCACCCCGATGGAGCCGACCAGGCTGGCCTTGTCGGCGTAGATCTGGTCCGCCGCGCTGGCGATGTAGTAGGCACCGGACGCCCCCAGGTCGCTGATGACCGCATAGACCCTGGTATCCGGATGCTCACCACGCAGGCGCTTGATCTCGTCATATATATAGCCGGACTGCACCGGACTCCCGCCCGGGCTGTTGATGCGCAGGACGATGCCCTTGGTGCCCTTGTCCTCGAAGGCGGTGCGCAGCGCACCGACGACATTGTCGGCGCTCGCCGGCTCGTCGTCGGCGATCATGCCCTTCACCTCGATCAGCGCCGTGTGGCTGCCGCTGCGCGAGGCGGACTTGGAAACCCCGCCCCAGGGACCGAACAGCGCCAGTGCGGCGAACAGGTAGAAGAACGTCAGCAGCTTGAAGAAGATTCCCCAGCGCCGCGCCCTCCGCTGCTCCTGGACGCCGGCCAGCACAGCCTTCTCCAGCAGCTTCCAGCTCTTGTCGTCACCCGCCCTGGGTTCCTCGGCCTTCCATTCATCCGACATGCTCGCTCACCTCGACTCGCGACGTTACGACACGCCCGGCCAGCCAGGCGCGCAACTCGTTGAAATGCTCGACTTCCAGCGCCGGCGCGAATTCGCGCAGAACCTCCAGCGACTGGGCACCGTAGCCCACCGCCACGGAGTCCATGCCTGCACGCCGCGCCATCTCCAGATCGAACGGGGAATCGCCGACCATCAGCGCCCGCTGCGGAGCCACCCGGCAGTGCGCCAGGATCTCATGCAGCATGCGCGGATCCGGCTTGCTCGCCGACTCGTCGGCGGCGCGGGTGATATCGAAGAAATCGCTCCAGCCCTGCCCCGCCAGGACCCGGTCGAGGCCGCGACGGCTCTTGCCGGTCGCCACCGCCAGGCGATAGCCCGCCTCGCGGAACTCCACCATCGCCTCGGCGACGCCCGGGAACAGCCGCGACGGCTGCTGCTCGAGAAATAGATAGTGCTCGCTGTAGTCACGCCGGAACCGCGCCAGCGCATCGCCCTCTTCCACCTCGGGATAGAGCGTCTGGATCGCTTCCGGCAGACCCAGGCCGATGATGCCCTTGATGGCCGCATCGCTGCGCACCGGCAGCGCGGAATTGACCGCCGCCACCTTCATCGACTCGACGATGCGTCCGATGGAGTCGACCAGCGTGCCATCCCAGTCGAAGATCAGCAGGGAATACTCACGCATCCAGGCGCTCCAGCGTACGCGCCCACATCTCGTCGACCGGCGCCTCCAGTTCGAGCACCGAACCATCCGGCATCGGCACGCGCAGATGGGCGGAATGCAGGAACAGGCGCTTGCCGCCCAGTTCGCGGATCTCGCGGGAGAAGTCCTCGTCGCCGTATTTCGGGTCGCCGGCGATCGAATGCCCGGCATGCTTGGCATGCACGCGGATCTGGTGGGTACGCCCGGTGATCGGCCGCGCCTCGACCAGGGTGGCGAAATCGCCGAAGCGGCGCAGCACCTTGAATTCGGTCAGCGCGTCCTTGCCTTCCACGTTCACTTCCACCATGCGCTCGCCGGAACGCAGGTTGTTCTTCATCAGCGGCGCACGGATCTGCTTCTTCGCCGCCGGCCAGCTGCCGCGCACCAGCGCGTGGTAGCGCTTGTCCACCGCATGCTCGTTGCGCAGCGCCTCGTGCAGATGGCGCAGCATGCTGCGCTTCTTGGCGATCATCAGCAGGCCGGAAGTATCCCGGTCCAGGCGATGCACCAGCTCCAGGTCCTTGGCCTCGGGACGCAACTGGCGGAACGCCTCGATCACCCCGTAGCTCAGGCCGCTGCCGCCATGTACGGCGATGCCGGCGGGCTTGTTGATCACCAGCAGCGCCTTGTCTTCGTAGACGATGGCGGCTTCCAGGCGCTCCAGCAGCCCCTGCGCCAGCGGCGCCGGCTCGTCGCGCTCGGCCAGGCGCAGCGGCGGCACGCGCACCACGTCGCCGGCCTGCAGCTTGTATTCGGGCTTGATCCGCCCCTTGTTCACACGCACCTCGCCCTTGCGGAGAATGCGATAGATCAGGGTCTTGGGCACGCCCTTGAGCTGAGTACGGAGGAAATTGTCGATACGTTGGCCGGCGTATTCCGGCGCAACTTCCAGCATTTGCACACCGGAAGTCGGAGAGGCGGGAGTTGTCATCTGCGCATAATAACAATTTTTCATTCAATTGAAGCACTTAATCATTGCTGCTATAGTCGGGGACGCCGCCCAAAGCGGCTGGGCCTGCAGATGGGCGCGAATTCGCCATCTCCACCGCCTGCAAACACATTGAACGGACGCGAGGCAGTCCAGCGAAGCGTCGGTATGCCGAAGGGGCAATTCCCCCGCCACCGACGATTCGGAACCCAAGCTTCGAGCCTGACGCACGGCCGCCCCGGCAGCCGTGAAAAAGCCAACCCGCTCTCGGATTCTGCGAGCGGCACCCGATTCTTAAGGGAAACGTGCAGGGTGGAGATGCACAACGGTCGGATCGCGTAGCTTTCATGCATTGATCCAAGACGCACTTCTCGTCCGCCTCCGACAGTTGATTCCTCCTCCTGATTGAATGCTTGTTTCATGACAGCAAGCAGGAAACGTAGTCGCGGCACCGGCATCTTCCGCCGAACGCTGCTGGACACGGGAATGGTCCGCCGTTCCTGAGTACGTACCTGAGCACCGACCGTGAGAGAGTCGTGTGTGCCGATTGCCGTTTCCGGTGGCCCCGGAAACCATTGGTACTACATGAAAAGAATGCTGATCAACGCGACTCAACCCGAAGAGTTGCGTGTAGCGCTGGTCGATGGCCAGCGGCTGTTCGACCTGGACATCGAGTCCGGCGCCCGCGAACAGAAGAAGGCCAACATCTACAAAGGCCGCATCACCCGCATCGAACCCAGCCTTGAAGCCGCCTTCGTCGACTTCGGCGCAGAGCGCCACGGCTTCCTCCCCCTCAAGGAAATCTCCCGCGAATACTTCAAGAAGAACCCCGAAGGGCGCATCAACATCCGTGATGTGCTGAGCGAGGGCCAGGAAGTCATCGTCCAGGTCGAGAAAGAGGAACGCGGCAACAAGGGCGCCGCCCTCACCACCTTCATCAGCCTCGCCGGCCGCTACCTGGTGCTGATGCCGAACAACCCGCGCGCCGGCGGCATTTCCCGCCGCATCGAAGGCGAAGAGCGCAACGAACTGCGCGAAGCCCTGAACGGCCTGAACGTGCCGGGCGACATGGGCCTGATCGTGCGCACCGCGGGCCTCGGCCGCAGCTCCGAAGAGCTGCAGTGGGACCTCGACTACCTGCTGCAACTCTGGGGCGCCATCAAGGAAGCCTCCGGCGAGCGCGGCGCGCCCTTCCTGATCTACCAGGAAAGCAACGTCATCATCCGCGCCATCCGCGACTATCTGCGGCAGGACATCGGCGAAGTGCTGATCGACAGCATCGACGCCCAGGAAGAAGCGCTGAACTTCATCCGCCAGGTCATGCCGCAGTACGCGAGCAAGGTGAAGCTGTACCAGGACAGCGTCCCGCTGTTCAACCGCTTCCAGATCGAGAGCCAGATCGAAACCGCCTTCCAGCGCGAAGTGAAGCTGCCGTCCGGCGGCTCCATCGTCATCGATCCGACCGAAGCCCTGGTCTCCATCGACATCAACTCGGCGCGCGCCACCAAGGGCGGCGACATCGAGGAAACCGCGCTGCAGACCAACCTGGAAGCGGCCGAAGAGATCGCCCGCCAGCTGCGCCTGCGCGACATCGGCGGCCTGATCGTCATCGACTTCATCGACATGACCCCGGCGAAGAACCAGCGCGCCGTGGAAGACCGGGTGCGCGAAGCCCTGGAAGCCGACCGCGCGCGCGTCCAGGTCGGCCGCATCTCGCGCTTCGGCCTGCTGGAGATGTCCCGCCAGCGCCTGCGTCCGTCCCTCGGCGAAACCAGCGGCATCGTCTGCCCCCGTTGCAATGGACAGGGCATCATCCGTGACGTCGAATCCCTGTCGCTGGCCATCCTGCGCCTGATCGAGGAAGAAGCCCTGAAGGACCGCACCGCGGAAGTCCGCGCCCGCGTTCCGTTCCAGGTCGCCGCCTTCCTGCTCAACGAGAAGCGCAACGCCATCACCAAGATCGAGCTGCGCACCCGTGCGCGCATCTTCATCCTGCCGGACGATCACCTGGAAACTCCGCACTTCGAAGTGCAGCGCCTGCGCGACGACAGCCCCGAGCTTCTCGCTGGCCAGACCAGCTATGAAATGGCCGTGGTCGAGCACGAGGAAGTCCAGCCGATCAGCTCCACCCGCACCCTGGTTCGCCAGGAAGCGGCGGTCAAGACCGTTTCGCCGGAGCGCCCCGCTCCGCAGCAGGTCGAGCAGCCGCAGCCGGTCGAGGCGCCCAAGCCGATGCCCGAGCCAAGCCTGTTCCAGGGCCTGGTGAAGTCGCTGGTCAGCCTGTTCGCCGGCAAGGAACAGCCCAAGCCGGCACCGGTCGTCGAGAAGCCTGCCGCCGAACGCACCGGCAGCCAGGAAGAGCGCCGCGGCCGCCAGCAGAACCGTCGCCGCGATGGCCGTGAAGGCGGTCGCCGCGATGACGAACGCAAGCCGCGTGAAGAGCGTGGCGAACGCCGCCGCGAGGAACGCGCCGAGCGTCCGGCCCGCGAGGAGCGTCAGCCGCGTGAAGAGCGCGCCGAACGTCCCGCCCGCGAGGAACGCCAGCCGCGTGAAGAACGCGCCGAGCGTCCCGCCCGCGAAGAGCGTCAGCCGCGCGAGGAACGAGCCGAACGCCCGGCCCGCGAAGAACGCCAGCCGCGTGAAGAGCGCGCCGAGCGTCCTGCCCGCGAAGAGCGCCAGCCCCGTGAAGAGCGTGCCGAACGCCCTGCTCGCGAAGAACGCCAGCCCCGTGAAGAGCGTCAACCGCGCGAAGAACGTGGCGAGCGCCGCGAGCGTGGCGAACGTCCGCCGCGCGAGGAACGCCAGCCGCGTGAAGAGCGCCAGGCCCGCGAAGCCGTTGCCCAGGAAGCCGAGGAGTTGCCGAACGAGGAACTGCTGGAGCAGCAGGACGAAATGGAAGGCGCCGATGGCGAACGTCCGCGTCGCCGCTCCCGTGGCCAGCGTCGTCGCAGCAACCGTCGCGAGCGTCAGCGCGAAGCCGGCGGCGAGTTCATCCAGGGCGAAGGCGAGGCGGAAGCCGCTGCCGGCACCCCGGAAAGCCTGGCCATCGCCGCTGCGGCAGCCTCCGCGGTGGTAGCCGCCGAGGCGATCGCCCCGACCAGCGAGGAGCAACCGGCAGCGGAAGCCCCGGCAGAACAGGCTGAGCAGCCGGAAGCTGTTGCCGCAGTCGAGGAAGTTCGTACCGATAGCGCGGTCGAGCAGGCGGTGGAGTTCACCCTGCAAGCGAGCGAGCGAGCCCCCGTCGCTCCGGTCGAGGTCATTCTCGAAGAAGTCCCGGTCGTGGCCGAGCAGGAGCCCGCTCCTGTCGTCGAGGCCCAGGTTGAAGCCGAAGCCGCTCCAGCCGTGGAACAGCCGGCACGCCCCGCGGCCACCGGCGGCCGTGCGCCCAACGATCCGCGCGAGAAACGCCGTCTGCAGCGCGAAGCCGAGCGCCTGGCCCGTGAAGCAGAGGCCGCTGCGGCAGCCGCCGCTGCCGCCCCGGTAGCCGTCGAGGCTGTGCAGCCGACCGAAGCCGAGCAGCCGGCGGAAGTGGCAGCCGAGCCCGCCGTTCAGGCCGAAGAGGCAGTCGTAGCCGAAACCGCGCCTGCCGAGGTCGAGCCCGCTCACGAGCAGCCGGCGGAAGTCGCCCAGCCCGAGGCTGAAGTGGCTGAAGCGGCCCCTGCCAGCGATGAAGCGACCGAAGCGGAGAAGACCGACGAGCAGCCCGAAGAAGGCGTCGTCGAGAAGCACCACAGCTGATCCTTCGGCGCAACGAAAAAGGGGATGCCTCGGCATCCCCTTTTTCATGCTTCGCGAAAAGTACGAAGTCTCGCTAACAGCACCCGCCAGTGGCGGAGCTCAGTAGAGATTCGGCTCCATCTCCAGCTCGACGCCGAAGCGCTCGAGAATGTCGGCGCGGATGCGCCGGGCCAGGGCGTGCAGCTGCGCGCCGGTGGCGCCGCCGTAGTTCACCAGCACCAGCGCCTGCAGGGCATGCACGCCCGCCGCGCCTTCCCGGTAGCCCTTCCAGCCGGCCTTGTCGATCAGCCAGCCTGCCGCGAGCTTCACCAGGCCATCCGCCTGCGGGTAGGCCACCAGGTCCGGATGACGCTCGCGCAGACGCCGGGCGCATTCGCCGGAAACCAGTGGATTCTTGAAGAAGCTCCCGGCATTGCCGAGCACCGCCGGATCGGGAAGCTTCTCGCGGCGGATCGCGCAGATGACCCGCGCCACATCGGCCGGCCGAGGCGCGGAAATCCCCTCCTCCTCCAGGCGCTGCCGCACGGGACCGTAGTCCAGATGCAGGCTGGCCTTGCGCGACAGGGCGAAGCGCACGCGCAGGATCAGCCAGCGCCCCTGCTCGCGCTTGAAGCGGCTGTCGCGGTAGGCGAAGTCGCAGTCCGGCAGGGCGAATTCGCGCAACGCCCCGCTCTGCCGGTCCAGCGCGACCAGGCTGGCGAACACGTCCTTCAGCTCGACGCCGTAGGCACCGATGTTCTGCATCGGCGCGGCGCCGACGGTGCCGGGGATCAGGCTGAGGTTCTCCAGCCCGGCCAGCCCCTCGGCGAGGCTCCAGCGGACGAAGGAGTCCCACTCCTCCCCGGCTTCCGCCTCGACCACCACCCGTTCGCCATCGTCGGACAGGATGCGGATGCCACGGCTGGCCATGCGCATGACCAGGGCGTCGACGTCGCGGGTCAGCAGCAGGTTGCTGCCGCCGCCGATGACCATCAGCGGCACGCCGCGCTCGGCCGCCAGGGCCAGGCCCTGGCGTACCTCGCCGTCGTCGTGGGCCTCGGCGAACAGCCGCGCGCGCACGTCGACGCCGAAGGTGTTGTAGGGTTTCAGCGAAACGTTGTCGCGCAGGACCAGGCTCACAGGCGCCCCTTCAGTTCGACCAGCAGGCCGTCGCAGGCCTGCTCGATCAGGTCGAGCACCTGTTCGAAGCCGGACTCGCCGCCATAGTAGGGATCGGGCACCTCATCCAGCGCAGCCTGGTAGCGGCGCAGGAACAGGTCCAGCTCGGCGCCTTCCGCTCCGCCACGCAGGCGCTGCAGGTCGGCCAGGTTGGCGTGATCCATCGCCAGGATCAGGTCGAAGCGGGAGAAGTCCACCGCGCCCACCTGCCGCGCGCGCAGGGCCGACAGGTCATAGCCGCGGCGCATGGCCGCCACGCGGGTGCGCGGGTCGGGCGCCTTGCCCACGTGCCAGTCGCCGGTGCCGGCGGAATCGATATGGATGACATCCTCCAGGCCGGCTTCGCGCACCTTGTGGCGCAGCACGGCCTCGGCGGTGGGCGAACGGCAGATGTTGCCCAGGCAGACGAACAGGACGCGCATCAGGCCCCCAGGATGCGCCGCACGCGCTCGAGGTCTTCCGGTGTATCGACGCCGGCCTGCGGCGCCTCCAGGGCGTCGGCCACGTGGATGCGCACGCCGTGCCAGAGCGCGCGCAGCTGCTCCAGGCATTCGGTGTCTTCCAGCCAGCACGGGCCCCAGGCTACGAAATCGCGCAGGAAGCGCGCGCGATAGGCATAGATGCCGATGTGTCGGCGATAAGGGACGCCGGCCGGCAGCAGGTCGCGGCTGGCGGCGAGGGCGTCGCGCGCCCACGGCAGGGTGGCGCGGCTGAAGGTCAGCGCCAGGCCGTTGCAGTCGCTGACGACTTTGACGATGTTCGGATTGAACAGCGCCGCGACCTCGTGGATCGGTTCGGCCAGGGTGGCGATGCCGGCCTCCGGGTGGGCGGCGAGATTGCCGGCCACCTGGTCGATGATCGACGGCGGGATCAGCGGCTCGTCGCCCTGGACGTTGACCACTATGGCGTCGTCGGCCAGGCCCAGCGCATCGGCGACTTCCGCCAGGCGATCGGTGCCGGAATTGTGGTCGGCGCGGGTCAGCAGCGCCTGGGCGCCGAAGCCCTCGCAGGCCTCGCGGATGCGCGCATCGTCGGTGGCGACCACCACCTGGGTGGCGCCGCTCCTGCGCGCCTGTTCCCAGACGTGCTGGATCATCGGTTTGCCGGCGATGTCCTGCAGCGGCTTGCCGGGCAGGCGGGTGGAGGCGTAGCGGGCGGGAATTACGACAGTGAAGGCGTTGCTCATCGGTGCTGCTCGGCTCGCTCGCGGTTACTTGTCCAGGCGTTCGTCGACGTTCAGGGTGCGGGCTTCGCCTTCGAGCATCACCGGAATCCCGTCGCGCACCGGATAGGCCAGGCCGTCGGCCTTGCAGATCAGTTCGGATTTGTCGTCGGCCAGCTTCAGCGGCCCCTTGCACAGCGGGCAGGCGAGAATGTCGAGGAGTTTCGGGTCCATGGTCGGAGTCCTTGGAAAGCAGGGGCAGCGGGGCTGCCTGTCAGCGCGCGGCGAGACGCTCGAGCTGGGCGTCGAACCAGGCGACGAAGGCCGGGGAAGGCTGCGCGTCGACGGCGAGGTACCACCAGTCGGGAGCGGCGAAGGCCCGGCATTTCACCGCGTCCTTCTCGGTCATCAGCAGCGGCAGTGGCGGACTGAATTGCAGCTGTCCGGCGTCATAGGCTGCGTGGTCGGGGAAGACATGCGGAATCGGCCGCCAGTGTAGCGCCTCGAGCGTCGCGAAGAAACGCTGCGGGTTGCCGATGCCGGCCAGCGCGTGCACGGCCTGCCCGGGGGGGAAACGGTCGAGTGCGGCAGTCTCGCCGGACGCCAGGTTGACCAGCCGGGTCGGCTGCAGGACGAAGGAGAAGCCATCCGCCGGATCGCTGGCGGCGCCGTTGTGCAGCACCGCGTCGACCTCCGCCAGGCGCTCGGCCGGCTCGCGCAGCGGCCCGGCCGGCAGGCAGCGGCGATTGCCCAGCCCGCGGGCGGCGTCGATCAGCACCAGCTCCAGATCCCGCGCCAGGCGGTAGTGCTGCAGGCCGTCGTCGCAGAGGATCAGGTCCAGCGGCTCTTCGGCCAGCAGCGCCTGCACGGCACGTGGGCGGTCCGGGTCGATCATCAGCGGCACGCCGCTGCGCTGTACGATCATCAGCGGCTCGTCGCCCGCCTCGCCCGCCTGCTGGTCCGCGCGCACGCGCCAGGGATAGGCCGGCGGTTTCGCCCCGTAGCCACGGCTGACCACGCCCACCCGCAGCCCACGGGAGCGGCAATGCTCGATCAGCCAGAGGATCATCGGCGTCTTGCCGGTACCGCCAACGGTGATGTTGCCGACCACCAGGACCGGCACCGGCGCGCGGTAGGCCTCGCGCTGCCCGGACAGGAACGCCGCGCGCTTGCGCCTGGCCACCGAGCGGTACAGCCACTCCAGCGGGCGCAGCAGCGCCAGCGCCGGATGGCCGCGGTACCAGGCGTCGAGCAGGCGGTCGGCGAAAGCCATCAGGGCTTGTCCGCCTGGGCCTCGACGGTGGTGATGCGCAGGTGCGAGAAGCCGAGCTTGCCGGCCGCATCCATGGCGGTGACCACCGACTGGTGGGTGGTCTTGCCGTCGGCGGTGATCACCACCGGCAGGCTGTTGTCGCCGTCCGACTCCTTCTGCATGGCCGCCATCAGGGTCGACAGGTCGCTGCGGGCGAGCACCTGGCCGTTCAGCGAATAGTGGCCCTGGGTGTCGATGGCCAGCTCCAGCTGCCTGATCTCGGTGGCCTCCGGCGGCGTGCCGCTGACCGCCTCGGGCAGCTCGACCTTGAGCTGCGACGGCTTGGTGAAGGAGGTGCTGACCACGAAGAACAGCAGCAGCACGAAGATCACGTCGATCAGCGAGGTCAGGTTGAGGAACACGTCGTCACGCGCGGCGCTCCCCGCTCTGCGGCGGAACTTCACGCTTTGCCATCCTCGGCGTAGTCGACCTCGCGGTCGCCCTGCACCACTTCCACCAGCTTGATCGCTTCCTGTTCCATGGCCACCACCAGCTCATCGATGCGGCGCAGCAGGTAGCGGTGGAAGAACACGGCGGGAATCGCCACGATCAGGCCGGCCGCGGTGGTGACCAAGGCCTTGGAAATACCGCCGGCGAGCATCGGCGCATTGGCCATGCCGTCGCGCATGAACGCGCTGAAGATGTCGATCATGCCGAACACCGTACCGAGCAGACCCAGCAACGGAGACATGGCGGCGATGGTGCCGAGGGCGTTCAGGTAGCGCTCCAGCTCGTGGATGACGCGCGACGCGGCCTCCTCGATGCACTCCTTCATGATCTCCCGGCCATGCCTGGAATTGGCCAGGCCGGCGGCGAGGATTTCACCCAGCGGCGAGGAGTGCCTGAGCTCCTTGAGGGCCTGGCTGTTCATCTTCTTCGCCTTGATCTGCTTCCAGACCTGCCCCAGCAGCTGGGGCGGCGCCACCCTGCTCAGGCGCAGCGTCCAGAGCCGCTCGGCGATGATGGCGGTGGCCGCGATGGAGCTCAGAATGATCGGCAGCATCATCCAGCCGCCGGCTTTTACCAGTTCCCACACAGTGGCGAATTCCCCAAGAAAAAAGTCGCGACACTCTAGCACAGGGCTAACCCTGCGCCGACCGCCGCGGTTCTCATTTTTCCCGCCAGAAGCGAGGCACTGCGCGGGCTGCATGCGCTGGCTGGCGGGCCCCGAGGAGGATCCTCAGGCCGCCTTCCGCCGCCGTATCGTGGATGGCGATGCCGGAATCGCGGACCCGCTGCACGACCAGCGGATGGGGATGGCCGTAGGGATTGTTCATGCCCCGCGAGATGAGGAAGGCGCCGGGCGCCAGGGCGCGCAGGAATCCCGGCCCGGAAGAGCTGCGACTGCCATGGTGGCCGGCCAGCAGCCAGTCCACGTGCGGCCGGGGGTGCGCCGCCAGCCACGCCTGCTCGGCGGCGACCGGCATATCGCCGGTGAGCAAGACGCTCTCGCCCGCGGCCTCGACGCGCAGCACGCAGGAGCGCTCGTTGCTGTCCCGCGCCGCCGGCCAGTGCCAACTGGAGAAATGCACTCCGTCAACCTGCCACTCCTCGTCCCGGCATGGCCCGGCGGCCAGCGCGCGGGGCAGCCGCTCCGGCTCGCCGCTGACCACCCGCGCAGCCGGCACGGCGGCAACCACCGCCTGGGCGCCGCCGGCATGGTCGCTGTCGGCGTGGCTGAGCATCAGCATGTCCAGTTGCGTGATGCCCAGCCCGCGCAGTTCCGGCACCACCACCCGCTCGCCGAGATCGAAGTCGCCGCTGCGCGGGCCGGCGTCGTAGAGCCAGGCATGCCGATGGGTGCGGACCAGCACCGAAAGCCCCTGCCCCACGTCCAGCACCCGCACCTCGGCAAGGCCGAATGCGGGCGCGTCCGGCTGCGGATACAGAACCGGCAGCCACAGCGCGATACCCAGCAGGCGCATGGGCACGCCGGCCGGCAGCAGCATCAGCAGCGCGCCGGCGAGCGCCAGGGCCAGCGCCCAGCCGGGTGCAACCATCGGCTGCCAGGCCGGCGCCAGCCCGGCCATGGCGGCCAGCAGGCGGAAGAGCAGTTCCAGCACCCCGCCGGCGCACCACAGCACACCCTCCCCCAGCCACGGAACAGCCAGCAGCAGGCTGCCGAGCAACGCCATCGGCACCACCAGCAGCTCCACGCAGGGCACCGCGATCAGGTTCGCCAGCATTCCCGTGAAGCTCACCGGCAGCCCGAGCATCAGCAAGGCAGGCGCCAGCCCCAGCGCCATCAGCCATTGCGCGCGGGTCCAGGCGCGCCACCACGACCATTTCCCGAGGCGTCCGGCGAAACCGAGGATCAGCAGCGCCACGGCGCCGAACGACAGCCAGAAGCCTGGCGTCAGGCTGGCCAGCGGGTCGACCAGCAGGAGCAGCGCCAGGGCCGCAAGCAACGGAATCCACAAGCCCAGGTGGCGAAAGCGCAGGCGCCACAGCAGCACCAGTGAAATCATCACGCAGGCCCGCCGGGCCGGCACTTCCAGCCCGGCCATCAGCGCGTAGCCCCAGGCGCCGCAGACCGCCAGCGCGCACGCGCAGGGCAGCCAGGGAAGCCGGGGCGGCCACCAGCCCCGGCGCGACAGCTGCACCACCAGCCCGTAGAGCAGCCCGGCCAGCAGGGAGATGTGCGAGCCGGAAATCACCATCAGGTGCATGGTTCCGGTGTCCTGCAGGATCTGCCAGTCCCGCCGCCCGAGTCCCGAGCCATCGCCCAGCACCAGCGCCGCCAGCGCGGCGGAGCGGCCGTTGGCATCCACCGCCAGCAGGCGCTGCCGCCAGGATTCGCGCCACGCCGCCGGACCACTGGCGGCCTGCAGCCGTTCGCCGACCTTGACGCTGCCGGTGGCACCGATGCGCCGGGCGGTCAGCCAGGCCTCGTAGTCGAAGCCGAACTGGTTGACCAGCCCGCGCGCCCGCTTCAGCCGCACCGCCAGCCGCCAGCGCTCGCCACCCTGCACCCGCGGCCCGCCGTGCCACGACAGGCGCATGCGGCGTGGCAGCGGCACGCGGGCGCCGCCGATATCCTCCAGTTCGAAACGCACTCCGTCGGGCGAAACGTCCGGCAGGCCGGCGACCCGGCCTTCCAGCCAGAGGGTGCTGCCATCGAGGCTTTTCGACAGGCGGTCAGCCAGCGTCCAGTGCGCCGACAGGCAGGCCCAGGCGAAGCCCAGCAGGAACAGCCCCAGCCAGCCGCGACGCCTGCCCAGCAGCGGAAATGCCGCGGCAGACAGCAGCGCCAGAGCCCACAGTGGCGGCAACGCAGGCAGAAAGCGCAGGACGAGCAGCCCGAGCGCCAGCGCGATCATCCCTGAACGCATCGACAGCTTCCCTCGCGGAGCAACCGGGCGACAGCCGCCGCCGGTTACACCGAGTCATAAATGCGGATCAACGGTGCTCGTCAGCTAGGCATAATGACCCATTTCTGTCTGTCAGGGATTTCCCCCATGCCGCGCCGACTTTTCAAGCGCTACATGCCCGATCCGCAGGTGATCAGGGAACACAAGGGCCTGCGCTTCCTCGGTCCGCTGATCCATTCGCCCAATCTCTGGCACCTGAATCGCCACTCGGTGTCGCGGGCCATGGGCATGGGACTGTTCGCCGCCTTCGTGCCAATTCCCATGCAGATGCTGCTGGCGGCGAGCCTGGCGATCTGGGCCCGGGCCAACCTGCCGATCTCGGTGGGGCTGGTCTGGCTGACCAATCCGATCACCATGCCGCCGGTGTTCTACTGCACCTACAAGATGGGCGCCTGGCTGATGCAGGTCCCGCCGCGGACGCTGCCGGAGAACCTGACCTGGGAATGGATCTGCGACGAGCTGTCGACGCTGTGGCAGCCGTTCCTGCTCGGCTCGCTGGTCTGCGGCGTGCTGATCGGGGTGTTCGCCTATTTCCTGACCATGGGCTACTGGCGCTGGTGGATCGGCCGCAACTGGCGGCGGCGGCAGACGGTGCGCGGCACGAAGCAGGGCTGAAGTGCTTCAGTCGCTGAGCATCGCACTCAGTACGGCACGCAGCTTGCCCGGCTTGACCGGTTTGTTCAGCAACGGAACGCCAAGGCGCTGCAGGGCGCGGCGGCATTCGTCGGTGCGGTCGGCGGTGATCATCACGGCGGGCAGGTCGGTGGCGAAGTGCTCGCGCAGGGCGCTCACCACCTGGCAGCCGGTGGTGCCATGGTCGAGGTGGTAGTCGGCGAGGATGGCCTCCGGCGCGCGCCCGCCGAGCACGGCGAGTGCGCCATCCAGGTCAGTGGCGGCAAGCACTTCGCAGCCCCATTGGCCGAGCAGCGCGGACATGCTGTAGAGGATCGCTTCCTCGTTGTCCACCACCAGCAGGCGCCGGCCGGGCAAGGGGTCGCCGGTCGAAGGGCGCGGGCTGGCTTCGCTGGCCGGCGGCGCGGGGGCCTCGTCGGCCAGCGGCACTTCGATGGAGAACACCGAGCCGCGTCCTGGCACCGAGCGCACTTCGACGCGATAGCCGAGGATGCCGGCGATGCGGTCGACGATTGCCAACCCGAGGCCGACGCCCCGGCGCTCGGCGGCGCGACCGACATCGAGCTGGTTGAATTCGCGGAAGATCGCCTGCAACTGGTCGGCCGGAATGCCCCGGCCGCTGTCCCACACCTCCAGGCGCAGCTTGTCGCCCCGCCTGCGCCCGCCGAGCAGTACGGCGCCACGTTCGGTGTAGCGACAGGCATTGCTGAGGAAGTTGCGCAGGATGCGCGAGAGCAGGCGCACGTCGGTGCGCACCGCCTGGCGCGGGATGCGCACACGCAGTTGCAGGCCGGAGGAGCGCGCCACGCCGTCGAATTCCGAGGTCAGCGGGCCGAGCAGTTCGTCGAGGTGGTGATTGTCCAGGTCCGGGCGGATCGCGCTCTGGTCCAGGCGGGCGATTTCCAGCAGGTCGGTGAGCAGCGTTTCCGCGCCTTCCAGAGCCTGGTGGGTGCGCTCCACCAGCAGTTGCTCGGCCGCCGGCAATTGCCGCTCGCGCAGGGTATCCACCAGCAGGCGCGCGGCGTTGAGCGGTTGCAGCAGGTCGTGGCTGGCGGCGGCCAGGTACTTGTCCTTGCTGTTGTTGGCGGCCTCGGCGGCGTCGCGGGCCTCGCACAGCTGCTGGTTGAGCGCTACCAGCTCGCGGGTTCGCGCGGCGACGCGCTGCTCCAGTTCCTCATTGAGGGTCTGCAGGCGCTGCTGGGCCTGGATGCGCTCGGTGATGTCGGCGACGAAGCCTTCCACCAGTCCCTCTTCGTCGGGCTTGATGAGCAGGTTCATCAGCACGTCGACATGGCTGCCGTCCTTGCGCAGCAGACGGGTTTCATAACCGAACAGCCCACCTCGCTCCTGCAGCAGCGTCCGGATGCGGCGCATCTCCGCCTCGCCGTCGACGAACAGATGGCTGGCCATGTCCTTCAGGGTCCACAGCACCTGCTGCGGGTCGGTGTAGCCGAGCATCCGCGCCAGCGCCGGGTTGGCCGCGCGCAGGCCATGGTTGAGGCTGGCCTGGAAGATGCCGTGCACGGCGTGCTCGAACAGCCATTTGTAGCGGTTGCGCTCGGTCTCCAGCTCTTCCAGGCGCGCCAGCAGCTCCGGGTAATGGCTCTTGCGCGCGGAATGGCTGCCGAGGCCGAGAAGGCCGGTCAGCGCATCCTGCTGCTCGTCAGAGGGCCTCGCCATAAACCACCTCGACGTCTCGCTGGCTCGACTCGCGCGGGTTGGTGAGGATGCACGGGTCCTGCATGGCATGGCGCGAGAGGAAGGGAATGTCCGAACTGCCGACGCCATGCAGGCCGAGGGTTTCGTGGAAGCCGACGGTGCGCTTGAGTTCGATCAGGTGTTCCACCAGGCGCAGGCGGATCTGCGCATGGTTGAGGCCCCGGCAGTCGATGCCGAAGGTCTCGGCGATGACCTTGAAGCGCTCCGGCGCGGCGCTGTAGTTGAAGGCCACCACGTGCTCCACCAGCACCGCGTTGCACAGCCCGTGCGGCAGATCGAGGAAGCCGCCGAGACTGTGCGACATGGCGTGTACCGCGCCGAGGATGGCGTTGGAAAAGGCCAGCCCGGCCTGCATGCTGCCGAGCATGATCTTCTCGCGCAGGGCGATGTCGTCGGGATTGGCGATCATCTGCACCAGGTTGCCGTCGATCAGGCGCATGGCTTCCAGCGCGTGGGGATCGGTGAGCGGCCCGTGGCCGGTGGAAACGAACGCCTCGATGGCGTGCACCAGGGCGTCGATGCCGGTGCAGGCGGAGAGGAACGGGTCCATGGTCAGGGTGGTTTCCGGGTCGATCAGCGACACATCGGGCACCACCGCCTTGCTGACCACGGAGAACTTCATGCGCTCGTCCTGGTTGGAAATGATGACGAACTGGGAAACGTCCGCCGAGGTGCCGGCGGTGGTCGGGATGAGGATCAGCGGCGGGCTCGGCACGCGGATCTTGTCCACCCCCTCGAACTCGAGAATGCTGCGCCCGTGTGCGACGACGATGCCGATGCCCTTGGCGCAGTCCATCGGGCTGCCACCGCCGACCGCGACGATGACGTTGCAGCCCTGGCTGCGGTAGACCTCGGCGCCGAGCATGACTTCCTCGACGCGCGGGTTGGGCGACACATTGGTGTAAACGCAGTAGTCGATGCCCTGCTCGCTCAGGCTGTGCTCGATATCGGCTACCCAGCCGGCGGCGACGACGCCGGGATCGGAGACCAGCAGGACCCTGCGGGCGCCGAAGGTTTTCGCGTAATTGGCAACGCTGTGCCGGCAGCCGGCGCCGAAGATGATTTCCGGCGAAACGAATTTGCGCAGCTGGCTGAGGTCGTGATTCATCTGACGGACCATTCTTATTTTTATCGGAATTTTCCGGCAGCCTACTTCATCCGTGGGTTATTGCAATGCGACCTTTGCCAGGGTTCAGACGCTCAGCCGGGCCAGGTAGAAACGCCACTCCGCCTCCAGCGCATGGGCCAGGTTGCCCGCCTGGCGGAAGCCGTGCCGCTCGCCGGGATAGCAGTGATATTCCACCGGCACGCCGCGCGCCCGCAGGCTGGCGACCATGTCTTCGGTCTGCGTCGGCACCACCACGGCATCCAGCTCGCCCTGGAAGAAGATCACCGGCACCTCGATGCGCGCGGCATGCAGCAGCGGCGTGCGCGCCCGGTAGCGACGGGCGTCGCGCTGCGGATCGCCGATCAGCCAGCCGAGATAGTCGGCCTCGAACTTGTGGGTGACCCGCCCCAGCGCCAGCGGATCGCTGACTCCGTAGAGGCTGGCGCCGCCACGGAAGCCGCCGACGAACGCCAGCGCGCAGAGGGCGCTGTAGCCGCCGGCGCTGGCGCCGCGCACGAATACCCGCTGACAGTCGATGCGGCCGCTCTTGGCGAGATGTTCCACCGCCGCCCAGCTGTCCTTCACCTCCAGGCTGCCCCACTCGCCGCGCAGCTTGTCGCGGTAGGCGCGGCCGTAGCCGGTGCTGCCCCGGTAGTTGAGGTCGGCCACGGCGAAGCCACGCTGGGTCCAGAACTGGATGCGCGGGTCGAACACCGGGAAGCAGGCGGAGGTCGGGCCGCCATGCAGGAACACCACCAGCGGCGGCCGCCGTCCCGGTTCGCCGCGACACTGGGCGTTGCGCGGCGAATAGAAGAAGCCGTGGCCGTGGTCGCCGGCATCCACCTCGTAGCGGAACGGCTCGCCGCGCGACAGCTCTGCCTCGTCCAGCGGCTGCTCGCCTCCCGCCAGCACCTCGATTGCGCCATCCTCGCGACGAATCGCCAGCACCGCCGGCAGTCGGTCCGGCGCGGCGGCGACGCAATATAGGAAGCCGTCGTCGGCGCTCAGGCAGCGAAAGCGGCTGTACCCGGTTGCCAGCCGGCGTTCGCCGCCGTCCGCGGCACGCAGCGCGAGCACGCCGTAGCCGTCCTCGAAGCGGCTGAGAAATGTCTCGCCCGCCGCCAGCGGTAGCCACGTGCTTGCGCCCAGTTGCCAGGGTGCGCCGGCGTGGTCTACCTCGGCATGCTGGACGGCGCTCGGCGCTTCGCATTCGGGGCGCCACCAGCCGCTACGGTCGCTGAGCCAGTGCAGGCGGCCGTGCGGGTCGAAGCGCGGTTGCTGGATCGACTCGCCGCCAGCCTCCCCCGCCAGGCAACGACTGATGCCGTCGCGCGACTCGCACAGACGGGTGCTGGTCCAGGGTTGCTGCGGGCGGTCCCATTCGATCCAGGCCAGGCGCTGCCCGCCGGCATCGGCCACCGGCGCGGCGTAGAAATCGGCGCCCTCGACCAGCACGCGCCGCCCACTGTCGGCGTCCAGGCGCACGATGCGGTGGCGCACGGCATCGGCCTCGTGGCTTTCCTCCACCGCAATCAGCGCATTCCAGGCGGGCACGTACCGCAGGTCGCCATAGCGGCTCTGCGTGCGCTGGGTGACGGTTCGCAGCGCGCCGTCGAGCGGCTGCCAGCGCACCTGCTGGTCGCTCTCCTCGACCCAGGCCACGCCATCGGCGGTGGCGCAGCAGGCCCCGCCGCCATATTCGTAGACCCGGCTGCGCACCGAGGCGCCCGGCGGCGTCAGCTCGCAGCGCGCGCCATTGCGGTACAGGTACAGGCGGCAGCGCGCGCTTGGCGGATCGAACTCGACCCACAGCACTCCGCCATGGGCCGCATGCAGTTCGGCGAAGTCACGACCGGCGGCAACCGCACGGTGTGCGCTCCACTGGCTAGGCCAGTCGCCGTGGGGCAGGCAACGCTGGTTCATGCCTTGCAGATCAGGCGCGAAGCCCGCTCGTTGCGCCAGGTCAGATCGGCCAGCTCAAGCGGCGCGTCCTCGGCCTGGCGCCGCGCCTCGAGGATTTTCCCGTGATGGGCGGACTTGCTGCATACCGGGTCAGTGGCGGTGGCGTCGCCGGTGAGCATGAACGCCTGGCAGCGGCAGCCGCCATGATCCTTGGCCTTCTCGTCGCAGGAGCGGCATGGCTCGGGCATCCACGCGTCGCCACGGAAGCGATTGAAGCCGAACGAGTCGTACCAGATGTGCCGCAGGCTGTGCTCGCGCACGTTGGGGAACTGCACCGGCAGTTGCCGCGCGCTGTGGCACGGCAGCGCGGTGCCGTCCGGGGTGACGTCGAGGAACACGCTGGCCCAGCCGCCCATGCAGGCCTTGGGGCGCTCCTCGTAATAGTCCGGGGTGACGAAGATCAGCTTGCACGGGTGCCGTTCGGCGGCCAGCTTCGCCCGGTATTCGTTGGTGATGCGCTCCGCGCGTTCCAGCTGCGCGCGGGTCGGCAACAACCCGGCTCGGTTCAGCTCGGCCCAGCCGTAGAACTGGCAGGTGGCGAGTTCGACGAAATCCGCCTCCAGTTCGATGCACAGTTCGATGATCCGCGCGATGTTGTCGATGTTGTGCCGATGGGTGACGAAGTTCAGCACCATGGGGTAGCCGGCGGCCTTCACCGCGCGGGCCATCGCCAGTTTCTGGGCGAAGGCCTTGCGCGAGCCGGCGAGCAGGTTGTTCACCTCCTCGTCGGCGGCCTGGAAGCTGATCTGGATATGGTCCAGACCGGCATCCTTGAAGGCTGCGACGCGGGCCTCGGTGAGGCCGATTCCGGAGGTGATCAGGTTGGTGTAGTAACCCAGTTGCCGCGCGGCGCGGATCAGCTCCTCGAGATCCTGGCGGACCAGCGGCTCGCCGCCGGAAAAGCCCAGCTGCGCGGCGCCCAGCTCACGAGCCTGGCGGAACACCTCGATCCACTCCGCCGTGGTCAATTCCTCGCCCTGTCTGGCGAAGTCCAGCGGATTGGAGCAGTACGGGCACTGCAGCGGGCAGCGGTAGGTCAGCTCGGCCAGCAGCCAGAGCGGCGGGCCGGCCGTTTCAGTGCAACTCGATCCAGTATTGCGCATGGGCCACCTCGAGAAACGCCAGGATGTCTTCGTCGATACCCGGCACGCCGGGGAAGCTTTCGCGCAGCTCGTCGATGATCGACGCCACATCCCGGTGGCCATCCACCCGCTGGAGGATTTCCCCGGCGCTGCCGTTGAGCTTGACCATGCCCTCCGGGTAGAGCAGCACATGGCAGTCCTGGGCCGGTTCGAATTGCAGGCGGAACCCCCTGCGCAACGCCGGCACGCTGCTGAGCGACGGCAGGCTCATCACAGCAGCCCCCTATGCCAGACGCGCTCGCGGGTGACCGTATGGTACGGCGGGCGCTCCAGTTCGTAGGCCATGCTCATGGCGTCGAGCATGCTCCAGAGCACGTCCAGCTTGAACTGCAGGATTTCCAGCATGCGCTCCTGGGCCTCGCGGGTGCGGTAGTGGTCGAGGGTGATGCGCAGGCCGTGCTCGACATCGCGGCGCGCCTGGGACAGGCGCTTGCGGAAGTAGTCGTAGCCGGTCGCGTCGATCCACGGGTAATGCTGCGGCCAGCTGTCCAGCCGCGACTGGTGGATCTGCGGCGCGAACAGTTCGGTCAGCGAGCTGCTCGCCGCCTCCTGCCAGCTGGCGCGGCGGGCGAAGTTGACATAGGCGTCCACCGCAAAGCGCACGCCCGGCAGCACCAGTTCCTGCGAAAGCACCTGCTCGCGGTCCAGCCCCACTGCTTCGGCCAGGCGCAGCCAGGCTTCGATGCCGCCCTCCTCGCCCGGCGCGCCGTCGTGGTCGAGGATGCGCTGGATCCACTCGCGGCGGGTCTCGCGGTCCGGGCAGTTAGCGAGGATCGCGGCGTCCTTCAGCGGGATGTTCACCTGGTAGTAGAAACGGTTCGCCACCCAGCCCTGGATCTGCTCGCAGGTCGCGCGGCCCTCGTACATGGCGCGGTGGTACGGATGATGAATGTGGTAGCAGGCGCCCTTGCCGCGCAGCGCCTGCTCGAACTCGGCGGGATTCATGGCTTCACGGGTCATGGCGGTCTCCCTGGAGGTGGATGGCCATGCCATCCCAGGCCACTTCGATGCCGCGCGCGTCCAGCTCGGCGCGCTCGGGCGAAACGGTGTCGAGGATGGGATTGGTGTTGTTGATGTGGATGAGCACCTTGCGCGGCCCCTGGATGCCGTCGAGCACCTCGATCATCCCGCCCGGCCCGCTCTGCGGCAGGTGGCCCATTTCGCTGCCGAGCTTGTCGCCGACCTCGCAGTGGCGCATCTCGTCGTCGCGCCACAGGGTGCCGTCGAGCAGCAGGCAGTCGGCGCGGCGCATCCAGCCCAGCAGCGCCTCGTCCACCTGGCCCAGGCCGGGCGCGTAGAACAGCGCGCCGCCGCTACGCAGGTCTTCGACGAACAGGCCGATGTTGTCGCCTGGGTGCGGATTGCCCCGATGCGGCGAATACGGCGGCGCGCTGCTGCGCAGGGGGATGGCGGTGAAGCGCAGGCCCGGGCAGGCCGGAACCGTGAACGGCTCGCAGTCCAGGCCGATGGCCCGATGGCGCAGGCCGCCATTCCAGTGCGCGAGCATGGGGAACAGCGGGAACCCGGTGCTCAGGTCCTGGTGGACCGGCTCGGTGCACCAGACCTCGTGCGGGCAGCCTTCGCGCAGGCTGAGCAGGCCGGTGCAGTGGTCGATCTGGCTGTCCAGCAGGATGATCGCGGCAATCGCCGAGTCGCGCAGGCGCCGTGCCGGCTGCAATGCCGGGAAGGCGGCGAGCTGGGCGCGGATGTCCGGAGAGGCGTTGCAGAGAATCCAGTTCACCCCGTCGTCGGACAGGGCGATGGACGACTGGGTGCGCGGCTGCGCGGCGACACTGCCATCGCGCACGCCACGACAGTTGCGGCAGTTGCAGTTCCACTGGGGGAAACCGCCGCCGGCGGCCGAACCGAGAATCTTGATGTGCATGGGACTGCCCCGTGGGCTGAAGGCCCCGGCGGGACCGGGGCCGAATGGATCAGCGGTTGGCGAAGTACAGGGTCACTTCGAAGCCAAGGCGAAGGTCGGTAAAGCTAGGCTTGGTCCACATGGGTCTGTCCTCTTTCTTGTTGGCCGGTCGATTCCGGCAAGTCCAGTTAAGCACCCGGGACGAGGCGCCCGAATGATACTTTGGAAGGAGTTTCCCCCCTGATTTGGTAGCGATCGCGCGGCGGCAGTTCCATCCGTTCGATCGAGGGGCAAGCCTCCGGAAAAGAAAAACGCGGCCCGAAGGCCGCGTTACGCCAAGCTCGCTGATGGGAAAGCGGGGGTGCCCCGGCGCGAGCCGCACACGCTGGTGCGCTGGCAAGTTGCCCTGCGCGCCTCTCATCACGCAGGCCAGGAGAGGCGATCAGAAGAAGCCCAGCGGATTGATGTCATAGCTCACCAGCAGGTTCTTGGTCTGCTGGTAGTGGTCGAGCATCATCTTGTGGGTCTCGCGGCCGACGCCGGACTTCTTGTAGCCACCGAACGCGGCGTGCGCCGGGTACAGGTGGTAGCAGTTGGTCCACACGCGGCCGGCCTTGATGCCGCGGCCCATGCGCCAGGCGCGGTTGATGTCGCGGGTCCAGACGCCGGCGCCGAGGCCGAATTCGGTGTCGTTGGCGATCGCCAGGGCCTCGGCTTCGTCCTTGAAGGTGGTGACGCCGACCACCGGGCCGAAGATCTCTTCCTGGAACACGCGCATCCTGTTGTGGCCCTTGAGCAGGGTTGGCTGGATGTAATAGCCGCTGGCCAGGTCGCCGGAAAGGCGTTCGCTGGCGCCGCCGGCAAGCAGCTCGGCGCCCTCGCTCTGGGCGATATCGAGGTAGGAAAGGATCTTCTCGTACTGCTGCTGCGAAGCCTGGGCGCCGACCATGGTGTCGGTGTCCAGCGGGTTGCCGCGCCTGATCACGGCGATCTTCTTCAGCACCTCGGCCATGAACGGTTCGAAGATGGACTCCTGCACCAGCGCCCGCGACGGACAGGTGCACACCTCGCCCTGGTTGAAGAAGGCCAGCACCAGGCCCTCGGCGGCCTTCTCGATGAAGCTCGGCTCGGCACGCATGATGTCTTCGAAGAAGATGTTCGGGCTCTTGCCGCCCAGCTCGACGGTGGACGGGATGATGTTCTCCGCCGCGCACTTGAGGATGTGCGAACCCACAGGGGTCGAGCCGGTGAAGGCGATCTTGGCGATGCGCTTGCTGGTCGCCAGTGCCTCGCCGGCTTCCTTGCCGAAACCCTGGACGATGTTGAGCACGCCGGGCGGCAGCAGGTCGCCGATGATTTCGGCCAGGATCATGATCGATAGCGGTGTCTGCTCGGCCGGCTTGAGCACCACGCAGTTGCCGGCGGCCAGCGCCGGGGCGAGCTTCCAGGCGGCCATCAACAACGGGAAGTTCCACGGGATGATCTGCCCGACCACGCCCAGCGGTTCGTGGATGTGGTAGGCGACGGTGCCGTCGTCGATCTCGGCGGCGCTGCCTTCCTGGGCGCGGATGCAACCGGCGAAGTAGCGGAAGTGGTCGGCGGCCAGCGGCACGTCGGCGTTCAGCGTTTCGCGCACGGCCTTGCCGTTGTCCCAGGTTTCGGCGACGGCGAGCATTTCCAGGTTCTGTTCGATGCGCTCGGCGATCTTCAGCAGGACCAGCGCGCGATCCTGCACCGAGGTGCGTCCCCAGGCGTCGGCGGCGGCATGGGCGGCGTCCAGCGCCTTGTCGATGTCTTCGGCGGTGGATCGGGGAAACTCGGCGATCGGCTGGCCGTTCACCGGCGAGGTATTGGTGAAGTACTGGCCTTTGACCGGGGAGACGAACTCGCCGCCGATGTAGTTGCCATAGCGCGGCTTGAGGGTGACGACGGCGCCGGGGGTTCCGGGTTGGGCGTAGATCATGGCGAAACTCTCCTGTCGGTTCCCGGCCCACGATGGCCGGGTCATGGACCGATCTTAGGCAGCGCCCTTCCCCGCCCGATATGCGCCCATGGGAGCGATGGGTTCGTCATTTGGTAGTAGATGCTGTGCATGCGGCTCCTACCCCTCGCCAGAACGCACCGTTCTGTCTGCGGGAGCAACTGTTTTCTGGTTTCCCGCGTTCGCGGACAACGCTTGCGCTGAACGCACTTCAGTGCGGCCCGAAGGGCGAGCGCAGCGAGTCATCCAATAAACCATGTAGGAGCAGGCCCGCGATGAGCGCCCACAGGGCGCTCCTGCAATCACATCCCGCAACAAAAGCAAAGGGCCGGCACGATGGCCGGTCCCTGTCCTTTCGACCTCCCGCCGAGCGCCTGGCCGCCTCGCCGCTACAGCGCCCGTCACGACCTGATGCGGACCAGCGAAGTCCGGCGAATGCGGTCACTCGTTGACGTGCACGCTTTCGAGGTAGCTGCGGATCGCCCAGAGTCCTTCCTGGCTGATGAAGTCGGCCATCTTCGGCATGTACACGGCGCCATCACGCACCGCGCCGTTGATTACCCGCTCCTTGAACCACTCATCGCCCTCCGCCCCCAGATCGAGCAGCCGCAGGTCTGGCGCGATACCGCCGGACTTGGCTTCCAGGCCATGGCAGCGCGCGCAGTTCTGGTTGTAGGCCGAGGCGCCGATCTCCACCGCCAGCTCATGGTTGGCGTAGGGTTCGCGATAGGGATTGGTTTCGCGCCATTCCTTGCCCAGCGGTTCGAGGCCCGTGGTGTCCACCGCCTGGGGAGTCACGTTGCCATGCGCCAGGGCCAGGGCCGAGGCACCGAGACTGGCCAGCAACAGCAGGCCGCGCAGCGCATTCTTGTTGTTCATCACTTCATCCTCATCGAGATGCTTGGCAAGGCTTGGCGTCCGACAGAGCGCCAGTGATGACGATGGTAAGAACGCCCGGCCCGGCGCCGAATCCTGCTTTGGACGCGGCCGCCTACTCCCTTCGTACCAAGGCGGCGGTACCCCTCGCCCAGCCCTTTGGCAGCAATCCCAAGTCATACCCGCACCGGGAAATTGTCCCGCTCCCGCCGGGAGTATTTCCGTTCCCGTCCGACCGTCGCCCTTCCACCATGGATTCGCCGCGGCACGAGCAGCGGCCTGCCGTTTCTCGACCCTCATTCAAACGGGAATCCGACCATGACAACAAGAACTTCACCCGCCTCTGCCGCCCCCCTGCGCCTTGCCCTGCACAGCCTCGCACTCGCCGTGGCTTTGGGCGCCGGCGGCAGCGCGCTGGCCAAGGACGTCAGCTGGGACGACATCGCCAACGACCACAAGACCACCGGCGACGTGCTGCAGTACGGCATGGGCACCAATGCCCAGCGCTTCAGCCCGCTCAAGCAGGTCAACGCCGACAACGTCTTCAAGCTGACCCCGGCCTGGTCATTCTCCTTCGGCGACGAGAAACAGCGCGGCCAGGAATCCCAGGCCATCGTCAGCGACGGGGTGATCTACGTCACCGCCTCCTACTCGCGGCTGTTCGCCCTCGACGCCAAGACCGGCAAGCGCCTGTGGACCTACAACCACCGCCTGCCCGACGACATCCGCCCGTGCTGCGACGTGGTCAACCGCGGCGCCGCCATCTACGGCGACAAGATCTTCTTCGGCACCCTCGACGCCTCCGTGGTGGCGCTGAACAAGAAGACCGGCAAGGTGGTATGGAAGAAGAAGTTCGCCGACCACGCGGCCGGTTACACCATGACCGGCGCCCCGACCATCGTGAAGGACGGCAAGACCGGCAAGGTACTGCTGATCCACGGCAGCTCGGGCGACGAGTTCGGCGTGGTGGGCCGCCTGTTCGCCCGCGACCCGGACACCGGCGAGGAGATCTGGATGCGGCCCTTCGTCGAAGGCCACATGGGCCGCCTCAACGGCAAGGACAGCACCGTCACCGGCAACGTGAAGGCGCCGTCCTGGCCGGACGACCCGAACTCTTCCAGCGGCAAGGTCGAATCCTGGAACCACGGCGGCGGTGCGCCCTGGCAGAGCGCCAGCTTCGACCCCGTGACCAACACCATCATCGTTGGCGCCGGCAACCCCGGGCCGTGGAACACCTGGGCGCGCACCGCCAAGGGCGGCAACCCGCACGACTACGACAGCCTCTACACATCCGGCCAGGTCGGCGTCGACCCCAGCACCGGCGAGGTGAAGTGGTTCTACCAGCACACCCCCAATGACGCCTGGGACTTCTCCGGCAACAACGAACTGGTGCTGTTCGACTACAAGTCCAAGGACGGCAAGATCATCAAGGCCACCGCCCACGCCGACCGCAACGGCTTCTTCTACGTGGTCGACCGCAGCAACGGCAAACTGCAGAACGCCTTCCCCTTCGTCGACAACATCACCTGGGCCAGCCACATCGACCTGAAGACCGGCCGCCCGGTGGAGAACGAGGGCCAGCGCCCGCCGCTGCCCGAGCCGGGGCAGAAGCAGGGCAAGCCGGTGGAAGTCTCGCCGCCCTTCCTCGGCGGCAAGAACTGGAACCCCATGGCCTACAGCCAGGACACCGGGCTGTTCTACGTCCCCGCCAACCACTGGAAGGAGGACTACTGGACCGAGGAGGTCAACTACACCAAGGGCAGCGCCTACCTGGGCATGGGCTTCCGCATCAAGCGCATGTATGACGACCACGTCGGCACGCTGCGCGCCATGGACCCAACGACGGGCAAGATAGTCTGGGAGTACAAGGATCATCTGCCGCTGTGGGCAGGCGTGCTGGCCACTGCCGGCAATCTGGTGTTCACCGGCACCGGCGAGGGCTTCCTCAAGGCGTTCGACGCGAAAACCGGCAAGGAGCTTTGGAAATTCCAGACCGGTAGCGGCATCGTCTCTCCGCCTATCACCTGGGAACAGGACGGCGAACAGTACATCGGCGTGACCGTCGGCTACGGTGGAGCGGTACCGCTCTGGGGCGGCGACATGGCCGACCTGACCCGGCCGGTGGCCCAGGGCGGGTCCTTCTGGGTGTTCAAGCTGCCCAGCTGGGACAACAAGACTGCCAGCCGCTGAGTCCCTGGCCCGCACCGCATCCGGCGCGGGCCTTTTCCATTCCGTCAGGAGACCGCCATGCTGCCTCGCACCCTGCTCGCCTGCCTGCTGTTCCCGCTTCCCAGCCTCACCCTTGCCGCCGCTGCCCCGCAGGACGCAGGGGACGACGTCACCGTCATCGCCGGATGCCGCATGGAGCCCGAAAGCCAATGCCCCGGAGTCGATCTGCGCGGTGCCGATCTGCGCAACTTCGACCTGCGCCGCATCAACCTGGCCGGCGCCGATCTGTCCGGCGCCGACCTGCGCCACGCCAACCTCGACCTGGCCAACCTGGAGAAGGCCAGGCTCGGCAAGGCCAACCTCACCCGCGCCAGCCTGCAACAGGCCAATCTGCGTCTGGCGGACCTCACCGGGGCGAGGCTGGTGGCCGTCCAGGGCTGGGGCCTGTTCGCCCAGGCCGCTCAATTCCAGGGTTCCGACCTGTCCGCCGCCTATCTGGAATTCGCACGTCTCTCCGGGGCCAAGATGCACGACGTGAAGCTGGTCGCAGCCGACCTGGAAATGACTTGGCTGAACAAGGCCGACCTCAAGGGCGCCGATCTCACTGACGCCAACCTGCAGGAAGTCAAGCTTGGCAGTTCGAACCTGGAGAATGCCAACCTCACCGGCGCCCGCACGCGCTTCGGCAACTTTCAGGAAGCCAACATGGAAGGCTGCACGAACTGCCCCAAGGGCTGGGATTGAGCCGTTCCGGGTGGATGGGCTGCTCCCGGCTCAAACGCCATGCGGCGGCGAGGCGTCGCCAGCCACCCGCAGCACCCCGGTTTCGATTGCCAGGTGCACCAACCCGGCCAGCGAGTCGATCCCCAGCTTGTTCTTCAACAGGGTCATGTGATTGGAGACGGTCTTGCCGCTGAGGCACAGCCGCTCGGCGATCTGCCGCACGGCTACGCCGTGGGCGAGCATGATGAACACCTCCATCTCGCGCGGTGTCATGCCCGAAAGGCGGGGATCGCTGCCGTGATCGCCGGGTCTCTGACAGGCCAGCCGGGTAGCCAGTGGCTGCTCGATATAGGGTTGTCCGGCAAGCACCCGGCGCACCGCCTCGACCAGTACCTCGGGCGCTGCGGACTTGGTCACGTAGCCCGAGCCGCCGGCGTCCAGAGACTGGCGAACCAGTGGCAGCGAGTCGTGCTGGCTGAAGAACAGCACGCGCAACTGCGGCAAACGCTGGCGTAGCCGGCGCGTGGCTTCCAGACCGCTGATGCCGGGCAGGTCGATGTCCATCAGCACCAGACCGGGAATGCAGGCCTGCACCTGGACCAGCGCCTCCTCGCCGCTGGCCGCCTCGGCAATCTCCACCTCGGGCAGGGCCGCGCGCAACAACCCGGCACAGCCAAGACGCACCACGGCATGATCGTCGACCAGAAGCACCTTCATGGCTGCACGATCCTTGCCGGCACACCCCGATATCCCGGCTGGTCGAGCCCGACTCGCGGCTCCATCAGGCGATCGAAGCCGACCAGGCTGAGGAACAGCAACACGGGCGGCACCAGGGTTTTCAGGGTACGGATGACGGTAGGCATGGTGGCGACCTCGACCTTGCTGAACCTGAGCACCATGCTAGGTCGTCGCACCCTCCTCCCTGCTCCTACCTTGGTACTGTCCGACCGCTACTTTCCGGGTGAATTACTACTTTGGTACTGGTTTTCATCGCCCATCGGACAATTCCCAAAGCACCGTGACCCGCTTCTAATGACCCCGGAACAACGCATCAAGACCCAGAAGATGCCGGGACCACTGCCTTGCCTACCCCGCTTCGTGCTGCCGGACCCCGCTGGCGCCCACGGCATCCCGGCGCGCCCGGCACCGCCGGCCGCACCGGATGCCCTTCGCGCATCTCCGTACGCTGGGCTACGCCACCCTCTGCTGGTACGGTTACGCTATCGACGCTCCCGGGCAGGCTGCCGCCCTGCCCCACTCCAGGCAACGCCCTGACAACGCCCGCCATCACGCCATAATCAGAACAAGAGGTGAAAGGCCATGTACAAGATCCTGATCGCCGACGATCACCCGCTGTTCCGCGAGGCCATCCACAACGTCATCGCCGATGGCTTTCCCGGCAGCGAAGTGATGGAAACCGCCGACCTCGACAGCGCCCTGGGCCTGACCCAGGAGCACGACGACCTCGACCTGATCCTGCTCGACCTGAACATGCCCGGGATGAACGGCCTCAGCGGCCTGATGAGCCTGCGCAACGAAGCCCCGACCATCCCGGTGGTGATCGTTTCCGCCGAGCAGGACAAGCAGGTGGTGCTGCAGGCCATCACCTACGGCGCGGTGGGCTTCATCACCAAGTCCTCGCCGCGCGGGCAGATGACCGAAGCCATCGAGCAGATTCTCAACGGCAACGTCTACCTGCCCTCGGACATCATCCGCACGCAGAAGACTTCGCCACGCCGCAGCGGCCACGAGGAGCACAGCATTTCACCGGAACTGCTGCAGGCGCTGACGCGCAAGCAGCTGCTGGTGCTGGAGCGCATGACCAAGGGCGAGTCGAACAAGCAGATCGCCTACAACCTGGAGATCGCCGAAACCACGGTGAAGGCCCACGTCTCGGCGATCCTGCGCAAGCTCAACGTGCACAACCGCGTGCAGGCCATCCTGAGCGCCAGCGATATCGACTTCTCCACCTACCTGCGCCGCTAAGGACTGTCCATGCCCAGCACCCGCACCCTGCTGCTGACCGTCCTGGCGATGCTGGCCTTCGCCGGCAACTCGCTGCTCTGCCGTCTCGCCCTGAAGGCCACCAGCATCGATGCGGCGAGCTTCACCGGCATCCGCATCCTCTCCGGCGCCCTGATGCTCGGCCTGCTGCTGCGCTTTCGCGGTGGCGCCCGGATTGGCGGCGACTGGCGCGGCGCCGCGGCGCTGTTCGTCTACGCGGCGGCCTTCTCCTATGCCTATGTGCAACTGGATGCCGGCGCCGGAGCGCTGCTGCTGTTCGGCGCCGTACAGGTGAGCATGATCCTGGCCGGCCTGCTGCGCGGGGAGCGTCTGGCCGGACAGGCGCTGCTCGGTTTCCTGCTGGCCCTCGGCGGGCTCCTCGCCCAGTTGCTGCCTGGCGCCAGCGCGCCGCCGCTTGAAGGTGCCCTGCTGATGTTGCTGGCCGGCGTCGCCTGGGGCCTGTATTCGCTGCTCGGCCGACGCGGCGGTGATCCGCTGGCGGTGACGACCGGCAACTTCCTTCGCGCCATCCCCTTCGCCGCCCTGCTCGCCCTGGCGTTCCACTCGCAGCTGCGCCTGGACACCGCCGGCCTGATCTATGCCCTGCTCTCCGGCGCCGCGACCTCGGGCATCGGCTATGCCATCTGGTACAGCGCCCTGCCGGGTCTGTCAGCCATCCAGGGCGCCTCAGTGCAACTCAGCGTGCCGATCCTCGCTACGCTCTCCGGCGCCGTCGTGCTCGGCGAGCACATCTCCTCGCGCCTGCTGCTGGTCTCGCTGGCAGTGCTCGGCGGCATCGCCCTGATCCTGCTGGCCAAGGCCCGCGCGCCGGTGGCCCAGCGCGCCTGATCATCTCGCTAGCGTTTTTGCAGGAGCGAGCTTGCTCGCGAACCAGAGCACCGCAACAAGGCGGTTCGCGACAGGCGCGCCTCGGTCCTGCACAAGACGGTGTCCCCTGTAGGAGCGGGCCATGCCCGCGACATCGGAGGTGCGTAAGGGTCGCGGGCATGGCCCGCTCCTACAGGTTTCGGCACTCGCTATACGCACGGCACGGACTGTAGGGTGGATCACGCTCCATCGATCCACCATGGCCG
>NZ_FNIJ01000024.1 GCF_900103845.1 Pseudomonas jinjuensis
ACGTGTCTGGAGGAACTGATCGCCAGCAAGCTGGCTCCTACAGGTCCGGGTTTCGGGAGGAGGAAATCTCCGGGGATGGCTTCTTTGCGACGGGTGTGGCACTACACCCATACCGCGTCCCAGAGTGGGTAGTCGCCGATCCGCTTGACCAGTCCTGCCCGTAGAGGATTGGCGACGATATAGCGGGCTACTTCCTGCAGAGCCTCCTCGTGACGCAGGGCGTGATCGTGGAAGCCCTTCTGCCACAAGCGGCCAACCTGACCGAATCCAGCCCTGTGAAGGGCAATGGCACTGCGTGACTTGATGCTCTGCATAAGGGATGGGAGTGGCAGGGAGCCAAGCTGCACCAGCCAGTGCAGATGGTCCGGCATGATTACCCAGGCGAGGGAGTCGACTTGTTGCTCATCATGAGCCCGGCGCAATTCGGCGACCAGCAGGCGCGCGGCGTGCCAGTCGGTGAAGAGGGGACGGCGGTTGTGGGTTACGGCGGTGAGCAGGTAGGCCCTGCCAGGCTCGGAGAAGCGACCACTCCGCAAGGCGTGCCCACGGTGGGCGAAGAGGCTGGAATCCATTCCAAGCTCCGTTGCATGTCGGTTTTATGTAGGAGCCAGCTTGCTGGCGATCCGGAGTTCCACTTGTTACCGAGGTGGCCGGCTTGAAACATTGATCGCCAGCAAGCTGGCTCCTACAGGTCTGGCGTGAAGCGGATCAGTGATGCTCGCGCGTCGCGCGGAACTTCACGTCCGGCCAGCGCTCTTCCATCAGGCTGAGGTTGACGCGGGTCGGGGCGAGGTAGGTGAGGTGGCCGCCGCCGTCGACGGAGAGGTTCTCGAAGGCCTTGTCCCTGAATTCCTTGAGCTTCTTCTCGTCGCCGCATTCGATCCAGCGCGCCGACCAGACGTTGATCGGCTCGTAGATGCACTCGACCTTGTATTCCTCCTTCAGGCGGCTGGCGACGACGTCGAACTGCAGCACGCCCACGGCGCCGAGGATGATGTCGTTGTTGCGCTCGGGGAAGAACACCTGGGTCGCGCCTTCCTCGGCCAGTTCCTGCAGGCCCTGGCGCAGCTGCTTGGACTTCAGCGGGTCCTTCAGGCGCACGCGGCGGAACAGTTCCGGGGCGAAGTGCGGGATGCCGGTGAAGCCCAGCGCCTCGCCTTCGCTGAAGGTGTCGCCGATCTGGATGGTGCCGTGGTTGTGCAGGCCGATGATGTCGCCGGCGTAGGCCTCTTCCAGCTGCTCGCGCTCGGAGGAGAAGAAGGTCAGGGCGTCGGCGATCTTCACGTCCTTGCCGAGGCGCACGTGGCGCATCTTCATGCCCTTCTCGTACTTGCCCGAGCAGATGCGCATGAAGGCGATGCGGTCGCGGTGTTTCGGGTCCATGTTCGCCTGGATCTTGAACACGAAGCCGGAGAACTTCTCCTCGACCGGCTCGACGCTGCGCTCGTGGGTGGCGCGCGCCAGCGGCGGCGGGGCCCAGTCGACCACGCAGTCGAGCACATGGTCGACGCCGAAGTTGCCCAGCGCGGTGCCGAAGAACACCGGGGTCATTTCGCCCTGCAGGAAGGTGGTCTCGTCGAAGGCGTGGCAGGCGCCCTGCACCAGCTCCAGCTGCTCGACGAAGTCGTCGTACATGTCGCCCAGGTGCGCGCGGGCCTCGTCGCTGTCGAGTTTCTCGATGATCTTGGCTTCGGTGCGCTCGTGGCCGTGGCCCGGGGTGTAGACCATGATCTTGTCGGCGGCGAGGTGGTAGACGCCCTTGAAGTCCTTGTAGCAGCCGATCGGCCAGGTGATCGGCGCGGCCTTGATCTTCAGTACTGCCTCGATCTCGTCGAGCAGTTCGATCGGGTCGCGGATGTCGCGGTCGAGCTTGTTGATGAAGCTGACGATGGGCGTGTCGCGCAGGCGGCAGACGTCCATCAGGGCGATGGTGCGCGGCTCTACACCCTTGCCGCCGTCGAGGACCATCAGCGCCGAGTCCACCGCGGTCAGGGTGCGGTAGGTGTCTTCGGAGAAGTCTTCGTGGCCGGGGGTGTCGAGCAGGTTGATCATGTGCTCGCGGTAGGGGAACTGCATCACCGAGGTGGTGATGGAGATGCCGCGCTGCTTTTCCATCTCCATCCAGTCGGAGGTGGCATGGCGGTCGGACTTGCGCGACTTCACGGTCCCGGCGACGGCGATCGCCTTGCCCATCAGCAGGAGCTTCTCGGTGATGGTGGTCTTACCGGCGTCGGGGTGGGAGATGATCGCGAAGGTGCGGCGCTTGGCGACTTCGGCGGCCTGGATGCTCATGGATGCGTGCCTGCTGGATGCGGAGTGCGGCGCCCGCGCGGGGCGTCTGGAAAAGCGCGGGATTATAGCGCCAAAACACCGCGCACCGGGATGCCTGTCATCCGGGGGCTGCCGGCCTGGCAGCCCCCTCCATCACTCAGAACCCCACCGAAGCCTGCACGTACAGCGTACGCGGCTGGCCGACGTAGAGGCCCTTGTTGTTGTCGTCGAACGAGCGGGTGTAGTAGCGGCGGTCGAACAGGTTCTTCACGCCTGCGCTGAGTTCCAGGCCGTTCAGTTGCGGGCCGAAGTCGTAGCTGCCGCGGGCGCTCCAGACCATCCAGCCGGCGATGCGGCCGGTGCTGCCGTCGGCGCTTTCCGCCTCGGTGTTGGCATTGTCGGCGTACTGGCTGGACTGGAAGCTGCCGTCGAGGTTGTAGCCCCACGGGCCGCTGCGGTAGTTGGCGCCGAGGGTGCCCTTGTGCTTCGAGGAGAACGGCACCTGGTTGCCCTGGTTCGGGCCATCCTCGCGGATGGTGGCGTCGACGTAGGCGTAGCTGGCGTAGACGTCGAAGCCGGCGAACATGGGGTCGAGCGCCGCCAGGTCGTAGCCGATGGCCGCCTCGATGCCCTTGTGGCGGGTCTTGCCGCGGGCGGTGACGCTGTCGGTCTGCTGGTTGCTCTCGTACTGGTTGTCGAAGTTGATCAGGAAGGCGCCCAGTTCGGCGCGCAGGATACCGTCGTCGTAGCGGGTGCCGAGCTCCCAGGTGCGCGCCTTTTCCGGCTCGATGTCGCCGCTCTTCACCGCCTTGCCCATCTGGCTGTACTGCACGGTGCCGAAGGAGCCTTCGGTGTTGGCATAGAGGTTCCAGTTCGGGTCGAGGTGGTAGATGACGTTCAGCGCCGGCAGCGAGGCGTTGTAGCGGCCGCTGTCGCGAGTGTTCTTCAGCAGGTTGTCGAGGTGCGAGTCGATCTTCTCGTAGCGGATGCCGGGGGTGATGGTCCAGGCGCCGATGTCGATGCGGTCGTCGATGTAGAAGGCGTTGGCCTCGGTGGCGCCGCGGGTGTCGCGGTCGTTGGGGCTGCCGGTGGTCGGCAGGATGCCGCTGCTGGCCGGGCTCCAGTAGCGCAGCTCGTGGCTGGCCTCGTTGACGTAGCGGTGGCCGACGCCGACCTCGTGGCGCGTCTCGCCCAGCTCGAAGCCCTGGGTGAAGCGGGTTTCCAGGCCGCGTACCCAGTATTCGCGGGGCGACAGGGTGAGGTTCTTGCCCTGGTCGAGGTAGCCGCTGCGCAGGGTCCTGGTGAAGAAGCCGGTGACGTTGAGCTTCTGCCGGGCGTTGGGGGTGAATTCGTAGCTGGCGCTGGCCAGGGTGCGGCGGCCCCAGAACTTGTCGAACGGGCGGGTGGACTGGTACGGATCGTCGCGGTAGTCCGCCACGTTCAGGCCGCCGGGCATATCGGCCTCGCCGTCGTAGTACTGGGTGATGGCCGAGAAGCTGTGGAATTCGTTGGGCTGGAAGCGGCCCTTGAGGATCACATCGTCGATCCGCGTGTCGCTGTGCTCGCGCCAGTCGCCGCCGCGGGTGCCGGAGTAGAGCAGGGCGCCGCCGAGGCCATTGGCGCCGGTGCCGCCGATCAGCGCGCTGTGGGTGGTCTTGAGGCCGTCGTGGGTGGAGTCCGGGCTCTGCTCGGTGTGCACGTCGAGGCGGGTGGTGAAGTCCTCGGGGATCGCCCGGGTCACGAAGTTGACGATGCCGCCGACGTTCTGCGGCCCGTAGCGCACCGCGCCGCCGCCGCGCACCACGTCCACCGCGTCCATGTTGCCCATGGACACCGGCGCCAGCGACAGTTGCGGCTGGCCGTAGGGCGCGAAGGGCACCGGGATGCCGTCCATCAGCACGGTGGAGCGCGAGGCCAGGCGCGGGTTGAGGCCACGGATGCCGAAGTTCAGCGCCAGGTCGTGGCTGCCGGTGCCGTTGTTCAGCGGCGCGCTGACGCCGGGGATGCGGTCCAGCACTTCGCGGGTGGTGGCCGCGCCCTGCGCCTGGAACTGCTCGCGGCGCACCACGTCGCGCGCGCCGGGGTGTTCGAAGACGTCGACGGCGCTGGCATCGGCCAGCCAGTCGCCAACCACGGTGACCGCCTGCAGGTCGGCCGGTTCCTCGCCCGGCGCGGCCTGCAGGGTGAAGGCGCCATCCTCGCGCGGCTGGGCTTGAAGGCCGGACCCGGCGAGCAGCGCGGCGAGCGCCTCGGCGGCAGTGTATTCGCCATCCAGCGGCTGGCTGCGGCGGCCGGCGGTCTGTTCCGGGCTGAAGGCGATCAGTACGCCGGCCTTCTGGCCCAGATGGTTGAGCGCCTGTTCCAGCGGTTCGGCGGGGATGCGGTAGTACTGGCGCTCATCGCTGCGGATTTCGGCGGCGTGCAGCGCGGCGGCCGGTGCCAGGGCGGCGCCGCCGAGGCAGGCGAGAAGCAGGGCGCGGCTCAGGGGAGAAAGGACGCGGGAGAGGGACATCTGGGGAGGTGCTCCGGTGTTTTGCAGGTTGGCTTTCCTCCTCTGTCACGCGAGGTGCGGAAAAAGGCTCAGGTCGTGAGGGATTTTTTCAGTCCGCCCCGCGCGGATTGGACCTGTAGGAGCGCACCTGGGCGCGACCGGTCGCGGGCATGGCCCGCTCCTACGAATCACCTGGATGCCAAACCTGTAGGAGCCAGCTTGCTGGCGATCCGAGGTATCAGCCGGCAACGCTGTGCACAGGGAAACGAATTGATCGCCAGCAAGCTGGCTCCTACGAAAACAGAGCCGTACCCCGACCGGCAGGAGCGCGCCATGAGCACTCTGCGGAAACAAAACGCCCCGCAAATGCGAGGCGCTTTTCATGGCACTTACCGGCTTACAGGTAGAACGCCCTCAGCGGCGGGAAACCGTTGAATTCCAGCGCGCTGTCGCTGTTCAGCTGGATGCGGCTGCCGTCGGCGGCGGTGGCGTAGTCGGCGTTCCAGCGCTGCCCGCGCCAGCGGCGTGGCGATGCCGTCGAGCCGGCGGTTGACCGCCTCGATATGCTTCCAGGCCTGCTCGTGTTCCGGCGCCGCCTGGCGCCAGCGCTGCCAGTCCTGGCGCAGGCGCTCGTCGTGGGGGCCGCCCTGCAGCTCCACCAGCCAGCGCACGGCCTGTTCGGCCACCTGCGGCGGCACCCTGGGAGGACGGGGAAGCGGCATCGGTCTAAGACTCCGCGAAGTAGCAGCGCTGCGCGGCCTTGAGCATGTAGCGCTTGACGCTGCTCAGGGAGATGCCCAACTGCGCGGCGATCTCGGCATAAGCGAGGCCGTCGAGCTGGGCCAGCAGGAACGCCTCCTTCGCCAGGCGCGGCAGGCCGTCGAGCAGGCGGTCCAGCTCGACCAGGGTTTCCAGCACGATGGCGCGGGTCTCCTCGCTGGGCACTTCCTGCTCCGGCAGGCTGGCCAGCGCTTCCAGCCAGGCGCGCTCGACGTCGAGGCGGCGGTAGTGGTTGCACAGCACGCGTTTGGCGATGGTGGTGAGGAAGGCGCGCGGTTCGTCGATGCGGTCGGCCTGGCGCGACAGCAGCACCTTGATGAAAGTGTCCTGGGTCAGGTCGGCGGCGTTCTGCGGGCAGCCGAGACGGCGCTGCAGCCAGCCGGTGAGCCAGCGGCGATGGTCGCTATAGAGGGTGTGCAGTGCGGCGTGGTGGGCGAGGTCGAGACTCGGCAAGGGGTACCCCGGCTCGGAGCGGTCATTCAAATGATAATTGTTATCATTTTAACGGCCGGAGCCTTTCACCAGGCTTTCAGGGGTATTGCGGAACATCCGGCGGCGCGCGGCCGCCGGATGGGGGACGGGGTCAGTGCGCCTCTGCGGCGACCGGCTCCTGCCCGCGATACAGCCAGCGCACCAGCGGTCCGATGGACAGGCCCTGGATGAGGATCGAGGCGAGCACCACGATGTAGGTCAGGCTGAGGATCAGGTCGCGCTCCGGACCCAGCGGCAGGGACAGCGCCAGCGCCACCGAGACGCCGCCGCGCAGGCCGCCCCAGGCGAGGATGCGGATGGTGCCGGTCGGCACGTGGGGACGGATCTTGGCGCTCTGGCGGAGGATGACGATGGCCGGCGCCACGGTGAGCAGGCGCGAGATCAGCACCGCGCCGCCGAGGGCGAAGGCGGCGACGATGTGCAGCCAGCTGAACGGCAGGAGCAGCAGTTCCAGGCCGATCAGGGCGAACAGCAGGGCGTTGAGGATTTCGTCGATCAGCTCCCAGAACTTGTCCACATAGCGGCGGGTTTCGTCGGACATGGCGTAGGTGCGCCCGTGGTTGCCAATGATCAGCCCGGCCACCACCATGGCGATCGGCGCCGACACGTGCAGGCGCGCGGCCAGCGCGGCGCCGCCGATGACCAGGGCGAGGGTGAGCATGACCGCCACCTGATACTGGTCGATGCCGCGCATCATCACGTAGATGCCGTAGCCCAGCGCCGCGCCGAACAGTACGCCGCCGACCGCCTCGTGGACGAACATCCAGGAGATGGCGCCAACGGTGGGCGTGGTGCCGAGCTGGAGGATGCCGATGAGGATGGTGAACACCACCACCGCGGTGCCGTCGTTGAACAGCGACTCGCCGACGATGGTGGTGGCCAGCGGCTTGGGCGCGCCGGCCGACTTGAGGATGCCGAGCACGGCGATCGGGTCGGTGGGCGAGATCAGCGCGCCGAACAGCAGGCAATAGATGAAGCTCACGTGCCAGCCGAACAGGGCGAAGGTGTAGTAGGCGAGGGCGCCGATCACCGTGGTGGCGATCAGCACGCCGAGGGTGGCGAGCAGGCTGATCGGCCACTTGTAGTCGCGCAGGTCGCTGAGGTCGACGTGCAGCGCGCCGGCGAACAGCAGCGCCGGCAGGAACCAGGTCATGAGGACTTCGGAGAAATCGATGCGGGCGATGATCTGCTGCATCTCCAGCTCCAGCACCGGATAGCCGAGCAGGGACAGGCCCTGGGCGAGCAGCGAGAAGACCAGGGCGGTGGCCATCACGCCGATGGTCGGCGGCAGGCGGATGAAGCGGTAGTTCACGTAGGTGAGCAGGGTGGTCAGGGCGATGAACGCCGCTGCTAGATCGAGCATGACGTGGGTTTCCTGTAGTGGAAGGCAAATACCTGTCCCAAGTGGCCAATCCCTGAGCCGTGGGCGCATACGAAAGAAGCCTGCGACGGGCAGGCGAGTCCGGATCATAACCGCATGAACGGATGAGGGGGTGTGACTGTGCCCGCCCGGGCGGGTTCCCGTCCTGCCGGAGTGAACCCTGGTCCTGGTCGCCGGTCTGTCAGAAATGCAGGCCATGCTGAATGACGATGCCGCCGGACCCCTCGTCCTGTGCGGGATTTCATGCATTTCGTTGTAAATCCGAAACAGTCAAGCGGATTCGTCAAAAAGGTTGTCGGAAATCGGAATTTTTTATTGAACTCACCCCCCCTTGGTCCTAAAGTTCGCGCCCGAACGTCCATGCTGGAAACGATCCATCCGGCTCAAGTACTGACGACGAGAGGTTACCGGTGTCGCTACCCGGTACCGGTGATGCTCGGCGACATGCCTTGGGAAGTAGGCGAACCAAAGTGGGGAAACGGATTAGACGTTCAGCTTCAACCCTACGAATCCATTTGTTTTGCCATTGGGAGCCCCCGGTATGTCCATCAAGGTCGAGGATTACTTCGCGCCTGAAACCTTCAAGCGCATGAAGGATTTCGCCGATAAGCAGGAAACCCCCTTCGTCGTCATCGACAAGGCCACCATCGCCAATTCCTACGACCAGCTGGTCAGCTGCTTCCCGTTCGCGAAGGTCTACTACGCGGTGAAGGCCAACCCGGCCACCGAGATCACCGAACTGCTGCGCGACAAGGGTTCGAACTTCGACATCGCCTCGATCTACGAGCTGGACAAGGTGATGAAGACCGGCGTCGGCCCGGAGCGCATCAGCTACGGCAACACCATCAAGAAAGCCAAGGACATCCGCTACTTCTACGAGAAGGGCGTGCGCCTGTTCGCCACCGACTCGGAAGCCGACCTGCGCAACATCGCCAAGGCCGCGCCGGGCTCCAAGGTCTATGTGCGCATCCTCACCGAGGGTTCGACCACCGCCGACTGGCCGCTGTCGCGCAAGTTCGGCTGCCAGACCGACATGGCCATGGACCTGCTGATCCTCGCCCGCCAACTGGGCCTGGTGCCCTACGGCATCTCCTTCCACGTCGGCTCGCAGCAGCGCGACATCTCCGTGTGGGATGCGGCCATCGCCAAGGTCAAGGTGATCTTCGAGCGCCTCAAGGAAGAAGACGGCATCACCCTGCAGATGATCAACATGGGCGGCGGCTTCCCGGCCAACTACATCGCCAAGACCAACGACCTGGAAACCTACGCCGAGGAAATCATCCGTTTCCTCAAGGAAGACTTCGGCGACGACCTGCCGGAAATCATCCTCGAGCCGGGCCGTTCGCTGATCGCCAACGCCGGCATCCTGGTCAGCGAAGTGGTGCTGGTCGCGCGCAAGTCGCGCACCGCGGTGGAGCGCTGGGTGTATGCCGACGTCGGCAAGTTCTCCGGCCTGATCGAAACCATGGACGAGTCGATCAAGTTCCCCATCTGGACCGAGAAGAAGGGCGAGATGGAAGAAGTGGTGATCGCTGGCCCGACCTGCGACAGCGCCGACATCATGTACGAGCACTACAAGTACGGCCTGCCGCTGAACCTGGCCGCCGGCGACCGCCTGTACTGGCTGTCCACCGGCGCCTACACCACCAGCTACAGCGCGGTGGAATTCAACGGCTTCCCGCCGCTGAAGGCGTTCTACCTGTAAGGCCCGCTCCATGAAAAAACGCCCCGCATGATGCGGGGCGTTTTTGTTTTGCGCGGAGTGCTCATGGCGCGCTCCTGCCGGTCGGGGTACGAGTCTGTTTTCGTAGGAGCCAGCTTGCTGGCGATCAATTCGTTTCCCTGTGCACAGCGTTGCCGGCTGATACCTCGGATCGCCATCAAGCTGGCTCCTACAGGTCCGGCATTCAGGTGGTCCGTAGGCGCAACTGTCTTCACATCTTTCATGATTCCCACGCAGGAGCGTGGGAACCATGGATGTTGTAGGAGCGGGCCATGCCCGCGACCCGCCCGGAATGTCGCGCGCATGGCGCGCGCCTACAGGTCCAATCCGCGCGGGGGCTACGCCGCGAAGCGCCCCGCCGCATCCTGCAAGGCCTGCAGGTCGGCGTCATCGCCCAGCTCCGCCGCCCGCTGGTAGTAGTCCAGCGCCAACTGGCGGAGCGGGCGATAGGGCGAGCCCTCCAGCTGGCTGCGGGCGACGCGCAGGAAGTTCAGGTTGCCGCCCTCCAGCGCCCTGCGCAGCCAGTCTTCCGCCTCGGCCAGGCGGCCCTGGCCGGCGAGTACCGCGGCGTGGCTGAACTGGCCGCGGAAGTCGCCGCCTTCCGCCGAGCGCAGGTAGCAGGCGAAGGCGTAGTCGAGGTCGCGTTCCACCACCAGGCCTTCCTCGTAGTAGCGGCCGAGGAGGTTCAGCGACTTGGCGTGGCCGAGCCGGGCGGCGCTCTGGTAGAGGGCGAAGGCGCGCTGCTGGTCGAGGGCCACGCCGCGGCCGGTGGCGTGCAGGTTGGCGAGGTTGTACATGGCCCAGTCGAGCCCGGCGTCGGCGGCGATGCGGTAGTGCCGCGCGGCCTCCGCCGCATTGGCCGTGCAGCCCCAGCCATGCTCCAGGCAGCGGCCGAGCATGTTGCGCGCCATCGGCTGGCCGCGTTCGGCGGCGATGCGGAACCAGGTGATCGCCAGCGCCGGGTCGCGCTGGATGCCGTGGCCGTCGAGGAGGATCTGGCCGAGCAGGGCCTGCGCCTCCAGCTCGCCCTCGCGGGCGGCGGCGAGGATCAGCCGCGCGGCCTCGCGCGGGTTCTCCGCCAGGCGCTGCTGGAGTTCCTCGGGAGAGAGCTCTTCGCTCCGGCGCAGATAGAAAGTCAAACGTCCACCCAGCGGCGCAACAGGTTGTGGTAGGTGCCGGTCAGCTCGACCAGCGAGGGATGCTCCGGAACGTCGGCGGTGAGCTTCTGGATCGCCTGGTCCATCTGGAACAGCAGGGCGCGCTGGCTGTCCTCGCGCACCAGGCTCTGGGTCCAGAAGAACGAAGCGTAGCGGGCGCCGCGGCTGACCGGGTTGACCTTGTGCAGGCTGGTGGCGGGGTAGAGCACCAGGTCGCCGGCCGGCAGCCTGACCTGCTGGGTGCCGTAGGTGTCCTGGATCACCAGTTCGCCGCCGTCGTACTCGTCCGGGTCGCTGAAGAACAGCGTCGAGGACACGTCCGTGCGCACCCGCTCGCGGCCGCCCTGGACGTCGCGCACGGCGTTGTCGATGTGGAAGTCGAAGGAGCCGCCGCCGGTGTAGCAGTTGAACAGCGGCGGGAACACCTTGTGCGGCAGCGCGGCGGACTGGAACAGCGGGTTGTTCCACAGCCGCTGCAGCATGGCCTCGGCGATCTCGCGGGCGAGCGGATGGTCCTGCGGCAACTGCAGGTTGTGCTTGGCCCTGGCCGACTGGTAGCCGGCGGTGACCTTGCCGTCCGCCCAGTCGGCCTGCTCCAGGGCGGCGCGGATACGGGTGACTTCCTCGCGGGTAAAGATGCCGGGAATGTGCAGCAGCATGGGAATGTCCGGGGGCGGTTGGAAAGGTGGCCAATGATATTGATTCTTATTGGCGCAGTACAGGAAAACCGCACGCAAACCAGGGGTATCGAAATGTAAATGTTGTAAATTACATGCGTATGAGAATATCTGGTAATTGATATGGATTCCCAATTGCAATAGATTGCGCGGCCTTCACGAACGTCCCCTGGGGAGGGTCATGTAATGTCGCGTCAATCTTCCGAAGCCGCCGTCAATTCACCGCGTTTGCTGGCTTCCGCTGTCGGCGTGGCGATCACCGCCATGTCCGGCAGCCACTTCGCCCTGGCCGCCGAGCCGGCGGAAAAGAAATCCACCCAGGACGTACTGAATCTCGACTCCGACACCGTCGTCGGCGAGAAGCAGGAAGAGACCTACAACGTCCAGCAGTCGGCCTCGAAGAAATACACCGCGCCGCTGCTGGAGACGCCCAAGACCGTCACCGTGATCCCGCAGCAGGTGATCCGGGATACCGGTGCCCTGACCCTGGCCGATGCCCTGCGCACCACGCCCGGCATCACCTTCGGCGCCGGCGAGGGTGGCAACCCGGCGGGTGACCGTCCGTTCATCCGCGGCTTCAACGCCGAGAGCGACACCTTCCTCGACGGCATGCGCGACGTCGCCTCGCAGACCCGCGAAGTGTTCAACATCGAGCAGATCGAAGTGAGCAAGGGCCCGGGCTCGGCCTTCACCGGCGCCGGCTCCACCGGTGGCAGCCTGAACCTGATCAGCAAGACCGCCAAGCAGGACAACTTCAACGACGCCAGCTTCACCTACGGTTCCGACCAGACCCGCCGCACCACCCTCGACGTCAACCACATGCTGGGCGACAACGCGGCCTTCCGCCTGAACCTGATGAAGCACGACGCCCACGTCGCCGGCCGCGACGAAGTCAGTGTCAGCCGCTGGGGCGTGGCGCCGACCGTCACCTTCGGCTTCAACTCGCCGACCCGCGCGACCTTCTCCTACTACCACCTCAGCACCGACGACATGCCGGACTACGGCCTGCCGCTGACCAACGTCAACCGCAGCAAGCACAACCCGAGCAAGCCGGTGTCGGTGGATCGCGACAACTTCTATGGCCTGAACGACCGCGACTACCGCGAAAGCACCACCGACAGCGGCACCATCCGCCTCGAGCACGACATCAACGACAACCTGACGATCTCCAACAGCACCCGCGTGGTCCGCACCACCCTGGACTACATCGTCACCAACCCGGACGACAGCCGCGGCAACGTGGTCAACGGCCTGGTCTACCGCTCCGCGAAGAGCCGCAACTCGACCTCCAAGGGCTGGGTCAACCAGACCGACCTGAAGGCCACCTTCGACACCGGCAGCGTTTCCCACAACCTGGTGACCGGCATCGAGTTCAGCTACGAGGATGTGCACAACCGTCCGTACGTCGTCACTCCCGGTGGCGGCAGCGGCAACGTCTGCACCCCGGCGCTGATCGCTTCCGGCGACTGCACCAGCCTGGAGAACCCGACGCCGAAGGACAACTGGACCGGCACCATCGCTGACAGCGCAGCCTTCACCGATACCGACACCAGGACCAGCGCCATCTATGTGTTCGACACCATGGCGCTGAACGAGCAGTGGGACCTGAACCTCGGCCTGCGCTACGACGACTTCGATATCGAGTCCAGCGGCTTCAGCACCGGCGGTCGTGGTGCGTTGCCCGGCAACTTCAAGCGCGAGAACAACACCCACTTCTGGAACTACCAGACTGGCCTGGTCTACAAGCCGGCGCCCAACGGCAGCATCTACGTGGCCTGGTCGACCTCGAGCAACCCGAGCGGCGAGACCGCGGGTGAGGGTGGTCAGGAACTCAGCGACGCCAACGCCAGCCTCGATCCGGAACGCAGCAAGAACTACGAGATCGGCACCAAGTGGGACTTCTTCGACGCGGCGCTGTCGCTGAATGCCGCGCTGTTCCGCACCGACAAGACCAATGCCCGGGTCGCCTCGCCGGACGTCTCCACCCAGCAGGTGCTGGACGGCGAGCAGCGCGTGCAGGGCGTCGAGCTCGGCTTCAGCGGCAACCTGACCCGGCAGTGGAAGGTCTTCGGCGGCTACACCTACATGGACAGCGAGATCATCAAGTCCACCACCGCCAGCGACGAAGGCAACCGCATGCCGCAGACTCCGCTGAACAACTTCACCCTGTGGAGCACCTACGACATCCTGCAGAACTTCACAGTGGGCGCCGGCACCACCTATGTCGACGAGCAGTTCGGCAACACCGCGAACAGCACCATGATCCCGTCCTACTGGCGCTACGACGCGATGGCCAAGTACGTGGTCAGCAAGAACGTCGACCTGCAGCTGAACGTGCAGAACCTGACCGACAAGCGTTACTTCGACCAGGTCTACAGCACCCACCTGGCCCACGTGGCACCGGGCCGCACCGCGCTGCTGGGTGTGAACTTCCACTTCTGATGCTCATAGGGTCTGTTGACGTTCTTTCCGGTCGGAACAAAACGTCGACAGACCTTGAGTGAGCCGTCCCCGCCCGATGCTCCTTCGGGCGGGGTTTTTCTTTGTCCAGGGACGGACCCCCAAAGGCGTGAAGGCTGCGCCTGCGGGTGGTTATCAATAGAATGCGCCGCCTCCGCCGTCGCGGAGCGTTGCGGGTTGAAGGCGAGGCCGAAGTGATGAAGAAAGTCTGGTTCCAGCTGCACTGGGTGTTCGGTATCAGCGCCGGCCTGGTGCTCGCCCTGATGGGCGTGACCGGCGGCATGCTGTCGTTCCAGGACGAGATCCTGCGCGCCATGAACCCGGCCAGTCTCTCGGTGGAGAAGCGCGAAAGCGGCGTGCTGCCGCTGGACGAACTGGTGCGCCGGGTGGAAGGCGCGTCCGCCGGCAAGAAGGTCGCCTTCGTCTGGGTCGAGACCGACGGCGACAAGGCCGCGCGCATCTTCTACACGCCCAAGCCCGGCCAGCGGCGCGGCGAAGGGCGCTACGTCGATCCCTACAGCGCCGAATTCCTGCCGCCGGTGAAGGGCGAAGGCTTCTTCAACTTCACCATGCAGTTGCACCGCTTCCTCGCCGCCGGCGAGGTGGGCAAGCAGATCACCGCCGCCTGCACCCTGATCCTCCTCTACCTGTGCCTGTCCGGCCTGTACCTGCGCTGGCCGCGCCGCGCAGGCAACTGGCGCGCCTGGCTGACCCTCGACTGGAAGCGCAAGGGCCGCAGCTTCAACTGGGACCTGCACGCCGTGGCCGGCACCTGGTGCCTGGCGCTCTACCTGCTGGCGGCGTTGACCGGCCTGTTCTGGTCCTACGAGTGGTACCGCGCCGGCCTCACCCGCCTGCTCGACGACGCCCCTGCCGCACAGAAGGGCGGACGTGGCGAGGGCAAGCGCGGCGAAGGTTTCCGCCGCGGCGAGGCACCCAGCGGCCCGCCGCTGGTGGTGGACTACCCGGCGCTGTGGGCGACCATCCAGCAGACCGGCGGTCCCGGCCTGAGCGCCTACAACCTGCGCCTGCCGCCGGTGGGTGGGCAGCCGGCGACGGTGTTCTACATGCTCGACGACGCCGCCCACGAGCGCGCCTTCAACGAGATGCGCATCGACCCGGCCAGCGGCAAGCTGCTCGCCGACAGGCGCTACGCCGACAGCAGCTTCGGCAAGCAACTGCTGACCAGCGTCTACGCGCTGCACGTCGGCAGCTATTTCGGCCTGACCGGACGCATCCTGATGATGCTCGCCAGCCTGGCCATGCCGCTGTTCTTCATCACCGGCTGGCTGCTCTACCTCGACCGCCGGCGCAAGAAGCGCGCGGCGCAGGCGGCACGCGGCGGGCTGCAGGCCAGCGACGACAGCGATGCCTGGCTGATCGGCTACGCCAGCCAGAGCGGCTTCGCCGAGCGTCTGGCCTGGCAGAGCGCCGGCCAGCTGCAGGCCGCCGGCCTGCCGGTGCGGGTCGAGCCGCTGGCGCGGCTGCAGCGCGACGAGCTGGAAAGCGTGCGCAACGCGCTGTTCGTGGTCAGCACCTTCGGCGACGGCGAGGCGCCGGACAGCGCCCGCGCCTTCGAGCGCCAGGTGCTCGGCCAGGCCATGCGCCTGGGCGACCTGCGCTACGCCGTGCTCGCCCTCGGCGACCGCCAGTACCAGCAGTTCTGCGGCTTCGCCCGGCGCCTGCAGGGCTGGCTGCAGGGGCAGGGTGCGCGGCCGATGTTCGACGGCATCGAAGTGGACAACGGCGACGCCACCGCCCTGCACGGCTGGCAGAAGCAGCTGGCGGCGCTGACCGGCGCCACGCCGCAGACGGCCTTCGCCGCGCAGCAGGCGTTCGAAGTCTGGACCCTTGGCGCCCGCCGGCACCTGAACCCCGGCAGCCAGGGCGAATCCACCTGGCTGCTGCGCCTGGACGCGCCGGCCGATTCGCAGATCGACTGGCGCGCCGGCGACCTGGTGGAAATCGTCCCGCGCCAGCCCGGGCACCTGGTCCGCCAGTGGATCGCACGGCTGGGCGTGGACGCCGAAACGATGGTGGACGCCGACGGCATGCGCGTGCCGCTGCACGCCGCACTGGCCGGCTGCCTGCTGCCGCCGCACCTGGACGACCTGCTCGGCCTGCACGCCCAGGCGCTGTACGACGCGCTGGTCAGGCTCTCGGTACGCCAGTACTCCATCGCCTCGCTGCGCAGCGACGGCGCCCTGGAACTGATCGTGCGCCAGGAACAGCACGCCGACGGCAGCCTGGGCATCTGCTCCGGCTGGCTGACCGAATACCTGCCGCTGGGCGACAGCATCCTGCTGCGCCTGCGCAGCAACCGCGCCTTCCACCTGAGCGACGACGACCGCCCGCTGATCCTGATCGGCAACGGCACCGGCCTCGCCGGTCTGCGCTCCCTGCTGCGCGCCAGCATCGCCGCCGGCCGCCGGCGCAACTGGCTGCTGTTCGGCGAGCGCAACCGCGCCCATGACTTCTACTGCCGCGAGGAACTGGAAGGCGCGCTGGCCGAAGGCTGGCTGCAGCGCCTCGACCTGGCCTTCTCCCGCGACCAGGCGGAGAAGGTCTACGTGCAGGACCGCCTGCGGGAGCAGGCCGAGACCCTGCGCGAATGGTTCGACGATGGCGCGGTGATCCACGTCTGCGGCAGCCTGCAGGGCATGGCCGAGGGCGTCGACCGGGCGCTGCGCGAAGTGCTCGGCGATCTGGAAGTCGAATCGTTGCTGGAAACCGGGCGCTATCGGCGCGACGTGTATTGAGGCTTCGCCGGTCGCGGGCATGGCCCGCTCCTACGCTTCAATGGGGCATCCGGGTAGGGCGCATAACGCGCCAGCGTTATCCGCCATCCCATCGGCGCGGCTTGGTCGGCGGATGAAGCGTTCCGCTTCATTCGCCCTACACCAGCGATTGGCCACGGCACGAGACAGTTGCTCCTACTCGGAATCTCACCTGTAGGAGCGGGCCATGCCCGCGACCCCTGGACCACCCCGGACTCCGTTCTGCTTCCCGCTCCGGGCTTCCAGCTTTAAGCTTCCAGGCATGACTACCCGAATCCTCCTCAACTGCGACATGGGTGAAAGCTTCGGTGCCTGGAAGATGGGCGACGACGTCCACGCCATGCCGCTGATCGACCAGGCCAACCTGGCCTGCGGCTTCCATGCCGGCGATCCGCTGATCATGCAGCGCACAGTGCGCCTGGCGGTCGAGCATGGCGTCAGCGTCGGCGCGCATCCGTCCTATCCCGATCTCGCCGGCTTCGGCCGCCGGCACATGAGCTGTTCGCCGGACGAGGTGCAGGCCATGGTGCTGTACCAGGTCGGCGCGCTGGATGCGTTCTGCCGGGCGGCCGGCACCCAGGTCGCCTATGTCAAGCCGCATGGCGCGCTGTACAACGACCTGGTGCGCGACGACGCCCTGCTGCGCGCGGTGCTCGATGCCTGCGCCGCCTACCGCAAGCGCCTGCCGCTGATGGTGCTGGCGCTGGCCGACAACCGCCGCGAACTGGAACTGGCCGACGCCGCCGACGTGCCGCTGATGTTCGAAGCCTTCGCCGACCGCGCCTATCTGTCCGACGGCCAGCTCGCCCCACGGCGGTTGCCGAATGCGGTGCACCACGACCCGCAGCGCATCCTCGCCCAGGCCCTGGCCATCGCCCGCGGCGAACCCTTCCCGGACATCGACGGCAATCCGCTGCTGCTGCGCGCCGACAGCCTCTGCGTGCACGGCGACAACCCGGAATCCCTGGCGGTGCTGCGGCGCCTGCGTGGCCTGCTGGACGCCGCATGACACGCCTCCAGCCGCTGGGCGCCGAGGCGTTGCTGCTGACCCTGGCGGAACATCCCGACGAGCATCTGCCGCTGCGCATCGCCGCCCTGGCGCGGCGCGCGCGCGAGCAGATGGGCGCTTGCCTGACCGACGTGGTGCCCGGCTGGACCACGCTGCTGCTGCACTACGACCTGCTGCGCATCGACCTGCCGACGCTGCAGCAGCGTGTGCAATCGCTGCTGGCGGACTGGGAGTCTGACTCCGCACCGAGCGAGGCGGGGCGCCTGCATGAAATCCCCATCTGGTACTGCGGCGAGGACCTGCCCGAGGTGGCGGCCGCCTGCGGTCTGTCGGTCGCGCAGGTGATCGACCTGCATGCGGGCCGCGAATACCGCGTCGGCGCCATCGGTTTCGCGCCCGGTTTCGCCTATCTCGGCGCACTGGACGAACGCCTGGCCCTGCCGCGCCGGGCCACGCCGCGCACTCATGTGCCGGCAGGCAGCCTGGCCATCGCCGAGCGGCAGACGGCGGTCTATCCACAGGCCTCGCCGGGCGGCTGGCATCTGATCGGCCGCACGCCGCGGCGCCTGTTCGATCCCGCCGCCGAGCCGCCCTGTCCGCTGGCGCTGGGCGACCGGGTGCGCTTCCTGCCGATCGACGAGGCGCCCTACCGCGCCGCAGGCGGGGCATGAGCGGCCTGCGCGTCCTCCGGGCGGGGCCGCTGAGCCTGCTGCAGGACGCCGGCCGGCATGGCTGGCAGCATCTCGGCGTGTCGCCGTGCGGACCTGTGGATATCCACGCCGCGGCCTGGGCCAATCGCCTGCTCGGCAACCGCTGGGGCACGCCGCTGCTGGAGATCGCGCTGGGCGGCGTGGAGCTGGAGGCGCAGGCCGATACCTGGCTGGCGCTGACCGGCGCCGAACTGCCGGCGACTCTGGATGAGGTGGAACTGCCGGCCTGGTCGCGCTTCGCCGTGCGCGCCGGGCAACGCCTGAAGCTGGGCTTCGCCGCTGCCGGACAGCGTGCGTACCTGGCCGCGGCCGGCGGTTTTCAGGCGGAGCCGGTGCTGGGCAGCGTCGCGAGCCAGCGGCGCGACGGGCTGGGTGGATTGCAGGGCGATGGGCGGGCGCTGGCCGAGGGCGATCTGCTGCCCTGTGCTTCCGCTGTTTTCCAACGGGCGGCCAGCGTGCCCTGGAGCTATCGCCCGGACTACCGGAAGGTGCCGCTGCTGCGCGTGCTGCCCGGCACCGACGAATTCTCGGTCGAACAGCGCGCAGCGTTCTTCGGCCAGACCTGGAAGATCAGCCCGCAATCCGACCGCATGGGCGTTCGCCTGAGCGGCGATCCCGTCGCCGCGCCGCCGCGCCAGTGGTCGCTGGGCGTGGTGAGCGGCGCGATCCAGATTCCCCCCAGCGGCCAGCCGATCATCCTGCTCGCCGACCGCCAGAGCATGGGCGGCTATCCGCTGCTCGGCGTGCTCCATCCCCTCGACCTGGCGCGGCTGGCGCAATGCCCGGCGCATGGCGAGGTGCACTTCGTCACGGGCTCGCTGGAGCGGGCGCAGGTGGAAATGCGCGAGTTCTACCAGTTCTTCCAGCGTGAACGCTCTTCGTAGGAGCCAGCTTGCTGGCGATATTTCGGCGGGCCGGGATGTCGCGGGCATGGCCCGCTCCTACAGGTGTCCGTGCGGCGTTGTAGGAGCGGGCCATGCCCGCGACCCGCTTGTCACTCCAGGAACTGCTCCGCATGGTGGCAAGCCACCTGCCGCGCATCGAGCAGGCGCAGTTCCGGCACCTCGGTCTTGCAGCGCTCGGTGGCATACGGGCAGCGCTTGTGGAAGGCGCAGCCGCTAGGCGGGTTGAGCGGGTTGGGGAGTTCGCCCTGGATCCTGATCTTGGGCTTGCCCGGGTCCGGGTGGATCGCCGGGGTGGCCGAGAGCAGGGCCTGGGTGTAGGGGTGCAGCGGGCGTTCATAGAGTTTCTCCGCCGGACCCATTTCCGCCGGGCGGCCGAGGTACATCACCAGCACGTCGTCGGCCACGTGGCGCACCACCGCCAGGTTGTGGGAGATGAACACGTAGGCGGTGCCGTATTCCTGCTGCAGGTCCATGAACAGATTGAGCACCTGCGCCTGGATCGACACGTCCAGCGCCGAGGTCGGTTCGTCCGCCACCAGCACCTTGGGCCGCAGCATCATGGCGCGGGCCAGGGCGATACGCTGGCGCTGGCCGCCGGAGAACATGTGCGGGTAGCGCTGGTAGTGCTCGGGGCGCAGGCCGACCTGCTTCATCATCTGCTGCACCCGCTCGCGGCGTTCGCTGCGCGACAGATTCGTATTGATCAGCAGCGGTTCGCCGAGCTGGTCGCCGATCTTCTGCCGCGGGTTGAGCGAGGCGTAGGGGTTCTGGAAGACCATCTGCACGTCGCGGCGCAGCTGCTTGCGGGTGTCGTGGCCGGCGCCCTTCACTTCGTGGCCGGCGATCTGCAGCGAGCCGGAGGTGGGCTCCTCGATCAGGGTCAGCGCGCGCGCCAGGGTGGACTTGCCGCAGCCGGATTCGCCGACCACGGCGAGGGTCCTGCCGGCCTGCAGTTCGAAGGACACGCCGTTCAGCGCGCGGACCAGGGCGTGCGGCTTGAACAGGCCCTGGGAGATTTCGTAGTGACGGGTCAGGTCGCGGGCGGTCAGGACGGCGCTCATCGGGCCACCTCGGTGTTCAGGTTGAGCGGGTAGAAGCAGCGCACCGCGCCGCGCTCATGAGCTTCCAGGGCTGGGCGCACGGTGCGGCAGTTGTCCTGCACGTAAGGGCAGCGCGGGGACAGCAGGCAGCCCTGCGGGCGGTCGTACCTGCCGGGGACGATGCCGGGCAGGGTGGCCAGGCGTTCCTCGCCGGCGCTGTGCTCGGGAATCGCCTTGAGCAGCGCCTCGGTGTAGGGATGCGTCGGTGCGTCGAACAGCGCCGGCACGCCGCCGATCTCCACCGCCTGGCCGGCGTACATCACGCAGACGCGCTGGGCGGTCTCGGCGACCACGGCGAGGTCGTGGGTGATCAGGATCAGTGCCATGCCCTGGTCGCGCTGCAGGTTCAGCAGCAGCTCCATGATCTGCGCCTGAATGGTCACGTCGAGGGCGGTGGTGGGTTCGTCGGCGATCAGCAGCTTGGGCTCGCCGGCGATGGCCATGGCGATCGCCACGCGCTGGCTCATGCCGCCGGAGAGCTGGTGCGGGAAGGCGTTCAGGCGCTGCTCGGCACCGGGGATCTCGACCTTTTCCAGCAGCTCCAGCGCCCGCTGGCGCGCCGCCTTGCCGCGCAGGCCGAGGTGCAGTTTGAGCACTTCCTCGATCTGGTAGCCGACGGTGTAGCTGGGGTTGAGCGCGGTCATCGGGTCCTGGAAGATCATCGCGATGTCCTTGCCGACGATGCGCCGCCGCTCGCGGCCTTTCAGCTTGAGCATGTCGCGCCCGTCGAACTGCATGCGCGTGGCGCTGACCCTGCCGGGGGCGTCGACCAGGCCCATCAGCGCCATCATGGTCACCGACTTGCCGGAACCGGATTCGCCGACGATGGCCAGCACTTCGCCCTTGTCCACCTGCAGGTCGAGGCCGTCCACCACCGGCACGGCATCGGCGCCGCCGAAGCGCACCGAGAGGTTGTGGATTTCGAGGAGGCTCATACGGCGGTCTCCGGGTAGAAGGCTTGGCGATATTGCATACCTGTAGGAGCCAGCTTGCTGGCGATCGTGGTCGAGGCCAAAAGCATCGCCAGCAAGCTGGCTTCTACAGGGTCGGCGTGGCGAATGAAGTTCATCTGCATGCTCCTCACGCCGCGCTCTTCAGCTTCGGGTCCAGCGCGTCGCGCAGGCCGTCGCCCATCAGGTTGATCGCCAGCACGCTGAGCAGGATGGTCAGGCCGGGCAGCGAGACGACCCACCAGGCGCGCTCGATGTAGTCGCGCGCGGAGGCGAGCATGGTGCCCCACTCGGGCGTCGGCGGCTGCACGCCCAGGCCGAGGAAGCCCAGCGCGGCGGCGTCGAGGATGGCCGAGGAGAAGCTCAGGGTGGCCTGCACGATCAGCGGCGCCATGCAGTTCGGCAGTACGGTGACGAACATCAGGCGCAGGGTGCCGGCGCCGGCCAGGCGCGAGGCGGTGACGTAGTCGCGGTTCAGTTCGGTCATCACCGCGGCGCGGGTCAGGCGCACGTAGGCCGGCAGCGAGACGATGGCGATGGCGATCACCGTGTTGATCAGCCCCGGGCCGAGGATGGCGACGATGGCCACCGCCAGCAGCAGCGAGGGCAGCGCCAGCATGATGTCCATCAGGCGCATGATCACCGGACCCAGGCGGTTCGGCGAAAAGCCGGCGAGCAGGCCGAGGACGATGCCGGGGATCAGCGACATCACTACCGAGGACAGGCCGATCAGCAGCGACAGGCGCGCGCCGTGCATCAGCCGCGAGAGCAGGTCGCGGCCGAGTTCGTCGGTGCCGAGGAGGAACCGGGCCTGGCCGCCTTCCAGCCACACCGGCGGGGTGAGCAGGAAGTCGCGGAACTGTTCGCTCGGATCGTGCGGCGCGACCCAGGGCGCGAACAGCGCGCAGAAGACGATCAGGCACATGAACAGCAGGCCGCCCACCGCGCCCTTGTTGTGCGCGAAGTGCTGCCAGAATTCCTTCAGCGGGGAGGGGTAGACCAGGCTCGGGTCGCTGGCGGGAGCGTTGATGGCTTCGTTCACCGGGCGGGCTCCTCAGCGCTGATGGCGGATGCGTGGGTTGGCCAGTCCGTAGAGGACGTCCACGATGAAGTTGACGATGATCACCAGGGTCGCCACCAGCAGGATGCCGTTCTGCACCACCGGGTAGTCGCGGCGGGCGATGGCGTCGATCAGCCATTTGCCGATGCCCGGCCAGGAGAAGATGGTCTCGGTCAGCACTGCGCCGGCGAGCAGCGCACCGACCTGCAGGCCGAACACCGTGAGCACCGGGATCATCGCGTTGCGCAGGGCATGCACGAACACCACGCGGGCCGGCGACAGGCCCTTGGCGCGGGCGGTGCGCACGTAGTCCTCGCGCAGCACTTCGAGCATCGCCGAGCGGGTCATCCGCGCGATCACCGCCAGCGGGATGGTGCCGAGCACGATGGCCGGCAGGATCAGGTGGCGCACGGCGTCGACGAAGGCGCCTTCCTCGTCGGAGAGCAGGGTGTCGATGAGCATGAAGCCGGTCCTGGGCTCGATGTCGTAGAGCAGGTCGAGGCGCCCGGACACCGGCGTCCAGCCGAGCTTCACGGAGAACAGCATGATGAGGATCAGGCCCCACCAGAAGATCGGCATCGAGTAGCCGGCCAGCGAGATGGTCATCACCCCGTGGTCGAACAGCGAGCCGCGCCTGAGTGCGGCGATCACCCCGGCGAGCAGGCCGAAGGTCCCGGCGAACAGCATGGCCGCCAGCGACAGTTCCAGGGTGGCGGGGAACAGGGTGAGGAATTCGTTCCAGACGCTTTCGCGGGTAGTCAGCGACTCGCCGAGATCGCCCTGGGCGAGGTTGCCGACGTAGTCCAGGTACTGCTGGTACAGCGGCTTGTCGAGGCCGAGGCGGTGCATGGCTTCGGCGTGCATCTGCGGATCGACGCGCCGCTCGCCCATCATCACTTCCACCGGGTCGCCGGGGATCAGGCGGATCAGCGCGAAGGTCAGCAGGGTGACGCCGAAGAAGGTCGGGATCAGCAGCCCGAAGCGGCGGGCGATGAAACTGAGCATGGCGGTTGGTGGCTCCTCATCATGGCTCCCTTCTGCTGCGTGGGAGCATTCTTTTTATGGCGTCCCGTCTGGCTCGGTGCCGGGGCACATTGAACAGCTTAGGACGCGGCAACGGAACCCACGGTTTGCATCTGGAAAAACCGTGGGTTCCCGTAGGGCGGGTGCAACACGCCGGGATGGCGGGTTGCACCCGCCCTACGGTGGAGCCAGCTCCACCCGGGAGAAGTTGTTCGAGCCCAGGGGGCTCAGGCTGAAGCCCTTCACGTCCGGTCGCAGCGCGGCGAACTGCTTCGGGTAGGCCAGGGCGATCCACGGCGCCTCGCGCTGGAAGATCGCCAGCGCCCGGCGGTACAGGCCGGCGCGGATCTGCTGGTCGGTGCTGGCGCGGGCCTTGCGCAGCAGTTCGTCGAACTCCGCGTTGCACCAGCCGGCCTGGTTCTCGCCGCTCTTCGCCGCCGCGCAGGACAGGTTGGGAGTGAGGAAGTTGTCCGGATCGCCGTTGTCGCCGGCCCAGCCCATGAACACCAGGTCGTGCTCGCCGCGCTTGGCGCGCTTGATCAGCTCGCCCCATTCGTAGACGCGGATGCTCGCCTGGATGCCGATCCGCGCCAGGTCTTCCTGCAGCATCTGCGCGCCGATGCCGGGGTTGGGATTGGTCGGCCCGCCGCCGGGGCGGGTCCAGATCGACAGCTTGAGGCCGGGCTGGATGCCGGCTTCCTCGAGCAGTTTCCTGGCCCGCGCGGGATCGTGCGGCCAGCCCTTCAGGTTCGGATCGGAGCCCCACAGCGTCGGCGGGTAGGGTGCCACCGCCAGTCTGGCGCCACCCTCGCCGAACTGCGCCCTGAGGTAGGCGGCGCGGTCGAAGGCGAGGTTGATCGCCTGGCGCACGCGCACGTCGTCCAGCGGCTTGTGCCGGGTGTTGAGGCCGACGTAGGCGACCAGCAGGGAATCCAGTTCCTCGACCTTCAACTGCGGGTCCTTCTTCAGGGCCGGCACGTCGGTGGGGCGCGGGTAGACGGCGATCTGGCAGTCGCCGGCCTTGAGCTTCTGGATGCGCACGTTCGGATCGGGGGTGATCGCCAGCAGCAGGCGCTCGATCTTCGGCTTGCCGGCCCAGTAGCCCGGGTTGGCGGCGAAGCGCACCTGGGCGTCCTTCTGGTAGCGCTGGAAGATGAACGGCCCGGTGCCCACCGGTTGGCTGTTCAACTGCTCGGGCTTGCCGGCCCTGAGCAGCGCATCGGCATATTCCGCCGGATAGATGGAGGCGAAACCCATGGCCAGGTCGGCGAGGAAGGGCGCCTCGGGATGGCGCAGGGTGAAGCGCACGGTATGCGCGTCGAGCTTGTCGATGCGTTCGATCAGCGCGGCGAAGCCCATCGCCTCGGCATAGGGGAAGCCGCGCGGCGACAGTGCGTGCCAGGGATGCGCCGGGTCGAGCTGGCGCTGGAAGCTCCACAGCACGTCGTCGGCGTCGAATTCGCGGCCCGGGGTGAACCAGCGGGTCGTGTGGAACTTCACGCCCCGGCGCAGGTGGAAGGTGTAGGTCAGGCCGTCGGCGCCGATCTCCCAGCGTTCCGCCAGTGCCGGGATTATGTTCGTGCTGCCGGGGGCGAACTGCACCAGGCGTTCGAGCACGGTTTCCGCCACGGCGTCGGCGGTGGTGGCGGCGGTGTACTGGACGATGTCGAAACCTTCCGGGCTGGCCTCGGTGCACACCACCAGGCTCTGGCCGAAGGTCGCCGGACAGGCGAACACGCCGGCCAGGGCGAGCGAGTGGAGCAGACTGCGGAATGCGTGCTTCATGGAGCGGTACCGTTTCCCTGGTGCGCAGGACCTGTAGGAGCCAGCTTGCTGGCGATGCATTTGCGTTGCCAGCGTTCGCGAGCAAGCTCGCTCCTGCGAAGAGCGCGCCGGAGTTTCGGGGCGCCTTACTTGCCGACGCTGACACCGTAGAAGGCGTTCAGCGCGAAGGGACTGATCTTGAAGTCGTGCACCGTCTTGCGCATCGGCTGGTACACGGTGGAGTGGGCGATCGGGGTGATCGGTACCTGGTCCTTGAGGATGTGCTGCGCCTGCTTGTACAGCTCGGTGCGCTTGGCCTGGTCCGGGGTGCGCTTGGCGTCCTTGATCAGCTTGTCGTAGGACTGGTCGCACCATTTGGAGAAGTTGTTGCCGTCCACCGCGTCGCAGCCGTAGAGGGTGCCGAGCCAGTTGTCCGGGTCGCCGTTGTCGCCGCTCCAGCCGATCAGCATGGCGTCGTGTTCGCCGCCCTTGGCGCGCTTGATGTACTCGCCCCATTCGTAGGTGACGATCTTCGCCTTGATGCCGACCTTGGCCCAGTCGCTCTGCAGCATCTCGGCCATCAGCTTGGCGTTGGGGTTGTACGGGCGCTGCACCGGCATGGCCCAGAGGGTGATCTCGGTGCCTTCCGGCACGCCGGCCTGCTTCAGCAGCGCCTTGGCTTTCTCGGGATCGTATTCGGTGCCCTTGATGCTGTCGTCGTAGGACCACTGGGTCGGCGGCATGCCGTTCACCGCCATCTGCCCAGCGCCCTGGTAGACGGCGTCGATGATCGCCTTCTTGTTCACTGCCATGTCCAGCGCCTGGCGCACTTCCAGCTTGTCCAGCGGCTTGTGCAGGACGTTGTAGGCGATGTAGCCGAGGTTGAAGCCGGGCTGCGACGGCATGTCGAGGTTCGGGGCCTTCTTCAGCGAGTCGAGGTCGGCCGGGCGCGGGAAGAGGGTGATCTGGCACTCGTTGGCCTTGAGCTTCTGCATGCGCACCGAGGCGTCGGTGTTGATGGCGAAGATCAGGTTGTCGATCTTCACCTCGCCCTTGTTCCAGTAGTCCTTGTTGGCCTTGAAGCGGATCATCGCGTCCTTCTGGTAGCGGCTGAACACGAACGGGCCGGTGCCGATGGGCTTCTGGTTGATGTCGGCGGCCTTGCCCTGCTTGAGCAGCTGGTCGGCGTATTCGGCGGACTGGATCGAGGCGAAGCTCATCGCCAGGTTCTGGATGAACGCGGCGTCCACTTCGTTGAGGGTGAAGCGGACGGTGTGCTCGTCGACTTTCTCCACCTTGGCGATGTTGGCGTCCATGCCCATGTCGGTGAAGTAGGGGAACTCGGTGGGGTACGCCTTGCGGAACGGGTGGTCCTTGTCGAGCATGCGCTGGAAGGTGAACAGCACGTCGTCGGCGTCGAACTCGCGGGTCGGCTTGAAATAGTCGGTGGTGTGGAACTTCACGCCCTGGCGCAGGTGGAAGGTGTAGGTCTTGCCGTCATCGGAGACGTCCCATTTCTCCGCCAGCCCGGGGATGACCTGGGTGCCGCCACGCTCGAACTGGGTGAGGCGGTTGAAGACCGTCTCGGCGGAGGCGTCGAAGTCGGTGCCGGTGGTGTACTGGCCGGGATCGAAGCCGGCGGGGCTGCCTTCCGAGCAGTACACCAGGTTGCTGGCGGCCTGGGCGAGCGGGGCGCCGGCGATGAGCCCGGCGGTGACCATGGAAAGAATGACGGCGTTCTTGCGCATGCTGACCTCTGGTTATTGGTTTTTTCAGCGAGAGGCGCAGCCTTGTGGGCTGCGTTGCGTGAAGCTATGCAGGGCATATGCCTGACGCAAGCCGGATACGGGCTTCAGTGTAGAAGTTGTGACGCCGGCGCAAGGGAATGTCGCAAACATGAAAAAACGGCGCTCATTGGGGAGCGCCGTTTCGTTTGAGGCCTCAGGGCATCTGCACCTCGATGGTGCCGTCGGCGTTCATCGTCACCTGGCTGGTGCCGGCCTCGACTTCCGGGGTCGGCGCGCCGCCGTAGCTGTCCGCCTTGGCCATGGACATGCGCATCACCGGATACGGACGCGGTGCGCCGGCGCTGCTCAGGTTCAGGCTGACCAGCTTGTAGCCCTTGCCGCCGAGGGATTCGGCGAGCAGCTGGGCGCGCGCCTTGAAGGCATCCACCGCGCCCTTCATCAGCGCTGCCTCGCTCTTGTCGCGGGTGGCGTCGGCCAGGCTGAAGTTCATGCTGCCCATCTTCAGCCGGCCCTGCAGTTCGGCGGTGAGCCTGGACAGCGCGGCGAAGTCGGTGCTTTCCAGGCGCAGTTCGGCGCGCTCGCGCCAGCCGGTGATCTTCTGCCCCTTGTCGTCGTAGATCGGATAGCTGTTGCGGCTGCCCAGGCTGGTCTTCACTTCCTTCACCTTGCGCGCCTCGGCGATGGCGGCGTTCAGCGTCTCGGTGGTCCCGGCGGCGAGCTTGGCCGGATCGCTGGATTGCGCCTCGCTGTAGAGGGTCACCTGCATCAGGTCGTGGGCCACCTCCTGGCTGGCTTCCGCATGCAGGGAAACCTGGTTGTAGCGCGGCGCGTCGGAACCGGCCTGGGCGCCGAAGCTGGCGAGGCAGAGGATGGCTGCGGCGAGGGCGGTGAGGTTTTTCTTGGACATGTGTTGCTCCTTGGTCCGGATTGAATTCCTGCAGGCAGGGAGGGGCCCTGCCGAGGTCAGTCAGACCCTTTGACGCAGGCCAGTGTTCATTCGGGTTAAGCTGGATAGGTTAAGCTGTGTCGCTTTGCCGCAGCGGGTGGAGGATACCCTTGGCTATACTCGCGCAAATTCCGGAATTCAGCATGCGCACACCGGTTTTCCAGCTTTCCGCCAGCCGTCAGAATCTTCTGCATCTGACGCTCATCCGCATTCTCGTTCTCGCTGCCCAGGCCGGCTCGGTCGGCCTCGCCTACAAGGCGCAACTGATCCAGCTGCCCTGGCTGCCCCTCGGCATCACCCTCGCGGTTTCCGCTGTCCTCTGCCTGGCCACCGCCCTGCGCCTGCGCGGTCCCTGGCCGGTGACGGAGCTGGAATACGCCGTGCAGCTGGGTTTCGACCTGATCATCCACAGCGTGCTGCTGTATTTCTCCGGCGGCTCCAGCAACCCCTTCGTTTCCTATTACCTGGTGCCGCTGACCATCGCCGCGGCGACCCTGCCCTGGCTCTACACCATCGTCCTCGCCGGGCTGGCGCTGGCCAGCTACACCGTGCTGCTGGTGTGGTTCCATCCGTTCGAGATCGCCCCCGCCCAGCGCGACTACCTGCTGAACTACGGCATGTGGCTGAGCTTCGCCCTGGCGGCGGCGCTGATCACCTTCTTCGTCGCGCGCATGTCCGAAGTCCTGCGCCGCCAGGAACAGCTGCAGGCGCAGCGCCGCGAAGTGGACATGCGCGACCAGCAGCTGCTCGCCGTGGCGACCCAGGCCGCCGGCGCCGCCCACGAGCTGGGCACCCCGCTGGCGACCATGAGCGTGCTGCTCAAGGAGCTGCGCCAGGAACATCGCAACGTGCCGTCCCTGCAGGACGACCTGGCCCTGCTGCAGGAACAGGTGCAGCTGTGCAAGGACACCCTGCAGCATCTGGTGCGCGCCGCCGAGGCGGACCGTCGCCAGGCGGTGTACGAGCAGGGCGCCAACGAGTGGCTGGACGCGGTGCTCAACCGCTGGCACCTGATGCGCCCGGAAGCCAGCTATCGTTACCAGATTCTCGGCCGCGGCACCGCGCCCCGGCTGACGCCGCCCACCGATCTGACCCAGGCGCTGCTCAACCTGCTGAACAACGCCGCCGACGCCTGCCCGGAAAACCTCGACATCCGGCTGGACTGGGACGCCAGCGAGATCTGCCTGAGCATCCGCGATCACGGCGCCGGCGTGCCGCTGGCCATCGCCGAGCAGCTCGGCAAACCCTTCTTCACCACCAAGGGCAAGGGCTTCGGGCTCGGCCTGTTCCTCAGCCAGGCCAGCGTCACGCGGGCCGGTGGAACGGTGAAGTTGTACAACCATGAAGATGGCGGCACTCTGACCGAGTTGCGTCTGCCACGTAGTTACGGCGTGGCCTGAGCGCCACGCCCGCGAGGAAGTAGCCATGAGCGAAGAGATCCTGTTCGAAGGCGAAGAGCAGCCCCACCTGCTGCTGGTGGACGACGACCCCACCTTCACCCGCGTCATGGCGCGCGCCATGAGCCGCCGCGGCCTGCGGGTCTCGGTCGCCGGTTCCGCCGAGGAAGGCCTGGCGCTGGCCAGGGAAGACCTGCCCGACTACGCGGTGCTCGACCTGAAGATGGAAGGCGAATCCGGCCTGGTGCTGCTGCCCAAGCTGCTGGAACTGGATGCCGAGATGCGCGTGGTGATCCTCACCGGCTATTCGAGCATCGCCACCGCGGTGGAAGCCATCAAGCGCGGCGCCACCAACTACCTGTGCAAGCCGGCGGACGCCGACGACGTGCTCACCGCGCTGCTCTCCGACCACGCCGACCTGGAAAGCCTGGTGCCGGAAAACCCCATGTCGGTGGACCGCCTGCAGTGGGAGCACATCCAGCGCGTGCTGGCCGAGCACGACGGCAACATCTCCGCCACCGCCCGCGCCCTGGGGATGCACCGGCGGACCTTGCAGCGCAAGCTGCAGAAGCGCCCGGTTCGCCGCTGAGCGAACCGCTGGAATAAAACGAGATCAGACAGAAGGGAGCGCCAGGAGCGCTCCCTTCTCGTTAACCCGTGTCGAGCCCGAATCATGACCGATAGCGCCGAATACAGCGCGGCGAACGATGCCGTCCGCAGCCGCTTCTTCTCCCGTGTCTGGCAACTGACCGCCCCCTACTGGCGCAGCGAGGAGAAGGGCATGGCCTGGCTCCTGCTGGTGGTGGTCATCGCCCTCTCGCTGGTCGGCGTCGGTGTCTCGGTGTGGCTCAACAGCTGGTACCGCGACTTCTACAACGCCCTGCAGAACAAGGACCTGGACAGCTTCATCCGCCTGATCCTGCATTTCTGCGGGATCGCCGCGGCAGCCATCCTGATCGCCGTCTATCGCCTCTACCTGACCCAGATGCTGACCATCCGCTGGCGCCGCTGGCTGACGGAGAAGCACTTCGCCGCCTGGTTCGGCGGGAAGAACTACTACCGCCTGGAACAGCGCGGCCACACCGACAACCCCGACCAGCGCCTCACCGAGGACCTGAACAGCTTCACCGACACCACCCTGAGCCTCGGCCTCGGCCTGATCCGCAACCTGGTCAGCCTGGTGTCCTTCTCGGTGATCCTCTGGGGCGTGTCCGGCAGCATCGAGCTGTTCGGCATCACGATTCCCGGCTACATGTTCTGGGCCGCACTGCTCTACGCGCTGGTCGGCAGCTGGCTGACCCACCTGATCGCCCGCCGCCTGATCGGCCTGAACAACCAGCAGCAGCGCTACGAGGCGGACCTGCGCTTCGGCCTGGTGCGAGTGCGCGAGAACGCCGAGAGCATCGCCCTGTACAACGGCGAGGCCAACGAGAACCAGCGACTGATGACGCGCTTCCGCAATGTGTGGGGCAATTACTGGGAGCTGATGAAGGTGCAGAAGCGCCTGACCTTCTTCAGCTCCGGCTATGCGCAGATCGCCATCATCTTCCCCCTGGTGGTCGCCGCGCCGCGCTACTTCGCCGGCAAGATCCAGCTCGGCGAACTCATGCAGATCAACTCCGCCTTCGGCAATGTGCAGGACGGCCTCAGCTGGTTCATCGACGCCTACGCCGGCCTGGCCAACTGGCGCGCCACCTGTGACCGCCTGCTGAGTTTCCGCGCGGCGATGAGCGAGACCGCGCAGGACGAGCCCGGCATCGAGGTGCACAACGGCGGCGATGCCCTGCAGCTCCGGCGCCTGGCCCTCGACCTGCACGATGGCCGCGTGCTGCTGGAGCCGAGCAGCCTGAACCTCGCCGCTGGCGAGCACCTGCTGATCGGCGGCGCCTCCGGCGGCGGCAAGAGCACCCTGCTGCGGGCGATGAGCGGCCTCTGGCGGCACGGCTCCGGGCAGGTGCAGATGCCGGCCGGGCGCTGCCTGTTCCTGCCGCAGAAGCCCTACCTGCCGATCGGCACCCTGGAAGCGGCGCTGTGCTATCCGGAGGAATCGGGCCGGCATGGCCGCGAGCGCCTGCAGGAAGTCCTGCGCCTGTGCCGCCTGGAGCAACTGGTCCCGCGCCTGGACGAAGCCCAGCACTGGCAGCGCCTGCTCTCGCCGGGCGAGCAGCAGCGCCTGGCCATCGCCCGCGCGCTGCTCTATGCGCCGGACTGGCTGTTCCTCGACGAGGCCACCTCGGCCATGGACGAATCCGACGAGGCCGCGCTCTACCAGGTGCTGCTGGAACAGCTGCCCGGCGTGACCCTGGTCAGCGTCGGCCACCGCACCAGCCTGAAGCGCTTCCACCCGCGCCAGCTGCGTCTGGAAGATCGCCAACTGCAGGAACTGGCGGCGGTCCTGCCCGCCTGACCGGCCAAGGGCGCGCCTGCTATCATCGGCGCGCCTTCCTGCCTGTGCGCCTTCCATGCTCTCGATCTTCTACGCCACCCTGGGCATCACCGCCCCGGTCTTCGCCATGCTGTTCCTCGGCGTGCTGCTGCGGCGGCTCGGCTGGATCGACGTGCCCTTCATCAACACCGCGTCGGCGCTGGTGTTCAAGGCCACCATGCCGACCATGCTGTTCCTCGGCATCTACCACGCGGACCTGCATACCGCGGCGAGCCCGGCGGTGCTGGCCTACTTCTGCGTGGCGACCCTCGTCGGCTTCCTCTTCGCCTGGGGCTGGGCGGTCTGGCGGGTGCCGCGCGAGGAGCGCGGCGTGTACACCCAGGGCGCCTTCCGCGGCAACAACGGAATCGTCGGCCTGGCCCTGGCGACCAGCCTCTACGGCGCCCACGGCCTGGCGCTGGGATCGGTGCTCGCCGGCCTGGTGATCCTCGCCTACAACACCCTGTCGGTGGTGGTGCTGGCGATCTACAGCCCGAGCCTGAAGTCCGACCCCTGGAGCATCTGCAAGAGCGTGATGCGCAACCCGCTGATCCTCAGCGTGCTGGCGGCGCTGCCGTTCTCCTGGCTGGGCATCACCCTGCCCGAGTGGCTGCTGACCTCCGGCGAGTACTTCGCGCGGATGACCATGCCGCTGGCGCTGATCTGCATCGGCGGCACCCTGTCGCTGGCCGCGTTGCGCGACAGCGGCTCCCTCGCCATCAGCGCCAGCCTGATGAAGATGGTCGGGCTGCCGGCGCTGTGCACGCTGGGGGCCTGGCTCGTCGGTTTCCGTGGCGCCGAACTGGGCGTGCTGTTCCTCTACTTCGCCAGCCCGACGGCGGCGGCCAGCTTCGTCATGGCCCAGGCGGCGAACGCCAACCACCAGCTGGCCAGCTCGATCATCGTCATCACCACCCTGGCGGCGGCGGTGACCATCAATATCGGCATCTTCCTGCTGCAGTGGGGTGGCTGGATCTAGCGACCCGGCGGCTCAACCCGCCAGGCGCAACCGGTCCGGCTCGTCCAGGCGTTGCAGCAGCACCGCCCGCGCCTGGTCGCGCAGCCTGATCGCATCCAGCCAGTCGCGTCCTCCCGCCAGCAGCTGCGGGCAGACGCTAACGTGCAGTTCGCCATGGTGCGGGAACCACTGCCCGTCGCGCAGCAGCATGCGCGAGCCGCGGATGGCCACCGGCACCAGCGGCACGTCGGCGCGCGCGGCGAGGACGAAGGCGCCCATGCGGAACGGCATCAGCCCCGGCTCGCGGGTCAGCGTGCCTTCGGGGAAGAACAGCAGGGACTGCCCGCGCTGCAGCGCCTCCGCCAGGACCTCGGCGTCGGCGGCGCTGCGGCGCGGATCGAAGCGTTCGACGAAGCAGGTGCCCAGGCGGCGCAGGAAGGTCCCGGCGACGAGCTGCCCGGCCAGTTCGCGCTTGGCGACGAAGCTGAAGCGCGGCGGCAGCGCCGCGCAGAGCGCCAGCCCGTCGAGGTAGCTGGCGTGGTTGGCGACCAGCACGCGCACCTCGCCGCGGTACAGGCGCCCCAGGCCGTCGGCCCGCAGCGGCACCCCGACCAGGTACAGGAAGCCGCGCGCCGCCCGCCGCGCCAGGCGTCGGCACCAGTCCGGGCTGGGCAGTAATGCAACCGTCAGCCAGGTCAGGCTGCCGATCAGCATCAGCAGTCCCCAGAACCAGGCGGCATAGAACAGTTCCTGCAGCGCCTGCCAGCCGCGGCGGAGCTGGGCACCCGCCACGCTGCGCACGAGTCGCAGCAGTTGCCGCCAGGCCGCCGGCGGCGCCCGTCCCAGCTCGCCGCGTTCGTAGAGTTCGCGGCTGGCGGCGCGGCGGATCTTGCCGCTGGAGGTCTTGAGCACGCTGTGCGGCGGCGCCAGCACGATGTCGTCCGGCGCCGTTCCGGTCAGTTCCAGGCACAGGCGGGTGATCGCCTGGCGCAGGCGCTCCAGCTCCCCGGGCTTCTGTTCGCGGGTTTCCGCCAGTACCACCAGGCGCTCGCCGCCCGCCGCGCCGGTGCAGCCGAACACCGCCACGCAGCCCTTGCGCAGGCCGGGCAGGTTGCCCACGGCGTTCTCCACGTCGTAGGGGTAGATATTGCGCCCGCCGCGGATGATCAGGTCCTTGACCCGGCCGCTGAGGTAGAGCTCGCCGGCGGCGATGTAGCCCAGGTCCTGGGAGTCGACCCAGTCGCCATCGCGAACCCGCGCACTCTCCTGCGGATTGCGGAAGTAGCCGGCGGTGGTGGACGGCCCGCGGAACTGCAGATGTCCCTCGCGCCGCTCGGGCAGCTCGATTCCACGGTCGTCGACGATGCGCACCTGGTGTCCCGGCAGCGGGTGCCCGCAGGAAACGAAGCGGAGTGCGCCGGGGCTGTCCGGCTCGACGCGCAGCGCCCGGCCCCGGGACTGGAAGGCGTCGCGCTGGACATGGTCGATCAGCGGCCCGCGCCCCGGCTCCGCCAGGGTCACGTCGAGGGTCGCCTCGGCCAGCCCGTACACCGGCATCAGCGCGCCGGGGGCCAGACCGTAGCGGGCGAAGCGCTCGGCGAAGCGTTGCAGGGTGTCCGGATTGACCGGTTCGGCGCCGTTCAGCGCCAGGCGCCAGCTGCTCAGGTCCAGCCCTTCGAGTTGCGCGTCGTCGAGTCGGTTCAGGCACAGCTCGTAGGCGAAGTTGGGCGCCGCCGACAGCGTGCCGCGATGCTCGTGGATGCTCCACAGCCAGCGCGCCGGGCGGGCGAGGAAGGCCAGCGGCGACATCAGCACCAGCGGGAAGGCGTAGTAGAGGCTGCCGAACCAGGCGCCGATCAGGCCCATGTCGTGGTACATCGGCAGCCAGCTGACGAATACGTCGTCCGCCGTGACCCGCAGCGCCGAGCCCATGGCGCGCAGGTTGGCCAGCAGGTTGGCGTGGCTGACCATCACCCCCTTGGGCTGGCCGGTGCTGCCCGAGGTGTACTGCAGGAAGGCGAGGTCCTGCGCCTGCCGCTGCGGCTCGGTCCAGCTGCCGCCGGTTTCGGACAGCTCGGCGACGCTGGCGATCATGCCCAGGCTCGGCACCTGCGCCCGGAGCAGGCGGGCGATCATCCTGGCCTCGGGCACGGTGATCAGCGCCCTGGCCTCGGCGTTGGCGAGGATGGCCGCCTGGCGCTGCAGGTGTTCCTCGATCCGGTTCAGGCGCATGGGCGGATAGATGGGCACCGGCACCCCGCCGGCCAGCATCACGCCGAGGAAGGCATGGAGGAAGTCGCGCCCGGTGGGCAGCATCAGCGCGACCCGTTCGCCGCCGCGCAGCCCGTGGCGTTGCAGGCCGCAGGCGACGGCCAGCGCGCCCTGGTGCAGCGCCGCGTAGCTGATGTCTTCCTGGCTGTCGCCTTCGCCCAGCAGGTGTACCTGGGTGCGCTGGGGATGATGGCTGAGGTGCCACTGCAGCACTTCGATCAGGGTCTGCGCACGCTCCGGCGTCCCCGCATCCGCAGGCTCGTCCGTTCGCGCGCCGATACCCGGCATGGACGGCGTTTCGCGGCGCCCGCCCGCGCCCAGGGCCTGCAGCAGATCGTGCAGGGTTTCCGCTTCGCCGAACGCGGCTTCCGGCAGGTGCACGCCGAACTCGCGTTCGAGGCGCGACCAGAGTTCCGCCCGGCCCAGGCTGTCCACGCCGAGATCGTCCTCGAGGCGGCTGTCCAGGCCGATGTGCAGGCTGGCCGCATCCTGCGGGCGCAACTCGGCGACGACCTGGCGGACGATCGCCAGCAGGCGTTCCGTCGTCCCGTCGGGACCCGGCACGACGCGGGTGTCATCGGATGCGAACGGCATCGACAGCCCTCGTGAGGCGACGGCTTCACCGGCCGTCACGTTCTTGCACCATAGGCCCTTGGCGGCGCCGGCGGTAGCGGCAGCGGACCAGTTGCACATCGCCATCTCCCGGATCGCGGCGGGAACTGGCATCCTTTCCGATCCGGCGCGCTCGCCAGACCGTGCAGGCCCCGGAGACCATCGACCAGCAGAACGGAGAATCTACATGTCCGCCAGTCTCGTCCCGGGAGTGCGCTATCGAGAAGTCTGGGCCTGGGCGATGTACGACTTCGCCAACTCCGGCTACACCACGGTGGTGACCACGGCGGTGTTCAACGCCTTCTTCGTCGCCGTGGTCGCCGGCGGCGCGGACTGGGGTACCCTGGCGTGGACCAGCGCCATCTCGCTTTCCTACCTGCTGGTGATCCTCAGCGCTCCGCTGGTGGGCGCCTACGCCGATGCCTGCGCGTGCAAGAAGCGCCTGCTGCTGCTGACCACCATCGGCTGCGTGCTGTGCACCGCCGGCCTGGCGCTGGCCGGTCCCGGCACCCTCGCCCTGGCGGTGCTGTTCGTGGTGCTGTCGAACTTCTTCTTCGGCACCGGCGAGAACCTGGTCGCCGCCTTCCTCCCCGAACTGGCGCGCAGCGATGCCCTCGGCCGGGTTTCCGGCTGGGGCTGGGGACTGGGCTACATCGGCGGCCTGCTCAGCCTCGGCGCCTGCCTGGCGTACGTCGCCTGGGCGCAGGGGAAGGGGCAGGACGCGGCGGACTTCGTTCCGGTGTGCATGCTGATCACCGCGGCGCTGTTCGCCCTGTCCAGCCTGCCGACCTTCCTCTTCCTGCGCGAACGGGCGCGCCCGCAGCTGCGCGCCGACGAGCGCCATCGCCTGCGCCAGACCTGGGCGCGCCTGGGGCGCACGCTGCGCGAGGCGCGCCGCTACCGCGACCTGCTGCGCTTTTTGCTGTGCACCCTGAGCTATCAGGCGGGAATCTCGGCGGTGATCACCCTGGCCGCCATCTATGCCGACCAGGCCATGGGCTTCAGCACCCAGGACACCCTGCTGCTGATCTTCGTGGTCAACATCACCGCTTCGCTCGGCGCCCTGGCCTTCGGCCACCTGCAGGACCATCTCGGCCACCGCCTGACCCTGGCCCTGACCCTGTGCGGCTGGATTCTCATGGTGGCGCTGGTGTGGTCGGCCCAGGGGCCGGCGCAGTTCTGGCTGGCGGCCAACGTCGCCGGGCTGTGCATGGGCGCCAGCCAGTCGGCCGGGCGCGCCATCGTCGGCCTGCTGGCACCGCCGACGCGGCTGGGGGAGTTCTTCGGCCTGTGGGGGCAGGCGGTCAAACTGTCGTCGATCCTCGGGCCGATGACCTACGGCCTGACCAACTGGCTGAGCGACGGCGATCACCGCCTGGCGATGCTGGTGACGGGCAGCTACTTCGTGGTCGGCCTGCTGCTGCTGGCTGGCATCGACCTCAAGCGCGGCCAGCGTGCGGCGCTGGTCGATGCGGCGGAGGCCACGGCCGCATAAGTCGATGCTTTTGTAGGAGCCAGCTTGCTGGCGATTTGTCGTGTTCGCCGGCGCCGCCGGATTTGCCGGAAGGTTTGGATCGCCAGCAAGCTGGCTCCTACAGGTTCGGCATCGCCTACAGACCAATCCGATGTGTCCTCGGAATGCTCCGATAGTCCGCTTCGTCAGGTCCGTCTAGGCTTAGCGAATTTCCTTTCACTCAAGGACCGACCATGCGCCATGCGCGCGTACTGTCGCTATTGCTCTGCCTGGGGCTGGACAATGCCCTGGCCGCGCCCGGCGCCGAGCTGGATGCACCCGCGGCGGGCTGGCGCTATTCCGGGCTGCTCGACCGCACGGAAAACCCCCGCGTCGCCTATCCCACGCCGCCCATCGACCGTGGCGGCCAGCGCAACCGCAGCCTGATCGAAGGCCGCCTGCGCGAGCTGGCCGGCACCCAGAGGCCGCAGCGGCTGGTGGTCAACGGCAATCCGCTGCCGCTGTACACCGACGAGGAGGGCCGCTTCGTTCGCCCCTATGCCTTCGGCGCCGGCTCCAACAGCGTGGAGCTGGCCAGCGAAAGCGGGCAGTCGCTCAAGCGCGTGCAATTCTTCGAGGCCAACCGCCTGCTCACCCCGGCGCGCCTGCGCGTGGTGCTGGGCTGGGACGACCCCAAGGCCGAACTCGACCTGCACGTGGTCACCCCGGACGGCGAGCACGCCTACTGGGCGCGGCCGGTGCTCAAGGCCGGCGGCGGGCTGGACGTCGACAGCGTCGACGGGCCGGGTCCGGAAATGTTCACCATGGCCGCGCCCCAGCACGGCACCTACCTGCTCTACGTGAACTACTGGGGCAACCTGAACAGCCAGGGCTACAACTTCCAGGCCGGCAGCAACCAGAACGAGGTCATCACCGCGCAGATCAGCCTGGTGTTCAACGAGAACACAGTGGACGAGAAGCGCGAGACCTTCCTCGTGCCCCTGCGCACCATCGGCGACCTGCTGCTGGTCAAGTCATTCAGATATTGAGGTGGGAAGGAATCCCATGAGCGAGAACGACGTTTCCCCATCCACCACCCGACCGAAGCGCCGCCGCGGCCTGCTGATCGGCCTGGGTCTCGGCCTGGTCGCCGCCGTCGCGGCCGGCATGGGCTGGTATTTCCATGCCGCCGGGCCGGCGCGGGAGCTGGCCGAGCGCAGCACCCTGGGCCTCGACCTGAACCGGCCCGACGCGCTGATCGAAAGCGCCTCGCTGAGCCGCCTGCCGAAGGACCTCCTCGAGGTGCCGATGCTGCGCGACATCCTCACCGAGGACTTTGTCTTCTATTACCAGAACAACGCCGACCGACTCGGCCTGATCGGCAGCCTGCGGCGGATCGTCTACGAGCACGACCTGAAGCTGCAGGACAGCCTGATCGAGGAACTGCTCGACCAGCCCGCGCAGGTCGCCCTCTGGCGCGGCGCCGATGGCCGGCCGAAACACTTCCTCATCCTGATGCAGCGCGGCGGACTGGCGAAGGTGCTGGAGCCGTTGGCCCGCGTCGCCCTGGATGACCGGCAACTGCGCCAGGACGGCGAACTGCGTGTCGATGGCGACAGCGTGCCGCTCTACCGCCTGCGCTACAACGCCGACCGCGAACTGCTCTTCGCCTCCCATGGCGACCGGCTGCTGGTGCTGTCCAGCCCGGGGATGCTGTTCGATGGCGCGCTGCAGGCGGCCGATGCCACCGAACAGCTGGAGGACCTGCTCGACGGCGACGATCCCTTCCCCGAGCGCTTCGGCCTGAAGCCGCGCGGCGAACTGAGCCAGCGCATCGTCCTCGGCGCCGACCTGCTCGCCCTCGGCTACCGGCACTTCATCCCGGCCTTCGCCGGCCTGCGCTTCGAGAAGGGCGCCCAGGGCTGGCACAGCTTCCTCGCCCTCGACGAGGTGGACGACCAGCCGGCGCTGGACTTCGCCCCGGTCTGGCAGGCCATGCCGATGGGCGCCAGCGCCTGCGTGGCGCTGCCGGTGGTGCCGGGGCAGGAGCAGAAGCTGCTGCAGCGCCTCGGCGCCGACGCGCAGATGGCCAAGTCCCTCAGCCAGCACCTGAGCGGCGCCGCCGGCCTCTGCTGGTACGCCGACTCGCGCCTGCACAGCCCGCTGCTGGTGGGCAGGCTCAGCGCGCCGCCGAGCGCGGAGATGGATGACGACCTGGGCAAGCTGTTCGGTTCGGTGATCGGCGCCCATGAAGCCAAGCTGCCGGACGGCGCCTTCCCGGTGGCCGCCGACAGCCAGGGCGATACGCGCAAATGGCGGCGCCAGGTCAGCTCCAACTTCGGCCAGTACCCGGCCAGCCAGGCGGAGTCGCCGTACGCGGTGAGCGGCAAGGGCTTCTTCCGCGTCAGCCTCGCCCGGCATGGCGAAACCCTGCTGTTCTCCCTGGACGACCGCCTGGTGGACAAGGCCCTCGATACCCTCGACAAGCGCTTCCCGCCGCTGGCGGAAGTGCTGCCCTCCGATGCCCTGGTGCCGCTCTACCTGGCGCCGGAAACCCTCGCCACGCTGTTCCGGCAGGAAACCCTCGACAGCCTGCCGCAGGACATGGAGCCGGTGTTCCGCAACGCCGCGGAAACCCACCTGCTGCCCAAGCTGAAGGTGCTCGCCGGCCAGCGCAAATACGCCCTGAGCCTGCCGGCCGGCATCCAGGCGGACGCGTCATGGAAATGGTTGCCGCTGGAATGGCGCGCGCTATGAGCCGGCTGCTTTTCCTCGGCGTGCTGCTGCTCGCCGGCATGGCACGAGCGGAAACGGCCGCGCCGCTCGATCCGGAGCAGTCCCGGGTGTTTCGCGCCTGGTTCGTGCGCATCGCCCAGGAACAGCTGCGCCAGGGTCCCAGCCCGCGCTGGCACCAGCAGGACTGCGCCGGGCTGGTGCGCTTCGCCGCCAACGAGGCGCTCAGGGTCCACGACGGCAAGTGGCTGCGCGCCAACGGCCTGTCCAACCGCTACCTGCCGCCGGAACTGCAGCTCAGCGACGCCCAGCGCCGGCTGGCGCAGGAGTGGCAGCAGGGCGGCGGCAAGGTCGGCCCCTACGTCAACGCCATCAAGCTGGTGCAGTACAACAGCCAGTTCGTCGGCCGCGACCTCAACCAGGCACGCCCTGGCGACCTGATGTTCTACGACCAGGGCGACGACCAGCACCTGATGATCTGGATGGGCCGCAGCATCGCCTATCACACCGGCACCACCACGCCGACCGACAACGGCATGCGCTCGATCGGCCTGCAACAACTGATGACATGGAAGGACACCCGATGGATACCCGACGAATCCAATCCCAACTTTATCGGCATCTATCGGCTGTCGTTCCTCTCCCGCTGATCCTGCTCCTGCTGGCGCTGCTGCCGTTCGCCGGCGCGCGGGCGGAGGATGCGGTGGAGCCGAGCAACTATTCGCCGATGGCCGGCGAGTCGTTCTTCCTGCTCGCCGACAGCAGCTATGCCAGCGACGAGGTCGCCCAGGTGCGCCTGGAGGCGCCGGGCCGCGACTACCGGCGCTACCGCATGGAGCCCTATGGCGGGGCGGACGTGCGGGTGTACCGCATCGACAGGCCGATGGATTTCCTCAAGCGGCAGAAGAACCTGCACCGGGTGGTCGCCGAGGGCCAGTTCAAGGGCGAGGGCCTGTCCAACACGCTGGCCTACCTGTGGGACAACTGGTACCGCAAGTCGCGGCGGGTGATGCAGCGGGCGTTTTCCTACGAGTCGCGCAAGCAGGTCACCGAGGCGGTGCCGGAACTGAAGATGGGCAACGCCATCGCCGAACCGACCCGCTTCGACGCCCAGCCGCAGTTCGCGCCGATGCCGGGGCTGCCGCTGATCAGCCAGTTCCGCTACCCGCTGTGGGACGCCGAGCCGATCCAGCCGCCGAAGGACGTGCATCTGACGGGCTCTTCCAGCGAGTTCATCAACGTCGTGCCGGGCAACGTCTACATCCCGCTGGGCAAGCTCAAGCCGGGGCTGTATCTGGTCGAGGCGCTGATCGGCAAGTTCCGCGCGACCACCGTGGTGTTCGTCTCCAACACCGTGGCGGTGAGCAAGATCGCCGGCGACGAGCTGCTGGTGTGGACCGCGCGCAAGCACGAGGGCACCGCCGTGCCCAGGGCCAGCGTGCTGTGGACCGACGGCCTCGGCGTGATGAGCAGCGGCAGCACCGACGCCGACGGCCTGCTGCGCCTCAAGCACGTCAGCCCGGAACGCTCCTACGTGATCGGCGAGGACGAGGAAGGCGGGGTGTTCGTCTCGGAGAACTTCTATTACGACAGCGAAATCTACGACACCAAGCTCTACGCCTTCACCGACCGCCCGCTGTACCGGCCGGGCGACTGGGTCGAGGTGAAGATCGTCGGGCGCGAGTTCAGGAATGCCCGCGATTCCGTCGCACCGCAGGCGGCGCCGATCCGCCTCAATGTGCTGGATGCCAACGGCACCGCGCTGCAGGGCCTGGACCTCAAGTTGGACTCGAAGACCGGCGCGCAGACGCGCTTCCAGCTGCCGGAAAACGCCGTGGCCGGCGGCTACGAGCTGCGCTTCGTCTACCGAGACCAGCAGTACAGCAGCGCCTTCCGCGTCGCCGAGTACATCAAGCCGCACTTCGAGATTTCCCTCGACCTCGCCAAGGCCGATTTCCGCACCGGCGAGCCGGTCAAGGGCAACCTGGTGCTGCTCTATCCGGACGGCAAGCCGGTGGCCAATGCGCGCCTGCAGCTCAGCCTGCGTGCCCAGCAGCTGTCGATGGTGGACAACGAGTTGCAGTACCTCGGCCAGTTCCCGGTGGAGCTGACCAGCAGCGAACTGGGCACCGACGCCCAGGGCCGCGCGGCGCTGGAACTGCCGCCGGTGGAAAAGCCCAGCCGCTACCTGCTGACCATCTTCGCCAGCGACGGCGCGGCCTATCGGGTCAAGACCAGCAAGGAAATCCTCATCGAGCGCGGCGCCGCCCGCTATCGGCTGGATACCGCGCAGCGCTTCAGCGCGGTCGGCGACAAGGTGCACTTCCGGTTCGCCAGCGAGCAGAACACGCCGATCATGCCGGCGTCCTGGCAGTGGGTGCGGCTGGAAGACCAGTCCAAGGTTGATGGCAAGGTCGGCGAGGGTGGCTTCGATATCGCCTTCGAGCGGCCCGGCACCTACAGCATCCTGCTCAAGGACCAACACGGCCAACTGCTCGGCGCCACCGGGCATTCGGTCAGCGGCGAAGGGGTGAAGGCGGTGGCCGGCACCGTCGAGATCGTCCTCGACAAGGCCGAGTACAAGACCGGCGACGAAGCGCTGGCGCTGATCACCTTCCCCGAGCCGGTCGGCGATGCGCTGCTGTCCCTGGAACGCGACAGCGTCGAAGCCACCGCGCTGCTGTCGAAGGGCGCCGACTGGCTGCGCCTGGAAAAGCTCAACCCGACCCAGTACCGCGCGCGCATCCCGGTGAAGGACGATTTCGCGCCGAACCTGACGTTCTCCGTGCTCTATACGAAGGCCGGCGACTACAGCTTCCAGAACGCCGGGATCAAGGTCGCCGCGCCGCAGGTGGAGATCGCCATCGCCACCGACAAGGAAACCTATCGGCCGGGGGACATGGTCAAGGTCGACCTGCACACCCACTTCGCCGGCAAGCCGGTGAGCACGCACCTGGCGGTCAGCGTGGTGGACGAGATGATCTACGCCCTGCAGCCGGAAATCGCCCCGGACATCGGCCAGTTCTTCTACCACCCGCGGCGCAACAACGTGCGCACCAGCGCCAGCCTGGCCTTCATCAGCTACGACGTGGCGCTGCCCGGCAGCAGCACGGCGCCGGGCCGGGCCAATCGCAGCGAGCGTGGCGTGAAGGTGCTGGAGCGACCGCGCCGCGAGGATGTGGACACCGCCGCCTGGCAGCCTGAGTTGGTCACCGACGCCGAGGGCAAGGCCAGTTTCAGCTTCCGCATGCCCGATTCGCTGACGCGCTGGCGGATCACCGCGCGGGCCATGGACGATGCCGGGCAGGTCGGCCAGAAGAAGCAGTTCCTCCGTTCGGAAAAGCCGCTGTACCTGAAGTGGAGCGGCCCGACCCGCTTTCGCGCCGGCGACCGGCCGGACCTCGGCCTGTTCGCCTTCAACCAGGGCGAACAGCCGGTCGAGGCCGAACTGCTGGTCCGCCATGCCGGACAGGAGCAGCGCATCCCGCTGCAGCTGGAACGCGGCATCAACCATGTGCCGCTGCCCGGCGTCGAGGCGAGCGCAGGCGAATGGACGGCGGAGCTGCTCCAGGACGGCCAGTCGATGGATGCCCTGGCGGTACGCCTGACGCTGGGTGCGGCAGGCTGGCAGGCGGTGCAGACCCGGCACGTGCCGATCAGCGAAGAGACTACCCAGCTGAACCTGCCGGCGGATGCGCGGGATATCCGCCTGCGCCTGGACGGCAGCGCCAGGGCATTGTTCCGCGCCAATCTCGACGATCTGCTCGGCTATCCCTATTGCGGCGTCGAGCAGACCGCCAGCCAGTTGCTGCCGCTGAGCCTGGCCTATCCCATGCTCGCCGCTGGCGAGCCGCGGGTGCGCGACCGCCTGCGCCTGATCATGCAGAACAGCCGCCTGCGCCTGGTGCAGATGGCCGGGCCGAACGCGCAGTTCACCTGGTGGGGCATGGGCGAGGACGGCGACGCCTTCCTCACCGCCTACGCCTACTACGCCGACTGGCACGCCAGCCGCGCGCTGGAGCTGAGCCTGCCAGCCGATCACTGGCAGCGGGTGCTGGATATCTACGCCAAGCAGGCGGTTGGTACGCCGCTGTTGCAGCGCGCGCTGATCCTGTCCTTCGCCCGCGACATGCAATTGCCGGTGGCGACCCTGCTCAGCGGGCTGATGGATGACCTGGGCAAGGCCGGCGACGGCGAGGAACCGCCTGTCACCATCGACGCCCGCGATAGCCTGGTGATGGCCGCGCCGGATTCGCCGTTGGGATTGGCCGCCGCCCGTGCACTGACCGCCAGCCTGGCGCGCCAGGCCGGAGTGGCCTTGCCGCCGGCGTTCTCCGCCCAGTTGCCGGCTGCCGGGAAGCGTCTCGAAGACAGCGACCAGCCCTTCATCGAAGCCTTGCGCTACTTCCTCGATCCGGTGGGCGCGCAGCGTGCCGCTGCCGTGCTGAAAAGCCTGGCGCCGAGCCAGCCGACTCTGGAGCGCGCGCTGGCGCTGGTCTGGCTGCAGCGTGCCGTCGATCAGGCTCCGGCTGCCGCTCCGCCTGTGCCGGGTGAGGGCTGGAAGCTGGTGCAGGGCGTCACCGGCGAGCGCTACTGGGAATGGCAGGGGCAGGGCGTACCGACTGCGCTGGCGCTGCAGTCCGCGCCGGCGCGCCCGCTGGATGCCGCGCTCAGCTTCCGCAGCGACGAGGCGCCGACGGCCGGAGTTCCCGTGCAGATCGAGCGCCGCCTGCTGCGCCTGGTGCCGGGCGACAAGGCGTTCGAGTTCTCGGTGGAGGCGCTCGGCGACAAGCCGATTTCCAGCGACGACCTCTACCTCGACGAAGTGACCCTGAGCACCGGGCAGGCCAGCGCCCTGCGCTACGGCATGCTGGAAGTGCCGCTGCCGCCGGGCGCCGATGTCGAGCGCACCACCTGGGGCATCCAGGTCGCCGGGCTGGACCGGCCGGAAGCAGCGGCGCTGGAAAAGGCCCGCTTCGAGCCGGGGCAGATGCTCTACGCGGTGCCGGTGGACAGCCTGGCCGGCGAACTGCGCGTGCGCCACCTGCTGCGCTTCTCGCAGAAGGGCGAGTTCAAGCTGCCGCCGGCACGCTACGTGCGCCTGTATGCGCCCGAGGAACAGGCGCTGGAGCAACAGCCGGCGCTGGCCAGGGTGAAGGTCGAATGAGGCGATTGGCTGTCCTCTCGCTGTGCCTGCTGCCGTTGCTGGCGGTGGCCGGCGAGGCGCCGCTGCAACTGGCCTGGCGCACGGCGCAGGGCGACGAACTGCTGCGCCTGGACGAGTCCCGTGTGGTCGGTCGCTCCGCGCTGCCGCAGGACCTGCAGACCCCGCTCGGCAGCCTGTGGAAGCTGTTCGTCTATGCCTGGCTGGTGGACCACGACAGCCGCGAGCCGGCCTATCGATGCCGCGGCCGGTCGCAGGAGGAGGTCTATTGCTGCGATGCCGGCGCCAGCGTCGGCCGCGACGAGGCGCTGGTGCGTTCCTGCGGGCTGTATTTCGTCCCGGAGCGGCTCGGGCTGCAGGCGGATGACTGGCGCCGCTACTGGCAGGCACGGCAGTCGCCGGCATGGCTGAGCGATCTTTCCCAGGTGCGGGCGCAAACGCGGGTGCCGGTGGGCGAATTGCTGGATGTCCTCGCCCGGTTGCCGGCCCAGGCGGAGGCGCGGCGGGTATTGCTGGATGTGATCCTGGGCGGGGAAGGGCAGGCGGCTGGCGTGCTGGGCGGGCGTCTGCGGGTGAAGACCTGGAGCTGGCTCGACGACCACGATCCGCAGGCGCGGCAGGGCGGTTTCGGCGGCTGGCTGGCGGATGGAACGCCGCTCTGGGTGGGCGGCCCGGGCACCAGCAGGACGGTGCTGAATCGCTATGCCGATGTCCTTGGCAGCGTACTGCCGGCGCCATGGCCTGCCGAGGCGGGGCAGTGCGTGGAGGTCGGCCTGTTCGCCCGTTATCCGCTGAAGCAGGTGCTGCGGGAGGATGGAACGCCGGCAGGCGTTGGAGCGCTGAATGGGCGCTATCGGGTCGAGTTCGAGAATGCCAATCGTCTGGATATCGAAAGCGCGGGCGAACTCTTTCTCGAACGCAATGGCGTGCAGCCACGACTGACTGCGCGGATATCGCGGGAGGAATATGTGGCGCGGGTACTGCAGCGCGAGGCGGCGGCGCAACCGGCCGAGGCGGCCAAGGCGCTGGCGGTGGCGATCCGCAGCTATCTGCTGCAGAACGCCGAGCGTCGCGGCGATTGCCTGCGCATCGCCGACAGCAGCGCCAGCCAGCGCGTCGCACCGCGCCCGGCGAACGCCGACTTCCGGCGCATTGCGGCCTGGACCGACGAGCTGGTGTTGGCTGGCAGCCCGGTGACCTACCACCTGGACAGTCCCGGTCCGGCGCGCCTGTCCTGGCGCGATGCGGTGGCCCAGGCGCAGGCGGGCGCCCGCTACGACGCCATCCTGGCCCGTGCCTTCCCGGCGGCCAGCCTGTCCCGCTGGGACAAACCGCAGGCGTCCTGCCAGCCGTTGCCGGCAGCGGAGGACTGGCTGAAGGCCCGGCGCCGCGACTGGCGGCCGACCCTGGACGGCGAGCCCGGCTATGCCGAGCCGGCGTCCTTCGCCGTGTGCCGGCTGCTTTCCGGGCGCCCGCATGTGGACCGCGAGCGGCGGCGCATCTATGTGCGCGAACTGTATTCCCTGCAGGACCGCCTGGACCTGACCCACGAATACCTGCACCTGGCCTTCGAAGCCCACCCCAACGGGCAGGACGAAGGCTATATCGAAAGCCTCGCCCGCCAGTTGCTGCTGGAGTAGCCCGATGCGATTCAACCTTTTCCTGCTGTTCGCCGCCTTGCCGTTCGCGCTGGCCAATGCCGGCGACATCCGCCTGGATACCCCGAGCGGCGGCTGGCGCCAGTCCTCGGGGGAGGGCGAGCGATTCATCCAGACGGTGAACTACCCGGCCTCCTCGGTGAACACCCCGGCCGGCCAGGCCGATGCGGCGCGGATCAGGGGGCAGATCGCCGCCATGGCGAAATCCCCCGACCCGGCGCGGCTGGTGGTGAATGGCGTGAGCATGCCGCTCAAGCTGGACGACGCGGGCGGCTTCGACCGGCCGTTCGTCTTCCCCAACGGCAGCAACAGCGTGGAAGTGCGCAGCCCGGATGGCGGTTCAGGGAAGCGTGTGCAGTTCTACAGCAGCGGCGCCGGCCGGGTGCCGGCCAAGCTGCGCGTGCTGCTGTCCTGGGACAGCGACAACACCGACCTCGACCTGCACCTGGTGACGCCGGACGGCGGGCATGTCTGGTATGGCGACCGTTCGCTGGCCAACGGCACGGCGCTGGATGTCGACGTGACCACCGGCTACGGCCCGGAAATCATCGCCAGCCCGTCGCCGCTGAAGGGGCAGTATCTGGTCTACGTCAACTATTACGGCGGCGGCTACGGCGCGAGCGACGGGCAGGTGAGGGCGGCGCAGGAACTGACCACGGCGCAGATCACCGTCATCACCGAGGAAGGCACGGCCAACGAGAAGCAGGAGTCCTTCCTGGTGCCGATGCGCGCGCCGGGGGAGCTGACGCTGGTGCGGCGGTTCAGTTATCCGTAACGCGGAAACGTACACAAGCCAGCTTGCTGGCAAATGGCGTGGCCGAATTCGCGAGCAAGCTCGCTCCTACGAAAAGCGGGCTATGGGTGTTCCGCCTGCCACGCGTCGATCACTTCCTGCGCAGTCCGGGTAGGGCGCATAACGCGCCAGCGTTATCCGCCATCCCATCGGCGTGGCGTTATCGGCGGATGAAGCGTTCCGCTTCATTCGCCCTACGCCAGCGATTGGCCATGCCCGCGACAGGCGTGATTACGCCTGATCGGCCTGCCACGCATCGATCACTTCCTGCGCCGCGCGGAAGGCGTCGATGGCCGCGGGGACGCCGGCGTACACCGCGCAATGCAGCAGCGCCTCGCGGATTTCCTCCACCGTGCAGCCGTTGTTCAGCGCGCCGCGCACGTGGCCTTTCAGTTCCTGCGGGCATTTCAGGGCGGTCAGTGCGGCCAGGGTGATCAGGCTGCGGGTCTTGCGCGGCAGGCCGTCGCGGGCCCAGACGGCGCCCCAGGCGTGTTCGTTGACGAAGTCCTGCAGCGGCAGGGTGAATTCCGTGGCGTTGTTCATGGCGCGGTCGACGAAGGTGTCGCCCATCACTTCGCGGCGTACCTGCTGGCCGCGCTGCTTGTCCTGCTCACTCATCGGTTACTTCCTTTTCAGTCGAGGCTTTGCACGCGCACCGGGGCGACGCCGCTGCGGACCATGCCGATGGCGTCGGCGGCGCGGCGCGAGATATCGATGATGCGGCCGCGCACGAAGGGGCCGCGATCATTGATGCGGACCACCACGCTGCGGTCGTTGTCGAGATTGGTGACCCGCACCCGGGTGCCGAACGGCAGGCTGCGGTGCGCCGCGGTCAGCGCGCCGGGGTCGTAGCGTTCGCCGCTGGCGGTGCGTTTGCCGGCGTGGCGCTTGCCATAGTAGGAAGCCTTGCCGGTTTCGTCGTAACGGCTTTCGCCGACCTGACCGGCACAACCGGCGAGCAGCAGGGCGCAGGCCACGAGAAACGGTATGGGGCGGAGACGTAGATACATAGGGACTCCTGGGAACAAAAAGACGCCGGGGTAAACCCGGCGTCCATATGACTCAGGATTCGAGCTTTTTCTTCAGCAGTTCGTTCACCTGGCCCGGGTTGGCCTTGCCTTTGGAGGCCTTCATCGCCTGGCCGACGAAGAAGCCGAACATCTTGCCGCGCTTGGCCTCGTCGGCGGCGCGGTACTGTTCGACCTGCTCGGCGTTGGCCGCCAGCACTTCGTCGAGCATGCTCTCGATGGCGCCGCTGTCGGTGACCTGCTTGAGGCCCTTGGCCTCGATGATCTGGTCGGCGGAGCCTTCGCCGTTGGCCATGGCCTCGAAGACCATCTTGGCGATCTTGCCGGAGATGGTGTTGTCCTTGATCCGCAGGATCATGCCGCCCAGCTGTTCGGCGGAAACCGGCGACTGCTCGATCTCCAGGCCGTCCTTGTTGAGCAGGCTGGACAGCTCGCCCATCACCCAGTTGGCCGCCAGCTTGGCGTCGCCGCAGATGCCCTGGACCTTTTCGAAGTAGTCGGCCATCTCGCGGCTGGCGGACAGCACGCTGGCGTCGTAGGCGGACAGGCCGTACTGGCTCTCGAAACGCTCGCGCTTCTGGTCCGGCAGTTCCGGCAGGTCGCCGCGCAGGGCTTCGAGGAAGCTCGGCTCGATCACCACCGGCAGCAGGTCGGGGCAGGGGAAGTAGCGGTAGTCGTTGGCTTCTTCCTTGCTGCGCATGGAGCGCGTCTCGTCCTTGTTCGGGTCGTACAGGCGGGTTTCCTGCACTACCGTGCCGCCGTCCTCGATCAGGTCGATCTGGCGCTGCACTTCGTGGTTGATCGCCTTCTCGATGAAGCGGAAGGAGTTGACGTTCTTGATCTCGGCGCGGGTGCCGAACTCGGCCTGGCCCTTCGGCCGCACCGAGACGTTGCAGTCGCAGCGCAGCGAGCCTTCGGCCATGTTGCCGTCGCAGATGCCGAGGTAGCGCACCAGGGCGTGGATCGCCTTGACGTAGGCCACGGCTTCCTTGGCGCTGCGGATGTCCGGCTCGGAGACGATCTCCAGCAGCGGCGTGCCGGCGCGGTTCAGGTCGATGCCGCTCATGCCGTGGAAGTCTTCGTGCAGGCTCTTGCCGGCGTCCTCTTCCAGGTGCGCGCGGGTGATGCCGATGCGCTTGACGGTGCCATCTTCCAGGGTGATGTCCAGGTGGCCCTTGCCGACGATCGGCAGCTCGAACTGGCTGGTCTGGTAGCCCTTGGGCAGGTCCGGGTAGAAGTAGTTCTTGCGCGCGAAGACGTTGCGCGGGGCGATGTGCGCGTCGATCGCCAGGCCGAACTTGCAGGCCATGCGCACGGCTTCCTCATTGAGCACCGGCAGGGTGCCGGGCATCGCCAGGTCGACCAGGCTGGCCTGGGTGTTGGCCTCGGCGCCGAAGGTGGTGGCGCTGCCGGAGAAGATCTTCGATTGGGTGGCGAGCTGCGCGTGGATTTCCAGCCCGATCACGGTTTCCCATTGCATGTGAGTCGTCCTCAGAATCCTTCGGGTGCGCGTTTGTGCCAGTCGGTCGCCAGTTGGTACTGGTGCGCGACGTTGAGCAGGCGGCCTTCCTGGAAGTATGGCGCCAGAAGCTGCACGCCGACCGGCAGTCCGTCGACGAAGCCGGCGGGCATGGACAGGCCCGGGATGCCGGCCAGGTTGGCGGTGATGGTGTAGATGTCTTCCAGGTACTGGGCGACCGGGTCGTCGTTCTTCTCGCCGATCTTCCAGGCCGGGTTCGGCGTGGTCGGGCCGAGGATCACGTCGACTTCATTGAACGCGGCGACGAAGTCGTTCTTGATCAGCCGGCGGATCTTCTGCGCCTGCAGGTAGTAGGCGTCGTAGTAGCCGGCGGACAGCGCGTAGGTGCCGACCATGATGCGGCGCTTCACTTCCGCGCCGAAGCCTTCGGCGCGCGAGCGCTTGTACAGGTCTTCGAGGTTCTGCGGGTTCTCGCAGCGATAGCCGTAGCGCACGCCGTCGAAGCGCGACAGGTTGGAGCTGGCCTCTGCGGGCGCGATCACGTAGTAAGCCGGGATGGCGTGCTGCATGTTCGGCAGGGAGATGTCCTTCACCGTGGCGCCGAGCTTCTTCAGCTCTTCCACGGTAGCCATCACGGCGTCGGCGATGCGGCTGTCGAGGCCGGCGCCGAAGTATTCCTTCGGCAGGCCGATGCGCAGGCCGGCCAGCGGCTTCTGCAGGGCGGCCAGGTAGTCGTCCACCGGCTGGTCGACGCAGGTGGAGTCCTTCGGATCGAAGCCGGCCATGGCGCCCAGCATCAGCGCGCAGTCCTCGGCGGTGCGCGCCAGCGGGCCGGCCTGGTCGAGGCTGGAGGCATAGGCGATCATGCCCCAGCGGGAGACGCGGCCGTAGGTCGGCTTGATGCCGGTGAGGTTGGTCAGCGCCGCCGGCTGGCGGATCGAGCCGCCGGTGTCGGTGCCGGTGGCGGCCGGGATCAGGCGCGCGGCGACCGCGGCGGCCGAGCCGCCGGAGGAGCCGCCGGGTACGCGCTGCAGGTCCCAGGGGTTGTGCGCCGGGCCGTAGTAGCTGGACTGGTTCGACGAGCCCATGGCGAATTCGTCCATGTTCAGCTTGCCGAGGCTCACGGCGCCGGCATTGGCCAGGCGCTCGACGACGGTGGCGTCGTAGGGCGAGACGAAGTTGTCGAGGATCTTCGAGCCGCAGCTGGTGCGCACGCCCCTGGTGCAGAACAGGTCCTTGTGGGCGATCGGCGCGCCGAGCAGGGCGCCGGCCTCGCCATTGGCGCGCCGTTCGTCGGCGGCCCTGGCCTGTTGCAGGGCCGGTTCCGCGGTGACGCTGATGAAGCTGTTCAGTTGCGGGTCGAGCTGCTGGATGCGGGCCAGCAGGGCACGGGTCAGCTCTTCGGCGGAGAACTGCTTGTCGGCGAGGCCGCGGGCGACTTCGGCGAGGGTCAGTTGATGCAGCATGTGTCCGTGTCCTTCCTGTTACTCGATGACTTTCGGGACCAGGTACAGCCCCTCTTCCACGGCCGGTGCGATGGCCTGGTAGTCGTCTCGGCGGTTTTCCTCGGTGACCCGGTCGGCGCGCAGGCGCTGGGTGGCTTCCAGCGGGTGCGCCAAGGGCTCTATCCCGGTGGTGTCGACGGCCTGCATGCGGTCGATCAGGCCGAGGATGTCGTTGAGGGTTTCAGTGGTGCGTGGAAGGTCGGCTTCATCCAGCCCGAGGCGGGCAAGATGGGCGATTTTCTCCACGTCGGAGCGTTCAAGCGCCATCGGAAGTCTCCAGCTAGAGCGGCCAGCGTCGGATGGTCGCATGGCCGGACGAAACGGGCGGGGAACGGTTCCCGCAGCAGGCGGTCTGAAGCCGCTGGGACGGGCCTTGCAGACCCGGGAAACGGACGAATTTAACACAATGCCGCCTTGCCCAAAATCCCCGTCATTGTTAGAGTTTGCCGCACTTTTTTACCCGCGCATTCTTCACCCACGCTTCATCCAGGGTTCCTTTCACCATGTTCAAAAAACTGCGTGGCATGTTTTCCAGTGATCTGTCGATCGACCTGGGCACGGCCAATACCCTTATTTATGTGCGCGAGCGCGGCATCGTCCTGAATGAACCTTCGGTAGTCGCCATCCGCAGCCATGGCAGCCAGAAAAGCGTGGTGGCCGTCGGTACCGACGCCAAGCGCATGCTCGGCCGTACTCCCGGCAACATCGCCGCCATCCGCCCGATGAAGGACGGCGTGATCGCCGACTTCAGCGTCTGCGAGAAGATGCTGCAGTACTTCATCAACAAGGTTCACGAAAACAGCTTCCTGCAGCCCAGCCCGCGCGTGCTGATCTGCGTTCCGTGCAAGTCCACCCAGGTGGAACGCCGCGCCATCCGCGAATCCGCCCTGGGCGCCGGCGCCCGCGAGGTGTACCTGATCGAGGAACCGATGGCCGCCGCGATCGGCGCCGGCCTGCCGGTGGAAGAAGCCCGCGGCTCGATGGTCGTCGACATCGGCGGCGGCACCACCGAGATCGCCCTGATCTCCCTCAACGGCGTGGTCTACGCCGAATCCGTACGTGTCGGCGGCGACCGCTTCGACGAAGCCATCGTCACCTACGTGCGCCGCAACTACGGCAGCCTGATCGGCGAATCCACCGCCGAGCGCATCAAGCAGGAAATCGGCGCCGCCTACCCGGGCAGCGAAGTCCGCGAAGTCGACGTGCGTGGCCGCAACCTGGCCGAAGGCGTGCCGCGCAGCTTCACCCTGAACTCCAATGAAGTGCTCGAAGCGCTGCAGGAATCCCTGGCGACCATCGTCCAGGCGGTGAAGAGCGCGCTGGAGCAGTCCCCGCCGGAACTGGCTTCCGACATCGCCGAGCGCGGCCTGGTGCTGACCGGCGGCGGCGCGCTGCTGCGCGACCTGGACAAGCTGCTGGCCCAGGAAACCGGCCTGCCGGTGATCGTCGCCGAAGACCCGCTGACCTGCGTGGCGCGTGGCGGTGGCCGTGCGCTGGAAATGATGGACCGCCATTCCATGGACCTGCTCTCCACCGAATAACGGTGGAGAGTGCCTTCGCTTAGCCGGGAGCGGGCCATCAAACCGCTATTTTCCAAAGGGCCCTCGCTGGGTGTGCGCCTGGTGGCGCTCGCCGTGCTGTCGGTGAGCCTGATGGTGGTCGACGCGCGCTTCGACTACCTCAAGCCCGTGCGCAGCCAGATGGGGCTGGTGCTGACCCCCTTCTACTGGCTCGCCGACCTGCCGGTGCGTGCCTGGGAAGGCGTGCGCGAGCAGTTCACCAGCCGCAGCGAGCTGCTCGCCGAGAACGAGCGCCTGAAGGCCGAATCCCTGCTGATGCATCGCCGCCTGCAGAAGCTGGCGACCCTCACCGAACAGAACGTGCGCCTGCGCGAGTTGCTCAACTCCGCCGCGCTGGTGGACGACAAGGTGCTGGTCAGCGAACTGATCGGCGTCGACCCCAACCCCTTCACCCAGCGCATCCTGATCGACAAGGGCGAGCAGGATGGCGTGTTCCAGGGCCAGCCGGTGCTCGACGCCAGCGGCCTGATGGGCCAGGTGGTCGAGGTCATGCCCTATACCGCGCGGGTCCTGCTGCTCACCGACACCACCCACAGCATTCCGGTGCAGGTCAACCGCAACGGCCTGCGCGCCATCGCCGTCGGCACCGGCAATCCGGAGCGCCTGGAGCTGCGTTTCGTCGCCGATACCGCCGATATCAAGGAAGGCGACCTGCTGGTCAGCTCCGGCCTCGGCCAGCGCTTCCCGGCCGGCTATCCAGTGGCGGTGGTCAAGGAAGTGCTGCACGACACCGGCCAGCCGTTCGCCGTCGTCCGCGCCGTGCCGACCGCCAAGATGAACCGCAGCCGCTACGTGCTGCTGGTGTTCAGCGATCGCCGCACGCCGGAGCAGCGCGCCACCGAAGCCGCCGAGGCGCAGGTCGAGGCCGACCGCAAGGCCGCCGAGTCCGCCACCCCGCCGGCCCCCGTCCAACCCGCGCAACAGCCAGGCGCCGCCGCTCCGCAGCCGGCCACGCCCGCCGCGCCGGCCAGCGCGCACGCCCCCACGGCGCAGGCGCAACCGGCCGCTCCCGCGCAGTCTGCCGAAAGGAATCGCCACTGATGGCTTCCCAGGGTTCGCGAAACGGCTGGGTGATCTGGCTCAGCCTGCTGCTGGCGCTGCTGCTGTCCGTCGCGCCGCTGTGGAACTTCATGGAGATCGGCCGGCCGCTGTGGCTGGCGATGGTGCTGACCTACTGGGTGCTCTACCTGCCGCACAAGGTCGGCATGGTCAGCGCCTGGATCCTGGGACTGGGCGAGGACGTGCTGTACGGCAGCCTGCTCGGGCAGAACGCGCTGGTCCTCAGTTTCATCGTGTTCCTCGTGCTGTCCCTGCAGCAGCGCCTGCGCATGTACCCGGTGTGGCAGCAATGTCTGGTGCTGCTGGTGGTCTTCGGCCTGGCGCAGCTGGTCCAGCTGTGGCTCAACACGCTGACCGGCAATCGCCCGCCGACCCTGGTGTTCCTGCTGCCGGCGCTGGTCAGCGCGCTGCTCTGGCCGTGGGTCCACGCCCTCCTGAAAAGCCTGCGCCTGCGTCTGAACGTCAACTGATTCCCGCCGGGCGCCGGTCAAACCTTATCCGACTTGGGAGTCGAGATGCCGCAGCTTTACCTGGCCTCCAGTTCGCCGCGTCGCCGAGAGCTTCTGGCGCAGATCGCCGTGCCGTTCCACGGCGTTCCCGCCAATATCGACGAAACTCCGCTTCCCGCCGAATCCCCCGAGGCCTATGTCGAACGCCTGGCGCGGAACAAGGCCCAGGCCGGCCTGAACATGCTCGCCCAGCGCGCCGACGTCTGCGTGCTCGGCGCCGATACCGCGGTGGTGCTGGACGGGCGCATCCTCGGCAAGCCGCTCGACCGCGACGACGCGCTGGCCATGCTGCGCCAACTGTCCGGCCGCGAGCACCAGGTGCTGACCGCGGTGGCGCTGGCCGACCGCCAGCGCTGCGAAGCGCGGGTGGTGAGCAGCCGGGTGCAGTTCCGGGCGATTTCCGACGCCGAGGCTGAAGCCTACTGGGCGACCGGCGAGCCACAGGACAAGGCCGGCGGATATGCTATCCAGGGACTGGCGGCGATCTTCGTCAGTCGCGTGGAAGGGAGCTACAGCGCGGTCGTCGGCCTGCCGCTGTGCGAAACCGCGGAGTTGCTGGCTGACTTCTCGATTCCTTGCTGGCAGTCTTGAGCGGACAGGCAGTCCTGAACGGATGGCAGTCCTGAACGGAGCGGATAGGCAGTAGCGCCGCTTGCCGGGCGCAATACAAGTACAAGGAAGAGGGCGCATGAGCGAAGAGATCCTGATCAATATCACGCCGATGGAATCGCGCGTGGCGGTGGTGGAGAACGGCGTCCTGCAGGAAGTCCACGTCGAGCGCACGCAACGGCGCGGCATCGTCGGGAATATCTACAAGGGCAAGGTGGTGCGGGTGCTGCCCGGGATGCAGGCGGCCTTCGTCGACATCGGCCTGGAGCGCGCCGCCTTCATCCACGCGGCGGAGATTTCCACCCGCGAAGGCAGCGCGGTGGAGAGCATCAGCGCGCTGGTGCACGAGGGCCAGAGCCTGGTGGTGCAGGTCACCAAGGACCCGATCGGCACCAAGGGCGCGCGGCTGACCACCCAGCTGTCCATCCCGTCGCGCTACCTCGTGTACATGCCGCGCACCAGCCATGTCGGCATTTCCCTGAAGATCGAGGACGAAGTCGAGCGCGAGCGCCTCAAGCGCGTGGTCGCCACCTGCGTCGAGGCCGAGGGCATCGTCGAGCAGGGCGGCTTCATTCTGCGGACCGCCGCCGAGGGCGCGGGCGAGGACGAGATCCTCGCCGACATCCGCTACCTGCGCCGCCTGTGGGACCAGATCGCCGCGCAGATCCAGACGGTCGGCGCGCCGACCCTGATCTACGAGGACCTGTCCCTGGCGCTGCGCACCCTGCGCGACCTGGTCAACCCGCGAATCGAGAAGATTCGCGTCGATTCCCGGGAAAACTTCCAGAAGATCACGCAGTTCGTCGAAGAACTGATGCCGGAGATCGCCGATCGCCTGGAGCACTACCCGGGCGAGCGGCCGATCTTCGATCTCTATGGCGTCGAGGACGAGGTGCAGAAGGCGCTGGAGCGCAAGGTGCTGCTGAAGTCCGGCGGCTACCTGATCATCGACCCGACCGAGGCGATGACCACCATCGACGTCAACACCGGCGCCTTCGTCGGCCACCGCAACCTCGAAGAGACCATCTTCAAGACCAACCTCGAGGCCGCCACGGCGATCGCCCGCCAGCTGCGCCTGCGCAACCTCGGCGGGATCATCATCATCGACTTCATCGACATGGAGGACGAGGATCACCGCCGTCAGGTGCTGCGCACCCTGGAGAAGCAGCTCGAACGCGACCACGCCAAGACCAACATCATCGGCATCACCGAACTCGGCCTGGTGCAGATGACCCGCAAGCGCACCCGCGAAAGCCTGGTGCAGGTGCTCTGCGAGCCCTGCCCGTGCTGCCAGGGACGCGGCAACCTGAAGACCGCCGAGACCATCTGCTACGAGATCTTCCGCGAGATCCTCCGCGAGGCGCGGGCCTACCAGGCGGATTCCTACCTGGTGCTGGCCAACCAGAAGGTGGTCGACCGCCTGCTGGACGAGGAATCCGGCAACGTCGCCGATCTCGAGACCTTCATCGGCCGCACCATCAAGTTCCAGGTCGAGCCGATGTATTCCCAGGAGCAATATGACGTGGTCCTGCTCTAAGGCGTTCCGCTGAGATGGAACGCTTCGCCCGCCTGCTGGCCTCGGCGCTGCGCCTGCTGCTGGCGCTGTGCGCGCTGGGGCTGGTGCTGCTCGCGCTGTACGTCAGCCTCGGGCGCGAGCTGGCGCCGCTGGTCGGCGAATACCGCGAGGAAGTGGCCCGCGAAGCCAGCGAGCGGACCGGCCTGCCGGTGCGGATCGGCACGCTGGAAGGGCACTGGCGCGGTTTCGCGCCGGTGGTGGTGGCGCGCGACATCCAGCTCGGCGAGGGCGACGAGACGGTGCGCCTGGAACAGGCGCGGCTGACGCCGCATGTGCTCGACAGCCTGCTGACCCGCCAGTTGCGCATCGACCGGCTGGAACTGGACGGACTGCACCTGGCGCTGCGCGAGGACGCGGATGGCCAATGGCAGGCGGAAGGCCTGCCGGCGCGGCGTGCCGGCGGCGATCCGGGGAAGCTGCTGGAAGCGCTCGCGCTGCCCGCGCGCCTGTCGCTGACCGGCAGCCAGATCGTCCTGCTGCCCCACGACGGCGAGCCGCTGGTGCTCAACCACCTGGGCCTGACCCTGCGCAACGGCGCCGGCGGACGCCAGCGCCTGGACGGGCGGATGAACCTGCCGGACGGCCAGCCGCTGGCGCTGCGCATCGATGGTCGGTTGAACCACGACGACTGGCGGCGCAGCGCCCTGCGCGCCTATCTCAGCCTGCCGCAGAGCGACTGGTCGAAATGGCTGCCGCCCAGCCTGACCCGCGGCTGGCGCCTGGCCGAGCTGAAGGCCGGCGGCGAAGTCTGGCTGAATGTCGAGGATGGCCAGCCCCGCACCGGCGCGGCCCGCCTGCACGCGCCGCGGCTGGTGGCCAGCTACGACGAGCGCGAGCCGGTGACGGTGGGCGATCTCGGCGTGAGCCTGTTCTTCCAGCGCGATGGCGACGACCTGCGCCTGCGCGTGGCGGACCTCGCCGCCAACCTCGGCGATACCCGCTGGGGCGAAGTGGAAATGGAACTGCTGCACCAGAGCCAGGGCGAGGAGCGCTGGCAACTGCGCGCCGACCGCCTCGACCTGGCGCCGCTGGCCGCCACCGTGCAGGCGCTGGCGCCGCTGCCGGATGCGGCGGTGACCTGGCTGCAGGGGCTGCAGCCGCACGGCGTGCTGCACAACGTCAACCTGGACTTCTGGCCGCGGCGCCAGGGCGCCGGCCGGGTCGCCTATGCGGCCAACCTGGAGCGGGTCGGCGTCAGCGCCTTCCACGAGGTGCCGGCGGTGGAGAACGTCGGCGGCACCTTCAGCGGCAACCTCGGCGGCGGCCGGCTGGATGCGTCGGCGCAGGACCTTTTGCTGCACCTGCCGCGGCTGTTCCCCGAGCCCTGGCGCTATCGCAGCGCCCACGCGCGGCTGTTCTGGACGCTGGACGAGCAGGCCCTGACCCTCGGCAGCCACCTGATGCGGGTCGAGGGCGACGAGGGACGGCTGGCCGGCGACATGCTGATCCGCCTGATGCGCGATCCGTCGCGGGAAGACTACATGGACCTGCGGGTCGGCCTCAGCGACGGCGATGCGCGCTTCACCGACAAGTACCTGCCCAGCGCCCTGCCGTCGATGAACAAGAACCTGACCGAGTGGCTGCATACGGCGATCAAGGGCGGGCGCATCGAGCAGGGCTATTTCCAGTGGCAGGGCGACCTGCACCACGATGCGCCGCCCGAGGCCCACGCCATGAGCCTGTATTTCCGCGTGCACGACGCCGAGCTGGACTACCAGCCGGGCTGGCCGGCGCTCAGCCAGGCCGATGGCGAGGTGTGGGTCGAGGACAGCGGCGTGCGGGTCGAGGCCTCCGGCGGCAACATCCTGCAGAGCCGGGTGCGCGACGTGACGGTGGACATTCCCCATGTGGAACCGGGCGAGGTCAGCCATCTCCACGTCAAGGGCGGGATCGACAGCAGCGTCGGGGATGGCCTGAAGATTCTCCAGGATTCGCCGATCGGCAGGAACCAGACCTTCGCCGGCTGGCAGGGCGAGGGCGCGCTGAAAGGCGAGCTGCAGCTGGACATCCCGCTGGCCAAGGGCCAGGTAGGGCAGTCGCGGGTGATAGTCGACTTCGCCGCCGATGGCGCGCGGCTGCAGATTCCCAAACCGGAGCTGGAGCTGACCCGGCTCGCCGGCGCCTTCCGCTACGACACCGACAGCGGCCTCAGCGCGCGCAACGTCAGCGCCCAATGGCGCGGCACGCGGCTCAGCGGCAGCATTCGCGCCGAGGGCAGCAAGGGCAATCCGCGCACGCGGGTGCTGGCTTCCGGCCAGGTGCCGGTGCCGACGCTGCTGGAGTGGGGCGGCGTGAGCAAGGCCGTGCCGGTGCAGGGACGGGTTCCCTACCAGCTGGACCTGCTGCTGGCCGGCCGGGACAGCCAGCTGCAGGTCGGCTCGAACCTGCAGGGCGTGGCCATCGACCTGCCGGCGCCGTTCGGCAAGGCCTCCGACGAAAGCCGCCAGGCGAACTGGCGCATGACCCTGGACGGCGACGAACGGCGCTACTGGGCGACCTATGCCAACCTCGCCAGCCTCGCCTATGCCGCTCCGGCGGACCGCCCGCTGGCCGGGCGCGGCAGCCTGCAGCTGGGCGGCGGTACTGCGGTCCTGCCGGGGGGCTCGGGGCTGCAGGTGCGCGGCCGGGTGGCCCAGGTGGATGCGGAGGCCTGGCAGGCCGTGCTGAAGAAGTACGCCGGCGGCGACGTGCAGGGGGCGAGCGGCCTGCTGCGCAGCGCCGATCTGCGGATCGACCGTTTCAGCGGCTTCGGCCAGATCCTGGAAAACCTCACGCTGGACCTGCGGCGCGTCGGCAGCAGTTGGCAGCTCGGCCTGGTCAGCGCCCTGGCCAGCGGCCAGGTGGTGATTCCCGACCTGCGCAGCCAGCCGCTGCAGGTGCGCCTGGACCGCCTGAGCCTGCCGAAGAGCGAGGCCATCGAGGCGCAGGACCCGTCGCAGGTGCCCGATCCGCTGCAGAACGTCGACCCGCACAGCCTGCCGGCGATGGACGTGAGCATCCGGCAGATACTGCTGGGCGGCAAGCCGGTCGGCGCCTGGAACTTCCGCGTGCGGCCGACGCCCGCCGGCGCGAGTTTCGACAACCTCGACCTGGACCTGCGCGGATTGCACGTCGGCGGCGCCATGCGCTGGGAAGGGCAGGCCGGCGCGAGCCGCAGCTTCTACAAGGGCCGCCTGGAGGGCAAGGCGCTGGAGGATGTGCTGGCGGCCTGGAATTTCGCCCCGAGCGTCACCAGCGAACGCTTCCGCCTGGACGTGGATGGCTACTGGCCCGGCTCGCCGGCGCACATCAGCCTGCGCCGCTTCGGCGGCACCCTCGACGCCAGCCTGCGCAAGGGCCAGTTCGTCGAGGTGGAGGGCGGCGCCCAGGCGCTGCGGGTGTTCGGCCTGCTCAACTTCAACGCCATCAACCGCCGCCTGCGCCTGGACTTCTCCGACCTGCTGGGCAAGGGCCTCAGCTATGACCGGGTGGAAGGTGTGCTGGCGGCCACCGACGGGGTCTACGTCACCCGCCGGCCACTGAAGGTGGAGGGGCCGTCCAGCGACCTGGAGCTCAACGGCACCCTCGACCTGGCCCACGACCAGATCGACGCCAAGCTGCTGGTGACCCTGCCGGTGACCAACAACCTGCCGCTGGCCGCGCTGATCGTCGGCGCGCCGGCGGTGGGCGGCGCGCTGTTCGTCGTCGACAAGCTGCTCGGCGACCGCGTGGCGCGCTTCGCCAGCGTGCAGTACAGCGTGCGCGGTCCCTGGCAGAACCCGAGGATCGCCTTCGAGAAACCCTTCGAGAAACCTCGCTGAGCAGACCGGCCGTGCATCGGTTAGCATGGAGCGGAAACGCTGCCGGAGCCCTTCATGTCGATCGCCGTGATCCAGATGGTCAGCCAGGATGATGTCCTGGCCAATCTCGCCGCCGCGCGCCGACTGCTGCAACAGGCCGCCGCCGACGGCGCGCGGCTCGCCGTCCTGCCGGAGAACTTCGCCGCCATGGGCCGCCGCGACCTCGCCGAGCTGGGCCGCGCAGAGGCGCAGGGCGACGGGCCGATCCTGCCCTGGTTGAAAGACACCGCCCGCGACCTCAACTTGTGGATAGTGGCGGGCACCATTCCGCTGCCGCCGGAAGGCCAGCCGGAGGCCAAGGCCAACGCCTGTTCCCTGCTGGTCGACGAGTGCGGCGAAGTGGCCGCCCGCTACGACAAGCTGCACCTGTTCGACGTCGACGTGGCGGATGGCCGCGGCCGTTATCGCGAGTCCGACGACTACGCCTTCGGCCAGCGCGTGGTGGTGGCCGACACCCCGCTCGGCCGCGTCGGCCTGACGGTGTGCTACGACCTGCGCTTCCCCGAACTGTACACCGCGCTGCGCGAGGCCGGGGCGGAGTTGATCAGCGCGCCATCGGCCTTCACCGCGGTCACCGGCGCGGCGCACTGGCAGGTGCTGGTCCGCGCGCGGGCCATCGAGACCCAGTGCTACATGCTGGCGGCGGGGCAGGGCGGCAGCCATCCCCGCGGCCGCGAAACCTACGGACACTCGGCGATCGTCGATCCCTGGGGATCGGTCCTCGCCGAACAGGACAAGGGCGAGGCCGTGCTGCTGGCGCGGCGCGACGCCGAGGAACAGGCGGCCATCCGGCAACGCATGCCGGTGGCGGCACACAGAAGATTCTTTCCGCCGGCGGAACCACGCCCGGCGCGTACGGAGTGAATATGAGCGAGTTGTTGTCTTCCGTCAGCGAGCACCTGCTGGTCCCCGGCGGGCTGGATATCGAGCAATTGCCGCCGCTGCTGCATGAGCTGAGCGGCCCGGGCATCGATGCCGCGGACCTGTACTTCCAGAGCCAGGTGTCCGAGTCGTGGATGCTCGAGGACGGCATCGTCAAGGAAGGCAGCTTCCACATGGACCAGGGTGTCGGCGTGCGCGCGCAGTCCGGCGAGAAGACCGGCTTCGCCTACAGCAACGCCATCACCCGCGAGGCCCTGAGCCAGGCCGCGCAGGCCGCGCGCTCGATCTCCCGCGCCGGGCAGAACGGCCGCGTGCAGGCCTTCAAGGCGGTGGCGCCGCAGCGCCTGTACCAGGGCGACAACCCGCTCGACGTGCTGAGCCGGGCGGAGAAGGTCGAGCTGCTGAAGCAGATCGACGCCGCCACCCGCGCCCTCGACCCGCGCATCCAGCAGGTCACCGTGAGCCTGTCCGGCGTCTGGGAGCAGGTGCTGGTGGCCGCGGCCGACGGCTCGCTGGCGGCGGACATCCGCCCGCTGGTGCGTTTCAACGTTGGCGTGATCGTCGAGCAGAACGGCCGTCGCGAGCGCGGCGGGCACGGCGGCGGCGGGCGCACCGACTACCGTTATTTCCTTCAGGAGGACAGGGCCATGAGCTACGCCCGCGAGGCGTTGCGCCAGGCGCTGGTCAACCTGGAAGCGGTCCCGGCGCCGGCCGGCAGCCTGCCGGTGGTGATGGGCGCCGGCTGGTCCGGCGTGCTGCTGCACGAGGCGGTCGGCCATGGCCTGGAAGGCGATTTCAACCGCAAGGGCAGTTCCGCCTACAGCGGGCGGATGGGCGAGAAGGTCGCCTCCAGCCTGTGCACCATCGTCGACGACGGCACCCTGGCCGGTCGCCGCGGCTCGCTGTCGGTGGACGACGAAGGCACGCCGACCCAGTGCAACGTGCTGATCGAGAACGGCGTGCTCAAGGGCTACATGCAGGACAAGCTGAACGCCCGCCTGATGGGCGTGGCCCGCACCGGCAACGGCCGCCGCGAGTCCTACGCGCACCTGCCGATGCCGCGCATGACCAATACCTACATGCTGGCCGGACAGAGCGATCCGGCGGAAATCATCGCCTCGGTGGACAAGGGTATCTATTGCGCCAACCTCGGCGGCGGGCAGGTGGACATCACCAGCGGCAAGTTCGTCTTCGCCACCAGCGAGGCCTACCTGATCGAGAACGGCAAAATCACCCGTCCGGTGAAGGGCGCGACCCTGATCGGCAACGGTCCGGAAGTGATGAGCAGGGTGTCGATGGTCGGCAACGACCTGGCGCTGGACAGCGGCGTCGGCACCTGTGGCAAGGATGGGCAGTCGGTGCCGGTGGGCGTCGGCCAGCCGACCCTGAAGATCGACGCGATCACCGTCGGCGGGACTGGCGCGTGAGGCAGCTCCAGGCTTCAGGCGATAGGCCACAGGTTGGCGCGGCCGGTTATCCGCTTGCAGCCTGTAGCTTGTCGCTTGCGGCTGCCTTTAACGCAGGCCGCGTTTCAGCTCGTCCAGTTCGCGGATGTACTTGAAGATCTTCCGCGCGGCGGCCGGCGGCTTGTTGTGGGCAGCCTCGTGCTGGGCGTGGCGGATCAGTTGCAGCAGGTGCTGGCGGTCGCTGTCCGGATATTCGGCGAAGAAGCTCGCCAGGGCCTCGTCGCCGCCGCTGACCAGGCGATCGCGCCAGCGCTCGAGGGCGTGGAAGCGTTCGTTGTACTCGCGGGTCGAGCTGTCCAGCTGGTCGATCAGCGCGATGATGGCCTCGATGTCCTGGTCGCGCATCAGCTTGCCGATGTATTGCACGTGGCGTTTCTTGGCCACGTTGGCCTTGTGCTTGGGCGCGTCGGCCAATGCCTTGCGCAGCATGTCGGTAAGCGGCAGGCGGTCCAGTACATCGGGCTTGAGCGTGGTCAGGCGTTGACCGAGGTCCTGCAGGGCGTGCAGCTCGCGTTTGATCTGCGACTTGCTCTTCTCTTCGAAGAGCGAATCGTCGTCTTGAAATTCAGCCATGGCGGTGGTCCAGAAGAAAATGCCGCCATGATAACGAGTCGAGGGCCGCTTGTCCGGCCCGGCCGGATCGGCGCAGGGCGCGCACGCCCCGCCAGCGGCGCTTGAACAGGAGAGTGGTGCGATGAACGAACATGCCACGGCCGTAGGGCCGGACGTCCTCCCGGAGCTGCGCGAGCAGGTCGAGCGGATCATTGCCGAGGCCAACCGCCAGGGTGCCAGCGCCTGCGAGGTGGCGGTGTCGGTGGAGCAGGGGCTGTCCACCAGCGTGCGCCAGGGCGAGGTGGAAACCGTCGAGTTCAACCGCGACCAGGGTTTCGGCATCACCCTGTACCTCGGCCAGCGCAAGGGCTCGGCGAGCACCTCGGCCACCGGCGAGGAGGCGATCCGCGAGACGGTCGCCGCCGCCCTGGCCATCGCCCGCCACGCTTCCGAAGACGATTGCGCCGGGCTGGCGGACAAGGCGCTGATGGCCCGCGAGATTGCCGACCTGGACCTCTACCACGCCTGGTCGCTGACCCCGGACCAGGCGGTGGAACGCGCGCTGGCCTGCGAGGCGGCGGCGTTCGCCACCGATCCGCGGGTGACCAAGGCCGACGGCACCACCCTGAACACCCACCAGGGCTGCCGCGTCTACGGCAACAGCCACGGCTTCGTCGGCGGCTACGCCAGCACCCGGCACAGCCTGAGCTGCGTGATGATCGCCGAGGGCGAAGGGCAGATGCAGCGCGACTATTGGTACGACGTCAATCGTCGCGGCGAGCTGCTCGACAGTCCCGAATCCATCGGCCGCCATGCGGCGCTGCGGGCGGCGCGCCGGCTGGGCGCGCGGCCGGTGCCGACGACCGAGGTGCCGGTGCTGTTCGCGCCGGAGATCGCCGTCGGCCTGTTCGGGCATTTCCTCGCGGCGATTTCCGGCGGCAACCTCTACCGCAAGTCGTCCTTCCTCGAAGGCACCCTTGGCCAGCGCCTGTTCCCGGAATGGCTGACCCTCGACGAGCGCCCGCTGCTGCGCGGCGCGCTGGGCAGCGCGGCGTTCGACAACGACGGCCTGGCGACCTACGCCAAGCCTTTCGTCGAGAACGGCAAGCTGGTGTCCTACGTGCTGGGCACCTATTCCGGCCGCAAGCTGGGCCTGCCGAGCACCGCCAACGCCGGCGGCGTGCACAACCTGTTCGTCACCCATGGCGAATCCGACCAGGCTGCCCTGATCCGCCAGATGGGCCGTGGCCTGCTGGTGACCGAACTGATGGGGCAGGGCGTGAACCTGGTGACCGGCGACTACTCGCGCGGCGCCGGCGGCTACTGGGTGGAGAACGGTGAAATCCAGTTCCCGGTGCAGGAAGTCACCATCGCGGCGAACCTGCGCGACCTGTTCAAGGGCATCGTGGCGATCGGCAACGACATCGAGACCCGCGGCAACCTGCACACCGGTTCGGTGCTGGTGGAGCGCATGATGGTCGGCGGGAACTGATTCCCGCGATTCCGCACTTCCTTACCCGTCCCGGCAAGCCGCTCTTCCCGAGCGGCTTGTCTTTTTCTTTTTCGCAAACAATAATCAATCTCATTATCTCTTGAGGGATTGTCATGTTTGCGCAACTCGAAAGCCCGGTGCTCGGCCGCTGGTACTGGATGAGCACCCGCATCCGCTGCGCCCTGCAGCCCGACGAACCGCGCCTGCTGGACCTGTTCCTCAACGAAACGCGCTACCTGATCGCCTGGGAGCGCGTGCCGGCCTGGCTGCTGTTCGAGAAGTGCTACCAGCTCTTCCTCGATACCGCCCACGACATCGCCCTGCCCTGGCACTGGCGCGTGCAGTGCCTCAACCACGCCTACCGGCCGTTCCACGAACTGCAGTGCCTGGTCCGCAGCCGCGAGCAGCGCTGCCGCCTGCACCAACTGGCGATGCGCCTGGCGAACCAGGACATGCAGCCATCCCTGAGTTACCACGAACCGCAAGAAGGAATCGAGAATGACTGACAGCCGTATCGAACGCGACAGCATGGGTGAACTGGCGGTGCCCGCCGCGGCGCTGTACGGGGCGCAGACCCAGCGGGCGGTGAACAACTTCCCGGTCAGCGGCCAGCGCATGCCGCTGCCGTTCATCCGCGCCCTGCTGCTGGCCAAGGCCGCCGCCGCCCGCGCCAACGTCGCGCTGGAGCAGCTCGATGCGGAAACCGGCAGCGCCATCGTCGCCGCCTGCGAGGAACTGCTGGCCGGTGACTGCAGCGAACACTTCCCGGTGGACGTGTTCCAGACCGGCTCGGGCACCAGCTCCAACATGAACGCCAACGAGGTGGTCGCCACCCTGGCCGGCCGCCGCCTGGGCCGTCCGGTCAATCCCAACGACCAGGTCAACTGCGGGCAGAGCAGCAACGACATCATTCCCTCGACCATCCACATCAGCGCCGCGCTGGAAATCCAGGGGCGCCTGCTGCCGGCCCTGAATCACCTGCAGCAGACCATCGAGCGCAAGGCCGGCGAGGTGCACCGGCACATCAAGACCGGCCGCACCCACCTGATGGACGCCATGCCGGTGCGCCTGAGCCAGGTGCTCGGCGGCTGGGCACAGCAGGTGCGGCAGGCCTCCGTCCATCTCGAAGCGGTGCTGCCGGCACTGCAGCAGCTGGCCCAGGGCGGCACCGCGGTGGGCACAGGGGTCAACGCCCACCCGCAGTTCTCCGCGCGCTTCTGCCAGGAGCTGAACGCGCTGACCGGACTGGAATTCCGCCCGGGCGACGATTTCTTCGCCCTGATCGGCGCACAGGACACCGCGGTGGCCGCTTCCGGGCAACTGAAGACCCTGGCCGTGGCGCTGATGAAGATCGCCAACGACCTGCGCTGGATGAACTCCGGCCCGCTCGCCGGCCTCGCCGAGATCGAGCTGGAAGCGCTGCAGCCGGGCTCGTCGATCATGCCCGGCAAGGTCAACCCGGTGATTCCGGAGGCCACGGCGATGGTCGCCGCGCAAGTGATCGGCAACGATGCCACCATCGCGGTGGCGGGCCAGTCCGGCAACTTCGAGCTGAACGTCATGCTGCCGGTGATCGCCGACAACCTGCTGCAGAGCATCCATCTGCTGGCCAACGTCAGCCGCCTGCTGGCGGACAAGGCCATCGCCAGCTTCAGGGTCAACGAGGCCAGCCTGCGCGAGGCGCTGTCGCGCAACCCGATCCTGGTGACCGCGCTGAACCCGATCATCGGCTACCAGAAGGCCGCGGAGATTGCCAAGCAGGCCTACCGCGAAGGCCGGCCGATCATCGACGTGGCGCTGGAGAACATCGATCTCGACCGCTCCCGCCTGGAAACCCTGCTGGACCCGGAGAAGCTCACCGCCGGCGGTCTCTGATACCTCGCAGATCCGCGTACCTGCGCCCGACGGGGGCGATGCTGTTGGTGGTGGCGCGGGAGATCATGCCCGGGTCGCCGCGCCATGGGGAAACCGGCGCGGCGACTCGTGGGCTGATGTTGGTGGGGATGGCGCTGGAGGGGGGGGCGCGTTACTCGCCTTCGTCGAACTTGTTGTTGATCAGCTCGACCAGCGCCTGCAGCGCGGCTTCGTCCTGCTCGCCTTCCGTACTGAGGTGCAGGTTGGTGCCCTTGCCGGCGGCGAGCATCATCACCGACATGATGCTCTTGCCGTCGACGTAGCTTTCCGGGCTGCGCCCGACACGGATCTGACAAGGAAAGCGCCCCGCCACGCCGACGAACTTTGCGGCCGCACGTGCATGCAGACCGAGCTTGTTGATGATGGTGATTTCGAGGGCGGGCATCGCGAGGGGCTGTCCTTTTGTTGTGTGTTGCGCTAGCTCAGGTCGCGGTGGCGAATCTGTACGTTCTGCAGGGTTTCGACGAGTGCCTTGCCGAGGCGTTCGGCTATGTATACCGAGCGATGATGACCGCCGGTGCAGCCGATGGCGATGGTGACGTAGGCGCGGTTGCTGGCGGCGAAGCGTGGCAGCCACTTGTTCAGGTAGGCGAGGATGTCCTGGTACATCTCCTCGACGTCGGGCTGAGCGGCCAGGTATTCCTGCACTTCGCGGTCCTGTCCGGACAGCTCGCGGAGCTCGGATTTCCAGTAGGGATTGGGCAGGCAGCGCACGTCGAAGACCAGGTCGGCGTCGATCGGCATGCCGCGCTTGAAACCGAAGGACTCGACCAGGAACGCGGTGCCCAGCGCCGGCTTGTTCAGCAGGCGCAGCTTGAGCACGTCGCGCAGCTGGTAGAGATTCAGGTGCGTGGTGTTCAGCTTGAGGTCGGCGAGATCGGCGATCGGTGCGAGCAACTTGCGCTCGTCGGCGATGGCTTCGGCCAGGGAGCGTGCATCGGTGGTCAGCGGGTGGCGCCGGCGGGTCTCGGAGAAGCGCTTGAGCAGCGTCTCGTCGTCGGCGTCCAGGTACAGCACGTCGCACTGGATGTGCTTGTCGCGGGCTTCCTGGAGCAGCTCGGGGAAGCGCTGCAGCTGGCTCGGCAGGTTGCGCGCGTCGATGGATACCGCGACCTGCGGATGCAGCAGCTCGGTATGCAGCAGCGCGCGCTGGGCGAGATCGGGCAGCAGGCTGGCCGGCAGGTTGTCGATGCAGTAGAAGCCGTTGTCTTCCAGCACATTGAGCGCCGTGCTCTTGCCCGAGCCGGAAAGGCCGCTGACGATGATCAGGCGCATGGCTGATTACCGGCCGTTCTGCACGTCCACCACGATCTGGTACAGCTCCTCGCCATTGCGCGCGCGGCGCAGGCGGTCGCGTACCTCGGAGCGGTCGAGCATGGAAGCGATCTGCCGCAGCAGTTCCAGGTGTTCCTCGGTGGCTGCCTCGGGCACCAGCAGGACGAACAGCAGGTCCACCGGCGCGGCGTCCAGCGCGTCGAAGTCGACCGGGGCGTCCAGGTGCAGGATGGCGCTGATCGGCGCCTCGCAACCGCTGAGGCGGCAGTGGGGGATGGCGATGCCATTGCCGAAGCCGGTGGAGCCCAGGCGTTCACGGGCCACCAGGCTTTCGAATATGTCTTGCGCGTCGAAACCCGGAAGTTCCCGGGCGATCAGGTTGGCGATTTGTTCGAGGACGCGCTTCTTGCTGCCGCCCGGCACGTTCACGAGGGAACGGCCGGGGGTCAGGATCTGCTCAAGTCGGATCATAGGGAGGGGTTAGCGAACTCCAACACCTTGCTGGCGTTCGAGGAACTTTTCCTTGTGCTTGATGAGCTGACGGTCGAGCTTGTCGGTCAGCAGGTCGATGGCTGCATACATGTCTTCATGTTCGGCGCAGGCTACAACTTCGCCACCTGCGATGTGCAGGGTGGCCTCGATCTTCTGCTTCAGCTTCTCGACCTCCATGATGACCTGAACATTGGTGATCTTGTCGAAGTGGCGCTCCAGACGGCTGAGTTTCTCGCCGACATAGTCGCGCAGGGCGTCGGTCACATCCAGTTGATGGCCACTGATGTTGACTTGCATACCGCTTTCTCCTTGTTACCCGTGTAAAAGTGGCAGGTTAATCAACCTGCCGCCGGATCACTTTGGTGTGGGTCAACGTCATATCAGCCGCTTGCGTTCGCTCGAGGGGGCAATCCCTAGGGATTCTCGATACTTGGCGACGGTACGACGTGCCACCTGAATGCCCTGTGCCTCCAGTAAACCAGCGATCTTGCTGTCGCTCAATGGCTTTTTCGGACTTTCTGCCGCAACCAGTTTCTTGATGATGGCGCGGATCGCGGTGGACGAGCATTCGCCGCCTTCGGAGGTGCTGACGTGGCTGGAGAAGAAGTACTTCAGCTCGAAGATGCCGCGCGGCGTATGCATGAATTTCTGCGTGGTGACCCGTGAAATGGTCGACTCGTGCATGCCCACCGCCTCGGCGATGTCGTGCAGCACCAGCGGCTTCATGGCTTCCTCGCCGTAGTCGAGGAAGCCGCGCTGATGCTCGACGATCTGCGTGGCGACCTTCATCAGCGTCTCGTTGCGGCTCTGCAGGCTCTTGATGAACCAGCGCGCCTCCTGCAGCTGGTTGCGCATGAAGGTGTTGTCCGCGCTGGCGTCGGCGCGGCGCACCAGGCCGGCGTACTGCGGATTGACGCGCAGGCGCGGCATCGCTTCCTGGTTCAGCTCCACCAGCCAGCGGTCGTTGTGCTTGCGCACGATGACGTCCGGAACCACGTATTCCGCTTCGCCGGATTCGATCTGCGAGCCCGGCCGCGGGTGCAGCGACTGGATCAGCTCGACGATCTCGCGCAGTTCGTCCTCCTTGACCCGCATGCGCCGCATCAGCTGGCTGTAGTCGCGGCTGCCGAGCAGGTCGAGGTGGTCGCCGACCAGGCGCTGCGCCTCGGCCAGGAACGGCGTGTCGGCGGGCATCTGGCGCAGTTGCAGGAGCAGGCATTCGCGCAGGTTGCGCGCGCCCACGCCGGCGGGTTCGAGCTGCTGGATGCGGCGCAGGACGACTTCGACCTCGTCCATCTCCACGCCCAGTTCCGGATCGATGGAAGAGAGGATGTCCTCCAGGGACTCCGCCAGGTAGCCGTCGTCATTGATGCCGTCGATGATGCTGAGGGCGATCAGCCGGTCGGTATCGGACATCGGCGTCAGGTTCAGCTGCCACTGCAGGTGGCTCTGCAGGCTCTCGCCGGCCGAGGTGCGGGAGGTGAAGTCCCACTCGTCATCGTCGCTGCTGGGCAGGCTGCTGGCGCTGGTCTGGTAGATGTCTTCCCAGGCGGTGTCCACCGGCAGCTCGTTGGGGATGCGTTCGCCCCATTGTTCCTCGTCGAGGCTGTCGACGGTCGGGGTGGTGGTTTCCTGGAAGCTGGAGTCCTGGGGGGCGGCGTTGCTGTTTTCGGCGCCGTCGGCAAGGGGGTCGCTGCTGTCGAAGTCCTCGCCGTCCTCCTGGCGCTCGAGCATCGGGTTGGATTCCAGCGCTTCCTGAATCTCCTGCTGCAGATCCAGGGTGGAAAGTTGGAGCAGTCGGATGGCCTGTTGCAGCTGCGGAGTCATCGTCAGCTGCTGACCCATCTTGAGGACGAGCGATGGTTTCATGGCAGGAACTAGGCACCTTGTTCGCTGGCGCGGGAAGCGCCATATCCACGGCTGCGGACGCCGGAATGGGAACTCGGGCGCCGCGAGGAGAAGCAAATTATATGCCTGAGTTTCCGGGGTTTGCCTAGAGCAATCCTGATTTATTACGAGGACATTTCAGACGAAGGGCGCAGAAGGAAATCCCCGGCGCTTTCGGCCGGGGATGGAGGGGGTCAGAGACGGAACTCGTGTCCCAGATAGACTTCCTTGACCAGGTCGTTGGCCAGGATGGTGGCGGAGTCGCCTTCGGCGATCAGCTGGCCGTCGTTGACGATGTAGGCGGTCTCGCAGATATCCAGGGTCTCGCGGACGTTGTGATCGGTGATCAGTACGCCGATGCCCTTGTTCTTGAGGTGGTGGATGATCTGCTTGATGTCGTTGACCGAGATCGGGTCGACGCCGGCGAAGGGTTCGTCGAGAAGGATGAATTTCGGCGCGCTGGCCAGGGCCCGGGCGATCTCCACGCGGCGCCGCTCGCCGCCGGACAGGCTCATGCCGAGGTTGTCGCGGATGTGGTGGATGTGGAATTCCTCGAGCAGGCCTTCCAGCGCCTGCTGGCGCCCGGCGCGATCGAGATCGGCGCGGGTTTCCAGGATCGCCATGATGTTGTCGGCCACCGACAGCTTGCGGAAGATCGAGGCTTCCTGCGGCAGATAGCCGATGCCGGAGCGGGCGCGGCCGTGCATCGGCAGGTGGGTGACGTCCTGCTCGTCGATGCGCACCACGCCCTGGTCGGCGCGGATCAGCCCGACGATCATGTAGAAGCAGGTGGTCTTGCCGGCGCCGTTCGGGCCGAGAAGGCCGACGATCTGCCCGCTTTCGATGCTCATGCTGACATCACGGACGACCTGGCGGCCTTTGTAACTCTTGGCGAGGTGCTGGGCTTTGAGCGTAGCCATTACTGCGCTTGATCCTGCTTCTTCTTGGGCTGGATGACCATGTCGATGCGCGGCCGCGGCGTGGTGACCTGGGAGCCCGTGGCTCGGCCGGCGTTGACGATCTGGCGCTGGGTGTCATAGACGATCTTCTCGCCTTCGAAGGTGTTGCCTTCCTGGATCACCTTGGCCTGGTCGATCAGGATCACGCGATTCTGCGTCACGAAATACTGGATGGTGATGCCGTAGGCCTGGGTGATCGGCTTGTCCACCTCGGGCTTCTGCTCGAAGTAGGCGGGCTTGCCCACCGAGGTGACGATCTCGATGTCGCCCTCCTTGTTCTGCTTGAGCGTGACGGTGTGGCCGGTCAGCTTCATGCTGCCCTGGGTCACGATCACGTCGCCGCGATAGACGGCGACCCCCTGCCGGTCATCCAGTTCGGCGCTGTCGGCCTGGACCCGGATGGGCTGCTCGCGGTCCGTCGGCAGGGCCCAGGCGGCTGGGCTGCCGATGGCTGCGGCGAGGCTGAGAAGTAAGGGAAGGGTGTTAACGAGCCTCATGCTGACCTCTTACATTGGACAGCAGGAGCATCCGGCTGTCTTTCAGATACGCTTTCATTCCTTTCGCCGTGGTCACCCCGCTGGGTTCCTCGATCCGCACGGGCTGCTCGGTCTGCGCAAGGTCGTCGTCGGGGAAGACCGTCAGGCGCGTGGTGGTGAGCAGCAGCGAGCGCCCCTTGGCGTCGGTGCGGGCCACCCGGACGTCGTCGATCAGTTCCACCTGCTTGCCGCCGGGGGCGACCTCGGCGCGCACGCTCTGCACATGCCAGGGCTGCGGCTCGTCGCGGTAGATGTACAGGTCCGGCGTGGTCACGTCGGTGATGTCGGTGGCCTTCTGGTGTTCCAGTTTCTCGGCGGTCATCTCGTACTCGAGCGATCCGTCGGCGCGGTACTGGATGCTGTGCGCGTTCATCGCGTAATAGTCGATGGCCTCGCTGGGCTGCGGCCTGGGTTGTCCCTCGCTGAACAGGTCGAGGCGGACGTTCCAGTAGTAGCCGAGGGCGATCAGCAGTACCGCGATCAGGATCAGCAGGAGCTTTTGACGGAGAGTCTTCGGCATTGGTCGGCTCTAGAGATAGGCACCTTGCGCGGCTTCGAGATTGCCCTGGGCGTCGAGGATCAGCTCGCAGAACTCCCGCGCCGCGCCTTCGCCGCCGCGCGCCTGGGTCACCCCGTGGGCGTGCCGGCGCACGAACGCGTCCGCATTGGCCACGGCCATGCCCAGGCCGACCCGGCGGATCACCGGCAGGTCGGGCAGGTCGTCGCCCAGGTAGGCGACTTCCTCATAGCCTAGCCCGAGTTCGGCGAGCAGTTGGTCGAGCACCACCAGTTTGTCCTCGCGGCCCTGGTACAGGTGCTGGATGCCCAGGTTCTGCGCGCGGCGTTCCACCACCGGGCTCTTGCGCCCGCTGATGATCGCGGTCTGCACGCCGGAGGCGATGAGCATCTTGATGCCGTGACCGTCCAGGGTGTTGAAGGTCTTGAATTCGCCGCCGTCGGGCAGGAAATACAGCTTGCCGTCGGTCAGTACGCCGTCGACGTCGAATACCGCCAGGCGCACGGCCAGGGCGCGTTGCAGCAGTTCTGCGCTCATTCAGATCACCCCGGCGCGGGTCAGGTCGTGGATGTGCAGGACGCCGACCGGACGGTCGTCCTCGTCGACCACCACGAGGGCGCTGATCTTGTGGTCGTCCATGATCTTCAGCGCTTCGGCGGCGAGCATTTCCGGGCGCGCCGTCTTGCCGTGCACGGTCATCACCTGCTCGATGCTGGTCTGGCGGACGTCCAGGCCCTTGTCGAGGGTGCGGCGCAGGTCGCCGTCGGTGAAGATGCCGGCGAGCCGGCCGGCGTCGTCGAGGATCACGGTCATGCCCAGGCCCTTGCGGGTCATCTCCAGCAGCGCGCCGCTGAGCGAGGTGCCGAGGGAGACCTGCGGCAGCCCCTCGCCGACGTGCATGACGTTCTCCACCTTCAGCAGCAGGCGGCGGCCCAGGGCTCCGCCCGGGTGGGAGAAGGCGAAGTCCTCGGCGGTGAAGCCGCGCGCTTCCAGCAGGGCGATGGCCAGGGCGTCGCCGAGCACCAGCGATACGGTGGTGGAGGAGGTCGGCGCGAGGTTGAGCGGGCAGGCTTCATGGGCGACGCTGGCGTCGAGATTGACCACCGCAGCCTGGGCCAGCGGCGATTCGGGGTTGCCGGTCATGCTGATCAGGACGATGCCGAGGCGCTTGATCAGCGGCAGCAGCGTGACGATCTCGGCGGTTGAACCGGAGTTGGACAGGGCCAGGACCATGTCGTCGCGGGTGATCATGCCCATGTCGCCGTGGCTGGCCTCGGCCGGGTGCACGAAGAATGCCGGCGTGCCGGTGCTGGCCAGGGTGGCGGCGATCTTCTTGCCGATGTGCCCGGACTTGCCCATGCCGACCACGACCACGCGGCCCTTGCAGGTCAGCAGCAGTTCGCAGGCCTTGGTGAAATCGCTGCCGATGCGCGCGAGCAGCGCTTCTACCGAATCGCGTTCGAGGCGAATGGTGCGTTGCGCCGACTGAATGAAATCAAGATTCTTGGTCATGTCCGGATAGGCGTAAGGCAAAGTGAAGGGCGAGATTATACCGGGAAAGCGGGAATGGCTCATCACGCGCATGTTCGATATCCGCCGCAGTTCATTGAATCCGCTCCCGAATCGCCCGTTCCGGGTGCTTGGGGCTGGTTGGCGGGCGATGCTATAGTTCGCCGCCTCCGGTCCGCCTTGCAGCGAGTGCTCCGTCGCACCGTGGGCACTTCAAAGGGACAGGGCCGTCTCGCAAGGAGTTCTATGAGCACCGATGAAAAATACGCTGTCGAGTTGAAGGGGGTGACCTTCAAGCGGGGACAGCGTGCGATTTTCGACAACGTGGACATCCGCATCCCGCGCGGCAAGGTCACCGGCATCATGGGGCCTTCCGGGTGCGGCAAGACCACGTTGTTGCGGCTGATTGCCGCCCAGCTGCGCCCGGCCAGCGGCGAGGTCTGGGTCAATGGCCAGAACCTGCCCCAGCTCGCCCGTGGCGACCTGTTCGACATGCGCAAGCAGTTCGGCGTCCTGTTCCAGAGCGGTGCGCTGTTCACCGACCTGGATGTCTTCGAGAACGTCGCCTTCCCGCTGCGGGTGCATACCCAGCTGCCCGAGGAAATGATTCGTGACATTGTTCTGCTGAAGCTGCAGGCGGTCGGATTGCGCGGGGCGGTGGACCTGATGCCGGACGAACTGTCCGGCGGCATGAAGCGGCGGGTCGCACTGGCCCGGGCAATCGCCCTGGACCCGCAGATCCTGATGTACGACGAACCCTTCGTCGGCCAGGACCCGATCGCCATGGGCATGCTGGTGCGCCTGATCCGCATGCTCAACGACGCCCTCGGCATCACCAGCATCGTGGTATCCCATGACCTGGCCGAAACGGCGAGCATCTCCGATTACATCTATATCGTCGGCGATGGGCGCGTGCTGGGGCAGGGTACCCCTGCCGAGCTGAAGGAGCTCGACGATCCGAAGGTGCGCCAGTTCATCAATGGCCTGATGGACGGTCCGGTGCCCTTCCACTATCCCGCGCGCGACTACCGCGCCGACCTGCTGGGGGAACGCTGATGCGCAAGACTTCACTGCTCGAGCGGATCCGCCTGCTCGGGCGGGCGGGCCTCGATGTGCTCGAGGCGCTCGGCCGCTCCACCCTGTTCCTCGGCCACGCGCTGATCGGCCGCCGCGTGCCCGGCGGCATGGGGCACCTGCTGGTCAAGCAGCTGTACGCGGTGGGTGTGCTGTCGCTGGCGATCATCGTCGTCTCCGGCATCTTCATCGGCATGGTGCTGGCCCTGCAGGGCTACAACATCCTCAAGGACTACGGCTCGGAGCAGGCGGTGGGGCAGATGGTGGCCCTGACCCTGCTGCGCGAACTGGGGCCGGTGGTGACCGGTCTACTGTTCGCCGGCCGCGCGGGTTCGGCGCTGGCCGCCGAGATCGGCAACATGAAGTCCACCGAGCAGCTCTCCAGCCTGGAGATGATCGGCGTCGACCCGCTGCGCTACGTGATCGCGCCGCGCCTGTGGGCCGGCTTCATCTCGATGCCGCTGCTGGCGGTGATCTTCAGCGTGGTCGGCATCTGGGGCGGCGCCGCCGTCGCCGTCGACTGGCTGGGCGTATACGAGGGTTCCTTCTGGTCGAACATGCAGAACAGCGTGCAGTTCGGCGAGGATGTGCTCAATGGCGTGATCAAGAGCGTCGTATTCGCTTTCGTGGTGACCTGGATCGCCGTGTTCCAGGGCTATGACTGCGAGCCGACCTCCGAAGGGATCAGCCGCGCGACGACTCGAACCGTGGTCTACGCCTCCCTGGCCGTACTGGGGCTGGACTTCATCCTGACCGCTTTGATGTTTGGAGACTTCTGATGCAAACCCGCACCCTGGAAATCGGTGTAGGCCTGTTTCTTCTCGGAGGCCTGCTGGCCTTCCTGCTTCTGGCCCTGCGCGTGAGCGGGCTGACGGTCGGCGAAAGCGGCGACACCTACAAGCTGTACGCCTATTTCGACAACATCTCCGGCGTCACCGTGCGCGGCAAGGTCACCATGGCCGGCGTCACCATCGGCAAGGTGACCGCCATCGATCTCGATCGCGACAGCTATACCGGCCGAGTGACCATGGAAATCAGCAAGAAGGTGGACAACCTGCCGGTGGATTCCACCGCCTCGATCCTCACCGCCGGCCTGCTGGGCGAGAAGTACATCGGCATCAGCGTCGGCGGTGAAGAGGAACTGCTGAAGGATGGCGGTGTCATTCGCGACACCCAGTCCGCTCTGGTTCTGGAGGACCTGATCGGCAAATTCCTGCTGAATTCGGTCAATAAAGAAGAGCCCAAGAAAGAATGAGGATGAATGCCATGCTGACTCTGATTCGTCGCGGCCTGCTGGTCCTGCTCGCGGTGATGCCGCTGTTCGCCAATGCCGTCGCGCAGGACGCGCGGCAGGTGGTCCAGCAGACGGTGGACAGCCTGCTCTCGGACCTGAAGGCCAACAAGGCCGCCTACAAGCAGGATCCCAAGGCGCTGTACGCCTCGCTCGAGCGGATTCTCGGCCCGGTGGTGGATGCCGAGGGAATCGCCAAGGGCGTGATGACCGTGAAGTACTCGCGCAAGGCGTCTCCCGAGCAGATCAAGCGCTTCGAGGAGACCTTCAAGTCCAGCCTGATGCAGTTCTACGGCAACGCCCTGCTGGAGTACGACAACCAGGACATCCGCGTGCTGCCGGCCAGCGGCAAGCAGGATCCGGAGCGCACTTCGGTGAACATGGAGATTCGCGGCAGCAGCGGCGCCATCTACCCGGTGCAGTACACCATGGTCAACCATGACGGCAACTGGCGCCTGCGCAACGTGATCATCAACGGCATCAACATCGGCAAGCTGTTCCGCGACCAGTTCGCCGACGCCATGCAGAAGAACGGCAACGACCTGGAGAAGACCATCGCCGGCTGGGGCCAGGTGGTCGCCAACGCCAAGGACGCCGCCAAGGGCCAGCCCCAGGGAGGCGCGGCTGAATGACCAGCCAGGCGAGCGTCAGCGAAACCGCCGCCGGCGAACTCAGGCTGGCGGGCGTGATCGACTACAGCACCGGTCCCGCGCTGCGCGAGGAAGGCCGGCGCCTGATCAGGGCGAGCCGGCCGGTGGCGCTGTCGGTGGATTGTTCCGCGGTGGAAAGGTCCAGCAGCGTCGGGCTGTCCCTGCTGCTGGCCTACCTGCGCGACGCGCGCAAGGCCGGCAAGACCCTGCGCGTCCGCCGGTTGCCGGCGGACATGCGCAAGATCGCCCAGGTCAGCGGCCTGCTGGAAATCCTGCCGCTGCAGGACTGAGTCCCGAGGGGCGAATGGCCCTCCGTCCGCGACTTCCCCATCCGGGGTTCGCAGGCGGGGGGCTTTTTTGTATCATTGCCGGCCCCGCGCGCGTTGGGCGCCGATTGAGGTTGAGCATGCAGGCCGTAGAAGTCAAAAGTCTCCTGGAAGCGAAGCTGCCGGGTACCCAGGTCGAAGTGGAAGGTGAAGGCTGCAATTTCCAGCTGAACCTGGTCAGCGACGAACTGGCCGGCATGAGCCCGGTGAAGCGTCAGCAGCAGGTCTATGCCCAGCTGAACCCCTGGATCGCCGATGGCAGCATCCACGCCGTCACCATGAAATTCTTCAGCCGCGCCGCCTGGGCCGAGCGTTCCTGAGCCCTCGGGGAAATCATTGCCATGGATAAACTGATCATTACCGGCGGTTCGCCCCTCGACGGCGAAATCCGCATTTCCGGCGCGAAGAACTCCGCGCTGCCGATCCTCGCCGCCACCCTGCTGGCGGATACGCCGGTCACCGTCGGCAACCTGCCGCACCTGCACGACATCACCACCATGATCGAGCTGTTCGGCCGCATGGGCGTGCAGCCGGTGATCGACGAGAAACTCAACGTCGAAGTCGACGCCAACAGCATCAAGACCCTGGTCGCGCCCTACGAGCTGGTGAAGACCATGCGTGCGTCGATCCTGGTGCTCGGCCCGATGGTCGCGCGCTTCGGCGAGGCCGAAGTGGCGCTGCCGGGCGGTTGCGCCATCGGTTCGCGTCCGGTCGACCTGCACATCCGCGGCCTCGAGGCGATGGGCGCGGAGATCACCGTCGAGGGCGGCTACATCAAGGCCAAGGCCCCGGCCGGCGGCCTGCGTGGCGCGCACTTCTTCTTCGATACCGTCAGCGTGACCGGTACCGAGAACATCATGATGGCCGCGGCGCTGGCCAACGGTCGCAGCGTGCTGGAAAACGCCGCCCGCGAGCCGGAAGTGGTCGACCTGGCCAACTGCCTGATCGCCATGGGCGCGCAGATCCAGGGCGCCGGCACCGACACCATCATCATCGATGGCGTCAAGCGCCTGGGCGGCGCCCACTACAACGTGCTGCCCGACCGTATCGAGACCGGCACCTACCTAGTCGCCGCCGCCGCCACCCGTGGCCGCGTCAAGCTCAAGGACACCGATCCGACCATCCTCGAAGCCGTGTTGCTGAAGCTGGAAGAGGCGGGCGCGCACATCAATGCCGGCGACAACTGGATCGAGCTGGACATGAAGGGCAACCGGCCGAAGGCGGTGAACATCCGCACCGCGCCGTACCCGGCATTCCCCACCGACATGCAGGCCCAGTTCATCTCGATGAACGCCGTGGCCGAAGGCACCGGCGCGGTGATCGAAACGGTGTTCGAGAACCGCTTCATGCACGTCTATGAAATGAACCGCATGGGCGCGCAGATCCTGGTCGAGGGCAACACCGCCATCGTCACCGGCGTGCCGCAGCTGAAGGGCGCCCCGGTGATGGCCACCGACCTGCGTGCGTCCGCCAGCCTGGTGATCGCCGGCCTGGTCGCCGAGGGCGACACCCTGATCGACCGCATCTACCACATCGACCGTGGTTACGAGTGCATCGAAGAGAAACTCCAGCTGCTCGGCGCGAAGATCCGCCGGGTACCGGGCTAACGGGGGCCGCTGCCGCTCATGCTGACCATCGCGCTGTCCAAGGGCCGCATCCTCGACGACACCCTGCCGCTGCTCGCCGCGGCAGGCATAGTGCCGACCGAGAATCCGGACAAGAGCCGCAAGCTGATCATTCCCACCACGCTGGATGACGTGCGCCTGCTGATCGTCCGCGCCACCGACGTGCCGACCTATGTCGAGAACGGCGCCGCCGACCTCGGCGTGGCCGGCAAGGACGTGCTCATGGAGTACGGCGGCCAGGGGCTTTACGAGCCGCTGGACCTGCGCATCGCCAACTGCAGGCTGATGACCGCCGGCGCGGTCGGCGCGGCCGAGCCCAAGGGCCGACTGCGGGTGGCCACCAAGTTCGTCAACGTCGCCAAGCGCTACTACTCCGAGCAGGGCCGGCAGGTCGACGTGATCAAGCTGTACGGCTCGATGGAGCTGGCACCGCTGGTCGGCCTGGCCGACAAGATCATCGACGTGGTCGACACCGGCAACACCCTGCGCGCCAACGGCCTGGAGCCGCAGGAACTGATCGCCACGATCAGCTCCCGGCTGATCGTCAACAAGGCGTCGATGAAGATGCAGCACGCGCGCATCCAGGCGCTGATCGATACCCTGCGCGAAGCCGTGGAGTCTCGACACCGGGCGTGATCCATAGCGCGGCGAGCAGCCGCGCCCGCCTATCCGTGTCATAGCCAAATTTTCTCGGGTGCCCGCACGGTGGGCTTGGTAGTCTGTCGGCGCCCGAGATCACGCTATCCATTAAGAGGCCCAGCTATGACCGCACCCTTCGCTATCCGCCGACTCAATGCCGCTGATCCGGACTTCGCGCGTCATCTGGACCATCTGCTCTCCTGGGAAAGCGTTTCCGACGACGCCGTCAACCAGCGCGTGCTGGACATCATCGCTGCCGTGCGCAGTCGTGGCGACGCCGCCGTGGTGGAGTTCACCCAGCGTTTCGATGGTGTCGAAGCCAAATCCATGGCCGACCTGATCCTGCCGCGCGAGCGCCTCGAACTGGCCCTGACCCGCATCACCCCGGCCCAGCGCGAAGCCCTGGAAACCGCCGCGGCGCGGGTGCGCAGCTACCACGAGAAGCAGAAGCAGGACTCCTGGCGCTACACCGAGGCCGACGGCACCGTGCTCGGCCAGCAGGTCACCCCGCTGGATCGCGCCGGCCTGTACGTGCCGGGCGGCAAGGCGTCCTACCCGTCCTCGGTGCTGATGAACGCGATTCCGGCCAAGGTCGCCGGCGTCGCCGAAGTGGTCATGGTGGTGCCGACCCCGCGTGGCGAGATCAACGAGATCGTCCTCGCCGCCGCCTGCATCGCCGGTGTCGACCGCGTCTTCACCATCGGCGGCGCCCAGGCCGTGGCCGCGCTGGCCTACGGCACCGAGAGCGTGCCGCAGGTCGACAAGATCGTCGGTCCGGGCAACATCTACGTCGCCACCGCCAAGCGCCATGTGTTCGGCCAGGTCGGCATCGACATGATCGCCGGCCCCTCGGAAATCCTCGTGGTCTGCGACGGCGGCACCGATCCGGACTGGATCGCCATGGACCTGTTCTCCCAGGCCGAGCACGACGAGGACGCCCAGGCGATCCTGGTCAGCCCGGATGCGGCCTTCCTCGACAAGGTCGCGGCGAGCATCGACAAGCTGCTGCCGACCATGGAGCGCGCCGAGATCATCCGCACCTCGCTGCAGAACCGCGGCGCGCTGGTCCTGGTCGCCGACCAGGAGCAGGCCTGCCAGGTCGCCAACCGCATCGCCCCGGAACACCTGGAGCTGTCGGTGGCCGATCCGGAAAGCTGGCTGCCGAAGATCCGCCACGCCGGCGCCATCTTCATGGGCCGCTACACCGCCGAGGCCCTGGGCGACTACTGCGCCGGGCCGAACCACGTGCTGCCGACCTCCGGCACCGCGCGGTTCTCCTCGCCGCTGGGCGTCTATGACTTCCAGAAGCGCTCGTCGATCATCTTCTGCTCCGCCGACGGCGCCTCGGAGCTGGGCAGGACCGCTTCGGTGCTGGCCCGCGGCGAGTCGCTGACCGCCCACGCGCGCAGCGCCGAGTACCGCATCAAGGGTTGAAAAGCCGATAAAAGCCGCTGGAGGCTGGAGGCTGGACGAAGTGGCTTTTGCTCTTTCGTTCAGCCTTCAGCCTTCGGCCTTCAGCGATTTTTTGAGAGGAGAGAAGGGCGATGAGCAAGTTCTGGAGCCCCTTCGTCAAGGACCTGGTGCCCTACGTGCCGGGCGAGCAGCCGAAACTGGCCAGGCTGGTCAAGCTGAATACCAACGAGAACCCCTATGGCCCGTCGCCGAAGGTCATCGAGGCGATCCGCGCCGCGGCGACCGACGACCTGCGCCTGTACCCGGACCCGAACGCCGACCGCCTGAAGCAGACGGTGGCCGACTACTACGGCGTCAAGCCGGGCCAGGTGTTCGTCGGCAACGGTTCCGACGAGGTGCTGGCGCACGCCTTCCACGCGCTGTTCCAGCACGACAGACCGCTGCTGTTCCCGGACATCACCTACAGCTTCTACCCGGTCTATTGCGGCCTGTACGGCATCGATTTCGAGGCGCTGCCGCTGGACGAACAGTTCCAGATCCGCGTCGAGGACTACCAGCGTCCCAATGGCGGTATCGTCTTCCCCAACCCGAACGCCCCGACCGGCTGCCTGCTGCCGCTGGAGGCCATCGAGCGCCTGCTCCAGGCCAACCCCGACAGCGTGGTGCTGGTGGACGAGGCCTATGTCGACTTCGGCGGCCAGACCGCGATCAGCCTGGTGAGCCGCTACCCCAACCTGCTGGTGGCGCAGACCCTGTCCAAGTCTCGCTCGCTGGCCGGCCTGCGCGTCGGCCTGGCGGTCGGCCACGAGGACCTGATCGAGGCGCTGGAGCGGGTGAAGAACAGCTTCAACTCCTATCCGCTGGATCGTCTGGCGCTGGCCGGTGCGGTGGCCTCCTTCGAGGACGAGGAATACTTCCAGCAGACCTGCCGCGCGGTGATCGACAGCCGCGAGAAGCTGGTCGGCGAACTGCGCGGGCTGGGCTTCGAAGTGCTGCCGTCGGCGGCCAACTTCGTCTTCTCCCGTCATCCGCAGCATGACGCGGCGACCGTCGCTGCCGCCGTGCGCGAGCAGGGTGTGATCGTGCGGCACTTCAAGCAGGAGCGCATCGCCCAGTTCCTGCGCATCAGCATCGGCACCGAGGAGCAGAACCAGGCGCTGCTCGATGCCCTGCATTTGCATCTTTAATAGCTGCACCAACGAAAACGGCGCCTTCGAGGCGCCGTTTTCTTTTCCGCATCAGTTCTGGCTGGGCGGCGGGGCGGGCGGCGGACGCAGGCCGACTTCCGCCTGCAGGGTCACCGGCTCGCCGTTGCGCAGGACTTCCATGGAAATCTGCTTGCCCGGCCGGGTACGCGCCACCTGGTTCATCGAGGAGCGCGGGTTGCCGGCCGCCTCGCCGTCGATGCTGAGGATGATGTCCCCGGCCAGCAGGCCGGCGCGGCCGGCGGGACCGTCGCGATAGACGCCGGCGACCAGGATGCCGGCCTTGTCCTTGAGGCCGAAGGAGTCGGCCAGCTCCGGGGTCAGCGGCTGCACCTCGACGCCCAGCCAGCCGCGGATGACCTGGCCGTGCTCGATGATCGACTTCATTACATCCAGCGCCAGCTTGGTCGGGATGGCGAAGCCGATGCCCTGGGAGCCGCCGGACTTGGAGAAGATCGCCGTGTTGATGCCGATCAGGTTGCCCTTGGCGTCCACCAGCGCGCCGCCGGAGTTGCCCGGGTTGATCGCCGCGTCGGTCTGGATGAAGTCCTCGTAGGTGTTCAGGCCCAGCTGGTTGCGGCCGGTGGCGCTGATGATGCCCATGGTCACGGTCTGGCCGACGCCGAAGGGGTTGCCGATGGCCAGGCAGACATCGCCGGTGTGGATGCCGTCGGAACGGCCGAGCATGATCGACGGCAGGTCCTTGAGATCGATCTTCAGCACCGCCAGGTCGGTCTCCGGGTCGCTGCCGACCAGGCGGGCCAGCGTCTCGCGGCCGTCGCGCAGGGCCACGACTATCTGGTCGGCGCCGGCGGTAACATGGTTGTTGGTCAGCAGGTAGCCTTCCGGGCTCATGATCACCGCCGAACCCAGGCTCGACTCCATGCGCCGCTGGCGGGGCAGGTTGTCGCCGAAGAAGCGGCGGAACAGCGGGTCGTCGAACATCGAGTTGGTCGGCTTGCTGACGACCTTGGTGGTATAGAGGTTGGCCACCGCCGGCGCGGCGCGCAGCACGGCGTCGGAATAGCTCACCGGGCCTTCCTGCAGCTGGCTGAGCAGCGGTGCCTGTTGCAGATGCACTTCCTGCTGCGGCAGGCCGACCCATTCCGGGTTGCGCTGGATGATCAGCAGCGCCAGCAGGACGCCAACCAGCACTGGCCAGCCGAGAAAACGCAGGGCCTTCAGCATAATGGGGTAGATCCTTGGGGGTTGCGAGGCCAGGGGGTGGCCGATATGGTGGCGGCCATTATACGGACGGCCTCGCAAGAAAATAGCCGCCCGGCAAGCTGGTTGGAGGATTGTTCATGGCCATTTCGCTGACTGCCCTGGTGGCGGAAGCCGACCGTTTCCTCGATGCCGCGCGCATCCAGGACTACTGCCCGAACGGGCTGCAGGTGGAAGGGCGGGCCGAGGTACGGCGCATCGTCAGCGGCGTCACCGCCAGCCAGGCGCTGCTGGATGCCGCCGTGGCGGCGGACGCCGATGCGGTGCTGGTCCACCATGGCTACTTCTGGAAGGGCGAGAACCCCTGCGTGGTCGGCATGCGCCAGCGCCGCCTGAAGACGCTGCTGAACCATGACATCAGCCTGCTCGCCTACCACCTGCCGCTGGACATGCATCCGGAGGTGGGCAACAACGTGCAACTGGCGCGTCAGCTAGGCCTGGTCGTCGAGGGGCCGCTGGAGCCGGGCAATCCGCGCTCCATCGTGCTGCTCGGTTCGCTGCCGGAGCCGCAGGAGCCCGCGGCCTTCGCCCGCCACGTGGCCGGCGCATTGTCGCGCGAGCCGCTGCTGGTCGAGGGCGACCGGCCGATCCGCCGCATCGCCTGGTGCACCGGCGGCGCCCAGGGCTACATCGACCAGGCCATCGCCGCCGGGGTGGACGCCTATCTGACCGGCGAGGTCTCCGAGCAGACCGTGCACAGCGCGCGGGAAAACGGCATCAGCTTCATCGCCGCCGGCCACCACGCCACCGAGCGCTATGGCGTGCAGGCGCTGGGCGAGTATCTGAGCCGCCAGTTCGGCATCGAGCACCGGTTCATCGACTGCCCGAATCCGGCCTGAGGCCGGCGCGGCAGGCCCTGAAGCCGTCAGGGCCTGTCGACGCTGGAATAACGCTGGCGAGCGTCCGCCACGGACTGTCCCAGTTGCCACACCGCCATCGCATAGTGCGTGCTGTGGTTGTAGCGGGTGATGGCGTAGAAATTCGGCAGGCCATACCAGTACTGGTAGTTCCGGCCCATGTCCAGGCGCAGCAGGCTCGCCTGCCGGTGGTGGCCGAGCGAGCCCTGCGGACGTAGTCCGGCAGTGGCGAGAACGCCGATCGGGTACTGGGTCTTGAAACCGTTCTCCAGCGAAGGCGCCTGGCCGCTGGCCGGGACGGCGACCCGGTCGCCGGTGGTCCAGCCATGCTGCTTGAAGTAATTGGCGACGCTGCCGATGGCGTCGCGCGGGTTCCACAGGTCGATGTGCCCGTCGCCGTCGAAATCGACCGCATAGCGGGCGAACGAGGAGGGCATGAACTGCCCGTAGCCCATGGCGCCGGCATAGGAACCCTTCCAGGCCAGCGGGTCGGCGCCTTCCTTGCGCGCCAGCAGCAGGAACTGCTCCAGTTCGCCGGAGAAGAACTCGGCGCGCCGTGGATAGGAGAATGCCAGGGTCGCCAGTGCATCGATGATCCGGGTCTTGCCCATGACCCGCCCCCAGCGGGTTTCGACGCCGATGATGCCGACGATGATCTCCGGCGGCACGCCGTAGGTCCTCGACGCGCGCTGCAGCTCGGCTTCGTACTGGTTCCAGAAGGCCACGCCGTTCTGCACGTTGTCCGGGGTGATGAACTTCTTGCGGTAACGCAGCCAGGCGCCGTTCGGGCCGCTGGGCGGGATGTAGCTCGGCGCCTGCCGGTCCATCAGGCGGATGACCCAGTCCAGCCGCTGGGTCCGGCCCAGCAGGTCCTGCAGTTCCTGACGATTGAACTCGTGCCTGCTGACCATCATGTCGATGAAGCGCAGCGCACTGGCGTTGTTGGCGAAATCTCCCCGCAGCGGAACGATCGGCTGCACGGCCCCGAAGGCGGGGTGGGCGCGGGGCGAAATGGCGGTAGGCGGCTGCGGCTTGGGCGCGGGCTGCGGGGCGGGAGTCGGTTTGCTGCTGCATGCCGAAACGAGGATCAGCAACGGCAGAGCGAGAGCGATGCGGCGCATGGGAAGTCTTCTGGAGCACGGGACGGTGATCGCTATGCTAGCGCAGTGGCGGTCGCCGACAAGCTCCGCTCGGAATCCAGATGCTTCTCCAGGTTTCAATTGGCCCCCGGCCTGCGCGACGGCAGCCGGAAAATGACCGCGATTCAGATGGCTATATGGGTATATTTTTTCGGTATAGAAGGCTGGCCGGTTAGAGCCTTGCGCTGTGATAGAGTGCGCCTTCGTCTACGGCCCGCCGGCCGTCCATAAGCAATTCCGTGAGTAGCCATGGTCGACAAACTGACGCATCTGAAACAGCTGGAGGCGGAGAGCATCCATATCATCCGCGAGGTGGCCGCCGAGTTCGATAACCCGGTGATGCTGTACTCGATCGGCAAGGATTCCGCCGTGATGCTGCATCTCGCCCGCAAGGCGTTCTTCCCCGGCAAGCTGCCGTTCCCGGTCATGCACGTCGACACTCAGTGGAAATTCCAGGAGATGTACCGTTTCCGCGACAGGATGGTCGCCGAGATGGGCCTCGACCTGATCACCCACGTCAATCCGGAAGGCGTGGCGCAGGGCATCAACCCCTTCACCCACGGCAGTGCCAAGCACACCGACATCATGAAGACCGAGGGTCTGAAGCAGGCGCTGGACAAGTACGGCTTCGACGCCGCCTTCGGTGGCGCCCGCCGCGACGAGGAGAAGTCCCGCGCCAAGGAGCGCGTCTATTCCTTCCGCGACAGCAAGCACCGCTGGGACCCGAAGAACCAGCGCCCGGAGCTGTGGAACGTCTACAACGGCAAGGTGAAGAAGGGCGAGTCGATCCGCGTCTTCCCGCTGTCCAACTGGACCGAGCTGGACATCTGGCAATACATCTACCTGGAACAGATCCCGATCGTCCCGCTGTACTTCGCCGCCGAGCGCGAGGTCATCGAGAAGAACGGCACGCTGATCATGATCGACGACGAGCGCATCCTCGAGCACCTCACGCCCGAGCAGAAGGCCAGCATCCAGAAGAAGATGGTGCGTTTCCGTACCCTGGGCTGCTACCCGCTGACCGGCGCGGTGGAGTCCACCGCTACCTCGCTGCCGGAAATCATCCAGGAAATGCTGCTGACGCGAACTTCCGAACGCCAGGGCCGGGTCATCGACCACGACGCCGCCGGTTCGATGGAAGAAAAGAAACGTCAGGGCTACTTCTAAGGTTCTCGCACCATGTCGCATCAATCCGATCTGATCAGCGAGGATATCCTCGCCTACCTGGCCCAGCACGAGCGCAAGGAACTGTTGCGCTTCCTCACCTGTGGCAACGTCGACGACGGCAAGAGCACCCTGATCGGCCGCCTGCTGCACGACTCCAAGATGATCTACGAGGATCACCTGGAAGCCATCACCCGCGACTCGAAGAAAGTCGGCACCACCGGCGACGACGTCGACCTGGCGCTGCTGGTGGACGGCCTGCAGGCCGAGCGCGAGCAGGGCATCACCATCGACGTGGCGTACCGCTACTTCAGCACTGCCAAGCGCAAGTTCATCATCGCCGATACCCCCGGCCATGAGCAGTACACCCGCAACATGGCCACCGGCGCGTCCACCTGCGACCTGGCGATCATCCTGGTCGATGCCCGTTACGGCGTGCAGACCCAGACTCGCCGGCACAGCTTCATCGCCTCGCTGCTGGGCATCAAGCACATCGTCGTCGCCATCAACAAGATGGACCTGAAGGATTTCGACCAGGGTGTATTCGAAGCCATCAAGGCCGACTACCTGCAGTTCGCCGATCGCATCCAGCTCAACCCGACATCGATCAACTTCGTGCCGATGTCGGCGCTGAAGGGCGACAACGTCGTCAACAAGTCCGAGCGTTCGCCCTGGTACACCGGCCAGTCGCTGATGGAAATCCTCGAGACCGTCGAGATCGCGGGCGATCGCAACCTCGACGACATGCGCTTCCCGGTGCAGTACGTCAACCGCCCGAACCTGAACTTCCGCGGCTTCGCCGGTACCCTCGCCAGCGGCATCGTGCACAAGGGCGACGAAGTGATGGCGCTGCCGTCGGGCAAGACCAGCAAGGTCAAGTCCATCGTCACCTTCGAAGGCGAGCTGGAATCGGCCATTCCCGGCCAGGCGATCACCCTGACCCTGGAAGACGAGATCGACGTATCCCGCGGCGACATGCTGGTGCATGCCGACAACCGTCCGCAGGTGACCGACGGCTTCGACGCCATGCTGGTGTGGATGTCCGAGGAGCCGATGCTGCCGGGCAAGAAGTACGACATCAAGCGCGCCACCAGCTACGTGCCGGGCTCGATCCCGAGCATCGTGCACAAGGTAGACGTGAACACCCTGGAAGAGGCCTCCGCCAGCGAGCTGAAGCTGAACGAGATCGCCCGGGTCAAGGTCAGCCTGGACGCGTCCATCGCCCTCGACGGTTACGCGCAGAACCGCACCACCGGCGCCTTCATCGTCATCGATCGGCTGACCAACGGCACCGTCGGTGCCGGCATGATCATCGCCGCGCCGAAGTCCGGACATGCCGGGGCCAGCCATCACGGCCAGGGCGCCCATGTCAGCTGCGAGGAGCGCGCCGCGCGCTTCGGCCAGCAGCCGGCTACCGTGCTGTTCAGCGGTCTCTCCGGCGCCGGCAAGAGCACCCTGGCCTACGCCGTGGAGCGCAAGCTGTTCGACATGGGCCGCGCGGTCTACGTGCTGGACGGCCAGAACCTGCGCCACGACCTGAACAAGGGTCTGCCGCAGGATCGCGCCGGTCGCACCGAGAACTGGCGTCGTACCGCGCACGTCGCCAAGCAGTTCAACGAGGCCGGGCTGATCAGCCTGTGTGCCTTCGTCGCCCCCAGCGCCGAAGGCCGCGAGCAGGCCAGGGCGCTGATCGGCGCCGAGCGCCTGATCACCGTCTACGTCCAGGCGTCCCCGCAGGTCTGCCGCGAGCGCGATCCGCAGGGCCTGTACGCCGCCGGCCAGGACAACATCCCCGGCGAGTCCTTCCCCTACGACGTGCCGCTGGATGCCGATCTGCTGATCGACACCCAGAGCCAGTCGGTGGAAGAGGGCGTCAAGGCGGTACTCGACCTGCTGCGCCAGCGCGGCGCGATCTGATCGCCCGCCAAGCGCTATGAAGAAAAAGCCCCGCACCTGCGGTAATGCTGTTCACTTAAGCGGAGCGGCCTTGCGGTTCACCGGGTAGCGAGTCTTTGAGATCTTCACCGTCCTTGGCCTGGTAGGCCTTGGACGGCGATCCAGAAACAGCCCGCCGATCCCGGCCCGCAACTCTGTCAATCGCCTTCCGGTAGCAGAAATCGGATTGGCCGCTGCCATCACGATCAGTTGAACGGCGATGTAGTGGGCTACCGGCTTGAAGCGTATCTCGGATGCTGAGCGGCCGAAGGCCACCGCTGCCTGACTCGCCTCACGGCGAATGACGTTGTAGCTCAGCAGCAACCCCCAGACTTCCTGATAGATAAGCTCGACCTTCTTGCT
>NZ_FNIJ01000020.1 GCF_900103845.1 Pseudomonas jinjuensis
TCAATTCGACATTGCGCTGGGCCTCTCGCTCCAGCCGGCGACTGGACTGGATGCGATTGAGATAGCCGTAGATGTAGATCTTCAGGAGATCGGCAGGATGGTAAGCAGGTCTGCCCGTTTCCGCCGGGACGACACCGTCGAAACCCAACTGGCCGAGGTCGAGTTCATCGACGAACACATCGACCACCCGCACCGGGTTGGTGTCCGCGACGTAGTCATCCAGGCTCTCCGGAAGCAGCGTGCTTTGACCTCGATGTTCTCCCTGGATGAAACGCTTCATGGGCCGCCCTGCTGAGTTTGATTCCATCAAATCCGAGCAAGGTCGATGCCAACGTTTTTACACAGCCTGGGCCATCAACGACTATCGCAGCCACCCCCGGCGCTGCTCGGGACGCTCGCTGAGGGCGTTGCCGCCATTGGCGCTGAAATCGAGCCTGGCCTTGCCGGTGGGTTTCGCTGGCGCCCTGCGCGAGGAGTTGAAGGACAACGGCTACCAGGCCGTGGCGGTGCGAACCATCCGCCTGGCGGGCGCGGGGGATGCCGGGGAAGCCTTCGACATGCTCGCGCGCCGCTACTGCGGAGCGCTGCTCGACACCCAGTACGCCGATATCGGCATCACCCGTTCGCGGAGCCAATGGCGGCTGGTGCTGGCGCGCCCCCTGCTCGACAGCCGGCAGCTGGGTGATCCGCGCGCGGCGGGCAGGACCCTGCTGGCCCAGGTCAACGCCGCCCGGGCGAAGCCGCGCATGTGCGGTCGCCAGCGCTTCGGCGCCGCTCGCCCGCTGGCCTGGAATTCCGCCCTGGGAGCGGCGGCGCAGGCGCACAGCCGGTCGATGGCCCGCGGCAACTACTTCTCGCACCAGGACCCCGACGGCGATTCGGCGATGGACAGGGCAAGGGCCGCCGGCTATCGCGGCCGGCAGATCGGCGAGAACATCGCCGCCGGCCAGGGCTCGCCGGGCCGGGCGCTGGAAGGCTGGCTCGCCAGCCCCGGGCATTGCGCCAACCTGATGAACCCGCGCTTCACCCAGGTCGGCGCCGGCTATGCGACGCAGCCGCGCAGCGATGCGGGGATCTACTGGACGATGGTGTTCGGCGCACCCTGATCGCGCGGCCCGCGGGATATGGCCGCGGGCCACCTGGGACGGGCGTTTCGACTAGTCCGCATTGACGATGAAGGATCTGCCGCCCGGTCCGATCATCGACCGGCCTCCGCGCCATCGCGCAAGACTCGGCGCGCGAGCACATCGCCAGCAACCACATGGCCTCCGGCCGCAGCTTCGGCGCGGTGCAACCGGGCCTGCCCGATCCGTTCGCGCGAGAGGCGCCGGGCGCACGCCCCGCGCCAGCGGACCCTTCCCGACCACAGCCAATGGCATAATAAAAATGACGGCACACGCTCAGATTCAGACCAGTTACGACGTCATCGTCGTCGGCTCCGGCGCCGGCGCCATGACCGCCGCGCTATTCGCGGCCGAACGCGGGCTCTCGGTACTGGTGGTGGAAAAGAGCCACCAGTTCGGCGGCACCTCGGCGATCTCCGGTGGCGGCATCTGGATTCCCAACAACCACCACTTCGCCGCCAGGGGTGGCGACGACAGCGTCGACAAGGCCTGGACCTACCTGAAGGCGGCAGTCGGCGACAAGGTGGACGAAAAGCGCCTGCGCGCCTATCTGGAGCAGGCGCCTAGGATGGTCCGCGAACTGGAAGCCTGCAGCCGGGTGCGCTTCGCCGTCGCCGAGAAATACCCCGACTACTACCAGCACCTGCCGGGCTCGCTGCCGGGCGGTCGCTCGCTGGACCCGGAAATCTTCGACGCCAGCGTGCTGGAGGAAGAGTTCGGCAACATGCGCCCGGCCTCGGCCACCACCCTGCTCATGGGCAGGATCGCCTGGACCGCGCGCCAGGCGCACAAGGCGATGTCGCGCAGCTTCGGCTGGCGCCTGATGCTGCTGTGGCTGATGCTGCGCTACAGGCTGGACTTCAGGTGGCGGCGGCGCAGCGAACTGGACCGCCGCACCGCCCTGGGCGCTTCGCTGGTGGCCTCGCTGCGCCGCTCGCTGATGGACCGCAAGGTGCCGCTGTGGCTGAACACCGACTTCCGCGAGCTGAAGGTGGAGGATGGGCGGGTCGCCGGCATCCGCGTGCACAGCGGCGGTCGCGAGCTGGAGCTGCAGGCGCGGCTGGGGGTGATCCTGGGTTCCGGCGGCTTCGAGCAGAGCCAGGCCCTGCGCGAACGCTACCTGCCGCAGCCGACCCGCCAGGAATGGAGCGCCACGCCGCCGGGCAACAACACCGGCGCCGGGCTGGAAGCCGCCCGGGCCATCGGCGCGGCCACCGACCTGATGGACTGGGGCTGGTGGGCGCCGACCATTTCCGTGCCGGGCGAGGAGAAGCCGCGGCCGATCTTCGCCGAACGCGCCTTCCCCGGCTCCATCGTGGTCAACGGCCAGGGCCGGCGCTTCGTCAACGAGGCGGCGCCGTACCTGGAGTTCGTCGACGCCATGTACCAGGACAACCAGCGCAGCGGCGGAAAGTCGATTCCGGCCTGGGTGATCTTCGACGCCCGGTTCCGCTTCAGCTATGCCATGGGCCCGCTGATGCCGGCGCAGATCATGCCCGACAGCCGCCTGCCGGCCGACTGGCTGAACGACCTCTACTACAAGGCCGACAGCCTGCCGGAGCTGGCTGCGCAGATCGGCGTCGACGCCGTGACCCTGGTGGCCAGCGTCGAGCGCCTCAACGGGTTCGCCCGCACCGGCGTCGACCTGGACTTCGGCCGCGGCGGCAATGTCTTCGACCGCTACTACGGCAGCGTCGACGTCAAGCCCAACCCCTGCCTGGCGCCGCTGACCAGGGGGCCGTACTACGCCATGCGCATGAACGCCGGCGACATCGGCACCAAGGGCGGCCTGCTGACCAACGAGCATGCCCAGGTGCTGTACCCGTGCGGCAAGGCGATTCCCGGCCTGTATGCCATCGGCAACACCTCGGCGTCGGTGCTCGGCACCACCTATCCGGGGGCGGGCGGGACGCTCGGGCCGGCGATGACCTTCGGCTATGTCGCCGCCAACCATCTTTCCGCGCAGCGCTGAGACGGGCCGGAAACATCTGCCCACCGGCGCGGCTGCGCCGGACTAGGCCAAATGGAAGATGCGCGGGCATCACCGTCCTTTACACACTGCTCCGGCGACCAGCGTGTGCTTCGGGTGGGGACATGGACCCGCGGAGGCTGGAGCACGATTGCGAGAAGTCTATAAGGATAAGAATCATGCATGACAAGCAACCTGGATGGAGCTTCGCCCCCGGCGTGCTGGGCCTGGCGCTGGCGAGCGGCGCGGCCGTGGCCGGACCGACCATCGAACTGGGCGAGAACACCACCCTGGACTCCACCCTCACCGTGAACTACACGGCCTCGATGCGTACCGCCAAGCCGGCCAACCAGTACCTGGACAGCCTCAACAACGATGACAGCACGCGCAACTTCAACCGTGGTTCGCTGATCACCAACCGCGTCACCCTGTTCGGCGAGCTCATGCTCAACCACGAGAACCTGGGCGCGGTGCTGCGTGGCAGCCACTTCTACGACGACGTCTACCACAACCGCAACGACAACGATTCGCCGGACACGGTGAACAAGAGCGGCCGCCACGACGCCTTCACCAGCGACACCCGCCGCTTCAGCGGCGGCAAGGCGCGCCTGCTGGACGCCTACGTCTACGGCAACTTCGACATCTTCGACGACCAGTACCTGTCGCTGAAGGCCGGCCGGCACGTGGTGGCCTGGGGCGAGAGCCTGTTCTGGCCGAACATCAGCCAGGGCCAGACGATCGTCGACGCCACCAAGTTCAACGTGCCGGGCACCGAGGCCAAGGACGCCTACCTGCCGGTGGGGCAGGTCTCCACCTCCTGGTCGCTGAACCAGGACCTGGCGCTGCTCGCCTACTACCAGTACGAGTGGGACGAGACCCAGCTCAACCCGGTGGGCGACTACTTCAACGGCACCGACTACTTCGGTCCGGGGGCCGAGTTCTTCCGCTTCGCCGCCGGCGATCCGGCCCTCGCCTCGCTGAGCTACGGCGGCAAGGAAAAACCGGGCAACAGCGGCCAGTGGGGTATCGGCACCCGTTACCGCCTGACCGAGAGCACCGAAGTGGGGCTGTTCCACTACCGCTACCATGAGCACGTCGGCGCGCTGTTCTTCAGCTTCGGCGGCGATACCACCTTTTCGACCCTGGACGGCAGGGTCGATGCGGGCACCTACCGGCTGGGCTTCTTCGACGATGTCGAGCTGACCGGCGCGAGCTTCAGTTCGAAGATCGGCGATTCGGTGCAGATCGCCGGCGACCTGAGCTACCGCGATGGCTCGGCGGTGTACCTGGACAACGGCGTTCCGGCCCGCGGCCAGGTGTGGCAGGGCAACCTCAACGCCATGTACCTGATCGGGCCAACCTGGCTGGCGCACCAGACCAGCCTGTTCGGCGAGGTCATGAACCAGTACATCGAGGGCGTCGACGACGTCGATGTCAGCGTCAACGGGACCCGCATCGGCAGCTTCGACAAGTTCGTCTACGACGGCCAGACCCGCGACTCGACCCTGTTCGGCGTGGGCGCGCAGATGGACTACCTGGGCGTCTTCAGCGGCTGGGACCTGATCACCAAGGTCAACTGGATGCAGAACATCGACGGCAGCGCCCTGCAGGGCCTGGGACGCGAAGAGAAGCGCCTGACGCTGGGGGCGGACCTCAAGTACCTGGGCAACTTCCAGGTCGGCCTGACCTACGTCGATTTCCTCAGCTCGCCGGATATCGCCAGGGGGCGGACCATGGCCGACCGCGACTACCTGTCGTTCAACGCCAAGTACAGCTTCTGATGTCCATCCGGCCGGCCGCGGGGCGCCCGCGGCCGGCCGTTCTCCCGTTGCCATCCCCGCTCCGTGGCGGGGCGGGCGATCCTCTGCATTTCCCCCGGCGCCGGGCCGTCGCGGCGCAGGACCTGCAAGTACCACGACAAGGATCACGCACATGCAGAACACCGCAGACCGCAGCATCGACTCGCCTGCGTTCCAGCCGCTGAAGATCGGCCCGCTTACCCTGCGCAACCGCTTCATCAAGGCGGCCACCAACGAGGGCATGTCGCCCGATGGCGTGCCGAGCAAGCAGATGCTCAGGTTCCATGAGTCCATCGCCGCCGGCGGCACGGGCATGACCACCGTGGCCTACTGCGCGGTGAGCGCCGACGGCCGCACGCTTCCCAACCAGATCCTCCTCGACCGCCAGACCCTGCCGCACCTGCGCGCGCTCACCGATGCGGTGCACCGCCAGGGCGCGGCCGCTTCGGCGCAGATCACCCATGGCGGCTGCTTCACCTTCCTGCCGCCGCAGCAGACGCCGCGTCCGCTGTCCTCCAGCGGAGGCTTCAACAAGGTCGGCATCATGAGCGGCATGCTGCTCAAGCAGGCGATGACCGAGGCCGACATGCAGCGCGTGGCCGACGAGTTCGTCCAGGGCGCGCGGCTCGCCCGCGAGGCCGGCTTCGATGCGGTGGAGCTGCACATGGGCCATGGCTATCTGCTCAGCCAGTTCGTCTCCCGGCTGTACAACAGGCGCCGCGACCAGTACGGCGGCAGCCTGGAGAACCGCCTGCGCTTCCCCGGCCTGGTACTGCGCCGGGTGCTCGACGCGGTCGGCCGCGACCTCGCCGTGGTCTGCAAGTACAGCATCACCGAGGGCGTGCGTGGCGGCCACACGGCCGAGGACGGCGCCGCCATCGCGTGCATCCTCGAAGGCGAGGGCGCCCACCTGCTGGTGCTCAGCGCGGGGATGAACGTGGAGTCGATCACCACCATGTTCGGCTCCTCCTTCCCCAAGGAAAACCGGGTCAGCACCGGCAACCCGCTGATCGGCGCGGCCATGGCCATCCAGCGCCTGTTCGAGCCGAGGGTGGAGTTCCGTGAGCTGTACCTGCTCGAACATGCGCGCAAGGTGCGCGCCGCGGTGCGCATGCCGCTGGCCTACCTGGGCGGCGCGAAAAGCCTGGACAGCATCGAGCGGGTCATGGGCGAGGGCTTCGATGCGGTGGCCATGGGCCGTGTGCTGATCGCCGAGCCGGACTACGTCGGCAAGTTGCGCAGCGGTGCCAGCCGCGACTCCGTGTGCACCTCGTGCAACCGCTGCGTGGCGATGATGTACACGCCGGGCGGCACCTCCTGCGTGCTCGGCCAGCCGGGCGACGCGCTGCTCAACAGCCAGGGCGCCGCGTCCTGAAGCATCGCCGCTGCGGCGCTGGCTCCGCTGTCTTTCCTGCCCGCGTCCGACCCTGGAGTCGGACGCGGGTTTTTTCGGAGGGCCTGAGGCTCAGCCGTGCCGGAGGAAATCCAGGCAGCTGCGGTTGAACAGTCCGTGGTGCTCGACCTGCACCCAGTGGCCGCACTGGTTGAGCACGATGAAGCGCGCCTGCTTCGCGCCATCGATGATGCGCTGGGCGCCGCCGACCGGATTGAAGTTGTCGCCGCTGCCCCAGAAGCCGAGGATCGGGCAGCGAATCTCGTCCAGGCGCGATTCCATGTTGGGAATCATCATGGTGCTGAACAGGTTCTTCGGCTGGGTCACGGCCACGGCGACGCGCTCGGCCAGCAGGTCGTCCGGCAGGATCGAGGGATCGAACAGCTGCAGGCTCATCATGCTGCGCATTTCGTCCATGCCGATGGGACCGGCGCCGAACAGCGAGACCATGCGCAGGATGCCGGGCATCTGGAAGTAGGTTTCGCGTTCCTCGACGCCGCCCGGCGCCAGCAGGATCAGGTTTTCCGGAAGGTCCGGCTCGGCCAGGGCCAGGCCCAGCGCGATGGCGCCGCCGAGGGAGTTGCCCAGCAGGGTGCAGCGCCCGATGCCGATGGCCTTGACGAAGGCGCGCAGGGTGCCGACGAAGAACTCCAGGTCGTAGCGGCCATCGTCCGGCTTGTCGGAGCGGCCGAAGCCCGGCAGGTCGAGGACGATGTTGCGGTAGCCGGCCTCGACGAATGCCGGGTAGTTGCCCTTGAAGTTGCTGTATCCGCTGGCGCCAGGGCCGCTGCCGTGCAGCCACAGCACCACCGGACCCTGGCCCTCGTCGAGGTAGTGCAGGCGCAGCCCGCTGGGCAGGGTCACGTAGTGGCCGATGGGCAGTGGCAAGTCTACTTGCTGGGTCATCCTGTCGTTCTCCTGGTCTGGCGTTGGCGGCGGGCGGGTCGGTGCATGCCGCGCCGGTTCCGGCGATGCTCCTCCCCGGGCGCGGAAATCGCATCGTCCGTTCAGACCAGCCGGAATTTCGCGGGCATGGCCCGCTTGTACACGGAATTCGCGAGCAGGATGCGCCGGGATACCATGACGGGACGGCTTCGCGGGTTTCCTCGTCGCTCAGGCCTTCACCCGTGGCTCGCGCGGCATGCCCAGGGCGCGTTCGGCGATGATGTTGCGCTGGATCTCGTTGCTGCCGCCGTAGATGGTGTCGGCGCGGGTGAACAGGAACATGGACTGCAGGCGCGACAGCTCGTAGGGCGCGCCGTCGAGGATTTCCGCCTGCGGGCCGAGCACGTCCATCGCCAGCTTGCCCAGCTCCAGGTGCCAGGTGGACCAGGCCAGCTTGTAGATCATCGCCTCGCGGCGCAGGCTGCCGTCCTGGCTGCCGGAGAGCATGCGCAGCGAGTTGTAGCGCAGCACCCTGAGTCCCGCCCAGGCCTGGGCCAGGCGCTGGCGCAGCAGCGGGTCGCGGTCGGCGCCGTTGGTCCTGGCGATGCGGATGATCTCGTCCAGCTCGTTCCTGAACTGCATCTGCTGGCCCAGGGTGGATACGCCGCGCTCGAAGCCGAGCAGGGCCATGGCCACCTTCCAGCCGTCGCCCGGCTTGCCGATGATGTTTTCGGCGGCGGTGCGCGCGTCGCTGAAGAACACCTCGTTGAATTCGCTGGTGCCGGTCAGCTGCTGGATCGGCTGCACCTCGATGCCCGCCTGGTCCATCGGCACCAGCAGGAAGCTCAGGCCGTGGTGGCCGACGCTGCCCGGCTCGGTGCGCGCCAGCACGAAGCACCACTGCGACTCGTGGGCCAGGGAGGTCCACACCTTCTGCCCGTTGATCAGCCATTCGCTGCCGCTGGCGTCGAGCTGGGCGCGGGTCCTGACCCCGGCGAGGTCGGAGCCGGCGCCGGGCTCGGAGTAGCCCTGGCACCAGAACTCGCGGCCTTCGAGGATGCCCGGCAGGAAGCGCCGTTGCTGCTCCTCGCTGCCCATCGCCACCAGGGTCGGGCCGATCAGGCCTTCGCCGATGTGGCCCATGCGTCCGGGGCCGCCGGCACGGGCGTATTCCTCGTGGAAGATCACCTGCTGGCTGATCGACAGGCCGCGGCCGCCGCATTCCTCCGGCCAGCCGATGCCGATCCAGCCGCCCCTGGCCAGTTCGCGCTCCCAGGCTTTGCGTTCCTCGGGGAACATGTGCTCGTCGCCGGGACCGCCGCGGAAGCGCAGGGTGGCGAACTCGCCCTGCAGGTGCTGTTCGAGCCAGTCGGCCACTTCCTGGCGGAAGGCTTCGTCCTCGGGGCTGAAACCGATTTTCATGGGCGGGACTCCAGGATCAGGGTGGCCAGGCGCTCGCGATGCCAGGCGGGGCTGCCCAGCAGCTGTTCGCTGGCGCGGGCGCGTTTGAAGTAGAGGTGCGGGTCGTATTCCCAGGTGAAGCCGACGCCGCCGTGCAGCTGGATGGACTCGCCGGCGCAGCGCATGAAGGCCTCGCTGGCCTCGCTCTTGGCGATCGGCGCGGCCTCGTCCAGTTCGCCGGCGAGCAGCGCGTCGCCTTCGCCGGCCAGGGCTTCCTGGGCCACGCAGGCGGCGTAGTAGCTGGCCGAGCGGGCGCATTCGATGGCCAGCATCAGGTCGGCGCAGCGGTGCTTGATCGCCTGGAAGCTGGCGATGCTGCGGCTGAACTGCCGGCGCTCGCCGATGTAGGCCAGGGTCAGGTCCAGGCATTGCTGGGCGGCGCCGGTCTGCTCGCAGGCCAGGGCGATGGCGCCGATCTGCAGGACCCTGTCCAGCAATCCGCCGCCGTCGCCCGCCGGATGCAGGCATTGCGCGGGCGTGACCGCGACGTCGTCCAGCTCGATGCGCGCCAGGCGCCGGGTCTGGTCGAGGGTGGGCAGCGGATGGCGCCGCAGGCCCGGCTGGCTGGCCGGCACGGCGAACAGCGCGAGGTCGCCGCCGTCCCGCTCGGCGGCGAGGATCAGCAGGCCCGCCGTGGCGCCGTCGAGCACCGCATCGTAGTGGCCGTCGAGCCGCCAGCCGTTCGCCGCGGCGCGCGCCCTGGGCTGGCGCGCCTGGCGCCAGTCGTTGCGCTGGTGCTGGTAGGCGAGGGTGGCGGTCAGGCCGCCGGAGGCCAGTTCCGGCAGCCATTGCCCGCGCAACGCCTGGTTGCCGCCCAGCAGCAGGGCCGGGGTGGCCAGGCAGGCGCTGGCCAGGAATGGCGAGCAGAGCAGGTGCCGGCCCATCTGTTCGAGCAGGATGGCCTGCTCGACGAAGCCCAGGCCGAGGCCGCCGTACTGCTCGGGGATCATCAGCGCCGGCCAGCACAGTTCTTCGGCGATCCGGCGCCACAGCTCCGGGTCGTAGCCCGCCGGGCTGGCCATGGCGGCGCGGATCGCCGCGGAGTCCGATGTCCTCGACAGGAAGTCGGCGGCGCTTTGTTGAATCATCAGTTGTTCGTCGTTGAACGCGAAGTCCATCTGCGGGTTCCTCAGGCCGACATTTGCGGCCTGAAGTGTGCGGACCGGCGCGCGCCGGCGAATCCTTAAAAGAGACTAGGACGGCGACCCGGGTCCTTAGTCTCAACAGACGATGAAGCCCCTCCGGTGCATTCGCACAATGGCATCCAGTCATGAGATGACCATTTCAGGAGCAGGGACATGATCGACATCCGTGGATTGAGTTACTTCGTCGCCCAGGTCGAGAACCTGGGCGACTGGCAGCGCTATGCCGAAGACGTGCTCGGTATGCCGGTCAGCCCGGCGCCGGGCGGCGGCCTCTACGTGAAGATGGACGAGCGTCCGTTCCGCATGCTGATCGTCGAAGGCAGCGACAGGCGCTACCTGGCCTCCGGCTGGGAGCTGGCCGGCGAGGCGGCGTATCGCCGGGCGCTGGAGGTGCTCGAAGCCAGGGGCGTGGCCTGGGAGCAGGGCTCTGCGGCCGACTGCGTCCAGCGCGGCGTGCAGGCGCTGGCGGTGGTCACCGATCCGTCCGGCAACCGCCACGAGTTGTCCTGGGGGCACCGTTCCGACTGCCTGCCGTTCGTTTCGCCGCAGGGCGTGCCGCGCTTCGTCACCGGCGACATGGGCCTGGGCCATACCGTGCTGCCGGCGCCGAATTTCGACGCCACCCTGGCCTTCGCCACCGAGGTGCTGGGCTTCGGCGTCTCCGACATCTTCAACTTCAGCCCGGCCGAGGGCGTTCCGCCGGTGCGCATCTACTTCCTGCACTGCGGCAACGCGCGCCACCACAGCCTGGCCCTGGCCGAGTACCCGGTGCCCAGCGGCTGCGTGCACGTGATGGTGGAGGTCGAGAACATGACCGAAGTGGGCCGTGCCCACGACCGCCGCGTCGCCCACGACGTGCCGCTGTCGGCGACCCTCGGCCAGCACCTGAACGACCGCATGACCAGTTTCTACATGCAGACCCCGTCCGGCTTCGACCTGGAGTACGGCTTCGGCGGCCTGCAACTGGACTGGGAGCAGCACTCGGTCTTCGAATTCACCCGCGTGAGCATCTGGGGGCACGATTTCTCGGTCGGGCGCCAGCAGTAAGGAGTCAGCATGAACAAGCAGATGACAACCCGGCAGGCGGTCGACCTGCTGCAGGACGGCATGACCGTCGGCTTCGGCGGCTGGGGGCCGCGGCGCAAACCGATGGCGGTGGTGCGCGAAATCCTCCGCTCGGACGTCAAGGACCTGACCGTGGTCGGCTACGGCGGCCCGGAGATGGGCATGCTGTGCGCCGCCGGCAAGGTCAGGAAACTGATCTTCGGCTTCGCCACCATGGACGCCATCCCGCTCGAACCCTGGTTCCGCAAGTGCCGCCAGGAAGGGCGGATCAGGGAACTGATGGAGCTGGACGAAGGCATGTACCAGTGGGGGCTGCGCGCCGCCGGCATGCGCCTGCCGTTCCTGCCGACCCGCTGCGGCCTGGCCACCGACATCACCCGGCTCAGCCCGGAGATCAGGACCATCACCTCGCCCTACGCCGACGGTGAAGTGCTGCTGGCCATGCCGGCGCTGAACCTGGACATCTCCTTCCTCCACGTCAACGAAGCAGACCGCCTGGGCAACACCCTGATCACCGGCAACGACGCCTACTTCGACCACCTGATGGCGCGCGCCTCCCGGCAGTGCGTGGTGTCCTGCGAGCGCATCAGCGAGCGCCTGGAGCTGAGCGCCGAGCAGGCCCGCTTCAACACCTTCGAGCGCTACCTGGTGACCGGCGTGGTGCACGCGCCCTTCGGCGCCCACCCGACCACCTGCGCACCGGAGTACGGCTGGGACCTGGCGCACATGAAGCGCTACGCCGAATCCGCCGAGGCGGAGAACGGCTGGGCGGCCTACATGGACGAGTTCGTCTACGTCAGCGAGGCCGACTACCAGACCAAGAATGGCGGCCAGGACCGCCTGTCCACCCTGGCCCAGCCGGTGTTCTGAGGAGTTGACCATGAGCCTTGCGAAAGACTTTTCCCTTGCCGAGCTGCTGATCGTCGCCGCCAGCGAGGCCTGGCGCGGCAACGGCGAGATCCTCGCCTCCGGCCTCGGCATCCTGCCGCGCCTGGGCGCCGGCCTGGCCAAGCTGACCCACAGCCCGGAACTGCTGATGACCGACAGCGAGTGCTTCCTGGTCGAGGAGCCGGTGCCGGTCGGCCCGCGTGGCGACTACGTGCCGAAGTACTCCGGCTACATGGGCTTCGAGCGGGTCTTCGAGTGCGTCTGGGGTGGCCGCCGCCACGCCATGATCGGCCCGACCCAGGTCGACCGCTTCGGCCAGACCAACCTGTCCACCGTCGGCCCCGACTACTACCAGCCGAAGATCGCCATGCTCGGCGTGCGCGGCCTGCCGGGCAACAGCATCAACCACCGCAACTCCTTCTTCATCCCCAACCACTCGCTGCGTTCGCTGGTGCACGAGGTGGACATGGTGTCCGGCGTGGGCTTCGACCCGGCGCGCTGGGAAAAGGGCATGAACGACTCGCTGATGTCCATCGGCATCGTCCTCACCGACCTCTGCGTCATGGACTTCAACGGCCCCGGCCGCGCCGCGCAGGTGCTTTCCCTGCACCCGGGCGTGAGCTTCGAGGAAGTGCAGGAGAAGACCGGTTTCCCGCTGCTCAGGGCGGAGGGCATGGGCGAGACCCCGCACCCGACCGAGGAGCAGCTGGCGCTGATCCGCCGTCTCGACCCGCACGACCTGCGCTCCAGACAACTCAAGGGCAACCCGCCGGGCATCCGCCAGGCTTGATGGGGACGTGGCAATGAGCGAATTCATCGAACGCCAGGACAACAGCGTCTACGAGACCGATACCCCGGTGAAGTACAGCGTGGCGGACGGCATCGCCACCGTCACCATGAGCCGCACCGGGTTCAACAACGCGCAGAATTCGCAGATGACCTATGCGCTGGACGCGGCCTTCAAGCGCGCCATCGCCGACGATGCGGTGAAGGTCATCGTCCTGCGTGGCGACGGCAAGCACTTCTCCGCCGGCCACGACATCGGCACGCCGGGGCGGGACATCAACAGGGAATTCGAGCGCGCGCACCTGCTCTGGGACCACACCAACAAGCCCGGTGGCGAGTTCCTCTACGTGCGCGAGCAGGAGGTCTACCTGGGCATGTGCCGGCGCTGGCGCGACATGCCCAAGCCGACCATCGCCATGGTCCAGGGCGCCTGCATCGCCGGCGGCCTGATGCTGGCCTGGGTCTGCGACCTGATCGTCGCCAGCGACGACGCCTTCTTCCAGGACCCGGTGGTGCGCATGGGCATCCCGGGGGTGGAGTACTTCGCCCATCCCTACGAGATGAATCCGCGCATCGCCAAGGAATTCCTCATGTGCGGCGAGCGCATGCCGGCGTCCCGCGCCTACGAGGTCGGCATGGTCAACCGCGTGGTGCCGCGCAAGGAACTGGAGGCGGCCACCTATGCGCTGGCGGAGAAGATCGGCAAGCAGCCGCGCATGGGCCTGGCGCTGACCAAGCAGGCGATCAACCACGTCGAGGACCTGGCCGGCAAGCGCACGGCGATGGATGCGGTATTCGCCTGGCACCACTTCGCCCATGCCCACAACGAGCTGCTCTCCGGCGACAAGCTCGGCGGCTACGACGCCAGGGCCATGGCCGCGGCCAACAAGCAGTCGGCGGGAGAAGCCTGATGTCCGCCTGGCTGGAAACAGAACTGACCCGCCGGCTGGGTTGCCGCTACCCGGTGGTGCAGACCGCCATGGGCTGGGTCGCCGACGCCAACCTGGTGATCGGCACCACCCGCGCCGGCGGCTTCGGCTTCCTCGCCGCGGCCACCCTGAACAGCGCGCAGACCCGCAGCGAGATCGAGCGGATCATCGCCGCCACCGGCAGCCGCAACTTCGGCCTGAACTTCCACATGTTCCAGGAGAACGCCGCCGACTGCGTGGACATGGCCATCGACTACGGCCTCAAGGCGGTCAGCTACGGCCGTGGCCCGGATGCCGGGACCGTGCGGCGCTTCAAGGACGCCGGCGTGCTGTGCATCCCCACCGTCGGCGCGGCCAAGCACGCGATCAAGGCGGTGCAGATGGGCGCCGACATGATCACCATCCAGGGCGGCGAGGGCGGCGGCCACACCGGCGGCGTGCCCAGCTCGATCCTGCTGCCGCAGGTGCTGGACGCGGTGGACGTGCCGGTGATCGCCGCCGGCGGCTTTTCCACCGGCCGTGGCCTGGCCTCGGCGCTGGCCGCCGGCGCCTGCGGCATCGCCATGGGCACGCGCTTCCTGATGAGCCAGGAGTCGCCGACCCCGGCCGCCACCCTGGCGCGCTACCTGCAGGTCCAGGACCCGCAGCGGATCCGCGTGACCCTGGCGGTGGACGGCATGCGCCACCGCATGATCGAGAACGCCTTCATCGATCGCCTGGAGAGGGCCGGCGGCCTGGGCCGCCTGCTGATCGCCCTGCGCAGCGCCTGGAGCTGGAAGCGGCAGACCGGCATGAGCGGCGCGCACATGCTCGGCATCCTGCTCAAGGTGCTCAGGGAGGAACCCGAGGCCCTGTCGCAGACCCTGATGGCCTCGAACCAGCCGGTGCTGCTGCAGAAGTCCATGCAGGACGGCCTGCCGGACGAGGGCATCCTGCCGTCCGGCCAGGTGGCCGCCGCCATCGGCGAGCTGGCCAGCTGCGAAACCATCATCAGCCAGATCGTCGAGCAGGCCGAGGCCTGCCTCGCCGAGCTCTATCAACGCAACCTTCAGCCCGTGGCTGAGCCTTGCAGGAGTGCCACATGAGCAGCGCATTCACCACCCAGGCCGACAATGGCATCGTCGAACTCGTGATCGACAAGGCGCCGGTCAACGCCCTCGACAGCGTCGAGTGGCAGGCCCTGGCCGACCGCATCAACGCCCTGGGCGCCGATCCGCAGACGCGGGTCATCGTCATCCGCGCCGAGGGTCGCGGCTTCTGCGCCGGCGTCGATATCAAGGAGCTGGACCAGCATCCGCAGCGCATCGTCGCGGTCAACCGCGGCAACTACGAAACCTTCAAGGCCGTGCATCGTTGCCCGGTGCCGGTGATCGTCGCGGTGCACGGCTTCGTGCTCGGCGGCGGCATCGGCATCACCGGCGCGGCCGACATCGTCGTCGCCGCGGAGTGCGCGACCTTCGCCCTGCCGGAAGTGGACCGTGGCGCCATGGGCGGCGGCGCCCACCTGCAGCGCCTGTTCCCGGTGCAGAAGGTGCGCTACCTGTTCTTCACCGGCGCCAGCATCGGCGCCCGCGAAGCCGAGAAGTACGGCTTCATCGAGCGCGTGGTGGCCCGGGAAGCGCTGCGCGAAACCGCCCTGGAGATCGCCGCCAGAATCGCCGCCAAGAGCCCGTCGATGATCCGCATCGCCAAGGAGGCGCTCAACGGCATCGAGGACGGCAACCTGGAAGACAAGTACCGCTGGGAGCAGGGCTTCACCTTGCAGGCCTACACCAGCCCGGATTCGGCGGAAACCCGCCGTGCCTTCGTCGAAAAACGCGACGCGAAGTTCTGAGGGCCCGCCATGGAACTGACCTATACCCCGAAGCAGCAAGCCTTCCGCCAGGAAGTGCGCGCCTGGCTGGCCGCCAACCTGCCCAGGGAACCGCTGGCCAGCTACGACACCCGTGAAGGCTTCGAGCAGCACCGCGCCTGGGAGCGCAAGCTGTTCGAGGCCCGCTACTCCATGGTCATGTGGCCGGAGCACCTCGGCGGGCGCGGCTGCGACCTGATCGAGTGGCTGATCTTCGAGGAGGAGTATTACGGCGCCGGTGCGCCCATGCGGGTCAACCAGAACGGCCAGTACCTGCTCGGCCCGACCCTGATGGAGTTCGGCAGCGAGGAACAGAAGCGCCACTTCCTGCCGCGCACCTCCTCCAGCGAAATCATGTGGGCGCAGGCCTGGTCCGAGCCGAACGCCGGTTCCGACATGGCCGCCATCAGCTCCCGGGCGATCCGCGACGGCGACCATTACGTGCTCAACGGCCAGAAGACCTGGTCGACCCGCGCCAGCTTCGCCGACATGGCCTTCGGCCTGTTCCGTTCCGATCCCGCCTCCAGCCGCCACCACGGCCTGAGCTTCCTGATGGTGCCGCTGGACGCGCCGGGCGTGACCATCCGCCCGATCAAGGCGCTGAACGGCAAGGACGCCTTCGCCGAGATCTTCTTCGACGACGTGCGCGTGCCGGCGGCCAATCTCATCGGCGCCGAAGGCCAGGGCTGGCACGTGGCGATGGCCACCGCCGGCTTCGAGCGCGGCCTGCTGCTGCGCTCGCCGGCGCGCTTCCAGGCCAGCGCGAAGCGCCTGGTGCAGCTGTACAAGGACAACCAGGCCAGCGCCGACCGCGACCCGGGCATCCGCGAGGCGGTAAGCCGCGCCTGGATGGGCGCCGAAGCCTACTGCCTGGGCGCCTACCACACCGTCGGCAGGCTCGGCCGCGGCGAGAAGATCGGCGCCGAGTCGAGCACCAACAAGCTGGTCTGGTCCGAGCTGGACCTGCTGATCAACGAAACCGCCATGCGCATCCTCGGCGCCCGCAGCGAATTGCTGGCCGACGCGCCGCTGCTGGACGCCAGCGAAAGCGGTTGGCTGGAAGGCTTCCTCTTCGCCCAGGCCGGACCGATCTACGCCGGCACCAACGAAATCCAGCGCAACATCATCGCCGAGCGCATGCTCGGCCTGCCGAAGTGAGGGGCGGGCGATGAACTTCACCTTTACCGAAGATCAACTGGCGTTCCGCGAGGCCATCAGCCGGTTCCTGATGACCGAGGCGGCCCCGGAGCTGCTGCGAGACATCTGGGAAACCGATGCCGGCCGTTCCCCCGACCTGCGCGGCAAGATCGCCGAGCAGGGCCTGACCGCGCTGTCCGTGCCGGAAAGCTGCGGCGGCCTGGGCATGGACGACATCACCTGGGCGCTGATGACCCAGGAGCTGGGCTACTACGCGATTCCCGACTCCCTGGCCGACACCGCCTACGTCGCCGGCGGCCTGCTCGCCGCGCTGCCGCAGAGCGAGCAGCGCGACCAGTGGCTGGCGCGGATCGCCGACGGCAGCATCCGCATTGCCGTCGGCCACCCGGTCAACCCCTGCGTCGCCGACGCCAAGCTGGCCGACCTGCTGCTGCTGGCCCACGGCGACGAAGTGCACGCCGTGCCGCGCGCCGAGGTCGACGTGATCGGCAACCCGAGCATCGATGCCTCGCGGCGCCTCTACCAGGTGAGCTGGAACCCCGGCGCCGCGACCCGCATCGCGGATGCCGGGACGGGGCGCGCGCTCTGGGCGCAGACCCTGAATCGCGGCGCCCTGTCGGTGGCCGGCCAGTCCCTCGGCCTGGCCCAGCGCATGCTCGACCTGTCGGTGGACTACGTGGTCCAGCGCAAGCAGTTCGGCAAGCAGATCGGCAGCTTCCAGGCGGTCAAGCACCACCTGGCCGACGTCGCCACCCAGATCGAATTCGCCAAGCCGGTGCTCTATCGCGCCGCCCACGCCCTGGCCAGGGGCGAGGCCCAGGCCGATGCGCGCATCTCCCATGCCCGCCTGGCCTGCGGCGAAGCCGGCTGGCTGGCGGCCCGCCACGGCATCCAGGTGCATGGCGCCATGGGGTACACCTGGGAGGTGGACCTGCAGATGTTCATGAAGCGCACCTGGTCGCTGGACAACGCCTGGGGCGACCGCGCCCTGCACAAATCCCGCGTCGCGGATCACCTGCTGAACGCCGCGCTCGAGCCGGGCCACACCTTCGAGGACTGACGCCATGCCACAAGCCTATATCGTCGACGCACTGCGCACCCCCACCGGCAGGCGCAAGGGCAGCCTGGCCCACGTGCACGCCATCGACCTGGGGGCGCACGTGCTCGAGGCGCTGGTCGAGCGCAACGCCGTGCCCGCCGACGAATACGACGACGTGATCTTCGGTTGCGTCGACACCATCGGTTCCCAGGCCGCCGACATCGCCCGCACCAGCTGGCTGGCCGCCGGCCTGCCGCTCAACGTGCCGGGCACCACGGTGGATCGCCAGTGCGGCTCCTCGCAGCAGGCCCTGCACTTCGCCGCGCAGGCGGTGATGAGCGGCACCCAGGACGTGGTGGCGGTCGGTGGCGTGCAGACCATGACGCAGATCCCGATCTCCTCGGCCATGCTCGCCGGCCAGCCGCTGGGCTTCCCCGATCCGTTCTCCGGCAGCGTCGGCTGGCGCGCGCGCTTTGGCGACCAGCCGGTCAACCAGTTCTACGCCGCCCAGCGCATCGCCGACCACTGGCAGGTCAGCCGCGGCGAGATGGAAGCCTTCGCCCTGGAGAGCCATCGCCGCGCCCTGGCCGCCATCGAGGCGGGCCATTTCGCCAGGGAGATCGTCGCCTGCGAAGGTCTGGCCCGGGACGAGACGCCGCGCGTCACCACCCTGGAGAAGATGGCCAGCCTGGAGCCGGTCGACCCCGCCTTCCCGGGCATCACCGCGGCCGTGTCCAGCCAGACCTGCGACGCCTCGGCGGCGCTGCTGGTGGTGTCGGAGGAGGCGCTCAGGCGCTACGGCCTGACCCCGCGGGCGCGCATCCATCACCTGTCGGTGCGTGGCGACGACCCCATCTGGCACCTCACCGCGCCGATCGAGGCGACCCGCCACGCGCTGAAGAAGGCCGGCCTGCGCATGGCCGACATCGACCAGGTGGAGATCAACGAGGCCTTCGCCTCGGTGGTCATGGCCTGGACCAGGGAGCTGGACTACGACCCGGCGCGGACCAACCTCAACGGCGGCGCCATCGCCCTCGGGCATCCGCTCGGCGCCACCGGCGCGCGGCTGATGACCACGCTGCTCCACACCCTGGAGCGCAGCGGCGGCCGCTACGGCCTGCAGACCATGTGCGAAGGCGGCGGGCAGGCCAACGTGACCATCATCGAAAGGCTGTGACCGGCCTGGCGCAGGTGCTCCCTGCGCCGGTCGTCCACTCATTGAAAGGAAAGCAACCATGGGAATCCTCAACGATCGCGTCGTCATCATCACCGGCGCCGGTGGCGGCCTCGGGGCCGCCCATGCCCGCGTGTTCGCCGCCGAAGGCGCCTGCGTGGTGGTCAACGACATCAACCAGGCCGCCGCCCAGGCGGTGGTCGAGGACATCGTCGCGGCCGGTGGCCGCGCGCTGGCCAACAGCTCGGACATCACCAGCTACGCCGACGGCGAGAACGCGGTGAAGCAGGCCATCGAGACCTTCGGCGACCTGCACGTGGTGCTGAACAACGCCGGCATCAATCGCGACCGCATGTTCGCCTCCATGACCGAGGCCGACTGGGACGCGATCATGGCCGTGCACCTGAAGGGGCACTTCTGCATCGCTTCCCACGCGGTGCACTACTGGCGCGACCAGGCCAAGGCCGGCAGGGCGGTGGCGGCGCGCATCATCAACACCACGTCCGGCGCCGGCCTGCAGGGCTCCATCGGCCAGTCCAACTATGCCGCGGCCAAGGCCGGCATCGCCGCGCTGACCCTCAACCAGGCCGCCGAGCTCGGCCGCTACGGCATCACCGCCAACGCCGTGGCCCCGGCCGCGCGCACCGGCATGACCACGGCGGTGGAGTCCATGGCCACGCGCATGGCCAGGCCGGAGGACGGCAGCTTCGACTACTGGGCGCCGGAGAACGTCAGCTCGCTGCTGGCCTGGCTGGCCTCCGAACGGTCCGCGCATGTCAGCGGACGCATCTTCGAGGCCGAGGGCGGCAGGATTTCCATCGCCGCCGGCTGGCGCAGCACCGCCGGCGTCGACAAGGGCGCGCGCTGGGAACCGGCCGAGGTGGGCGAGGCCATGCAGGCGCTGCTGGCCGCCGAAGTGCCGGCGCAGAAGGTCTACGGCAGCTGAGGCGAAAGCGGCGCCAGGCCGGACATCGAGCTGCTCGACGGGGCCCGGACGCAGGTGCGCCGGGCCTCGCCCTTCCTTGGCCGTTCCTTCGCGCCATCCCCTCCGTTTTGACGATGCGGGCGGGGAGGGGCGCCCCTTAAATCCAGTCACGAACCAATGACATCCGAGGTCTTCGCCGTGAGACAAGCTCCCCCCTATGTTCCGGGTCACCAACTGCTCGCCGGCAAGTCGGTGCTGATCACCGCCGCCGCCGGCGCCGGCATCGGCTTCGCCGCCGCCAGGCGCTGCGCCGAGGAAGGCTGCCGCGCACTGATGATTTCCGACATCCACCCGCGCCGCCTGGAAGAGGCGGTGGAGCGCCTGAAGGCGGAAACCGGCCTGCAGGCGATCTACGGCCAGCTGTGCAACGTGGTGGTGGAAGACGAGGTGCAGGCCCTGGTGGCCGCCGCCGAGCAGGCCCTGGGCGGCGTCGACGTGCTGATCAACAACGCCGGCCTCGGCGGGCAGAAGCGCGTGACCGAGATGAGCGACGAGGAGTGGCTGCGGGTCATCGACGTGACCCTCACCGGCACCTTCCGCATGACCCGCGCCATGCTGCCGCACATGGAACGCCGCGGCAGCGGCGCCATCGTCAACAACGCCTCGGTGCTCGGCTGGCGCGCGCAGAAGGAGCAGGCCCACTACGCCGCGGCCAAGGCCGGGGTGATGGCGCTGACCCGCTGCAGCGCGGTGGAGGCGGCGGAGAACGGCGTGCGCATCAACGCGGTGTCGCCCTCCATCGCCCTGCACGACTTCCTGAAGAAGGCCTCCAGCGAGGACCTGCTGGCCCAGCTGGCCAGCCGCGAAGCCTTCGGCCGCGCCGCCGAGGTCTGGGAAGTGGCCAACGTGATGGTCTTCCTGGCCAGCGACTACGCCTCCTACATGGTGGGCGAAGTGCTGTCCGTCAGCTCGCAGCACGCCTGAGGAGGATGCCATGACCACCGTATTCCGCAGCGCCGAGCAGATGCTCGCCGCCGAGGGGCTGGACCTCGGCCGCACCGACTGGCTGGAAATCACCCAGGAACGCATCGACCTGTTCGCCGAGGCAACCGGCGACCACCAGTGGATCCACGTCGACCCGCAGCGCGCCGCCGAGGGCCCCTATGGCGCCTGCATCGCCCACGGCTACCTGACCCTGTCGCTGGCCAACCTGTTCATGCCGCAACTGATGGTCATCGAGAACATGGCCATGGGCGTGAACTACGGCAGCGACCGCACCCGTTTCCCGGCGGTGGTCAGGGTCGGTTCGCGGGTGCGCGGCCACGGCCAGGTGCTGCGCGCCGAACTGGTCGGCGGGGCGGTGCAGTTCAGCGTGCGCATCAGCGTCGAGATCGAGGGCGCCGAGCGCCCGGGCTGCGTGGTCGACACGCTCAGCCGTTACACCTTCAACCCTGCAGCAGAGTGAATGTCGTCATGAACGAAGTCGTCATCGTTTCCACCGCGCGTACCGCGCTGGCCAAATCCTTCCGTGGCTCGTTCAACGATACCGAGGCGCCCGTGCTCGGCGGCCACGCGGTGCGCGCCGTGGTCGAGCGCGCCGGCATCGAGGCCGATGCGGTCGAGGACGTGATCATGGGCGCCGCGGTGCAGCAGGGCACCCAGGGCTACAACATCGGCCGCCTGTGCGCCTACACCGGCGGCCTGCCGGACAGCGTGCCGGGCATGGCGCTGGACCGCATGTGCGCCTCCGGCCTGATGACCATCGGCGTGGCGGCCAAGGGCATCATGACCGGCGAGATGGAAATCGCCGTCGCCGGCGGCGTGGAGTCGCTGTCGCTGACCCAGAACAAGCACAAGAACACCTATCGGGCGCAGTCCGAGGCGGTGCTGGCCTGCATGCCGAGCGCCTACATCCCGATGATCGAGACCGCCGAGATCGTCTCGCGGCGCTACGGCATCAGCCGCGCGGCGCAGGACGAGTACGCCCTGCAGAGCCAGCAGCGCACCGCTGCCGCCCAGCAGGCCGGGCTGTTCGCCGACGAGATCGTGCCGCTGGCCGCGCGCAAGCTGTGCTTCGACAAGGAGGGCAAGCCCGCCGGCCACGAGGAGGTGCTGGTCGATCGCGACGAGTGCAACCGCCCGGGGACCCGGCTGGAAGACCTGGCCGCGCTGAAGCCGGTATGGAAGGACGGCAAGTGGATCGAGCAAGGCGAGTTCGTCACCGCCGGCAACGCCTCGCAGTTCTCCGACGGCGCCAGTGCCTGCCTGCTGATGAGCCGTACCGAGGCCGAGCGCCGGGGCCTGGCGCCGCTGGGCATCTACCGTGGCATCGCCGTGGCCGGTTGCGCGCCGGAGGAAATGGGCATCGGCCCGGTGTTCGCCGTGCCCAGGCTGCTCAAGCGCTTCGGCCTGGGCGTCGACGACATCGGCCTGTGGGAGATCAACGAAGCCTTCGCCAGCCAGGTGCTGCACTGCCGCGATGCCCTCGGCATCGACAACGAACGGCTGAACGTCAACGGCGGCGCCATCGCCATCGGCCACCCCTTCGGCATGTCGGGCGCGCGCATGGTCGGCCATGCCCTGCTCGAAGGCCACCGCCGTGGCGTCCGCTACGTGGTGGTGTCCATGTGCATCGGCGGCGGCATGGGCGCGGCCGGCCTGTTCGAGCTGCCCTGAGCCTGCCCGACCGCCCGCCATCACGCCTGGCGGGCGGTTCGCGGCCTAACCCGTTTGGACGTTGTGACGGCGAACGGCCGACCTCCATGATCGGGCTCGCGGCCAGGCCGCCGCGGAGCTGCCACCAGCCTGTCTTGCCATCCGCCAGGTTGCCTCCGGGGGTATCGAACCCCCGGGCTGCGTTTCGCCGGGCGGGCAATAACAACAAGAGGACGCAACATGCTTTCCTTCGTGCACAGATTCGAACCGGTCGGGGGGCTGCCATGCGCCAGCTGATCGGCTATGCCGTGAGCGCCCTGGTCATGGCCACCGTGGCCTACGCCTTCGCGCCCCGCAGTCCCGCGCCGCTGGAGCCGACCACGCTGCATGCCGATCGGGTGCAGATCAACGACATGCTGCTCAACGGCGAGCAACTGGTCGCCGTGGGCGAGCGTGGCACCATCCTCAGCAGCCACGACAACGGCCTGACCTGGAAGGAGGCGGCGCTTTCGCCGCAGCGGGCCATCACCCTGACCGGCGTGGCAGCCCTGAACGTCAGGGAGCTGGTGGCCGTGGGGCATGACGGCTGGATGCTGCGTTCCGAGGACGGCGGTGCCAGCTGGCGGGAAGTCGGCTACAACGCCGAACTCGGCGAGCCGCTGCTGGGGGTGTGGAGCGCCGATGGACAGCATGTGACCGCCTTCGGCAGCTACGGCAAGTACCTGGAATCCGCCGATGCGGGGCGCAGCTGGACAGCGCGCGAGATCAACGCCGACGGCTACCACTTCAACGGCATGGACGGCAGCCGCAGCGGCCGGCAGATGCTGGTCGGCGAGCAGGGGCTGGTGATGCGCAGCAGCGACGGCGGAGCCAGCTGGGAAAGCCTGCCGGCCTTCTACAACGGCTCGCTGTTCGGCGTGGCGCGGATCTCCGACGAGCGCTGGCTGGCCTACGGCATGCGCGGCCATGTGTTCCTCAGCGAGGACTTCGGCCAGCACTGGCAGCAGGTCGCGCTGGACAGCCAGAACACCTTCTACGGCCATGTGCTGCTGCCTGGCGGCAACGGCGTGGTGCTGGTCGGCGCCGACAGCAGCCTGGTCCACCTGGACGCCCGCGGCAGGGTTCTCGACAGCACGCGGCGCACCGGTCTCGGCACCCTCACTTCGGCCGCTGCACCGAGCCAGCGCCTGGTGCTGGTAGGGGGCGAGCGGGGCGTATTCCAGGGTGCCGGCGAGCGCCTGGCGGCAGGACATTGAGGGGCAGTCGATGAAGCAGAAAAAGACATGGGTGGAGCGCCGGGTGGAGTGGTGCGCGGACCGGCTGATGGCCTGGCGCAAGCCGTTGCTGGGCATCTTCGTCCTGCTCACCCTGGCGCTGGGCTACAGCGCCACCCAGGTGCGCCTGGACCCGGCCTTCAACAAGCAGATCCCGGTGCGTCACGAATACATGCTGAACTTCCTCGACTTCAGCAGCGTCTTCACCGGCGCCAACCGGCTGCTGGTGAGCGTGCGCTGGAAGGGCGAGGGCGATATCTACAACCCCGAGTTCCTCCGCACCCTGCAGCAGGTCACCGACGACGTCTTCTTCATTTCCGGGGTCAGCCGCCCCAGCGTGACCTCGCTGTTCACCCCCAACGTGCGCTACATCGAGATCACCGAGGAAGGCTACGTCGGCGACCTGGTGGTGCCGCCGCAGTACAGCGGCACGCCGGAGGACCTGGCCCAGGTGCGCAACAACGCGGCCCGCTCCGGGCAGATCGGCCGCCTGCTGGCCAATGACCTGAAGTCCGCCATGGTGCGGGCCGACCTCCAGGACACCGACCCGAAGACCGGCCAGCCGGTGTCCTACACCGATATCGCCGCCAGCCTGGAGGCGATCCGCGCCAAGTACGACAACGACAACATCGAGATCAGCATCGTCGGCTTCGCCAAGCTGGTGGGCGATGTGGTCGAAGGCCTGAACACGGTGATCGGCTTCTTCATCGTCGCCTTCATCATCACCGCGGCGCTGCTGTGGCTCTATGCGCGCTCGCTCAAGCTCACCGTGGTGTCGCTGCTGGTGGCGCTGCTGCCGGTGGTCTGGCTGCTCGGCCTGCTGCCGCTGCTCGGCCTGGGCATCGACCCCATGTCGATCCTGGTGCCGTTCCTGATCTTCTCCATCGGCGTCTCCCACGCCGTGCAGATGACCAACGCCTGGAAGCAGGACGTGCTGCTCGGCAGCGACTCGGTGACGGCGGCCCGCTCGGCCTTCTGCAAGATCTTCATTCCCGGCGCCCTGGCGCTGCTGATGAACGCCCTGGGCTTCGCGGTGATCATGCTGATCGACATCCCCATCGTGCATGAGCTGGGGGTGACCGCCTGCATCGGCGTGATGCTGATGATCGTCACCAACAAGCTGATGCTGCCGATCATCATCTCGCACATGACCCTGGAGCGCAGCGCGCGCGCCAGCAACCAGCCCGCGTCGCTGGCGCGACACCCGCTGTGGTGGCGCGTTTCCGCCCTGGCCCAGCCGGGACCGGCGCTGGCGGTGTTCGCCGTCAGCCTGCTGCTGCTCGGCTTCGGGGTGGTCAAGGCGCGTCAGCTGGAGGTGGGCGACATCGGCGCGGGGGCGCCGGAGCTGCGCGCCGACTCGCGCTACAACCAGGACAACGCGCGGATCATCTCCAGCTACTCCATCGGTCTCGACGTGCTGGCGGTGTTCGTCGATGTCCAGGACATCGGGGAGGCCTGCCTGGACCCGCGGGTCATGCGCGCGGTGGAGGACTTCGACTTCCAGATGCGCAACGTCGCCGGCGTGCAGTCGGTGCAGAGCGTGGCGGGCATGGGCAAGAGCGTGATCGCCGGCAACAACGAGGGTAACCCGCGCTGGTCGGCCATCCCGGGCGACGGCCGGGGGCTGCAGCAGGGCTCCCAGGCCTATGCGCCGGATCACGGGCTGGTCACCGACGGCTGCCAGCGCATGCAGATCCTGGTGTTCCTCACCGATCACGAGGGCGCCACGGTCTTCCATGTGGTCAGCGAGGCCAAGCGCATCATCGCCGGCATTTCCGTGCCCGGCGTGCAGTTCAAGCTGGCCGGCGGCAACGTCGGGGTGATGGCGGCCGCCAACGAGGCGGTCAAGCACGCCGAAGTGGTGATGCTGGCGGCGCTGTTCTGCTCGGTGGCGCTGTTCTGCCTGCTGACCTTCCGCTCGCTGCGCGCGGTGCTGTGCATCCTGGTTCCGCTGGGTATCGTCGCCATCCTCTGCAACGCGTTGATGGCCATGCTGGGCATCGGCCTCAAGGTCGCCACCCTGCCGGTGATGGCGCTGGGCGTGGGCGTGGGGGTGGACTACGGCATCTACCTGTACGAGCGCATCCAGCACGAAATGGCCGAGGGCCGCGACCTGCGCAACGCCTTCTACCAGGCCATGTGCCAGCGCGGCACGGCAGCGGTGTTCACCGCCGTCACCATGTCCATCGGCGTCTGTACCTGGGCTTTCGCGCCGCTGAAATTCCAGGCCGACATGGGCGTGCTGCTGGCCTTCATGTTCCTGGTCAACGTGTTCGGCGCCATCTTCCTGCTGCCGGCCCTGGCGGCCTGGCTCAACCTGGGACGGCCGCTGGTGCGGGCCGGCGTCGACACGCCGATGCCCCAGGCGCCCGCGGGACGCGCGTAAGCGTCCGGGCCGTGCGTGCGAGTGCGCGCATGGCCCGATCCCGGGCTTTCTGCGCAAGGCTTTCCTGCGCAAAGGATGCCGCTCCGCCAGCCCGGCGGAGTTGTCCCCCAGTGAGGAAATGACTGTGGATACCGATACACGGCGAGACCAGGTAGTGGCCGACATGGGGCTGAGCGTGACCCAGTACGACCGGATCATCGACGACATGTACGAGGCGGCGCTCAATCCCAGGCGCCTGGGGCATGCCCTGCGGCTGGTGCGCAATCTGTTCCAGGCCAACTACGTGACCCTGATCCTGCGCGCCGGGGACGAACCCGACCTGTCGCCGATGATCGTTTCCGGGGATGTCGAGGGCAAGGGCGATCCGGATGGCGAGGTGCTCTATCTCAGCTATCACGACGATCCCATGCCCTTCCACAACCTGCAGACCGACAAGGTCTTCACCATGGAAGACCTGATGAGCGAGGCCGAGCTGGTGGGCTCGTCCTACTACCTGATGTACTGCCTTCCCTACAACGTGTTCCATACCCTGGGAGCGAACATCTCCACGCCCGATGGCGGCACCTTGCGTTTCCGCATCAGCCGGCCCAGGTCGATGCCGGGCTTCTCGGATACCGACCGGGCCATGTGCGAGCTGTTCCTGCCGCATCTGCGCCGGGCGATGCACATGTACTCGCTGCTCGATCGCAGCGAGTCGCTGGGCAGCCTGTATTCCCAGGCCATCGGTCGCCTGTCGGTCGCCACCATGGTGCTGGACGAGAACGGCAGCGTGCTCGAACTCAACCCGCTGGCGCGGGAGATTCTCGCCAGCAACGATGGCCTGAAGCTCGTCGGCGGCCGCCTGGAGGCGACCTACCCGAGCGACAACCGCGAACTGCAGCGGGCGCTGCGCGCCACCTGCTCGCGCATCGAGGGGGAGGAGGCCGGCGCGGAGGCCATGTCGATCGCCCGGCCGTCCGGCCAGGTCAGCCTCGGGGTGGTGGTGGAGAGCATACCGTCCCAGGAGCTGGTGGAAGGCAAGGGGCGGCCGACGACGCTGGTGTACATCCGCGACGCAGTGACCCGCTCGCTGGCCAACTCGGCGGTGACCAAGCAGTTGTTCAACCTGACCCCCGCGGAGACATCGCTGGCCCTGGAACTGGCCAACGGCCTGTCCCTGGAGGAGGCCGCCGAGGAGCTGAACATCCGCCGCAACACCGCGCGCGCCCACCTGCGTTCGATCTTCTCGAAGACCGGCGTGCGCCGCCAGACCGAGCTGGTGCGCCTGATGCTCAACAGCGTGGTGGCCCTGGGCCGTCCGCCGAAGATGTTCGGCGCGAAAGCCGCTCAGCCACAGCCGTCCCGCGGCGGCCGCGAGGTCAGCTGAGCCCGGCGCCATGCCTCCGGTCGGAGGCGTGGAGCCCGTTAGTCCGTGCGGACGATGACTGGATCGCCGCCTTCTGCCGATACTCGGCGCAGGCCGATCGGGAGGAAATCCGGCAGGCGCAGGCCGCATTGAAACGCCGCTCGTTCCCTCCCTTCGGTCCAGCTTTGCCTCCCCATGTGCCGTCGTCATCCGGGCTGCGGTGCCGATCGTCGAAGAAAAATAAATTAGGAGTAGAGGATGCGACGCAACCAATCCATGGCTCTGTGCCTGACCGGCATGCTGGCATGTTCCGGCCTGGTCCAGGCCGAGCTGCCCGCCGAAGAGATCGCGCGTCTGGGCAAGGACCTGACCTGCTTTGGCGCCATCCGGGCCGGCAATGCCGATGGCAGCATTCCCGGGTTCACCGGCAAGTGGTCCGGCGCGCCGGATGGCGTCACCTTCAAGGGGACCGGCTTCCATCCGCAGAATCCCTACGCCAGCGAGAAGCCGCTGTTCGTCATCACCGCGCAGAACATGACGCAGTACGCCGATCGCCTGTCCGCGGGGCAGAAGGCGTTGTTCGCGCAATACCCGCAGACGTTCCGGATGCCGGTCTACCCGACGCATCGCGACTTCACCTACAGCCAGGGCGTGTGCGAGGCGACCCTGGAGAATGCCCGGATCGCCAAGCTGGTGAACAACGGCGAAGGCATCGAAGGCCGCGCCGGCGGCGTGTTCTTCCCGATTCCGAAGAGCGCCGAGGAGATCCGCATGAACGCCACCATGGGCGGCCGCTATGCCTGGACGGAGGACTACATCTCCGACAACGCCTACGTGCTCAAGGACGGCAAGATCAACTGGGGCCGCGTGCACTCCCGCAACATGGCGCCGGGCAACGAGCCGGGCAAGGTGATCTACACCAGGGACCTGCCGACGTCCTCCTTCTACAAGAACCTGACCATGCTGCCGCAGCGCGACAAGGGCGAGGTGAACACCGGCGTCACCTACTGGGACTACGTGGCCACCCCGATACAGAGCTGGCGCTACGACCCGGGTACCCGCCGCGTTCGCCAGGCGCCGGGCTACGGCTACGACATGGCCTTCCCGGGCACCGGCGGCTCGATCACCGTGGACGAGGTGCGGGTGTTCAACGGCTCCGGCCAGCGTTACGACTGGAAGATCATCGGCAAGAAGGAAATCTACGTTCCGGCCAACAACTACCTGATCCACTCCAACCAGCTCAAGTACGCCGACATGCTCACCCCGAACCACGTCAATCCCGACGTGATGCGCTACGAGCTGCGCCGTGTCTGGGTCATCGAGGCGAACCTCAAGCCAGGCTTCCGCCACCTGTACGCCAAGCGCGACCTGTACATCGACGAGGACAGCTGGTTCCCGGTGATGGGCGACAACTACGACAACCGCGGCGAGCTGTGGCGCACCTCGATGCTCAACACCATCCACCTGCCTGAACTGCAGGGCTGGCAGGCCGGCGTCGGCCTCTACCACGACCTCAACGCGGGCAGCTACCTGGCGTTCAACCTGATCAACGAGCAGAGCAAGGGCTACACGCTGAACAAGGGCGACATCAGCGCCGGCGACTTCGGCCCGGAAGCGGCGCGCCGCTCCGGTCAGTAAACCTTCGTTCCCGGGGCGGCCCGCTGTGCCGCCCCGGGCGTTTTCCCGCCGGAAGTTGCCATGAAATACATCAGCCTGATCCGCCGCCGCGCCGACCTCGACCGCGCGGCCTTCCGCGACTACTACGAACGGACCCACGCGCCACTGGCCCTGCAGTTCTTTCCCCCCGAGCTGTACCAGCGCAACCACCTCGACGACGCGCCGGACGAACACCCCTTCGATTGCCTCAGCGAGTTCGTCTATCCCGACGCATTCGATCCCATGCAGCTGCTGCAGACCGAAGCCGGCCCGGCGCTGGCGCGTGACGAGAGCAACTTCATGGACCGCGACAGTGTGCGTACCGCCCGGGCACTGCCGGTGCGCAGCCACCTGCCGGGCGCCGCAGGTCCGCGCCGGCGGGAGATGTGGCTGTTTCCGCCGGGGGAAGGGACGGACGCGGCATTGCGCCGCTCGCTGCCGGAAGTCTTCGAACGCCTGCTGCCGAACCTGGCGGCCGGACAGGGCGCCTGCCTGGAATGGCTGGAGCCCTACCATTGCGAGGCATTCCCCTATGCCGCGCTGATCACCCTGGAGGGCGCGTTCCCCGGCGTACTGCCGCGAGAGCTGGACGACCAGAAGGTCACGCGCCTGCGCGTCAGCAGCTGTCCTTCGCCGCGCTGAAAGGCGCCGGGTTTTGAACTGCCCAGGCGGGGTGAGCGGTATGGCCGGGTGGGGACGATAAATGGCGCGCTCCTGCAGGGGCCGTGCCTAATGTGGCGGCGGATAACGCTGGCGCGTCATTCGCCCTACGCAGGAACCAGCGCTGTAGGAGCGGGCCATGCCCGCGACCCGTGGATGAGGGCGGTTATCTCGGCCGCCGGACCACCCGCACCTTTCCGCTATTCCCACCGCCGCAATAGAAGCGCTCGCCACCGTCGGATTCGAGGCCGGACACGCCCGCGCCTTCCGGCATCCGGAGGCTTTCCAGGACTTCCCCGGTGTGCGGATCGATGCGGCGCAATTCGCTCTCGTCATCCTCCCAGGTGGCGTGCCACAACTGGCCGTCGGTCCAGGTGACGCCGGTGACGAAACGGTTGGACTCGATGGTGCGCAGGATCGCTCCGGTCGCCGGGTCGATCTGGTGGATCTTCCGCTCCTGGTACTGGCCGACCCAGAGCGTGCCTTCCGCCCAGGTGAGCCCGGAATCCGCGCCGCCGCCGGGGGCGGGGATGGTGGCGAGAATCCGGCCGGATTTGGGGTCGATCTTCTGGATGCGATCCGCGGCGATCTGGAACAGGTGCTCGCCGTCGAAGGCCGTGCCGGCATCGGCGGCGACATCGAGGGAGTCGAGCGCCGTGCCGCTTTCCGGATCGAAGGCGTTCAGCCGTTCGCCGGAGGCGAACCAGACGCGCTGGCCGTCGCAGGTGACGCCATGCACCTTGTCCGCACCGGGGAAGGGGCCGTACTCGCGGACGATTTCGGCTGCTGACTGTTTCATGGTGGCATCCTCCTGTTGGGGTGTGGAGTCGATGCTAGTCACTCGGCAGGGGTGCGGGGAGTAACAAGGTCGTCGCGAATCCCGGCACCGGCGGGGTCATCCAGCGACGGGCGCGTCCACGGCCGAACGACTGCACCTTGCCCGCCGCCGCAAGCGAGTCGAGCGCGCGCTGCACCGTGCGCTGGCTGGTTCCCAGCGCAAGCGCCAGGGCCGAACTCGACCACGACTCACCATCGGCGAGAAAGGCGAATACCGCCGCGTTCGGCTCGTCCACCGGCGGCGCGAGCACGACGACCTCGGCTGTGGAGTGCGGCTGCAGGGCGAAACCCCGCCGGGTCGCGTTCACGCCGGCCAGGTCCCGAAGCTCCGCGCGCAGCCGGCCGATTTCCACGCGCAGACGCGCACGATGGGTTTCATCGGGATGCTTCGTGCGAAATGCCCGCGCAATCAGCGCGTCCCTTGGCACGTCCGCGGGCCACGCTTCCGCCAGCGTGCGAGCGAGCGTGAGCAGCACCGGACGCGTGGCGAGCGAGACCGAGGCGTGGGCGTCGCGCACCACATGGCGGCAGGCGTCCACGACCAGCGCCCCGGAGGCCAGCAATGCCTCGACGTCTGCGAGCAGGAGCGGTCGCTCTCCGCCACGGGCAATCAGGCGCGCGGCGGGCGTGTTCAGGGTGAGGGAGGCGCTTTCCACCTCCGCCGACAGCGCAGGAATGCCGGCGTCGCGCGCGGCACGCTCGGCGCGGGCCAGTGCGGCATGGGCGGCCGTCGCCTGCAATCTGCGCATGGCGATCCCCGCAACGACCAGTTCATGGACGGTTCGCGAGGCTGGCGGCAAGGCTGCGGGATCGAGCTCGGCAAGCATGCGTTCAGCCTCGTCGAGACGGCCGATCAGCAGCAGGCGGCGCACTTCGAGATAGCGCGCATGGGCAGCGTTCACCCGGTCGCCGTGGGCTTCGAGGGTTTTCCGCGCGGCATCGAGCGTCTTCACCGGCCAGCCCAGGTCGCGGGAGGCGAGGGCGACTTCGGCCTCGGCGACGATGCAGCGTGCGCGGGCCAGCGCCTCCTTCGGACCGAAGGCGCGCGCCGCGCTCTGCAACAGGAACTTCGCCCGGGCGAAGTCGCCGAGCTGCGCCATGGCGATGCCGCGCAATGCGAGCGCCGGAGGATCGTCGCGCAGCGCGACGCGGTCCAGTGCGCCGAGGGGATCACCCGCGGACAGTGCGCGCGCTGCGGCCGTGATCAGCGAGTCCACCCGAGTCCCGCCACGATTGTCACTCCCATCGTTGGACGACCATGCCTAGTCTAATCGACGCGTGGACAACGCTTTGCTCGGTGTGGAGGGCTGGTGGAAAAGGCTTCGCCGTTTTCCACCCTACGGTCTGTTCGCGAGCAAGCTCGCTCCTACAGGGCTGTTGCCCTGCAGGAGCAACTGTCTTTTGGATTCCCGCGTTCGCGGGAAAGACGGAGAGAGATGAGGTCCCAGCACACAACCGTCATCCCCGCGAACGCGGGGACCCAATAAAGCCTGTAGGAGCCATGCCCGCGACCGGATCAGACCGCCAGAGCGCTCTGCATCCCGCTGCGCAACGCGCCTTCGATGTAGCCGAGGCTGTTGCAGTCGCCGATGCGGGTGGCCTTGAGGCCGGCGGCGGTGAGCTGGTTGAACAGGCTGTCGTCCGGCTGCGCGCCGATGGCGAGAACCACCGAGTCGGCCGGCAGGCGTTGCGCCTGGCCTTCCACGTCCGTGTAGTGCACCTGGCTGCCATCGATGCGCTGCACCGAGCAACGGGTGGCGAGCTGCACGTCGTGGCTGCGCAGGTTGTCCAGCACCTTCCAGCGCCGCACGATGGCCAGTTCCGTGCCGAGGTAGTCGCCCGGTTCGAGCACGCTGACCTGCCGGCCGCGCTCCACCAGGAACTCCGCGAGCTCCAGGCCGACCAGCCCGCCGCCGATGATCGCCACGCGCTTGCCCAGCGGCATCCACAGCTTCGACAGGCTCTGCATGGCCTCGGTGCTGTTGGTGACGCCGGTCAGGCTGCCGGCCTTCATCATGGTGCGCTGGGTCAGCGAGAGCTTGGCCCTGGCGATTTCCTCGGCGCGGTCGCCGGTCATCAGGCGGCGCAGTTCGTCGCCGCTCCACACGTGCTTGAGGTCGGCGCCGGGGATGTCCGGTGCGGTGCGCCGGGCGCCGCTGGCGACCAGCACTTCGTCGACCTGCAGGTCGCGCAGCAACGCCGGCGTCGCCTCGCAGTCCAGGCGCACGTCGATGGGCAGCGCGCGCACCTGATGCACCAGGTTGTCCAGCAGCGCGCCGTTCTCCTGATAGGCGAGGGCGGCGAAGAACAGCGTGCCGCCGAGGCGGTTGCTGCGCTCGATCAGGGTCACCTTGTGCCCGCGCAGGCTGGCGACCCGCGCTGCTTCCATGCCGGCCGGGCCGCCGCCGATCACGGCGATATGCCGCGGTTTCTCGGCGGGGCTGATGACCGCCTGGTATTCCTGCCCGGTGAAGGGGTTGGCGGCGCACTTCACCCGCTGGTTGACGAAGATCTGGCTGACGCAGGTGTAGCAGTAGATGCACGGGCGCACGCTGGCGGCGTCGCCGGCGGCGAGCTTGTTCGGCAGCTCGGGATCGGCGAGCAGCTTGCGCGCCATCGCCACGAAATCGCACTGGCCCTGGCCGATGGCGCGGTCGGCGACGTCCGGCTCGATGCGGCCGACGGCGATCACCGGGACCGTCACCGACTTGCGGATCTCCGCCGCCCAGTCGATGAACGCTGCCGGCTTGTGCACCAGCGGCGCGTCCAGGAAGTTCACGCTGCGGGTGGTGGCGGCATAGGCGGAAACCGAGACGCCTTCGGCGCCGGCCTCTTCGGCCATGCGCGCAACCTTTTTGGCGTCTTCCAGGGTGATGCCACCGTCCAGATGCAGCTCGTAGGCATCCAGGCGCAGCCAGATGGAGAAGTCCTCACCCACGCGTTCGCGGGTCGCACGCAGCACTTCCAGCAGCAGGCGCACGCGGTTCTCCAGCGGCCCGCCGTATTCGTCCTCGCGGCGGTTGTAATAGGGCGAGAGGAAGCCGGCGATGATGTAGTTGTGCCCGGCGTGGATTTCCACCCCGTCGAAGCCCGCGCGCTTGGCGCGTTCGGCGGCGGCGGCGAACCACTCGACCATCTGCCGGATGTCGTCCTGGTCCATCACGCGCACGCGCGGCTTGCCGGCCGGGCGGACGGAGCTGACGAAGTTGTCCAGCTCGGCCTGGGTCAGGCTCGCCATCATGTCGGTCTTCGCCGCCGGCGGAATGGACGGCACCCACAGCTCGCGGCCTTCGGCGAGGTCGCGCACGGCGACCTTGCCGGCGTGCTGCAATTGCATGGCGATCTTCGCGCCGTGGCGGTGCACCCGCTCGGCGAGGCGGGCCAGGCCGGGAATGAAGCGGTCATCGGAAACGCCGACCTGATAGGGCTCGGCGGTGCCGGCCGGGTAGGCGATGGAGCACACGCCCATGGTCAGCAGGCCGGCGCCACCGGCGGCGCGGGCCTCGTAGTAGGCCTGGATGCGCTCGCCGCAGGTGCCGTCGGTTTCCGCGTAGTTCGAGCCCATCGGGGCCATGATGATGCGGTTGCGCAGCTCCAGCCTGCCGAGGCGGCCGGGGGAAAGCAGATTCGGGTATCGGTTCATCGAGGGGTGTCCTGAGCGGCGGATGCGCCCATGGCAGGGCGCATCGCGGGAATCGGGAGGTCAGCCGTCCTGGAGGAATTCCAGGCACTGGCGGTTGAACAGCGCCTGATGTTCGACCTGTACCCAGTGACCGCAGCGGTTGAGCATGATGAAACGCGCATCCGGAGCCTTGTCGAGGAACTTGAACACACCGCTCGGCGGATTGAAACGGTCGTTGCTGCCCCAGAAGCCGAGGACCGGGCAGCGCAGTTCGCCCAGGCGCTCGGTCATGTTCGGCACCAGCATGGTGGAGAACAGGTTGGCCGGCTGGGTCACCGCCACCGCCACGCGCTCGGCGAGCAGGCTGTCCGGCAGCTGGCTGCTGTCGAACAGCTGCAGGCGCATGACCTGGCGCATCTGCTCGATGCCCATCGGCCCCTGGCTGTAGACCTCGACCATGCGCGCGATGCCTTCCATCCGGAAGTAGGTTTCGCGCTCCTCGACGCCGCCCGGCGCCATCAGGATCAGTTTCTCGACGCGCTCGGGATGCTCCAGCGCCATGCCGAGGGCGATGGCGCCGCCCAGCGAGTTGCCCAGCAGGGTGCAGCGGTCGAGGCCGATGGCGTCCATCAGCTGGCGCAGGTTGTCGACGAAGAAGGCCAGGTCGTACTGGACGTCCGCCGGCTTGTCGGAACGGCCGAAGCCCGGCAGGTCGAGCACGATGTTGCGGTAGCCGGCCTTCTCGAACACCGGGTAGTTGCCCTTGAAGTTGCTGAAGCCGCTGGCGCCCGGCCCGCTGCCGTGCAGCCAGAGGACCACCGGACCGTCGCCGATGTCGAGGTAGTGAAGGCGCAGGCCGTTGGCGAGCGTGGCGTACCTGCCGACGGGCAGCGGCAGGTCCTGGGGTGCGTTCATCGGTTATGGCTCCTTTGATCAGGCGGGTACGGCTTCGGCGGGCGCTGTCACGGAACAGTCGTCCACCTGCCGGCGGTAACGGGGCAGGGCGATGGCCAGGCACAGGCAGGGCAGCACCAGCAGCGCGATGGTGGCGGCCAGGGCGTAGCGCAGCGCCTCGGCGCCCATGCTCTGGCTGAACAGGTCGCTCAACACGCCGACCACCAGCGGGCCGAGGCCGACGCCGAGCAGGGTCACGCCCATGAAGTACAGCGCGGTGCCCTGGGCCAGGCGGTTGGCGGGAAACAGGTGGCTCATCGCGCCGAAGCTGGGGACCGACCACCAGGTGCCGAAGAAGGCGAAGCCCAGGTAGAACAGGAAAGCGGTCGGCACGGACAGGCTGCCGAGCTGGAAGGCGGTGCCGGCAGGCCAGAGGAAGAAGGCCAGGCCGAGGGGAATGCTCAGTGCCGTGCCGAGCAGCGCGGTGCCCAGTTGCCAGGCGCTGTCGCGCGCCGCCAGGCGGTCGGTGAGCACGCCGCAGCACAGCGTGCCGACGGCCGAAACCAGCCCGCCGCCGATGCCCATGAGGAAGCCGGCCTGCTGGATGGTCAGGCCGTGGGAGCGGATCAGGAAGCTCGGGTTCCAGGTGCCGATGGCATAGCCGGCCACCGCGGCGATGCTGCCGGCGATGACGATCAGCAGATAGGACGGCGTGCGGATCAGCAGGCCGATGGTGGCGAGGAAGCTATCGCCGGACGCCGTACCTGCCACCGGACGCTGCACCTGCGGCACGCGCACGGTGAAGGCGAGGATCAGCCCGAGCAGCACGCCGGGCGCGCCGATGAGGATGAACGCCCAGCGCCAGCCGTGCAGCTCGGCGATCCAGCCGCCGAGGCCGAGGCCGACTACCGCGCCGATCGCCGGACCCATCAGGAATACCGCCAGGGCGCGCGAGCGCAGGTGGCGCGGATACAGGTCGGAGACCATCGCCACCGACGGCGCGGAACCGCCGGCCTCGCCCACCGCCACCAGGATGCGGAACATCAGCAGCATCGCGAAGCTGGTGGCGAGGCCGCAGAGCATGGTGGTCACGCTCCAGGCGATGCAGGCCACCGCCACCACCGGCTTGCGGCCGATACGGTCGGAGAGGCGGCCGAGCGGCAGGCCGAACACCGTGTAGAACAGCGCGAAGGCCACGCCGGTGAGCAGGCCGATCATGGTGTCGGAGACGCCGAACTCCTGCTTGATCGGCTCGACCAGGATCGAGACCAGCAGGCGGTCGATGTAGTTGAAGATGTAGATGACCGCCAGCACGCCGAGCGCGTAGTGGGTCCGCCAGGTCACGGTCGGTGTGTTGCTCACGGTGCTTGTCTCCCGGTTTTCTTGTAGTGGGCTCCATCCTTCCCGGCGGCAATCCCACCGGCATCGTCCGTTCGGACCATTCCTGGATGCCGCGGCTGGCGGGCTTTCGCGAGTTTTCGCCGGTTAGTCTCAACGGACGATGTTGGCGGGCTCCACTGGGCGAAATCATGAATCCGAACCGTAACCGGTCGGATGCCATGCATCGCGACCCAAGGAGCCGACATGAAGCTGACAGACAAGATTGCTTTCGTCACCGGAGCCGGGCAAGGCATGGGGCGCGCCATGGTGCGCCACTTCGTCGAGCAGGGCGCCACCGTGTATGCCGCCGACATCAACGAAGACGCGCTGGCCGAAACCATCCAGGGCCTCGGCGAGCGTGCCCGGGCGGTGGTCTGCAACGTCGCCGACGAAGCCTCGGTGAGCGCCGCGATGGCGAAGGTGCAGGGCGAGGCCGGCCGCCTCGACGTGCTGGTGAACAACGCCGGCGTCGGCTCCGTGGACGCCTTCCTCGACACCCCGCTGGCCAACTGGAACCGCGTGATCGGCGTCAACCTGACCGGCGCCTTCCTCTGCGCCCGCGAAGCGGCCCGGCTGATGAGCGCGGGGCAGGGCGGCAGCATCGTCAACCTGTCCAGCACCGCCGCGCGCACCGGCGAAGGCCCCAGCCACTACTGCGCCGCCAAGGCCGGGATGATGGGCCTGACCCGCAGCCTGGCGCGCGAACTGGCGCCCAGCGGCATCCGCGTCAACACCCTGGTTCCCGGCCCCACCGACACGCCGATGATGGCCGGCATTCCCGCCGAATGGATGGAGTCGATGGTCAAGGCCATCCCTCTCGGCCGCCTCTGCCAGCCGGAAGAAATCGCCCGCGTCGCGGCCTTCCTCGCCAGTGACGAAGCCAGCTTCGTGACCGGCCAGAACGTCGCCGTCAACGGCGGCATGGCCTTCATCTGAGGAGCGCGAGCATGAAAGCGAGAATGCAGGACAAGGTCGTGTTCATCAGCGGCGGCGGCTCCGGCATCGGCGCCGCCACCGCGCGCCGCATGGCCGAAGAGGGCGCCCTGGTGACCATCTGCGGTCGCCGCGAGGAGCCGCTGCGCGAGGTGGTGGAAGCCATCCGCGCCGCCGGCGGCAACGCCGACTACCGCGTCGCCGACGTCAGCGACGAGCAGTCCTTCGTCGCCGCCATCGAGTCGGTGGCAGCGCAGCACGGCCGTCTCGACGTACTGGTCAACAACGCCATGGCCTACACCTGGGGCGGCGTCGACCAGATGTCCACCGAGGACTGGCACGCCAACTTCCGCACCACCGTCGACGGCACCTTCTGGGGCACCCGCACCGCCGTGCGCCTGATGAAGGACAGCGGCGGCGGCGCCATCGTCAACCTCGCCTCGATCTGCGGCCTGTTCGGCACCGCCTGGATGTCCGGCTACTCCGCCGCCAAGGCCGCGGTGATCAACTTCAGCCGCGCCGTCGCCTCCGAAGGCGCCGCCCTGAACATCCGCTGCAACGTGGTGATCCCCGGCGTGGTGCACACCCCGGCCACCGAAGGAATGCTCAGCGACGACAAGGCCCGCGGCAACACCGAGAAGCTGATCCCGATGCGCCGCGTAGGGCGCCCCGAGGAGCTGGCCAACGCGGTGCTGTTCCTCGCCTCCGACGAAGCCTCGTACATCACCGGCGCCAGCCTGGCGGTGGACGGCGGCCGCGGCTCCGATCTCTACACGGTGCTCGAATAAGGGCCGCGCGCGGAAGGTGAAACCATGGACATGAACCAACTGCACGCGCGCCTGGACCGCCTCGAATCCATCGAGGCGATCCGCCAGCTCGCCGGCAAGTACTCGCTGTCGCTGGACATGCGCGACCTGGACGCCCACGTCAACCTGTTCGCCCCGGACATCCGCGTCGGCCGCGAGAAGGTCGGCCGCGCGCACCTGAAGGCATGGGTCGACGACACCCTGCGCCATCAGTTCACCGGCACCTCGCACCACCTCGGCCAGCACGTCATCGAGTTCGTCGACGCGGACCACGCCATCGGCGTCGTCTACTCGAAGAACGAGCATGAGACCGGCGCCGAGTGGGTGATCATGCAGATGCTCTACTGGGACGACTACGAGCGCATCGACGGCCAGTGGTACTTCCGCCGCCGCCTGCCCTGCTACTGGTACGCCACCGACCTGAACAAGCCGCCGATCGGCGACATGAAGATGCGCTGGCCGGGCCGCGAGCCGTACCACGGCACCTTCCACGACCTGTTCCCGTCCTGGAAGGAATTCTGGAACAACGAACCCGATGGCGAGGAGCTGCCGCAGGTCGCCGAACCCGCGCCGCTCGAAGCCTTCCTGCGCCGCATGCGCCGGGACACCAGGCCACCGAAGATTCGCGTGCGCTGAGGAGACACCATGAGCAGTCTTTTCGAACGCGGCCGCTTCGGCGGGCTCGCGCTGGCCAACCGCGTCGTCATGGCGCCGATGACCCGCAGTCGCGCTGGCGTGGATGGCATGCCGACGCCGGTGATGATCGACTACTACGCCCAGCGCGCCGGCGCCGGGCTGATCGTCGCCGAGGGCACCTCGCCCTCGGCCGACGGCCTCGGCTACTGCCGCACGCCGGCGATCCATAGCGACGCGCAGATCGCCGCCTGGAGGCAGGTCACCGATGCGGTGCACGCCCGTGGCGGGCAGATCGTCCTGCAAATGATGCACTGCGGGCGCGTCGCCTCCCGTCACAACAAGCCCGCCGGTGCCCGCACCCTGGCGCCGTCGGCGGTCCGCGCCAATACCCAGCTGTTCACCGATGTGGTGGGCATGGCCGATACCGAGCAGCCCGAAGCGATGACCCTGGCGGAAATCGCCGGGGTGATCGACGACTACCGGCAGGCCGCGCTGAACGCCCGCGCGGCCGGCTTCGACGGCGTCGAGCTGCACGGCACCAGCGGCTACCTGCCCATGCAGTTCATGTCGGAGAACGCCAACCAGCGTACCGACGCCTACGGCGGATCGCTGGAGAACCGCGTGCGCTTCCCGCTGGACGTGCTGGCGGCGATGTCCGCGGCGATCGGCGCCGAGCGCGTCGCCCTGCGCCTGTGCCCGGGCAATACCTACAACGACATCGTCGACAGCGACCCTGCCGCCACCCTTGAAGCGCTGCTCAAGGGCATCGACGGGTTGGGCCTGGCCTACCTGCACATCATGCGTTCGCCGGTGCCGGGCCTCGATGCCTTCGCCGTCGCCCGCGAGGGCTTCCGTGGCGCGCTGATCGTCAACGACGGCCTGGAGCCGGATTCGGCCGCCGCCATGCTCGCCTCCGGCGCCGCCGACGCGGTGTCCTTCGCCCGCCACTACATCGCCAACCCCGACCTGGTCGAGCGCATCCGCCACGGCCATCCGCTCGCCGGCTTCGACCGCAGGAGCCTCTATTCGCCGGGTGCGGAGGGCTACAGCGACTACCCGGAATTCAACCCGCGCCTCATCGAGGAGGAAGCATGAGCGATCTCGGCGTCGTGCAACGACAAGAACTACAGCCTGCGCCGGTTGTGCCCCGTGAACAGACCCAGCGCCTGCTCGACCTGCGTTCGCAGGCGGCGAGCCTGATCAGGCCGGCCGACGGATACACCCTGGGCGACCGTATCGAGGAACAGGCCGACCGCCATGCCGGGCGCGCCTTCCTCGTCTATCGCGGCCGCAGCTTCAGCTATCGCGAGATGGACCAGCGCGCCAACCAGTACGCCCACGCCTTCGCCGCCCGCGGCCTGAAGGCCGGCGACGTGTGCGCCATGGCCATGGAGAACCGCCCGGACTTCTTCTTCTGCTGGTTCGGCCTGGCCAAGCTCGGCGTGGTCACCGCCTTCATCAACTACCACGTCACCGGCAGGGCGCTGCTGCATGCGCTGGAAAGCACCGGCGCCAAGGCCGTGGTGGTCGGCGAGGAATGCCTGCAGCCGTTCGCCGACAGCCCGGAAACCCGCGGCCATCAGCTCTGGCTGGTGCGCGACGAGGAAAAGCCGGCGAGCGCGGAGCTGCTCGCCCTGGCCGACGCCGGTTTCGCCGAACAGGTGGCCGCCGCGCCGATCAACCGTCCGCCGCGTGAACTGCGCGCCGGGGTGAAGGCCGAGGACGGCATGCTGCTGATCTTCACCTCCGGCACCACCGGCCTGCCCAAGGCCGCGCGCTACAGCCACATGCGCTGGATGACTTCCGGCGACGTCATGCAGGTCACCCTCGAAGCGACCCCGGACGACGTCTTCTACTGCTGCCTGCCGCTCTACCACGGCGCGGCGGCGACCTCGGTGACCTCCACCGCCCTGAAAGCCGGCGCCTCCATCGTGGTGCGCCGCAAGTTCAGCAGCAGCGAGTTCTGGCGCGACGTGCGCGAGAACGGGGTGACCGTGTTCCAGTACATCGGCGAGATCTGCCGCTACCTGCTGAACATGCCGGCGCAGGCCAATGACCGCGACCACAGCCTGCGCTGCATGCTCGGCGCCGGCCTCAGCCCGGACATCTGGCAGCGCTGGGTGGAGCGCTTCGGCGACCTGCAGATATTCGAGGGCTGGGGCTCCACCGAGGCGAATACCGCGACGCTCAACGTCGACAACCGCGTCGGCTCCTGCGGGCGCATCCCGGACTGGGCGCGCACCAACCTGCGCCTGCTGAAGTACGACGTCGACAGCCAGTGCCACGTGCGCAACGCCGACGGCTACTTCGTCCATTGCCAGCCGGGCGAGGTCGGCGAGGCGGTGGGGATGATCATCGACCATCCGGAAATCGGCGCCGGTCGCTTCGAGGGCTACACCTCCGCGGAGGCCACCGAGAAGAAGATCCTGCGCAACGTGTTCCAGACGGGCGATGCCTGGTGGAGCTCGGGCGACCTGCTGCGCTACGACGAGGATGGCTACTGCTTCTTCGTCGACCGCCTGGGCGACACCTTCCGCTGGAAGAGCGAGAACGTCTCCACCCAGGAAGTGGCGGCGGCGCTCGGCGACTTCCCCGGCATGGAGCTGATCAACATCTACGGCGTGCGCGTGCCCGGCCACGAAGGCCGCGCCGGCATGGCGGCGATCCTCATGCAGGCGGGGCAGGCGTTCGATCCGCAGGCGTTCTTCAGCTTCACCCAGGCGCGCCTGCCGCGCTACGCGGCGCCGGTGTTCGTCCGCGTGCAGGCGGCCGCCGACATGACCACCACCTTCAAGCTGCGCAAGGTCGACCTGCAGCGCGACGGCTACGATCCGCGGCGCATCGCCGAGCCGCTGTTCGTGCGCGACGAGACCAGCGCCAGCTACGTGCCGCTGGACGACGAGGCTCTGGAACGCAACGGCCTGCCGTCGTTCGCCGGAGAGCCGGCATGAGCGCCCTCGACAGCCAGGCCCAGGCCGAGCTGCGCTTCCCCTGGGAAAGCGCGCCGGCCGCCGGCCAGGTGCGCGAGGTGGCCGACGGCGTGCTGTGGCTGCGCATGCCGCTGCCGTTCGGCCTCGACCACATCAACCTGTACCTGCTGCGCCACGAGCACGGCTGGGTGGTGGTCGATACCGGCCTCGCTACCGACGCCTCGCGGGACGTGTGGGAGCGGGTATTCGTCGAAGTGCTGGAGGGCCGGCCGATCCTCGCGCTGGTCGCCACCCACTTCCACTACGACCACACCGGCCTGCTCGGCTGGCTGGCCGACCGTTTCCACTGCCCGGTGTACATGACCCAGGGCGAGTTCCAGTCGATGTTCGTCACCCCGCCGCAGGGCGACGATCCGGGCTGGGAGTTCCGCCAGTTCTACCAGCGCGCCGGGCTCGATGCCGCACAGATCGAGAGCCTGCTGCCGGTGGTGCGCGCCTCGCACTACCGGATCCAGCAACCGCACAGCTACCGCCGCCTGCGCGAGGGCAGCGTGCTGACCATCGGCGAACGCCGCTGGCGCGTGGTGATCGGCTCCGGCCATTCGCCCGAGCACGCCTGCCTCTACAGCGAGGACGACCGCCTGCTGATTTCCGGCGACCAGGTGCTGCCGCGGATCACCTCGAGCGTGTGCGTCGGCGTCACCGAACCCGACGCCAACCCGCTGGGCGAATGGCTCGAATCGCTGCGCCGCCTGCGCGTGCTGCCGGCCGACGTGCTGGTGCTGCCGGCCCATGAGCGTCCGTTCGTGGGCCTGCACGAACGCCTGCTGCAACTGCTGAAACACCACGAGCGGCACCTGGAGAACCTCGTCGGCAACCTGCGTGGCGCCATGACCGCCGCAGAGCTGCGCCCGCTGCTGTTCCCGAGGATCAAGGGGCCGTTCGACCTGCTGATGTCGCTGGGCGAGACCCTGGCGCACATCAACTTCCTGGTGGAGGAGGGTTCGCTGGTGCGCGAACCGGACGGCGACGCCTGCAGGTACCGCCTGCGGGACGCGGAAGTGCCTTCGCAAGGGGAACCGGAGGCGATTCACGTCTAGCCGGACCGATGTCCGGCCGAGCCGCTGTTTCTTTCGAAAAGAGAAAGGTCTGTCGACCTGAATTGTGAGGAGAGTGAGGATGAACAATAACAACAACACCTTGCCGCGAGTTTCCCGGGGGCGCCTGGGGGCGCTGACCGGCCTTGCTGCTGCAGTGACACTGGCCATCCACGCGCCCGGCGCGCTGGCGGGGGATACCGTCTATTTCGACAATGGCGCCACGCTGGACTGGAACCTCACCACCAGCTACGGCATTGGCATGCGCGTGGACAAGCCGTCCAGGGAGCTGACCGCCGACCGCAACGCCGACGACGGCAACCGCAACTTCGACCAGCACAGCCTGACCACCAACCAGGTCAGCGCCCTGGCCGAGATGATCGTGCGCAAGGACAACTACGGTGCGGTGCTGCGCGCCAGTACCTTCTACGACGACGTCTACCACAAGAAGAACGACAACGATTCGCCGGCCACGGTGAACAAGAGCGGCGACAACGACGAATTCACCAGTGATACCAAGTACTACAGCGGCGGCCGCAGCCGTTTCCTCGACGCCTACGTGTTCGGCGGCTGGAACTTCGGCGAGGCGCAGCGCCTGGACCTGAACGCGGGCCGCCACGTGGTGTCCTGGGGCGAGAGCCTGTTCTACCCCGGCGTGTCGGGCGCGCAGTCGCCTTCCGATGCGGTGAAGGCGGCGCTGCCGGGCGTCGAGGTCAAGGAAATCTTCCTGCCGGTCGGCCAGGTTTCCGGCCTGTGGACCATCAACGACCAGTTCAGCCTGGGCGGCTACTACCAGTACGAATGGCTGAAGACCGAGCTGCCGCCGGTGGGCAGCTACCTGTCCACCTCCGACGTGGTCGGCCCGGGCCGCGAGTTCATCGGTTTCAACCTGCTCGGCCAGCCGCGGCAGATCCGCTACGCCGGCACCGACGAGCCGCGCGACGAAGGCCAGTGGGGCGTGCAGGCGCGCTTCCGTCCCAACTACGACTGGGAATTCTCGGTCTTCCACCTCAACTATCACGACAAGAACCCGGCGGGCGTCACCCAGCAGATCGGCCAGGAGGATATCGGCGGATTGCTCGGCCTGCCGCCGGGACTGGTCTTCGCCAACGTGCCGCAGACCTATCGCGTGAAGTACTTCGAGGACATCAAGGCGACCGGCGCCAGCGTGTCCACCCGTATCGGCGACGTCCAGCTCAGCGGCGAGTGGAGCTACCGCGACGGCGCGCCAATCAACGTGCTGTCCGCCGCCGGAACCCCCGTCGCCGTACGCGGCAAGGGCCAGCAGGCGCAGGTGTCGTTCATCTACCTCCTCGGCAACATGCCCTGGGCGAGCCAGACCACCTTCAGTGGCGAGATCGTCAACGTCCGCGCCGACAGCGCCGACCGCGACGCCAGCGGCTCGGACGACTTCACCTACCACACCGCCACGGCGCGCCAGACCAAGTCCGCCAGCGCCTACACCATGACCGTCGCCCTGAGCTATCCGGGCGTGTTCTCCGGCTGGGACCTGACGGTGCCGGTGAACTTCTCCCACGTGTTCGACGGCTACACCCCGATGATCGGCGCCATCGCCGGCGGCGAGGGCGACCGTCGCCTGTCGGTCGGCACCACCTTCAAGCGCCTGGGCAACCTGGAACTGGCGGCGAAGTACAACGCCTTCCTCGGCGACCCGGACCCGATCGCGCACAAGCTGGCGGACCGGGATTACATGACGCTGTCGGCCAAGTACTCGTTCTGAGTCAGGCCCTGCCACCCTCTCCTCCGGGAGGGGGTGGTTCCACGCTCCCGTGTGGGAATGCATCCATGGACGCTCCTGCGTCCCGCCGTACATCTCCCGCCTCCAAAGCGCCGCCGCATCCGTAGGGTGAATGACGCGCCAGCGTCATCCACCGCAATGACGGTGCCCACCCATTGGCGGATGAAGCCTTAGGCTTCATGCGCCCTACATCTTCCGCCTTCGAAGCACTGTCGCATCCCGTAGGGTGAATGACGCACCAGCGTCATCCACCGCAGCCGTGCCATCCGTCTCCCCGGCGGATGAAGCCTTAGGCTTCATGCGCCCTACATCTCCCGCCTCCAAAGCACCGTCGCATCCCGTAGGGTGAATGACGCGCCAGCGTCATCCACCTCGGCAGCGCCGCCCTGCGTCTTCGCCATGAAAAAGGGACGCCGAAGCGTCCCTGGAGCGATCAGCGCCGATCAGCGCGCCAACTGGTTGAACGGCACGCCCTTGTCCGTCCGCGGCTCCGGCGGCAGGCCCAATACCCGCTCGCCGACGTTGTTGCGCACGATCTCGTCGGTACCACCGGCAATCCGCATGCCCGCCGCGCCGAACCACAGGCGCTGGACGAACTTCATGCGCTCGCCCGGCTGCTCCGCCGCCAGCACGCCGCGAGTACCCTGGAGGTCCATGGCGAGGTAGGCGAAGTCCTGCAGCGTACGCGCGGCGACGATCTTCGCCACCGACAGCTCCGGCCCCGGCTCGCGGCCCTTGCCCAGGGCGGTCAGGCCCTTGCACTGCAGCAGCCAGAGGCCCTGGGCGTTGAGATAGAGATCTGCCAGCTGCTGGCGCATGCGCCCTTCAGCCAAGGCGCTGGAACCATTGAAGCGGCCTTCGTCGATCAGCTCGGCGGCGGTGCGCCACAGCTCGGCCGGCATCACCCCGCCGATGGACAGGCGCTCGTTCATCAGGCCGGTGAGGGTCACCTTCCAGCCCTTGTTCACCTCGCCGACGCGCTGGCTGTCCGGCACGAACACGTCGTTGAAGAACACCTCGTTGAACTCCGACTCGCCGCCGGCCTGGCGGATCGGGCGGATCTCGATGCCGGGCGTCTTCATGTCCAGGTAGAAGGTGGTCAGGCCGTCGAACTTCGGCACCGTGGGATCGGTGCGGGTCAGCACCAGGCCGTAGTCGGCGAACTGCGCCAGGCTGGTCCAGACCTTCTGGCCGTTGATGATCCAGCCCTCGCGGCCATCGCTGCAGCGTTCCGCGCGGGTGCGCACCATGCCCAGGTCGGAGCCGGCGCCCGGTTCGGAAAGCAGCTGGCACCACAGTTCGTCGCCGAGCAGCGCGGCGCCGACGTGGCGGGCGGTCACCTCGGGGCTGGCGTGGACGAACACCGAGGGAATGACCATGCCCAGGCTGACGTTGAAGGCGCCGGTGGGCACGCGGAACTGGCCTTCCTCCTGGCGGTAGATGACTTCCTGCATCGGCGAGGCGCCGCGGCCGCCCAGCGCCTTCGGCCAGGTGATGGCGCCGTAGCCGGCCTCGGCCTTGCGCCGTTGCCAGGCGCGGGAGGCCTGGATGAAGTCGGCCGGGCTGAGGTCCTGGCCGAACACTTCGTCCGGGCGGCTCTTGCGTTCGGCGTTCTGTTCCAGCCAGGCGCGGCACTCGGCGCGGAAGGCTGCTTCCTCTTGGGAATCCTTGAAATCCATGGTCGGTCTCCGGTCAGGCGGTGGCGCGCAGGCGCTGTTCGAGCAGGCTGGCGATCTGTTCGTTCCACAGGTCCTCGCCGCCGAGCATCACCGCCTGCTGGCGGGCGCGGCGGTAGAAGAGGTGGCAGTCGAGTTCCCAGGTGTAGCCCATGCCGCCGTGTACCTGGATGCTCTCCTGGGCGGCGTAGTCGAGGGCGCGGGTGGCGCTGACGCGGGCTGCCGCGGCGGCGATGGACAGCTCCGGAGCGTCGCTGGACAACGCCCAGGCGCCGTAATAGCAGTGCGCGCGGGCCAGCTGGTTGAGGGTGTAGATGTCCGCCAGCTTGTGCTTGATGCCCTGGTAGGAGCCGATCGCGCGGCCGAAGGCGTGGCGTTCGCGGGCGTAGGCGGCGGAGATTTCCAGTACCGCATCGCTGGCGCCGAGCTGCTCGAAGGCCAGCAGGATGGCCGCGCGGTCGCGCACACGGGCGAGCAGGGCGAGGGCGTCGTCCACCGCGTTCAGCGGTTCGGCTTGCTGCTGCTCGAAGCTCAGGCGGCTCCACGGGCGGGTCATGTCGATGCAGGACAGCGCTTCCCGCCGGGTGGCCGCGTCGGGACGGCAGACCACCCAGCGCGGCTGGCCGTCGTCGTCCTCGGCGAGCACCACCAGGATCGCCGCCTGCTGGCCATCGGGCACCAGTTCGGCGCAGCCGTTCAGGCGCCCGGCCGAATAGCGCGGCAGGGTGGCGGGATTGCCGTCCAGCGGCGCGGCCAGCGAGGCGATGTCGCCGCCGGCGATGGCCGCCAGCCAGTCGCCCTGTTGCGCGGCGTCGCTGCCCAGCAGCAGTGCCTGGGCGGCCAGGTAAAGAGTGGAGGAGAGTGGCACCGGGCTCAGCTGGCGGCCGATCTCCTCGGCCACCACGCACAGTTCCAGGGCGCCGAGGCCGATGCCGCCGGCGTGCTCCGGCAGCATCAGGGTGGCGATGCCCATGTCCACCAGCCCCTGCCAGACCGGGCTGCTGTGGCTGTCTCGCTGTTCCAGGACCCGGCGGGCTTCGCCGAGCGGTGACTCCTTGCTCAGGTACTTGCGCACATTGTCGCGCAGCATGGCCTGATCGTCGGTAAAGTCGAAGTTCATCTGCTGGTCTCACGCGGGTTGCAGTGATGCGCCGCGAGGCGGCGCGCTTTGTCGAGGATGCCCAGTGGCTGGCACGTTTGTCCTAGTTGATTCGGACTACGGGGCCGGGGACGCCGGAAAAAGATTCGATCTAGGCCTTATGGACGATGAGGCTTCGATTGCGGGCTCCTGAAAATGACCTGAGCTGAACGACCGGACAGACACCGCCGCACAGCGGCGGCCCGAATACCGCATGAGGTAGCACTGATGGGACTAAGAGGACACGCGGCGATCGTCGGCGCCGCTCAATACAAGCCCGAGAAGTACTCCACGGCGCCGAGGATGTTCCACCTGGAGCAGGTCGCCGACCTGGCGGCCCGCGCGCTGGCCGATGCCGGCCTCAAGGCCAGCGACCTGGACGGCCTGGTGATCAACGGCCCGCTGTTCCATGAAGCCTCGACCTTCGTGCCGGCGATGGCCGCCGAATACCTCGGCATCGCGGTGAATTTCGCCGAGGTGGTCGACCTGGGCGGCACCACGGCGGTCGGCATGATCTGGCGCGCCGCCGCGGCCATCGAACTGGGCCTGTGCCAGGCGGTGCTCTGCGTGCTGCCGCAGCGCATGGCGCCGCTCGGCCCCGACGAAGACCCGTCCGCCATGGCCCGCGCCATGCGCTTCGGCGGCCACAGCACCGCCTACGGCGCGCCGGAGGCGGAGTTCGACCTGCCCTACGGCCACATGGGCCAGAACACCGGCTACGCGATGATCGCCCAGCGCTACGCCGCGCAGTACGGCTACGACCCGCGCGCCCTGGCGAAGATCGCCGTGGACCAGCGCTTCAACGCCCACGCCCACCCGGACGCGATCTTCCGCGGCCAGCCGCTGTCGATCGACGACGTGCTGAACAGCCGCATGGTCGCCGACCCGCTGCACGTGCTGGAGATCGTCATGCCGGTGGCCGGCGGGGCCGCCGTCATCGTCGCCTCGAAGGAGCTGGCCGCGCGCTGCCGCAACCGTCCGGCGCACATCACCGGTTTCGGCGAACGCCTGGGCTACAAGTCGCCCAGCTACTCGCCGGACATGACCGAGACCCCGGTCGGCCCGGCCGCCCGCCGCGCCTTCGGGATGGCCGGCCTGAAGCCCGCCGACATGCATCTGGCGCAGATCTACGACTGCTACACCATCACCGTGCTGCTGACCCTGGAAGACGCCGGCTTCTGCGCGAAGGGCGAGGGCATGCGCTTCATCCTCGAAAACGACCTGACCTGGCGCGGCAACTTCCCGATGAACAGCCACGGCGGCCAGCTCAGCTTCGGCCAGGCCGGCTCGGCGGGCGGCTTCTCGCAGGTGGTCGAGGCGTTCGAGCAGATCGCCGGACGCACCGGCGACCGCCAGCTCAAGGTTTGCGACAGCGTGTTCGTCTCCGGCACCGGCGGTGTCATGAGCGAGCAGGGCGCACTGATTCTCCAGGGAGCATGAGCATGTCCAGCAATAAACCCATGCCACGGGCGACCGACCTCTCGGCGCCGTTCTGGGACGGCCTCAAGGCCGGCAAGATTCTTCTCCAGCAGTGCGGCGACTGCCGGCAGTGGACCTTCTATCCGCGCCGTCACTGCATGCACTGCCTGTCCCACGAGCTGGCCTGGCACGAGGTGTCCGGCCTCGGCACGCTCTACACCTTCACCGTCGCACGCATCCCCACGCTGCCCGAGTTCGCCGGCGCCGAGCCGCAGATTCTCGCGGTGGTGGAGCTGGAGCAGGGCGTGCGGGTCAACACCACCCTGGTCGGCCTCGACCCGGAGCGGATCGAGATCGGCATGCCGGTCAAGCCGGTGCGCGCGCGGGTCAGGGAAGACGGCACGGTGCTGCTGCGCTACACCGGCGTGAACGTCGATCTGGTCGAGCGCGACGAAGTGCCCAAGGCGCCGCCTGCACCCGCCGCCGACAGCGGCCCGGCCAAGGTGAAGATCGACGTGAAGGACGAGGCCGCGCTGAAGGCGCTGGTCAGCGAGGAGTTCAGCGGCTGGAGCAACCAGGTGCTGGTCGACCAGGCGCTGATAAACGCCTTCGCCGAGCTGTCCGGCGACGACTACTGGATTCATACCGACCCGGAACGCGCCCGCCGCGAAGGCCCGTTCGGCGGCACCATCGCCCATGGCGCGCTGGTCCAGGTGCTGGTGTCGCGCATGACCGTGCCGCTGGCGTTCGAAGTCACCGGTTTCACCAACATGGTCAACTACGGCTCCGACCGCCTGCGCTTCCCGTCGCCGGTCCCGGCCGGCTCGCTGATCCACGCCCGCACCCGGGTCAAGTCGGTGGAGTTCGGCAAGCGTGGCACCCAGATGACCCTGGAGATCAATGTCCACGTGGTCGGCCAGGAGCGGCCGTCGGTGATCAACGATCTGGTGATTCTCTACATGTAAATGAGTGAGGTGAGGCCCCTTCGGGGGTTGCCTGGCCGTCCCTGCGCGAGTGGGGACGGCTTTTTTCTTTGGCTTTTCGGGCTCTGCGTTTTCGAAGTGCCTGGACGGGTGGGGTTGGCAGTACTGTAGGAGCGGGCCATGCCCGCGACAAGAATGGCACCGCAGGTTGTCGCGGGCATGGCCCGCTCCTACAAGGGAATGCTCGAAGCCGCGTCCAGGAAATCGTGTCACTTCTGGCGGATCGGGAACGTAGGGTGGATCAGCTCCACCGATCCACCATGGCCACGCATGTGGCCCCGCAATGGTGGATGAAAAAAGCCTCATCCACCCTACGTTCTGCGCGAGTGGGGGCGGTTTTTTCTGGCTTTTCGTAGGAGCGAGCTTGCTCGCGAACATGCCCCGCAGCGGTGGTTGGTTCGCGAGCAAGCTCGCTCCTACAGGTGACTCCCGACTCTGGAGCGTAGGGCGGGTGAAACCCGCCCTACGCCTGCCGGATCAGATCCGCCGCCCGCTCGCCGATCATGATCGCCGTGGCGTTGGTGTTCCCCGAGATCAGTAGCGGCATCACCGACGCATCGGCCACGCGCAACCCGTCGATGCCATGCACGCGCAACTGCATGTCCACCACCGCGTTCTCGTCGCTGCCCATCCGGCAGGTTCCCACCGGATGGTGTCCGGTGGTGCCGGCGCGGCGCGCGTAATCGAGCAGGGCATCCGGCGTGCTCGCCGCCGGGCCGGGATAGATCTCGCCTTCGGTGATCGCCGCCAGCGCGGGCGATGCGGCGATGCGGCGGGCCCAGAGCATGCCGGCGCAGGTGGTTTCGATGTCGTAGTCGGTGGACAGGTAGTTCATGGCGATGCGCGGACTGGCCAGCGGGTCGGCCGAACTGAGGCTGATGCTCCCGCGTGAGGTCGGTCGGCAGACGTTGGGCGCCAGGGTGTAGCCGGGGAAGCGGTGCAGCTTCTTGGCGTCGGAATCGAAGTCGCCGGACAGCGGCAGCATGTGGTACTGCAGGTCCGGCCGGTCCAGCTCGGGACGGCTCCTGATGAACGCCCCGGCCTCGGCGGCGGGCATGGTCATCACGCCGCGCTTGTGCAGCAGGTAGGTCATCACCGAAGGCAACAGCCCGAGGCCGCTGAGGTTGCGGTTCACCGACGGTTGGCCTGGCTTCAGCCGCCACATCATCGGCACTACGAGATGGTCCTGCAGATTGGCGCCGACCCCGGGAACATGCCGCCGCACGGCGATGCCATGACGTTGCAGCTCAGCCGCCGGACCGATGCCGGAGAGCATCAGCAGCTGCGGGGAAACCACCGCGCCGGCGCAGAGGATCACCTCGCGGCGCGCCTGGACGCTCACCCGCGAGCCGCCATCGAGATATTCGACGCCACTGGCGCGCTGTCCATCGAGCAGCACGCGGGTAACCCGCACCCCCGTTCGCAGCACGAGATTGCCGCGGCCAGCCGCCGGACGCAGGTAGGCATGAGCCGCCGAACAGCGGCGCACGCCGGTGCTGGTGGTCTGGTAGTAGCCGACGCCTTCCTGCCGGGCGCCGTTGAAGTCGTCGGTGCGCGGAATCCCGGCCTGCTCGGCGGCGGCGATGATCGCGGCGCTGAGCGGGGAGGGCGATACCAGGTTGGAGACCGCCAGCGGCCCGTCCTGGCCGTGCCCGGCACCCTGCAGGAACAGGTTGCCCTCGGAGCGGCGGAAGTACGGCTCGACATCCGCCCAGCCCCAGCCCGGCGCCGTCGCGGCCCAGTCGTCGTAATCCTCGCGCTGGCCGCGCACGTAGAGCAGGCCGTTGATCGCCGAGCTGCCGCCGAGCACCTTGCCGCGCGGCAGCGGGATTTTCCGGCCGCCGAGTTCGGGCTCGGCATCGGTTTCGTAGGACCAGTTGAAGCGGTGCCCGGCCCCGGTGGTCACGCCCCAGCCGGCGGGCATGTCGATCAGCAGGCTGCGGTCGCGTTCGCCGGCTTCCAGCAGCAGCACGCTGGCCGAGCTGTCCTCGGACAGGCGCGCCGCCAGCGCACAACCCGCGCTGCCGGCGCCGACGATGATGTAGTCATGGCTTTCCATGTCAGGTGCTCCGCGCTCAGGGTTCGATGATGTTGAATTCGAGTTGCGGGTTCTCGATCAGCCCGGCCAGCGTGGTCAGCGCGGCGAGGTCCTGGCCCTGCTCGATCAGGCCGTGGGCGACCGCCTGGTCCACCGGCATCCCGGCCAGCAGCACCGCCAGCAGGCCGTTGAGCTGCGCCCTGATGGTCGGCAGCTGCGCGTCGCTGGCGTCCTGGCGATGCACCAGCACGGAGTTGTGCACGGTCACCAGCACCTGGTCGCCGCGGTCGCTGACCTGCAGGTTGAAGCCGGTCTGCTTGCCGGCGGCCCTGGCCGGATCGAGGCGGGTGGCGAGCAGGTCGAGCAGGTCGCCGGTGCTGGCGGCGGCCACCAGTTCGTTGCGCTTGGCGCCGGCGAACTTGTGCACGCCGCCGTTGCGCAGTTCCATCGCGCCGGTCAGGTAGATGTTGCGCCATACCGCGCTCTGCGCCTGGTAGCCGAGCTGTTCGTAGGCATCGGCGAGCACTCCGCGTGCGGCTTTCGATTGCGGATCGGCGAACACCAGGTGGTTGCCCAGCTCGGCGGCCCAGCGGTAGTCGCCCTTGTCCATGGCGGCGCGAACCTGCTTCAGCGCGGCGTCGGCGCCACCCAGCGCGGCGACGTAGCGCTTCGCCCGTGCCACCGGCGGCTGGCGGTCGAGGTCGGCGGGGATGCCGTCGTACCAGCCCATGTACTTCTGGTAGACCGCCTTGGCGTTGTGCTTGAGCGTCCCGTAGAAGCCGCGGTTGTACCAGAGCCGCGACAGCTCGGCGGGCAGCGTCAGGTTCTCGGCGATCTCGTCCGGGGTCATGCCGAGGTTCATCATGCGCACGCTCTGGTCGTGCAGGAACTTGTAGGTGTCGCGCTGGTTGCCGAGGAAGTCGTGCACCTCGCCCTTGCCGAAGCGCGGCCAGTGGTGGGTCATGAACACCAGTTCGGCGTCGCCGAACTTGTCCTGCGCCTCGGTCAGGTAGTCGGCCCAGGCCTTGGCGTCGCGTACCTCGGCGCCGCGCAGGGTGAGCACGTTGTGCAGCGAGCTGGTGGCGGTCTCGGCGCTGCACAGCGCCTTGTAGCGCGGGATGTAGAAGTTGAACTCGGTGGGCGCCTCGGCCCCCGGGGTGAGCTGGAAGACGATCTCCAGCCCGTCCACGGTCAGCCGCTGCATCGGCTCGCTGATGGTCCTGGTCGGCGGAATCAGGCTGTACTGGCCGAAGGCGACGAACGGCCCCATGCCGAGGCCGACCTTGCCGCGCTCGCCCGGCGGCAGTTCCAGGCCGAACTGGTAGAAGCCGCGCCGGCCCATGGCGTTGCCGGCGAGTATCCATTCCTGCACCAGCTCCTTCATGAAGCCCACCGGGGCGATCACCGGGATTTCGCCGCTGGCGACCTTCTGCGCATCGACGATGCCGCCGACCCCGGCGAAGTGGTCGCTGTGCGGGTGGGTGTAGATCACCGCCGTCACCGGCTTGTCGCCGACGTGCTGGCGCAGCAGCTCCAGCGCGGCCCTGGAGGCGTCTCCCGAGGTCAGCGGGTCGACCACGATGTAGCCATTGTCGGACTGGATGAAGGTGATGTTCGACACATCGAAGCCGCGCACCTGGTAGATGCCGTCGGTGACCTTGAACAGCCCGTGCTTCGCCGCCAGCCGGCTGTGCTCCCACAGCGCCGGGTCGACGCTGGCCGGCGCCTTGCCCTCGATGAAGGCGTAGCTGTTCAGGTCGGCGCTCGGCTTGCCGTCGGCCTGCAGTATCTGCGGCTTCGCCCGGGTGGCGATGAAGCCGCGGCTGGCGAAGTCCTCTTCTTTCGCCAGGTCCTTCGGCAGGGCGGCGAGGGCGGCGGCGTGGCGCTGTTCGGTGAAGGAACTGGGCGCCTTGCCGGCTTCGTCGGCGGACGCGGGGATTGCCAGCCAGCCCAGGCTGGCGATGGCGGTGGCGAGCAGGAGTGCGGAAGAGCGGGGCTGCATCGGAGTGCCTCGGTGCTTGTTGTTGTTTTGTCGCAAGCATCCACGAAGCGGCGGCCGAAGCATGGTCCGTTGGGACTAGGCAGGCGAGGGCGGCGCCGCGAATTGCCCTGGACGGGGTAAGCCGTTTGGACGATGTCCACCGGGGCGATCCGGTAGAGCATCGATTCAACAGGGGCGACAGGCCGACCGGCCGCCGTCCCCCACGGGTGGTACCGGCCATTACAACAAGAAAGGAAGAGCGTCCCGCGTGCAGGGCGTCCTCCCGAGATGGATTGCGTTATGAGCAAACTGATTGGTTACGCCTTTTGCCTCTTCGTGGCGACCCTGGTCGCATTCGCCTTCTCGCCCCGCAGCGAGGGCGCCCGCCAGCCGGCGCAGGTCGACCTGACGCGGGTGCAGATCAACGACCTGGTGCGCTTCGACGGTGGCATGGTCGCCGTCGGCGAGCGCGGGCTCATCGTCAGGAGCAGCGATGACGGCAAGACCTGGCAGAGCCGCCGCAACGACGACGAGCTGCCGATCACCCTCACCGGTGTCATCGACCTGGGCGACGGGGCGCTGCTCGCGGTGGGCCACGACGGCCTGATCCTGCGCAGCGCCGATGCCGGCGATTCCTGGACGGTGGTCCAGCACGACGGCGAGACCGGCGAGCCGCTGCTTGGCGCCTGGAGTGGCGACGGCAGGCAGGTCTACGCCTTCGGCAGCTTCGGCAAGTTCCTGGTTTCGAAGGACGGCGGCCGGACCTGGGCCCCCGGCGAACTGCCGATTTCCGGCCAGCACCTCAACGACATGGCCGGCAGCGCCGATGGCCGCCGCATGATAGTCGGCGAAGTCGGCCTCGTGCTGCGCAGCCAGGACGGCGGCGCCAACTGGGAGCAGATCGAACCCTTCTACAGCGGCTCGCTGTTCGGCGTGGCGCAGCTCGCCGGCAGCCACTGGGTCGCCTATGGCATGCGCGGCAACGTGTTCGTCACCGCCGACGACGGCCGCAGCTGGACCCAGGTGCGCCTGTCGCACAAGTTGCCGCTCTACGGCCATGCGAAGAACGGCGACGGCGTGGTGATCGTCGGCACCGGTGGCGCCGAGGTGCGCCTCGATGGCGAAGGCCGCCTGCTGAGCAGCGGTTTCCTCGGCGGAGTCGGCACCCTGACCTCGGCCGTCATGCTGCCTGGCGGCAAGCTGTTCGTCGCCGGCCAAAGCGGGCTGCTGCAGGAACGCGACGTCCTGCAACTTGCCGCCAGCGCGAAGAAGTAAGGAGATGAACATGCGCAACTCTGGTATCGAGCGCGGCGTCGAGCGGATCGCGGACAGGCTGCTCGCCTGGCGCAGGCCCCTGCTCGCGCTGTTCCTGCTGGCGACCCTGGCTCTGGGCTACAGCGCCACCCATGTGAAGCTGGACCCCGGCTTCAACAAGCAGATTCCGGTCTCCCACCCGTTCATGCAGAACTTCCTGCATTACAGCCAGATCTTCTCGGGCGCCAACAGCATCCTGGTGAGCGTGCGCTGGAAGGGCGAGGGCGACATCTACAACCCCGAATTCCTCAAGACCCTGCGCGACGTCACCGACGAGGTGTTCTTCATCCCCGGCGTGCGCCGCTCCAGCGTGCGCTCGCTGTTCACCCCGGACGTGCGCTTCATCGAGATCACCGAGGAAGGCTTCTGGGGCGACGTGGTGGTTCCGCCGCACTACAGCGGCACGCCCGAGGACCTGGCGAAGGTGCGCGGCAACACCGCGCGTTCCGGGCAGATCGGCCGGCTGGTGGCCAACGACCTGAAGGCCGCGCTGGTGCGCGCCGACCTGCAGGAGATCAACCCGGAAACCGGCGAGCGGGTGTCCTACGTGGAGATCGCCAACCGCCTCGAAACGATCCGCAAGCGCTTCGACAACGAGCGCATCGAGCTGAACATCGTCGGCTACTCCAAGCTGGTGGGCGACGTGGTCGACGGGCTGTTCGAGGTGATGGGCTTCTTCCTGATGGCCTTCGTCATCACCGCCGTGCTGCTCTGGCTGTACTGCCGCTCGCTGAAGATCACCCTGGTGTCGCTGGTGGTGGCCCTGCTGCCGGTGGTCTGGCTGCTCGGCCTGCTGCCGCTGTTTGGCCTCGGCATCGACCCGATGTCGATCCTGGTGCCGTTCCTGATCTTCTCCATCGGCGTGTCCCACGCGGTGCAGATGACCAATGCCTGGAAGCTCGACGTGCTGGCCGGCAGCGATTCGGTGCAGGCGGCGAAGACGGCGTTCTGCCGGATCTTCATCCCCGGCGCCCTGGCGCTGCTGATGAACGCGCTGGGATTCGCGGTGATCATGCTGATCGACATCCCGATCGTCCACGAACTGGGCATGACCGCCTGCATCGGCGTGCTGCTGATGATCATCACCAACAAGCTGATGCTGCCGATCATCATTTCCTACCTGACGCTGGAGCCCGGTTCCACCCGCCCCGGCCAGCGCATCACGGGACGCCGGCATCGCCTGTGGTGGGCACTGTCGGCGCTGGCCACCCCCGGCCCGGCGCTCGCGGTGTTCGCCATCAGCGTCGCGCTGCTGGCAGCCGGCGCCTGGAAGAGCCGCGACCTGGTGGTCGGCGACGTCGGCGTCGGCGCCCCGGAGCTGCGCGACGACTCCCGCTACAACCATGACAACCGCAACATCGTCGAACGCTATTCCATCGGCCTCGATGTGCTGGCCGTCTACCTGGAAGCCCCCGGCATCCAGGAAGCCTGTCTCGACCCGGACGTGATGCGCGCCGTCGAGGAGCTGGACTTCCGCGCGCGCAGCATCAGGGGCGTGCAGTCGGTGCAGAGCGTGGCGGGGATGGGCAAGGTCAACATCGCCGGCAACAACGAGGGCAATCCGCGCTGGGCGGCGATTCCGGGCAGCAGCCGCGGCCTGCAGCCGGGCTCGCTGGCGTACTCCAGCGCCAACGGGCTGGTGCTCGACGGCTGCCAGACCCAGCAGGTGCTGATCTTCCTGGCCAACCACGAAGGTTCGACCATCAGCCACGTGGTCGGCGAGGTGCAGCGCATCCTTGCCGACATCGAGCAGCCCAAGGTCCGGTTCAAGCTGGCCGGCGGCAACATCGGCGTGATGGCGGCCTCCAACGAGGCGGTCAAGCATGCCGAGGTGCAGATGCACGGCGCGCTGCTGCTGTCGGTGGCGCTGTTCTGCTGGCTGACCTTCCGCTCGGTGCGCGCGGTGCTCTGCATCATCACCCCGCTGGCGATAGTCGCGACCCTGTGCAACGCGGTGATGGCGAGCCTCGGCATCGGCCTCAAGGTCGCCACGCTGCCGGTGCTGGCCCTCGGCGTCGGGGTCGGCGTCGACTACGGCATCTACCTCTACGAACGCATGCAGCACGAGCTGGCCACCGGCAAGCCGCTGCGCGAGGCGTTCTACGAAGCCATGTGCCAGCGCGGCACGGCGGCGCTGTTCACCGCCTTCACCATGTCCATCGGCGTCGGCACCTGGGCCTTCGCGCCGCTGAAGTTCCAGGCCGACATGGGCATCCTTCTGGCCTTCATGTTCCTGGTCAACGTGTTCGGCGCGATCTTCCTGCTGCCGGGCCTGGCCGCCTGGTTCCACCGCTCGAAGCGCCTGGTGGCGGTGCAGCCGCCGGTGTCCTGGCAACCGGCGACGGCGAGGCGATAGGCGATGCCTTCGGCCGGTTCCACCGGGATCACGTCCGGGCAGCCGCAGGTGCCGGAGCTGGACAGCTACGACCATCTGCTCGGCTGCCTGTACGACGCGGCCATGGGCGAGCAGAGCTGGAGCGTCTGCCTGGAACTCATCCGCGAGATGTTCCAGGCCAACTACGTGACCCTGATCCTGCGCGCGCCGGACGGCAGCTCGGAAAAGGGCCTGATGATCGTGCGGGGCGACATCGAGGGGCAGGGCGCCATCACCTGGCTGGCCTATCCCCACGGTTCCTCGCCCTTCGCCCACGCGCGGGCCAACGAAGTGTTCACCGTGGGCGACATGATGGCCGAGAGCGCCTGGGTCAACAGCGAATACTTCCGCGAGTACTGCACGCCGCAGGGCGTGTTCCATGTGCTCGGGGTCGACATAGTGCCGCCCGGCGGCGGCCGCTTCCGCTTCCGCATCACCCGGCCGCGCACGGCGCGCGATTTCAGCGCCGCCGAGAAGGCCCTGTGCGAGCGGCTGATCCCCCATCTCAGCCGGGTGCTGCAGATGCATGGCCTGCTGGGGCGCTCCGAGTCGCTGAACTCGCTCTACGCACAGACCATCGGTCGCCTGTCCATCGCCACCCTGGTGCTGGACGAGAGCGGACGCATCCTCGAACGCAACCCCACCGCGCGGCGCATGCTCGCCGAAGGCGACGGCCTGCGCGTGACCGGCGGGCGCCTGGAGGCCTGCAACCCCGGCGACAACCGGCGGCTCTACCAGGTGCTGCGCGCCGCCCTCGGGCGCAGGCCGGATGGCGGGGCGGTGGCGCCCGAGGCGCTGTCCATCGGCCGCCCGTCCGGCCAGGCCAGCCTGGGCCTGGTGGTGGAGAGCGTGCCGCAGCAGGAATGGGCGGACAGCAAGGAACGCCCGGCGCTGGTGGTGTACGTGCGCGATGCGGTGGGCAAGCCGCTCTTGAGCACGGCGATGACCCGCAAGGTGTTCGGCTTCACGCCCTCGGAAACCAGCCTGGCGATGGAGCTGGCCAACGGCCTGTCGCTGGAGGAGGCCGCCAATGCCCTGGGCATCCGCCGCAACACGGCGCGCGCGCACCTGCGCTCGATCTTCTGCAAGACCGGCGTGCGCCGGCAGACGGAGCTGGTACGGATGCTCCTCAACAGTATCGTCAGCCTGGGTTCCGACTTCGAGCAGTCGGCGCGCCGGGCCGCCCAGGGAGGGCCAGGCGTCGCCGGATCGGCGGTCTGAATAATGGCTATGCGCCCTGCGCGCGCTTCGCTAGATTAATGGGCGCCCCGACGGACCGCCGGGAGCCCTGCCAATAAGAACAAGCCAGCGGCTGAATGGAATTCAGCTTCATGGCCCAGGAAAAAGGTAAGCAGCATGAAGTCGACCACTCCGACCGTTCAGAAACTGCCGTGCCAGCCCGTGCTGTCGCTCTGCGAATACGACCGCCTGCTCGGCGCCATTCACGATGGCGCGCTGGACAACCAGGCGCTCACCGCGGCGCTGGAAGCGATGCGCCAGCAGTTCCGCGCCAACTTCGTCACCCTGATCCTGCGCATTCCCGGCATGGAGGATGTCGGCCTGATGCTGGTGGCCGGCAATCTCGACGCCCACGGCCAGCTCACCTATTTCCACTATCACCGCAGCGTCACGCCGTTCACCAACCAGCCGGTGGACACCGTGTTCACCGAGCGCGACATGATGAGCGAGCAGGAATGGCTGTCGTCCTCCTACTTCCTCGAACACTGCCAGTGCAACGACGTCGGCCACGTGATGGGCGCCGACATCTCCACCCCGGACTGCGGCGTGCTGCGCTTCCGCATCACCCGTTCGCAGGCGATGCCGGCCTTCTCCGAGGAGGACCGCACGCTCTGCACCATGCTGCTGCCGCACCTGCGCCGCAGCCTGCACATGCACAACCTGCTCGGCCGCAGCGAATCGCTGGGCAGCCTGTACGCCCAGGCGATCAACCGCCTGTCGGTGGCGACCATCGTCCTCGACGAGAAGGGCGCGGTGCTCCAGCTCAACGACGTGGCCCGCGACCTGCTGAAGAGCGCCGACGGCCTGAAGCTGGTCGGCGGGCGCCTGGAGGCCACCTACCCGAGCGACAACCGCGAGCTGCACAAGCTGTTCGAGGAGGCGCTCGGCGCGCACAAGCGCGGCGCGGCCTGCGACCGCGATGCGCTGTCCATCGCCCGCCCGTCCGGCGAGGTCAGCCTGGGCGTGGTGGTCGAGCCGATCCCGGCCAGCGAATGGGCCGACGGCAAGAGCAGGCCGACCCTGGTGGTCTACGTGCGCGACGCGGTGGGCAAGTCGCAGGTCAACAACGCGGTGGCCAAGCAGCTGTTCAACTTCACCCCGGCGGAAACCGCGCTGGCGCTGGAACTGGCCAACGGCCTGTCCCTGGAAGAGGCCGCCGAGAACCTCGGCATCATGCGCAACACGGCGCGTGCCCACCTGCGGGCGATCTTCTCCAAGACCGGGGTGCGCCGGCAGGCCGAACTGGTGCGGGTCATGCTCAACAGCGTGGTGACCCTCGGCGGCAACCCGATCACGCCGTTCGAGGACCGGGTCGTCTGCATTCCGCGGGTGGAGCTCAGGCCCTACCAGCGCGCCATCTGAGCCGTCGCTAACCCCGCGGCCATGCCCCTTCCGGGCATGGCCGCGTTGCTTTGCGCGACCGCAAAAGTGTTTCCGGAACGTTAGTCCGACCGGACGATGAGGCGCCCGGAACCCGTCCCGATACTGGCTACAGGCCGCGAATCCGCGGAGCAGACTGGGAACGAGATCGCATGACCGAAGCCTACATCTACGACCACGTGCGTACGCCGCGTGGCAAGGGCAAGCCGGATGGCGCCCTGCATGAAGTGACCCCCGTCAACCTGGCCAGCCAGGTCCTCCAGGCGCTCTGTGCGCGCAACGCGCTGGACAGCGCCGAGATCGAGGACGTGGTCCTCGGCTGCGTGCAGCCGGTGGGCGAGCAGGGCGGCAACATCGCGCGCATCGCCGCGCTGAACGCCGGCTTCGCCCAGAGCGTGCCGGGCATCCAGATCAACCGCTACTGCGGCTCGGGCCTCGAGGCGGTGAACCTGGCGGCGGCCAAGGTCGCCGCCGGCATGGTCGACCTGGCCATCGGCGGCGGCGTGGAAAGCATGTCGCGGGTGGCGATGGGTTCCGACGGCGGCGCCTGGGCCACCGATCCGCAGGTCGCGTTCAGGACCTGGTTCGTCATGCAGGGCATCAGCGCCGATCTGCTGGCCACGAAATACGGTTTCACCCGCGAGCAGTGCGACGCCTACGGACTGGAAAGCCAGCGCCGAGCCGCGCAGGCCTGGGCCGAGGGCCGCTTCGCCAGATCCATCCTGCCGGTGCAGGACATCCTCGGCCTGCCGCTGCTGGAGCGTGACGAGATCGTGCGTCCGGAAACCACCCTGGAGCAGCTGGCCCAGCTCAAGCCGGCCTTCGCCGACATGGGCGCCAAGGCCGGCTTCGACGGCATCGCCCTGCAGCGCTATCCGCAGCTGGAGCGCATCGAACACATGCACCACGCCGGCAACAGCTCCGGCATCGTCGACGGCGCCGCCGGCGTGCTGATCGGCACGGCGGAGGCGGGCAAGCGCCTCGGTCTCAAGCCGCGCGCACGGATAGTCGGCACCGCCACCGTCGGTTCCGAACCGACCATCATGCTCGACGGCCCGGCCGCCGCCAGCCGCAAGGCGCTGCAGCGGGTCGGCATGCAGGCCACCGACATCGGCCTGTGGGAGCTGAACGAGGCGTTCGCCTCGGTGGTGCTGGCGTTCATGCAGGAGCTGGACGTGCCCCACGAGCGCATCAACGTCAACGGCGGCGCCATCGCCATGGGCCATCCGCTGGGCGCCACCGGCGCCATGATCCTCGGCACCCTGCTCGACGAGATGGAGCGACGCGACGTCTCCACCGGCCTGGTGACCCTCTGCGAAGCAGCGGGCATGGCCACCGCCACCATCATCGAGCGCATCTGATCCGGGAGCCGAACATGACCGATTACTTCAAGTACGCCGTGGACGGCGATGGCCTCTGCACCCTGACCATCGACCAGCCCGACTCTTCCACCAACGTGATGGACCAGAACTTCCTCGACAGCTTCCGCGCCGCCATGGAGCGCGCCTGGGCCGACGAGCAGGTGCGCGGCATCATCATCACCTCGGCCAAGAGCAGCTTCATCGCCGGCGCCGACCTCAAGACCCTGGAAAAGACCCTGACCACGGTCCAGGACCCGGAAAGCCTCTATGCCAGGTGCTGGGCCTTCTCCAGCTTCCTGCGCAAGCTGGAAACCGCCGGCAAGCCGGTGGTGGCGGCGCTCAATGGAGCGGCGCTGGGCGGCGGTTTCGAGATCGCCCTGGCCTGCCACCACCGGGTGGCGGCCGACGTGCGCGGCATGGCGGTCGGCCTGCCGGAAGTGGGCGTCGGCCTGCTGCCGGGCGCGGGCGGCACCCAGCGCTACCTGCGCATGCTCGGCGTGGCGAAGTCGCTGCCGCTGCTGCTGCAGGGCAGCCAGCTGAAGGCCGCCAGGGCGCTGGAGCTGGGCCTGCTGGATGCCGTGGTGGCGCCCGAACAGCTGCTGGAACACGCCCGCCGCTGGCTGCTGGATTCCCCGGACTCGGTGAAACCCTGGGACAGGAAGGGCTTCCGCGTCCCCGGCGGCAACCATGTGCAGCAGCCGGACCTGGCGCAGCTGTTCCTCGGCACCGCCGCCAACCTGCAGGCCACCACCTTCCACAACATGCCGGCGCCGCTGGCGATCACCTCGTGCCTCTACGAAGGCATGCAGCTGCCGATGGACAAGGCGCTGCAGGTCGAGTGCAAGTACTTCGTCAAGCTCAACCTCGACCCGGTCGCCGGCAACATGGTGCGCACCCTGTTCATCAACAAGACCAAAGCCGACAAGCTGGTGCGCCGCCCGCAGGGCATCGCCACCCGTAGCCACAGCCGCATCGGCGTGATCGGCGCCGGCCTGATGGGCGCCGGGGTCGCCTTCGTCGCCGCCCAGTGCGGCATCGAGGTGGTGCTGATCGACCGCGACCAGCAGGCCGCCGACAACGGCAAGGCCTATGCGCAGAAGCGCCTGCAGCGTGACCTGGAGAAGGGCCGGATCAGTGTGGAGAAGGTCGAGCAGATTCTCGCCCGCATCCACCCGACTACCGCCTACGAAAGCCTGAGCGACGTGTCGCTGGTGGTCGAGGCGGTATTCGAGGATCGCCAGGTGAAGGCCGAAGTCTTCGCCAGGGCCGAGGCATTCATGCCGGCGGACGCAGTGCTCGCCAGCAACACCTCGGCGCTGCCGATCACCGGCCTCGCCGAAGGCACCGCGCGGCCGCAGAACATGGTCGGCCTGCACTTCTTCTCGCCGGTGGAGCGCATGCCGCTGGTGGAGGTGATCCGCGGCAAGGCCACCTCCGACCAGTGCCTGGCCCACGCCATGGACTTCGTCGCGCAGCTGCGCAAGACGCCGATCCTGGTCAACGACAGCCGCGGCTTCTTCACCAGCCGCTTCATCGGCGCCTTCATCAACGAAGGCGTGACCATGGTGCAGGACGGCATCAGCCCGGCGCTGATCGAGAACGTGGCGAAGATGACCGGCTATCCGGTCGGCCCGCTGAGCATCTCCGACGAAGTCGGCCTCGATCTCGCCTACAAGGGCGCCGTGCAGGCGCAGAAGGACCTCGGTCCCGAACACAAGCCGGGTTCCTCGGTGGCGGTGATCACCCGCCTGGTGGTGGACCACGAACGTCACGGCCGCAAGAACGGCAAGGGCTTCTATGTCTACGCCGAGGATGGCAGCAAGCGCCTGTGGAGCGGGCTGGCGGAAATCTGGCCGCAACTGGCCGAGGAATACCAGCCGACGGCGGAGGAAGTGCGCAAGCGCATGCTCTTCGCCCAGTTCGCAGACGCCGCGCGCTGCCTGGCCGAGGGCGTGCTGACCGATCCGGCGGACGGCGATATCGGCGGCTGCTTCGGCGTCGGCTTCCCGATGTACCTGGGCGGGCCGTTCGCCGCCATGGACACCCTCGGCATCGAAACCGTGGTGCGCGAGTGCGACCGCCTGGCCGCCAGCGTCGACGCCGAGCGTTTCGCCATTCCGCAACTGCTGCGGGACATGGCCGCCGAAGGCAAGACCTTCCATGGCGCCAATCCCGTCATTCCCGCCCGTGAAGAAGAGGTGGCCTGATGACCCGCGCACGCACGCTTTTCGGTGACAACCTGCGGTTGCCGCTGATCTGCTCGCCGATGTTCCTCGCCAGCGGCATCGAACTGGTGGCCGCGCAGTGCAAGGCCGGTGTGGTCGGCACCTTCCCGGCGCTCAATGCGCGCCCGGCGGACCAGCTCGGCGCGTGGCTGACGCAGATTCGCGAGGAGCTGGCGCGCCACGATGCCGAGCATCCGGATCGTCCGGCCGCGCCGTTCGGCGTCAACCTGATCCTGCACCGCTCCAACGACCGCCAGGACGCCGACCTAGCCACAGTGGTCGAACACAGGGTGCCGCTGGTGATCACCTCGGTCGGCAAGCCGGACCAGGTGGTGCCCAGGGTGCATGCCTATGGTGGCCTGGTGTTCCACGACGTGATCAACAGCGAACAGGCGCGCAAGGCCATCGACTGCGGCGTGGACGGGCTGGTGCTGGTCTGCGCCGGCGCCGGCGGGCATGGCGGCACGCTGTCGCCGTTCTCCTTCCTGCGTGAGGTGCGGCGCTTCTGGGACGGTCCCATCGCCCTGGCCGGCGGCCTCGCCGATGGCCATGCGATTCGCGCCGCCGAGGTGCTGGGCGCGGATGTGGCCTACATGGGCACGCGCTTCATCGCCACCCGCGAAGCCAACGCCGAGCAGGCGCACAAGGACATGCTGGTCCGCGACGGCGCCTCGGATATCGTCTACACCCCGGTGTTCAGCGGCATCTGGGCCAACTACCTGGCCAACAGCGTGCGCAACTGCGGCGTCGATCCGGCGCAGCTGTCCGGCCGGCAGACCGGCGGCAAGGACGACCTGTTCAGCGATCCGGGCGCCAGGCCCAGGGCCTGGAAGGACGTGTGGTCGTCCGGCCACGGCGCCGGCGTGATCGCCGACGTGCCGACGGTCGCCGAACTGGTGGAGCGCATGACCGCGGAGTACCGCGAGGCTGCAATGAGGGAAGTCCATGACTGACAACCAACCGCTGAAGGGCATTCGCGTCCTCGATTTCACCCAGCTGCTGCCCGGCCCGCTGTGCACCCTGCACCTGGCCGACCTGGGCGCCGAGGTGATCAAGATCGAGCCGCCGCGCGTGGGCGATCCGACCCGCGGGCCGAAGCAGTTCACGCCGATGTTCCTGATGCTCAACCGCAACAAGCGCTCGCTGGAAGTCGACCTGCGCAGCGCCGAAGGCGTCGAGCTGCTGCAGGCGCTGGCGAAGACCGCCGACGTGGTGGTGGAAGGCTTCCGCCCCGGCGTGGCCGAGCGCCTTGGCGTCGGCTACCGGCAGCTGTCGGAACTCAATCCGCGCCTGGTCTACTGCTCGATCTCCGGCTACGGCCAGCAGGGCCCGCTGGCCCAGGCCGCCGGGCACGACATCAACTACCAGTCGCTGGCCGGCGTGCTCGACCAGACCGGCAGCGCCGGCGGCGCGCCGGTGCAGGGCAACCTGCCGGTGGCCGACGTGGCCGGCGGCGCGCTGTCCGCCGCCACCGGCATCCTCGCCGCGCTGTTCGACGCGGCGCGCAGCGGGAAAGGCCGGCACGTGGACATCGCCATGACCGACTGCGTGATGGCGCTCAACATCATGACCGCCACCTCCTGGCAGAGCGCCGGGCAGGTGCTGCCGCGCGGGCAGGACTTCCTTTCCGGCGGCCTGGCCTGCTACGGCTGCTACCGCACAGCCGATCGCCGCTACCTGGCGGTGGGCGCGGTGGAACACAAGTTCTGGGTGGCCTTCTGCGATGCCGTCGGCCTGCCGCACCTGCACGACAAGGGCCATGCCTTCGGCGAGGCGGGCGCGACGGCCAAGGCGGCGGTCGCCGAGGCGATCCTCCAGCACGACCTGGCGCACTGGGCCCGCGTGTTCAGCGAGGTGGACGCCTGCGTCACGCCGGTGCTGCGTCTCGACGAGGTGGTCGAGCACGCCAATACGCAGGCCCGCGGCATGGTGCGTCAGGACCGGCACCCGCAGGCCGGCGGCTACATGAGCTTCGCCTGTCCGTTGCGGATGGGCGAGGGCGACTGGCCCGAGCCGACTCCAGCACCGCTGCTGGGTGCCGACAACCTGTCGATCCGGCAGGAGCTGGGGCTGGCATGATTCAGCGTCCTCGCCGCGCGGGGGCCATCAGGAGACAACAACAATGAAACGCACCTTCAACCTTGCCGATCTGTTCGAGGCCGTCGCCGAAGCGGTGCCGGAGCGCCTGGCGATCATCTGCGGCGACTTCCGGGAAACCTACGCCGGGCTGAACCGCCGCGCCGATGCGCTGGCCGCGCGCATGCAGCAGCAGGGCGTCGGTTCCGGCGATTCGGTCGGCCTGCAGCTGTACAACGGCCCGGAATACCTCGAAGGCTTCCTCGCCGCCTGCAAGCTCGGCGCCATGCCGGTGAACATCAACTACCGCTATGTCGCCGACGAGCTGCGCTATCTCTACGACAACGCCAAACTGAAGGCGCTGCTGTATTCCGAGAACCTGTCCGAAGTGGTCGAGCCGCTGCTGCCGGAGTTCCCGGCGATCGCCTTCCACAGCCGTTCCGGCCAGGCCTATGAAGAAATGCTGGCTGCCGCGCCGGCGAGCCCGGAACCGGTGCAGCGCAGCGACGACGACATCATGCTGCTCTACACCGGCGGCACCACCGGCCTGCCCAAGGGCGTGATGTGGCCGCACAAGGCGCTGTTCTTCGGCGCGCTGGGCGGCGGCGGCTTCTTCCGCGCGGAAGGTCCGGTCGCATCCCCGGAGGAACTGGCCGAAGTGGCGCGCGGCAGCCATCCGCTGCGCTACTTCGCCATCGCCCCGCTGATGCACGGCGCGGCGCTGTGGGCGACGCTGGTTTCCCTGCTCGCCGGGCAGACCGTGCTGATCCGCCCGCATGGCGAATTCGACCCGGAGGCGATCTGGGAGCTGACCGCGCAGCTCAAGGCCAACATCGTCTCCATCGTCGGCGACGCCATGGGCATGCCGATGCTGGAAGCGCTGCGCAGGAACCCGGGGCGCTGGGACCTCACTTCGGTGATGGTCCTCGGCTCCGGCGGCGGGCTGTTCTCCGCCCACGTGCAGGCAGGGCTGCGCGAGCACCTGCCGAATGCGCGGGTGGCCGACAGCATGGGCTCCTCCGAGGGCGGCGTGCTGGGCAACGGCAACCACCCGACCAGCGGCGACGGGCTGATCCGCCTGGAGCCGCGCGCGGACATAGGCGTGGTCAGCGAGACGCTGGACCGGCTGCTCGGCCCGGGCGAGCAGGGCATCCTGGTGCGCAGCGGGCATGTGCCGGTGGGCTATTTCGGTGATCCGGAGAAGACCGCGAAGACCTTCTTCGAGCTGGATGGCCGGCGTTTCGTCAACATGGGCGACCGCGCGCGCATCGATGCCGACGGCGGCATCGTGGTGCTGGGCCGCGACTCGCAGTGCATCAACAGCGGCGGCGAGAAGGTCCACGTCGAGGAGGTGGAAGAGGTGCTGCACCGTCACCCGGCGGTGGCCGACGCGGTGGTGGTCGGCGTGCCGGACCCGCGCTGGGGCAGGGTGGTCGGCGCGGTGATCGCGCTGCACGAGGGGCATTCGCTGGATGCCGAGGAGCTGAAGACCTTCAGCCGCCAGTTCCTCGCCGGCTACAAGGTGCCCAAGCACTTCGCAGAGGCCGGCGCCGTGCAGCGCTCGCCGGCCGGCAAGGCGGACTACCGCTGGGCGCTCGCGACCCTGGAAGCCCACCTGGCCGCACAGGCGCGGGAACACAGCCCGGCCTGAGCCATCTGGTCCGGATTGACGATGCCGCCGGTTCCGGCGCTGCGCATCCTGTCTGCACAATCGAGAACAGGAGGCAGTCATGGATCGTGTGGCATTCGTTACCGGCGCCAGCCGCGGCATCGGACGTGAAACGGCGCTGGCGTTCGCCCGCCGCGGCTTCGACGTGGCGATCAGCGCGCGCACGTTGGAGGAAGGCGAGGTCCATCGCCACGCCCTGACCGGCGCCGACGGCAAGCCGCTGCCCGGCAGCCTGAACGGCACCGCCGAGGCGATTCGCGCCCTCGGCCGCAAGGCCTGGGTGGTGCCGATGGACCTGCTCGACAGCGGCTCCGTCGAGGCCGCCGCCGCAGCCGTGCTGGCCGAGGCCGGGCGCGTCGACGTGCTGGTCAACAACGCCGTCTACCAGGGCGGCGATCTCAATGCGCCGTTCATGGAGCTCGGCGTCGACACCCTCGAACGCACCTATCGCGGCTATATCCTCGCGCCCTTCCTGCTCAGCCGGGCGATGGTCGCGCACATGGCCGAACGCGGCTCGGGGGTGATCGTCAACGTCACTTCCGGCGCCGGCGAATCCGACCCGCCGGTGCCCGCCGGCCGCGGCGGCTGGGGCTACGCCTATGGCGCCGGCAAGGCGGCGGTGTCGCGCCTGTCCGGGGTGATCGCCGTCGAACACGGCGGGCAGGGCGTGCGCGCCTACACCCTGAATCCCGGCGTGGTCACCACCGAGGCGCTGCGCGCGACCATCGGCGACCAGGGCGTCATCGCCCTGCGCAACGGTTCGGCGCCGCCCGAGGTTCCGGCGGAAGTCATCTGCTGGCTCGCCTGCGACGACGTCGGGGGTCATTTCCAGCGCCGCACCATCCATGCGCAGCCCTTCGCCCTGGAGCAGGGAATAGTGCAGAACTGGCGTACCTAGTCCGAGTGAGGGATGAGCGCGGCGGCGGTCATCGTCGATGATGGCGTACCACGAGTGGGGTTATTGCCGTTCGGCGAACCCCTATGACAACAAAGAGCCCTCGAGGGACCGGACATGACCAAGATGATCGACATCAAGCCTGCTGCCGAGACTGCGGCCTATCGCTACGCCCGCGGCTGGCACTGCCTCGGCGAGGCCGCGCAGTACCGCAACGGCGCGCTGCATACCCTGAACGTATTCGGCTCGCGCCTGCTGGCGTTCGCCAACGAGCAGGGCGAGATCAGCGTGCTGGACGCGCACTGCCCGCACATGGGCGCGGACCTGTCGCAGGGGCAACTGGTCAACGGCCGGGTGGTCTGTCCGTTCCACCACTGGGAGTTCGAGGCCAGCGGCCGCTGCGCGGCGATTCCCTACTGCAAGCGCGTGCCGCCCAAGGCCAAGACCCGCCGCTGGCTGACCTGCGAGGTCAACAACCTGCTGTTCGTCTGGAACAACCCGGAAGGCAACCCGCCGGCCGAGGACGTGGTGATCCCGTACTTCCCCGAGTCGGAAAGCCCGGAGTGGGACAACGACTGGCACATGGACCTGATGGTCATCGAGACCAACCCGCGCGAGCTGGTGGACAACCTGGTCGACGCCCAGCACTTCGGCCCGGTGCACGGCTCGCCGACCAAGTACTTCGCCAACGTGTTCGAGAACCACATCGGCGAGCAGGTCTTCCACGGCGACTCCGAGCGCCTGGGCGGCGACCTGGTGGCGGAGTCCGCCTACTACGGCCCGGCGACCCACTTCACCCGCATGCGCGCCATGTTCGATGGTTTGGTAGTGCACAGCATCCTGCTCAACTGCCACGTGCCGATCGGCCCGAACAGCTTCGAACTGCGCTTCGGCGTGCTGGTGAAGAAGATCCCCGGCTGGACCGACGAGCAGAACCGCGAGCTGGCGCTGCAGTACGTGCAGAACAACCGCAACTCGTTCTACCAGGACGTGGACATCTGGAAGCACAAGATCCGCATCGACAACCCGCTGCTGGCCGAAGGCGACGGCCCGGTGTACCAGCTGCGCGAGTGGTACTCGCAGTTCTTCATGGACGAGGCCGACGTGCCGGCGAAGATGCGCGAACGCCTGGAAATCGTCACCGTCGACAAGCGCTGACCGCGTTCCCGGTGGCGGCGGGGCTTCGCGCCGCCACCGGCCTTCCTTCCGTGCCCGGCCCTGCAACGGGGCCTGACTTCTCCGGCGCGAAATCTTTATAGCTTCTTTACGTCCTCCAGCGTCCCGTCCAATCGTTCCTTTACGCCATCCGACCGCATCCTTGCGTCATCGGCATTGCGTATGGAGACAAGCGCCATGAGCGTTCTCGACGGGGTGTCCCTGGTTCTCGCCACGGGGCTGTTCATCTATCTGCTGGTGGCGCTGTTGCGCTCCGACCGTTCCCGGGAGTGAGCCATGCAAGTCACGGATTTCCTCCTGCTGGCGGCGTTCTTCGTGCTGGTGCTGGCACCTGCGCCGATACTCGGGCGTTTCTACTACAGGGCGATGGAAGGCCAGCGCACCTTCCTCGGCCCGGTTCTGCTTCCGGTCGAACGCTTCATCTATCGCATCTGCGGCATCGACCCCGCGCAGGAGCAGGACTGGAAGGCCTACACCCTGGCCCTGCTGATATTCAACCTGGCCGGCCTGGCGCTGCTGTTCGCCATCCTCGTCCTGCAAGGTGGACTGCCGCTCAACCCGCAGCACCTGCCGGGCCTGGAATGGACCCTGGCGCTGAACACGGCGACGAGCTTCGTCACCAACACCAACTGGCAGGCCTACAGCGGCGAGGCGTCGCTCAGCTACCTGAGCCAGATGCTCGGCCTCACCGTGCAGAACTTTGTCAGCCCCGCCGTCGGCCTGGCCGTACTGGTCGCCCTGGCGCGCGGCATCGCCCGCAAGTCGACGCAGCACATCGGCAATTTCTGGGTCGACCTGACCCGCGCGACCCTCTACGGCCTGCTGCCGGCGTGCCTGGTCCTGGCGCTGCTGCTGGTCTGGCAGGGCGTGCCGCAGACCTTCCTCGACTACGTCCACGCGGCCACCCTGCAAGGTGCCGACCAGACCATTCCGCTCGGTCCGGTGGCGAGCCAGATCGCCATCAAGCAGCTCGGCACCAATGGCGGCGGCTTCTTCGGCGTCAACTCGGCGCACCCGTTCGAGAACCCCACCGCCCTGAGCAACCTGCTGGAAGTGGCGTCGATCATCCTGATCCCCGCGGCGCTGGTGTTCACCTTCGGCCACTACGTGAAGGACCTGCGCCAGAGCCGGGCGATCCTCGCCTGCATGCTGGCGCTGTTCGCCGTCGGCCTGGGCGTGGCGCTGTGGGCCGAGTACCAGCCGAATCCGGCGCTGGCCGCGCTGCCGTTGGAGCAGGGCGCGCCGCTGGAGGGCAAGGAAAGCCGCTTCGGCAGTACCGCCAGCGTGCTCTGGGCGGTGACCACTACTGCCGCGTCGAACGGCTCGGTGAATGCCATGCACGACAGCCTCAACCCGCTGGCCGGCATGGTCGCGCTGGGCAACATGATGCTTGGCGAAGTGGTGTTCGGCGGCGTCGGCGCGGGGCTCTACGGGATGCTGCTGTTCGTGCTGATCGCCGTGTTCCTCGCCGGACTGATGGTCGGCCGCACCCCGGAATACCTCGGCAAGAAGCTGGAAGCCCGCGAGGTGCGCCTGCTGGTGGCGACCCTGCTGGTGATGCCGGTCGGCGTGCTGGTGCTCGGCGCCATCGCCGCCAGCGTGCCTGCAGCTGCCGCGTCGGTCAGCAACCCCGGCGCCCACGGCTTCAGCCAGTTGCTCTACGCCTATACCTCCGGCACGGCCAACAACGGCTCGGCCTTCGCCGGCTTCGGCGCCAACACGCCGTTCCACAACCTGATGATCGCCCTGGCGATGTTCATCGGCCGCTTCGGCTACATCGTCCCGGTGCTGGCCATCGCCGGCAGCCTGGCGGCGAAGAAGGCGGTGCCGGTCGGGCCGAACAGCTTCCCGACCCACGGCCTGCTGTTCGTCAGCCTGCTCACCGCGACCATCCTGCTGGTCGGCGGCCTGAACTTCCTGCCCACCCTGGTGCTCGGCCCGGTCGCCGATCACCTGACCCTCGGCTTCTGAGGAACCTGCGCCAATGAATGCCTCGACCCAAGCACTGACCAGCACCACCCGGCACGCCGAAAAGCGCCGCTCGGCGAGCCTTTCCTCCCTGTGGAAGCCCGCGCTGGCGCAGGCCTTCGTCAAGCTCGACCCGCGTCAGCTGCAGCGCTCGCCAGTGATGCTGGTGGTCGAGCTGACCGCCATCCTCACCAGTGTGCTGTGCTTCATCGGCGGCGACGCCGTGCCGCTGCTGGTGGCTGCCCAGATCGCCCTGTGGCTGTGGTTCACCGTGCTCTTCGCCAACTTCGCCGAGGCGCTCGCCGAAGGCCGCGGCAAGGCCCGCGCCGACAGCCTGCGGGCCGGCACCCAGGGCCTGCTGGCGCAGCGCCTGACGGTTGCCGGCGACTACGAGCAGGTGTCGGCCAGCCAGTTGCGCAAGGGCGACGTGGTGCGGGTGGTCGCCGGCGAGCTGATTCCCGGCGACGGCGAGGTGATCGAGGGCGTCGCCGCGGTCAACGAGGCGGCCATCACCGGTGAATCGGCGCCGGTGATCCGCGAGTCCGGCGGCGACCGTTCGGCGGTCACCGGCAATACGCGGCTGGTTTCGGACTGGCTGGTGGTGAAGATCACCGCCAATCCCGGCGAATCGACCCTCGACCGCATGATCGCCCTGGTGGAAGGCGCCACCCGGCAGAAGACGCCCAACGAAGTGGCGCTGGACATCCTGCTGATCGGCCTGACCCTGATCTTCCTGCTGGTGGTGGCGACCCTGAAGCCCTTCGCCCTGTTCGCCGGCGGCAGCCTGCCGCTGGTGTTCCTGGTGGCGCTGCTGGTGACGCTCATCCCCACCACCATCGGCGGCCTGCTGTCGGCCATCGGCATCGCCGGGATGGACCGCCTGGTGCGCCTGAACGTGATCGCCAAGTCCGGTCGCGCGGTGGAGGCGGCGGGCGACGTGCATGTGCTGATGCTCGACAAGACCGGCACCATCACCTTCGGCAACCGCCGTTGCAGCGCGCTCCATCCGGCGCCCGGCGTCGGCGCCCGCGAACTGGGGCAGGGCGCCTTGCTCGCCTCGCTGGCCGACGATACGCCGGAAGGCAAGTCCATCGTCGAGTACCTGCGCGCCCAGCACAGCTACGAGGAGCCGCCGCGCGAACAGCTGACGCCCGTCGCCTTCAGCGCGGAAACCCGCCTGTCCGGCGTCGACGTGGACGGCCATGTCTACCGCAAGGGCGCGGTGGACGCTGCCCTGGCCTTCGTCGGCAAGGCCCGCGAGGACGTGCCGGACAGCCTCGCCCGCGAGATCGAACGCATCGCCCAGAGCGGTGGTACGCCGTTGCTGGTGGTGGTCGACGGCAGGCTGCTCGGCGCCATCCACCTGAAGGACGTGGTCAAGCCGGGCATCCGCGAGCGCTTCGCCGAGCTGCGGCGGATGGGCATCCGCACCGTGATGGTCACCGGCGACAACCCGCTGACCGCCGCCGCCATCGCCGCCGAGGCCGGGGTCGACGACGTGCTCGCCGAAGCCACACCGGAGAAGAAGCTGGCGCGCATTCGCCAGGAACAGGGCGAGGGGCGCATGGTCGCGATGTGCGGCGACGGCGCCAACGACGCCCCGGCGCTGGCCCAGGCGGACGTCGGCATGGCGATGAACGACGGCACCCAGGCGGCCCGCGAGGCGGCCAACCTGGTGGACCTGGACAGCGACCCGACCAAGCTGCTCGACGTGGTGCAGGTGGGCAAGGAGCTGCTGGTGACCCGCGGCGCGCTGACCACCTTCTCGGTGGCCAACGACGTCGCCAAGTACTTCGCCATCCTGCCGGCGCTGTTCGTCGGCATCTATCCGCAGCTCGACGCGCTCAACCTGATGCGCCTGGCCAGCCCGCAGAGCGCCATCCTCTCGGCCATCGTATTCAACGCGCTGATCATCGTCGCGCTGATCCCGCTGGCCCTGCGCGGCGTGCGGGTGCAGGCGACGGATGCGGCGCACCTGCTGCGAAGGAATCTGCTGATCTACGGGCTTGGCGGAATCGTGGCGCCGTTCGGAGGGATCAAGGTGATCGATATGCTGCTGACCACAGTCGGATTGGCCTAGCGGTCATGACCGCATGGGTATCGCTGCGCTCCACCCATCCTACCGAAACCACCTTCGTAGGTTGGGTGGAGCGAAGCGATACCCAACAACGGTGTTGGACGGTTCCCTCACCCTAACCCTCTCCCAAGGGGAGAGGGGACCGTATGGTGCCGGGAAAGGCAGCGTGCCCGCCGGCAACTCCGCACAACCCCTCTCCCTCCGGGAGAGGGCAGGGGTGAGGGAAAGCCCTCGCCGCAGGAACAACAGGAGAAACACAGATGTTCAGCCACCTCTGCCCAGCCCTAGCCAGCCTCGTCCTGCTGAGCCTGATCACCGGCGTCGCCTACCCGCTGGCCGTCACCGGCATCGCCCAGCTCGCCTTTCCCGGGCAGGCCAACGGCAGCCTGGTCCGTGACGCGCATGGCGAAATCCGCGGCTCCACCCTGATCGCGCAGAAATTCGATGGCGCCGAATGGTTCCACCCGCGCCCCTCGGCCGGCGACTACGCCACCGTGTCCAGCGCCGCCAGCAACCTGGCGCCCGGCAATCCGGCGCTCGCCGAACGCATCGCCAACCATGTGGAGGCCCAGCAGGTTGGCGGCGCGCCGGTCCCGCTGGCGCTGGTCACCACTTCCGCCAGCGGCCTCGATCCGCAGTTGCCGCCGGAGGCCGCGCTGTACCAGGTGCCGCGCATCGCCGCCGCGCGCAAGGTTCCGGAGGATGCCTTGCGACGCCTGGTCGAGGCGCATACCGAGCACCCGCTGGTTGGCCCGGCGGTGGTCAATGTGCTGGCGCTGAACCTGGCGCTGGCAGGCCTGCGCTAGACTGCCGCCGATCACCGAGGAGCGAATCATGAGCGATCCCAGGCGCGCCGATGCCCTGCTCGCCGACCTGCCACGGATGGGCCGGGGTCGCCTCAAGGTATTCCTCGGCGCCGCGCCGGGCGTGGGCAAGACCTTCGCCATGCTGCAGGCGGCGCACGGCCAGTTGCGTCAGGGTGTGAAGCTGCGCGCGGGGATCGTCGAGACCCACGGCCGCGCCGAGACCGAGGCGCTGCTCGCCGGACTGCCGCAGCAGCCACCGCTGCGCTCCGAGTACCGCGGCATCCAGCTCGCCGAGCTGGACCTCGACGGCCTGCTCGCCGATCCGCCGCAACTGGCGCTGGTCGACGAGCTGGCCCACAGCAACGCCCCCGGCAGCCGCCACGCCAAGCGCTGGCAGGACATCGAGGAACTGCTGGATGCCGGCATCGACGTCTACACCACGGTCAACGTCCAGCACCTGGAAAGCCTCAACGACCAGGTGCGCGACATCACCGGCGTGCAGGTGCGCGAAACGGTGCCGGACTGGGTGCTGCAGGAGGCCGACGAAATCCTCCTGGTCGACCTGCCGCCGCGCGAGCTGCTGGAGCGCCTGCGCGAGGGCAAGGTCTACGTGCCGGAACAGGCCCGCGCCGCCATCGACGCCTTCTTCAGCCAGACCAACCTCACCGCCCTGCGCGAGTTGGCGATGCAGACCGCCGCCGCGCGGGTGGACGCCGACCTGGCGCACCGCTACCGCCAGCAGGGTGGCGAGGCGCCGGCGCTGCGCGGGCGCCTGCTGGTCGGGGTGGACGGCGCGCGCAATGCCGAGCGGCTGGTGCGCCACGCCAGCCGCGTCGCCGAGCGCCGCCATCTGCCATGGTCACTGGTGCACGTGGATGCCGGCGGCGGGCTGGACGAGCAGTCGCGCATGCACCTGCAAAGCGCCCAGCAACTGGCCGAGCGTCTCGGCGGCGACGTGGTCGAGCTGCGCGGCGGCGACATCGCCTGGACGCTGATCGCCCATGCCCGCGAGCGGCGCGCCAGCGTGGTGCTGGTGGGCCGTTCGCCGCAGCGCTGGTACCGCCGCATGTTCGGCGGCGGGCTGGTCGAACGTCTGCTGCGCCTGGGCGAGGGGCTGGAAATCGACGTGCTGGACAGCGAGACCGATCTCGCCCCGGCCAGTACGCGATCGCGTCAGCCGGCCGCATGGGGCGACTACCTGCTGGCGCTGGTCGCAGCCGCAGGCGCCAGCGCGCTGGCCTGGGGCGTGTCGCGCCTGCTGGAGTTGCCGAACATCTCGCTGGTGTTCCTCGCCGCCGTGCTGCTGGTGGCGGTGCGCAGCAGCCTGGGCCCGGCGCTGGCCTGCGCGGTGCTGTCGTTCCTCGCCTACGACTTCCTGTTCATCCCGCCGCATTTCTCCTTGTCCATCCAGCGCGAGGAGGATGTGCTGACGCTGCTGTTCTTCCTGCTCATGGCCGGCCTCACCGGCAACCTCGCGGCCCGCCAGCGCCGGCAATTCCAGGCCCTGCGCGATACCCAGGAGGAAACCGGCGCGCTGCTGGAGCTGTCGCGCAAGCTCACCGCAGCCACCGACCGCCAGGCGGTGATCGCCGCTGCGACCCAGCAGTTCGGCGGCTGGGGCGACCTGGACGTCTGCCTGCTCGGCCGCCCGCATGGCGAGTGGAAGGTCGAGGGCGGTGCGCCGCGCAGTTTCGACGAGCAGGAGCGCGCCGCGGCCGACTGGAGCTGGCAGCACGACCAGCCTGCCGGGCTCGGCACCGGCACCTTGCCCAATGGCCGCTGGTGGTGGTGGCCGCTGTCGGCGGAAGAGGGGCCGCTGGCGCTGCTGGGCGTGCGCCCGCGCGATGGCCAGCCGCTGCCGGGACAGCGCCGCCGCCTGCTCGCCGCCCTCGCTCAGCCGCTGGCCCAGGCGCTGGCCCGCGCGCGGCTGGCGGAAGACCTGGAAGCGGCGCGCCTGCACGGGGAAACCGAACAACTGCGCAGCGCCTTGCTTGCTTCGGTCAGCCACGACCTGCGCACGCCGCTGACCGCCATGCGCGGCTCCATCGACAGCCTGCTGGCCCTCGGCGACGCGATCCCGCCGGACGACCGCCGCGAGCTGCTGGAGGCCACCCGCGACGAGGCCGGTCGGCTCGACCGCTACATCCAGAACCTGCTGGACATGACCCGCCTTGGCCATGGCGGCCTCAAGCTGGCGCGCGACTGGGTGGCGCCGGGGGATATCGTCGGCAGCGCGCTCAACCGCCTGCGCGCGGTGGTCGCGCCGTACCGCGTGGAAACCCGGGTGCCGGCGGAACTGCCGCTGCTCTACGTGCACGCCGCGCTGATCGAGCAGGCGCTGGTCAACGTGCTGGAAAACGCCGCGCGCTTCTCGCCGCCGCAGGGCCGCCTGCGCATCGCGGTGGCGCAGGTCGGCGAGGAACTGCAGTTCAGCGTGGCCGACGAGGGGCCGGGGATTCCGCCGCAGGAGCGGGAGAAGATCTTCGACATGTTCTACAGCGCCGCCCGTGGCGACCGCGGCGGGCAGGGCACCGGGCTGGGCCTGGCGATCTGCCAGGGCATGGTCGGCGCCCACGGCGGACGGATCAGCGTCGAGGACGGCATCGACGGGCGCGGCGCGACCCTGGTGCTGCACCTGCCGCTGCAGACCCAGCCGGACCTTGAGCAGCTTGATGCCGGCAGTTGAAACGCCCAAGCTGAACGCTTTTCCAGCCAGTCCGCAGAGCCGATGAGCAGCAACGCCGCCACCATCCTGGTCGTCGACGACGAACCGCAGATCCGCAAGTTCCTCCGCATCAGCCTGAGCGCCGGCGGCTACAAGGTGGTCGAGGCCGGCACCGGCGAGGAGGGCTTGGCCCAGGCCGCGCTGGCCCGCCCCGACCTGGTGGTGCTCGACCTCGGCCTGCCGGACAAGGACGGCCAGGACGTGCTGCGGGAAATCCGCGAATGGTCGCAGGTGCCGGTGCTGGTGCTGTCGGTGCGCGCCGGCGAGAGCGAGAAGGTGCTGGCGCTGGACAGCGGCGCCAACGACTACGTGACCAAGCCGTTCGGCATCCAGGAATTCCTCGCCCGGGTGCGCGTGCTGTTGCGCCAGGCCGCGTCGGGCGAGGCGCAGGCCTCGGCGGTGAGCGTCGGGCCGCTGGGCGTGGATTTCTCCTACCGGCGCGTCACCCTGGATGGTGCCGAAGTGGCGCTGACCCGCAAGGAGTATGCGGTGCTGGCCATGCTCGCGCGCCATCTCGGCCGGGTGGTGACCCAGCAGCAGCTGCTCAGGGATATCTGGGGACCGAGCCACGCCGAGGACACCCACTACCTGCGCGTGGTGGTCGGCCACCTGCGGCAGAAACTGGCTGACGATCCGGCCAATCCGCGCTTCATCGTCACCGAGGCGGGAGTGGGCTATCGCCTGCGCGATAGCTGAGTGAGGAATTCGCCGCCCCTACGATGGTCCGACGCTCTGCACCGCCGGTTTGCCCTGCGCCGACCGAGCGGCTATGAGAATGGAACAGCCATCCGGGAGACAAGCGATGCCCAGCACCCTGACTGACTTCAATGGACTGCAAGAAGGCGGGCGTTTCGTCGTGACCTTTCGCGACGGGGCGAAATCGCAGGCGCTGGCCTGCCTGAAACGCACCACCGGCCTGGGTAAGGCCGAGCTGGTGTGCAGCGTCGACTTCGGCGCGCAGGGTGTGGACATGGCGGCGCTCGGCCATCACGGTGGCGTGCTGTTCGAGCATATCGGCGTGGCGGTGGTCAGCCTGGATGCCGATGCGGCCAACCATCTGTTGCGCGCCATGCGCAAGAACTCGTCGATCCTGGCGGTGGAGCCGGAGGGTTCGATGTACGCCCTGAGCGAGGCGGACGGTCCCAGCCTGGAATACCTGCGCGGCTTCCGCGACGCGGCCAATGCGCTCTACGAGCAGGCGCTGCGCCGGCAGCAGGAGGGCGTGGCGGCGCTGTTCGAGGACACCCCCGGCGAGACCTGGGGATTGCAGGCGACCAACGTGGTCGCTTCGGGCTACAGCGGCAAGGGCATCCGGGTGGCGGTGCTGGATACCGGGCTGGACCTGCGGCATCCGGATTTCGCCGATCGCCAGGTGGTGAGCAAATCCTTCATCCCGGAAGTGGACAGCGTGCAGGACGGCCATGGCCACGGCACCCACTGCTGCGGCACCGCTTGCGGGCCGCGGCAGCCGGCGGACGAGGGGCGCCGCTACGGGGTGGCCCATGGCGCCGAGCTGTACGTCGGCAAGGTGCTGGCCGACGACGGCAGCGGCTCCGACACCGGGATACTCGCCGGCATCGACTGGGCCATCGCCAACCGTTGCCAGGTGGTGTCCATGTCCCTCGGCGCGGACCAGCCGACCGTCTCGGTCGCCTACGAGACCGTCGGCCAGCGCGCGCTCAAGGCCGGCACCCTGCTGGTCGCCGCGGCGGGCAACAACGCGCGGCGCTCGCGGGGCGACAACGGCTTCGTCGGGCGTCCGGCCAACAGCCGCAGCTTCATGGCGGTCGGCGCGCTGGACCACGACCTGCGCATCGCCGACTTCTCCGCCCAGGACAGCGTGCTGGCGCCCGGCTCCGCGGTGGACATCGCCGCCCCCGGGGTCGATGTCCATTCGGCATGGCCAATGCCGACGCGGACGCGCATCATCTCCGGAACCAGCATGGCCACGCCGCACGTCGCCGGCATCGCCGCGCTCTGGGCCGAAGCCACCGGCGACCGTGGCGCGGCGCTGTGGCAGCGGCTGATCACCAATGCCAAGACCCTGCAGCTGCCGGTGGTGGATGTGGGCCGCGGGCTGGTTCTGGCACCGTAGCGGGTTGTGGGAGGGCGGATCATGCCGCGCAGAAGGCGGGTGGATATCGAAGTGATAGTGACGGTGGGGGAGAGCGGTCTGCCGCAGTTGCAGCGGATCGCCTCGCAACTGGTCGCCGCGGGACTCACGGTGGACACCACCCTGGAAAGCGCCGGCATGATCACCGGCCACGCGGCGCCGAGCTGCCTCGACCGCCTGCGCTGCGTGGAGGGGGTGCAGGCGGTGGAGCCGAGCGGCGAGGTGAAGGTCGCGCCGCCGGGAAGCGATGTTCAATAAGGTGGTATTCCATCGTTCCCACGCTCCCGCGTGGGCACGCATCCCCGGATGCTCCCGCATCCGTTTCTTCGCGGGCATGGCCCGCTCCTACGGGAAAGTCTGGTGTTGTGGCTCCCTCACCCCAGCCCTCTCCCTGAGGGAGAGGGCTGGGGTGAGGGGGAAGCATCAAGACGATGTAAGACAGTTGCTCCTGCAATTCCATCATGCGCCGGCGTGGCGCCGCGCTCAGAGGTTGTCGCTCTCGTACCGGTCCAGCGTGTCGCTGGCGATCTGCCGGCCCAGCTGGATCAGCTCCGGCGCCTTGTAGAACTCGAAGAAGCGGCACACGCGCTTGGGCACGTTGATCAGGATGTCCGGCGGGTAGCCGGCGATCTTGTACTGCGCCAGCGACGTCTGCATCACCTCGAAGCTCTGGTTGACCAGCTCCAGCAGCGAGGCCGGGCTGCTGCTCTCGATCACCTTGATGCCGCTGGCGGATCGTGGCGAGCCCTTGGCCTGCGGAGCGGCGGCGGGTTGCTGCAGTTCCGGTTCGGCGGGTTGCTCGGAAGTCACCGGTATCGGCGCCAGCAGCGCTTCGGCGAGCAGTTCCGGCGGGGTGTTGTTTTCCGACTGGCGACGCAGGAAGTTCAGCTTGCTGCTCAGGCTGCCGATCATGCTGTCGAAGCGCGCCTTCAGCGCGGCGGGGCGCTCGATGACCGGCAACTGGTAGCGGCTGTTGTTGGTGGCGTTGAGGTTCACCGCGATGATCAGGTCGGCATGGCTGGACACCACCGGCACGATCGGCAGCGGATTCAGCAGGCCGCCATCCACCAGCATGCGGTTGCCCTGCACCACCGGGGTGAACAGGCTGGGAATCGCCGCCGAGGCGCGCATGGCCTGGTGCAGGCTGCCTTCCTGGAACCAGATTTCCTGCTGGTTGACCAGGTCGGTGGCGACCGCCGTGTAGGGGATCGGCAGGTCTTCTATATTGATCTCGCCGATAATTTCGTGAATCTTGCCGAAAACCCGCTCGCCGCGGATGGCGCCGAGGCGGAAGCTGACATCCAGCAGGCGCAGCACGTCGAGGTAGTCCAGGCTTTCCACCCAGTCGCGGTACTCGCCCAGCTTGCCCGCCGCGTACAGGCCGCCGATCACCGAGCCCATGGAGCAGCCGGCGATGCAGGAAATGTTGTAGCCGCGCCGCTCGATTTCCTCGATCACGCCGATGTGCGCATAGCCGCGCGCGCCGCCGGACCCCAGAACCAGCGCCACCTGTTTCGCCATATGGATTCCCCCTTGCCACCTGTTTTGACGATACGCCGGGGAGGCATGGGCGCCAAGGTCGGCTTTGATAGAATCGCCGTCTGACCTTTTCCTGGAGATCGCGATGAGCGAACCGATCCGCCTCACCCAGTACAGCCACGGCGCGGGCTGCGGCTGCAAGATTTCCCCCAAGGTGCTGGAAGTGATCCTCGCCGGCAGCGGGGCGCAGAACCTCGACCCGCGCCTGTGGGTCGGCAACGCCTCCCGCGACGATGCCGCCGTCTATGCTATCGACGGCGAGCGCGGGGTGGTTTCCACCACCGACTTCTTCATGCCGATCGTCGACGATCCCTTCGACTTCGGCCGCATCGCCGCCACCAATGCGATCAGCGACATCTACGCCATGGGCGGCGATCCGCTGATGGCCATCGCCATCCTCGGCTGGCCGATCAACGTGCTGGCTCCGGAAATCGCCCGCGAGGTGATCGCCGGCGGGCGCAAGGTCTGCGACGAGGCGGGCATCCCGCTGGCGGGCGGCCACTCCATCGACGCCCCCGAGCCGATCTTCGGCCTGGCCGTCACCGGCCTGGTGGAAAAGCGCTTCATGAAGCGCAACGACACCGCCAGCGAAGGCTGCCGGCTGTACCTGACCAAGCCGCTGGGCATCGGCATCCTCACTACCGCCGAGAAGAAGGCCAGGCTGCGCGCCGAGGACGTCGGCGTCGCCCGCGACTGGATGTGCACCCTGAACCGCCCCGGCAGCCGCTTCGGCAAGCTGGGAGGGGTGACCGCGATGACCGACGTCACCGGCTTCGGCCTGCTCGGCCATCTGGTGGAGATGGCCGACGGCAGCGGCCTGACCGCGCGCATCCGCTTCGACGCGGTGCCGCGCCTGGCCGGCGTCGACTACTACCTGGAGCAGGGCTGCGTGCCCGGCGGCACCGGACGCAACTTCGACAGCTACGGCCAGCGCATCGCGCCGCTGCCGGAAGTGCAGAAGCTGCTGCTGTGCGACCCGCAGACCAGTGGCGGCCTGCTGGTGGCGGTGACCCCGGAAGGCGAGGCGGAATTCCTCGCCGCCGCCGTCGAACTGGGCCTGCAGCTGGCGCCGATCGGCGAACTGGTGGCCCGACAGAGCCACGCGGTAGAGGTGGCGTGATGCGCGAGAACACCCGGCACTATCGCGAACTGTTCCTCGGCGACGTGCCGATGATGGATGTGCGCGCCCCGGTGGAATACGGCAAGGGCGCCTTCCCGCATACGGTGAACCGGCCGCTGATGAACGACGTCGAGCGGCAGAAGGTCGGCACCAGCTACAAGAACCACGGCCAGCAGGCGGCCATCGCCCTCGGCCACGAGCTGGTCAGCGGCAAGCTCAAGGAGGAGCGCATCGCCGGCTGGGCGGCGTTCGCCCGCGAGAATCCCGAAGGCTACCTGTACTGCTTCCGCGGCGGCCTGCGTTCGCAGATCGTCCAGCAGTGGCTGAAGAGCGAGGCGGGCATCGAGTATCCGCGGGTGATCGGCGGCTACAAGGCGATGCGCGCCTTCCTCTTCGACACCACCCGCGCCGCCACCGAGGAGTGCGACTTCGTGCTGGTCGGCGGCATGACCGGCACCGGCAAGACCGAAGTGGTCGCCCAGCTGGACAATGCCCTGGACCTCGAAGGCCACGCCAACCACCGCGGCTCCGCCTTCGGCCGCCGCGCCACGCCGCAGCCGGTGCAGATCGATTTCGAGAACCTGCTGGCCATCGACATCCTGAAGAAGCGCCATGCCGGCATCGAACGCTTCGTGCTGGAGGACGAGGGCCGCATCGTCGGCAGTTGCTCGGTGCCGCTGGAGCTGTACCAGGGCATGCAGCGCTACCCGCTGGTGTGGCTGGACGACAGTTTCGAGCACCGCGTCGAGCGCATCCTCAAGGACTACGTGGTCGACCTGTGCGCCGAGTTTGTGGACGTGGTGGGCGTGGAGGGCGGCTTCGACGCCTTCGCCGCCTACCTGCGCAAGAGCCTGTCCGGCATCGTCAAGCGCCTGGGCGGCGAGCGCTACCAGCGCCTGGCGGCGATCCTGGATGCGGCGCTGGAGGAACAGCAGCGCAGCGGCGCGGTGGACCTGCACCGTGGCTGGATCGAGGGGCTGCTCGGCGAGTACTACGACCCGATGTACGCCTTCCAGCTGGAAAGCAAGGCCGAGCGCATCGAGTTCCGCGGCAACCAGGCGGAAGTGGTGGAGTACCTGCGCGCCCGAGCGTAGGGTGCGGACCAGACCGTAGGGTGGATGGCGCTTTTTCCATCCACCATGGTGGGCATGGCACGCGGGAATGGTGGATCGATGGAGCGTGACCCACCCTACGTCCTGACGTTGCCTGTAGGAGCGGGCCATGCCCGCGACCGTACGTGTTGTCGCGGGCATGGCCCGCTCCTACGCGGTTTCGCTGGAATGTCCGGGTAGGGCGCATAACGCGCCAGCGTTATCCGCCGATGGGTTCGGGCGCGGCGCTTGCGGCGGATAACCGCGAACGGTTATTCGCCCTACGCATTCCTGCCATCGTATTTGCGCACCGTGAGGCCGTCCGCATCCACATCCGGCAGGCAGCGCACGTTCACCGCCACCATCGGGCTGCCGTCCGGCATGTTGCCGAAGGCCAGCGGGGCGCAGCCGCAGGTGGGGCAGAACTTGTGCTGGATTTTGTGGGTGTTGAAGGTATAGGTGCTCATGGCGCTTTCCGGCGTGCTCAGGCGCAGCTTGTCGCGCGGCGCGAACCACAGCAGCGAGCCGCGCCGGCTGCAGATCGAGCAGTTGCACTGGATGACTTCGCCGATCTCGCCTTCCACCTCGAAGGCGATCTGTCCGCAATGACAGCTGCCGTGATGAAGCATGCTCGAATCTCCCCTGGTGGATGGCCTGCGCACAGTGTAGTCCGCCACTTCCGGCAGAACGCGCATCCGCCGGCGGCGGTCTAAGCTGGAGAATCACTATTCCTGCGAGGACCATTCCATGACGCGTACCCTGACCCTGCTTGCAATCGCCCTGCTGGTAGCCGGCTGTTCGGGCAAGACGGTGAACCGCGACAGTTGCGCCACTGAACTGAGCGCCGCCTGGCAGGAGCTCGACCTGGCCAAGGCCGAAGGCTTCGCCGGCACCGTCAGCTATTCCAAGGCGCTGACCCTGATCACCGCCGCCAAGACCGAGCAGCAGGTCGAGTCCTACGGGGGCTGCCTCGACAAGGCCGAAAAGGCGCGTTTCTACATCAAGGAATCCCGCGCCGGCCGTTGAAGGAAGGCCGCGGAAAGGCATAATCCTCGCGCCGGAACCGCTGTCAGCGGCTCCGGCGTTTCCTTTCCTGGCTTGCGGAAATCCCATGCAACTCGACTTCTCCACCCTCCCGCCGGCGGACGCCTACCGCTGGCTGGCCTCCACCGTCACGCCGCGTCCCATCGCCTGGGTCTCCACGCTGTCCGCCGAGGGTCGCAGCAACCTGGCGCCGTTCAGCTTCTTCCAGGTGATCAGCGACGAGCCGCCGACGCTGATGGTCAACACCAGCCTGCGCGACGACGGCAGCGTCAAGGACACCCTGCGCAACGTGTGGGAAACCGGCGAACTGGTGATCCATCTGGTCAGCGCCGCCCAGGCCGAGCGGATGAACGCCACCGCCGCCTGGCTACCCCACGGCGCCAGCGAGTTCGAGCACGCCGGTATCGCCACCCTGGCCAGCGAGCGCGTCGCGCCGCCGCGGGTGGCCGATGCCACTGTGGCCTTCGAATGCCGGCTGGCGGAGATCAAGCCGTATCCGGCCGAGCGGCCGAACTGTCACCTGATCTTCGCCGAGGTGCTGCTGGCGCACATCGACGACGCCGTGCTGCTCGACGAGCGCCATGTCGACCCCGCGCGCCTGGATCTGGTCGGCCGTCTCGGCGGCAGCCAGTACGCCTACACCCGCGAACGTTTCAGCATGATCAGGCCGAAGTAGCACGGCCTAGGCGGGTTCCCGGCGCGCCTGCAGCGTCTCGCCGACCTGCTGGCGCTTCCAGTGGCGGAAGGCGTTGACCCCGGAGCGCACCGAGCTGAACACCAGCGGCGGCTTGACCTCGCCGAGCATCTTCGAGCGCTGCAGCAGCTCCAGGGTCTGCCCGGTCGCCCGCGCCAGCGACAGGTGCACGCCCTGCGCGGCGAGGGTCTGCTGGACCTCGCGCAGGGTGGTCAGGCCGCTGATGTCCATGCTGGTGATGCCTTCGGCGTTGAGCAGCACCGCGTTGGGCTGCCCGGCCGCTTCCACCACCTCCAGCAGGCGCTCCTTGAAATAGTCGGCGTTGAAGAACAGCAGCGGCGCATCGAAGCGGTAGATCACCAGGCCGGGCAGGGTCTGCGCCTGCGGATAGCGGCTCAGCTCCACCTGGCCGTCGATGCCGTGCACCCAGCCGAGCACCGCGTCGCTCGGACGATAGGTGAAATACAGCATGCGCAGCAGGGCGATGGCGATGGCGACGAGGATGCCCGGCAGCACGCCGACGCTGAGCACGCCGATGGTGGTCAGCAGGCACAGGCCGAACTCGAAGCGGCTGAGCTTCCAGAAGCCCTTGAGCGCCTTCACGTCGATCAGCCCCCAGCCGGCCATCATCAGCACCGCGCCCAGCGCCGGGATCGGCACCCAGCCCAGCGGGCCGCTGAACAGCACCAGCACCAGGCCGATCACCAGGGCGACCACGACGCTCACCAGTTGGGTCTTGCCGCCGACCATGTCGTTCACCGCGGTGCGCGAGTCGGCGCCGCTGATGGCGAAACCCTGGGAAACCCCCGCGCCGATATTGGCCAGGCCGAGGGCGATGAACTCGTGGTTGGCGTTGACGCTGTAGCCGTGGCGGGCGGCGAAGCTGCGCGCGGTGAGCATGGCGCTGCAGAAGCTGACCATGGTGATGCCGGAGGCGTCGCGCAGCAGGCCGAGCAGCTCGTTGTAGTTGCTGCGCGGCCAGGTTAGCTCGGGCAATCCCTGGGGCACCGCGCCGAGCAGGGGGATGCCGAAGCGGTCGAGGCCGAGCAGCGCGGTGACCAGGGTCGCCAGCAGCACGCCGAGCAGCACCCCGGGAACCTTCGGCCAGCGTCGAGGCGTCAGGGCGATCAGCGCCAGGGTGGCCAGGGCCAGCGTGAGGCTGGGCAGGTGCGCGTCCGCCAGGTTGCGCAGCAATGCCAGCATGCCGGCGACGAAGCCGCTGGTCTCGGCGTGGTAGCCGAGCAGCTTGCCCAGCTGGCCGGCGATCAGGCTGATGCCGATGCCGTTCAGGTAGCCGACCAGGGTTGGCCGCGACAGGAAGCTGGCGACGAAACCGGCGCGGGCGAACCCGGCAGCGATGGATAGCAGGCCGACCATCACCGCGACGATCATCGACAGCTGCAGCAGGCGCTGGGGATCGCCGGCCGCCAGCGGGGTGATCGCCGCCGCGACCATGGCCGCGGTGGCGGCGTCCGGGCCGACCATCAGTTGCCGCGAACTGCCGACCAGGGCGTAGATCAGCATCGGCAGGATGCAGGCATACAGTCCGACCTGGGCCGGGAAGCCGACGATCTGCGCATAGGCGATGGCGGTGGGAATCTGGATCGCGGCCACCGACAGCCCCGCCTGGATATCCGGCGCCAGCCAGGAGAAACGGTAGTGCAGCAGGCGGTGCAGGCCGGGGAGCCAGCGGACAGGAGGCATTCGAGAGATTCCGCAAGGTGTCTGGATAGGAGCTTAGCCAGACATCATCGGGACGCGATGAATCCTTATCGTTCCCCACGCTCCTGCGTGGGAATGCAGCTCTCGACGCTCCCGCGTCGCTGGGACGCGGAGCGCCCCCGGATGGGTTCCCACGCGGGAGCGTGGGAACCATGAAGCGCGGGCTACTCCCTCAAACCTTCAGCACCAGCTTGCCGAAGTTCTCCCCGCTGAACAGCTTCAGCAGCGTTTCGGGGAAGTTCTGCAGGCCCTCGACCACATCCTCGCGGGATTTCAGCTTGCCCTCGGCCAGCCAGGTGGCCATTTCCCTGAGCGCTTCGGGGAAGCGGTCGGCGTAGTCGACCACCACCATGCCCTCCATGCGCGCGCGGTTGACCAGCAGCGACAGGTAGTTGGCCGGCCCGCGCACCGACTCCTTGTTGTTGTACTGGCTGATCGCGCCGCAGATGACGATGCGCGCCCTGGGCGCCAGGCGGGTGAGCACGGCGTCGAGGATGTCGCCGCCGACGTTGTCGAAGAACACGTCCACGCCCTTGGGACATTCGCGCTTCAGACCGGCCTGCACGTCCTCGTGCTTGTAGTCGATGGCGCCGTCGAAGCCGAGCTCGTCGATCAGGTAGCGGCACTTCTCCGCGCCGCCGGCGATGCCGACCACCCGGCAGCCCCTGATCCGCGCGATCTGCCCGACCACGCTGCCCACCGCACCGGCCGCCGCGGAAACCACCACCGTCTCGCCGGCCTTCGGCTGGCCGACGTCGAGCAGGCCGAAGTAGGCGGTCATGCCGGTCATGCCCAGCGCCGAAAGATACAGTGGCAGCGGCGCGCGGTCCGGGTCGACCTTGTAGAAGCCGCGCGGCTCGCCGAGGAAGTAGTCCTGCACGCCGAGGGCGCCGTTCACCGTGTCGCCCACGGCGAAATCCGGATGCTGCGAGGCGATCACCTGGCCGACGCCGAGGGCGCGCATCACCTCGCCGATGCCGACCGGCGGGATATAGGAGCGGGCGTCGTTCATCCAGCCGCGCATGGCCGGGTCCAGCGACAGGTACTGGTTCTTCACCAGCACCTGCCCGGGGCCGGGCTCGCCGGCGGGGGATTCGACGTAGGCGAAGGTGTCGCGGTCCGGCATGCCGACCGGGCGTTTGGCGAGCTGGAACTGTCGGTTGGTCTGGGCGGGCATGGTGGGGTCCTCGGTTCGTTGGCTAGTGCGCAGTGGTGGAAGGGCTCCCGTAGGAGCATCGGGATACCGGACCTGTAGGAGCCAGCTTGCTGGCGATCCCGGACTTGCCGGCAACCACCGAGCTGCCGACTGGCACGGCTGATCGCCAGCAAGCTGGCTCCTACGTTGTGCGCATGCTTTGGATGGGCTACTCAGGGCATAGCCCCACCCACCGATATCGGCAAGTTCCACCCGCCCGCTGAAGAATGAATCATCCACGCCGGTGATGTGCCGTGCCATCCAACATCATCCATCCGGATGCCCGGTGTATCACCGTCCTGATAGTGCTTCGCTGCCGATGCGTGCTGGCTAGACTCCGGCGAACTCCCCCAGAAACCTTCGAGGACAGTTCCATGAGTCAGCTGCTTTCCGGCCAGGTCGCCCTGGTCACCGGTGCCGGCGCCGGCATCGGTCGCGCCACCGCCCAGGCTTTCGCCCGCGAGGGCATCAAGGTCGTGGTGTCCGACGTGGACGCCAGGGGCGGCGAGGCCAGCGTCGAGGCGATCCGTGCCGCCGGCGGCGAGGCGACCTTCATCCGCTGCGACGTGACCCGCGATGCCGAGGTCGCCGCGCTGGTGGCCGGTACCCTGGCCGCCTACGGCCGGCTCGACTACGCCTTCAACAACGCCGGCATCGAGATCGAACGCGGCCGCCTGGCGAATGGCAGCGAGGCCGAGTTCGACGCGCTGATGAACGTCAACGTGAAGGGCGTGTGGCTGTGCATGAAGCACCAGATCCCGGTGATGCTCGCCCAGGGCGGCGGCGCCATCGTCAACACAGCGTCCGTCGCCGGCCTCGGCGCAGCGCCGAACATGGCGATCTATTCCGCTACCAAGCACGCGGTGATCGGCCTGACCCGCTCGGCGGCCATCGAATATGCGCGGAAGAAGGTGCGCATCAATGCCGTCTGCCCGGCGGTGATCGACACCGACATGTTCCGCCGCGTCTGCGAGAGCGATCCGGCCAAGGCCCAGTCGGTGGCCGCCATGCACCCCGTCGGCCGCGTGGGCCAGGCGGAGGAAGTCGCCGCCGCGGTGCTCTACCTGTGCAGCGACGGCGCCGGCTTCAGCACCGGCGTGGCCCTGCCGGTGGATGGCGGCCTGACCGCGGTCTGAGCATCCCGATCGGTCAATGCCGGGACAGCCGCGCGGCCAGCCCGCAGCGGCGGATCACCAGTTTCTCCAGTTCGGCGCCGAGGAACACCAGCAGCCCGGCGCCCAGCACCCGCGACCATTCCTCCAGGCTCAGCCCGGTGGAACCGAATATCCCCTGCATCCACGGCGCATAGGTGAAGGCCAGTTGCAGCGGTACGCAGATGGCGATCGCCAGCAGTACCCAGCGATTGCCGAGCAGCCCTTCGCGGCTGAGCACCGAGCCGAAGATCGCCCGGCTGTTGATCAGGTAGAACATCTCCGCCGCCACCACCGCGTTCACCGCCATGGTCCGCGCCGATTCGATGCTGGTGCCGCGTTCCAGCTCCCAGACGAACAGGCCGAAGGCGCCGAGCATCATCAGGCAGGACACCATGAACACCCGCCAGACGAAGAAGCCGGACAGCAGCGGAGTGCCCGGCGGCCGCGGGCGGCGCTGCATGATGCCGGGCTCGGCCGGTTCGAAGGCGAGGGCGATGCCCAGGGTGCTGGAGGTGACCATGTTGATCCACAGCACCTGCGCCGGCGTCAGCGGCAGGGCATAGCCGAGGAACAGCGCGGTGATCACCACCAGCGTCTCGCCGCCGTTGGTCGGCAGCATGAACAGGATGAACTTCTTCAGGTTGTCGTAGACCGCGCGGCCCTCGCGCACCGCCCTGGCGATGCTGGCGAAGTTGTCGTCGGCGAGCACCACGTCGGCCACCTCGCGCGCCGCCTCGGTGCCCTTGCAGCCCATGGCCACGCCGACCTCGGCGCGCTTCAGCGCCGGCGCGTCGTTGACGCCGTCGCCGGTCATCGCCACCACCTCGCCGTCCTGCTGCAGGGCCTGCACCAGGCGCAGCTTGTGCTCCGGGCTGGCGCGGGCGAAGACGTCCACCTCGCGGGCCACGCGGCGCAGTTCGTTGTCGTCGATCACCGCCAGTTCGGCGCCGGTCACCGCCGGCCGGCCGACGCCGATGCCCAGCTGCGCACCGATGGCGCGGGCGGTCTCGGCGTGGTCGCCGGTGATCATCTTCACCCGGATGCCGGCCTGCTGGCATTGCTCGACGGCGGCGATGGCCTCGGTGCGCGGCGGGTCGATCAGGCCGACCAGGGCGAGCAGGGTGAAGCCCTCGGCGACGTCGGCGAAGTCCAGCTGCGCTCCGGCCGGCTCCGTACGCCGGGCGGCCAGGGCCAGCAGGCGCAGGCCGCGCGCGGCGGTGTCGGTGGCCATGCGCCGCCAGTAGTCGGGATCGAGCGGGGCGTCGCCGTCGTCCATGAGCTGCCGCGAGCACATCTCCAGGATGCGTTCCGGGGCGCCCTTGACCAGTATCCACGGCTGGTCCGCGCCGTCCCGGTGGCTGCTGGCCATGAAACGGTGCTGGGACTCGAAGGGAATGCTGTCCAGCCGCGGCCAGGCTTCATTGCAGGCTTCCGGCGGCAGGCCGGCCTTGGCGCCGAGCACCAGCAGCGCGCCCTCGGTGGGGTCGCCTTCGATGCGCCACTGGCCGTCGTCCTCGCGCAGCAGCGCGTCGTTGCACAGCACGCCGGTGCGGATCGCCAGTTGCAGGGCGGTCTGCGCGCCCAGCTCCACCGGCTGGCCGTCGACGCTGAAGCCGCCCTCGGGGCTGTAGCCGACGCCTTCCACCTCGTACACCCGGCCGGCGCAGACCACGCGCTGCACGGTCATCTCGTTGCGGGTCAGGGTGCCGGTCTTGTCCGAGCAGATCACCGTCACCGAGCCCAGGGTTTCCACCGCCGGCAGGCGCCGGACGATGGCCTGCTGGCCGGCCATGCGCTGCACGCCGAGGGCCAGGGTCACGGTCATGATCGCCGGCAGCCCCTCGGGGATGGCCGAGGCCACCAGCGCCACCACCATCATGAACATTTCCGCCGGCGTTTCGCCGCGCCACAGGGTGCCGAGCAGGAACACCACGAAGGCGAGGCCGAGAATGACCAGCGCCAGGGCGCGGCCGAAGCGGTCGATCTGGCGCAGCAGCGGGGTGGTCAGTTGGTGCACGCTGCGCAGCATCTGGTTGATCCGGCCCAGCTCGGTCGCGGCGCCGGTGGCCACCACCAGTCCGCTGGCCTGGCCGAACACCACCAGGGTGCCGGAGTAGGCCATGCCGTAGCGGTCGCCGAGGGGCGCGTCGAGCGGCACCGCGTCGGGGCTCTTTTCCACCGGCAGGGATTCCCCGGTGAGCGCCGCCTCGTCGACGCGCAGTTCCTTGCCGGTCAGCAGGCGCAGGTCGGCCGGCACCCGGTCGCCGGATGCCAGCAGCACCAGGTCGCCGGGCACCAGGTCGGCGGCGCCCAGCTGCTGGCGCTTGCCCTGGCGGATCACCGTGGCGCTGGAGGACAGCATGCTGCGGATGGAGTCCAGCGCCGATTCGGCCCTGCCTTCCTGGATGAAACCGATCACCGCGTTGACCAGCACGGCGCCGAGCAGCACGCCGGTGTCGATCCACTGGCCGAGCGCGGCGGTGATCAGCGCGGCGGCGAGCATCACGTAGAGCAGGATGTTGTGGAACTGCAGCAGCAGGCGCAGCAGCGGGCCGCGGCGGCGGGGCGGCGCCAGGCGGTTCTCGCCGTACTGCTCGCGGCGGCGCAGCACCTCGGCCTCGTCGAGGCCTGCGGGGCCGCTGCGCAGCTGGTCCTGCACCTGCTGCGGGGAAAGGCTGTGCCAGGGCGGAGAGGCGCTGCCGCTTGGGCGTGGGACGCGGCGCTCGGTCATGGACTGCTCCTGTCGCGGTTGACCATGCTGGAAGTCAAGCATGGACCGCGCCAGGGAGAACTTGACCTGGGCCAGCCGCGGTCGAATGACGCGCGGCAATATGTTGCCGATCGTTACCGGTGCGCCGCCCGCGGCGACGGCGCCAGGCTCAGCGCCGCCAGTTGAGGATCAGCTGGGTCAGCAGTCCCGCGACCAGCCCCCAGAACGCCGAGCCCACGGAAAGCAGGGTGAAGCCCGAGGCGGTGACCAGGAAGGTGACCAGCGCCGCCTCGCGCTCGCGCGGCTCGGCCATGGCGTTGGCCAGGCCGTTGGTGATCGAGCCGAGCAGGGCGAGGGCGGCCACCGACAGCACCAGCGCCTTGGGCAGCGCGGCGAACAGCGCCGCCAGGGTGGCGCCGAAGATGCCGGCGACGCCGTAGAACAGGCCGCACCAGAGCGCCGCGGTGTAGCGCTTGTGCGGATTCTCGTGGGCCTCGGGGCCGGTGCAGATGGCCGCGCTGATCGCCGCCAGGTTGATGCCGTGGGAGCCGAACGGCGCCAGCAGCATCGAGGCGATGCCGGTCACCGAGATCAGCGGCGAGGCCGGCACCTGGTAGCCGTCGGCGCGCAGCACGGCCAGGCCGGGCATGTTCTGCGAGGCCATGGCGACGATGAACAGCGGGATGCCGATGCTGATGGTGGCGGCCAGGGAGAAGCTCGGCGTGGTCCAGACCGGTTTCGCCACTTCCAGCCGGAAGTGGCTGAAATCCAGCAGGCCGAGGAAGCCGGCCAGGCCGATGCCCAGCAGCAGCGCGACGAACACCGCGTAGCGCGGCGCCAGGCGCTTGGCCAGCAGGTAGCTGAAGAACATCGCCAGCACCAGCAGGGTCTGCTGCTCGGCGGCGCGGCAGATCTCGATGCAGATGCGGAACAGCACGCCGGCCAGCAGCGCGGCGGCCAGCGAACCGGGGACCTGGCGCATCAGCCGGTCGAAGCTGCCGGTGATGCCGCACAGGGCGATCAGCGCGGCGCAGACGATGAACGCGCCGATCGCCTCGGAATAGGGCACGCCGGGCAGGCTGCTGATCAGCAGGGCGGCGCCGGGCGTGGACCAGGCGATGACGATCGGCGTGCGGTAGCGCAGGGTCAGGCCGATGGTGGTCAGCGCCATGCCGATCGACAGCGCCCAGATCCACGAGGAAATCTGCCCGGCGCTCAGCCCGGCGGCCTGGCCGGCCTGGAACATCAGGATCAGCGAGCTGGTGTAGCCGGTGAGCATGGCGACGAAGCCGGCCACCACGGCGGCGGGCGAGGAGTCGGCGAGAGGGCGCAGGCGGGCGCTGGTCGGGGCGGTCATGCGGTATCCGTCAGTGTGCAGAAGCGAACAGGGGGTAAAGCGAGGCGACGAGCAGCAGGGCCATGCCGACATTGAAGACCCTGAGCCGGGCCGGTTCTTCCAGCCAGTGGCGCAGCAGGCTGCCGGCGATCGTCCAGACGCCGACGCTGGGGAAGTTGACCACGGCGAACAGCACGGCGATCAGCAGCACGTTGCCGATGAAGTCCTGCTGCGGCGTGTAGGTGGTGATGGCGCCGATCGCCATGATCCAGGCCTTGGGGTTGACCCACTGGAAGGCGGCGGCCTGCAGGAAGCTGAACGGCTTGCTGCCGCTCGTCGCCGAAGCGGTCTGCGGCGCGCCGGCGTTGGCGATCTTCCAGGCCAGGTACAGCAGGTAGGCGCCACCGAGGTAGCGCAGCACCGTGTAGGTGATCGGGAACAGTTCGAACAGGCGGTTCAGCCCCAGGCCCACCGCGACCACCAGCGCCAGGAATCCGATGCTGATGCCGAGCATGTGCGGCAGCGTGCGGCGCACGCCGAAGTTCACCCCGGAGGCGAGCAGCATCATGTTGTTGGGGCCCGGTGTGATCGAGGTGACGAAGGCGAACATCAGGAAGGCGGCGAGGAGTTCGATGGGCATGGCGGCGATTTCGGCTTTTTTCGCAGGCTAATCGCTGCGGCGCGGGTTGTCCCGTAACAGCCGGGCGTGGAACGGGCCGTACAGTGGCTGCTTCGTCGGCCGGAAACATCCGGCTTGAAGCAATTCGACTAGGCTTTCCCGATCACAAGCGGTGCGTAGTCCCGCGCAAGCGCGTATGATGCGCGCCCTTTCTTTCGTTGCATGACACACCGGGAGGTGCCCAGATGACCGACACGCACGAAAACCAAGAACATTCCCCAGCCCCCGCCGGCGAGAAACTGCAGAAGGTTCTCGCGCGCCTTGGCGTGGGCTCGCGCCGCGACGTGGAAGCCTGGATCGAGGAAGGCCGGGTCAAGGTCAACGGCGCCGTCGCCAGCCTCGGCCAGCGCGTCGACAGCCATGACGCCATCGCCGTCGACGACCACCTGATCCGCCGCGACGCCGGCGAGGAAAGCGTGCGCCGCGTGCTGATCTACAACAAGCCGGAAGGCGAGGTCTGCACCCGCGACGATCCGGAAGGCCGCCCGACCGTGTTCGACCGCCTGCCGCGCCTGCGCACCGGCCGCTGGATCAACATCGGCCGCCTGGACATCAACACCACCGGCCTGCTGCTGTTCACCACTGACGGCGAACTGGCCAACCGCCTGATGCACCCGTCCTACGAGATGGACCGCGAATACGCCGTGCGTGTGCGCGGCGAGGTCGACGAGGACATGATCGAGCGCCTGAAGAACGGCGTGATGCTGGAAGACGGCCCGGCCAAGTTCAGCGACATCCAGCAGGCGCCGGGCGGCGAAGGTTTCAACCACTGGTACCACGTGGTGGTGATGGAAGGCCGCAACCGCGAAGTGCGCCGCCTGTGGGAATCCCAGGGCGTGGTGGTGAGCCGCCTGAAGCGCGTGCGTTTCGGCCCGGTGTTCCTCACTTCCGAGCTGACCATGGGCCGCTGGCGCGAGATGGAGCAGCGCGAAATCGACATCCTCAGCGAGGAAGTCGGCCTGAAGCCGGTGGCACTGCCGAGCATGTCCACCAAGGCCAAGGAAAAGCTGGAGCGCCAGCAGCGCAAGCTGTCCAAGCCGCTGGCCCGTAGCGAGCGTCCGGATGCCGGCCGTGGTTCCCGCGCCCGCAAGGAGGCCGCCGAGGGCGAGCGTCCGCGTCGTGCTCCGCGTCCGGGTGCCACCAGCGAGCGTCCGGCCCGCGCGCCGCGTGGCGAGGCGGTGGAAGGGCGCGCTCCGCGTCGTTCCCGCGACGAGGCGGGTGACAGCCGTGCGCCGCGTCGTTCCCGTGACGAGGCGGGTGACAGCCGGGCTCCGCGTCATCCGCGTGGCGAGGCCGGTGAAAAACGTGCTCCGCGCTATCCGCGTGACGAGGCAGGCGAGAAGCGTGCTCCGCGTTCCCCGCGTGGCGAAGCCGGCGAAAGCCGCGCGCCGCGCGCTCCGCGCCAGGATTCCCGGCACGAAGGCAGTGGCCGTCCGGCCCGCGCGCCGCGTCCGGCCGAGCGCAAGCAGGGTGCCCCGCTGGCGGAGCGTCCGAGCGACGTCAACCGCAAGCGCCCGGCCAAGCCCCACGCCGAGCACGGCGAACGCCCGGCCCCGGCCAAGCCGCCGCGCAAGCCGATCGCCAAGCGCCGCCCGCAACCGGCAGGCGAGGGCAGCCGCCCGGGGTTCCGCCGCTAACCTCGCTCCAATCGTTCCCATGCTCCCGCGTGGGAACGCACCCCAGGACGCTCCCGCGTCCGGCTTACGGTAACGGTCAGTTCCACCTTCGCCCGCCGCAATGGCGGGCGACATTTCTTCGCTGGCAAGCTGGCTACGGCATGCGCCGTGTTCGCGTGGGTTCGCCGCAAATATCGCGGAAATACCCGGAAATATCCCCTGCAAGCCCCGTGGAATGGCACTTTGGCCAACTCTGATGGCATCTCTCCGGATGTGAAGAAAGTACTTTGCTCCCGCAACTTTTGATTTATATACTCCAGAGCGCGGTCGCCTTAAGGGCGTTATTCGAAATCCGCTCCGGCAATACTTCGGGTGGACGACGAAGAGCGATTCCTGGTGCTCCGTCGAAGTCCTCATTTCGGGGGCCACCCAAAAATAAAATTGCAAGCTGGAGAGTGTGGTAATGGCTGATCGTGAGATCGGAACCGTCAAATGGTTCAATGACGCCAAGGGCTATGGATTCATTCAACGTGACAGCGGTCCGGACGTTTTCGTCCACTACCGCGCCATCCGTGGCGAGGGTCACCGCTCCCTGGTCGAAGGCCAGAAAGTGGAGTTCTCGGTGATCCAGGGTCAGAAAGGCCTGCAGGCGGAAGACGTCGCCAAGGTCTGAGCCCCCGAAAACAAAGGCCCGTCGAATGACGGGCCTTTGTTTTTTCAGCATCCGGCAAGCGCCGCGCTTTTGTAGGAGCGAGCTTGCTCGCGAACCTTCTCTTCGCCGGCAAGGTAGGAGTGGATTGATGGGCCTCAGCCCGTCCGCCAGGTGATTTCCTCGACACCTTCCGCGCTCACCTTCAGCCAGCGGTCGGCATCATCCTCGCCCTGATCCTCGCTCCAGCCACCCGGGGCGCAGCGTACTTCCACGCCCAGCGCGGCGCAGGCGGCGCGGGCGCAGGAAAGGTCGTCGTCCCAGGGCGTCACGGAGCTGTCGATGAACAGGCTGTGCCACTTGCCCACCGCCTTCGGCAGCCAGGTCAGCGGAATCACGCCATTCGGGCTGTCCGCCTCGCACTTGAAGGTTTCGCCCTGCGCGCGCCATTCGGAGCAGGGGCCCAGCGCTTCGGCCAGCCAGGCGGAAACGGCGGCCTGGTCGGCGTCCTTCAGGTAGATCTCGATATCCGGTTGGCGCATCGGGGCCTCTTCAGATTATTTGCGTGCCAGCCAATCGTAGCGCACCGCCACGGTGACCTCGAAAGGCTCGGCGAGGATTCGTTCGCGCCGCTGCGGGTTGACCCGCCAGCCGTGCGGGGTCATCGCCAGCAGGTTTTCCCGGGCTTCGCGGGTGTCCAGCGGCAGGCGATAGCTCAGGGTTTCGGTATGCGCCAGGGACAGCTCGGCGGGCAGGTCGGCGAGGTGCTTGTCGTCGACGTAGTCGCGCACTTCGTCGTACAGGCGCTGGCGCAGTTCGAGCAGGTGCTCGCTGGCCGGGCCCAGGCGCAGCACGCCGCCGCCCGGTTCCAGCAGGCGCACGGCCTCGTTCCAGTCGATCGGGCTGAACACGCTGGCGAGCAACTGGCAGGAGGCGTCGGCCAGCGGCACCCGGGCCATGCTGGCGACCATCCAGGTCAGCTCTGGCGCGCGGCGGCAGGCGCGTTTGACCGCCTCGCGGGAGATGTCCAGCGCGTAGCCGTCGCTGCCGGGCAGGGCCTCGGCCAGTTGCGCGCTGTAGTAGCCCTCGCCGCAGCCGATATCCAGCCAGCGCGCCGGCGCGCGTTCGGCGGCCAGTCCGGCCAGGCGCCGGGCCAGCGGGACGTAGTGGCCGGCGCCGAGGAAGTCGCGTCGCGCCTCGACCATGGCGGCGTTGTCGCCCGGGTCGCGGCTCTTCTTGTGCTGCACCGGCAGCAGGTTCAGGTAGCCCTGGCGCGCGCGGTCGAAGCGGTGGCCGGCAGGGCAGGCCACGCCGTTGTCGACGTTGGCCAGCGGCGCCTGGCAGATCGGGCAGGTGAGCATCAGGCGAGCAGCCGGACCAGGGTCTGGTAGTAGATCTCGGTGAGCAGATCGAGATCGCTGGCCAGCACCCGCTCGTTGACCTGGTGGATGGTGGCGTTGACCGGGCCGAGTTCCACCACCTGGGTACCCATGGTGGCGATGAAGCGCCCGTCCGAGGTGCCGCCGGAGGTGGAAGGCGTGGTGTCGCGGCCGGTCACCGCCTTGATGCTGGCGGAAACCGCGCCCAGCAGTTCGCCCGGCTGGGTGAGGAACGGCAGGCCGGACAGCGCCCAGTCGATGTGCCAGTCCAGCCCGTGCCTGTCGAGGATCGCCGCGACGCGCTGCTGCAGGCCTTCGACGGTGGATTCGGTGGAGAAACGGAAGTTGAAGATCACCAGCAGTTCGCCGGGGATGACGTTGGTCGCGCCGGTGCCGCCGTTGATGTTGGAAATCTGGAAGCTGGTCGGCGGGAAGAATTCGTTGCCGTCGTCCCAGTGCTCGGCGGCCAGTTCGGCCAGTGCCGGGGCGGCGAGGTGGATCGGGTTCTTCGCCAGGTGCGGGTAGGCCACGTGGCCCTGCACGCCGCGCACGCTGAGTTTCGCGCCGAGGGAGCCGCGGCGGCCGTTCTTCACCACGTCGCCGACCAGGCTGGTGCTCGACGGCTCGCCGACGATGCACCAGTCCAGGCGCTCGCCGCGCGCGGCCAGGCGTTCGACCACGGCCCTGGTGCCGTGCTGCGCCGGGCCTTCCTCGTCGCTGGTGATCAGGTAGGCGATGCTGCCCTTGTGGTCCGGGTGGTCGGCGACGAAGCGCTCGGTGGCGATGATCATCGACGCCAGGCTGCCCTTCATGTCCGCCGCGCCGCGCCCGCAGAGCATGCCGTCGGCATCGATCAGCGCCTCGAACGGCTCGTGCTGCCAGGCCTGTACCGGGCCGGTGGGCACCACGTCGGTATGCCCGGCGAAGCACAGCACCGGGCCGTTGCCGCCGTCGCGGCCGGCACGCCGGGCCCAGAAGTTGTCCACTTCCTCGATGCGCATCGGTTCCAGATCGAAGCCGCAGGCGGCCAGGCGCTGCATCATCAGCTGCTGGCAGTCGGCATCGACCGGAGTGACGGAGGGGCGGCGGATCAGGTCGCAGGCAAGGGCCAGCGTCGGCGACAGGGACATCGGGAAGCTTCCTGGGGATGGAACGGAAAAGGCGCTCATCTTAAAGCAAAAACGCCGGCACTACTCGTCGGACATGGCCGGCAGCGGGGCGAACAGCGCGTCGATGTCGGCGCTGTCCAGTTGCAGGCCGCCTTCCTTCCCGCCTTCCAGCACGCTGGCGGCCAGCGTGGCCTTCTTGCGCTGCAGCTGCTGGATCTTCTCTTCCAGCGTGCCGCGGGCGATCAGCTTGTAGACGAACACCGGCTTGTCCTGGCCGATGCGGTAGGCGCGGTCGGTGGCCTGGTTCTCGGTCGCCGGGTTCCACCACGGGTCGTAGTGGATCACCGTATCGGCGGCGGTGAGGTTGAGGCCGGTGCCGCCGGCCTTGAGGCTGATCAGGAACAGCGGCACCTTGCCGTTCTGGAAGTCTTCCACCGGAGCGCGGCGGTCGCGGGTCTCGCCGGTGAGTCGGCTGTAGGCGATGCCGCGCTTGTGCAGCTCCGCCTCGATCAGTTCGAGCATCGAGGTGAACTGCGAGAACAGCAGGATGCGCCGGCCTTCGGCGAGCAGTTCGTCGAGCATTTCCAGCAGGCTGGCGAGCTTGCCGGAAGTTGCCCGGCTGGCGGCGCTCTTCAGCAGGCGCGGATCGCAGCAGACCTGGCGCAGCTTGAGCAGCGCATCGAGGATGACGAGGTGGCTGGCCTCCAGGCCCTTGCGCTGGATTTCCTCGCGAACCTTCCTGTCCATCGCCAGCCGCACGGTTTCGTAGAGGTCGCGCTGCGCCTCGCCCAGCTCGATCCAGTGGGTGATCTCGCTCTTCGGCGGCAGTTCGGTGGCGACCTGTTCCTTTTTTCGGCGCAGCAGGAAGGGTTTGATCCGCGCATTGAGGTGCGCCAGCCGCTGGCGGTCGTCGAGTTTCTCGATGGGCGTGCGGTAGAGCCGGGTGAACTCGCGGCCCGCGCCGAGCCAGCCGGGCATCAGCAGGTTGAACAGCGACCACAGCTCGCCCAGGTGGTTTTCCAGCGGCGTGCCGGTCATGCACAGGCGCTGGCGCGCCTGCAGTCGGCTGGCGGCCACGGCGGCCTTGCTGGTGGCGGTCTTGATGTACTGCGCCTCGTCGAGGATCAGCAGGTGCAGCGGCTGTTGGCACAGGACTTCGATATCCCGCGGCAGCAGGGCGTAGGTGGTGAGGATCAGGTCGTAGCGCTGCAGATCGGCGAAATCGCCATGCCGCCGCGATCCGTGCAGGGTCAGCACGCGCAGGCCGGGAGCGAAGCGTGCGGCTTCGTCCTGCCAGTTGGCGATCAGGCTGGTGGGCATCAGCACCAGTGCAGGGTGATCCAGCCGACCCGATTCTTTCTCCACAAGGATGTGGGCCAGCGCCTGCAGGGTCTTGCCCAGGCCCATGTCGTCGCCGAGGACGCCGCCGACGCCCAGTTCGCGCAGGGCCTGCATCCAGCTCAGGCCTTCCAGCTGGTAGGGGCGCAGCGTCGCCTGCAGGCCGGCCGGCGCGGCGCACGTTTGGGCACGGTAGTCGCGCAGCCGCCGGGCGAAGGCGCGCAGGTTTTCGCCGCCCTGCCATTCCAGTGGCAGTTCTTCCAGGGCGCCGAGGCGGGCGGCGTCGGGAATGCCCAGACGCAGGGGGATATCCCAGCGGGTGCGCATATGCAGTTCGCCAAGGGTGGCGAGAATGGGCCGCAGCCTGGAGAAGGGCAGCTCGATATGGATCGGCTTGCGCTCTGCATCGAGCGGCACGGTGATGCTGCCGCCCGGTTGCGCCGCGCAGTCTTCCAGCAGTTCGGGATGGGCGCGGATGGTACGGATGAGTACCGGCAGCAGGCTGATCCGCCGTCCGTTGACGAGGATGCCGAGTTCGAGATCGAACCAGCCGTTCCCCGGATGCTCCTCGATCTCGGCGAACCAGCCGTCCACCGGCGTGATCTCCACGGCGGGTTCCTTCGGCGCAGAAATCCTGGCGGCTGGCTCGATGATTGGCGGTGCCGGGGCAGGGCTGGCGGCGGTTATCGGGGCGCTGGTCTGCAGATAGAGCAGCACCGCCACGCAGTGCTCGCAGTTGTGGTCGACGGGACAGTCGCAGTTGCCTTCGAATCTTTCCTGTCGCGGGTCGAAGACGATCCGCAGCTCATGGCGCTGCCGGCCCGGGCCAAGGCAGCTGGCCGACACGAAGTCGGCGCCGAGCTGCCTGATCCTGATCTGTTCCGCCCTGGCCTGGCTTTCGCCGCGGATCAGGGCGAGGGCATCGAAATGGCGGCGCCAGCCGAGCGTTTTCAGCCGTGCGACGAAGTCGCTCATGGCGCCGCTGCCGCGTCACTCGTCCTGGGTGGACGGCGCGGGTTCGCCTTCGACGGGGGCGGAAGGCGGCGGCGCATCGAAACCGCCGCTCGGTGGCGCGGCGTCGGGGGCCTGCTGTTCCTGCTGCTGGATCTGCTGTTCTTCCAGCTCCGCCGGGTTCGGCGAGGCGGGGCGGGCGTTGAGCGGGCTGACCTTGATCAGCATGCCCAGGCTCGGGTGGTCGAGGTAGGCCAGCACGCTGTTCTTCAGGCGCACGTCCTGCACCATGCGCTGGCTGCGGGCGAGCAGGCCGTCGTCGCCGAAGCGGTTGACCCAGAAGTCGGTCTTGGCGTCGACGAAGCGCTCCTGGCTGAGGGTCAGGGTGCCTTCCACCGGGAAGTGGCCGTCCTGCTGCTTGCCTTCGTTCAGCGAGATGGTGACAGGGTTCGCGCCGATCTCCTGGCGCCAGGCCTTGTGCATCAGCACCACGAAGCCCTGGGCTTCCTCCAGCTTGTGCGCCTGGGCATCCAGGGCGGTCGGGCGCCTGGCGTCCTCGCCCGGTGCCGGCGCGCCCCTGGCCCAGTCGTCCGGGGCCGGCTGGCTGGCGAAGACCGGATCGCCGGCCTGCTGGAAGAGGATCAGTTCGACCTGGTAGGGCTCGTCGGCGAACGCCATCGGGGCGAGCAGGGCAAGCAACGCAAGGAGTGGGCGGAACAGACGCATGTATGGTCCTCAGGTGGTCTGCGGCGCGAGACGCTCGAACAGCGCCTCGAGAGTGTTGAATCGTTCTTCCGGGCGCTCCATCGGCACCTGGAACCTGAACAGGGTGGCCCCTTCGAACTTGTAGCGGTTCGGCTGGCTCTGGATCATCCTGATCAGCACCAGCGGGTCGACCTGCGTGTCGGCGGCGAATTCTACCCGGCCTCCCTGCGGTCCGGCATCGACCTTGACGATGCCGAGCCTGTCCGCCTGCAGCTTGAGCAGGGTCAGGCGCATCAGGTTCTTCGCCGGCTCCGGCAGCAGGCCGAAGCGGTCGATCATCTCCACCTGCATCTCGCGCAGGCCGTCCTCGTCGGCGGCGTTGGCGATGCGCTTGTAGAGGATCAGGCGCGCGTGCACGTCCGGCAGGTAGTCCTCGGGAATCAGCGCCGGCACCCGCAGGTTGACTTCCGGACCGCCGCCGAGCGGTTTTTCCAGGTTCGGCTGCTCGCCCTTGCGGATCGCCTTCACCGCGCGTTCGAGCATCTCCATATAAAGAGTGAAGCCGACCGCCTGGATCTGCCCGCTCTGGCCTTCGCCGAGCAGTTCGCCGGCGCCGCGGATTTCCAGGTCGTGGGTCGCCAGGACGAAACCGGCGCCGAGGTCCTGGGCGTTGGCGATGGCTTCCAGGCGCTTCTCGGCGTCCTGGGTCATCTGCTTGCGCGGCGGGGTCAGCAGGTAGGCGTAGGCCTGGTGGTGGCTGCGGCCGACGCGGCCGCGCAACTGGTGCAGCTGGGCCAGGCCGAACTTGTCGGCACGATCGATGAGGATGGTGTTGGCGCTCGGCACGTCGATGCCGGTCTCGATGATGGTCGAGGCCACCAGCACGTTGAAGCGCTTGTGGTAGAAGTCGCTCATCACCTGTTCCAGTTCGCGCTCGCGCATCTGCCCGTGGCCGATGCCGATGCGCGCTTCCGGGACCAGCTCGGCCAGGTCGCGGGCGCACTTCTCGATGGTCTTCACCTCGTTGTGCAGGTAGTAGACCTGGCCGCCGCGCAGCAGCTCGCGCAGCAGCGCTTCCTTGATGGTCGGCTTGTTCGACTCCATCACGAAGGTGCGCACCGACAGCCGGCGCGCCGGCGGCGTGGCGATGATCGACAGGTCGCGCATGCCGGAAACCGCCATGTTCAGCGTGCGCGGGATCGGCGTGGCGGTGAGGGTGAGGATGTCCACCTCGCTGCGCAGCGCCTTGAGCTGCTCCTTCTGGCGCACGCCGAAGCGGTGTTCCTCGTCGATGATCACCAGGCCGAGGTTCTTGAACTTCACATCGTCCTGCAGCAGCTTGTGGGTGCCGATGACGATATCCACCTTGCCTTCGGCCAGCTGGCCGACCGCGCCTTCGACTTCCTTGGCCGACTTGAAGCGGCTCATCACCTCGACCGTCACCGGCCAGTCGGCGAAGCGGTCGCGGAAGCTGTTGTAGTGCTGCTGGGCGAGCAGGGTGGTGGGCACCAGCACGGCGACCTGCCGGCCGCTGTGCACCGCGACGAAGGCCGCGCGCATCGCCACTTCGGTCTTGCCGAAGCCGACGTCGCCGCAGACCAGGCGGTCCATCGGCTTCTCGGCGAGCATGTCGGCCACCACCGCTTCGATGGCCGCCTGCTGGTCCGGGGTCTCCTCGAAGGGGAAGCCGGCGGAGAAGGTGGCGTAGTCGGCCTGCGGGTCCTTGAAGGCATAGCCCTTGCGCGCGGCGCGGCGGGCGTAGATGTCGAGCAGTTCGGCGGCGACGTCGCGGACCTGTTCGGCGGCCTTGCGCTTGGCCTTCTGCCAGGTTTCCGAGCCGAGCCGGTGCAGCGGCGCCAGGGCGTCGTCGGCACCGGTGTAGCGGGCGATCAGGTGCAGGCTGGCCACCGGCACGTAGAGCTTGGCTTCGTCGGCGTACTGCAGGGCGAGGAATTCCGCGCTCTGGCCGTCGATCTCCAGGGTGATCAGGCCCATGTAGCGGCCGACGCCATGGTCGATGTGCACCACCGGCGCGCCTTCGCGCAGCTCGGTGAGGTTCTTGATGACGTTGTCGCCGGCGTCGCGCTGCTTCTCGCGGCGCCGGCGCTGCATGACGCGGTGGCCGAACAGCGGGCTCTCGGCGATCAGCGCGACGCCGCGCTGGCCGGGGTCGGCCTCCAGCAGCAGGCCTTCGTCCATCGGCGCGATGGTGATCGCCAGGCGCTCGCCGTGTTCGAGGAACTGCGGCCAGCCTTCGACTTCCACCGGGCGCAGCTTGATGCGCGCCAGCAGCTCCAGCAGCACCTCGCGGCGGCCGGCGGATTCGGCGGTGAACAGGATGCGCCCGTCGAACTGCTCGATGAACTGGCGCAGGCGGGCCAGCGGCTCGGTGGCCTTGGCCTCGATGGCCAGTTCCGGCAGCGGCTGCGCCGGGAACAGCTCGCGGCCGACGCCCGGTTCGACGGGCTCGGCGCTGACCACCACGCGCGGCCAGCTTTTCAGCCGGGCGAAGCAGTCCTCCACCGGCAGGAACAGCTCGGCCGGCGGCAGCAGCGGGCGCTCGGGATCGTAGCGGCGGTCCTCGTAGCGGTTGCGCACGTCGCTCCAGAACTGCTCGGCGGCCTGCTCGATGCCCGGCAGGGAGAACACCTGGGTGTCCTGCGGCAGGTAGTCGAACAGGGTCGAGGTTTCCTCGAAGAACAGCGGCAGGTAGTACTCGATGCCGGCTGGCGTCAGGCCGCTGGCGAGGTCCTGGTAGATCGGGCAGCGCCGGTAGTCGACGTCGAAGCGCTCGCGGAAGCGGTTGCGGAAACCGGTCACCGCCTCCTTGCGCAGCGGGAATTCCCGCGCCGGCAGCAGGCGGATGCTGTCGACCTTCTCGATGGAGCGCTGGTTCTCCGGGTCGAAGGTGCGCAGCGTCTCGATCTCGTCGTCGAACAGGTCGATCCGGTAGGGCAGCTCGCTGCCCATCGGGAACAGGTCGATCAGCGCGCCGCGCACGGCGAATTCGCCATGCTCGTAGACGGTGTCGACGCAGCGGTAGCCGGCCGCTTCCAGGCGCAGGCGCATCTGTTCGACGTCGAGCTTCTGGCCGACGTCCAGCACCAGGCTGCTGCCGAGCAGGAACTTCGCCGGCGCCAGGCGGTGCAGGGCGGTGGCGATGGGCACGACCAGAATGCCGTGCTGCAGCTCGGGGAGCTGGTAAAGGGTGGCGATCCTCTGGGAAATGATGTCCTGGTGCGGCGAAAATACGTCGTACGGCAGGGTTTCCCAGTCGGGGAAGTGCAGCACCGGCAGGTCGGGGGCGAAGAACCGCAGTTCCTGCTCCAGGCGCTCGGCGCTCTGGCTGTCGGCAGTCAGCAATAGGGTGAAGCGCCTGGCCGGGCCGGCGGCCTCGGCAATGGCGAGGCTTAGCGCCGCGCCGGGCAGGTTGCCCCAGGACTGTTTGCCGGCGGCGGTGGGAAGCTTGGGGATACGCAGTACGGACACGGGCGTTCGTGGCTCCGGTCGGAAAAATGGCCCGCGGATTGTAACTATCCGCATTGACTGCTGTCAGTCTTCCGACTACTGCGGATTGCGCGCACATGTTGCGCGCCGTCATAATGTAGCCCCTTTTTTCTCGTCCTACATGTGGAAGGTATTGCCCGTGACCCAGAAGCCCGACCAGTGTCTCGGTGAGTGGATCGATCGTGAAGCCCTCGCGGAAGCCATGATTCCGCTGATTGGCCAGCTCTACCGCAATAACAACGTGGTGACCTCGATCTACGGCCGTGGCCTGATCAACCGCTCGGTGATCGCCATCCTCAAGGCACACCGTTTCGCCCGCCACCGCCTGGCCGACGAGGCCGAGCTGTCGGTGCACGACACCTTCCCGGTTCTCAAGGCGATGAGCGAGCTCAAGCTGGGCGCCGCTTCGGTCGACCTGGGCAAGATGGTCGCCAAGTTCAAGGCCGAGGGTAACGGTCGCAGCATCGAGCAGTTCGTCAAGGAAGAACTGGCCGACGTGGTCGGCAAGCAGAACGGTTCCGGTCGCGAAGGCACCGACGTCGTCCTCTACGGCTTCGGCCGCATCGGCCGCCTGCTGGCGCGCATCCTGATCGAGAAGACCGGTGGCGGCGACGGCCTGCGCCTGCGCGCCATCGTCGTGCGCAAGGGCGCCGAGAACGACCTGGTCAAGCGCGCCAGCCTGCTGCGTCGCGACTCGGTGCACGGCCCGTTCGACGGCACCATCACCATCGACGAAGCCAACAACACCATCACCGCCAACGGCAACCTGATCCAGGTGATCTACTCCAACGACCCGGCGTCGATCGACTACACCCAGTACGGCATCAAGAACGCCCTGCTGGTCGACAACACCGGCAAGTGGCGCGACGCCGACGGCCTGGGCCAGCACCTGAAGTGCCCGGGCATCGACCGCGTGGTCCTGACCGCTCCGGGCAAGGGCACGCTGAAGAACATCGTGCACGGCATCAACCATGCCGACATCAGCGCCGACGACAAGATCATCTCCGCCGCTTCCTGCACCACCAACGCCATCGTGCCGGTGCTGAAGGCCGTGAATGACCAGTACGGCATCGTCAACGGCCACGTCGAGACCGTTCACTCGTACACCAACGACCAGAACCTGATCGACAACTTCCACAAGGGCAGCCGCCGTGGCCGCAGCGCTCCGCTGAACATGGTGATCACCGAGACCGGCGCCGCCACCGCCGCCGCCAAGGCCTTGCCGGTGCTGAAGGGCAGGCTGACCGGCAACGCCATCCGCGTTCCGACGCCGAACGTCTCCATGGCGATCCTCAACCTGAACCTGGAAAAGGCCACCAGCCGCGACGAGATCAACGAATACCTGCGCCAGATGGCCATGCATTCGGACCTGCAGAAGCAGATCGACTACGTCAGCTCGCAGGAAGTGGTCTCCACCGACTTCGTCGGCTCCCGCTACGCCGGTGTGGTCGATGCCGAAGCCACCATCTGCAACGACAACCGCGTCGTCCTGTACGTGTGGTACGACAACGAGTTCGGCTACAGCTGCCAGGTGGTTCGCGTGATGGAAGACATGGCAGGGGTCAACCCGCCGGCATTCCCGCGCTAATCCAGGCGAACAGGAAAACGGGAGCTCTCGGGCTCCCGTTTTTCGTTCCGAATACAACTACAAAACGCCAACACCCTCGATCGAGGAACACTTCAAATGGATGTACATCATCTGCATGAAGGTGAGCTGAAGCGCGGTTTACGCAACCGCCACATCCAGCTCATCGCCCTTGGCGGCGCCATCGGTACCGGTCTGTTCCTGGGCTCCGCCGGGGTCCTGCAGTCGGCCGGCCCATCGATGATTCTCGGCTACGCCATCGGTGGCCTGATTGCCTTCCTGATCATGCGCCAGCTCGGCGAGATGATCGTCGAAGAGCCGGTAGCCGGCTCCTTCAGTCATTTCGCGCACAAGTACTGGGGCGGTTTCGCCGGCTTCATGTCCGGCTGGAACTACTGGGTGCTGTACATCCTGGTGGGCATGTCCGAGCTGACGGCAGTCGGCAAGTACATCCATTTCTGGTGGCCCGACGTTCCCACCTGGGTCACCGCGGCGGTGTTCTTCGTCCTGATCAACGCGATCAACCTGTTCAACGTCAAGGCGTTCGGCGAGACCGAGTTCTGGTTCGCGATCATCAAGGTGGCGGCGATCATCGGCATGATCGTGCTCGGCATCTTCCTGCTGGTCAGCGGCAAGGGCGGCCCGCAGGCGTCGGTGAGCAACCTCTGGACGCATGGCGGTTTCTTCCCCAATGGCATCACCGGCCTGGTGATGGTCCTGGCGATCATCATGTTCTCCTTCGGTGGCCTGGAGCTGGTGGGCATCACCGCCGCTGAAGCCGCCGAACCGAAGAAGGTGATCCCGAAGGCGGTCAACCAGGTCATCTACCGCATCCTGATCTTCTACATCGGCGCCCTGGCCGTGCTGCTCTCGCTGTATCCGTGGGATGCCCTGCTGCAGAGCATCGACAGCGCCGGCGACCCCTACAGCGGCAGTCCGTTCGTGAAGGTCTTCTCGCTGCTGGGCAGCGACGTGGCGGCCAACGTGCTGAACTTCGTGGTGCTCACCGCGGCGCTGTCGGTCTACAACAGCTGCGTGTACTGCAACAGCCGCATGCTCTACGGCCTGGCCGAGCAGGGCGACGCCCCGCGCGCCTTCGCCAAGGTGGATGACCGCGGCGTACCGCTGCTGGCGATCGGCGTGTCGGCCTTCATTACCCTGGCGTGCGTGGTGGTCAACTACGTGATCCCGCACCAGGCGCTGGAATTGCTGATGTCCCTGGTGGTGGCGGCGCTGGTGATCAACTGGGCGATGATCAGCCTGGCGCACCTGAAGTTCCGCAAGGCCAAGCAGGCCGAGGGCGTGGTTCCGACCTTCCGCTCGCTGTGGTATCCGTTCAGCAACTACCTGTGCCTGGCCTTCGTGGTGTTCATCCTTGGCACCATGCTGATGATCCCGGGCATCGACGTGTCGGTGTACGCGATCCCGGTGTGGATCGTGTTCATGGCCATCTGCTACTTCCTCTTCAAGCGACCGGCCGCCCTCAAGGCCGGGGCCTGACGGGAACGACAACGGGAGCTTCGGCTCCCGTTTCGTTTGCAGCCCTGGATATATCCGCAGGAGCAGCTGTCTTGGAATCTCGGCGCATTTTGTTCGCGAGCAAGGACTGGGCGTCCCCCTCGGTCCTACGAGGGGCGGCGTTGTCGTGCAGGAGCGAGCTTGCTCGCGAATCCTGATGCAGGAGCGGGCCATGCCAGCGATTCGCGCCCATGGGGCGCTCCTGCAGTCATGCTGGCAATGCAGCTTTACTCCCTGGTAAACAGTCGGTGCCGGTACTTCGGGTAGAATACCGCGCGCCGCTGACTGGCGGTCCGGATCGAAGAGGTGTCGATTGTTGCGCACAAGCCTGCTGCTGATGCTGTTGACGCTGCTGTATGGCTGCGGCGAACGCACCGAGCGGCTGTCCGGGCCGACCATGGGCAGCAGCTATTCGATCCAGTACCTGCCCGGCGCCGGGACGCCGGATGCGCAGCGGGTGCAAGGCGAGGTCGAGAGCATTCTCGCTAGCCTTGACCGGCAGTTCTCCACCTGGCGCGACGATTCCGTGGTGTCCCGCTTCAACGCCCTGCCGGCTGGCGCCTGCCAGAAGGTGCCGGACGACATGCGCAAGCTGCTGGCCTACGGCGAGGAGCTGTCCCGCGACAGCGGCGGCGCCTTCGACCTGACCGTGGAGCCGCTGCTGAATCTCTGGGGCTTCGGCCCGCAATCCCGCGCCGAGCGTGTTCCCGAGGCCGCAGAACTGGCCGGCGCGCGGGCGCGGGTAGGGCACCGCCACCTGCGCGTCGAGGGCGACAGGCTGTGCAAGGACGTCGCCGCCCAGCTGGACTTCGGCAGCATAGTCGCCGGCCATGCGGTGGACCTGATCGCCGCGCGGCTCGCCGGACTGGGCGTGCATGACTACCTGGTGGAAGTCACCGGCGAACTGAAGGCGGCCGGGCGCAAGGCCGACGGCTCGCCCTGGCGCATCGCCCTGGAAATGCCGGACGGCGGGCACGAGCGGCGGGCGCAGCGCACCGTCGCCCTGGATGGGTACGGCCTTTCCACTTCCGGCGACTATCGCAACTATTTCGAGGAAGGCGGGCAGCGCTATTCGCACACCTTCGATCCGCGCAGCGGCGCGCCGGTCCGCCATGCGCTGGCGGCGGTGACGGTGGCCGATCCCTCTGCGCTGCATGCGGACGGCTTGTCTACGCTATTGATGGTGCTGGGCCCGGAGGACGGCTACGCCTTCGCCGTGCGGCGCCGGCTGGTAGCCTGTTTCATCGTGCGCCAGGGGCGGGAATTCGTCGTCCGCGCCACGCCGCGTTTCGAGGAGCTGTTCCCGGAACGCTGAATCGTTTTACCGGCAGGCGCGCCTGTAGTCCCCGAGAAACTCGCCTACCTGCCGACCAAGCGCTAATGTGCAGCGCTTCGCGGTGCGGCTAAGCTGCGCCACCGATGGTTTCGCTGGGGCATCGAGGGCGATGCTCCGGTTCGTTCTGAAGGAGTATGCATGGCTGTCTACAACTACGACGTGGTGATTATCGGCACGGGACCGGCGGGCGAAGGGGCGGCGATGAACGCCTCCAAGTACGGGCGCAAGCTGGCGGTGGTGGACAGCCGCAAGGTGGTCGGCGGCAACTGCACCCACCTCGGCACCATTCCTTCCAAGGCGCTGCGCCACTCGGTGAAGCAGATCATCGAGTTCAACACCAACCCGATGTTCCGCCAGATCGGCGAGCCGCGCTGGTTCTCCTTCCCCGACGTGCTGAAGAGCGCCGAGAAGGTGATCGCCAAGCAGGTCACCTCGCACACCGGCTACTACGCCCGCAACCGCATCGACATGTTCAACGGCACCGCCAGCTTCGTCGATGAGCGCACCATCGAGGTGGTCACCCCGCAGGGTGCGGTGGAGCGCCTGGTCGCCGACCAGTTCGTCATCGCCACCGGTTCGCGCCCCTACCGTCCGGCGGACATCAACTTCAACCACCCGCGGGTCTACGACAGCGACACCATTCTCTCCATCAGCCACACGCCGCGTCGGCTGATCGTCTATGGAGCCGGCGTCATCGGCTGCGAATACGCCTCGATCTTCAGCGGCCTGGGCGTGCTGGTCGACCTGATCGACACCCGCGACCAGTTGCTCAGCTTCCTCGACGACGAGATCTCCGACGCGCTGAGCTACCACCTGCGCAACAACAACGTGCTGATCCGCCACAACGAGGAATACGAGCGCGTCGAGGGGCTGGAGAACGGCGTGATCCTGCACCTCAAGTCGGGCAAGAAGATCAAGGCGGACGCGCTGCTGTGGTGCAACGGCCGTACCGGCAACACCGACCGCCTGGGCCTGGAGAACGTCGGCATCAAGGTCAACAGCCGCGGCCAGGTCGAGGTGGACGAGAACTACCGCACCTCGGTGGCCAACATCTATGCGGCGGGCGACGTGATCGGCTGGCCGAGCCTGGCCAGCGCGGCCTACGACCAGGGGCGTTCGGCGGCGGGCAATATCGTCGAGAACGACAGCTGGCGCTTCGTCGACGACGTGCCGACCGGCATCTACACGCTTCCGGAGATCAGCTCCATCGGCAAGACCGAGAAGGAACTGACCACGGCGAAAATCCCCTACGAAGTGGGCAAGGCGTTCTTCAAGGGCATGGCGCGGGCGCAGATTTCCAACGAGCCGGTGGGCATGCTGAAGATCCTCTTCCACCGCGAGACCCTGGCGATCCTCGGCGTGCACTGCTTCGGCGCGCAGGCTTCGGAGATCGTCCACATCGGCCAGGCGATCATGAACCAGCCGGGCGAGCTGAACACCCTGAAGTACTTCATCAACACCACCTTCAACTATCCGACCATGGCCGAGGCGTACCGTGTCGCCGCGTTCGACGGCCTGAACCGGATTTTTTGAAGGACCCCAGCCGGCGGCCTGAGCCGGCCGGGGGGAATCCCCTCAGCGATTCCCGATCGTGGCGATGGCCAAACCGGGAAAGTCTGTGATCAGGCTGTCCACGCCGAAGTCAGCGAGCCGCCGCATCAGCGCCGGCTCGTTGACCGTCCACACCGACACATGCAGGCCCTGGCGCTGCGCCTTGAGCAGACGCTCCGGGGTGCACAGCGACCAGTTCAGCGCGAGCAGCTCGCAGCCGTAGTGCTCGGCGACCTTCAGCGGGTCGAGCCAGGCGTATTCGGCGACCAGCCCGCGGGCCAGTTCCGGCGCCAGTTGCTTCAGCGTCTTCAGCACGGTGCGCGAGCTGGAGGTCACGGTGACCCGGTCGCGCAGGCCGAAACGTCCGACCAGGTGCTGGATGGCCTGCACCGTGCGCGCGGCGCGCTCGCGGGAGGAAACCTTGACCTCCAGCTGCCAGTGCTCGAACTCGCAGCGCTCGAACAGCTCCGCCAGGCGCGGGATCGGGCAGGGGCGCACCCAGCCGGGGCCGCCCTGGCGCGCGTCGAAGGTGACCAGGTCGGCGGCCAGTTGCTCGGCGACCTTGCCGCGGCGGCCGGTGGTGCGCTTCAGGGTCGGGTCGTGGATCACCATCAGCTCGCCGTCGAGCGACAGATGCAGGTCCAGCTCGCAGCGCTTGACGCCGTGCTCCAGGCAGACCTGGAAGCTGGTGAGGGTGTTTTCCGGCGCCTCGCCTTTCGCGCCGCGATGTCCATAGATGAGAGTCACTGGGGCTCCTCGGTAATGATCGGGGGGCGGGGATGATGCTGGCGTACCGCGTCGATCACCCGCTCGTTTTCGAAGTAGACACTGAATTCGCGATAGTCCCAGCGCGTGATCGGCGGCTTGCCGACGGCGGGGTGTTCCTCGTCCGGCAGGCCGAAACGGTCGAGCACGGCGCCTTTGCTGTCGCCCCGGGCCGGCAGGGCGACCTGGCTGTCGCCCTGGCTGCCGACGGGAATGGTCAGCACGTCGGCCAGTAGCGGCGTGCAGAGCAGGCAGAGGAGGAGGGCAAGGGCACGCATGCGGGTCACTCCGGCCGGGCCTTCGCCAGGCGCCGCGCATGGGCCTGGCGTTGCAGGATGTGCCGCGCCAGCAGCTGCCGTTGCGCGTCGCTCGGGGCATCGAATTCCGCGGCGATCTCGTAGCCGCCTTCCGCGTCGGGGCGGCAGTGGCGCACCACCGCGCGCAGCAGCAGGCCGATGCCCTGCGGCGGCAGCACCATCCTCAGCGCCAGTTTGCGGCCGGCTTCGAGGGGCTGTGGATCGCCGAAGGCGATGCCGGTTTCCGACAGCACCACCTTGCGCAGCGGGCCGGCGTCGCGCAGGAGATTCTGCGCCACGGCCTGACCGATCAGGTCGATGCGCCGGTTGACCAGCTTCAGATAACTGGCCAGGGAGCGGTCGCGTTCGGCGATGTGGCGCAGCAGGTGCTGCGACTCGAACTCCAGCAGGTGCAGCTCGCTGAGCAGGTTGAACTGCGCGGACTCGTCGTGAAGCACCTCCCCGGACTCTGTTTCGGCGTCTTGCAGCGGCCGAATTTCCAGTGCGAGGGTGTCCTCGATACGGTAGTATTCGCGGCGGTCATCCGCGTCTGCAGTGGACATGACGAACCCATGGCGGCCGAGATGGTCTGAGTGTAAGGCCGCCCGCCAGACCTCGCCACACGGCCGCCGGAACATCGCCGTCGTTTTCCACCCTGTCATTCGGTCTTCCATGTTCAGACCTCTTTCCGTTTACATCGGGACGCGCTACACCCGCGCCAGGCGTCGCAGCCACTTCATCTCCTTCATTTCCCTGACTTCCATGATCGGCCTCGCCCTCGGCGTGCTGGTGATGATCGTGGTGCTGTCGGTCATGAACGGCTTCGACCACGAGATGCGCACCCGCGTCCTCGGCATGGTGCCGCACGCCACCATCGAGTCCTACCAGCCGATCCAGGACTGGCGCGCCCTCGGCGAACAGATCCGCAAGGAACACCCGAACGTCGTGCAGGTGGCGCCCTTCATCCAGTTGCAGGGCCTGCTCAGCCACGCCGGCGTGGTGCAGAAGGTGCTGATCAATGCGGTGGACCCCGCCGAGGAGAGCAAGGTTTCGATCATCGGCGACTTCTTCCGCGAGGGCAGCCTGGCGAGCCTGAAGTCCGGCGAGTTCGGCATCCTGATCGGCGACAAGGCGGCGGCCAACCTCGGCGTCAAGGTCGGCGACAAGATCACCTTCGTCGCCCCGGAGGTCTCGGTGACCCCGGCGGGGATGTTCCCGCGCATGAAGCGCTTCACCGTGGCCGGCATCTTCCACGTCGGCGCCGGCGAGCTGGACGGCTACGTGGCGATGGTCCACGTCGACGACGCCGCGCGCATGCGCCGCCTGAAGGAAGGCGAGGTCGAGGGCCTGCGGCTGAAGCTCGACGACCTGTTCCAGGCGCCGCAGACCGCCTGGGAAATCGCCCGCACCCTGAAGGGCAACGACTACTACGCCCGCGACTGGACGCGCAGCCACGGCAACCTGTACCAGGCGATCCGCATGGAGAAGTCGATGATCGGCCTGCTGCTGCTGCTGATCGTCGCGGTGGCGGCGTTCAACATCATTTCCACCCTGGTCATGGTGGTCACCGACAAGAAGGCGGACATCGCCATCCTGCGCACCCTCGGCGCCACGCCGGGGCAGATCATGGCGACCTTCATGGTCCAGGGCACGGTGATCGGCGTGGTCGGCACCCTCATCGGCGGTGTGCTCGGCATCCTCGCCGCGCTCAACGTCAGCGGCGCCATCGCCGCGCTGGAGCGGCTGATCGGCCACAAGTTCCTCAACGCGGACGTCTACTTCATCGATTACCTGCCCTCGCAGCTGATGCGCGAGGACGTGATCCTGGTCTGCGGCGCCGCGCTGGTCCTGAGTTTCTTCGCCACCCTGTATCCGGCCTGGCGTGCCGCGCGCACCCAGCCCGCGGAGGCATTGCGTTATGAGTGACAAAGCAGTCCTGAGCTGCCGCGACCTGGTCAAGAGCTACGACGAGGGGCCGCAGTCGGTCGAAGTGCTGTCCGGCGTGCAGCTGGAACTGTTCCCCGGCGAGCGGGTGGCCATCGTCGGCAGCTCCGGTTCCGGCAAGAGCACCCTGCTGAACATGCTCGGCGGCCTGGACACGCCGAGCCGCGGCAGCGTCTGGCTGGCCGGCGAGGAGCTGTCCGCGCTGAACGAGAAGAACCGCGGCCTGCTGCGCAACCGCGCGCTGGGCTTCGTCTACCAGTTCCACCACCTGCTGCCGGAATTCACCGCGCTGGAGAACGTCTGCATGCCGCTGCTGATCGGCAAGGCGTCGATCGCCGAGGCCCGCGAGCGCGCCTCGGCGCTGCTGGAGCGGGTAGGGCTGAAGCACCGCCTGCAGCACAAGCCGGCCGAACTCTCCGGCGGCGAGCGCCAGCGCGTGGCCATCGCTCGCGCGCTGGTCAACAACCCGCAGCTGGTGCTGCTCGACGAACCCACCGGCAACCTCGACCAGCACACCGCCCACGGCATCCAGGAACTGATGATGGAGCTGTCGCAGTCGCTGCGTACCGCCTTCCTGGTGGTGACCCACGACCTGCACCTGGCGGAGCAGATGGACCGGGTGCTGAAGCTGGAAGACGGCCGCCTGATCGCGGCCTGAGAAGGACCCCATGTTCAGACCTCTTTCCGTCTTCATCGGCACCCGCTACACCCGGGCCAAGCGGCGCAACCACTACATCTCCTTCATCTCGCTGACCTCGATGATCGGCCTGGCCCTCGGCGTGCTGGCGATGATCGTGGTGCTGTCGGTGATGAACGGGTTCCAGAAGGAAATGCGCTCGCGCATCCTCGGCATGGTGCCGCACGCGGTGCTGCAATCCACCGGCGGGCCGCTGGACGACTGGCGCGCCGTGGCGGAGCAGGCATCGAAGCAGCCGCAGGTGGTCGGCGCGGTGCCCTTCACCCAGCTCGACGGCATGCTCTCCTATAAAGGCCTGATGCAGCCCATCGAGGTGAACGGCGTCGACCCGCAACTGGAGCCGCAGGTCTCGATCATCGGCCAGCACATCGTCCAGGGCAGCCTGGATGCCTTGAAGGCCGGCGAGTACGGGGTGGTGATCGGCGAGATCACCGCGCGGCGCTTCCACCTCAACGTCGGCGACAGCCTGCTGCTGATCGTTCCCGAGGCCAGCTCCGCGCCCGGCGGCATCACCCCGCGCATGCAGCGGCTGAGCGTGGTCGGCGTGTTCAAGGTCGGCGCCGAGTTGGACAGCACCCTGGCGCTAATCCACGTCGACGACGCCGCGCACCTGCTGCGCTGGCAGCCAGGCCAGGTGCAGAGCGTGCGCATCGCCCTGAAGGACCTGTTCCAGGCGCCGGAAATCGGCGCTCAGATCGCCGCCGGTCTTGGCAGCGGCTACCGCTCGGTGGACTGGACCCACACCCAGGGCAGCCTGTTCAGCGCGATGAAGATGGAAAAGACCATGATCGGCCTGCTGCTGCTGCTGATCGTCGCGGTGGCGGCGTTCAACATCATCGCCACGCTGATCATGGTGGTCGCCGACAAGCGCTCGGACATCGCCATCCTCCGCACCCTCGGCGCCACGCCGCGGCAGATCATGAGCATCTTCATGGTCCAGGGCACGGTGATCGGCGTGGTCGGCACCCTCATCGGCGGTGTGCTCGGCGTGCTCGCCGCGTTCAACGTCACCACCCTGGTGTCGACCCTGGAGAAGCTGGCCGGCACGCAGATCTTCAGTTCCGACGTCTACTTCATCAATTACCTGCCCACCGACGTGCAGGCGCTGGACGTGGTGCTGATCTGCGGCGCGGCGCTGCTGATGAGCTTCCTCGCCACGCTCTACCCGGCCTGGCGCGCGGCCTCCACCCAGCCGGCGGAATCGCTGCGCTACGAATGAAAGAAGCCGCCGAAAGGCGGCTTTCTTCTGTGGACGGTCTGTTCGCGAGCGAGAGGGGCGTGGATTTGATCCAAAGAAGTATTTCCTTCCCGGCACATGGGGCTAAGGTTGACCGACACGTCACACGAGTCCGCTGAAGCCACCATGCCCTCCCAACAGCGCCGCGTCGTCCTGCCCAACGGGCTGTGCGCGACTCTCGTTCACATGCCGGATGCGCCGCGTGCGGCGGCGTTGCTGCGGGTTGGCGCGGGCAGCCACGATGAGCCGGAGGGTTATCCGGGGCTGGCGCATTTCCTCGAACACCTGGTGTTTCTCGGCGGTGCCGGTTATCGCGACAGTGAGCGGCTGATGCCCTGGGTACAGGGCCGGGGCGGGCGGCTCAATGCCAGCACCCGGGCGCGGACGACCGATTATTTCTTCGAAATGCCATTCGATGCGCTTGGCGAGGGGCTGGCGCGGCTGGTCGACATGCTGGCGGAACCGATCCTGGCTGTGCCTGCGCAACTCGCCGAGCGCGAGGTGCTGGAGGCCGAGTTCGTTGCCCGTTCCACGGACCCCGACACCCTGATCGACGCTGCCCTGACCCTGGGCTTGCCCCACGGTCATCCCTCGCGCCGTTTCGTCGCCGGGCGGCGAGCGAGTCTGGTGGTGGAGGAAGAGGCGTTCCAGAACGCGCTGCATGGTTTTCACCAGAGGCTCTACCGCGCGGCCAACATGTGCCTGTGGTTGCAGGGACCGCAGCCGCTGGATGAGCTGGAGGCGCTGGCCGAGCGTGAAGCCGGCTCGTTGCCGCAGGGCGCGGGCGTCCAGTCCGCTGCCAGCGAATCCCTGCTGCCCCTGGCCGGCGAGGACCTGCAATTGCGCCTGCCCGGCGTGCCCCGGCTGGTGCTGGCCTTCGCTCTCGATGGCGTGGTGGGCGAGGGCGGGCCGCTGCTGGAAAGACTCGGGGGCTGGCTGGCCGACGAGGCTCACGGATCGCTGCTGGCCCATCTCGGCCAGGCGGGGCTATGCGACAGCGCGCGGCTCCGGCTCAGCAACTTCGCTGCTGGCCAGGCGCTGCTGCGTTTCGATTTCGAGCTGGCCGAGACTTCCGCTGCCGAGGCGGTCGAAGCAGCATTCCTCGGCTGGCTGGCGGCACTGCGAAAACTCCCGCCAGAAGGTCTGGCCGCCGCGCCCATCGATGAGCCGGGCGGCGTGCTGGAGCAGCTTCAGCGCCGTGTGCGGACCACGAATGAGTCGGCGTGGCTCGACCAGTTGCAGGAGTCGCGGCTGATCCGCCTGCTGGCTGCCGAATCGGTCCGAGGCGAATCGCTGACCTCTGCCGGCTTCGCCCTGGAAGTTGCGCGCAGTCCGCGTCATCCCGCGAATCCGTTGCACTCGGCTGAATGGACTTTCACTCCGGCCCGATCTGCCGGAAGCAGCGTGCCAGGAGCGTTGCACCTGCGCTGGCGCTTTGCGCAGCCCCCGGAACGGCAAGCCTTCCTCGTCGCCCGGCAGGCCCTGCGCCCGCTGGCCGGGTTGGCGCGGCGCGAGAACGCCACTCTGGACCTTGAAGGCATCGACGGTGACTGGGCTCTGCTGCTGTCGGGGCCGAAGGATCGCCTGGCCGCGCTGGCCGCCAGCGCCATCGAAACGCTGCGCAATCCTCCCGCCACGGTGGTGGAGCAGGGCGCGCGTCTGCTCTGTGGCGAATGCCTTCGTCGAGCGAGTGAAATGCCGATCCGCCAGTTGCTCGGCCTCTTGCCGCAGACACTGGCCGGAGAGGGCGAGGCGCCGCCCGACTGGCTGACTGCCCGCTGGGATGCGCTGGCCATGGACGCCGAACTTCCCGCAAACATTCCCGGGCGACCAACCGCCACAGCGCTGCCGCCACGCACCGGCCAGGCCGGCCGCCACATTAAGGTGCTGGAGATTCCCGGCGAGGCTGCGCTGCTGCTGTTCTGCCCACTGGCATCGCGCGCTGCGGCGGACGAAGCCACGTGGCGCCTGTTGGCCCGCGTGCTGGAGCCGGCGTTCCATCATTGGCTGCGCGGCGAGCGGCAACTGGCCTATGCGCTGTATTGTGGCTTCCGCCAGATCGGCGGGCGGCGCGGGATTCTGTTCGCAGTGCAATCGCCGTTGCTGTCGGCGGTGGAACTGCAGGCCGAGGTGGACTGCTTCCTCCAGCGCCAGGGCGCGGCGCTGCGCCTGCTCGACCCCCAGCGCATCGATGGCCTGCGCGAGCCGCTGGCCGCTGAAATGGCGAAAGCGCCGGGCGACTTCGCAGGCCGTGTGCAGCAAGCCTGGGATGATCGTCTGGCCGGTGTCGCCGCGAATCACCGCGCTGCCATGGCAAGTGCGCTGAATACCCTGACCGCCAGCGAATTGTGCGCCGCCCACTCGGCGCTGATGTCCGCCCAGGGCGGCCACTGGCTGCTGCTCGGCCGCGCCTGAACCTCCTTCTTTCGAAGCAGGGTGCCGTCCGCGAGACGGTGCCACTCCCGACTTTTGCCTTACGCCTTGTGGTGCGACCCGCAACGGTCTTCTCCGGTACTGGTCCGGCGGTCGCGACCACCCGCGACCACCCGCGACCAACGCCACGCGCCCTTGGTCGGGGCGGTCGCAGAGCCTTGCGCAGCGCTCCCGCAAGACCCCCGCAAAGCCAGTGAAACCGGCGCCAAAGCAGCATATGGCGCGGCTTTCCGCGTTTCGATAATCGCCTCCGCTACGACTGAACCGCAGTCGTTGTTTCCACGCGGAGAGCGCCATGAACAAGAACAACATCGCCGTTCGCCAGCTACTGCCGCTGGCACTGGCCACCCTGGCCCTGTCTTCACTGGCCAGCGGGGCCTACGCCGACATCATGCTGTACGACAAGGACGACACCACCTTCTCCACCGACGGCTACTTCAACGCCTTCTACGTCAACAGCGACGTGGAACGTAACGGCGAAACCTTCGACCGCCGCCAGTCGCGGGTGAAGATGGGCTTCCTGCCGAACTACATCGGTTTCAACTTCGGCAGGAAGGTCGACGACCTGACCCTCACCGGGCGTTCCTCGTTCTGGGTGACCATCAACGACAGCGAGCAGGACGGCACCGCCACCGCCATCGACGTGCGGCAGTTCTACGGCAACGTCGCCGGCGACTGGGGCGAGGTGCTGATCGGCAAGGATTTCGGTCTGTTCTCGCGCTCCAACATCTTCCTCGACGAACTGCTCGCCGGCTTCGGCAACAACAGCGACACCCTCGGCCTGGTGGATGGCAAGGGCGTGTCCTTCGGCAATATCGGCACCGGCTACCCGTACCCGTTCCCCACCTCGCAGATCACCTATCGTAACAACAACCTGCTGGAAGGCCTGCGCGTCGCCGTGGGCATCATGGACCCGATCGACACCAACCAGATCGACAAGGACGCCAGCGACGGCCTGGACGACAAGGCCTACCAGGACAATCCGCGCTACGAGAGCGAGGTCAGCTACCAGTTCGACCTCGCCGGCGCGCAGATCTACAGCTGGGTCAACGGCGGCTATCAGACCTCGAAGAACACCAGCGACGAGGTCGACAACGTCACTTCCAAGGGCCTGGGCTACGGCATCCAGGCGAAGATGGGCGGATGGTCGCTGACCGGCTCGGGCTTCACCGCCAAGGGCATCAACCCCTTCTTCACCAACAACGCCGGCGAGGCCGCGCTGCGCGAGGTGGACAGCCGCGGTGTGCTGCTGCAGGGCTCCTACAGCTGGGGCAGGAACCGCGTGGCGCTGTCCTTCGGCGAAACCCGCGACGACGGCAACGGCCTGGGCAGCCCGGCCGACGATTCCACCAGGGGCATCGCCTACTTCCGCACCATCAACGACAACCTCAAGCTCGTCGCCGAGTACAACCAGTTCGAGATCGACGGACGCAAGGGTTCAACCCTCAGCGAGGACACCGATACCCTCGCCGTCGGCGCGGTCCTGAACTGGTAATCCCGGGCTCCTTTGGCTCCACTTCGGCGGGTCGGCCTTCGGGTCGCCCGCTTTTTTTGCTATGGGGCCGCTCCATCTGCTGTGAGTGGAAGGAGGCTCCTGCAGGAGCGGGCCATGCCCGCGATCAGCATGCCAGGCTGCGCCGAAACACCGGCAGGGCGAGGTTCGCGAGCAAGCTCGCTCCTGCGGCATTCCACTACTTTCGAAGGTGCCCGGCGCGACCCAAGTAGCATGGGGCCGGCAGCGGCGGCTTCGTAGAATACGGACGTCGAGATCCTGACTTGAGCACCATGCCATGCACGAAACACAGGAGGTCGTTCGCGGCATGTCCAGCGCCCGCGACGTCGAGGAAGTCGCGCAGGACCTGGCGCGCCAGCTGATCCATCCGCATCTCGGCTTCGTGCTGTTCTTCTGCTCCGCCGAGTACGACCTGCCGGCGCTGGCCGCCGCGCTGGAGCAGTACTTCGGCGGCATCGACCTGGTCGGCTGCACCACCGCCGGCGAGATCACCCCGCAGGGGTATGGCCGTGGCTGCGTCACGGCGGTGGGCTTCGACCTGCGCAGTTTCTCCATAGCCAGCGCGCTGATCGATGAGATGGACCGCTTCGGTCTGATCGACGCGCAACAGGTGGTCGAGTCGCTGGTGGCCGACTGCCGCAGCAGCGGGCTGGCGCCGATCAAGGGGCACAGCTTCGCCCTGACCCTGCTCGACGGGCTTTCCAGTCGCGAGGAAGTGGTGCTCGCCGCGCTCGGCGCCGCCCTTGGCGCCATTCCGCACTTCGGCGGTTCGGCCGGCGACGACAATCACCTGACCCACACCCACGTCTACTACCGCGGGCAGTTCCACACCGGCGCCGCGGTGGTGGTGCTGGTCAACACCTGGCTGGACTTCGAGGTCTTCACCACCCAGCACGTGGTGCCGTGCGGCGAAAAGCTGGTGGTGACCCGGGCCGACAGCGCCAGTCGCCGGGTCTTCGAACTGAATGCCGAACCGGCGGCGCTGGAGTATGCCCGGCTGGTCGGCGTGCCGCTGGAGGCGCTCGACTTCGCGCTGTTCGCCGCCCATCCGCTGGCGGTACGGATCAAGGACCAGTACTACGTGCGCTCGATCCAGCAGGTCAACGACGATCTCAGCCTGACCTTCTACTGCGCGGTGGAGAACGGCATCGTCCTCACCGCGATGGGCACCGGGCCGCTGCTGCCCAACTTGCAGACGCAGTTCCAGCGCCTGCACGAACGCCTCGGACCGCCGCTGCTGACCATCGGCTGCGACTGCTGCCTGCGTCGCCTGGAGCTGGAGGTCGCCAACGGCACCGCGGCCACTTCCGCGTTTCTCCGCCGCCAGCAGGTGATCGGTTTCAACACCTACGGAGAGCAATTCAATGGCATGCACATCAACCAGACCTTCACTGGCGTCGCCATTGGCCATCCCCGGGGCAACGGCGGACGCTGAGCTGCTGTCGCGCATCGACCAGCTGGAGCGCGACAACCACAAGCTGCGGCGGATCAATGCGGCGCTGATCGAGCGCGTTGAATCCGCCAATTCGCGCGGCGACGACGCCTACGGCGCTTTCCAGCATTCGGTGGTGCTGGCCGAGCAGGTGCGCGAGCGCACCGATGCGCTGAGCGAGGCGATGGTCGAGCTGAAGTCCAGCAACCAGTTGCTCAGCGATGCGCGGCTGCGCGCCGAGACCGCCCATCAGCACCTGCTGGATGCCATCGAAAGCATCTCCGATGCCTTCGTGCTGTTCGACCCGCAGCAGCGCATCGTGCTGTTCAACGAACGCTACCGCGACTTCTGGAGCCAGACCCGTGCGCGCGTCCGCGCCGGCATGCGCCTGGAGGAAGTGCGCCGGCTGGCTCAGGGCAGCGGGCTGATCGTCGAGGAACAGCGCAGCCGCGACGACGAGCACACCCTCTACCGCCTGCGCAACGACCGCTGGGTGCGAGTCAGCGAGCGGCCGACCCGCGACGGCGGCCTGGTGGTGCTCTACACCGACATCACCGAGATCAAGCAGAGCGAGACGCTGCGCCGCGAACAGGCGGTGGCGCAGAAGTCGCACCTGCTGCAACGCGCGGTGGACAACCTGTCCCAGGGCGTGGCCATGGTCGGCAGCGACGGCACCCTGGAACTGTGGAACCGGCGCTTCCTGGAACTCTGCGGGCTGGCGCCGATCGAGCCGCACCGGCCTTTCGCCGAGGTCATGGCAGAAAGCGAGCTGCCCTTGCTCACCCCGGCCAGCAGCAGCTTCGCCGGTACGCCGCTGGCTGCCCTGGAGCAGCGGCTGTTCGATGGCCGCATGCTGGAAATCCGCACCCACGCGCTGCCCACCGGCGGCTTCGTCAATACCTTCACCGATATCACCGAGCGCTACCGACACGCCGAGGCGCTGCGGGCCAGCGAGCGCTGGATACGCCTGATCACCGATCAGGTGCCGGCGTTGATCGCCTACCTCAACGCCGATCTGGTCTACGAGTTCACCAACAAGGTCTACGAGGAGTGGTACCACTGGCCGAGAGATTCGATGCTCGGCCGCAGCCTGCGCGATGCGCACAGCGCCGGGCACTGCCAGCGCCTGGAACCCTATGTCGAACGCGCGCTTTCCGGCGAGAGCGTGACCTTCGAGATCGCCGAGACCAATCTCGCCGGACAGGAGCGCTACATGCAGCGCTCCTACGTGCCCAACCGCCAGGCCGATGGCCAGGTGATCGGCCTGTTCGTGCTGATCCGCGACATCACCGAGCGCCGGCGCACCGCCGAGGCGCTGCACCAGGCCTACCAGAACCTCGAACAGCGGGTCCGCGAGCGCACCGTCGAGCTGACCGCGCTGAACGACCAGCTCAAACGGGAAATCCACGAGCGCAGCCAGGCCGAAGCGCGCCTGCGCGAGGCCAAGCGCGAGGCCGAGCAGGCCAACCTGTCGAAAACCAAGTTCCTCGCCGCCGTCAGCCACGACCTGCTGCAGCCGCTGAACGCCGCGCGACTGTTCACCGGCGCGTTGCAGGAGCGCGGCATGGCCGCCGGTGGCGATGGCCTGGTGCGCAACATCAGTCACTCGCTGGCCGACGTGGAGAACCTGCTCGGCACCCTGGTCGACATTTCCAAGCTGGATGCCGGGGTGATCCAGCCGGATATCGCCACTTTCGAGGTTGGCGACCTGCTCGGCAACCTCGCCGCCGAGTACCGCCAGGTGGCGGCCAGCGAAGGCCTGCGTCTGGACTTCGTGGCCTGCGGCGCCTGCGTGCGCAGCGACCTGCAACTGCTCGCGCGCATCCTGCGCAACCTGCTTTCCAACGCCATCCGCTACACGCCGAGCGGTCGCGTGCTGCTCGGCTGTAGGCGGCGCCGCCACAGCCTGTCCATCGAAGTCTGGGACACCGGCGTGGGCATCGCCGCCGACAAGCTCGGCGAGATATTCCAGGAGTTCAAGCGTGGCGACGTGCAGCGCTCGCATCAGGACCGCGGGCTAGGGCTTGGCCTTGCCATCGTCGAGAAGATCGCGCGCATGCTCGGCCATCGCATTCAGGTGGGCTCGGTGCCGGGCCGCGGGTCGTGCTTCGCCATCGAAGTGCCCCTGGCGCGCGGCGCGGTGCAGGCGAAGGCCGAGCCGGAGCTGGTGCCGGACGTTCCCTCGGAGCGCCTGCGCGGCTCGCGAGTCTGGGTGCTGGATAACGATGCGGCCATCTGCGCCGGCATGCGCACGCTGCTGGAAACCTGGGGTTGCCAGGTGGTCACGGCGCTCTCGGAAGACGACCTGGCGCGCCAGGTCGACAACTTCCACGCCGAGTCCGACCTGCTGATCGTCGACTATCACCTGGACGACGGGCGCAACGGTGTCGACGCGGTGGCGGCGATCAACGCCCGGCGCGGAACGCCGCTGCCGGCGCTGATGATCACCGCCAACTACAGCAGCGAACTCAAGCAGCAGGTCCGCGAGATGGGTTACACGCTGATGCACAAGCCGGTGCGGCCGATGAAGCTGAAGACTGCGCTGTGCCATCTGATGGATCGGGTTGGCTGATCAGGATTGGCGGGGCATCGTAGGAGCTTGCTCGCGAACATCTCCAGCACGGAGCTGGGGTGGGATTGTAGGAGCAACTGTCTTCTGGTTTCCCGCGTTCGCGGGACAGCGCTTGCGCTGAACGTACTTCAGTGCGGCCCGAAGGGCGAGCGCAGCGAGTAATGACGGATTTCTCGGGTAACTCCGTGCGACTCCCAACCCCCGTCGTCCTCGCGAACGCGGGGATCCAATGGGCCGTGTAGGAGCGGGCCATGCCCGCAAATCGCGCGCATGGCGCGCTTCTACCGGTCGGGGTACGGCTCTGTTTTCGTAGGAGCCAGCTTGCTGGCGATCAATTGGTTTCCCTGTGCACAGCGTTGCCGGCTGATACCTCGGATCGCCAGCAAGCTGGCTCCTACAGGTTCGGTGTGCTGAGGGGATGAGGGTGGATGGCGCTTTTCCATCCACCATTGCGGGGCCGCATGC
>NZ_FNIJ01000004.1 GCF_900103845.1 Pseudomonas jinjuensis
CACCGTCAGCGACGCCGGCAAGTCCGCCTTCGTCGGCGAAGAGCTGGCCAAGTCCGACCGTCCGGAACTGACCGCCGCCAAGATCGTGGTTTCCGGTGGCCGCGGCATGCAGAACGGCGACAACTTCAAGCTGCTGTACTCCCTGGCGGACAAGCTCGGTGCCGCTGTCGGTGCGTCCCGCGCCGCGGTCGACGCCGGCTTCGTGCCGAACGACATGCAGGTCGGCCAGACCGGCAAGATCGTCGCGCCGCAGCTGTACATCGCCGTGGGCATCTCCGGTGCCATCCAGCACCTGGCCGGCATGAAGGACTCGAAAGTCATCGTCGCGATCAACAAGGACGAAGAGGCTCCGATCTTCCAGGTTGCCGATTACGGCCTGGTTGGCGATCTGTTCCAGATCATTCCGGAGCTGGAAGCGGCCATCTGAGGCTGAATCCGCTGAAGAAGAAACCCGCCATCCGGCGGGTTTCTTCGTTTTCGGGCGGTTCATCGTTGCACGCGGGGCTTTTTGTAGGAGCGCACCCGGGCGCGACCGGTCGCGGGCATGGCCCGCTCCTACAATCGTCAAACCCGGCCTCGACCTGTAGGAGCGAGCTTGCTCGCGAACAAGATGCGCTGAGATGCCGGGACAGTTGCTCCTACGGTTCTGCTGACCTCTGCAGGCGCTGGCGGAAGTGCCCCGGGCTTTCCCCGGTCCACTGGCGGAAGGCGCGGTGGAAGGCGCTGGCTTCCTGGAAGCCGGCGCGGTTGGCGATCTCGCCGATGCTCAGGCAGTCGTCGCGCAGGTGTTCGAAGGCGATGGCGCGGCGCGCCTCGTGCTTGAGTTCCTGGAAGCTGAAGCCTTCGCGCTCCAGCTGGCGGCGGAACGCGGTGGCGGTCATGCCCTGTTCCTGCGCCAGCGCCGTCTGCGTCGGCCACTCGGGGTCGTCGTGGTGGCGCAGGCGGCGGTAGACCTCGGCGGCAAGACCCTGGTTGCGGAAGCGGATCACCAGCCATTGCGGCGAGGTGCGCAGGAAGTGCTTGAGGGCCGGCAGGTCCTGCACCACCGGCAGGCACAGGTAGCTGGCGTCGAAGCTGACCTCGGTGCAGGGCGCATCGAATTCCGGCAGCGGGCCCCAGAGCAGCGGCTCGGCGCCATGCGGCGGGCGGGGATGGCCGAAGCGCGTGTGGTTCAGCGGGATGCGCCGTCCGGCCAGCCAGCAGAGCACGCCGAGGATGATGCTGAGGAAGATTTCCTCGGCGCTGCTGCGGATCGCCGGATCGTCCAGCCGGGTCTGCAGGCTGATCGCTGCCCGTCCGCCGCGGATTTCCAGGCTGCCGCGAATGTCGCGGAGGAACAGCCCGAGGCCCTTGAGAAGCTGCTGCAGCGCCTTGCCGAGGGTCGGTTCCTGGATCAGCCCGCGGCAGATCAGGGCGAAGGCGCCGCTGGGCAGGCCGTGGGAGTCGAAGCCGAAGAATTCGTCGCCGAGCTCGTCCACCATCGCCAGCCAGAAGCGTGTGACGGCGCTGGCCGGCAGGCGCCTGTCGGCATGCTCGATCTGCGCCGGATCGATGCCCGAGCGTTCGAGCACGGCGTGCATCCGCACGGGGTCGTCGCGCAGGTTATGCAAGGCCGCCTGAACGAAGTACGCCGCTACCGAATCGCTTTCCCGCATTGGCTTTCCCGCCCGGACCGATGAGGCTGTCGATGATAGTGCATCCGTCTGTCATACCAGCAGTGGCGAAAATTGCCGCCCGGCGGCGCGCAGTTTGGGCATAGGTCATGCCGCCCGGAATGCCTAGACTTGCACAAGGTTCGAACAGATTCGAGGAAGTGGAAATGCCGACCTTCAATGCACCCCTGCGCGACATGCGCTTCGTCCTCCATGAGGTCTTCCAGGCTCCGTCCATCTGGGCGCGTCTGCCGAAGCTGGCGGAGACCGTCGATGCCGATACCGCCGACGCCATCCTGGAAGAGGCGGCCAAGGTCACCGGCGAACTGCTCGCACCGCTCAACCGCAGCGGCGACGAGGAGGGCGTGCAGTGGCGCGAGGGCGTGGTGACCACCCCGGCCGGCTTCCCCGAGGCCTGGCGCACCTATGCCGAGGGCGGCTGGGTCGGCCTGTCCGGCAATCCCGAGTTCGGCGGCATGGGCATGCCGAAGATGCTCGGCGTGCAGTTCGAGGAAATGCTCTACGCCGCCAACAACAGCTTCACCCTGTATTCGGCCCTGACCTCCGGCGCCTGCCTGGCCCTCGACGCGCATGCCAGCGAGGAGCTGAAGAACCAGTACCTGCCGAACATGTACGCAGGCACCTGGGCCGGCTCCATGTGCCTGACCGAGCCGCACGCCGGCACCGACCTCGGCATCATCCGCACCCGCGCCGAGCCGCAGGCGGACGGCAGCTACCGCATCAGCGGCACCAAGATCTTCATCACCGGCGGCGAGCAGGACCTGAGCGAGAACATCATCCACCTGGTGCTGGCCAAGCTGCCCGACGCACCGGCCGGTCCCAAGGGCATCTCGCTGTTCCTGGTGCCGAAGCTGATGGTCAATGCCGACGGTTCGCTGGGCGAAAGGAACGCCGTTTCCTGCGGCTCCATCGAACACAAGATGGGCATCAAGGCCTCGGCCACCTGCGTGATGAACTTCGACGGCGCCACCGGCTACCTGGTCGGCGAGCTCAACAAGGGCCTGGCGGCGATGTTCACCATGATGAACTACGAGCGCCTGTCCATCGGCATCCAGGGCATCGGCTGCGCCGAGGCCTCCTACCAGAACGCCGTGGCCTACGCCCGCGAGCGTGTGCAGAGCCGCGCACCGACCGGTCCGCTGAACAGGGACAAGGTCGCCGACCCGATCATCGTCCATCCCGACGTGCGCCGCATGCTGCTGACCATGCGGGCGCTCACCGAGGGCGGCCGCGCCTTCGCCTGCTACGTCGGCCAGCAGCTGGACCTCGCGAAGTTCACCGACGATGCCGAGGAGCGCAAGCATGCCGAGGCAATGGTGGCCCTGCTGACGCCGGTGGCGAAGGCCTTCTTCACCGACAACGGCCTGGAAAGCTGCGTGCATGGCCAGCAGGTGTTCGGCGGCCACGGCTACATCCGCGAGTGGGGCCAGGAGCAGCTGGTGCGCGACGTGCGCATCGCGCAGATCTACGAAGGCACCAACGGCATCCAGGCGCTGGACCTGGTCGGCCGCAAGCTGGTCGCCGACGGCGGCGCTGCGCTGCGCCAGTTCTGCGCGGAAGCCCGCCACTTCGCCCAGAAGCACGAGCACGCCTACGGCAGCGACCTGCTGGTGGCGCTGGAGCGCCTGGAAGCGGTGAGCGGCTGGCTGCTGCAGCAGGCCAAGGCCAACCCCAACGAGATCGGCGCCGCTTCGGTGGAGTACCTGCACCTGTTCGGCTACACCGCCTACGCCTACATGTGGGCGCGCATGGCCGCCACCGCAGAGGCGCGGCGTAGCGAGGACGAAGCGTTCTATGGCGCCAAGCTGGCGACCGCGGAGTTCTTCTTCCGCCGCCTGCTGCCGCGCACGCTGGGTCTGGAAGCGAGCATTCGCGCAGGCAGCGAGCCGCTGTTCGAGCTGGCTGCGGAACAGTTCTGATCCAAGGTTGAGTGTTGATGCGCGGCAGGGTGTTTTCCGCCGCGCATTTTTTTGCCGCTTCGAAGTGCCGCCATGTTCCCGCCCTGGAACGATGGAGACGCACAGTCCCGCTTTTCGCAGAAGCCAGCCTGCTGGCGATCGCAGACTTTCCGGCAGCCCCGGGGCCGGTCGGCGCCTAGGATCGCCAGCAAGCTGGCTCCTACAAGTTCGGAATGGGACGATCGTTCAGAGTATTCCCAGGTTCATCCTATCTAGGTAGGCAACTGGCTGACGCCAGTTGGTACTCTCGCTCCGTTTTCGACCATGCAGTCCGCCGCCGACGTGCAATGTGTCGAAGACAAACTGGCCCTGCCGAAACCCGCCCGCGTCCTGCCCGTATCCCGCAACCAATGGGGAAGGCCGCCTGGCAGTAAGGTTTCAGGCGACCGTTCGTCGATTGCCGAGGCCCGCGCAGGGTCTGCCTACCCGAGCAGGGTAGGACGGACGTCCATTAGACGAAAGTATTCTTGATATTCAGTCTCGACTTCATACAGGCAGTTCCGTCGAGCCTGAAGTGTCGTCTGGCGCGATAACGGCGCCCCGCCCATTCCCCGTCGACGACCCGCCGCAGGGATGGCGGAAATCCAGAAGATTGCGTGCATCGCTTCCGAGCGAATCAACCGTGTGAGAAACACACAAGGAGATAATTGTGCCATTGTCGTTTATTCCCGATCCCCTGAAGATCTGCCGCGCGGCGCTGAACAAATTCGAGACCGGGGTCAATGCCATCGCTGCGGAGCAGCTGGATTCGAAGCACGTCGCCCGGGCCCTGAACCGGATTTCCAGGGTGTCCCTGAGTCTCCAGAATGTCTCCGAAAGGTCGCTGGAGTGCCTCTACAAGCGTCTGCGCGTACCGAGCCGTGGTGAAGTGATCGAGCTGGCCTCCGCGCTGCAGCGGGTCGAGGACAAGATCGACCAACTGACTCCCCAGCCCGCTTCCGTGGCCGTGCCGCGCCCGGCGCGTACCCGTCGTCCGCCGGTGGAAACCGTAGCGGAGCCGAAACCGGCCCGCACTGCCAAGGCGGCCGGCAAGCCCAAGGTCGAGGGTGCCGAAGCGGCGCCCACGGCGATGAGCGAAGCAGTCGCTCCGTGAGTTCGAGGGAAACATGAGCTCCATCGCCGATCGCCTGCACACCGAGGTCAGCCAACTGGTGCAACGCAGCCTCAAGGGCATCGATTACCTCACCACGCCCGACCCCAAGGTCGGCGTGACGCCAAGGACGCTGCTGCATCGCCGCGGCACCCTGGCGCTGTATCACTACCACCCGGTGGTGGACGAGATCTATCGGGTGCCGTTGCTGTTCGTCATCCCGACCACCAACAACGCGTCGATCTTCGATCTCGCCAGGGGGCAGAGCCTGTTCGAGTTCCTCCTCGCGCGCGGCTACGACGTCTACGTGATGGACTGGAACACGCCGACCCGCGAAGAGAACAAGCTGCGCTTCGAGAACTACGTGCTCGACTTCATCCCGGACTGCATTCGCCGGGTGCAGGAACATGCCGGCGTGGATGAGATTTCGCTGGTGGGCTACTGCATGGGCGGGGTGCTCTCGAGCATGTACGCGGCGCTGCATGCCGATGGCCCGCTGAAGAACCTGGTGTGCTTCACCACGCCGATCGACTGGCGGCACATGTTCTTCGGCAAGCTGGCCGACAAGGAATTCTTCAACGTCGACCGCATGCTGGACGCCGACGGCCTGGTGCCCACCTCGACCGTCCAGCGCGCGATAGAGATGCATCGTCCGGCGACCCGCCTGGTGGGGCAGATCCGCCTGTGGGACAACATGTGGAACGACGACTTCGTCAAGGCCTACCGCCTGATGGTCGCCATGGGCCAGGAAACCGTCCCGCTGGCCGGCGAGTACTACCGCCAGACCGTCTCCGAGCTGGCGTGGAAGAACGGCCTGTACGAAGGCACCCTGCGCATCGGCGACCGGCAGGTGCAACTGCAGAACATCAAGGTGCCGCTGCTGCACGTGGTCGCGCAGTACGACTCGATGGTCAATGCGGAGTGCTCCAGGCCGCTGGTGGAAGGCGTCGGCTCGACGGACAAGGAAGAACTGGTGCTGCCGGGCGGACATCTCAGCCTGGTGGCGGGGCCTGCCGCGATCCGGCGGATGTGGCCGAAACTCGATCAATGGCTGGGGAAACGCTCCGTATGAACAAGCCTGTAATGCGCAAGTATCCGCGCCGCATGCCTTTCGGCGAGGCCACGGTCGAAGTGCGCCTGATGACCGCCGCCGACGGCCCGGCCTTCAGCGAATTCGTCAAGACGCTGCCGACCCACGACCTGCTGTTCGCCCGCCGCGACGTCAGCCATCCCAAGGTGATCGCCGCCTGGATGGAAGCGGTGGAGCGGGGCGGGATCAACAGCCTGGTCGCCTACTGCGGCGACGAGTTCCTCGGCTGCGCCGCGATCATCGTCGACGAGCTGTCCTGGTCGAGCCATGTCGGCGAGCTGCGGGTTCTCGTCGCGCCGACGTGGCGCGGTCGCGGTCTCGGCCGCTGGCTGATCCAGGAAAGCTTCGCGGTCGCCCTCGGCCTCGAACTGGAAAAGCTCACCGTGTTGATGACGGTGGACCAGCGCTCGGCGATCACCGCCTTCGAGGAACTGGGCTTCCGCGCCGAAGCCGTGCTGGGCAAGCACGTCAAGGACCGCGACGGCCAGACCTACGACATCGTGGTGCTCAGCCATGACGTCACCGCGGTGCAGTCGCTGATGGAAATCTTCGGACTTCCGGAGACCCTGGGCAGCTAACCGCGCGCTGCGGGCGGGCTGGAGTCTTCCGGTCCGCCCGTTTCCCTGCGTTCCGCCGCGGCCAGCGCCTTGCGCAGCAGTTCCTGCCGTGCCGTCGATTGCTGCAATTCCTCCTGCAGTTCCGCCAGCTGTTGCAGCCGTTCTTCCGCGAGCTGTTGCAGGCGATCCCGTTCGGCCTGCAGATGCCGGCTGCGTTCCTCGGCTACCGCCCGCGCGCCGCTGGCCTCGGCCAGGGAATTGCGCGATTCCTCCAGGGCCAGCGCCTGCCGCTCCAGCTGGCCGGCCTGGGTGCGCTGTTCCTTCTGCAACTGGCGCATCTCGCCGAGCAGGCGTTCGTTGTCGCGGTGCAGGCGGGTCAGTTCGTCCTGCTTGAGCACCAGCGTCTGCTGCAGCTGGCGCATTTCCACCCGCAACTGCTGCACCTGGCCTTCGTGGCGGCGCAGTTCCTGCTCGCGCTGTTCCTTGCTGGCCTGCCGGTAGTGCTCCAGCGCGTCGCGGGCGTGGAGGTGCTTTTCTTCCAGCGAACGCACCTGCTCGTCGCGATCGGCCAGGCGCACCTGCAGGTCCGTGGCGGCCTGCCGCTGCCGCGCCAGCTCGACTTCCACCTGCTGCAGGCTGTCCTGCGTCCGCTGCAGCTCCTCGCACGACGCCTCCAGTTGGCCGCCAAGGCCGGCTTTCTCCGCTTCCAGCGCCTGGATGCGCGCCTGCGCCTGTTCCAGCTGGGTGTGGAAGTCGAGCCGCACTCGCGCCAGCCTTTCCCGCTCCTCGGCCACCGAGGCTTCGGCTTCTTCGGCGAGCCGGTCCGCCAGTTGGCCGACCAGGGTGCCCAGCTCATCGCTGAGGGTAGGCGGGGCGGCCGCGCTGGCTTCGCTCTCCAGTTCCTTCAGGTAGCGGTGGATGGTGCTTTTCGAGCCGGTATTGCCCAGTTCCACCCGCACCGCATCGATGCTCGGATGTTCGCCCCGGGCGAGCAGGGCCTGCCGGGCCTTCTGCACCACCACCTTGTTGATACCGCCGCGTGCCATGGTCTCTCCGCTGATTACGTACCGTGGTACATGATAAGCGGCATGCTGCCCCGCGAATATCTGGCCGGGGGTTGGACAGGAACTGCTGGCCGCCCCTGGGCGGTCGGCAGGGCACTGCCCGCGCCGATGCGGGCAGCGCCTGCAAGGCTCACCAGAGCTTTATGGTGTAGTCGATGTTGATGCGGGTCTCGTTGTCGCTGCGGAAGGTTGCGGCTGCGCCCTGCTGGTTCCGGTAGAAGGCTTCCCGGACTCGAAACGCCAGGTTCTTCGCCGGGCCGGACTGGATGACATACGACAGTTCGAAGTCCTTGGACGACTCCGTCATGTCCCTGCCGCCCAGCGCGGGCAGGTCGATGCTGTCGCCGTGCAGGTAGCGCGCCATGAAGGTCAGCCCTGGAATCCCCGCCGCCGCGAAGTCGAAGTCGTATCTCAGGGCCCAGGTGCGCTCCTTGGGGTTCACGAAGTCCGCGCTCAGCGTTCCGTCGCTCAGCACCGCTGGCTCGCCTCCGCCGAGATAGGGGAAGGCGGTATCGCCGAACTGACGCATGTGGCCGATCCCGAAGCTGTGGCCCTCCTGGATGTAGCTGAACATGCCGCCGACGTTCAGGTTGTCGACCTTCCCCGCCTTGGCCTGGCCGTCATCCCGGCTGTTGAAGATGCGGATGTCGGACTTGAGCTTGCCGTTGCCCAGCGGCCATGTGTGGATCAGCCCGAAGAAGTCCTGGCTGTAGATATCCTCCAGTTGCGCATGGAACAGCCGCAGGGTCAGGTTGTCGGCCCAGCGATAGTCCCCACCGTAGAAGTCGAAGCGCTCCGATGTCGCCCCGGCCCTGAAGCGGCCATTGGGGGACGCCAGGAAGATCGGCTGATAGTCGGTGGAATCCCGCAGGTTGGTCCTGTCCATGCGCCCGGCGTGCAGGGTGAAGCGCTGCAGATCCTCGGACACCAGATGGGCGCCGCGGAATGACTGTGGCAGAAGACGCGCCGGGCTTGCCGTTATCACCGGCAACATCGGGAACTGGGTACCGACCGACAGCGTGGTCCTGGAGATCTTCGTCTTCAGCGCCAGGCCCAGTTCGGAGTACTCGTCCCTGGCCTCGCGCGTCACCGGGTTGAAGGCCAGCAGCTGGGTCCCCGTTCGATCGGGAGACGAATCGAGCTTGATGCCCAGCAGCCCCGTGGCATCCAGGCCAAAGCCGACGGTCCCCTCGGTGAAACCCGAGTTGGCCCTGAGAATGAAGCCTTGCGCCCATTCCCTGGCGGCGGAGTAGGGTGTTTCACCCTTGTAGTCCCGATCCAGATAGAAGTTGCGCGCCGTGAGCGTGACGCTGCCATCTTCGATGAAGTCTGCCGTTGCACTTTCCGACAGCAAAGCCGCGAGCAACCCCAGGCTGTACAGCCTGCAGCGGGAAAAACGATTATTCATGTTTCATCACCTTGTTGTTTTTATGGATGAACTTTCAGTAGGCGAGATTGAGAATTGGCCGAATACCATCTTCATGGCCATGCATAAGAATTTTTAATCGCGCTCGCTGGAGCATCCATTGTTCAAATCACTCGCAACCTCACCGGGTGAAGTTGCAAGTGCGGGACAATGAATGACACTCCGCATTACTCGAAAAAAACGATGTAACGCGAGCGCGGTATAAAAATGTCTCTATATGAGCGGATATGAGTTGCGAATATCTGGCATGGCTAGCATGTCGTCTTCGCTACGCTATTACCTCGCTTGACGAGCGTATAGGCGATCAGGTTGATGGGCAGCGCTGCCAGCAGGAAGGGAACTGCAAACAGGTAATACAGTTTTTGCGCCTCCCAGCCGTCGTCGATCAGTATGCCGACCAGTACCGGCGCGACCATTGCACCCAGGCGTCCCATGCCGACGGCCCAGCCCACTCCCGTCGCCCGGGCTTTGGGAGAGTAGAGAAGCGGCGTCAATGCGTAGAGCCCTCCCACGCAGGCCGAAATGGTCGCGCCCAGGATGATCGCCAGCGGCATGGCGAACTGCAGTTCCGACGCATTCGCGCCGAAAGTAGCCAGCAACGCGGCGCTGATGACCAGGAACCATGTGAGCAGGGGCCTCAGTTTGATACGGCCGGAAACCAGGCTGAACAGCGTACAGCCGATAAGTCCGCCCACGTTCAGCAGCACGCCCCCCGTTACGCCCTGGGTCGCGGACATGCCGGCCTGCACCAGGAGCTTGGGCGTCCAGCTCATCACGAAATAGAACCCGGCCATGACGAAGATGAACGCAATCCAGATGAGCAGGGTGCGCAGAACCATGACGGACGACGGTACCGACGTCCCGGCCATCGGCGCATATGAAACCTGTCCAATGCCATCCGGGTCCGGCAGTTGCTCGACGGTTTCCCTTTTCATGCGCCGCAGTATTGCGTTCACCCGGGAAAGCGCTCCCCTGGGGCGCTTCGCGATCAGGAAATCCAGCGACTCCTGGAATCCGTAGAAGGCGAGTGGAATGACCAATAGTGTGCTGATGCCGCCGAGGAGAAAGGCGCTTCTCCAACTGTAATACGCCAGCAGTACGCCGGTTATCGCACCGCCAATGGTCGCGCCGAGCGTATAGCCGGTCGATAGCATCGTGACCGCACCGGTTCTCCATTTATCCGAAGCGTATTCCGCGGCGATGACCGATATGCTCGCCAGCATGCCGCCAATTCCCAGGCCCGTGACTATGCGGAGACATACAAGCTGGTTGTATGTCTGGGCGAATGCGGACGCCAGCATGCCTATCGCGATTACGAAAAGACAGATCAGCACCAGCGGTCGCCGGCCGATACGGTCGGCGAAGGGCGCGATGAAAAGTCCTCCCGCCGCCATGCCAAGCAGACCCGAACTGAGCAATGTTCCAAGTTGCTGGCCGTTGAGTTGCCAGTCCGCCGCCAGATGAGGTGCGGCAAATGCAACTACCAGAACATCGAAACCGTCCAGCATGTTCAAGGCAATGCAGACGATTAATACCATTTTCTGAAACGAGCTCATCGGGCTCGTATTTATGGCTGCTCTAAAATCCTGGCTCATTGTTGTTCTCCCAGTATTATGGCTCGCGTTATATTTATTTATCTTCAGGCACGCTTTCAGGGCGATTCGAAAATCCAGGGTTCGAGTGCACGCCGCGACTCCTCGTAACGACGGATGTCGGCGTCCCGCTCAAGGGTCAGGGCGATGTCGTCGAGGCCGCCAAGCAGGCAGTGCTTGCGGAACGGATCGATGCTGAAGTCGATGATCCGGCCGTCCGGAGCGGTAATGCTCTGGGCGGCGAGATCGATGCCGAGCCGGTAGTTCGGGCTGGCTGCGACTTCCTCGAACAGCCATTGCACCTGCGGCTCCGGCAGGACGATGGGCAGCATGCCGTTCTTCAAGCAGTTGCCGTGGAAGATATCGGCGAAGCTCGGCGCAATCAGCACCCGTATGCCGTAGTCGCGCAGCGCCCAGGGGGCGTGCTCGCGGCTCGAGCCGCAGCCGAAGTTGGCGCGGGTCAGCAGGATCGACGCCCCCTGGTAACGCGCTTCGTTCAACACGAAATCCGCGTTTCGTGGCCGCAGGGCGCAGTCCTGCCCCGGCTCCCCGCGATCGAGATAACGCCACTCGTCGAACAGGTTGTCGCCAAAGCCGGTGCGCCGGATCGATTTCATGAACTGCTTGGGGATGATCGCGTCGGTATCGACGTTGGCCCGGTCGAGCGGTACGACGAGGCCGTCCAGCGTCGTGAAGGGCTGCATCAGCGTGACTCCAGGGGATAGGTGAAATGGCCGGCAATGGCCGTTGCCGCCGCCATTGCCGGGCTGACCAGGTGACTGCGGCCGCCCGCGCCCTGCCGTCCTTCGAAGTTGCGGTTCGACGTCGAGGCGCAACGCTCGCCTGGCAGGAGCCGGTCCTCGTTCATGCCGAGGCACATGGAGCAGCCGGGCTCCCGCCACTCGAACCCCGCATCGATGAACACACGGTCGAGCCCTTCGGCCTCGGCCTGCGCCTTCACCAGCCCCGAGCCCGGGACAGCCAGGGCCAGCTTGATCGTCGGGGCGATATGCCGGCCCCTGAGCACGGCGGCCGCGGCGCGCAGGTCCTCGATGCGCGCGTTGGTGCACGAGCCTATGAAGATCTTGTCGGGGCGGATCGCCTCGATGGCGGTGCCCGGCTGCAGCCCCATGTATGCCAGCGCGGCCTGCATGCCGGCACGTTTCACGAGGTCGGGTTCGAGCGCGGGGTCGGGAACCTGCCCGTCGATGGGCTGGACCATTTCCGGAGAGGTACCCCAGCTGACCATGGGCTTCACGGTGGTCGCATCGATCTCGATCGTCCTGTCGAAATGCGCGTCCTCGTCGCTGACCAGGGTGCGCCAGTAGGCGACGGCCTGGTCCCATCGTTCGCCGCGCGGAGCGAAGGGCCGGCCCTCGATGTAGTCGATGGTCTTCTGGTCGACGCCAATCAGGCCGACCCGCGCACCCGCCTCGATGGCCATGTTGCACAAGGTCATCCGGCCTTCCATCGACAACGCCCTGACGGTGCTCCCGCCGAACTCGATGGCGCAGCCCGTGCCGCCGGATGTGCCGATCCGGCCGATGATGTGCAGGATCAGGTCCTTTGCCGTCACCCCCGGTGGCAACTCACCCTCGATGCGCACCAGCATCGGCGTCATCCGGCTCACGGACAGGCACTGGGTGGCCAGCACGTGCTCGACCTCCGAGGTGCCGACACCGAATGCCAGCGCCCCGAACGCACCGTGCGTACTCGTATGCGAGTCGCCCGCGACCACCGTCATGCCGGGCAGCGTGGCGCCTTGCTCCGGACCGACCACATGAATGATCCCCTGGCGCCGGTCCGCCAGGCCGAACTCGGTGATGCCGAATTCCTCGCAGTTGCGGCTCAGCTGTTCCACCTGGATGCGCGATAGCGGGTCGGCGATCCCCTCGGCGCGGGTGGTCGTCGGCACGTTGTGGTCCGCGGTGGCGAGCACCGTCCGCGCATGGCGAGGCGTGCGCCCGCTGAGCCGCAGGCCTTCGAACGCCTGCGGGCTGGTCACCTCGTAGACCAGGTGACGATCGACATACAGCAAAGTGGGCCCGTCTGCCGCTTCATGCACGACATGCCGTCGCCAGAGTTTCTCGACCAGAGTCGTTCCCATCATGCGTTCCTCGTAGAAGCAGGCTCGAGCGTGGCGCCGCAGGGGCCGGTTACGCCCGCTTGTGCGCCCAGGCTTTCGGGCACCGGGTAGCGGCGCGTCCACGGACCGGCCTTGGCCACCTGCCCGGGCACATCGTGACCGACGAGCTCCGGCAGGCCCCGGGCGAGCACGAGCAGCGCGTCGAGATCGACGCCCGTGTCGTAGCCCATCGCCTCGAACATGTGCACCAGGTCCTCGGTGCAGACATTGCCGCTGGCACCCGGCGCGAACGGGCAGCCGCCGAGTCCGCCGAGCGAGGCGTCGAAGCGATCGACCCCGGCTTCCAGCGCGGCCAGCGCGTTTGCCAGGCCCATCGAGCGGGTGTCGTGGAAATGGGCGGTGAGCGTCAGCCCGGGCCAGGCGGTCCTGACTGCGTGGCACAAGCGCCTGACCTGCGCGGGGTTGGCCATGCCGGTGGTGTCGCACAGGGTGACGCGCTGTATGCCGATCTGCGCCAGGCGCTCCAGCAACCCGAGCACCACGGCATCGGCAATCGCGCCTTCGAAGGGGCAGCCAAAGGCCGTCGACAGCGACACGTTGACCTGCGCGCGGCCAGCGGCGATCGCGACGATATCGGCGAACTGGGCCAACGACTGCTCCGGCGTCATGCGCAGGTTCGCCAGGTTGTGCGTGCCGCTGGCAGACATCACCAGGTTCAATTCATCGACGTCGCAGGCAAGGGCGCGCTCCGCGCCCCGCACATTGGGCACCAGGGCCGCGTACTGCACGCCGGGGACGCGTTCGATCCGGCGCATCACCTCTTCGGCATCGGCGAGCGCCGGTATGGCCCTGGGCGATGTGAATGAGGTCACCTCGATCTTGGCGAGGCCCGTGCGGCTCAGCGCATCGATCAGTTCGACTTTCCGATCGGTAGGCACGAACCGGGGTTCGATCTGGAAGCCGTCGCGTACCGACACTTCCTGGATGTACAAACGCTGCCGTTCGACAGTTTTCATCGACACCTCCCTAGACCACGCCATCGGCGCGCAGACGGGCGAACTCGTCGGCGCCGATGCCCAGCGATTCCAGGACTTCCTGCGTATGCGCGCCGAGCGCGGGGCCGACCCATTTCGTGCGTCCCGGGGTGGCGCTCAGCTTCGGCACGATGCCTGGCAGGTCGATGGGCTCGCCGTCCGGCAGGGTGTCGCGCTGGATCATGCCGCGCGCCTGGTAATGCGGGTCGGCGGCGATGTCGGCGGCGGTATAGACGCGTCCGCCGGGGACTTCGGCGGCTTCGAGAATGCGCAGCACCTCCGTCAGGGGGCGCTGCGCGGTCCAGTCGGAGATCGCCTGGTCGAGCCTGTCGTTGTGCCTGACGCGGCCATCGTTGTGGGCCAGCTCGGGGGCTTCGCCGAGGTCGTCGCGGCCGATCGCATGCATCAGTCGCTTGAAGATGGCGTCGCCATTTCCGGCGATCACCACATAGTCGCCGTCGCCGCACGGATAGGTATTCGACGGCGAGATTCCCGGCAGGCTGGCGCCGGAGCGCTCGCGCACGAAGCCGAATTCGGCGTACTCGGGAACCAGGCTTTCCATCACCGCGAACACCGATTCGTACAGCGCGACGTCGATGAACTGCCCCTTGCCGCCAGGGCTTTTCAGGTGATGCATCGCCACCAGCGCACCGATGGTGCCGTACAGCGATGCCAGCGTGTCGCCCAGGCTCACGCCGACCCGCACCGGCGGCCGGTCGGCGAACCCGGTGACGTGGCGCAGCCCGCCCATGCATTCGGCGATCGCGGCGAATCCCGGGCGCTCCCTGTAAGGGCCCGACTGCCCGTAGCCGGAAATGCGCACCATGATCAGTTTCGGGTTCAGCGCCGAGAGCTGCTCCCAGCCGAGTCCCCACTTCTCCAGCGTGCCGGGACGGAAGTTCTCGATGACGATGTCGACCTGCGTCGCAAGCCTGCGCACGATGTCACGCGCCTGCTCACGCTTGAGGTCCAGCGTGACCGACTTCTTGTTGCGGCTCTGCACGTACCACCACAGCGAAGTGTCCTTGTGCAGCTTGCGCCACTTGCGCAGCGGGTCGCCGTCCTTCGGCGGCTCGACCTTGATGACTTCCGCGCCGAACTGGGCCAGCAGCGCGCTGGCATAGGGCCCGGCGATCAGCGAGCCGAGTTCGAGCACCCTGATGCCGGCGAGAGGCAGCGCCTCGGCCGTGGGTTCGCTGGCCTGCGAGGTCGGCTTGCCGCTCATGGCTGCGCCATCCGCATGGTCAGCTCGCCCAGGCCGCTCACGCGGGCGTGCATCACGTCCCCGGGCTGCACCGGGCCGACACCCGCCGGCGTGCCGGTCATGATGATGTCGCCCGGCTGCAGGGTGTACATCGCCGAGGCGTATTCGATCAGGCGCTGGACGTTGAAGATGAGGTACTGCGTATTGGACTTCTGGCGCACTTCGCCATTGACCGAGAGTTCGAAATCGAGATTGTTCGGGTCCGCGATCTCGTCGGCGCTGGTGATCCATGGGCCGATGACCGCGAAGGTATCGGCCGACTTGCGGAACCCCGGGAATTCCGGGCCGCGCACCGTCATGTCGAGCGCGACGCAGTAGCCGAACACGTACTCCAGCGCGCGCTCGCGCGGCACCCGCCTGGCCTTCCTGCCGATGATCACGCCCAGCTCGATCTCGTGGTCGGTACGGCGCTCCGGGAAGGGGATTTCGACAGTGCCGTCCGGCCCGGTCAGCGCGGTGGTGGCCTTCAGGAACAGGCCGTACTGGTCGAGCGTGGTGAAGGTCTTGCCATGGGCGATCTGCTGGTCGGCGTTGGCCTCGTCGATGTGATCGCGGTAGTTGATCGGCGCACCGATGATCTTGCCCGGGTTCGCCACCGGCGCCCGCAGCGTCACCGCCGACAGGGGGAGGGTGGCGGCGCGGGCGAGATAGGGCTCGATCTGGTCCCGGACGCGGGGGAAGTTGCCGATGATCCAGTCGTAGGACGGATACGGCCAGCCCGGTTCGCCGAGCGATGCGAACAGCGGGGTGATGTCGTGGACCATATCGTCGCGGACGATGCCGATACGGTTGTCGTTGAAGCGGCAGATTTTCATGGCTTGTTCCTGTATCAGTTGGGGTCAGCCGCGCTTTTCGCGGTAGAGGCCGAGCTTTTCGAAGACGGGTCGATCGGAGTAGGCGAACAGCACGGAGTCTTCGCTCGCCCCGGCGCTCATGCGCCAGCGGCTCCAGCCGGGCACCGCGAACACGTCGTTGGCGGCGATATCGAAGCGGCCGGCGCCCTCGATCTCGACCGAAGTGGCGCCTTCGACGCCGACCAGCACGGTGCCTTCCACAGACTGGAAGAACTCGGTGGTGTAGCCGCGCGGGATGAGGCGCATCGAGGCGGCGATCGTCGGCATCGCCCAGCTGCCGGTCAGCGGATTGGCGTAGCGAACGTTGACGCCGTGGCAGGAATCGATGTCCGAATGACGCGCGAGCCGATCGAGGACTTCCCGCGTCCGCGCATACGGATAATTGAAGATCGGGGAACTCGCTCCCGCATGCGTGCTCTCCAGCGGCAGCAGCGCGTCGGAGTAGCGCAGCAGAACCTGGTCGGATTCGCCGCGGCGAGGAAACTGCGTGGCAGCCCCGTACTCTTCGCGGAATCCGGCGCGCAGGAAGCTCACGAGCGGCAGGTCCAGCCCGTCGAGCCACATGACCGGGCCGTCGCCGTCATTGCCGTGGTCGTGCCAGGTCCACGCAGGCGTCACGATGAAGTCGCCCCGATGCATCTCGGTGCGAATGCCATCGACGGACGTATAGCCGCCGACGCCTTCGAGCACGAAACGCAGTGCGGACTGGGTATGGCGATGCGCGCGGGCGATTTCGCCAGGCAGAATCAGCTGCAGGCCCGCATACATCGTGTCGGTGGCATAGGGCAGCCCGTCCATGCCGGGGTTGCCCAGCATCAGCACGCGCCGCTCCGCCTCTTCGGCGCTGACGACGCTGCCCGACTCGATCAGCCGCTCGCGCATCTGCGCCCACTGCCAGTTATGCGGCCTGGATTTCGCGCGGGGCTCGGTCGGAACCAGCCCTTTCAGGACGTCCCACAAGGGGGCGACGTTGAGTGCCGCCAGTCGTTCGCGATAGGCGATGCCGTTTTCGGGCGCAGGGCTATCCTGCACAGCGACTTTCGTGTGTGTGCTCATGATGTGTTCCTTGTTCTTGAAATCGCCTGGCTACAGGCGGCGGTCAGGCTTGAACGAGGGAAGGGTCGCCCTTCCAGATCCACTCGAGGCAGTCGTAGTAGTCGTCCTCGCCACGCTCCTTCAATCCGGCGTCGCGCACTTCGCGGGCGATGCCTTCGGCGTGATAGAACTCCCACAGCTCGCGCGAGCCGAGCTGGATGCGTGCGCTGCGCACGAGGCGGCGGCGTGGATACTCGCGGAAGGCGCGTTCGTAGTCGTAGTCCATGCCGTGCAGCAGGTCCGCCAGGCAGACGGCGTCCTCGATCGCCATGCCGGCGCCCTGCGCCAGCGACTGGAGCGTCGGATGCACGGCGTCGCCCAGCAGGGCCACGCGTCCGCGCGTCCATTGCCGGATCGGGTCGCGGTCGGCCAGCACCCAGCGGCGTTCCAGGTCCATCATCGACAGGAGTTTCTTCAGCGCAGGGTGAGCCTCGGCGTACACGTGGCGGACGTCCTCCTCGTGCGTGACCCGCAGGTCGCCGTGGCCGGGAGCCGGGTCCTTGAACACGGCGACGATGTTGAAGATGCTGCGGTTGCGAAGCGGGTAGTGCACCACGTGATAACCCGGCCCGGCCCATAGCACGACGTCGTGCTGATGCGGCAGGTCGGCGGGAACATCCTTCATGTCGATGATGGTCCGGTGCGCGACATAGCCCACCGCCCGGGCCGGCGCTTCGCCGGCGACATGACTGCGGATCCTGCTGTTGAGGCCATCGGCACCGATCAGCGCGGCACCATCGAAACGGCGCCCGTCCGCGCAGGTGACGCACACGCCGTCGCGGCCACGGTCTTCGAACTGCACCGCGGTGGCGTTGACCGTCAGTTCTATGCCCGGCGTGCGGCGGCAGGCTTCCAGCAGGATGTTATGGATGTCGGCCCGGTGGATCACGATGTAGGGGTTATCGAACCGGCGGTGGAATTTCTCCGACTTCAGAGGCACCTGCGCCAGGGTCTGGCCGCTTTCCGCATCCGGCATGACCAGGGAGAGCGGAAAGTCCGCGGCGGCCTTGACCGTCTCCGAAATCCCCAGCCGGTCGAATGCCTTGAACACATTCGGCCCGAGTTGGATGCCATAGCCGATGGGGGATATCTGCGGCGCCTGCTCCAGGATGTGTACCCGGCGCCCCTTCTGGCCGAGTGCCAGGGCAAGGCTCAGGCCACCCAGACCACCACCCACCACGATGATGGGAAGATCCATATTTGCCTCCTTGTTTTTATGTGAAAGGGGCTCAGCGCAGTGCCATGTCCCGTTGACGCGATGGTCGATTTCTTAGGAATATTCGTCAATCAGCGAGACCGAATAGTGGAAATTCGAAATATGAATTTTGGTAGGCTGGACCTGAACCTGCTGGTGGTGTTCGACGCGATGATGCAGTACCGCAACGTGACGATTGCGGGGCGTGAACTGGGGCTGAGCCAGCCGGCGATGAGCCACGCCTTGCTGAAGATGCGCAAGGCGTTCGATGACCCGCTGTTCGTACGCGTCAAGTCGGGCATGCAGCCGACCCCGAAAGCCCTGGCCATGGTCGAGACGGTGAGCGACGTCCTGCGACGCATCCAGGCCGACCTGCTCAGCCCGGCGGTGTTCGACCCCGAGAGTTCGAATCGGGAATTCCGCATCGCGATGAGCGACGTTGGCGAAAGTTTCTTCACGGCGTTCCTGATCCGCGCCCTGCGCAGCCACGGGCAACATCTGCGGCTCCAGGTGTTCTCGCCGACACCCTCGGTCCTGGCGCAGCAACTGGAGTCGGGCGATGTCGATCTCGCCATCGGCAACTATCCGGACCTGAAAGGCGCCGACTTCTACCAGCAGGGGCTGTTCACCAGTCGCTTCGTCGCCATCGCCGCAAAGGACAATCCGCACCTGCAAGGCGAGTTGACGATGGACAAGTTCCTCGCCGCTTCACACATCGATGTGACGACGCCGGGACGGACGCAGGAAATCATCCTGCGCTACATGGAGAAAGAGAAAATCGTCCGGAAGGTGCCCCTTCAGGTTTCGAGATTCCTGAGCCTGCTCGAGATCGTCCCGCAGTCGGATCTCATCGCCATCGTGCCCCTGGAGGCCGGCGAGCTGTTCCGCGGCACCGGAGGCGTCACCGTGCATGCGCTGCCGTTCGAGTCTCCGACATTCCGGCTTCGCCAGCATTGGCACAAGCGCTTCCATGATGACGCTGCCGTTCGCTGGTTGAGGGCCCTGGTGTACGAACTGTTCAAGGAAACCAGCGTTTCGCGGAAGTCGATCCGCCCATGAGTTCGTCGAAGGTTGCAGGCTGTTAGCCCCATCGTCGATTTTTCGCGCTTGCATCCCACGAATCCGCTTCTCGATCCGGTTGAGTGATTCAGCCCTTGCGATGGTGATGCGGCGCCAGGACCCAGGCGGGATCCCTGTTCTGCATGCCGCCCTCCAGCCAGTGTTCGGTGGCGCTCGCCGCCCGGCGGATGAGTTCGGCGGTGTGCGAGAAGTCGTAGGAGTTGACGGCCAGCGGGCACAGCGGCGGCACCACCAGCAATTCGCAGCGTCCGGCGAAGCGCTCGACATCCGCCACCAGCTGGCGCATGGCGAGCAGGTTGAGCGCATGCAGCGCATTGGCCAGCGCGCCCCGCGGCGGTGTGCGCAGGACGCACGGCGTTCCGGTCGGCAGGATCAGCACCCGGGCGGCGCCGAGGGCGACCGCCGCGGAGATCGGGGTGTTGCTGGCGATGCCGCCGTCCATCAGCGGCCGGTCGGCGATGGTGACCGCCGGAAATACCGCCGGGATGGCCGTGCTGGCGAGCAGCGCCGAGATGGCTTCGCCTGCTGACAGGATGACTTCCGTGCCATCCAGCACGTCCGTGGCGACGACGTGGCAGGGGACTGCCGCATCCTCCAGGCGCCGGTAGGGGAGTTGCGACTCGATGAGTGCGCGCAGGCGCTGGGGGAGCACCAGGTGGTCGCGCCGGCCGAGCAGTCCCAGGAGCGTGCCGAGCGCCGAGAACGGGAAGATGTCCGGGCGGCGCAAGGCCAGCCAGATCCGCTCGAGGTGGGCGACGCCGTCTGCGTCGGGAGAGGCGGCGAAGCAGGCGCCGTTGATCGCTCCCACCGAGGCGCCGACGATCAGGTCGGGCGTGATCTGCGCCCGGGTCAGCGTCTTGAGCATGCCGACCTGTACCGCGCCGAGACTGCCGCCGCCGGCCAGCACGAAGGCCGTTTTCCGTGTTCCGGCCTGATTCATGTGAGCAGCCCCGGACTGATCTTCCGCCGCACGGGCGCGCTCACCCCTGCAGGTTCGCCTCGATGGCCAGGTTCTCCAGATCGCGCCCGACCGAGGCTGCCGCGAGGAGTGCTCCGCCGCGGAAGTAGCGGGCCGTGAAGTCCTTCTTCGCCAGCGTGCCGTCGATGCGGACCTCGTCCCAGCCGTGGGCGTAACCGGTGTAGCGAATATCCAGGCCGTAGTGGTGCGTCCAGAAAAACGGTACATCGGTGAACGCCTTCCCGGCGCCCAGCATGTTGGCGGCCGCCGCCTGGCCCTGGCGCTGGGCATGGACCCAGTGCTCGACGCGGATCAGCTCCGCGCCGTATGGATAGCGGGCGACATCGCCGGCGGCGAAGTGGCCGGCAACCGAGGTCTGCAGGTGGGCGTCGACGAGGATGCCGTCCTGCACTTTCATTCCTGCCCTGGCCGCAAGTTCCATGCGCGGTGCGACGCCGGCGCCGACGATCAGCAGGTCCGCGGCAATTCCGCTGCCGTCGTCCAGCGTGAGTGTCTTGCCATCGAAGCCCCTGGCTCCCGAGCGAAGGTGGAACTGCACTCCCTGTTCCCGGTGCAGGCCGGTGATGAAGCCGCCCACTTCCCGACCCAGCACAGGCTCCAGCGGCACCTCCTCGGGCGCCACCACATGCACCTGGAGCCCGCGCGCCCGCAACGCGGCCGCCGCCTCCATGCCGATGAAGCCGGCGCCGATCAGGGCCACCGAGGTCGCGCCCTGGCTCGCCGCGACGATCGCCCGGGCGTCGGCCAGCGAGCGCAGCATGAACACGTTGGGCAGGTCGAACCCGGGGATGGGCAGCCGCCGCGGTTCCGCACCGGTGGCGATGAGCAGGACGTCATAGGCCAGCCGTTCGCCCGATGCGGTCTGCACTTCCCGTGCGCCGGTATCGATCGCGCTGACCTCGCAGCCGAGGCGCAGGTCGATCTGCCGATTGGCATAGAACTTCGGGCCACGCAGTGGAATCCAGTCTTCCGGTGCGGTGCCGGCCAGGTAGTCCTTGGACAGGTTGGGCCGGTCATAGGGCGCCGATGCATCGGCGCTGAGCATCGTCAGCGCGCCGGAATAGCCCAGTTCGCGCAGCCGCTCGGCCGCCGCGAACCCCGCGGCGCCGCCACCCAGGATCAGGATCCGCTCGGGCTGGCTGGGGAGGGCAGCCGGCCGCGACGGCTGGGCGCCGGTTTCCGCGCCGCGCACGAATACCGTGTCGCCGACGACCTCCACACGCCAGGTCGCCAGCGCCGCGAAGGCGGGAGCGCGCAGGGCGGCGCCCGTTCGCAGGCTGAAACAGGCGTGGTGCCAGGGGCAGCGAATCTCGTCATCGACCACCAGGCCTTCGGCCAGTGGCGCACCGTAGTGGGTGCACAGACCGCTGACCGCATGGAGGCCATCGTCCATTCGCACCAGCAGGACCGGCTCGCCTTCGACGTGGCCGGCGAGTACGCCAGTGGCCGGCACGCTGGACAGGGGCACGCCCCTGGTCAGATCGGAACCGGCGGGAGTATCGGAGTGAGCCATGACGTGACTCCTTTGATGGGGAAGATCCGCCCGGGTGGCACCGTCCTGCACAGCGCGCGACCGGACGGCGCCAGACCCGGAATGGTCGCCGCGGGGCACGCGGCGTATCCGGGTTTCGACCCTTCCCGTGCGCTCAGCCAGCCATCACCGCAACGACGATCAATACGCCAACGAGCAGCAGGAAACCCATCAGCAGAATCGCGATGCTGCGCAGGGATTGTCGATCTTCTGAGCCTAGCAAATGCATCTTGATCACCTCGGCAGAAGCCCTTTGCGGATGTCATCTCCGACGCTACGCCGCCCGGATGCATTTGAATAACGATAAAAATTGGCCGTAAATATCGGTGATATCGAATCCATTTCGGCGAATGCCGGCACTGCCACGCCTGATCACGAGCGAGGGGATTGCAGCCCATGGATACCGAACTTGCCCGGACCTTTCTCACCGTCATCGCGGCGGGAAACTTCCGCAATGCCGCCTCGCGGCTGTTCGTCACGCAATCGACCGTCAGCGCCAGGATCGCCGCACTGGAGGAACAGCTCGGTTGCAGCCTGTTCGTGCGCAACAAGGCCGGCACGACCCTCACCCCGGCCGGCAGGTCCTTCCATCCCTTCGCCACCACGCTGGTGCGCACGGTGGAACGTGCCCGCCAGGACATCGGCGTGGCCCTGGGCTTCCGGGCGTCGGTGACCATCGGCGGACGTTTCGGGCTCTGGGACGATCTGCTGTTCGCCTGCCTGCCGCGCATCCGCAGGGCGGTGCCTGATATCGCCATTCGCGCCGAGATGGCCTTCGAGGATGAACTCATCCAGGGGCTGGTGGAGGGGCGCACTAACATCGGCGTGATGTACACACCCCAGAGCCGGCCGGGGCTGGTGGTCGAACCGCTGCTGGAAGAACAGCTGGTGTATGTGTCCACCAGCGCCGACGCCCGCAGCCCGCCCGGTGAAGACTATGTGTACATCGACTGGGGGCCGGAGTTCGCCAGCAGGCACAGTGCCGCCTTTCCCGATTTTCTCGGCGCCGGACTGAGCGCCAATATCGGCTGGCTGGGCCTAACCCACATCCTGGCTTACGGCGGCGCCGGGTATTTCCCTCTGCGCCTGGTCAGGCAGGCGCTGGACGCAGGGCAGCTGCATCGGCATCCCGATGCGCCGGACTTCCGGCTGCCGGCCTATCTGGTGTATCCGGCCGATCCGCAGCCCGAAACGCTGGGCGTCGTGCTGCAGATCCTGCGTGAGGTCACCGCGGAGATTCTGCGCCAGCATGCATGACATGCCGTATTGCGTGAGCCAGCCCCGGCGCGGGGGCTGGCTATGGCGATCAGGCGACCGCGTAGTAGTGCTTGACGAAGCTGTCGCTGAGCACTTCCCAGAGCACCGGGGTGCCCTTGGTGACGAACCAGCTGTCGCCGGCCTTGTAGCGGGTGGTCTGGCCGGTGGATTCGTCGGTCAGCAGCAGTTCGCCGCTGACCACGGTGGCCTGCTCGCTGAACGGGTAGGTCATGCGGAACTTGCCCCTGGTGGTGCCGAAGTAGGCCGAGCTGACCGGGTCGGTCGGTGCGCCGAAGGTCATCTTGCCGAAGCACTTCAGTTCGCCTTCGAGGATCTCCGAGCCCAGGTCGGCCACGGTGCCCCAGGCGTCCAGTTCGTCGAGGTTGGTGCCGTTCTTGATGTTGATGAGTGCCATGTGGGTGTCTCCTGACAGGGGAATGAAAATGTCGAATCAGCGGCGGCCGCTCCAGTAGCCGGAAACCTGGTGCCAGGTCTTGCCGGCGCTGAGCAGCAGCGGGCGGAACTGGTCCTTGCCATGGACCGGGATGCGCCGCACCGAGCTGATCAGGTCGTAGCGCGCGGAGCCTTCGCTCATGCCCTCGGCCAGCACCTTGCAGATGATGTGGCTGGGGGTGACGCCGAAGCCGGAGTAGCCCTGCACGAAGAAGGCGTTCGGCCGGCCCGGCAGGGTGCCGATCTGCGGGAACAGGTTGGGGCTGCAGGCCATCGGCCCGCCCCAGGCGAGGTCGATCTTCACGTTGTCGAGGTACGGGAAGATCTTCAGCATCAGCTTGCGGTTCCAGGCCTTGAGGTCGCCGGGGATGCGCTCGATGAAGGGCGTGGCGGCGCCGAACAGCAGGCGGTTCTCGTTGGTCACGCGGTAGTAGTCGATGACCGGGCGGATGTCGCTGTAGGCGCCGCGAATCGGGCTGATCCGCTGGATCAGTTCATCCGGCAGCGGCTCGGTCATCATCTGGAAGGCGTAGGTGTTGATGGTGGTGCGGTGCAGCTCGGGCTCCAGCTTGTCGAGGAAGCTGTCGCAGGCCCACAGCAGCTTGCTGGCCTTCACCGAACCCTTGGCGGTGCGCACGGTGATGCGTTCGCCGTACTGCACTTCCAGCGCCGGGCTGTATTCGAAGATCTTCACGCCGTGGCTGGCCAGCGCCCTGGCCTCGCCGAGCAGCAGGTTCAGCGAATGCACGTGGCCGCCGCCCATGTGCAGCAGGGCGCCGCCGTAGGCATCGGAGCCGATGATCTGGCGCACTTCGGAACCGTCCAGGTAACGGATCTCGTGCCTGGAGTTGAGCGACTTGAACTCGCGCTCCCAGGCGCGCAGGGTCTTCGCCTGGCGGGCGTTGAAGCCCATGTAGCCGTATCCGTGGCAGAAGTCGGCGTCGATGCCGTACTTCTCGATGCGGCCCTTGATGATGTCGGCGCCCATGTCGCTGATCTCGAAGATCGCGCGCAGGCCGTCCTCGCCAACGTCCTTCCTGATCTTCTCCAGGTCGTGGCCGATGCCGGCCATGATCTGCCCGCCGTTGCGCCCGGTGCCGCCGAAGCCCAGGTGGCGCGCTTCCAGCACGACGATGTTGGCGATGCCTTTCTCGGCCAGCTCCAGCGCGGTGTTGATGCCGGAGAAGCCACCGCCGATCACGACGACGTCGGCCTCCAGATCGGCTTCCAGCGACGGGAAGCCGAGGTCGTACTTCTTGGTGACGGTGTAGTAGGTGGGCGTCTCGATGTTGATCATGACTGCGGCCTGAAGCGGTGATTGGGGGGCTGGAAGCTCCAGCGGTATGGCGCTATTAGGCGGCCGGGCGATGGCTGCTGTCTTGACCCTGACTGCCCGCATTCTTGACTCATGCTGACAGCCAGTGCCGGGGTATTCGCTGACCGGCGCTGCACTGCGGCACGCTGGTGCAAACGAATGGCAGGCTCGCACATGCATTTTTTCCGGGCCGAGGATTGAATGCGGAAAAGATTCCGGAACTCATGAATTGCGTGCCCGTCCCAGATGCCTACCCGCCGTATCTCCCTGACCCTTTCCCTGCTGCAGGCCCGCGAAGCGGCCATGCGCTTCTTCCGCCCCCAGCTCAACCTGCACGGCCTGACCGAACAGCAATGGCGGGTGATCTGCCTGCTGCGCCAGCACGGCGAACTGGAAAGCCACCAGCTGGCCCACCTGGCCTGCATCCTCAGGCCGAGCATGAGCGGCGTGCTGGCCCGCCTGGAGCGCGACGGCATGGTGCGCCGGCGCAAGCTGGCGGAGGACCAGCGGCGGGTGATGGTCAGCCTGGCGGAGAAGGGCGAGGCGTGCTTCCAGTCGATGAGCGTGGAGATGGAGCGCAACTATCGGCGCATCCAGGAGCAGCTTGGCGAGGAAAAGCTGACGACGCTGATCGAACTGCTGGGGGAGGTGAAGGGGTTGAGGCCCTGAACCGGGCCATCGCGGCCGGTGGATCGATGGTACGGTCCATGCCGGTCCTGTAGGAGCCAGCTTGCTGGCGATCCGAGGTATCGGCCGGCACCGCTGTGTACAGAGGAGACATTTGATCGCCAGCAAGCTGGCTCCTACACGCCAATGTCGCGTTTCGCGCAGGAGCGAGCTTGCCCGCGAATCCCGGGCAGGAGCCTGGTGGAAAACCGCTCTGGTGTCGTTACCAGAGCTTGAGCGTGTAATTGACGATGAAGCGGTTCTCGTCGATGTCGCCGCTGTAGCGGCTGCGATAGGCGGCATTGCGCCACTTGAACGAGACATCCTTGAACGGGCCGCTCTGGACCACATAGGCCAGGTCGGTATCGCGCTCCCATTCGCTGTCGTCGGCCTTGCCGGCGCCGCGATCTATATCGTCCCCGTTGGTGTAGCGGGTCATCAGGCTGAGCCCCGGCACGCCGAGTGCGGCGAAGTCGTAGTCGTAGCGCAGTTGCCAGGACTTCTCCTGCGGCCGGGTGAAGGTCTGGATGGTCATCAGGTTGTGCACGTAGGGCGTGGTGTAGCCGTTCAGTGTCGGGAAGGCGTCGCTGCCGATCATCTTCTGGTAGGCCGCGCTGAACGCATGCGCCCCGGCCTTGAGGGTCAGCATGCCGTTGAAGTTGCGGTTGTCCACCGGACCGGAAATGGCGGCGCCGTCCTTGCTGCTGTCGAAGTAGCGCAGGTCGCTGCGCAGCGACAGGCCTTCGCCCAGCGGCAGCGTGTGCACCAGCCCCAGGTACTGCTGCTGGTAGATGCCCTGCAGCTGGGCATAGTAGTAGCTGGCGGTGAAGTCGGGGGTGAAGGCGTAGCTCGCGCCGCCGAGGTTGAACTCGTCGCTGGCGAATGCCTTGCTGCGCCCCATGATGTACATGTCGTCGCTGCCGGCCGATTCGCGGGTGCGCGACTTCCACAGCTGGCCGGCGGTCAGCGTCAACCGGTCGATTTCATTCGAGGTCAGCATCGCGCCGTCGAAGGTCTGCGGCAGCAGGCGTGTGTCGTCGCGGAACACCACCGGCAACTGCGGCGTGAGAATGCCCAGGTTCAGCAACGTCTTCGAATAACGCGCCTTGGCGGTCACCCCGGCATGGCTGTAGTCGTCGACAGGCTCGCGGGAGGTCGGGCCGAAGGGCAGGGTGCCGTCGTTGCTGCGCCCGCGTCCCGAATCCAGCTTCACGCCCAGCAGACCCATGGCATCCAGGCCGAAGCCGAGCGGACCATCGGTGAAGCCCGATTGCACGCGCAGGACGAATCCCTGGGACCAGTTGCCGGCCTGGGACTGTGGAGCGGTCGTCTGACGGAAGTCGCGTAGCTGGTAGAAGTTGCGCAGGTCGAGGTTAGCGCTGCTGTCGTCGATGAAATCCGCCTGGGCGGCGAAGGGGAGAAGCGTGGCGCCGAGTGCCGAATAGCAAAGGACGCGGGAGGGGAAGTGTGCCTGGATCATTGTTCGTCCCTGGGTTCTTGTTGTTGTCAATCAGATAACGAGGGGAAGTGGCGAGGTCGCCATTGCCATGAGCTGCCGGGACGATCGTTCGCGAGCAAGCTCGCTCCTACAGGGCAGTCGCGCTTCTCGTAGGAGCGAGCTTGCTCGCGAATCCCCGGCACGCGTCCGGCTTATCCGTAAACGCCGCCGCTTGCCGCCGCAGCCGTCGGCGCATCCTTGAAGCGCCCGGCCAGCGCCTGCAGACCGCGCATCAGCACCGTGGTATCGACCCCCACCGCGACGAACGCCGCGCCCAGCTCGATATAGCGGCGGGCCAGCTTCTCGTCGGCCATGAGGATGCCGGCGGCCTTGCCGGCGGCGCGGATGCGGGTGATGGCGTCCTCGATGGCGGCTTGCACTTCGGGGTGACCGGGATTGCCGCGGTGGCCCATGGCGGCGCTGAGGTCGGCGGGGCCGATGAAGACGCCGTCGACACCTTCGACGGCGACGATGGAGTCGAGGTTGGCCAGGCCTTCGAGGTTCTCGATCTGCACCAGCAGGCACATTTGCTCGTCAGCCTTGTCCAAGTAGCCGGGGATGCTGTTCCAGCGCGAGGCGCGGGCCAGGGCGCTGCCGACGCCGCGGACGCCGAAGGGCGGGTAGCGCATGGCGCGGACCAGTTCGGCGGCCTGTTCGGCGCTTTCCACCATGGGCACCAGCAGGGTCTGGGCGCCGATGTCGAGCAGTTGCTTGATCAGCGCGGTATCGCCAAGCACCGGGCGGATGATCGGGTGGCTGGGGTAGGGCGCCACCGCCTGCAGCTGGCCGAGCAGGCTGCGCAGGTCGTTGGGCGCGTGTTCGCCGTCGATCAGCAGCCAGTCGAAGCCGGCGTTGGCGGCCAGCTCGGCGCAGTAGGGATCGGCCAGGCCGAGCCAGAGGCCGATCTGCGCTTCGCCGGACTGCAGGCGAGCCTTGAAATGATTGATGAACATGGGGGTCTCCCAGGGCTTCAGGCGACAGGCTGCAGGCGAAGAGCGCTCTTGCCTGTCGCCTGCAGCATCGCCTGCCGCCTCAAATGAACCGGCAGGCGATGCTGCCGAGCTGGTCGTAGTCGACGTGGAATGTGTCGCCGGGCGCCGCGGCGACCGGGCGGGTGAAGGAGCCGCCGAGGATGATCTGCCCGGCTTCCAGGGTGACGTCGTAGGGCGCCAGCTTGTTCGCCAGCCAGGCCACGCCTTTCGCCGGGTGGTTGAGCACCGCGGCGGAGACGCCGGACTCCTCGATCACGCCGTTGCGGTAGAGGATCGCCGGTACGCGACGGAGGTCGAGCTCGGTCGGGCGCACGGCGCGGCCGCCCATGACGATGCCGGCGTTGGCGGCGTTGTCGGAGATGGTGTCGAAGACCTTGCGAGTGACCCTGGTGTCCGGGTCGACCTGCTGGATGCGCGCGTCGATGATCTCCAGCGCCGGGATCACCCATTCGGTGGCGTCGAGCACATCGAAGACGGTGCAGTTCGGTCCGCGCAGCGGCTTGCCGAGGATGAACGCCAGCTCCACTTCCACGCGCGGCACGATGAAGCGCTGGAAGGGGATGTCGCTGCCTTCCTCGAAGACCATGTCGTCCAGCAGTGCGCCATAGTCCGGCTCGGTGATGTTGGAGGACACCTGCATGGCGCGCGAGGTCAGGCCGATCTTGTGGCCGATCAGCCTGCGCCCGTCGGCGATCTTCTGCGCCACCCAGGCGCGCTGGATGGCGTAGGCGTCCTCGATGGTGATCTCCGGGTAGTCCAGGGAGAACTGGCGCACCTGGGTGCGCTCGCGCTCGGCGGCGTCGAGGCGGGCGGCGGCTTGCTGGATGAGGTTCTGGTCGAGCATGACGGCTTTCTCTTAACGGGGGTTGACCACTGCGGCCGGGGCTTTCAGGACCAGCAGGCCGCCGAGGGTGATGAGCGCGGCCAGCAGGTAGAGGGCGAGGCTGGCGCTCTGGGTGGTGTCGCGCATCCAGCCGATCAGGTAGGGCGCGAGGAACGAGGCGATGCTGCCGAACGAACTGATCAGCGCGATGCCGGCGGCCTGGGTGCGGTCGGCGAGGAAGGCCGGCGGCAGTTGCCAGAACATCGGCAGCGCAGCACTGGCGCCCATGCCGGCGACGATCAGCCCGGCCATCACCAGCAGCGCGTTCTGCGGCATCAGGGCTACGGCGACCAGGCCGATGGCCGACATCAGCAGCGGCACGCAGAGGTGCCAGCGGCGTTCGCGGCGGCGGTCGGAAGAGCGGCCGAGGGCGACCATGAAGATGCAGCCGGCCAGGTAGGGGATGGCGCTGAGCATGCCGATGCGGCTGTCCTGGGCGATGCCGGAGGTGTGGATCAGGCTGGGCATCCAGAAGGCGATGGTGTTCACCGCGAGCATCACCGCGAAGTAGATCGCCACCATCAGCCAGACATGGCCGTCGCGGAGAATGCCGGAGAACGAGGTGATCGACTTGCGTTGTTCCTCGCTGCTCATCTGGCTGCGCAGCCCGGCTTTCTGCTCGTCGCTGAGCCAGCCGACCTGCTCGAAGCTCTCCGGCAGCTTGCACCAGACCAGGATGCCGAGCAGGGCCACCGGCAGACCCTCGATGAGGAACATCCACTGCCAGCCGCGCAGGCCGAGGAAGTCGTGGAAGCCGTCGAGAATCCAGCCCGACAGTGGCCCGCCGATCACGCCGGCCATGGGCACGGCAATGGCGAACAGCGCGGTCACCTGGCCGCGGCGATGAGCCGGGAACCAGCGGTTGATGTAGACCAGGATGCCGGGGAAGAAACCGGCCTCGGCCACGCCGAGAAGCAGGCGCAGGGTATAGAAGCCTTCGGCGCTGGTGACCTGCAGCATGGCGGTGGAAAGCAGGCCCCAGGTCACCATCAGGATGGCGATCCAGCGGCGCGGGCCGACGCGCTCCAGCATCAGGTTGCTGGGCACCCCGAAGATGGCATAGGCAACGAAGAACAGGCCGGCGCCGAGGCCATAGACGGTTTCGCTGAAGTGCAGGTCGCCGCTCATCTGCAGCTTGGCGAAGCCGATGTTGATGCGGTCGAGGTGAGCGAAGATGTAGCAGACCAGCAATAGCGGCATCAGCCGCCAGGTGATCCTCCTGTGGATGTTGTCGTTGACGGACAGATTGATGGTGTTCACGGGGATGGCTGGACTCATGGTCTTATGCTTCTTGTGTGTGAGTGCAGTGAGGGCGGATGGGCTCTGTGCTCAGCTCGCCTGGTCCTTGAGGAACGCGTGGACGTTGTTCTGCTTGAAGTTGAGCTCGGCGTGCAGCTCGGTCATCTCGAACGACAGCGCCAGCAGACGCCTGGCCTGGAGTTCGGCGAAGTGCGCGGTGATCACCTCGAACAGTTCCTCGGCGACCTTGCGGCGGGTTTCCAGGTCACGGCCGGCGCCCACCTTGAGCGTCATATGGACGAACGCGTAGTCGTGCTTGCCGTCGGCCATGCGCCAGGTGTCGAGGCGCATGGCACGGCTGCGAATGCCGCCCAGGGGGAAGACCCCGCTGCTGCCGAGATAGGCATGGACCTTTTCGAAGAGGCCCGGGAGATCGGCCTCTTCGGCGATGTTGTGCGTGTATTCGGCGATGAAGTGCGGCATGAGCGACTCCTCAGAGGCGGCTTGCGGAAGGATTCGCCCCGGGATTCGACGCCTGGGCGGCTGGAATCGCCGAGCCGTCCTGCGGAGTGACCGGGAAGATGGCGTTGATCTGGCCGGTGCCGGAGGAACCGAAGTAAGGCGTCACCACTTCCGCCTTCGCGTCGTAGTTCGACCAGCCGAGCGCGCCGAGAAGCATCGCGGTGTCATGCATGAATCCCTCGCCGTGGCCCTTGGCGGCGTATTCCGGGAGCATCCCGCAGAACTCCTGCCAGCGGCCCTGCTGCCACATCTCCACCACCTGGTGATCGAGGACTTCGAGGAATGGGCTCCAGATGCGGTCGGCGAATTCCGGTGCCTGGCCGTTCTGGGCGAAACGGTGGGACAGCGAGCCGCTGGCGAGGAAGGCGACGGTGCCGTCGTAGTGCTCTTCCACGGCCTTGCGCATGGCCCAGCCGAGCCGCGCGCTGTCGTTGAGGTAATGCACGGTGCACAGCGCCGAGACCGAGATCACCTTGAAGTGCCGGTCTTCGTTCATGTAGCGCATGGGGACCAGGGTGCCGTATTCGGGGCTGAGGGTGGTGGCGTCGTGGGCGAGCACATCCACGCCCATGTCATTGCAGCCCTTGGCGAGAATGCGGCCGAGTTCCGGGTTACCGGGGAACTCGTACTCCATGTTGGCGATGAAGTGCGGCAACTCGTTGCTGGTGTAGAGGCCCTGGAAGTGCGGAGCGCAGTTGATGTGGTAACCGGCGTTGACCAGCCAGTGGGTGTCGAACACCACGATGGTGTCCACCCCCAGCTCCCGGCAGCGGCGGCCGATCTCGCGGTGGCCGTCGATCGCAGACTGGCGGCAACCCTGGCGCGTGCCGGGCAGTTCGGAGAGGTACATCGAAGGGACGTGGGTGATCTTTGCTGCAAGAGCGACTTTGCCCATGGTGATTCTCCTGGCGTCGGGCGCCACCATCCGGGGTGACGCCCTGTTCATTGTGTTTATGAATGCACGCGGGTAATGGCGGCGACCTTTGCTGATCGCTCTATCATGCGCCGTGCTTCATACGCCCCAGCGCGGAATGTGGTGGCTGCCCATGGAGATGCAGACGTTCTTCACCTCGGCGAACACCTCGAAGCTGTATTCGCCGCCTTCGCGGCCGGTGCCGGAACCCTTCACGCCGCCGAACGGCTGGCGCAGGTCGCGGACGTTCTGGCTGTTGATGAAGACCATGCCGGCCTCGATGCCACGAGCCAGGCGGTGGGCCTTGCCGATGTCCTGGGTCCAGATGTAGGAGGCCAGGCCGTATTCGGTGTCGTTGGCCAGGCGCAGCGCTTCGGCCTCGTCCTTGAACTTCATCAGGCACACCACCGGGCCGAAGATTTCTTCCTGGGCGATGCGCATGCGGTTGTCCACGTCGGCGAACACGGTGGGCTGGATGAACTGGCCGCGGGCGAGGTGCGCCGGCAGGTTGGCCGGACGCTCCAGGCCGCCGGCGAGGAGGGTGGCGCCTTCCTCGATGCCGATGCGGATGTAGCCGGTGACCTTGTCGTAGTGGGCCTGGGTGATCATCGAGCCGACCTGGGTCTTCGGGTCCTGCGGGTCGCCGACGATCAGGCGCCTGGCGCGGGCGGCGAACTCGGCGACGAACTGGTCGTACACGCTCTCCTGGATGAAGATCCGGCTGCCGGCGGTGCAGCGTTCACCGTTCAGCGAGAAGATGGTGAACAGCGCGGCATCCAGGGCGCGGTCGAGGTCGGCGTCATCGAAGATCAGCACAGGCGACTTGCCGCCCAGTTCCATGGAGTACTTCTTCAGGCCGGCGGTCTGCATGATCCTGCGGCCGGTGGCGGTGCCGCCGGTGAAGGAGATCGCGCGCACGTCCGGGTGGCGGACCAGGGCGTCGCCAGCGGTGGCGCCGTAGCCTTGCACCACGTTCAGCACGCCGGCCGGGATGCCGGCTTCCAGCGCCAGGCGGCCCAGTTCGTTGGCGGTCAAGGGCGACAGCTCGGACATCTTCAGCACCGCGGTGTTGCCCAGCGCCAGGCACGGCGCGGTCTTCCAGGTGGCGGTCATGAACGGCACGTTCCACGGCGACACCAGGCCACACACGCCCACCGGCTGGTACAGGGTGTAGTTGAGCATCTGGTCGTCGACCGGGTAGCTGTGGCCGTCCATGCGTGTGCAGACTTCGGCGAAGAATTCGAAGTTGTGCGAAGCGCGCGGGATCAGCACGTTGCGCGTCTGGTGGATCGGCAGGCCGGTGTCCAGGGTTTCCAGCTCGGCCAGGTTCGGTACGTTCTGGTCGATCAGTTCACCGAGCTTGCGCATCAGCCTGGCGCGTTCCCTGGCCGGGGTGGCGGCCCATTTCGGGAAGGCTTCCTTCGCCGCGGCGACGGCCATGGCGATCTCTTCCGCGCCGCCGCTGGCGACTTCGGCGATCACTTCGGTGGTGGCCGGGTTGATGGTTTCGAAGACTTCCTTGCTTTCGACCTCGCGGCCGTTGATCCAGTGCTTGATCATGCTGCTGTTGCCTCTATTCATTACTGGCCGGCGCGGTTCGCGAAGAACTCGGCCTCACTGACGATTCGGTTGACCAGACGGCCGACGCCTTCCACTTCCACCACCACTTCATCGCCCGGCACCACGTCGGCCAGGCCTTCCGGCGTGCCGGTGGCGATCATGTCGCCCGGCTGCAGGATCATGAAGCTGGAGAAATATTCGATCAGGTAGGGGATGTCGAAGATCATGTCCGCGGTGGTGCCTTCCTGCCTGAGCTCGCCGTTCACCCAGGTGCGCAGGGTGAGCCTGGACGGGTCCGGCACGTCGGCGGTGTCGACGATCCACGGGCCGACCGGAGTGGTGGCGTCGCGGTTCTTCACCCGCAGGTTGGGCCGGTAGTAGTTCTCCAGGAAGTCGCGGATCGCGTAGTCGTTGCACACCGTGTAGCCGGCCAGGTAGTCCAGCGCGTCCTCGCGCCTGACGTTGCGCGCCGGCTTGCCGATCACCGCCACCAGTTCGCACTCGTAGTGCATGTAGGCGACGTCGTCCGGGCGCCAGGTGACCTGGTTGTGACCGGTGTAGGTGCCCCGGGACTTGATGAACGCCAGCGGCTCGGTGGGCGCCTTGAAGGACAGTTCGGCGGCGTGGTCGGCGTAGTTCAGGCCGAGGGCGAACATGCTGCCGCTGGCCGGCGGCAGCCATTCCACCTGGGACTCGGCGAGCAGGCGGCCATCGGGCAGGCGGACGGCGTTGCCGTCTTCCACGGTGACGGCGAAGGTTTCGCCCTGGTAGCGGATGCGTGCGTGTTTCATGGCTGGCTCCTTACTCCGCTACCACGTTGCTGACGAGACGGCCAAGGCCGTCGATCTCGACTTCCACGCGGTCGCCGGGCTGCACGTCGACACGGCCTTCCGGGGTCCCGGTGATCAGTACGTCGCCTTCGTGCAGGGTCATGAATTCGCTGATCTCGGCGATTAGCCGGGGAATGCTGCGCACCAGGTTGGCGGTGCTGTTCTGCTGGCGCAGCTCGCCGTTGACGAACAGCTTCAGGGTGAGGGCGTGCGGATCGGCGATCGCGTCGGCGCCGACCACTTCCGGGCCGATGGGGCAGAAGCCGTCGCGGCACTTGGCCTTCACCGCCGGGCGGTAGTAGCTGTCTTCCGGCAGGCTGAACTCGTTGACGATGACGTAGCCGGCCACGTGCTGCATGGCGTCGTCGACGCTGACGCGGCTGGCAGTTTTGCCGATCACCACGCCGAGGGCCGGGCCGGGCTGCAGGCGTTGCACGTCGCACGGGAAGACCACCGGCTCGCCGTTGGCGTTGCGGGTGTTTGGCGTCTTGATGAACAACACGGGCTTGACCGGCGGCTTCTGGTACGGCGGCTGGTTGAATTCGCCGAGACGGCTTTCCAGCAAGCCCTGGTAGTTCAGCGCGACGCCGAACAGGGTGCCTGGAGCGACTTCGCTGACTGCGCGGCGCATGGTGCTCTCCTGATCTGGGGGATTCGTTGTTCTGCCGGGGCGGTGTTTCGGCAGGCAATTAGTTAACATGGAAACGTTTATAGTTAACATGTTAATCAAGGTCAAGCGGCAATCTTCATGCTGCGACCTGCGAACGGGATTTGAACGGGAAAAATGGCACTAAGGGATTGTTCGACGCTGCCAGCGGCTTGACCGGGAATGACGGCGCGCGGGCCGGCACGGCGAAAGGGTGGGGGGATTTGCCCGCCGGGCCGGGTTGATGGTTAAAATCCTAATATTCCCGGGGCCTTTGGATGCGAGCGCCGCCTACATGAAAACCACCCGTACTTCCCTTGCCCTGACCCTGCTGCAGGCCCGCGAGGCCGTGATGGGCTTCTTCCGTCCGCTGCTCAACCAGCACGACCTCACCGAGCAGCAGTGGCGGGTGATCCGCATCCTCCGCCAGCAGGGCGAGATGGAAAGCCACCAGTTGGCCAGCCAGGCCTGCATCCTCAAGCCGAGCATGACCGGCGTGCTGTCGCGCCTGGAGCGCGACGGCATCGTGCGGCGCTGGAAGTCCGAGCAGGACCAGCGCCGCGTGCACGTCTGCCTGACGGAGAAGGGCCAGCAGTGCTTCATCGCCATGAGCGAAGGCATGGAAGATAACTACCGGAAGATCCAGGAGCAGTTCGGCCAGGAGAAGCTCGACCGACTGCTGGAGCTGCTCAACGACCTGAAGCAGGTCAAGCCCTGAGCCGTCGGCGCGCGGGGCACTGATTCACTCGTCCGGAGAGCGAACCCGATGGCCACCCGCGCGCCCATTCCCAACATCGACATCGGCCAGGTCTACGACCTGCGCTATGCCGATTCCGAGGTGCACTACGAGGAGCTCGGCAAGCTCGCCGACTTCTTCGGCCGCAACATGCCGGTGCACCGGCACGACCGCTTCTTCCAGGTGCACTACGTGAAGAGCGGCTCGGTGCGCGTCTATCTCGACGAGCAGCTCTACCACCGCCAGGGACCGCTGTTCTTCCTCACCCCGCCGACCATCCCGCACGCCTTCGTCACCGAGTCCGACGCCGACGGCCACGTGCTCACGGTGCGCCAGCAACTGCTCTGGCCATTGCTCGAACCGGAACAGGGGCTCGCCGGCGGGCCGCGTATCGCCGCGGTCTGCGTGGCCTTCGACGAACTGGACGAGGCCTACCGCGAGGAGATCGAGCGCCTCGACCGCCTGTTCGGGATGCTGCGCGACGAATTCCGCTCGGCGCGGCCGGGGCGCGAGATGAGCCTGGCGTCGCTGACCCGGCTGATCTTCATCAGCCTGCTGCGGCTCTCCGCGCGCTCGCTCAAGGCACAGCCGACACGGCACGACGACCTGCAGTTCTTCCACCGCTTCAACGCGCTGATCGAGGAGCACTACGCCGAGCACTGGCCGCTGGCGGACTACGCCGGGCAGATCGGCGTGACCGAAGCGCGGCTCAACGATATCTGCCGCCGCGTGGCCGGGCTGCCGTCCAAGCGCCTGGTGCACGAGCGGGTGATGCAGGAGGCCAAGCGTCTTTTGCTGTTCACCGGCAACTCGGTGAACGAGATCTGCTACCACCTCGGCTTCAAGGACCCGGCCTACTTCAGCCGCTTCTTCACCCGCAATGCCGGGATGGCGCCCGGGGAATATCGCCAGCGCAAGGCGGACGACAAGGAAGAGGCCTGGCGCTGACCGGCTTTCCCATATTTCGTTAACTTGTTAACGTTGCGCTCCGCCTGATTCTACCGGAGCCTTTCATGTCCATTCCTGCCAGGCCGCAACGCCTCATTCCGCTGCTCGCCGCCCTGGTGGCCTTCGCGCCGCTGTCCATCGATACCTACCTGCCCAGCCTGCCGCTGATCGCCCGCGACCTTGGCGCGGGGGAGAGCGACGTGCAGATGACCATCAGCGTGTTCCTCGCCGGCCTGTGCCTGGGCATGCTGGGCTACGGCCCGCTGTCGGATCGTTTCGGCCGCCGTCGGTTGCTGCTTGGCGGGATCGTGCTGTACCTGCTGGCTTCCGTTGGCTGCAGCGTGGCCGACAGTTCCACCAGCCTGATCCTCTGGCGATTTGTCCAGGCACTGGGCGGGGCTGCCGCCGCCGTGCTGGCGCGGGCCATCGTCCGCGACCTGTTCCCCCTCGCCGAGGCGGCGCGGGTGCTGTCGCTGATGCATCTGGTGACCATGTTCGCCACGCTGGTGGCACCGCTGCTGGGCAGTCTGCTGGCGGACATCGCCGGGTGGCGGGCGATCTTCGCCGCACTGCTGGGGTTCGCCCTGGTCTGCCTGCTGGCGGTGACGCAGCACATCCCGGAAACGCACCCGGCGGACAGTCGCGGCCGCAGCGTGACGGATGCCTTCCGCGCCTACTGGACCATCGCCACCGACCCGCGCGCCATCGGTTACCTGCTGTGCATGGGCCTGTCGTTCGGCGGCATGTTCGCCTTCATCACCGCGTCGCCCTTCGTCTACATCGAGTTCTTCGGCGTATCGCCGCGAACCTACGCCTGGCTGTTCAGCATGAACATCGGCGGAATCATCGTGGTGACCTGGCTGAATGCGCGACTGGTCGGCCGGCTCGGGCCGCAGCGCATGCTTGGTATCGGTTCGCTGGTGGCGCTGCTCGCCGGGCTCGGACTGCTGCTCTGCGGCAGCAGCGGAGTCGGCGGCCTGCCGGCGATCGCCGGCTGCCTGCTGGCCTATGTCAGCGTGACCGGGCTGCTCGGCGCCAATTGCGTGGCCAGCCTGCTGGCGCTGTTCCCGCGTCAGGCGGGCACTGCGGCGGGCCTGGCGGTGGCGGGGCAGTTCGCCATGGGGGCTGGGCTCAGCGCGCTGGTCGGCGCCCTGGCGAACGGCACGCCGCTGCCGATGTGCGCGGTGGTGGGCAGCGCCGGGGTCGGCTGCTTCCTGGCCTTCCTCATGCTGCGGGCTGGGAACGCTCGCCAGCTTGCGGAGCCTGCCTGAGGCGTAGCGACAGCCAGGCGCAATAGCCCAGCAGCAGGGCGCCGGCCAGCGCCATCGCCCAGGGCCCGCCGAAGCTCGCCGCGATCAGCCCGGCGAGCAGGCCGCCGATGGCGTCGAAGCCGAAGCGCGTCGAGGTGTAGAGCGACACCACCCGCCCGCGCAGTTCCTCCGGCGCCTGGCCCTGCAGGATGATGTTGGTGCCGACGTTGCAGATCGTCACGCCGAACCCGAGCACGGCCATCGCCAGCAACGACAGCGGCAGGTTGCGGCTGGCAGCGAAGGCGAGCAGGGCGGCGGCGCTGGCGACGGCGGCCAGCAGGATGCTGCGGGGCAGGGCGCCGACGTTCTGCCGCGCGGCGAGGAACACCGAGGACAGCAGCGAGCCGAGCCCGGCGGCGCCCCACAGCCAGCCGAGGGTCCGCGCGTCGCCGGCGAAGATGTCGCGGGCGAAGACCGGCAGCAGCACCGCGTAGCTGGATGCCGTCAGGTTCACCATCAGTACGCTGAGCATCATCACCCGCACGTTGGGCGTCTGCAGCGCGTAGTCCAACCCCTCGCGGAACACCCGTCCCATGCTGCCCCGGGCGCGGCTCGCCGGAGGCAGGCGTACCAGCAGCAGGCCGATGACCAGCGCCAGGTAGGACGCGGCATTCAGCGCGAAGCAGGTCGCCTCGCTGACCATCGCCAGCAGCAGCCCGGCCAGCGGCGGGCCGATGAAGCGCGAGCAGGTGAACAGCGTGGCGTTCAGCGCCAGCGCGTTGGGCAGGTCGTCGCGGTCGTCGACGAAGCGGCTCAGCAGCGACTGGCGCAGCGGCGTGTCCACCGCATTCAGCACCCCCAGCAGCGCCGACATGGCGACGATCAGCGTCGGGCCGATCATCCCGCTGGCGGTCAGCCCGGCCAATGTCAGCGCCTGCACCGCCAGCAGGCTCTGGGTGCCGACCAGCAGGCGCTTCTTGTCGTGACGATCGATCCAGGCGCCGGCGAGCGGGCCGACCAGCAGCTGCGGCAGGAGTGCGGCGAAGGTGGTCACGCCGAGCAGGGCGGCCGAGTCGGTGAGCCGGTAGACCAGCCAGGCGAGCGCCACCTGCTGGATCCAGGTGCCGAGGGTGGAAACGGCGTGCCCCAGGAAATACAGGCGGAAGTTGCGGTGACGGAGCGCGCGCAGCGAAGCGGGCCAGGTCCTGGACGTGGGCATGGGATTCCTTGGGGCGGAGCAGGTCGGCGAACGGTTCATATATTAATCAGTTTCCCGGAGGAACCGATAGCATGCTTCGTATTCCGCCGGATTGAGCCTCTCCAGTTAAAAGTTAACAAGGAAATGAATTTCTGCGAAAAGTGCAATCGAGCCTGTGGAAGTTGCATTCAGGGAGGCCGCGGCAGCGTCCCATAATCGCCCTGCCACTCTCGCCACTTCACTCGAGAGCCCAGCCGGACAGGCCCGGATCGCAACGACGACCCGCTCGCCGCTCAGGCAATCAGTCAAAAACAATCAGGGCAGATAACATGAAAAAGCCAAACCCGCTCCTCGAAGACCTGAAAGCCATCCTGCCGACCATCGCCGCCAATGCCGCCCGGGCGGAGAAGGACCGCATGGCGCCCGCCGAGAACATCGCCCTGCTCAAGGGCATCGGCATGCACCGCGCCTTCCAGCCGAAAGCCTACGGCGGCCTGGAAATCTCCCTGCCCGAGTTCGCCGATTGCGTCGTCGCCCTGGCTGGCGCCTGCGCAGGCACCGCCTGGGCCTTCAGCCTGCTGTGCACCCACAGTCACCAGATGGCGCTGTTCTCCAGACAGCTGCAGGACGACGTGTGGGGCACCAATCCCGACGCCACCGCCAGCAGCAGCATCGCGCCCTTCGGACGTGTCGAGGAGACCGAGGGCGGCGTGATCTTCAACGGCGAGATGGGCTGGAGCAGTGGCTGCGACCACGCCGAGTGGGCCATCGTCGGCTTCCGCCGCCAGGCTGGCGAGGGCGAACCGCCGGTGTATTCCTTCGCCGTGGTGCCGCGTTCCGACTACGAGATCCGCGACGACTGGTTCGTCTCGGGCATCCGCGCCAGCGGCACCAAGACCCTGATCCTCAAGGACGTGTTCATCCCGAACCACCGCATCGAAGCGGCCAAGGACATGATGGAGGGCCGCTCCGCCGGCTTCGGTCTGTATCCCGACAGCAAGATCTTCTACGCGCCGTACCGTCCGTATTTCGCCAGTGGCTTCGCGGCGGTCAGCCTGGGCATCGCCGAGCGCATGCTCACCGTGTTCGCCGAGAAGACGAAGAACCGCGTGCGCGCCTACACCGGCGTCAATGTCGGCACCGCCACCCCGGCGCTGATGCGCCTGGCCGAGTCCACCCACCAGGTGGCGGCGGCCCGCGCCTTCCTCGAGAAGACCTGGGAAGACCATGCCGAGCACGGACGGCAGAAGCGCTATCCGGATCGCCAGACCCTGGCCTTCTGGCGCACCAACCAGGCCTACGCGGTGAAGATGTGCATCCAGGCTGTCGACCGCCTGTTCGAGGCCGCGGGCGGCAGCGCCTGGTTCGAGAGCAACGAGTTGCAGCGCCTGTTCCGCGATTCGCACATGACCGGCGCCCACGCCTACACCGACTACGACGTCTGCACGCAGATCCTCGGACGTGAGCTGATGGGGCTGGAACCGGACCCCAGCATGGTCTGAGAACCTGCCGCTACGGGAGGCCGCCGTTGCCTCCCTTGTCCCCAACAAGAGAGTCGCGCGCTCCCGCGGCGACTCCGGGAACCTGACAATGACCACTCAAGCGTGCTTCGACCCACGCGACTTCCGTCGCGCGCTGGGCAACTTCGCCACCGGCGTCACCATCGTCACTGCCGCCAGCGCTTCCGGCGCCAAGGCCGGCGTGACGGCCAACAGTTTCAACTCCGTATCGCTGGACCCGCCGCTGATTCTCTGGAGCATCGACAAGCGCTCCAGCAGCTACGAGGTATTCCGCGAGGCCAGCCATTTCGCGGTGAACATCCTTGCCGCCGACCAGATCGACCTGTCCAATCACTTCGCCCGGCCTCGGGAAGACAAGTTCGCCGGCATCGATCACGAGATCGGCGAGGGCGGTGCGCCGCTGTTCGCCGACTGCGCGGCGCGCTTCCAGTGCGAGAAGTGGGAGATGGTGGATGGCGGCGACCACTGGATCATGCTCGGCAAGGTGGTTGCGTTCGACGATTTCGGCCGCTCGCCGCTGGTCTACCACCAGGGCGCCTACTCCATGGTCCTGCCCCATGCGCGGATGATCCGCAAGGAAGAAGGACAGAAGGCCTCCAGCGCCTTCCAGGGCCGCCTGCGCGACAACCTCTACTACCTGATGACCCAGTCGGTGCGCAGCTACCAGACGTCCTACCAGCCGCGCCAGCTTTCCGCCGGTCTACGCACCAGCGAGGCGCGCATGCTGATGGTGCTGGAGAACGATTCCGGCCTGGACATGTGTGGCTTGCAGCGGGAAGTGGCGATGCCGCGCCACGAAATCGAGCAGGCGGTGGAGATCCTCCGCCGCAAGGACATGGTCACTGCCCAGGGTGACGGCTACGCCTTGACCGCGCTGGGCGAGGAACAGACCGAGGCGCTCTGGGGCATCGCCCAGGAGCAGCAGGACAAGGTTTTCGCGGACTTCAGCGCGGAACAGATCGAAACCTTCCGCACTGTCCTCAGGGCGGTCATAGCCGCCAACTGATCGGAGAACGGCGCCTTTGGGCGCCGTTTCCTTTCGCTACGGATCATTTTCTCTTTCCCGAAATTTGCCGATTTCCCGTTTCAGAACCCTGCGCCGCACGGAATCGATCGGATTGATGCCTGCAGGAGCCAACTCGCTGGCTCCCGCAAGGTGGATTCATGGTTCCCACGCTCCCGCGTGGGAACAGCGCAGGAGCGGGCCATACCCGCGACCGGGCGCGGGAACGGGGCTCAGTAGGTAATGCACACCGACTTGGTTTCGGTGAAACCCTCGATGGCCGCCCGGCCGAATTCGCGGCCGATGCCGGATTGCTTGCAGCCGCCGAAGGGCAGGTTGGGGTCCACCGGGACGTGGTTGTTGACCCACAGGGTGCCGGCCTCGATGCGCGGGATCAGGTCCATCACGCGGCCGAGGTCGTTGCTCCAGATGCTCGCGGTCAGGCCGTATTCGCTGTCGTTCAGCATCGCGACTGCATTGTCGATGTCGTCGAAGGGCAGTACCGACAGCACCGGGCCGAAGATTTCCTCGCGGGCGGAGGTCATCGACTGGTTGACGTTAGCGAGCACGGTGGGCTGGACGAAGTAGCCCGGCAGGTCCGGGCGGCCGCCGCCGGTGCAGATCTGCGCGCCCTCGCTGCGGGCGATGTCCAGGTAGCGCAGCACGCTTTCCTGCTGCTTGCGCGAAACCACCGGGTTGATCTGGGCGTTCGGGTCCATGCCGGAGCCGATGCGCATTTCGGCGACCTGGGCGGCCAGCGCTTCGACGAATCGATCGTAGCGGCTGGAATGCACGTAGAAGCGCGAGGCCGCGGCGCACACCTGGCCCTGGTTGAGCAGGCCGCCACCGATGGCTCCGGCCACGGCTTTCTCGATATCGGCATCGGCGAGCACCAGCATGGGGTTCTTGCCGCCCAGTTCGAGGGTGAAGCGGGTCATGTTCTGCAGCGCGGCGGCGCCGACCTGCTTGCCCACCGCGGTGGAGCCGGTGAAGGACACCTTGTTCACCAGCGGATGGGAAACCAGCGCGTTGCCGGCCACCGAGCCCTTGCCCAGCAGCACGTTGAACACGCCCGCCGGCACCCCGGCTTCGATCGCCAGCTCGGCCAGGCGCAGGGCGGTCAGCGGGGTTTCGTCGGCCGGCTTGATGATGATGGTGCAGCCGCAGGCCAGCGCCGGCATGACCTTCCACAGCGCGATCATCATCGGGAAGTTCCACGGCACGATGCCGGCGATGACTCCGGCCGGTTCGCGACGGGTATAGGCGTTGAAGCGCGCGTTGGCGGGCATGGGGATCGATACGTCGAGGGTCTGGCCTTCGATCTTGGTGGTCCAGCCGGCCATGTAGCGCATGTAGTTGACCGAGGCGCCGACTTCCACCGCGCGGGAAAGATGGATCGACTTGCCCTGGTTGAGGGTTTCCAGCTGCGCCAGTTCCTCGCCGTGCTGCTCCACCAGGTCGGCGAAGAGCAGCAGGATGCGTTCGCGCTCGGCCGGGGCCAGGCGGGCCCAGCCGGCGGACCTGAAGGCGCGGTGGGCGGACTGCACTATGGCCTCTACCTGCGCGAGGTCGGCCTGCAGGATGCGGGTCAGTACGCTGTCGTCGGCGGGGTTGCGGATCTCGCGGCTGGCGGCGATCTCCAGCGGGCGCTGCCGGCCGTCGATGAAGGACGCGTGGGTACGGGCGAGGAAGGCCTCGACGCTGGCGAGGGGTTGGATCAGGGAAGAGGTCACGGGTGTGCTCCTGGGCGGTGAAACGGGTTCGCTGGCCGGATTGGCCTGGGGCCCAAGCTTATGAATGTCCCGCGGTTGCGGCTTGACTGTGCCTGACCAGAGCCCATGACCCAGGGTGCCGAGGATTTGTTGATAGCCCATGTAGGGTGGATCAGGCTCCATCGATTCACCATGACCGCGCAGGCGGCCCCGCAATGGTGGATGGAAAGAGCCCCATCCACCCTGCATTTCCCCGCCCCCGCGTCGCGGGAAATGGAAACGATGCCGATGTCAGCCAGCAACAAGCCCCCCGGCAGCCACGGGCAAGAACCTCGCAGCCGGCGAGAGCAGAGTGGCGATCAGCGTTCGCCAGATCGCGCTTGCATGCCTAAGCCACAAGAAACGAAAACACCTGCTTAGAGGGGCCACCCAGGATGTCGATCAACAACAAGCTCACCGAGCACCTGAACCGCGGCACGGTCGGTTTTCCCACCGCGCTCGCCAGCACCATCGGCCTGATCATGGCCAGCCCGGTCATCCTCACCGCGACCATGGGCTTCGGCATCGGCGGCAGCGCGTTCGCCCTCGCCATGCTGATCGCCGCGGTGATGATGCTGGCGCAGTCGACGACCTTTGCCGAAGCCGCGTCGATCCTGCCTACTACCGGTTCGGTATACGACTACATCTCCTGTGGCATGGGCCGTTTCTTCGCCATCACCGGGACCATCTCGGCCTACCTGATCGTCCACGTCTTCGCCGGCACCGCCGAGACCATCCTCTCCGGCGTGATGGCGCTGGTGAACTTCGAGCATCTCAATACCCTCGCCGAATCGGCCGGCGGTTCCTGGCTGCTGGGCGTCGGCTTCGTGGTGGTGTTCGGCATCCTCAACGTGTTCGGCGTGAATGCCTTCGGCAAGGCCGAAGTGGTGCTGACCTTCGGCATGTGGACCACCCTGATGGCGTTCGGCGTGCTCGGCCTACTGGCTGCGCCGGCGGTGCAACTGGACGGCCTGTTCGGCGCATCCATGGTCGGCACCGACCTGACCACCATCCTCTCGCTGATCGGCATGGCGATGTTCATGTTCGTCGGCTGCGAGTTCGTCACCCCGCTGGCGCCCGACCTACGCCGCGCCTCGAAGGTGCTGCCGCGCGCGATGGCACTGGGACTGGCCGGTGTGGCGGGCTGCATGTTCATCTACGGCGCCGCGATGAAGCGCCAGGTGGAGAACGTCGTGCTGGATGCGGCCACCGGCGTGCACCTGCTGGATACGCCGATGGCCATCCCGCAATTCGCCGAGCAGGTGATGGGCGACATCGGCCCGGTCTGGCTGGGCATCGGCTTCCTCTTCGCCGGCGCCGCCACCATCAACACCCTGATGGCCGGCGTGCCGCGCATCATGTACGGCATGGCCGTGGATGGCGCCTTGCCGAAGGTCTTCACCTACCTGCATCCGCGCTTCAAGACGCCGGTGCTGTGCATCGCCGTCGCCGTGCTGATTCCCTGCCTGCACGCGCTGTACCTGGGCGGCAATACCGACCACATCATGAATCTCGTTCTGGCCGCGGTATGCGCCTGGAGCACCGCGTACCTGCTGGTCACCCTGTCGGTGGTGATCCTGCGCATCCGCCGTCCGGACCTGCCGAGGGCCTATCGTTCGCCCTGGTTCCCGCTGCCGCAGATCGTCTCCAGCGCCGGCATCCTGCTGGGCATGTGGTACATCACCCCGCCGGGGATGAACCCGGGCGACATCTACGTTCCGTTCGCCTGGATGCTCGGCGCCACCGCCGCCTACGCGCTGTTCTGGACGCTGGTGGTGCAGAAGGTCAACCCGTTCCGCCCGGTGCCGGTGGAGGACGTGCTGGAGAAGGAGTTCCGCAACGAGCCGGGCATCCATTCCAGCGAGTTCTTCGGCCATGTTTCGAAAGCTGTCTGAAACCTTCCGCAACGCGCCCTCCGGCTACCGGCCGGGGGCGACGCTGGCGCAGGTGCGGCGCAATCTCGCCGGAATGCGCTTCGACGAGCTGGAGCCGGCGCGCGGCCGCTTCAGCACCGTCGACGGCGAACTGGCGTTCGAAGTGCGCGAGCTGCCGCAGTCGCAGTTCCTCATGCATCTGGTGCTGAGCGAGTTCGTCCTGCAGGTGCCCGCTGCGCGGCAGGGCGAACTGCGCTTCGAGTGCGCCCACTCGGGAGCCCTGCGCCGGCGGGGCATCGTCTGCTGGCAGCGCGCCGGTGATCCGCTCGCGGGCGCCCGCATCATCGAACGGCTGATCGATTCCACCGAGTTGCGCGAGGTGCTGCTGCCGCTCGATTTCCGCCGCCTGACCCTGGAGCGCGGGAAGGGCGGCTGGACGGTGCGCCTGGAGCACATGGGCGCCAGCGAAGTGGTCAACCGCATGCCCAGCTTCCGCCGCTACATCCGTCTGGACCGGGATCAGCGCTTCTACCTGCTCGCCACCCTGGCCCGCCTGCAACGCCTGCTCGGCGACGTCTGAAGTCCATTCCTTCAAGAATTCATGAAACCAGATCCGCTTGACCGGAAGGCTCTGTCAGACGGTTGCGTGCGAATAGGTAACATGTTAACAATTGCGCAACAAAAAATAACATCACCCGCGGAGACTCCCATGCGTGCGCAATACGTCGCTCAGGAAGGGTTGGAAAGCTGGAACAGCGCCCTGCGCTCGATCTGCGGCCAGTTCGAAACGCAACTGGCGTTCAGCCGCTCCCTGTTCATTGGAGAGATTTCCGCCCAGTCCCACTCCGGCCTGACCATGGCGCACCTGCGCACCAACGCCGGCATGATCTCCCGCGCCAGGCTCAAGGCCGACCGCGACGACGACCGCAACTGCTTCCTCATCAGCCAGCGCAGCGGCTACTCCCAGGTGAGCCAGAACGGCTTGACGTTCGACCTGGCACCCGGCGACCTGCTGCTGATGGATTCCATCGGCACCTGCGAAATCACCCCGCTGGGCCTGATCGATCATGCATCCCTGCACCTGCCGCGCGCGGCCGTCGAGAAGGCCCTGGGTTCCCGCCAGCGGCTGTTCGGCAAGATTTCTTCCATCTGCGCCAGCGGCCGCATGCTGCACCTGCTGGTCGACCAGCTGTGCCGCGAGCCGGAAGGCGGCGACGAGAGCGCGGCACTGGAAAGCGCTTTCATCTCGCTGCTCGGCCCGGCGCTGGCAGCGGATGACGCGCGGGTTCCCAGCAGCGAGCCGGCCCAGGGTTCGAGCCTGCGCAGCAGCGTGAACAAGCTGATCGACGAATCCCTGACCCAGCCCAATCTCACCCCGGTCAGCCTCGCCAGCCGCCTGAACATCTCGGTGCGCCACCTGTACCGCCTGTTCGAGGAGCAGGGCGACAGCGTCTGCCGCTACATCCAGCGCGCCCGCCTGCAACGCAGCGCGGATGACCTGGCCAATCCGTTCCTGAAGGGCGAATCGATCACCTCGATTGCGTACAAATGGGGCTTCACCGACTCTGCGCACTTCAGCCGCGCCTTCAAGAAGCAATTCGCCCAGTCGCCCAAGGACTACCGGGCCAGTGCGCTGCAGGCGATGGCTGGCGCGGCCTGAAGCGGGGCCGGGGCAATACCGCTCCAGCCGCTCTTTCGGTTCATTCGTCACCGCCTGCGCATTCCGGCGCGGCCAGCGCCTTGGTGATCGGCAACCGCATCAGGCGTGTTCCGCTACTGCTGCCGGTTGCGCCAGATTGCCGTGCAGAGTTCCGATCGGGCGTTGCGGGCGGCTCGGCAACCTGCGGTGGCACAGGAGCATTCGAGGCGCTTGATCTTGCGCATGCTGCTCCAGCAGGCGGCGGAAGTTCATGATCGTCGTATCTTCGGGGATGCTGCCTTGGGTCAACGTCAACCTGGCGAACCGGCGCAATTATGAAAATTATATAGCGCCTCATCCATTACGGGATCACTGGGCACGAAAAAATTCTGAAAAATAGGTGAGTTCTTATTTCGCATTCCCCGGCTGAAGCTCAAGTGTCATAGGAGTGGATATTTCCGATACTCGGAAACTTCATTTTCCCCTTTGACTATGAATTTGCTTCATATCCCAGATATTTGCTTCGTACTAGACCGGTTTTTTGTCCAGTAGCCATCGTAGTCGACCGCTATCCCGAAATAGTCATGAGTCTGGAGGCGCGGTAAACCTCGGCGAACAAGCGGTTTGCCGCGTTCAACAGCAGGATTGAGAAATGCGGATGAATAATTACGCTTCCCTCATCGTTGCGGTGGCACTGGTCGGCCTTGTCACGGCAACGCATGCCGCCTCGGAAATCACGGCCCATGCCGCTCAAGAAGAGAAGCAATCGTCAGTGGAGCGAAAGAATTATGAGGCGCCAACGCCGCCGGGCAGGTTGTTTTCACAAGCCGTCAAGCACGGCAACGTGCTCTACGTGTCCGGAATCACAGCAATCGGTACCGAAGCTCAGGGGAAAAGAATCTCCGAGCAGGCGCGAGCGATTTTTTCCAAACTCAGGGCCATAGCCAAAGCAGAAGGGGTGGACCTGTCGTCACTCATCAAGGTGACGATATTTGTAACCGACATGAGCCAGGCTGCGGAACTCAGACAAGAGCTGTCCAGCCAATATTCCGGACAGCCGCCCGCCAGTTCACTCATCGAAGTAAAAAGCCTGTTTTCTCCTGAAGCCAATATCGAAATAGAGGCGATTATCGGGTTGTGATGAACGGGAAAGTCGTGCCGCGCCTATCTTTCCGTTCAAGCCTTGAAACAGTGCAAAGAAAATAAATTGGAACTTTTGCGCTTGCTCGTGCACCAGGTCGATGTTGCCTTGAAGATCAGTTTCTTGTGTTTATCGGTAAGGGCCATGAAATGAAAAGCCTGAATAGAATTCTCATGCTGACACTTTCGCTGACGTTGGCAATTAGCGCTGCTGCGCAGGGGGAAAGCAAAGTGAAGAACGATCACAGAAGAATGAAAATCATCGCTATAGAAGAGCACTTCCTGAATGCCGAAATCACTGCCGCCACGCGTGACGAGGTCGAGAAAATTGCACCCGGACACTCCAGGGCGTTTGTTGGGGATTTTGGTTCTAGACAAACCATGAAACCGGAGCAACTGACGGATATCGGCGCCGGAAGAATCGCCAGCATGGACAAGAACGGTATCGACGTGCAGATCCTATCGTATAACTCGCCCGCCACCGAATTGTTACCCTCGCCGCTGGCCGTAGAACTGGCCAGGCGGGCGAACGACCAGTTGGCGGCAGCCACGAAGGCGTATCCCGGCCGGTTCCTCGGGTTCGCCACGCTGCCAATGTCCGATCCGCAGGCGGCTGCCGAAGAATTGAGAAGATGCGTCACGGAACTGGGATTCAAAGGCGCGATGATCAACGGCACAGCTCATGGCCGCTTCCTGGACGAGCCGGAATTCGAGCCACTCTTCGCCACGGCCGCCGAGCTGGGGGTGCCTCTTTACATCCATCCCACCATCGTCAAGAAAGAAGTGCGCGATGCCTATTATGACAACGCCGATCCGGCGTTCGCCGCACGCTTCGCTTCAGCTGGAATTGGCTGGCACTACGAGGTCGGCGTGCATGTCATGCGACTGATTTTTGCGGGCGTTTTCGATCGCCACCCTAATTTGCAGGTGATCATGGGCCATTGGGGCGAATTGATCCCGTTCTATATGGAGCGTATCCAGACATTCTTCCCCGCCACGGCATCGCCGATGAAGCACGACTTCAAATATTACATGCAGAACAATATCTACATCACGCCCAGCGGGATGTTCAACCTGCCGCAACTCCAGAACGCCCTTGAGACAATGGGGGCGGACAGGATCATGTTTTCCGTGGATTACCCTTACTACCCCAATGAAGGCGCCCGGACATTTTTGGAGAATGCACCGATTAGCCAGCAGGACAAGGAAAAAATCGCGCACAAGAACGCGGAGCGATTGTTCGAATTGAAGTAGAGGCCGGCAAAAACTTTCGCCCCCAAGGTAATTCATGAACGACGGGCCTTCAGCCTCTGGCGGCTTGAAAGACCGGGAAATCAAAATTTCCACCAGCCCTTCTACTGGCGAAACCTTCGGCCGGTACGTTGCCGCAAGCCCCAAGCTGCGCAACTCGCGATCACGGTTGCGCGGCGAGCCTTTGAAACCGCCAGCTGGGCGGAAGATCGCGACCTTCGCTCGCGGGTGCTTCATCGAAGCCAGAGGATGACCGGACCTGATCGTCGATCAACAGCGAACGGAGTTGGCGGGAGCCGAATCAGGGCGGGGCCGGCGGGATCGTCCATGGGAGCCTTCTCCAATGAGGGAGTTCAACAGCTTGCCGGGAGCGATTTTGCCCGCCGCCCCGGCAATATCCCGCGCGTGCCACGGCCACTCTCCCTCAATTTCGTACTGTATTACATACTACGTAAAAACATCTGTACTGATTCAAAACATCAGTACATGAAATGATCAAAAATGAAAATGGATAATATAGAATTATCCAATGTGAGAGTGCCCAAAGCCGCATTCCAGGCGCACAGCGGTACGAAAGAGGGGGAGAAGGGTGAACGACGAAGTCCAGCGCTATATCCATGCGGGAACCCGGGAAAACACCCGGCGCAGCTACCGCGCCGCGGTGGAACACTTCGAGGTGAGCTGGGGCGGTTTCCTGCCGGCGACCAGCGATGCCATCGTTCGCTATCTGGTCGAGCATGCCGGCAAGCTATCGCACAACACCCTCAAGCTGCGCCTCGCCGCGCTGGCCCAGTGGCATGTCAGCCAGGGTTTCCCCGATCCGACCAGGACGCCGCTGGTGCGCCAGGTAATGAAGGGCATCCGCACCCTGCATCCACAACAGGAGCGCCAGGCCGAGCCGTTGCAGCTGCGGGAGCTGGAGCGCTGCGTCGCCTGGCTGGAGGATCAGGCCGGGCAGGCGCGTGTTGCGGGTGATCACGCCCGCCTGCTGCGCTGCCTGCGTGACCGGGCATTGTTGCTGCTCGGCTTCTGGCGGGCGTTCCGCAGCGACGAGCTGTGCCGCCTGCAGGTGGATCACATCCAGGTGCGGGCGGGCGAGGGGATGCGCATCTTCCTGCCGCGCAGCAAGGGCGACCGCGACAACCTCGGTGTCACCCATTCGGCGCCGGCCCTGGCCCGGCTGTGCCCGGTGCAGGCCTACAGCGACTGGATCAGCACCGCCGGCATCGCCTATGGCCCGGTGTTCCGCGGCATCGATCGCTGGGGGCGGCTGGCGGATACGGCGCTGCACCCGAACAGCCTGATCCCGCTGTTACGCGCGGTGCTGGGAGGCGCCGGGCTGCAGGCGGAACTCTACAGCAGCCATTCCCTGCGCCGCGGCTTCGCCACCTGGGCGACCCGCAGCGGCTGGGACCAGAAGTCGCTGATGCAGCATGTCGGCTGGAAGGACGGCAAGTCGGCGCTGCGCTACATCGAGGCAGCGCCGTTCCCGGTGGAGCTGGCCCTGCCGCCTCCCGTCGAGCGCTGAGCGCGGCCGCTCAGAGCCCGGCCTGGGCGCGCAGCCTGGCGCCGGCCACCACGATCTTGCGCTGGCGGTGCCGTGGGCAGTCGGGAATGAAGGTCTGCAGTTCGATGCGCTTCTTGAACCAGTCGACATCCTGTTCTTCCAGCGGTCCGCAGGCAGTGATGAGGTCGCGACGGATTCTTTCGACGAAGTTGTTCAGCAGGACACTGTTGCGCAACTCTTCATTGTTTATGACGCGGGACATGACCTGTTCACCCTGTTCGTTCTGCAAGTTGAGCAGAACGCCACCATCGGGGCGGTGTTGGAGTTCCACGGAATAGTCGCTGAATTGTTGGCAGAAATAATCCGTGATTGCCTGCATGATCTGCTCCTTCAAGTTCGAATACGAGGACTTGACCAATGCATCAACTGTTCCGAACTTTCGAAGTTTGCGGATGCGGCGAATTCCGTGGGCTGCACGAAGTTGCGCTGGCAAATTGATAGTTGCAGCCTGCAGGATCGGGCAGAACGACTTTGCTATTTGCACGACGAACATGGCGCTCATTGTTCGTCGATTACGCCTTCCTGTTTCGCTGCCGAATGATGGGGTTCCTGACGGCTGTCGGCGGGCTCGATTTCCATCAGGTCGTCGAGTTCGTCCGGTTCGCGGGTAACCACGGGGTCGGGGTGCGGAGTGTCGTGCGGGCTTTTCATGTCACCAGGCCGGAACGGGACTGGCCGGCGCATCCCTGCGCCGGCCAGTCAGGGTAGGGGGATCAGCTGTTACGGCCGCCGTGGCTTTGCCGTCCGCCCTTGCGGCCCGCTTCGGAAGCCCGTTCGGGATCGTTCCGGAAATTCCCTCCGCTTACCTGGCCGCCTTTCTTGCCGGCTTCGGATGCGCGCTGGGGATCTTCTGCGAAGTTGCCTTTACCGCCTCTATGTTCAGCCATTTCGCTTCTCCTGAGTGGGTCGACAATGGGGTGTCAGTGGCACCCACTTCATCGGAAAGAAGGAGGAGAAGGTTAGTTCGTACTGTTTTTATAACTTCGAACCATGGGCGGGCGGCGATGTGGTTTTAATGTAATTTGCACGAAGGATACCGCTCGTCCAGAACTTCCCTGCGGCGTGGTGCCGTTTTTTTGTCGGCCCGGCTGGCAAGAAGAATAAACGCCTCCCACTGTTGAACTTGTCCATGGCCATGAATTTCGCGGCCTATATGGGCGGTCGCAGCGAAGCGCGCAAGTGCCGCACGAGTGCTAGGTTTTTCATTCCTGCATGAGGGCATTGTGGGACTGGAAAGTCAGGGGCGATGAAAATGATGCTTCAACAGATCGAGGGCATTCTCAATGCGACCAGTCCATCGTTCGTCTTCACCTGTCAGCGAGAGAACGACGGCAGCTATTCGATCATGCTGAGCAGCCTGAGCCACGGGATTCCCATGACCACCTTCGTCGGCATCAGCGCGGCCGAACTGCAGAACGAGAGCAGCGTGCAGCGCCTGGCGATCGAACTGATGGACATGGTTCTGGAAGACTGAACTCTGGAGGACTCGCCGGCGGTAAATCCGATGGAATCATCGTCGGGCCGGCCAGTCGACCGCAGGAGATGCGGTCCGCCCAGGAGGACGCCATGCCCGGCGCAGCGAAACTCGACGAATACGCGCGCAAGCGCGACTTCAGCGGCACTCCCGAGCCCCGTCCGGGGCGCGGCCGGCGGCGGGAGGAAACGCTCGCCTTCGTGATCCAGAAGCACGACGCCAGCCACCTGCACTACGACTTCCGCCTGGAACTGGGCGGCACGCTGAAGAGCTGGGCGGTGCCCAAGGGGCCGTGCCTCGACCCCAGCGTCCGGCGCCTGGCGATCGAGGTGGAGGATCATCCGCTGGACTACGCCGACTTCGAAGGGCATATCCCGGAAGGACACTACGGCGCCGGCGACGTGATCGTCTGGGACCACGGCTACTGGACGCCCGAGGGCGATCCCGAGAAAGGACTGGCGGAAGGGCATCTGAAGTTCGAACTGCATGGCGAGAAGCTCGGCGGCAGCTGGAGCCTGGTGCGCACCCAGTTGCGCGGGCGCCAGCCGCAATGGTTCCTGATCAAGGGCCGCGACGCCCTGGCGCGGGACTTTCCGCAGCATGACGTGCTGGCCGAGCAACCGCAGAGCGTGATCAGCGGCAGGCCGTTGCCCGCGGAGGCGGGCGAACACCCAGGTGCGGCCGGCAAGCCCCATAAGACCGGCAAGCCCCATGAAAGGAAGGGCAGGCTGCCCGAGCAGCTTTCGCCGCAACTGGCGACCCTGCTGGACGCGCCGCCGCCCGGCGACTGGCGCTACGAGATCAAGCTCGACGGCTATCGCATCCTCGCCCGCATCGACCACGGCGAAGTTCGCCTGCTGACCCGCAACGGCCACGACTGGACCCGCCGCCTGCCGCGCCAGGCCAGGGCGCTGGCCGGGCTGGCGCTCGACGAGGCCTGGCTCGACGGCGAGCTGGTGGTGACCGACGACGACGGCCGGCCGGACTTCCAGCGCCTGCAGAACGCCTTCGACCAGGGCCATGAGGAGGAGGTGCGCTACGTCCTCTTCGACCTCTTGTGGCTGGACGGCGAAGACCTGCGCCGGCAGCCGCTGGAAACCCGCCGCGAAGCGCTGCGCCGGCTGATGCAGGGTGTCGACCAGCCGCTGCTGCGCTTTTCCGAGGAGCTGACCGGCGAACCGCAGGACATTCTCGCCCACGCCTGCCGCCTGGACCTGGAAGGACTGATCGGCAAGCGCGCCGGCAGCACCTACCAGGAACGCCGCTCGCGGGACTGGATCAAGCTGAAGTGCAAGCGCCGCCAGGAGTTCGTCATCGTCGGCTTCAGCGAGCCCAAGGGCACGCGCCGGCACATCGGCGCGCTGCTGCTCGGCCTGCACGACGAGCAGGGCCGGCTGCGCTATGCCGGCAAGGTCGGCACCGGCTTCAGCGCCGCCAGCCTGGCCGCGCTGCACAAGCGCCTGCTGCCGCTGCGGCGCGAACGCAGCGCGCTGGACAACCCGCCCCGCGGCCGCGAAGCCGCCGGGGTCACCTGGCTGACGCCGAAGCTGCTCGGCGAAGTGGCGTTCGCCGAAATCACCCGCGACGGCATCGTCCGCCAGGCGGTGTTCCAGGGCCTGCGCGAGGACAAGCCGGCCCGCGCGATCACCACCGAGCAGGCGCAACCCGCTGGCCGCGAGGACAACCACGAGAAGCACGCAAGGTCCGGCAAGCCGCTGGTCCGCGGCGTGCGCATCAGCAATCCGCAGCGGGTCATCGACCCCGACAGCGGCGCCACCAAGCTCGAGGTGGCCGAGTACTACGAGCGCGCCAGCGAACGCATCCTGCCCTGGCTGGCCGGGCGGCCGGTGTCGCTGCTGCGCGCGCCGGACGGCATCGGCGGCGAACTGTTCTTCCAGCGCCATGCCTCGCAGAGGGAAATTCCCGGCGTCAGGCTGCTCGATCGCAGTCTCGATCCGGGCCACGAGCCGCTGCTCTGCATCGATTCGGCCGAGGCGCTGGCGGGCGTGGCGCAGATGGGTACGGTCGAACTGCACACCTGGAACGCCACCGCCGACAGACTGGAGCGTCCCGACCGCTTCGTCCTCGATCTCGACCCCGATCCGGAACTGCCCTGGGCGCGCATGCTGGAAGCCACCCGCCTGACCCTGGTGCTGCTCGACGAACTGGGCCTGCGCGCCTTCCTCAAGACCAGCGGCGGCAAGGGCATGCACCTGCTGGTGCCGCTGCAGCGCCGGCACGGCTGGGACGAGGTCAAGGGATTCGCCGAGGCGATCACCCGGCACATGGCGGCATTGATGCCGGACCGCATCAGCGCCGTTTCCGGGCCGAAGAACCGGGTCGGCAGGATCTTCATCGACTACCTGCGCAACGGCCGCTCGGCCAGCACGGTGTGCGCCTGGTCGCTGCGCGCGCGGCCGGGGTTGCCGGTGTCGGTGCCGGTGGCCCGCGAGGAGCTGGACGAAATACCGGCAGCCAACGCCTGGAACATCCATAATGTCGCGGAACGACTCGAACTGCGGGGCCGGGACGACCCCTGGGACGAGTGGAAAAATACCCGCCAATCGTTGACCCGGACCATGCGCCGGCAACTGGGACTCGAGGACTGAGTCACCGCCGGCGGATTCCTGCCAGCCCGCCGCGGGCCGGCAACTCTCTTGCGATATCGCCTGCCTACGCTGAACTCTCGTGACGCTTCATGGACTCATCATCCATGTGTGTCACCGTACACGCCCATCCAGCACAGCTTGCAGGAGGCAGCCATGACGCAATTTCCCGCTCCCGATCGCGACAAGGTCGAGGAATTCAGGCACGCGGTCCTCAACCGCCTGCGCTACGCGGTAGGCAAGGACCCCGCCGACGCCTACGACCACGACTGGTTCGAGGCCCTGGCGCTGGCCGCGCGCAAGCACATGGTCGACCACTGGGAGGAAGCCTCCCGCTCCATCGACCGCAGCGGGAGCAAACGCGTCTACTACCTGTCGCTGGAATTCCTCATCGGCCGCCTGCTGGTCGACAACCTGAGCAACCTCGGCCTGCTGGAAATCGCCCGCGCGGCGCTGGCCGAACTGGGCGTGGACCTGGAGCGCGTGCGCCTGGCCGAGCCGGACGCGGCGCTGGGCAACGGCGGCCTCGGCCGGCTGGCGGCGTGCTTCATGGAAAGCATGGCGACCCTGGACATCCCCGCCTACGGCTACGGCATCCGCTACGAGCACGGCCTGTTCAAGCAGATGATCGGCGACGGCTGGCAGCAGGAGCACACCGAGACCTGGCTGGACTTCGGCAATCCCTGGGAATTCGAGCGGCCGGAATTCAGCTTCAGCGTCGGCTTCGGCGGCAGCGTGCAGAGCGTGACGGAGGAGGGTGGCGCGACCCGCCAGGTCTGGGAGCCGCACGAGCGGGTGCGGGCGATCGCCTACGACATGCCGGTGGTCGGCTGGCGCCGCGCCAGCGTCAACACCCTGCGCCTGTGGCGGGCGCGCGCCGAGGACATCCTCAAGCTGGACCGCTTCAACGCCGGCGACCACCTCGGCGCGGTGGCCGACACCGTGCGCGCGGAAAGCATCTCGCGGGTGCTCTATCCGGCCGACAGCACCGAAGCCGGCCAGGAACTGCGCCTACGCCAGGAATACTTCTTCGTCTCCGCCTCGCTGCAGGACCTGCTGCAGCGCCACCTGCGCAGCCATCCGCTGGACAGCCTGCCGGAGCGGGTGGCGATCCAGCTCAACGACACCCACCCGGCGATCGCCGTGGCCGAGCTGATGCGCCTGCTGATGGACGTCCACGGCATGGAATGGGACCCGGCCTGGGCGCTGACCGTGGCGACCCTGTCCTACACCAACCACACGCTGCTCCCCGAGGCGCTGGAAAGCTGGCCGGTGGCGCTGATGGAGCGCCTGCTGCCGCGGCACATGCAGATCATCTACCTGATCAACGCCTACCACATCGACTCGCTGCGCGCTCAGGACATCCACGACTTCGGCCTGCTGCGCGCGGTGTCGCTGATCGAGGAGGACAACGGCCGGCGCGTGCGCATGGGCGCGCTGGCGTTCCTCGGCTCGCATTCGGTGAACGGCGTGTCGGCGCTGCACACCGAGCTGATGCGCGAGACGGTGTTCCGCGACCTGCACCGCCTGTATCCGGCGCGGATCAGCAACAAGACCAACGGCGTGACCTTCCGCCGCTGGCTGTTCCAGACCAACCCCGAGCTGACCGGCCTGCTGCGCGAAACCCTCGGCGACGGCATCCTCGACAGCCCGGAAACCACCCTCCGCGAACTGGAGTCGCACATCGAGACCAGCCACCTGCGCCGGCTGTTCGCCGAGCAGCGGCGGCACAACAAGGTGCGCCTGGCGGCGCTGGTGGAGGAGCAGCTCGGCGTGGCTCTCGACCCGGACGCGCTGTTCGACGTGCAGGTCAAGCGCATCCACGAGTACAAGCGCCAGTTGCTCAACCTGCTGCACACCGTGGCGCTGTACCAGGACATCCGCGACGACCCGACGCCGGACCGCATCCCGCGGGTGAAGATCTTCGCCGGCAAGGCCGCGCCCAGCTACCACGCGGCCAAGCTGATCATCAAGCTGGCCAACGACATCGCCCGCACGGTGAACGGCGACCCCACGGTGCGCGGGCTGCTCAAGGTGGTGTTCATCCCCAACTACAACGTCAGCCTGGCGGAAAGCATCATCCCGGCGGCCGACCTCTCGGAGCAGATTTCCACCGCCGGCCTGGAAGCCTCCGGCACCAGCAACATGAAGTTCGCCCTCAACGGCGCCCTGACCATCGGCACCATGGACGGCGCCAACGTCGAGATGAGCCAGCGCATCGGCCCGGAGAACATGTTCATCTTCGGCCTCAACGCCCAGCAGGTGGAGGCGCGCAGGAACAGCGGCGAACTCGCCATGGCCGCCGAGATCGCCGCCTCGCCGCGCCTGGAGGAAGCGCTGCGGGCGATCGGCAGCGGGGTGTTCTCGCCGGACGACGTCGACCGCTACCGCGGCCTGATCGACGGCCTGCGGCATGACGACCGCTTCATGGTCTGCGCCGATTTCGACGACTACTGGAACGCCCAGGCACGGGTCGAGGCGCTGTGGCGCAAGCCCAACCGCTGGTGGAAGGCGGCGATGCTCAACACAGCGCGGGTCGGCTGGTTCTCCTCGGACCGCACCATCCGCGAGTACGCCAGCGAGATATGGCGGGTGCCGTACAGGGGGTGACCGGTCGCGGGCATGGCCCGCTACAAGGGATTCGCGAGCAAGCTCGCTCCTGCATGGGCCGGCGTCGACCTGTAGGAGCGAGCTTGCTCGCGAACAGATTCTTCACAGCCCCGCAACATGCCTCCGGCAACCTGCCCGAAGCCAATCCGCCTGAACTTTTTGCCCGCCGATGGGTTCGGAAATCTGGGGTCGGCAGCCCCGAGCTGAGGAGCTTCCCATGGCGAAACGCAACCACAAGGCCCGTCCCTTTCTCGACGATCCGCTCTGGTACAAGGACGCGGTGATCTACCAGGTCCACGTGAAGTCGTTCTTCGACGCCAACAACGACGGCATCGGCGACTTCGCCGGGCTGATCGAGAAGCTCGACTACATCGCCGAGCTGGGCGTGAACACCCTCTGGCTGCTGCCGTTCTATCCCTCGCCGCTGCGCGACGACGGCTACGACATCGCCATGTACCGCGGGGTCAACCCGGACTACGGCAGCCTGGCCGACGCCCGCCGCTTCATCGCCGAGGCGCACCGGCGCGGCCTGCGGGTGATCACCGAGCTGGTCATCAACCACACCTCCGACCAGCATCCCTGGTTCCAGCGCGCGCGCCACGCGAAGAAGGGCTCGAAGGCGCGCGACTACTACGTCTGGTCCGACAGCGACGAGAAATACGCCGGCACGCGGATCATCTTCATCGACACCGAGAAGTCCAACTGGACCTGGGACCCGGTGGCCGGCCAGTACTTCTGGCACCGCTTCTACTCGCACCAGCCGGACCTCAACTTCGACAACCCGCAGGTGCTGCGCGCGGTGCTCGGGGTGATGCGCTACTGGCTGGACATGGGCGTCGACGGCCTGCGCCTGGACGCGATTCCCTACCTGATCGAGCGCGACGGCACCAGCAGCGAGAACCTGCCGGAGACCCACTCCGTGCTCAAGCGCATCCGCGCCGAGCTGGACGCCAGCTATCCCGACCGCATGCTGCTGGCCGAGGCCAACCAGTGGCCGGAGGACACCCGGCCGTATTTCGGCGGCGAGGACGGCGGCCCCGGCGACGAGTGCCACATGGCCTTCCACTTCCCGCTGATGCCGCGCATGTACATGGCGATCGCCCAGGAGGATCGCTTCCCGATCAGCGACATTCTGCGCCAGACGCCGGAAATTCCCGACAACTGCCAGTGGGCGATCTTCCTCCGCAACCATGACGAGCTGACCCTCGAAATGGTGACCGACGACGAGCGCGACTACCTCTGGAACTACTACGCCGCCGACCCGCGCGCACGCCTCAACCTGGGCATCCGCCGGCGCCTGGCGCCGCTGGTGGAGCGCGACCGGCGACGCATCGAGCTGCTGCACAGCCTGCTGCTGTCGATGCCCGGCACGCCGACCCTGTACTACGGCGACGAGATCGGCATGGGCGACAACATCTACCTCGGCGACCGCGACGGCGTGCGCACGCCGATGCAGTGGTCGGTGGACCGCAACGGCGGCTTCTCCCGCGCCGACCCGGCGCGCCTGGTGCTGCCGCCGATCCTCGATCCGCTGTACGGCTACCAGACCATCAACGTCGAGGCGCAGTCGCGCGACCCGCACTCGCTGCTCAACTGGATGCGCCGCATGCTCGCCGTGCGCGGGCAGCAGAAGGCCTTCGGCCGCGGCAGCATGAAGCTGCTGTCGCCGAGCAACCGGCGCATCCTCGCCTACCTGCGCGAATACGACGATGGCGAAGGCCGCGAGGAACGCATCCTCTGCGTCGCCAACCTGTCGCGCGCGGCACAGGCGGTGGAGCTGGACCTGGCGGCGTACAAGGGCAGGGTGCCGGTGGAAATGGTCGGCGGCGCCTCGTTCACGCCGATCGGCCAGCTCAGCTACCTGCTGACCCTGCCGCCCTACGGCTTCTACTGGTTCCTCCTCGCCGACGCCTCGCAGATGCCGGGCTGGCACGTGGCGCCGGAGGAACGCATGCCGGAAATGCCGACCCTGGTGCTGGCCCAGCGCCTCGACGAGGTGATGAACGAGCGGCCGCGGCGCCTGCTGGAAAGCGAATCGCTGCCGGTCTACCTCGGCAAGCGCCGCTGGTTCCCGGCCGAGCACCTGGATGGCCGGCCGGTCCGGCTGCTCTACGTCATGCCGCTCGGCGAGGGCGATGCGGCGCCGCTGCTGGCCGAACTGGAAGTACAGGGTCCGGACGGCGGCGAGCATTACCAGCTGCCGCTGGCCGCGGTGCCGGTGAAGGGCAGCACGCCCGGCGAGATGCCGCAGCAGCTGGCCCTGGCGCGCCTGCGCCGCGGACGGCGGGTCGGCCTGCTCACCGACGCCTTCAGCGTGCCGCGCTTCTGCCGCGAGGTGCTGCGCCTGCTGCGTGATGGTGCACTGCTGCAGGGCGCGGCGGGCGAGGTGCAGTTCCTGCCGCAGCCCGCGCTGGCCGGGATCGAGCCGCTGGAGGAAGGCGAGATCCGCCTGCTCTCGGCGGAACAGTCGAACAGCTCTGCCCTGATCGGGGGCGGCATGCTGCTCAAACTGGTGCGCCGGGTGCGGTCCGGCGTGCATCCGGAAGTGGAGATGGGCACCTTCCTCAGCGCCCGCGGCTACGCCAACAGCGCGCCACTGCTCGGCGAGGTGCGCCGGGTGGATGCCGCCGGCCAGCCGCACACCCTGATGATCCTGCAGACCTACCTGAGCAACCAGGGCGACGCCTGGAGCTGGACGCTGAACAACCTGGAACGGGCGATCCGCGACGAGCTGGCCGGCGGCGAGCGGCCGCCGGAAGACGAGTTCGGCGCGCTGGGCGAACTGCGCGCCTTCGCCGCCACCCTCGGCCGGCGGCTGGGCGAGATGCACCTGCTGCTGGCGCAGCCGGCGGATGAGCCGGAATTCGGCAGCCGGGCTTCCGGCGAAGTGGACAGCGCTGCCTGGACGGTGTCCGTCGGCGCCCAGCTGCAGCGCGCCATGGGCGCCCTCGACGCCGCCCGCGAACGCTTCGCCGGCAGCCATCTGGAGGAACTGGAGTGGCTGCTGGCCGCGCAGCCGGACCTGCAGATCATCATCGGCAGGCTTGCGCAGATGGCTGCCGGCGGGCTGCTGATCCGCGTGCATGGCGACCTGCATCTCGGCCAGGTGCTGGTGGTGCAGGGCGATGCGTATTTCATCGACTTCGAGGGCGACCCGGCCCGGCCGCTGGAGCAGCGCCGCCTGCGCCACAGCCCGTATCGCGACGTCACCGGCCTGCTGCGCTCCTTCGACCATGCCGCCATGGCGACGCGCAGCCTGCAGGGGGTGGATACTTCCGCGGAAGCCGCCGCCGCATGCCAGCGCATCGCCCACGAATACCGCGCCGCGTCGCGCACGGCCCTGCTCGACGCCTATCGCCTGGCCGCCGCCGGCATCCCTCACGAATGGCACGCGCGCGACGGCGAGTCCGCGGCCCTGGCGCTGTTCAGCCTGGAACAGGCCGCCGGCGAAATCCTCCACGCAAGCGAACACGACCCGGAAATGCTCGAAGTCCCCATGCAGGGCCTGCTGGAGTTGGCGCGACATTTGAAGGGAATTCATTCATGACGATTCATCCAAGGGAAATGCCAATGACCGATGCAACCGACCACCTGCAGCGCCTGCGATGCGCCGAGCACGGCGACCCCTTCGCCTTCCTGGGCCCCCGGGCCGATGGCGACGGCTGGCTGGTGCGCACCTGGCAGCCCGGCGCGGAGGAGGTCGAGCTGATCGACGCGGGCAGCGGCGAACCGCTCGGGCCGATGCAGCGGGAAGACCCCGAGGGGCTGTTCAGCCTGCGCCTGCCGCAGCGGGTGCCCTATCGCCTGCGCATCCGCTGGCCGGAGGGCGAGCACGAAACCGAGGACCCCTACGCCTTCGGCCCGCTGCTCGGCGAGACCGATCTGTACCTGTTCGCCGAGGGCAACCACCGCGACCTCGGCGCCTGCCTCGGCGCGCAGCTGCTGGAGCAGGACGGCATCTCCGGCGTGCGCTTCGCCGTGTGGGCGCCGAACGCGCGGCGGGTGTCGGTGGTCGGCGGCTTCAACGACTGGGACGGCCGCCGCCATCCGATGCGCCTGCGCTACCCCAGCGGCGTGTGGGAACTGTTCGTCCCGCGGCTGCAGGCCGGCGAGCTGTACAAGTACGAAATCCTCGGCGCGGACGGCGTGTTGCCGCTGAAGGCCGACCCGCTGGCGCTGGCCTGCGAGATGCCGCCGGCCACGGCGTCCCGGGTCTCCGCGCCGCTGGACTTCGACTGGCACGACGACGAATGGCTGGCCGCGCGCCGGGAACGCCAGGGTCACGACCAGCCGATGGCGATCTACGAGCTGCACGCCGGTTCCTGGCAGCACGTCGACGGCCGCGCGCCGAACTGGGCGGAGCTGGCCGAACGGCTGATCCCCTACGTGCGCGACCTGGGCTTCACCCATATCGAACTGATGCCGGTGATGGAGCATCCGTTCGGCGGCTCCTGGGGCTACCAGCCGCTGGCGATGTTCGCGCCCACCGCGCGCTACGGCTCGCCGGCGGATTTCGCCGCCTTCGTCGACGCCTGCCACCAGGCCGGCATCGGCGTCATCCTCGACTGGGTGCCGGCGCATTTCCCCACCGACGAGCACGGCCTCGGCCGCTTCGACGGCACCGCCCTGTACGAATACGCGCACCCCTTCGAGGGCTTCCACCAGGACTGGGACACCTACATCTACAACCTCGGCCGCAGCGAGGTGCACGGCTTCATGCTCGCCTCGGCGCTGCACTGGCTGCGCCGCTACCACATCGACGGCCTGCGCGTGGACGCGGTGGCCTCGATGCTCTACCGCGACTATTCGCGCAAGGACGGCGAGTGGATACCCAACGTCCACGGCGGCCGCGAGAACCTGGAATCCATCGAATTCCTCCGCCACCTCAACGACGTGGTCGCCAGCGAGGCGCCGGGCGCGCTGGTGATCGCCGAGGAATCCACCGCCTGGCCGGGCGTCAGCCGGCCGGCCGGGGAGGGCGGGCTGGGCTTCTCCTACAAGTGGAACATGGGCTGGATGCACGACAGCCTGCAGTACATCGGCAACGACCCGGTGCACCGCAGCTTCCACCATCACCAGCTGACCTTCGGCCTGCTCTACGCCTTCTCCGAGCACTTCATCCTGCCGATCTCCCATGACGAGGTGGTGCACGGCAAGGGCTCGCTGCTCGGCAAGATGCCCGGCGACCGCTGGCAGCAGTTCGCCAACCTGCGCCTGTACCTGTCGTTCATGTGGAGCCATCCGGGCAAGAAACTGCTGTTCATGGGCAGCGAATTCGGCCAGTGGCGCGAGTGGAACCACGACGAGCAGCTCGACTGGTACCTGCTGCGCTACGCCGAACACTTCGGCCTGCAGAGCCTGGTGCGCGACCTCAACGCCCTGTACCGCGCCCAACCCGCGCTGCACGGCTGCGACGAGCGGCCGGAAGGCTTCCAGTGGCTGATCGGCGACGACCAGCGCAACAGCGTGTTCGCCTGGCTGCGCCACAGCGCCGGCCAGCCGCCGGTGCTGGTGGTCCTCAACTTCACCCCGGTGCCGCGCAACGGCTACCGCATCGGCGTGCCGACGGCCGGTACCTGGCAGGTGCTGCTCAACAGCGACAGCGAGGCGTATGCGGGATCGGGCGCCGGCAGCCAGGGTGCGCTGGAAACCACCGCCGACGCCGCCCACGGCCAGCCGCATTCGCTGCTGCTCGACGTGCCGCCGCTGGGGGCGTTGTGGATTGCGCCGGCGCGTGGGAATTGATGGCACTGGCGTAGGGTGGATCACGCTCCATCGATCCACCATGGCCGCGCATGCGGCCCCGCAATGGTGGATGGAAAAGCGCCATCCACCCTACATTTCCCCGGACACCGAATGTGGCGTAACGGCACGATGCTCTTTGTAGGAGCGCGCCATGCGCGCGACAGCACGGTCGCGGGCATGGCCCGCTCCTACAGGGGGCGCTCTCGGTAGGTTATTCCTCCGCCAACTCCAGAAACGCACTCACCACCCGCAACCCCCGGTGCCGCTCCAGGCAGCCAATCATGTGCCGGTTCACCAGCCCGTCGCCCACCAGCGGCACCGCGTGCACGCGGGGATCGCGGCTGACTTCCAGCGAGGAGACGATGCCGATCCCGAGTTCCGAAGCCACCGCCTCGGTCACCGCCTCGCGGCTGTCCAGTTCCAGCAGCACGCGGGGCTGCACGTCCTGAGCGGTGCAGGCGCTGTCGAAGGTGCGGCGGGTGATGGAGTCCGGCTCGCGCAGCACCATGATCTGCTCGTTCAGCTCCGCCAGGGCGATGTCCTGCCGGTCCGCCCAAGGGTGGCCGTCCGGCAGCAGGGCGCAGATGCGCGATTCGATCAGGTCACGCAGATACAGCCCGTTGCGCGGCTCCACCTCGGTCACCACGGCGATATCGACATGCTCGCTGAGCAGCGCTCCCAGGGTTTCCTGGGCGTTGCCCAGGCGCAGGTTCACCGTGATGCCGGGATAGCGCTCGCGCAGCCGGGCGAGCATCGGCATCACCAGGTGCGGGCCGTCGGCGGCGACCTCGATGCGTCCGCTGACCAACTGGCGGCTGGCGTCCAGCAGCGCCTCGGCTTCTTCCTCCAGGGCGAACAGCGTGCGGCTGATCGCGGCCAGGCGCCGGCCTTCCTCGGTCAGCTCGACGCTGCGCGCGGTGCGGCGGAACAGGCTGACCTGGTAGTACTCCTCGAGCGCCTTGATGTGCCCGGTCACCGCCGGCTGGCTGATGAACAGCCGCTCTGCGGCGCGGGTGAAGCTGCGTTCGCGGGCGACGGCGTCGAAGGCGCGCAACTGGAAGAGGTTCATGACCTATATGTCCCACTTATGGCTAGCATCATGACAAACAATTTGAACGATAGATGGCCGGACGGCAAGTTATGCCCAAGCCGCGAGCGAACCTGGTTTCGCGGCGCAACAAGAACCCGCCTGACGTTCCCCTGTAGAGGAATCGAGCATGAGCACCGCCGAGCGCGCCCCCATCCTGCTGACCCCCGGTCCCCTGACCACTTCCCCCCGCACCCGCCGTGCGATGCTGGTCGACTGGGGTTCCTGGGACAACGACTTCAACCAGCTGACCGCCGATGTCTGCGCCCGTCTGCTGGCGATCATCCACGGCGAGGAGACCCACACCTGCGTACCGCTGCAGGGTAGCGGCACCTTCTCCGTGGAAGCCGCGGTCGGCACCCTGGTGCCGCGCGACGGCAAGGTCCTGGTGCTGATCAACGGCGCCTATGGCAAGCGCCTGGCGAAGATCTGCCAGGTCATCGGCCGCGAGTTCAGCACCTTCGAAACCGCCGAGGACGTGCCGACCACTCCCGAGGACGTCGACCGCCTGTTGAAAGCCGATCCGACCGTCACCCACGTCGCGCTGATCCACTGCGAAACCAGCACCGGCATCCTCAACCCGCTGGAAGAGATCGCCAAGGTCATCGAATCCCACGGCAAGCGGCTGATCATCGACGCCATGAGCTCCTTCGGCGCGCTGGAAATCGACGCCCGCCGGATTCCCTTCGACGCGCTGATCGCCGCCTCCGGCAAGTGCCTGGAAGGCGTGCCCGGCATGGGCTTCGTCTTCGCCCGGACCAGCTCGCTGCAGGCCAGCGCCGGCAACTGCCACTCCCTGTCCATGGACCTGCAGGACCAGCAGGCCTACATGGCCAAGACCGGCCAGTGGCGCTTCACCCCGCCGACCCACGTGGTTGCCGCGCTGCACGAGGCGCTGACCCAGTACGCGGAAGAGGGCGGCCTCGAAGCCCGGCACAAGCGCTACGCACAGAACTGCCAGACGCTGCTGAGCGAGATGGGCAAGCTCGGCTTCCGCAGCTTCCTGCCGGCGGAAATCCAGGCACCGATCATCGTCACCTTCCACGCCCCGCGCGACCCGCGCTACAGCTTCACCGACTTCTACAACCGGGTCCGCGACAAGGGCTACATCCTCTATCCGGGCAAGCTGACCCAGGTGGAAACCTTCCGTGTCGGCTGCATCGGCCAGGTCGACGCCAACGGCATGCGCGAAGCGGTGGCGGCCATCGCCGAGACGCTGCGTGAAATGGAAGTCTTCGAAATCTGACCGGCTGTGCAGCCACTCACGAAAGGATAAAGACCGATGAACTACAACCAACCGCAACAGCTGCAAGCCGTGGTCCTCGACTGGGCCGGTACCGTGGTCGACTTCGGCTCCTTCGCGCCGACCCAGATCTTCGTCGAGGCGTTCGCCGAGTTCGGCGTGCAGGTCAGCCTGGCCGAGGCCCGCGGGCCGATGGGCATGGGCAAGTGGGATCACATCCGCACCCTGCTGGACATCCCGGAGATCGCCGAGCGCTACCGCGCCAAGTTCGGCCGCCTGCCGACCGATGATGACGTCACCGCCATCTACGAACGCTTCATGCCGCTGCAGATCGAGAAGATCGCCGATCACTCCGCGATCATCCCCGGTGCCCTGGAAGCCATCGGCGAAGTGCGCGAGATGGGCCTGAAGGTCGGCTCCTGCTCCGGCTACCCGGCGGTGGTGATGGAGAAGGTGGTCAAGCTGGCCGCCACCAAGGGCTACGTCGCCGACCATGTGGTCGCTACCGACGAAGTACCCAATGGCCGCCCGCACCCGGCCCAGGCCCTGGCCAACGTGATCGCCCTCGGCATCGACGACGTCGCCGCCTGCGTCAAGGTCGACGACACCTGGCCGGGCATCCTCGAAGGCCGCCGCGCCGGCATGTGGACCGTGGCCCTGACCTGCTCGGGCAACGCCCTCGGCCTGACCTGGGACGAGTACAAGGCGCTGCCGGCGGACAAGCTGGAAAGCGAGCGCAAGCGCATCGGCCAGATCTTCGAAGGCTCGCGCCCGCACTACCTGATCGACACCATCGCCGAACTGCCGGCGGTGATCCGCGACATCAACGCCCGCCTGGCGCGGGGCGAGATGCCGCAGGCGTTCTGATCGGACGATGAAGAGAAGGCCCGCCGGCGGAAACGCCGGCGGGCTTTTTATCCTTCCCACGCTCCCGTGTGGGAAGGCATCCAAGGAGCTTGTTGAAGTCGCTGGAGCGATCGCGCGGGTGGGGCCACAGGCCGTGGCCGACGCAACTCATGCTGACGGCGTTGTTTCCGGCTCATGAGGAATCCTTGCGGCAGGCGCTGGAAGGGACCCTGTAGGAGCGAGCTTGCTCGCGAACAGCCCGGGCACCGAAGGGTTCGCGAGCAAGCTCGCTCCTACGAAAAGCGGGTACGGCGCGGGACATCACGGGCAGGGAGCAGCGGGGTGCGCGGCATTTGGCCTCGCCTTGATAATGATCAAACCGGGCGGCCGACCCCGCTCCTAGCCTGAGTCGAAGTTTCCCTGGCGAGGAAAGCGCGATGCACAGCATGTCCGGCACCCGCACGTTCCACCCGCCGACCGGCGCCTGAGCCCGCCATGAGCGAGCCGACCCCGCGGCGCCTGCATCTGCTGGAACGGCACGAGGAGGGTGCGGACGCCTGGCACTGCAGCTTCCGCATCGCCTGGCCGCAGGCGCCCGCCCCGCAGGCCATTCCCGGGCAGTTCTTCCTGCTGAGCGTGCCGGGTGCCGGCGAGGCGCCGTTCGCCTATCTCAGCCTGCCGGACCCGGAAGGTCGCTTCAGCGCGCTGATACCCCGTGGCGGGCCGCTCGGTCCTGTCCTGTCGGTGCTGGAGGAGGGCGCTGCACTGGGCTATCGCGGCCCGTTCGGCCGGGGCTGGCCGTTGCTGGTGCGCGCCCGGCGCCTGCTCGTCGCCAGCGAAGGACCCGGCCTCGCCGCCCTGGCGGGCGTGCTGGACGAGGCGCTCGACTGGCACCTGCCTACCCGCCTGCGGGCGATCCACCTTGCGTACCAGGGCGGCGACGTGCTCGGCGAAGCGCGCCGGCGCTGGCGCAGGGAAATCCCCTTCCTGGAGATAGCCGACGAGGCAGCGTTCCCCGGCCGTCTGCGCGAACTGCTGGCGGATTTCCGGCCTGACGCGCTGTTCTGCAGCGGCTCCGAACCCTTCATGGGCGCGGTGGCCGGGGAATGCCTGCGGCGGGGCATGGCGCCGGGCAGCATCTGGCTGTGGCTGGAACGGCGCATGCGGTACGCGGCCGGCTGCCGCGCGGTCGTCTACGCCAATCCGCTGTGGCTGGACGGCCCGGTCTGCCGCTACGACCGCTATCTGGTGCTACCGGGCACATTCGGCACGGCTTGATAAAAATCAAACCGGCCGGGAAGCCCCGGGAGCAGGCTGGTCGCATGTCGGAAACTTCCTACCGGCAAACGGACCCGGTTGCCTGCAGGCGCAGACCTGAAGTGCATGGCGGCGGGATGCGCAGCTGATTTTCCGGAGGCCCCAGATGAGCCAGTTCAAACGTCTGCTGCTGATAGCCGATCCCGTCGCGGAGTCGTCGTCCGCGCTGCAACGCGCCGCCGCGCTGGCCGAGGCGAGCGGCGCCGCCCTGCATATGGTCGTGTTCGGCGGCAATGCCACCACCCCCTGGCGGCTCGGCGAGCGCTACCTGGTGCAGCTGCGCACCGACTTCGTCCAGCAGCAGAAGGCGCGGCTGGAGGTGGAAGCCGAGAGGCTGCGCGCCAAGGGCATCGAGGTGACCACCGAGGCGGTGTGGAACGATGCGCCGCTGGCAGACATCCTCCAGCGCGTGCGCGACCTGCACGCCGACCTGCTGATCAAGGACAGCAACCACGAACCGGCCCTGCGGCGGGTGTTCGTCACTCCGCTGGACTGGCAACTGCTGCGCGAATGCCCGGTGCCCATGCATCTGGTCAGCTTCGCCGAGCATCCGCTGCCACGCCGGATCGTCGCCGCCGTCGACCTGTCGCAGCCGGAGGAACTGATCGGCGGCATGAACGAGCGGATCGTCGCCGCCGCCGGAGCGCTGGCCCGCCAGTGCAAGGCCGAATTGCACCTGCTGCACGCCCACGAACGCTCGGCCGCCTACATGGCCTACGCCGTTGCGCCGCTGGGCTGGAGCGACGAGATGCAGGAGGACCTGGAGCGCGAGCTGCGCGACAGCTTCGACGAGTTGGCCGAGCAGGGCGGGATTCCGCAGAAGCAGCGGCACATCGTGATCGGCTCGCCGGTCAGGGCGATCGCCGATTTCGTCGCCCACGAGCGCATGGACGTGGTGGTCATGGGCACGCTGAGCCACAAGGGGCTGGAGAAGATCCTCGGCAGTACCTCCGAGCAGACCCTGTACCGGATTCCCAGCAGTATCATGACCATCAGGCCGACGACTGCCGTGTGAGCCGCCGGCGGGCGCCGCCGTTCCATCATTCGAGCCGTGCCTGCGGCGCGGGTGGAGCGGCGGCTGGCTGCGAGCGAATCACGTCTGCGAGGGCCGCCAGATGACCCGGATACATGGCCTGGAACTTCCCATCGTCGACCGTTCCGCCGCCGGCAAGGCCCTGGCGCAACTGCTGGAGGCCTACCGCGGCCGCGCCGACGTCATCGCCCTCGCCCTGCCGCGCGGCGGGGTGCCGGTCGCCTATGAAATCGCCACCGAACTGGCCGTGCGCCTGGACCTGATGCTGGTGCGCAAGCTCGGCGTGCCGGCGTATCCGGAGCTGGCCATGGGCGCCATCGCCAGCGGTGGCGTGCGGGTGCTGAACGAGGACGTGGTGCACATGCACGGCATCGGCGAACGCACCATCGAGTCGGTGGCGCGCAAGGAAAACGCCGAACTGCAGCGCCGCGAACTCGCCTACCGGGGCGAGCGGCCGGCGCCGGAACTGCGCGGCCAGCAGGTGATCCTGGTCGACGACGGCCTGGCCACCGGCGCGACCATGCGCTCGGCGGTGCAGGCGGTACGCCAGCAGGCGCCGGCGCGGATCGTCGTCGCCGTGCCGGTGGCGCCGCCGGATACCGTGGCGGTCCTGCGCGGCGAGGTGGACGAGGTGGTCTGCCCGTTCACCCCGGAGCTGTTCATGGCGATCGGCCGCTGGTACCTGGACTTTTCCCAGACCTCGGACCGGGAAGTGGTGGACCTCCTGCAACGCGCCTGGCAACGGGAAAAGGAACACAAGATGAACGGCAGCGGCCGTACTGGAGATGCCTCATGACCTTTCTGCAAGACCAGCACCTGGACCTGGGCACGGTGCAACTGGGCGCCGACCTGCTTCTGCCGGACGATCCGCTGGGGCTGGTGGTGTTCGTCCACGGCAGCGGCAGCAGCCGCCAGAGCCCGCGCAACCGGCAGGTGGCGCGCTACTTCGGCGAGCGACGGCTGGCGACCCTGCTGTTCGACCTGCTCACCGAGGAGGAGCAGCGGGTGGACAACGTGTCCCGCGAGCTGCGCTTCAACATCCCGCTGCTGAGCCAACGGCTGGTCGCGGTGATCGACCGGATCGATGACGACGCGGGACTGCACGGTCTGCACCTCGGCCTGTTCGGCGCCAGCACCGGCGCGGCCGCGGCCCTGCTGGGCGCGGTGGAGCGCCCGCAGCGGGTGTGGGCGGTGGTCTGCCGCGGCGGGCGCAGCGACCTTGCCGGAGAGGCGCTGTCGCGGGTGGCGGCGCCGACCCTGCAGATCGTCGGCGGCGACGATCCGCTGGTGCTGAAGCTGAACCGCCAGGCCAGCCAGGCGCTGCACTGCGAACAGCGGCTGGAGGTGGTCGAGGGCGCCACCCACCTGTTCGAGGAACCCGGAAAAATGGAGGAGGTGGCGCGGCTGTCGGCCGACTGGTTCTGCCGCTGGCTGGCCGCGCCGGCGTCCTGAGCCGCGCCTCAGTCGCGTTGCCGGCCGTGGCGCAGCAGGTCGATGCGGAACTCCGGCTCGTAGGGCGGCACGTTGCATTCGACGACGTCGTCGGGCGCCACCTGCAGGCTGACGCCGACGATGCCGGCGTGCACCGGCTGCCGGCACACCCGCCGGTCCACCAGCACGGCGGCATGCACGTCGCGGGCGCCGAGCTGCGCCAGGTAGGCGCAGGTGCGCAGCAGCGAATGCCCTTCGTAGAGCACGTCGTCGACCACCAGCAGGGTGGTTCCGGAGAGATCGAGGCCGGCCAGCTCGCTGCTTTCGGTGAGCGCGGTTTGCGGATGCAGCAGGCGGAGGTCGTCGGCGTAGCGTTTCACCTTCAGCGCGTGGACCGGCAGTTCCTCGCGCCCGCAATGGCGCACCAGGTGCTGCTGCAGCATGCGCGCCAGCGGTTCGCCGCGGCGGAGGATGCCGACCAGCGCGCTGCGGCCCGCCGGCAGGAGGACGTCGGCGCGCCGCGCCATGGCCTGCAGCACGGCGTCCAGCTCCGCGGCGTCGTACAGGCAGAGGCGCTGCGCGTTCGGCATGGTCGAGGGATCAGGCATTGCTGCCGGCCAGCTGGCACAGGCCGTTCCAGTCGAGGATGCGGACTTCGCGGCCGGCGCTGTCGATCACGCCCAACTGACGGTAGCGGCTGAACAGGCGGCTGACCGTCTCGGTGGTCAGGCCCAGGTAGTTGCCGATCTCGCTGCGCCCCATCGGCAGGATGAAGTTCACCGCGGACAGCCCGCGCCTGCTGTAGCGCGCCGACAGGTTGAGGAGGAAAGCCGCCAGACGCTGCTCGGAATTGCCGCGGGTGAAGCTGAGGTGTTCCTGTTCGGTATGGATTTCCCGGCTCAGGGCGTGGAGCAGCTGCTTGCGCAGGTTCGGAATGGAGCCGGACAGTTCTTCCAGCTGCGGCAGCGGAATGCTGCAGACCAGCGAGGTTTCCATGGCCAGGGCATAGCTGGGGAAGACCTTGGCGCTGAGGGCGTCGAGCCCCACCAGTTCGCCGGGCAGGTGGAAGGCGGTGATCTGTTCGCCGCCGTCCTGGTCCAGCAGGTAGGTCTTGAGCGAGCCGGAGCGCAGCGCATAGATGTGCTCCACCGGCTCGCCGGCGCGGAACAGGTACTCGGCGCGCTGCAGCGGGCGGCTGCGGCGGATGATGCCGTCGAGCTGGGCGATTTCGTCGTCCTGCAGGCTGTCCGGCAGGCACAGGCGGCTCAGGCTGCAGTCCTGGCAGCGTACGCGCGACTTGGTCGATGACCCGGGTGGGCAGGGGGGAGCGATTCCTGACATCGGCGAGCATCCAGCCAGGGGGCTGCGGAACGTCTCCACAGTATAGGTAGTCTCCCTGTTCTGTCCGACACGTCCTTCGGCGGATTGCTTTCCCTTTCGTCAGAAACGCCGTCTGGCCATATCCGGATGGCATTCGCTCACGCGCCAGGCGCTTCTGTTTGATAATGATCAAATCCACCGGCCGGTGTTCTGGCAGCGTTCAGGAAGCTGCCCAGCGGGGAGGATGCACCATGTCCCACCAGCCACCACGCCTTGCCACGCCCGGGGTCCTGCTCACCGACCTGTACCAGTTGACCATGCTGCAGGGCTATTTCGAGCACGACATGTTCGAAACGGCGGTGTTCGAGTTCTTCCCCCGCAAGCTGCCGGCCTGCCGCAACTTCTACGTCGCCGCCGGCCTGGAGCAGGCCCTGGACTACCTGGAAGGCCTGCGTTTCTCCCCGGCCGAACTGGAGTGGCTGGGCGGGCAGGGCATGTTCAGGCCGGCCTTCATCGACTACCTGGCGAACCTGCGTTTCACCGGCGAGGTGCATGCCATGGCCGAGGGGACGCCGTTCTTCCCCCACGAGCCGATCCTGCGGGTGACCGCGCCGCTGCCGGAGGCGCAGCTGGTGGAGTCGCGCCTGATCAACCTGCTGCACTTCCAGAGCCTGATCGCCAGCAAGGCCGCGCGGGTGGTGCGGGTGGCGCGCGGCAAGACCCTGGTGGACTTCGGCTTGCGTCGTGCCCACGGCGCCGAGGCCGGCCTGCTCGCGGCACGGGCCGGCTACCTGGTGGGGTTCTCCGCCAGCGCCAGCGTGCTGGCCGGCGCGCAGTTCGGCATTCCGCTGGCCGGCACCATGGCGCACTCGTTCATCCAGGCGCACTCCGACGAGGTGGAGGCTTTCGAACACTTCGCCCATAGCCTGCCCGGCTCGGTGGTGCTGCTGATCGACACCTACGACACCGAGGCGGCGGCGCAGAAGGTCGTCGACCTGGCGCCGCGGCTGGCGGCGGAGGGCATCCGCATCCGCGGCGTGCGCCTCGACAGCGGCGACCTCGGCGAGCATGCGCGCAGGGTACGCGCCATCCTCGACCGTGGCGGGCTGCGGGAAGCCACCATCTTCGCCAGCGGCAACGTCGACGAATACCTGATCCTCCGCCTGGAAGAACAGGGCGCGCCCATCGACGGCTACGGCGTCGGCACCCACCTCGACACCTCGGCCGACGCCCCGGCGCTGGACTGCGCCTACAAGCTGCAGGAATACGCCGGCCAGCCACGCCGCAAACGCTCCGAAGGCAAGGCCACCTGGCCGGGACGCAAGCAGGTGTTCCGCCGTTACGACGGCGACGGCCATTGCTGCGGCGACACCCTGACCCTGGAAGGGCATGACGCCGACGGCGAGGCGCTGATCCATCCGGTGATGCGCGCCGGCAAGCGCCTGCAGCCGGCCCCCGCGCTGGACGAACTGCGCGCCAACGCCCTCCGCCAGCTGGACCGCCTGCCCCCGGCCCTGCACAGCCTGGACCCGGCGCCGCCTTACCCGGTGGAGATTTCGCCGGCGCTGGAAGCGCTGGCAGCGGAGGCGGACCGGTTGATTCGCGGGAGGGGCTGAACAGTTGCAGTGGGGCCAACCCTAGGAGCAACTGTCTTCGTGGTGCAGGGCGGATGAAGCGGAACGCTTCATCCGCCGATAAGCCCACGCCGATGGGATGGCGGATAACGCTGGCGCGTTATGCGCCCTACCCGGACACCCCATGGAAACCGTGTAGGAGCAACTGTCTTTTGGATCCCCGCGTTGTCGATATGGCGCGGGCATGGCCCGCTTCTACGGGGTCTCTACCTTCCGATTCCTCCGGCTCTTCTTCAACCTGCGCGCCCGGCGCTCCAGCCAGAGGTACACGGCGCAGGCCAGCAGCAGCGGCAGCAGGAAGTACAGCGCGCGGTAGCCGATCAGCGCGGCGAGCAGGGTGCCCTTGCTGAACTTGCTGTGCAGCAGGGTGATGAACACGGTTTCCAGCACGCCGAGGCCGGCGGGGATGTGCGCGATCACCCCGGCGATGCTGCTGATCAGCAGGATCGCCAGCACCTCCGGGTAGTGCGCGCGGTCCGGTAGCAGCACGGTGATCAGCAGCGCCATCAGCGACCAGTTGGCGATCCCCAGTCCGGCCTGGAGCAGGGCCACGCGCAGGGTCGGCAGCTTGACCTTGTAGCGCCGCCAGCCCCAGGTGCGGCGGTGGGCGAAGCGGCAGGCCCACAAGTAGAAGGCGCAGACGCCCAGCAGCAGCACGCCGATCGCCTGCAGGCCGGTGTTGCCGATCTTCCAGCCCTCCGGCAGGTCCGGCAGGCCGAGGGCGAACAGGGCGCCGCCGATGAGCATGAAGCCGAACCAGTTGGTGATCATGCTGAAGCTGAGGATGCGGGTGATGTCCGCCACGCTCATGCCGAGCCGCGAGTACAGCCGGTAGCGCAGGGCGACGCCGCCGACCCAGGAGCTCAGGTTGAGGTTGAAGGCATTGCACACGAAGGCCACCGGGAACACCCGCTTCACCGGCAGCGGATGGCCGATGTAGTAGCGGCTCAGCACGTCGTAGCTGCTGAACACCGTGTAGCCGGCGATGCTCACCAGCAGGCCGAGCAGCAGGGTGGTGCGCTTGTATTCGCCGAGGGCGCCGAGCACCTCCTTCCAGTCGATGGTGCGCGCCAGCAGGAACAGCAGCACCGGCAGCAAAAGCAGGAAGCCCCAGGAAAACGCCCGCCGCGCCAGCTTCCAGCGCCGCGCCCTGCGTTCGTCGACGACGTGCCCGCCCGGCGTCTCGCCGATGCTGCTCATAGCGATTGTCCCGAATCCAGCTCGCGGTTCTCCGCGTCGCCCGGCGATTGCAGCCGCTGCCGGTGAGCCGGCAACTGGCCGGCGATGGCCGGGAAGTGGCGCAGGAAGTGGAAGCTGAGGAACACCAGCGGCGCCCGCCACCAGAAGCCGCGCCGCGCCGCCTTGCGGGTGACGCGCCGGCAGCGGCTGGCTGCCAGTTCGGCCAGGTGACGGTCGAGGCCACGGGCGAAGGCCGGGTCGTCGATCAGCAGGTTGCCTTCCAGGTTCAGCGACAGGCTGAGCGGGTCGAGGTTGCTCGAACCCACGGTCGACCAGCGTCCGTCCACCAGCGCCACCTTGCCGTGCAGCGGGCGGTCGCAGTATTCGAAGATCTGCACGCCGTCGCGCAGCAGGGTGTCGTAGAGCAGCTTGCTGCACAGGCGCACCAGCGGCATGTCCGGCAGGCCCTGGAGGATCAGCCGCACCTCGACGCCGCGCTGCGCCGCCCGTCGCAGTTCGCGCAGCAGGCGGTAGCCGGGGAAGAAGTAGGCGTTGGCGATCACCAGCCGCTCCCGCGCGGCGCGGATCGCCAGCAGGTAGTGCGCCTCGATTTCGGTGCGGTGTTCGGTGTTGTCGCGCAGGGCCAGGCGCACCCGGCTGCTGCCGTGCGGCAGCGGGCAGCCGACCAGCGCCGTGCGGCTGCCGGCGCCGTGCTGGTCGAGCAGTTCCAGGCAGGCCTGGCGGATGTCGGCGGCCACCGGCCCGCTGATGAACACCGAGTAGTCCTGCTTGGCCATGGCGCCGAAGTCGGCCAGGTGGTCGGCGCTGAAGTTGATCCCGCCGACGAAGGCGCGGTTGCCGTCGATTACCAGCAATTTGCGGTGCAGGCGGCGGAACAGGTTGGTGCGCATGCCGAACAGGCGCGGACGCGGATCGAACAGGTTGAGCTGTACGCCCGCCGCGGTCAGCCGGTCGATGAAGCCCAGGCCGAGGTCTGCGCTGCCGTAGCCGTCCAGGGTCAGCACCACGCGCACGCCGCGCTGCGCGGCCTCGACCAGCACCCGCTGCAGCGCGCGGCCGACCTTGTCGTCGTAGAGGATGAAGGTCTCCAGCAGCACCTCGTGGCGGGCCGCGGCGATCGCCGAGAAGACCCGGGGAAAGAATTCCTCGCCGTTGATCAGCAGTTCGACGTGGTTGCCATCGCGCCAGTCGTACCTCATAGGCGTACCTCCACGGCCAGTGGCAGGTGATCGGAAAGGTGCGGCCAGGGTCGCCGCGACAGCACCCGTGGCTCGTGGGCGCTGAGATTGCGCAGGTAGATGCGGTCCAGGCGCAGCACCGGCAGGCGCGCCGGGAAGCTGCGCGGCGGCCCGCCGAACGCGGCGAACGCCTCGCGCAGGCCGCAGCGGCCGAGCACGCGGCCGGCGCGGCAGCGCCAGTCGTTGAAGTCGCCGGCGACGATCAGCGGCTCCTCGATCGGCAGCTCGCCGACCAGCCGGCAGAGCAGTTCCAGCTGCTGCCGGCGCTGCGCCTCGAACAGGCCGAGATGCACGCAGATGGCGTGCAGCGTGGCCTGCAGCCCCGGCAGCTGCAGCTCGGCATGCAGCAGGCCGCGCTCTTCGTGGCCCTGCACCGAGATATCGAGGTTGCGATAGGCGCGGATCGGAAATTTCGACAGCAGCGCGTTGCCGTGGTGGCCCTGCGGGTACACCGCGTTCTGCCCGTAGGCGTACTGCGGCCACATGCTGTCGGCGAGGAACTCGTAGTGCGGCGCCGTCGGCCAGTCGGCGTGACGGCCGGCGTGCAGGCTGTGCTCGCCGTGGACCTCCTGGAGGAACACCAGGTCGGCGCCGGTGGAGCGCACCGCCTCGCGCAGCTCGGGGAGGATGAAGCGCCGGTTGAACGCGGCGAAGCCCTTGTGGATGTTCATGGTCAGCACCTTCAGCGAACACTCCGCCAGGGCGGCGCTGGTGGCGCTGACGGCTTCGCTGCGCTGGCCGATCCCGTTCGCGCCGCTCATGAAGCCTCCTTCGATCGCTGACTGATTCGGATGCCTTCGCTGGGGCACCTATAGATTCGGACTGGAATGATGGCCTGACCGTTCAGGCGGATTCAGTCCGTTTGTCGAGGGGAGAGGATTGGCGGCATTGGCGCGGGGACGCGGGAGCGTCCGGGGATGCATTCCCACGCGGGAGCGTGGGAACGATGGGCGACGGTGTTGCCGGCTGGCGTAGGGTGGATGAGGCTCTTTTCATCCACCATTGCGCGGCCATGGTGGATCGGTGGAGCCGATCCACCCTATGGGGCTTCCTCCTCCCGCTCCAGCACGAACAGCAGGAGCGAGCGGCCGCCGACACGGAATTGCCTGCCGAAGGCCAGCGCCTCGCCTTCGCGCAGGTCCGGGTGGCGGGTGTCGATCAGGCAGTGCCAGGCGCTGCCCTGGGCGACTTCCGGGAGGCGGAATTCGACCACGTCGTGGTGGGCGTTGAGCACCAGCAGCAGGGTGGCGTCGCCGCCCTTGCGGAGGATGCCGGTGGGCTGGGCGCGGCCGTCCATGAGCATGCCGAGGCAGCGGGCGTGGCCGTCGTGCCAGTGTTCCTCGGTCATCTCGTCGCCGTTGGGGGCGAGCCAGGTGACGTCCTTGACGCCCAGTGCCTCGTTGTAGTCGCCGACCAGGAAGCGCTCGCGGCGGAGGATCGGGTAGGCGCGGCGCAGGCGGATCAGGCGGCGGACGAAGGCGTACAGTTCGTGGCCTTCCTCGTCGACGTTCCAGTCGATCCAGCTCAGTTCGTTGTCCTGGCAGTAGACGTTGTTGTTGCCCTTCTGCGTGCGGCCGAACTCGTCGCCGGCGAGCAGCATCGGCGTGCCCTGGGCGAGCAGCAGGGTGGCCAGCAGGTTGCGCATCTGCCGCAGGCGCAGCTGGCGGATCTGCGGATCGTCGCTGGGGCCTTCGCAGCCGTGGTTCCACGAGCGGTTGTCGTTGTGGCCGTCGGCGTTGTCCTCGCCGTTGGCCTGGTTGTGCTTGTGGTCGTAGGAGACCAGGTCGCGCAGGGTGAAGCCGTCGTGGGCGGTGACGAAGTTGACCGAGGCCTGCGGGCGCCGGCCGCGGCGGTCGAACAGGTCGCCGGAGGCGGTCAGGCGCCGGGCCAGGTCCGGCAGCTGGCCCTCGTCGCCGCGCCAGAAGCTGCGCACGGTGTCGCGGAAGCGGTCGTTCCACTCCACCCAGCCGGGCGCGAAGCCGCCGACCTGGTAGCCGCCGGGGCCGCAGTCCCAGGGTTCGGCGATCAGCTTGCGATGGCTCAGCACCGGGTCCTGGCGGCAGGCGACGAGAAAGCTGTGGCGCTCGTCGAAGCCCTCGGCGTAGCGCCCGAGGATGGTCGCCAGGTCGAAGCGGAAGCCGTCCACGCGCATTTCCGTGGCCCAGTAGCGCAGCGAGTCGGTGACCATCTGCAGCACGCAGGGATGGCTCAGGTCGAGGGTGTTGCCGGTGCCGGAATCGTTGACGTAGTAGCGCTTCTCGTCGGCCTGCAGGCGGTAGTAGGAGACGTTGTCGATGCCGCGCATGCACAGCGTCGGGCCGAGCTCGTTGCCTTCGGCGGTGTGGTTGTAGACCACGTCGAGGATCAGTTCGAGGCCGGCGTCGTGCAGGTGCGCGACCATCTCCTTGAACTCGTTGACGTGGCCGCTGGCGAGGTAGCGGGCCTGGGGCGCGAAGAAGGCGATGCTGTTGTAGCCCCAGTAGTTGTTCATGCCCTTTTCCAGCAGGTGCTTGTCGTCGAGGAAGGCATGCACGGGCAGCAGCTCGATACTGGTCACCCCGAGTTCGCGGATGTGCCTGAGCAGCTCGGCGTTCATCAGCCCGGCGCAGGTGCCGCGCAGGCGTTCCGGCACCGCCGGATGCAGCATGCTGATGCCGCGCAGGTGCGCCTCGTAGATCACCGTGTGGTCCCAGGGCACCCGCACCGGCAGTTGTTCGCCCCAGGTGAAGGCCGGGTCGATGACCTTCGACTTGGGCACGAAGGCCGCGCTGTCGCGCTCGTCGAAGCTGAGGTCGGCGTCCGCCGAGCCGATGGTGTAGCCGAACAGCGCCTCCGACCAGCGCAGGCTGCCGACCAGCTGCTTGGCATAGGGGTCGATCAGCAGCTTGTTCGGGTTGAAGCGGTGGCCGGCGCGCGGCTCGTAGGGACCGTGCACGCGGTAGCCGTAGATCTGCCCCGGATGGGCGTCGGGCAGGTAGCCGTGCCAGATCTCGTTGCTGTACTCGGGCAGCTCGATGCGTTCCAGTTCGCGCCGGCCCTCGCTGTCGAACAGGCACAGCTCGACTTTGGTGGCATGGGCGGAGAACAGCGCGAAATTGACCCCTAGGCCATCCCAGGTCGCCCCCAGCGGATAGGGATGGCCCTCGCTGACCCGCGACTGCGAGCGTGCCTTGGCTGTGCGCATGGGCCGGCTCCCTCGCTCACTCATCCGCTATTTTCGGCCGGCGGCGCGTGGCCGGCCCGGGCGCGGCCGGCGCTTCGGCGACGACCTTGGCGCTGCGTTTCGGCTTCGAAGCCCCGGGCTCGGCCGGGGTTTCCGGATCGGCCTTGGGCAGCTTGCCCTTGCGCCGCGGCGGCTCCTGCAGGATCGCCGGCTTGTCCGGTTCCTCCCGGGCCGGCTTGCGCTGGCGCGGCGGGACCTTCTTCGGCGCGTCTTCCGGCTTCGGCGCGCTGCCCGCCGTGGATTCGGCCTCGACCAGGCTGCGCGCCATCTCCCAGTGGCGGTCCGCCTGGCCGTGGGGGCGGCCCTCGGACTCCCAGATCTGGTAGGCGAATTCGCGGATGCGTTGTTCGTCGTTCTTCATGCGGGCTACTCCTTGGTCATTCGCTGGAATACAGGAGGTTCACCGGGAAATTCCGCAGCACCTCGGCAATCGGCAGGCGGCCGTCCTCGTCCTGCACTTCCTCGCCGGCGAAGAGCCCGGCGAAGCGGCGCCCGGCCAGGGCGGCGGGCAGCAGCAGTTCGGTATCGCCCCAGCGCTGCGCCGGCACCTGGGGCAGCGGCTGGTCGCCGAGCAGGCCGGCGGCCAGGCGCGGCACCACCACCAGCAGGCTGCGGCCAGCGTGGCTGCGGGCGAAGGCCAGCAGGCGGCCGGCCTGTTCGCCGCGCAGTTGCAGCGGCTGGTAGTCGCCCTCGCGGAACAGCGCCGGATGCCGCTTGCGCAGCCCCAGCGCGCGGGCGATCAGCGCCTGCTTGATGCGCCCGTCGCGCCAGGCGGCGAGCAGCGCGGGCATTGGTTCTCCCTCCTGCAGGGCGCGGCTGCGGGCGGCGAAATCCGGCTGCCGGCGGTTGTCCGGGTCGACCAGGCTGAAGTCCCAGAAGTCGCAGCCCTGGTAGAGGTCCGGCACGCCGGGCACGCTGTAGCGCAGCAGGGCCTGGGCCAGGCTGTTGAGCGCACCGGCCGGCATCAGGCTGTTCGCCGCTTCGGCGAGGGCGCGGCGCAGCGGCAGGCCGGCAGCATCCAGCAGCAGGGCGTGGACGAAGGCGGCGCAGGCGTTCTCGTAGGGCTCGTCGGGCGCGCTCCAGTCGCTGCGCAGCCTGGCCTCGCGCAGGGCCTTGCGCTGCCATTGGGCGATGCGCTGGTGGAAGGCGTCGAGGCCCGGCGCATCGTCCGGCGCCAGGTCCATGGGCCAGGCGCCGAGCAGGCACTGGTAGAGGATCGCCTCGTCGCCGCCGCTCGGCGCGTGCTGGCCGTCGATCATCCGGCGCAGCGGCGCGGCCAGCTCCCGCCAGCTGTCCAGCGCCTCGGCGAACCAGCCGGCGCGCTCGCTGAGCACGGCGAGGCGCGCGCGGCTGTCCTCGCCGCGCTTGTGGTCGTGGGTGGCGCCGGCGAGGAGGGTGTCGGGGAAGCTGTCCCGGCGCTCGGCGCAGGCCTGGTGGAAGGCTTCCGCCGGGGCGCTGAAGCGCTGCGGATCGAAGCCCACCTCGTTGCGCGCCAGGGACACCGCCGAGCGGTAGAAGGCGGTGTCCTCCACCGCCTTGGCCGCCGCCGGCGAGGTGAGCTGCTGGAAGCGCGCGAGGATGCGCCAGCGCAGGCGCCGCAACTGGCCCGGCGGCAGGTCGCGCAGGGGCTCGCCGCCGAGCCAGCGGTCGAGCCAGTCCAGCACCCGCCGGTCCGCTTCGCCGAGATGCGCCTCCGCTTCCCGGCGCGCCTCGTCGAACCAGCGCCGGTCCTCGGCGGAACGCCCGAGGACGCCGGCATAGGTGCGGTACACCGGGAACGCCGCGATCAGCTGGAACAGCGCGCGGCGGATCGCGCCGAGCGGCAGGTCGCGGCTGAACACGTCGGCGCGGGCGATCTGCAGCAGACCCAGGGCGACGCTTTCCAGATCGCCGGCCAGGGAGGTCTGCAGGACCAGCTCGCGGGCCTCGCGGATTTCGTCGGCGAAGCGCTCGCTGCGTCCGCTGAGGCGCCGCCAGAGCCCGGCCAGCGGCAGCTCGCCGAGCGGGTCGTGCTGCAGCAGGGAAACCTGGTTCATGAACTCGTAGCCGGTGCTGCCATCCACCTGCCAGTCGCCGGCCAGCCGTTCGCCGGGGCCGAGGATCTTCTCCACGTGGATCGGCAGGTGGCGTCCGGCCAGCGCGTCGCAGCGGCGGCGCAGGCGCCGGCAGTAGTGGCGCGGATCGGCCAGGCCATCGATGTGGTCGATGCGCAGGCCGTCGATCAGCCCTTCGCCGATCAGGCGGAACAGGCAGCCGTGGCTGGCTTCGAACACGTCGCCGCGTTCGGCGCGCAGGCCGACCAGTTCGTTGATGTCGAAGAAGCGCCGCCAGTTGAGGTCGTCCGCCGCGGTGCGCCAGTTGGCCAGGCGGTAGTGCTGGATTTCCAGCAGCTGGTGCAGCGGCCACCAGTGCGCGCCCTCGGCCACCCGGTAGGGGCGCAGCACGGCGTCGAGGCGCGCCTCGTCGAGCAGCGCCGCCAGTTCCTCGCACAGCGCGGCGGCGGCCTCGCGGGCCTGGGGGTTGCCGGCCAGCTCGGCGAAGCGCTGGGCGAGGCGGCGCAGCTCGGCGTCCTCGCCGTGGTTCAGCAGCAGGTCGTAGCTGTCCGGGCAGAGCGGGAAGCGCAGCGCGCCGAGGCTGACGTGGAAGCGCCCGCGCCCGCGGTCGAAGTGCACGCCGATGGCGCCGCCGGCCAGCACCTCGCCATAGTCGTCGGGCAGGCAGGGCAGCAGCACCTGGTCGCGCAGCAGCGGGTCGGCGCTGTGCCAGTGGATGTCGAAGAAACTCGCGTAGGGACTGGCGCGGCCCCATTCCAGCACGTCCTGCCACCAGGGATTGGCCGCGCCGATGCCCATGTGGTTGGACACCAGGTCGACGATCAGGCCCATGCCGCGCTCGCGCAGGCCGGCGACCAGGCGGCGCAGGGCGGGCTCGCCGCCGAGTTCCGGGTTGATCCGCGTCGGGTCGACCACGTCATAGCCGTGGGATGAGCCCGGCTGCGCGGTGAGCAGCGGCGAGGCGTAGACATGGCTGACGCCGAGGGCGGTGAAATGGTCCAGCAGCGGCACGGCGTCGTCGAGCGTGAAGCCGGCATGGAACTGCAGGCGCAGGGTGGCGCGCAGCTCAGTCATGCCGCGGCTCCGCATGGCGGCGGGCGGCGTCCAGGCGCTGCAGGCGGGCGGCGACTTCGGGGCTGTCGAGCATCTGCGCCGCCGGCGTCGGCCAGCGCCGCCGCCAGTTGGGGTGGGTGTCGCCGGGGCCCGGCAGGTTCGGCTGCTCGTCGCTGGCGAGGGCGTCTTCCAGCGGCAGCAGCACCAGCGGCGCCGGGGTCGCGCCGAGGAAGCCGGCGGCGGCCTCCACCGGCCCGTCGTGCTCGCCCTGGTAGCCGCGCAGCGCGGCCAGCAGGCCGTGGCGTTCCGCCTCGCGCAGGTGCCGCTCGCCGGCGGCGACTTCCGGCGCGTAGTGGTTGCTCAGCTCGCGCCATTCGATGTCGCGCCCGCGCAGCCAGCCTTCCAGCGGCGGCAGGTCATGGGTGGTGCTGGTGGCCAGGGCCTCGGCGGACCAGTGCTGCGGGGCGATGAAATGCCCGCCGTGCTGCTCGAACAGCAGCACCCGGGTGCCGAGGATGCCGCGCCAGGCGAGGGTTTCGCGCAGGCCCTCGGGGATGGTGCCGAGGTCCTCGCCGATGATCAGCGCGCGGGCGCGGCTGGCCTCCAGGCAGATCAGGCGGAGCAGGTCGTGCATCGGGTATTCCAGGTAGGCGCCGGCCTCCGCCGATGCGCCGCGCGGGATCAGCCACAGCCGGCGCAGGCCGATGGCATGGTCGATGCGCAGGCCGCCGACGTGCGCGAGATTGGCCCGCAGCATCTCGATGAAGCCGCGGAAGCCGTGGCGGCGCAGGCCGTCCGGGCTGAAGGCGGAAAGCCCCCAGCTCTGCCCGGAACGGTTGAGGATGTCCGGCGGCGCGCCGACGCTGACGCCGCTGAGCAGTTCGTCCTGGCGCGACCAGGCCTGGCTGCCGGCCGGGTCGGCGCCCACCGCCAGGTCGGCGATCAGGCCGATGCCCATGCCGGCCTCGCGGCCGACCCGCTGCGCGCGGTGCAGGCTGCGCGCGGCCAGCCACTGGGCGAACAGCTGGTAGCCGATCTCGGCTTCCTCCGCGGCGATGAAACTCTGCACCAGCGGGCTGTACGGCGTCTGGTACTCGGCCGGCCAGTTGCGCCAGTCCAGCCCGTCGCCGGCGGCGCGGCGGCGTTCCTGCAGGACCTGGAAGGCGCAGTGGTGCATCAGCGCCTCGCCACCCTGGACGCGGAACTGGGCGAAGTCCTGCTGCAGTTCTTCCGGGCCGTGGCGGAATTCCATGTGCAGCTGGCGCAGCAGGCGCTCGCGCACCACCGACACCGCCGGCCAGTCGATCAGCGCCAGGCTTTCCAGCCGGCGCATCTCTTCGGCCAGGCCGCAGCTGGCGATGGCCCGCTGCACCGCTGCGGCGCCGAACAGGTCTTCCGGCGCCGCGTGCAGCTCGTTGAAGAACAGCCGGCTGGACGGCGAATAGGGGCTGTAGGCCTGCCGCGCGGCGGCGAACATGGCGTGCAGCGGGCTGATCGCCAGCGCGTCGGCGCCGTGCCGGGCGGCGCTGCGCAGCAGGTCCTGCAGCGCGCCGAGGTCGCCGAGGCCGCCGTCGTGCTCGCGGCGCAGCGAGTAGACCTGCGCGGCGAGGCCCCAGACGCGCTGTCGGCCGCCGCACAGCTCGGCCACCGTAGGGCAGCGCGGCGGCGTCACCGCCAGCGCCAGCTGCGCATCGCCGATGCGCAGCTGGTGGTAGCCGCACTGCTGCTGCGGCGGCAGGCGGCCCTGGTCGTCGAGGCGGCCGTCAATGCGGCTGCCGTCCTCCAGTTGCAGCTGGAACGGGCTGTCGCCGAGGAAGCGGTCGTCGAGGTCCAGCGGCGCACCGCGGTCGACGGTCAGCAGCGCCGGCGGCGCCGCCTGCCGATGGCGCACCTCGGCGAGGCTGCGGGCGATCTGTTCCGGGCTCTGCGCCGGGAAGCCGAGGGCTTCCAGCAGGGCGCGCTGCACCTCCGGGGAAACCCGTTGCGGCTGGTGGTCGGCGCTGGTCCAGTCGAGGTGTATGCCGACCGCCTGGGCCAGCGAAGCGAGGCAGGCATCTGTCATTGTGGAGACTCCATGCTGACGGCAATGCTCCCGGACGGCAGGCGGCCGGCGCGGTACTGCCCGACGTCCAGTCCTTCATGAAAGACCAGGGCGGCGCGGGCCGGTAGCGCTTTCACCGCGACCGCGGCCTCGCCCAGGTTGAAGTCGATGCGCAACCGGCTGCCATCGCCCAGGCGCCAGGCCGCGCTGATCGCGCCGTCGCCCAGCACCTCCGCGCCGAGGGCGCGGCTGCCCGGCAGGCGCGGGACTATCTGCCCGTGGCGCAGCGCCAGCAGGCGCCGGTAGTGCGCTCGCCAGCCGGCGTCGCCCTGCGCGGACATGGGCCGCGAGGCGGCGAAGGTTTCCTCGGCGTTGGGATCGGCAATCCGCTGCAGCGCATCGGCGTCGGCGAAGCGGCCGAATTCGCGGAACTCCGCGCGCCGGCCTTCGCGCACCGCGTCGGCCAGGTCGCCGTGGAAGTCGGTGAAGTAGAGGAACGGCCGGCGCTCGCCCCAGTCCTCGCCCATGAACAGCAGCGGGATCATCGGGCAGAGCAGCTGCAGGGCGACGCAGATGCGCAGCGGTTCGGGCCGCACCAGGGAGATCAGGCGTTCGCCGAAGGCGCGGTTGCCGACCTGGTCGTGGTTCTGCAGGAAGCTGACGAAGGCCGTCGGCGGCAGCCCGGCGCTGGGTTCGCCGCGCGGCTGGCCGCGCCGGTCGGGCTCGCCCTGGTAGGCGAAGCCCTCGCCGAGGCAGCGCGCCAGGTGCCGGGTCGGCTGCTCGGCGAAGTCGGCGTAGTAGCCTTCGCGCTCGCCGGTGAGCAGGGCGTGCAGGGCGTTGTGCAGGTCGTCGTTCCACTGCGCGTCGAAGCCCTCGCGCAGCAGACTGGCCTGGTTGTCCTCGTTCTCCAGCACCAGGTGCACGTGGCGGCCGTCGACCGATTCGCGCACCCGCGCGGCCAGTTCGACGAGGAAGTCCTTCTCGCCGATGGCATGCACCGCGTCCAGGCGCAGGCCGTCGACCCGGTAGTCGTTGAGCCACATCAGCGCGTTGTCGATGAAGAAGTCGCGCACCTCGCGGCGGCGGAAATCGATGGCGTTGCCCCAGGGCGTGTGCAGGTCGTCGCGGAAGAAGGCGCCGGCGTAGTGGCCGAGGTAGTTATCCTGCGGGCCGAAGTGGTTGTAGACGACGTCGACGAAGACCATCAGGCCGAGGCCGTGGGCGCGGTCGATCAGGTGCTTGAGGGCGTCCGGGCTGCCGTAGACGCTGGCCGGGGCGAACGGCAGCACGCCGTCGTAGCCCCAGTTGCGGCGGCCGGGGAAGGCGCCCAGCGGCATCAGCTCGACGGCGGTGACGCCCAGTTCGGCCAGCGCGGGGAGGAAGGCTTCCAGCGCGGCGAAGCCGTCGAACAGGCCGACGTGCAGCTCGTAGAGCACCGTCTCGTGCCAGGGCCGGCCGCGCCAGTTTTCGACCTGCCAGCGGTAGGCGGCATGGTCGAGCACCAGGCTGGCATCCTGCACGCCGCCGGCCTGGGCGCGGGCCGCCGGGTCGGCCACGCGCAGGCGGTCGTCGATGAGGAAGCGGTAGGCGGCGCCGTCGCCACAGGCATGTTCGCCGACGAACCAGCCGTCGCCGTCGGGGCGCAGGTCGAGCAGTTCGCCGTCGGCCAGTTCCAGCCGGACCGTCGCGGCATCCGGCGCCCACAGCGCGAAGCGCGTGCCGCCGCCTGGCAGCGGCTGCGCTCCGGCCTGGCGCCAGGCGGTCATCGCGCCATGGCGCCGGCGTGGCGGGCGGCGCGCCGCAGCAGGTTCGAGTACAGGTGCGCGTAGGGCTCCACCGACTGGTCCCACTGCTGCGGCGCCTCCATGGCCTTGCAGCGCATGGCGTTGAGCAGCTCGGGATGGCGGTAGATGTTCAGCGCGCGGCGCACCGCGTCGAAGTAGCTGGCCGGGTTTTCCTCGCGGAACAGGAAGCCGGTCACGCCGTCCTCGATGGTGTCGGCCAGGCCGCCGGTGCTGCGCGCGATGGGCAGCGAGCCGAAGCACTGCGCGTACATCTGGCTCAGGCCGCAGGGCTCGTAGCGCGACGGCATGAGCAGGAAGTCGCTGCCGGCGAACATGCGCCGCGCCTCGGTCTCGCAGAAGCCGACGTGCACGCCGACGCGGCCCTTGTGGCGGCTGCCGAGTTCCAGCATGGCGTCTTCCAGTTCCGGCTCGCCGCGGCCGATCACCACCAGCCGGCCGCCGGCGTCGACGATGTCGTCGGTGATGGCCAGGGTCAGGTCGACGCCTTTCTGCTGCACCAGGCGCGACACCACGGCGAACAGCGGGCCGGTGCCGGGGCACAGGCCGAAGCGCTGTTCCACGTAGTCGGCGTTGGCGCGCTTGCCGGCCATGCGCCGCGTATCGAAGCCCTCGACCAGGTGCGGATCGGCGTTCGGCTGCCAGCTGCCGTCGATGCCGTTGGTGATGCCGCTGAGCTGGCCGCGGTCGCGGCGGTAGGCGAGGATGCCCTGCATGCCGCAGCCGAATTCCTCGGTGGTGATCTCGCGGGCGTAGGTCTCGCTCACCGTGGTGATGTGGCTGGCGTGGGCGATGCCGGCCTTGAGGAAGGACAGCCTGCCGTAGAACTCGGCGCTTTCCGGCAGCGCGGCTTCGTCCGGCAGGCCCAGCTCGGCGCGGCAGGCCAGCGGGTAGCAGCCCTGGTAGGCGAGGTTGTGGATGGTCAGGATGCTCGGCGTCGCCTGGCCGCGCCAGGCCATGTAGGCCGGGGCGAGGGCGCTGGGCCAGTCGTTGACGTGCAGCAGGTCCGGGCACCAGCCCAGCTCGCCGAAACCGGCGGCGAGGTCGGCGGCGGCCAGGCTGAGGCGGGCGAAGCGGATGTGGTTGTCCGCCCAGTCGCCGCCGTGCAGGTCGCCGTAGGGCGTGCCGGGGCGGTCATAGAGTTCCGGGCAGATCAGCACGTACACCGGCAGGCCGTCGTCGAGGACGATCTCGCCGATCTCGCAGCCGGGAATCGCGGCCAGGCCGGGCAGGCGGCCGATCACCCGGCAGTCGCGGCCGCAGTCGAGGACCTGGCGGTAGCCGGGAATCAGCACGCGGATGTCGTGGTGCTGCATGAGCGCACGGGGCAGGGCGGCGGAGACGTCGCCCAGTCCGCCGGCCTTGATGAAATCGGTGAACTCCGGCGTGACGAACAGTATCTTGCTGCGCTGCTGCGGAGGCAGCCCTTCCACGGGATGGAGAAAGGGCGGAAGGCCCTGGGAACGGGTGTCTTGCAGTCTTGCGCTAGCCGACAGGTTGCCCATGTGCATCTCCTCTGTGTACTTCCGGTCCCGGCATTTCCTGCCGGACCTTAGGTGTTCTGTGCCGCTTCCGGTCGTTCCTTGTGGAGGAAGACCGTGCGCAGGCGGTGAGGTTTGGTTTTTCTTCCCGGCTGCCTGAGGAGCAGCCGGTGAAAGGTGGCGCCGGGTCGCTGGCAACGGCTGAAGCAAATGCCCCGCCATGTCATGGGATGGGAATGACCGATCGTCGGCGGATGCACGGAGCCGGGATCGTGGGCCGGTTTCCCTGTCAGCGGCCTGGACAGCAGAGAAAAAAGCTTGCATCTCCCGTACCAGTTCGTGGGAAATCTCAAGTCATTGAAAACCCTGAAAATGACAGTTCGATGATGGCGGTTCGCGACGAGCGATCTGCACGATCGACGGCTATCCGTCGGGCATTCTGCAGGCGTCCCCGGCGGCGCCGGTGCAACGTCAGCGAGGCCGTCGCGACAGCGTTTCCGCCGCCGGCGGCTTCGTCGATCCCGTAGAACTCCTGCCCGGCACGCGAGTCGAGTGTTGAGTGCCACACACCAGTGCAGCAGTGGTGCGTCCCTGGGCAAAAGGAGGGCATGGCATGATCGATGCCACGAACGACCGGCTGGTGGTCGCCTGGTCGATGAACGACGACGCCGCGCCGGACGAGGTGCGCAGCAACCTGGCCCTGGCCGCCTGGCTGGCCGAAGTGCAGGGCCTGGAGTTCGGCGGCGCCTACGATCCGCTCGCGCATGCGTCGCGGCGGCTCTACTGGGTGCCGACGCAGACCCTGGTGGGGCCGGCGATGCTCAAGCGGACCGGCGTGCACGGCCCGCTGGACCTGTTCGGCGGCTACGTCGAGCACGCCTTCATCGCCAGCAAGGCCATCGCCCATCCGCTGGTGCAGCGGCCCTCCGCCGTGCCCAAGGGCTGGAACGCGACCTTCGCCGAGCGGGTGCGCGACGTGGTGCTCGATGGCTGCACGGTGTTCCGCCGTTCCGACGCCATGCGCGCCGGCAGCGCCCGGCTGGCCGAGGGGCCGCTGCGGCTGAAGCCGGTCGGCGCCTGCGGCGGCCACGGCCAGCGGGTGGCGAAGGATGCCGACGAGCTGGCCGAGGCGCTGGACGGCTACGACGACGTGCTGCTGGAGGAGGGCCTGGTGCTGGAGCAGGACCTCGCCGAGGTCGACACCCACAGCGTCGGCCAGGTGCTGATCAACGGCTTCCTGATGAGCTACCACGGCCACCAGAGCCAAGCCAGCCAGGCCAGCGGCGAATCGGTGTACGGCGGTTCCGACCTGCTGCTGGTGCGTGGCGACTTCGACAGCCTGCTGGCCCTCGACCTGGCCGCCGAGGTGCGCCTGGCCATCGAGCAGGCGCGCATCTTCGACGTGGCCGCGCACCAGCAATTCCCGCGCTTCTTCGCCTCGCGGCGCAACTACGACATCGCCCGCGGCATCGACCACCGCGGCCGCCGGCGCAGCGGGGTGCTGGAGCAGTCGTGGCGCATCGGCGGCGCGTCGAGCGCGGAGATCGCCGCGCTGGAAGCCTTCGTCGCCGACCCCGGATTGCACGCGGTGCGCGCCTCGTCCTTCGAGACGCGGCAGGACAAGACCCTGCCGCCCGGCGCCCGGGAGATCTACCGCGGCAGCGACGCGGCGGGCGGATTCCTTCTCAAGTACGCCATGGTGGAGACCCATGTCAGCGACTAGCGAAACCATCGACATAGAAGTCGAAAGCAGCCGCCTGGCCGGCAATTTCCTCAGCCCGCGCACCCATGTGCCGGGCGTGCTGTTCGTCCACGGCTGGGGCGGCAGCCAGCAGCGCGACCTGAAGCGCGCCCGCGGCATCGCCGGGCTCGGCTGCGTCTGCCTGACCTTCGACCTGCGCGGACACGGCGCCGAGGAAGGCCGCCGCGCCTGGATCACCCGCGAGGACAACCTGCGCGACCTGCTCGCCGCCTACGACCGGCTGGTGGCGCATCCGCAGATCGACCCCAACGCGGTGGCGGTGGTCGGCACCAGCTACGGCGGCTATCTCGCCGCCATCCTCAGCGAACTGCGCAAGGTGCGCTGGCTGGCGCTGCGCGTGCCGGCCATCTACCGCGACGAGGACTGGCTGGTGCCCAAGCGCGACCTGCCGCGCGACGACCTGATGGAGTACCGCTCCACGCGCATTCCGGCGGCCAGCAACCGCGCGCTGCGCGCCTGCGCCTCGTTCACCGGCGACGTGCTGGTGGTCGAGTCGGAGCACGACATCCACGTGCCCCACGCGACCATCCTGAGCTACCGCGCGGCGTTCCAGCAGACCCACTCGATGACCCACCGGATCATCGATGCCGCCGATCACGAACTGAGCACCGAGCAGGCCCAGGATGCCTATACCGACATCCTGGTGCGCTGGATCACCGAGATGGTGGTGGGCGAGCGGGCCAGCCGGGTGATCATCGGCTGAGCGCTGCGCCCGGGCGGGTTCAGCTGGACGGATGCGCCTCGGCCAGTTCGCGGGCCATCTTCAGGTGCTGCTTGAGCACCGGCAGGGTCTCGCGGGCGAATTCCTGCAGCTCGGCGTCGCTGGTGTTGTCCGCGGCGGCGGTGAACAGCTTCACGGCTTCCTCGTGGGCCGCCACCTGGTTTTCCGCGTAGGCCGAGTCGAAGGTTTCCTCGCGCACGTCGAGCATCTTTTCCTTGGCCTTGTTGGTCAGGCTGGTTTCGTCCTCGATCTGCAGGTTCTTGCTGCGGGCCAGGGTCTGCAGCTCGGCGTTGGCCTTGCTGTGATCGTCGATGATGTGCTGGGCGAACTTGCGCACGTCTTCCGACTCGCTCTTCTTCAGCGCCAGCTTGGCCGCCTCGACTTCCGCGACGCCGGCCGCCGAGGCGTGTTCGACGAAGGCCTGGGGTTCGGTCGGCGGGTTGTCGCCGGCGGCCAGCAGCGGTCCGGCGAACAGCAGCGCGGCATACATGAGGGAACTGCGGAGCAGGGGATGCTTCATGGTCGTTCTCCATTGCGTTTGCGCGTGGGCTCGACGCGCCCGGGCGGGCGCTCCTCACTGGTTGTGACGGGGCGCCCGCGGGCGGGTTCAGTCTTTTGCGCGAGCGGTGGCGCGGCGCAGCCGGAGGAAGTGCGCGATGCCCCGCGCGCAGGCCCAGCCGAGCAGGCAGCCGACCAGGGTGGCGAGACCGTCCAGCAGCCAGCCGAGCAGCGGACCGGCGCTGAATTCGCGGAACAGCGCGATACCGTGGGGCCAGTTCGCCAGCAGCAGGGCGATGCCGAGCAGCGTCAGGTCGTACCAGAATGCCGCCACCCCGCGTGGCCGGTAGCTGCGCACCAGCAGGATGAAGGTGGCGAAGGCCAGCGCCAGGCAGAAGGTGCCGCCCAGCCGGGCGATGTCGTATTCCATGCCGGGCTCCTACGCCAGCAGGCGGATGCGCTGGCGCTTGTGCAGGCCCAGCTGGATCTCGTCGAGCATCGCCGCGGCATAGCGCAGGGCCATCTCGTGGGCGCTGTCGAGGGCCAGCGGCTGCTGCTCCGGGCCGGCGAAATCGTCGACGGCGAAGCCTTCCTGCACTTCCGGTATCTGCACCAGCGTCCAGTCCACCTCGCTGGCCTGCAGGGTGCGCTGCAGGCGCCGGGCGAGATCGGCTTCGGCGGGGTCGGCGGGCCGGTCCAGCCAGGTCCAGTCGGCGACCAGCAGCAGGCGCGGCACCTCGGCCCGCACCAGTCCGTCGATCAGCGCCTCGATGGCGGGGCACAGCCAGGAGCCGGGGAGGTCCGGCGAGAAGCCGACGATCAGCGCGTCCAGCCCGGCCACCGACTCGCTCACCGCCCGCGCATCGTCGAGGCGGCCGATCTTGCAGCGCAGCCCCGGCCGCGCCGGCATGGCGTTGAGGTCGTCGACCAGCGCGCTGACTTCCAGTTGCCGGTGCAGCGCCTCGGCGAGCAGCGCCTGGCCCAGGCTGGATTCCGGCTGGAACAGGCCTATCTTGAAGGTTTCGCTTTCCAGGTTGTGCATGGTCGGATCCTCCTTTCCCAATGCCCTCAGGCTTTCGAAGCCAGGGGGCGAACGAAAGTTTCCCCGGAATGTCGGACAGCCCTGCCAGGCACGGAAACCTGTGCTTACCTGAACAACAACATCAGCCGCGAACAGCGCGGCGGTCGAAGGAACCCCATGCCCGAAAACCCTCCTCTGGTATCTCGCCAAGTCGAAGACGCCCGCTACCGGCTGCTCGTCGAAGCGGTCACCGACTACGCCATCTACATGCTCGACCCGCAGGGAATGGTGAGCAGCTGGAACGCCGGCGCCCAGCATTTCAAGGGCTATACCGCCGAGGAAATCCTCGGTGAGCATTTCTCCCGCTTCTATCTGCCGGAAGAGTGCGCCGCGGGCCTGCCGGAGAAGGCGCTGCGCATCGCCGCCAGCGAAGGCCGCTACGAGCGCGAAGGCTGGCGGGTGCGCAAGGACGGCACGCGGTTCTGGGCGCACGTGGTGATGGATGCGATCCGCAGCCCGTCCGGCGAATTGCTGGGCTTCGCCAAGATCACCCGCGACCTGACCGAGCGCCGCGCCGCGGAGGAAGCGCTGCGGCGCAGCGAGCAGCAGTTCCGCCTGCTGGTCAACGGGGTGACCGACTACGCGCTGTACATGCTCGACCCGGATGGCCGGATCACCAACTGGAACTCCGGCGCGCAGCGCATCAGCGGCTACGCGCCCGAGGAGATCATCGGCCAGCACTTCTCCTGCTGCTACAACGCCGGGGACCGCGCCGCCGGCGAGCCGGAGATCGCCCTGGAAACCGCCCGCCGCGAGGGGCGCCACGAAAGCGAGGCGTGGCAGGTACGCAAGGACGGCACGCCGTTCTTCGCCAACATGGTCATCGACCAGGTGCGCGACGAAAGTGGCGAGCTGCTGGGCTTCGCCAAGATCACCCGCGACATCACCGACAAGCTCAAGGCCCAGGAGGAACTGGAACGGGCGCGCAACGAGCTGATCCAGTCGCAGAAGATGGAGTCGCTGGGCCAGCTCACCGGGGGCGTGGCGCACGACTTCAACAACCTGCTGACGGTGATCATCGGCGGCCTGCAGATGCTGCATCGCCACCTGCCCGACGAGCCGCGGGTGAAGGAACTCTGGCAGAGCGCCATGGAGGCCACCCGCCGCGGCGCGGCGCTGACCCAGCGCATGCTGGCATTCGCCCGCAAGCAGCAGCTGTTCCCGCAGCCGCTGGAGGTTCCGGCGCTGATGCGCGGGATGAGCGACCTGCTGGACCGCGCCCTGGGGGCGAACATCAGCATCGAAACGCGCTTCCCCGCGCAGCTCGACCCGGTGCTGAGCGACGAGAACCAGCTGGAGCTGTCGATCATCAACCTGGCGACCAACGCCCGCGACGCCATGCCCGACGGCGGCGTCATCATCTTCTCCGCCGCCAACCGCAAGGTGACCGAAGGAGACGGCAGCGGCCTGCCGGCAGGGGATTACGTCTGCCTGTCGGTGAGCGACAGCGGTTGCAGGATGGACGCGGAGGCGCTGCGCCGGGCCTCGGAGCCCTTCTTCACCACCAAGGAAGTCGGCAAGGGCACCGGCCTCGGACTGTCCATCGTCCACGGCATCGCCCAGCAGCAGGGCGGCAGGCTGGTCCTGCGCAGCCGGCCGGGGCAGGGCACCACCGCGGAGATCTGGCTGCCGGCGGCGCAGGAACGGACACCGCGGGCCGAGGAGCGGATGCAACAGGAAAAAGCCCGCGAGCGGCGCTTCGACCTGGATGTGCTGCTGGTGGACGACGACACCCTGGTGCTCACCGGCGCCACCGCCCTGCTCGACGACCTGGGCTGCCGCGTCTGGCGCGCCGAATCGGCCGCCGCGGCGCTGGAGCTGCTGGCCGGCCACGAGCATTTCGACCTGCTGATCGCCGACTACGCGATGCCCGGGATGGACGGCCTGCAGCTGATCCAGCAGGTGCGCGGGGAGCAGCCCGGGCTGCAGTGCGTGCTGACCACCGGCTACAGCATGGACACCGCGGCGTTGCCGGCGGAGCTGCCGCGGCTGGCGAAGCCGTTCGGGCTGGAGCAGTTGCGCAGGCTGTTGCTGGGGTTGTTTGGCTGAGGCAATCGGACCCTTGGCGTTCCCGCGCTCCTGCGTGGAAACGCCGCTCTCGACGCTCCCGCGTCGATGAAGCACGGAGCCGCGCCACCCCCTGAAACACGCACAGAACCTGTAGGAGCCAGCTTGCTGGCGATTGACGTGTTCTCCTTCCACGCCGACGTTGAGGGAAAACCTGGATCGCCAGCAAGCTGGCTCCTACAGGTATGGTGTCAAGCGGGCCATGAGCAGCCGCGTAGGGCGCATAACGCGCCAGCGTTATCCGCCATCCCATCGGCATGGCCCGCTTCTACGTTCCCGCTCTTCGTAGGACCGAGGGGGACGCCCAGTCCTTGCTCGCGAACAAAATGCACCAGATACCAGGACAGTCGCTCCTACAGGTTGAACCATTCCCGCCATCCTGCGCTCAACCCAGGGACATCCCTCCCGCCGAGCGAGGCCTCCCATGATCTGCCAGCAGCGCCCCCCGGAATATCCCGTCCCCGACCGTGAAAGCCAGGTGCCGCAGGACTTCCCCGAGGAAGTGCCGATGCGCCAGCCGCCCGAGGAACCGTTGCCGGAGCAGCCGCCGCAGCGTCACTGAAGGTATTCGCCGCTGCCGCTCATGGTCTGGCCCCAGAACTCGATGAACATGAAGGCGGTGGTGAGCAGGGCAAGGAAGCCCACGCCGAGGATGCACGAGGCATAGAACATCGAGGCGCGCGGCGACAGGCGCATGAAGATCGGCAGGCCCTTGAACAGCAGCATGGCCGAGTAGGCGCAGGCCAGGCCAGCGGCGATCAGCAGCAGCCAGCGCGACGGCATCAGCGCGGCCATGCCGGCGACCATCATCGGCAGGGTCAGGCCGGTGGCGAAGGTCATGCTGGAGAAACGGTCCGGCCGGTGTTCGGTGCGGAACAGCACCCAGCGCACCAGGAAGGCCAGGATCACCACCCCGGCGATGAAGCCGACGTAGCACATCAGGCCGAGCAGCGCGCCGCTGCCGACGCTGAGGTACTGGGTGTCCTCGTTGCCCGGCAGGCGCCAGCCGACCTGGGTGGTGCCGATGTACAGGCACATCGCCGGCAGCAGCGGCATCAGCAGCAGCGTCGGCAGGAACCCCGCCGGGCTGCGCTCGGCGTCGTCGCGGATCGCCCGCCAGGCCTGGGTGGGGCTGGTCAACAGTCGTGTCATGTGCTGGGTCATGCGTCCTACCTCCCGTGGCAGCCTTCATTGGTCTGGAGTGGGCGGGGCGACGCGGGGTTCAGTCCGATTGCCGGGCGGTCAGCGGCGCCCGGCGAGCAGGTCGATGATTTCCTGGTCTTCCAGCTGGCGGAAATCGTCGTAGTGCCGGCCTACGGCGATGAAGGGCTCCGGGGTGGACAGGCAGACCAGTTCGTCCACCAGCGGGCGCAGGCGGGCGATGGTCTCGGCGGGCGCCACCGGCACCGCGAGGATCAGCCGCCGCGCACCCGCGCCGGCCAGCGCTAGCAGGGCGACGCGGGCGGTGCTGCCGGTGGCGAGGCCGTCGTCGACGATCACCACGTCGCGGCCCGCCAGCGGCTCCGGCGCGCGCGTGCCGCAGTAGATCCGGCGGCGCCGGCCGATCTCGGCGAGCTGGGTCTCCACCTGCGCCTCGAACCAGCCATCCGGCGCGCCGAACTGGCGCAGCATTTCCTCGTCCTTGATCCATTGCGGATCGGAACCGTCGGCCACCGCGCCGACGGCGTATTCCTCGTAGCCCGGCGCGCCGATCTTGCGCACCAGCAGCACGTCCAGCGGGGCGTCCAGGGCCAGCGCCACCTCGTGGCCGACCGGCACGCCGCCGCGCGGCAGGGCCAGCACCACCGGGTTGTGCAGGCCGAGGCGCTGCAGCGGACTGGCCAGGGCGATTCCCGCTTCTCTGCGATTGGTGAACATGGCGCCTCCCTAGTCCGGCTCGCCCGGGTTCTCCTCGGTGACCGGCAGGTCTTCCGGTTCGATGGACGGGTCCTCGCGGTCGATCTGCGAACCGGGGTCCTCGTTGCCGGGGTCGTTGATCGCGGGATCGACGACCGGCGGGTTGCGTTGCTCGTTTCCCATTCCACGGATCGACATGGCGCACCTCCGGTTTTTCAGCAATGGCCGTTGTCTGCTTCGTCACGGGGCCGGCGTGGGAGTTCAAGGAATGTTCCGGGAGGTTCCGCCGGGCAGGTAGATCGAACCCTGGCCGGCGCGGCCCGGTCGCAACTGGCAGGACCTGTCCACGGGAGACTGTCATGACCTACGACTGGGATCTGATCGAACGCCTGCTGCTGGAGGCCCAGGCTTCCGCCAACCAGCCCTACAAGCCACGCATCTACGCCGAGGAGGTGGCCGAGGAACACCTGCGCGAGGGCGAGCCGGTGCCCGGCGGCATCGATCACTTCAAGCGCGTCGGTGGCGACCTGGAGGGCGTGCTGTTCTACGGCGGCTTCATCGAGCCGCGGCCGGAGGAACTCGGCGGCACCGGCCGGAACTTCATCCTCACCGAGCGCGGCGCGCGGCTGCTCAGCTACATCAGCCAGGGCTTTCCGCAGCACGAAACCTTCCGCCGCTGGCTGGACGAGAAGGGCGAGGCGGCGCTGGAAGGGGAAGTATTCGACGAGGTGGCCGCGCGGCTGGAGCAGCAGCGACCCGGCTAGGGCGGCCCGGCATGGCGCACGCCGGGCCGCAGTGCGGACGATCAGCCCAGTTGGTCGATCATCACCGCGTTGGTGAAGATCAGGCTGCCGTCGCTTTGCCGGTGGCCGACCAGGTGGAAGTGGCCGCGCTGGTCGTCACGGCTCAGGTAGACCCGCAGCTGGCAGTCGGAAAGCGGTCCGCATTCGTCCGGGGTGACCAGTTCCATGGTGGTCATGTCGATGTCCAGCATCTTTTCCCGGCCCTGGGTTTCCTGCAGTTCTTCCTCGGCCTGTTCCAGGCGCAGATGGGCATCGTCATTGATCCGGAAGTGCACGTTCCCCATGGGAATCGCCTTCGCCGCGTCGCTGGCCTTGCACCAGCCCTTGATGGTCAGGGTATTCATGGCCGAACCTCCTGCGAACGGATGGTTAATTGCGCCTACGCGGAAAATATTAGCCAACCTGGCGGCTCTTGGAAGCCTTTGGAAAGTTGTCGTCACAATCGCTGCAGCCCGCGCCGCTCGCGGCTTCTGAATGATAATGAGTGCTATACTTTTTGTTATTTCAGGAAGTATTCAGCAACTCGCCGCATGGAATGCAAATGCATATAGCGATGGCACTTCATATTTGATGACCACAGGAGAAAGAACGGACAAGAACAAGATTGACGCTGGAGGTACGAAGATGAACCGTCACTATTACATAAGCGACAACCTGGACGAGCTGGAAGCCGTGGAAACGGAGCTGGAAGCCAGCGGCATCAATACCGAACAGATCCATGTGTTGAGCGACATGGATGCCGACGTGGAGGACCATCACCTGCATGACGTCAATTCGTTCATGAAGCAGGACGTGGTGCATTCCGGCGAAATCGGCGCCATCGTCGGCGTTCCGCTGGCGGCGCTGATCCTCCTGGGAGCCTGGCTGCTGGGCTGGACGGAATCGGCGGCAGGCTGGATTCCCTTCGTGTTCCTCGCCGTGGTCATCCTCGGCTTCTGCATCTGGGAAGGCGGGTTCTTCGGCATCCAGGTGCCCAACGCGCATTTCACCAAGCTGAAGTCGAACCTGAAGGATGGCGAGCACATCCTCTTCGTCGACGTGGAACCGAACCAGCAGCCGATCCTCGACCGCGTGGTGACCAGCCACCCGCGCCTGCAGGACGCCGGCACCGGCGCCGCCGCGCCGCACTGGATAGTCGCCTGGCTGCATGGCTGGCATCAGTTCAAGCGGACGATCTAGGGCAGGGTGTTGGGGAAGGGCCGCTCCTTGGGGGCGGCCTTTGCATTTTCGGGTTCGGCGTCGTGATGGTGGAAAACGCTGCGCGTTTTTCACCCTACGGCTGGCCTGGCGGGTGACCCGCTGGCGTAGGGTGGACGTGGCTCTTCACGTCCACCATCAAGGCCCGAGGAACAGCGCCCGGGTCCCCAGCACGTAATCCGACTCGGATGCCATCAGCCCCACCAGCACCAGCAGGCACAGCGGCGGAACCAGGATGGCGTAGACCAGCGCCAGGCGTTCCCAGGCCATGTGCATGAAGATCGAGACGATCAGCCCCGCCTTCAGCAGCATCAGCAGCACGATCAGGAACCAGCGCAGGTAACCCTGGAGGTGGAAGTAGTCGACCATGTAGGACAGCGCGCTGAGCACGAACAGCAGCCCCCAGATCTTCAGGTACAGGCCGATGGGGTGTTGCTGGCCTTGCGCATGGGTGGTGGTCATGGCTGGCGCTCCTTCTGTGGCCTCACCACAGGTAGAAGAAGGCGAAGATGAATACCCACACCAGGTCGACGAAGTGCCAGTAGAGCCCGGCGATCTCGACGATCTGGTAGTTGCCGCGGTGCTCGTAGTCGCCGCGCAGGACCTTGAACGCCACGGTGCACAGGTAGATCACCCCGATGGACACGTGCAGCCCGTGGAAGCCGGTGATCATGAAGAAACTGGCGCCGAACTGCGCCGCACCCATCGGGTTGCCCCAGGGACGCACGCCCTCGGCGATCAGCTTGCTCCACTCGAACGCCTGCATGCCGACGAAGGTGGCGCCGAACGCGGCGGTGGCCAGCATCAGCGTGGCGCTCTTCACCCGCTCGCGGCGGTAGGCGTAGTTCACCGCCATGGCCATGGTGCCGCTGCTGCTGATCAGCACGAAGGTCATGATGGCGATGAGGATCAGCGGGATGCTGTGGCCGGCGATGGTCAGCGCGAAGACTTCGCTGGTGTTCGGCCAGGGCACCGTGCTGGCGATGCGCACCGACATGTAGCCGGTGAGGAAGCAGGTGAAGACGAAGGTGTCGCTGAGCAGGAAGATCCACATCATCGCCTTGCCCCAGGGCACCCGCTTGAAGGCGTCCTTGTCCGACGCCCAGTCGCCGGTGATGCCGGGCCAGCCGGGCAGTTCCGTGGCGATCGGGTCGGGGTCGTGGGAGGAGTGGGCGGGCGATGCCATGCTTCACCTCAATCCGCAGAACGCGGCGATGGCCTGGTAGGTGGCCGGGGTACTGGTCAGCAGGGCGAACAGCAGCAGCCACAGGGCCAGCAGGTAGTGCCAGTAGGTCGCGCACAGGTCGATGCCGGTGTAGGCGCGCTGCGCCTGGCCGTGCAGGCGGGTGAAGGTCCAGCCCAGCGCGACGAGGCCGCCGAGCAGGTGCGCGCCGTGCAGCCCGGTGAGCAGGAAGAAGAACGAGTTGGCCGGGTTGCCGCTTACACCGTAGCCCCAGGCGGTGAACTGCTGCCAGACCAGCAGCTGGCCGATCAGGAAGGCGATGGCGAAGGCCGCGCCGATGAGCATGCCGAGCAGCGCCGCGCGGTGGTCGTCGCGCCGGGCGGAGTAGCGCGCCCATTGCAGGCCGGCGCTGGCGACCACCAGCAGGGTGGTGTTCAGCCACAGCCGGCCGGTGCTGGCCAGGGGCGCCAGCGGATCGGTCAGCGCCTGCCAGTCGCCCAGCTGCGAGCGGGCGATGAAGGCGATCAGGAACAGGAAGAACAGCGAGCTGACCACCGCCAGCAGCACCCGCAGGCCTACCTTGGCGGTGCGCCGCCGGTCCAGTGCGGCCGGTTCGCTCCAGCCGCCCGGGTCGTCGCCGTCGAGGTGCTTGAGTAGGGAGTTGTTCATGGCCTGTCCCCCGTCGCGGCGGCGCCGCTGCGCTGCTTCATCCGCTCCAGTTCCTCGCGGGAGACGATCTGCGGCACGTAGTCCTGGTCCACGCCCGGCACGCTGTAGTCATAGGCCCAGCGATGCACCACCGGCAGCTGCGCGCGCCAGTTGCCGTGCACCGGAGGGGTGTCCGGGGTCTGCCATTCCAGGCTGGTGGCGTGCCACGGGTTGCCGCCGGCCGGCTTGCCGTGGGACAGGCTCCAGAACAGGTTGAACAGGAACAGCAGCTGCGACACGCCGACGATCAGCGCGGCGATGGTGATGAAGGCGTTCAGCTCGTGGGCCGACTGCGGGATGAATTCGTAGCCGGGGTACTCGTAGTAGCGCCGCGGCATGCCCAGCAGCCCCAGGTAGTGCATGGGGAAGTAGATGGCGTAGGTGCCGAGGAAGGTGATCCAGAAGTGCAGCTTGCCGAGGGTCTCGTTCATCATCCGGCCGGTGATCTTCGGGTACCAGTGGTAGATCGCGCCGAACACCACCAGGATCGGCGCCACGCCCATCACCATGTGGAAGTGGGCGACGACGAAGTAGGTGTCCGACAGCGGGATGTCGACGATCACGTTGCCGAGGAACAGCCCGGTCAGCCCGCCGACCAGGAAGGTGACGATGAAGGCCAGGGCGAACAGCATCGGCACGGTGAGGTGGATGTCGCCGCGCCACAGGGTCAGCACCCAGTTGTAGACCTTCAGCGCGGTGGGCACGGCGATGATCAGCGTGGTGGTGGCGAAGAAGAAGCCGAAGTAGGGGTTCATCCCGCTGACGTACATGTGGTGCGCCCAGACCACGAAGCTGAGCACGCCGATGGCGATGATGGCCCAGACCATCATGCGGTAGCCGAAGATGTTCTTCCGCGCGTGGGTGCTGATCAGGTCCGAGACCAGGCCGAAGGCGGGCAGGGCGACGATGTACACCTCGGGATGGCCGAAGAACCAGAACAGGTGCTGGAAGAGGATCGGGCTGCCACCCTCGTGGTCCAGCGGCTGGCCCATGGAGATCACCGCCGGTATGAAGAAGCTGGTGCCGAGCAGGCGGTCGAACAGCAGCATGATGGCGCTGACGAACAGCGCCGGGAACGCCAGCAGGGCGAGGATCGAGGCCATGAAGATGCCCCATACCGACAGCGGCATGCGGAACAGGGTCATGCCGTAGGTGCGCGCCTGCAGCACCGTGGTCACGTAGTTGAGGCCGCCCATGGTGGCGGCGACGATGAAGATCGCCAGCGACACCAGCATCAGCACGATGCCCCACTCGGCGCCCGGCGTGCCCTGGGTGATCGCCTGCGGCGGGTAGAGCGTCCAGCCGGCGCCGGTGGGCCCGCCGGGGACGAAGAAGCTGGCGAGCAGCACCAGCACCGAGAGCAGGTAGAACCAGTAGCTGAGCATGTTGACGTAGGGGAACACCATGTCCCGCGCGCCGACCATCAGCGGGATCAGGTAGTTGCCGAAGCCGCCGAGGAAGAGCGCGGTGAGCAGGTAGATCACCATGATCATGCCGTGCATGGTCATCGCCTGGTAATAGGTGGTCGCGTCCATGAACTCCAGGCTGCCGGGGAAGCCCAGCTGCATGCGCATCAGCCCGGACAGCACCAGCGCCACCAGGCCGACGGCGATCGCCGTCAGCGAATACTGGATGGCGATGACCTTGTGGTCCTGGCTCCAGATGTAGCGCGTGACGAAGCTCTTCGGTTCGTGCAGTTCTTCAGTCTGCGCGTGGTCCGCGTAGGCCATCGGATCAACCTCCCGGAATGGCCGGCCCGGCGTGGCCGGACACGGCCTATTCCGCCATGGAACGGATGAACGCGATCAATGTCGCCATGTCCTGGTCGCTGGGGGTGAAGGTCGGCATGACCGGCGGATACCCCTTGACCATGCGCGCGCCAGGGTTGAGGACGGATTCCCTGAGATAGTCGTCGTCGGCCTTGACCTGGCTGCCGTCGGCGAGGGTCACCGTGCTGCCGTAGAGTCCCTTCCAGGTGGGGCCGATGCCCTTGCTGCCATCCAGGCTGTGGCAGGCAAGACAGCCGAGCGAGGCGGCGAGCTGCTGGCCCTGTTCCGGGCCGGCCGCGCTCTTCGTCTCCTGCCCTGCGGCGCTGAGCGATCGGATGTAGGCGGTCAGGGCGCCCACTTCGACATCGGTGAAAGTATAGGCCACCATCACCGGCGGGTAGCCGCGCACCAGCTTGGCCCTGGGATCGAGGATGGATTCGCGGATATAGGCGTCGTCCACCTTCACCGAACTGCCGTCGGCCAGCTCCGCCATGCTGCCGTAGAGATCCTTCCACCCCGGGCCGATGCTCTTGCTGCCGTCCTGGCTGTGGCACGCGTGGCAGCCCTGGCTCTCGGCGAGCTTGCGGCCCTGTTCGACCTGGTCGTCCTTGCCGGCGGGGCTGGTCGCCACCAGGCTCTGGGCGAAGGTCTGCTGCGTGGCCAGCCACTGGTCGAACTGCTCGGGCGGTTCGACTATCACCGTGCCGCGCATGTTGAAGTGGCCGACGCCGCAGAACTCCGCGCAGAGCACCTCGTATTTGCCGGCCCGGGTCGGGGTGAACCAGAAGTGCGAGACCATGCCCGGGACCATGTCCATCTTCCCGCGCACCTGGGGGATGTAGAAGTTGTGCAGCACGTCCTTGGAGCGCTGCAGCACCTTCACCGGGCGGCCGAGCGGCAGGCGCACCTCGCTGCCCTTGATGATCACGTCGTCCTGCCCGGCCGGGTCGTTGCGGTCGACGCCGAGCGGGTTGGCTCCGTCCACCCAGCGGGTGTCGGCGCGGCCGAGCTGGCCGTCCTGGCCGGGGAAGCGGTACGACCACTGCCACTGCTGGGCCACCACTTCCAGCTGGTAGGCGTCCTGCGGCACGCGCACGAAGTCGTTGTAGACGAACAGGCCGGGGGCGAGCATGCCGACGATGCCCAGCGAGGTGATGACGATCAGCCACCACTCCAGCTTCCTGTTCTCCGGCTGGTAGTCCGCGCGCTGGCCCGGGCGGTGGCGATAGCGGATCACCGCGATGACCACGAAGGCGGTGATGACGACGAAGAAGATCCCGGTGATGACCAGGGTGAGGATCAGCGTGGCGTCGATCGAGCCCCAGTTGGAGGCGGCTTGCGTCGGGTGCCAGGGAGCGAGGAAGTGGAAGAGAACGGACGCAACGATGATCAGTAGGAGGACTATTGCGATCGCCATTTTCTCGATCCCGTCGATCTGGCCGCGACCATCGCCCGGGCCGCGGTCACTCGACCGCGCCGGATACCCTTCCCCCAATCCCGTTGCCACGGGCACTGGGGAGTATAGACAGGGAAACCCGGCAGGCTATTTCGGCCGTGGGTCGTCCAGCTCAGCATCCGGCCGGGACAGCCGCCCGGCGCGCAGGTCCTGCACCGCGCGGACCACGGCGCGGGCGACGTTGCGCACCTCCTCCTGCAGCGCCCGGTCGGCGTCGTATGCGTCGTGGCTGGTGGCGTAGGGCTCGTAGTAGCCGATGTAGCGCTCCAGGCGCGCGCTCTTGCCGGCGTCGACCAGGCCCATCCAGTCCAGCCAGTCGGAAAGCGCGTGCAGGCTGGCCTCGATGCCGGCGACGTCGCCATGCACCACCAGCCCGTAGGCGCGCCCGGCGAGATGCTTGGGATAGGGCCAGCCGTCCAGTTCGATGCGCTTGGCCTTGAGCGCGTCCTTGCCGGAGGTGGAGGTCGGGTCGGAATTGCCGCCGTCGGCGCAGACCAGGCGGTCGATCATCAGCTTCAGCGGGCTCGGCGCCTGGTACCAGTACACCGGCGTTAGCAGGATGACGCCGTGGGCGGCGACCCAGCGCGGGTAGATCTCGTTCATCAGGTCGCCGACCTGGTCCAGCGCGTGGTTCGGGTAGCAGCTGCACGGCCAGTGGCAGAGCGGCATGGCGGTGGAGACGCAGCCCTTGCAGGGAAAGATGCGCTGGCCGTATTCCGAGGTCAGCCGGCTGAGGTCCAGCAGGTCCGCCTCGAAGCCGGCGCCGCGCAGTTCCCAGGCGGCGAGGCTGGCCATGCGCCAGGTCTTGGAGATTTCCCCCGGACAGCTGCCATCGTTGCGCGAGGAGCCGGCCACCAGCAGCACCCGCGACGGCCCGGCGGGATCGCGGAAGCGCCCTTCGGCCTGGCGGATGGCGTCGTGCGCCGCCAGCCATTCCACCGACAGCTCGTAGTCCGGATCGGCGTAGCCGGGGCCGGCCTTGCGCGTAACGGGCGCCTTGCGGCCATGGCGATAGGCATCCCAGGCGATTTCCTCGAGGCGGGCGATGGCGGCGTCCTCGGCGCGGAAGGCGGGATCGTGGAAGCGCTGGCGGAAGCGCTCGCCGAAGGTCTGCCGGTCCAGCTTGCCGGGTGCCTGCCCGGTACGCGGTGCGATGCTCATGACGCCTCCGTCGCGGCCGTTCTCCTGCTTTCGAGTTGCCCCGGCGCCGGCGGGTTCAGCCGAAATGGCGCGGCAGAGCGGCCGCGGGGCAAATCCGATACAACGCTTCGTGACGGTCGGGGTCCAACCCCAGACAGGGAATTTCGCCCGGGAACGGCGTCGTCACGAGGGAGGGGAGATATGTACAGCCATCAACTGCTCAACGAGATCGCACTGGTCACCGGCTCCGATTCCGGCATCGGCCAGGCCGTCGCCATCGCCTTCGCCCGCGAGGGGGCGGATGTCGCGGTGACCTATCTGCACGACCGCGAGGGCGCGCTGCACACCTGCAGCCAGATCGAGGCGCAGGGGCGGCGTTCGGCGCTGCTGCAGCTCGACCAGCGCCATCCGCAGGCGGTGGCGGAGGTGTTCGAGGAAATCCGCCGGCAACTGGGCACGCCGACCCTGCTGGTCAACGCCGCGGCGACCGGCGCCAGCGACGTGCCGGTGCACGACACCGATCCGCAGGACTGGGAAGACCATCTGCGCATCAACCTGTTCGGTCCGTTCTACTGCTGCCGCGAATTCATCCGCGGCCTGGAAGGCAGCGGCCGGCATGGCGGCATCATCAATGTCACCAGCGTCCACGAGGAAATCCCCCGCGCCGGCGCGGCCGCCTACGACGCCGCCAAGGGCGGCCTGCGCAACCTGACCCGCACCCTGGCGCTGGAGCTGGCGCAGAGCGGCATCAACGTGAACAACCTGGCTCCCGGCATGGTCCTCACGCCGATGAACCAGCAGGCCCTGGACGACCCGGCGCAGCGCCAGCGGCAGGAACAGGCGATCCCGCTCAGGCGCGCGGCGGAACCGGAGGAAATCGCCGAGGTGGCGGTGTTCCTCGCATCGAAGAAGGCCGCCTACATACACGGCTCGACCATAGTGGTGGACGGCGGGTTGATGCAGAACCTGGGGCAGGGGGCTTGAGGGTGTGGGAGCCATGCCCGTGGAATCGCCTGCGGTCGCGGGCATGGCCCGCTCCTACAGATAATCAGGGCCGCGGTGTTTTTCGTAGGAGCGAACAAACTCCACCGCGGGGCCGGTTCGCGAGCAAGCTCGCTCCTGCAACGTCACCCACCCTTATCGTTCCCACGCGGGAGCGCGGGAACCGTTCCGGACCTCAACCGCCATCCATATCCTCCAGCCGCACATAGCGGTCCAGCGTCACCAGGTCCAGCTTGATCCGGCCGATGAACGCCGAGAAGGCGAACGCGGCGGCCAGCCGGCGCATGTCCTGGGCCCAGGGCGGTACGTAGCGCGGCGTCTGCAGCCAGCCGGATTCGAACAGCGGGTCGAGGCGGATCACGTCGGCGGTGGTCAGGCGGCCGGCGAAGAGGTTGTCCACCAGCTCGGCGCGGTCGTCGCGGATGGCCACGCGCAGCAGCGTATGCACGCTGACCAGTCCGGACAGGTAGCAGGCGTCCTTGGTGAAGGCCACGCCGCCGCGCACGTCGCCGCCACGGAACACGCGCTGGGCGGAGCGGAAGGATTCCTCCTCGGACTGCCCGGCTTCCAGGAAGCCGCGGAACACCTCGATGAAATCCGCGCCTTCCAGCGCCTGCTGCACGGCGAGCACGCGCAGGGTGATGCGCCGCAGGCGCTGGATGTCGATGCTGCCGGTGAGCAGCTCGGCGAGCATGGCGATGCCTTCCTGGGTCTCGGTGGTGCGCGGCGCGCCCAGGCCGAGGCAGCGCAGGTTGGGCTGGGACTGGCCGTTCTGCATGGTGGCGGCGTGGACGAAGGCCTCGTGCTGCAGCAGCTGCGCCTTGTCCAGCTCGGAGAACAGCGCACCGGCGCGCAGGCGGATGCGCGTGGCGCCGGCGATGGCCTTGGAGGCGAGTTCGGGGTCGAGCACCACCCGCACCTTGTCCGGGCCGAAGAAACGGTCCAGCTCCGGCTGCATCCACGCGGCCAGTTCGGCGGCGGGAATGTCGCAGACGGTGGGCGGGATGGTCTTGCCGTCGAGCAGCGCGTCGGTAGTCTCCAGCAGGAAGCTCGCCACGTCCATCGCGCTGAGCTGCTGGCGGGTGTAGACGAAGTCCGGCCGCCGGTAGAGCCGCGCGGAATGCTCGGAGAAGGCCGGCGTGCCTATGGCGCCGAGCATCCGTCCGGCGCTGGCGTAGCTGCGCGCGGTGGCGGCGAGGAACTGGCCGGCGGGGTGGCCGCTGTCGCAGGCGTCGGCGAGCGTTTCCAGGGCCTCGATCTCGCTGCGATGGTCGCGCGGCGACAGCGTCACCTCGGGCAGGGACGGCCTGCCGGCGCGCCAGTCGGCGAGGAAGCGCCCCTCCACGCCGTCCGGCCAGGCGAGGGCGTCCAGGACGCGGATCTTCCGCGCCAGCGGTGGCAGGGCGGCATCGATTTCGGCAAGCGTGGCGGCCATGGCGGATACCTCATGCGGTATCTGAAAGCCTAGCAGCGGCGCATGTGGCCGCTGGCCCGGGGGCGAGGAAAGCCGCCTGTCCGGAGCCCGCAGCGTTTTGCAATGAAAACAGACAGTTGGCGACTTCCGAAGGCCGCTCGGCCACATCCCCCCCAACGGCCTGTTCCTCTCAAGCCGGTTGCTTTCAAGGTTATGAGGAAAGCTTCTAATGAGAATCAAGCACAACGGATACCCTATGCCACTGTCTCGTCGAAGCGCACCGCCAAGCCGGTGGGGTAGAAGAACAAGTGGTGCGGGAACAGCAAATTCTGGCCGACAGGGAGCTTCCTCGGCGCCTGCTGATGGTGGACCCCTGCGCCGATTGCGAGCAGCTGATTCCGGGCCTTGCCGCCGCCGGGTGGAGTATCGAACGGCGGATGCTGGGCGAGCCCGATGTGCCCTGCTGCGATGTCGGCCTGTTGCGCCTGACGCCCTCGCACCTGCAGCGGGTGGAGACCATCAAGCAGCTGATCCACCGCAGCGGGACCGAATGGGTCGCCGTGCTGGCCCCTGGTTCGCTGAATGTCCGGGGCCTGGTGGATTTCGTCCGTGAATGGTTCTTCGATTTCCATACCCTGCCGTTCGACGACGTGCTGGTGCAGATGACCCTGGGCCGCGCCTACGGCAAGGCCAGCCTGTGCCAGCATGCGAGCCCGTCCGACATCGGGGAGAGGGACGAACTGCTCGGCGACAGCCAGAACATCCGTGATCTGCGCGCCCTGCTGCGCAAGCTGGCGCCCAACGACGCGCCGGTGCTGATCCGCGGCGAGAGCGGCACCGGCAAGGAGCTGGTGGCGCAGACCCTGCACCGGCTGTCGCCACGCGCCGGGCAGCCGTTCGTCGCGATCAACTGCGGTGCGATTCCCGAGCAACTGATCCAGTCCGAGCTGTTCGGCCACGAGAAGGGCGCCTTCACCGGCGCGCACCAGCGCAAGATCGGCCGCATCGAGGCCGCCGACGGCGGCACGCTGTTCCTCGACGAGATCGGCGACCTGCCGCTGGAGCTGCAGGCCAACCTGCTGCGCTTCCTGCAGGAATCGTGCATCGAGCGGGTCGGCAGCTGCGAGTCGATCGGCGTCAACGTGCGGGTGGTGGCCGCCACCCATATCGATCTGGAGGAAGCCATCCGCAACGGACGCTTCCGCGAGGACCTCTACTACCGCCTGAACGTGCTCAAGGTGCGCACCGCGCCGCTGCGCGAGCGCATTTCCGACCTGCCGTTCCTCGCCAACCATTTCGCCCAGTTCTACGGCATCGAGATCGGCCGCCGGCCGCGGCGCTTCAGCAGGGAAGCGCTGAATGCGATGGCCGAGCACAGCTGGCCGGGCAACGTGCGCGAACTGTCCAATCGCATCCGCAGCGCGCTGGTGCTGGCGGAGGGGCGGGAAATCGAGGTGGCGGACCTCGGCCTCGACCAGATCGAGAACGACGCCGCGCTGTGCCTGACCCTGGAAGACTACAAGCTGCGCGCCGAACGCCAGGCGCTGTGCGACGCGCTGACCCGCTACGCCGACAACCACTCCCGCGCGGCGCGGATGCTCGGCATTTCCCGACCGACCTTCTACCGGCTGCTGCACAAGCACCAGCTCGTCTGAGCCGCGCCCGCGGCGGTCAGAATCCGCCCGGGCGGGTGAGCTGCGCCATCGCCGCATTCAGGTCGTTCGCCGAGGGGCCGTTGCCCAGCACCACATTCAACTGGGTCAGGTTTTCCACGGCATTGCGCGAGCCGATGATGTCGGTGCGCTGGATGAGGCTGCCGCCGCCGAGCTGCTGCATGCTGCTGCCCTGGCCGGTGGCCTGGATCGACATCCGCAGGCCGCCGCTGGCCTGGGCAACGCTGACCTGGCCGAGGCTGCTGTCGCGCCGCGTGGCCTCCAGGACCGGGCTGCCCCGCGGCACGCCGGCCGGCAGCGAACCCTGCGAGACTGCGATGTTCATGCCGTTGTGGCTGGTGTTGAAGTCGCCCGCCGAGCGGGTGCTCTGCGAGATGCCCTGGACCTGGCCGAGGCCGGCGCCGCCGAGCACCTGGCCGCTGCCGGCGGGCAGGGCGCCGCGCCGGCCGTTGTCGAACAGGGTGACGTTGAATACCGGCGCGGGCATGCCCCGCTGCATCTGCATGCTCACCTGGCCGCCGAGGACCTGCCCGTTGGCGGCCTGCCAGCTGCTGCTCATGACCACGCCGAAGCTGACGACGCGCCCGGGCATCACGAAGCGACCGCGCAGCTGGTCCAGTTGCGCGTCGGTAAGTTCGATCGGCGGTCGCGATTCGGCGTGTGCGGGGAAGGCCGCGGTCACGCAACAGGCGATCAGCCAATGACGGATCCTCATGGCATCCTCCCGGAGCGTCCCGCTCCCATCAGAAGAAGTCGCTCTGGATGAAACCGAACTCCATGAGCTCGGCGTCCCTGAGAGGCCGGAACGCATCCAGCCGGTCGCGCGCGGTCAGCGGGTCGGGCGGGGAGAGCAGCGCATTGGCGCGGTCGTAGCCCGGCCCGACCACGGCGAGGATCACGCCGTTCCAGCCTTTCCTGAAATCCTCGAAGCCGTAGCGCTTGTGGCCCAGCACCGGGTCGCCGATGTACACCCAGTCGCCGCGGGTCCGCTGCATGACCACGAAATGCTTGTAGCCGCGCACGTCGAGCAGGACGATCACCGGCATCTGTACCCGGCGGAACTGCTCGTCCGACACCCGGTAGCCCCGTGCGCGCAGGCCGATGGATTCGACGTAGCGCTTCATGTCGAGCATGGAAAAGCCCAGGTTGCGCACGGTGTCCGGGTCGGCGTGGTGCAGCATGCCCTCGATCACCATGCGCTCGCTGACGTCCAGCCGGTAGGCCTGGCGCAGGATGGTGGCGAGCGCCGCGGCGCCGCAGCTGAAGTCGGTCTGCTGCTGCACCAGGTCGCGGAACTTGCGTTCCCGCACGCTTTCCACGGTCTTGTAGGCCAGGCCGCCGCCGGCCAGGGCGGCGACCGGAATCTGCGCGGCCTGGGCGCCGAAACCCAGGACGAAAAGGAACAAGAGCGCCAACGCACGCATGGTGGGGCCCCTCGGGGAAAATGTCGGGGCCCCGGGATCGCCGGAGCCCCGGAACCCGCCAGGGCTACGGTGCGGTTGCGACCGCGGCGGCGGTGGAAGCGATCGCCAGCGAGTTGGTCTGCTGGTTGCCGGTGCCGGCGGCGATGTTCACGCCGACGTTGCCGGTCACGCCGGTCATCGAGCCACTCGCCGTGGCGTTGTTGACCACATGTACGGTGCCGAGCTCGCCCGCTTCGTTTACGGCGTCCGGGGCGATCAGGCCGAGGGTGAAGTCGCCTTCGTCATCCACGGATTCGTTGTTGACGATCTGTCCGCTCACGCTCTGCGAGGCCTGGGCGTTCGCGACGGTCGGGCCTTCCAGGTCGTCCAGGTCTGCAGGGGCGGTGCCGGCGGCGGCTGCCAGGTCGTTTTTCTGCTGGTTGTAGGTGCCGGCGGCGACGTTCACGCCGACGTTGCCCGAGGCGCCGTCCAGCGAGCTGGAAAGGGTGGCGTCGTTGGTGCCGGCGATGTTGTTGGTCGCTTCGTTCGCCCCCAGGGTCTGGGTGACGGAGGTGCTGGCGCTGGTGGCGAATACCGTCGCGGCATCGCTGGCGGCCAGCGCGGCGGCGTTGGCCTGCTGGTTGACGCTGCCGGCGGCGACGTTGATGCCGACGTTGCCTTCGGCGTCGGAGCCGCTGCCTTCGGAGGCGGCGGTGTTTTCCGTGCCTTCGTTGGTTACCGTGTTGCCGGTGAGATCCTGGGTGTCCGATACGATCGCCTCGGCCGCATAGCCGGTACTGATGGCCATTGCGCTGGCCAGGGCGAATGCCAACGGCGTCAACAGGAATTTCGCTTTCATGATCGATTTCCTCGCTGCCTGGATTTTCGATTTTCCACTCAGGGAGTCTCAGGGTTGATCCGCGACCCTGATGCTCAGGGTGTTGGCCATGCGATTGCCAACTCCCGCGCTCTGGTTCAGCTGCACTACGCCATTACTGCCGGCGAAGGCCCGGTCGTCGGTGACGACCCTCCGCGCCCCTATGGCCGCTGCTCCACCTGAACCAAAGTTGGTGACTGCCACGCTCTGCGACAGTTCGTTGTCGTCCAGCCCCCGGGGCGTGACGGCGCCGAGGCTGATGCTCATGGCGTTGGCCTGCTGCGTCGCCGCTCCGGCGGACTGGTTGACCCCCAGCACGCCACTGCCGCCGGTGAAGGCCGGCCCGAGGATTTCCGCCCCCGCATCCAGGGCGCGGTCGATGCCGCGGACCTGCAGCCGCTGGCTCTGCCCGGTGCCGGCCGAAGCCCCCGGGCCGATGGCGATCGCGCGGGCATTGCTCTGCTGCTGGAAGTCGCCGGCGGCCTGGTTCACCGACAGCACGCCGTCGTAGCCGATGCCGCTGGTGTCGAGCCGGGCGCGATCGATGGACGGATCGGCCACGGCCAGCAGCGGCAGAAGGAGGATCGGCAGAAGGAAGAATCGCACCATGCTCAGCGGCCTCCACCCAGCACCTGCAGGGGCGCGAGGCCGCGCTGCAGGCTGTTGTCGACGCTATTGGCGATCCGGCCGCCCAGCCCGCCGCCATGGCCGGCGATGTTGCCGCCGAGATTGGCCGTGGTATTGGCACCCTCGCTGATGCGGTTGTGCACGCCGTCCAGGCCACCCGCCACCGCCGGCTGTACGGCGGAACCGCTGGTGATGCGGGCGAAGTCGTCGTCCTGCAGTTCCCGGACGCCGGTATCGAGCAGCACCTGGCTGACCTGCGGGGCGGTATTGGCGTTGACCTGCATGGGATGCGGATCGGGAACCATCGTCGGCCGGGTCGCCACGCGCGGTTGCAGGGTCCGGGAAATCACGATGTTGCCGTCTTCCCCATGGGCCGGGGACACGGGCAGTGCCAGGGCGAGGGTGGCTACCGATAACGCTGCGTAGCGAAGGAAACGGACCATGGCATCGATTCCTGATCGGCTGCGGATGCTGGATCGCAGGGAGAGGGAGCAAGAGTCGAGCCCGGAACTGTCAATTAATGGCTATCAATCAGTTAGCGTAGCTTTCTGGAAGTTTTCCCGGGTATGCCTGTCTCATCATTGATACAGCTGCGTCAGAAGCCAGCCGCCAGAACCTTGTCGCTGCTGGGGTAGAGGGTGTGTTTCACCAACGAGACAGGCCGGCCGCTCATTTCGCCCGATCGCCTGCTGGCGGTTTCGCCGGGCCGCGGCAGAGGGTATCAAGGGAGTTGCCCAACCTCGCGAGAGCAGCATGAACAGCCAGCTCACCGGCCAGGACGCCCTGTTCTTCAACGTCGACCGTCCGCATGCGCCGTCGTACTGCACCCTGGTCGCCATCTACGAGCCGTCGGCCGTGCATGGCGAACGCCCCGGCTTCCGCGACATCGTCCGGCATGTCGGGGGCCGGCTGGATGCCTCGCCGGTGTTCCGCCAGCGGATCGTTCGCACGTCGTTCGGGCTCGGCTATCCGCACTGGGTCGAGGACGCGCTTTTCGATATCGACCTCCATCTGCGCCATGCCGTCCTGCCCGCGCCGGGCGACTGGCGGCAGCTGTGCGACGCGGTGGCGCGCATCCAGGCCGACGCGCTGGACCTGACCCGGGCGCCATGGGAAATGCACGTGATCGACGGGCTCGACGCCATCGACGGCCTGCCGCGGGGCAGCTTCGCCATCGTCACCAGGGTGCACCACGCCGTGCTGGACGGCGCGGCCGCGGCGGAACTGATCCGCGCGCTGCACGATTTCGCCGGCGACCGGCCGGATGTGGCGGAAGCGCCGCACGAGCACCAGCCGCCCCCGGGCCCGCTGGAAAGCGTGGCGCGCACCCTGGGCGACAACCTCGCGGCGGCGGCCCGCCTGGGCATGCCGCTGGCCCGGCTGTTGCCTCGGCTGGCGGCGGCCGGACTGCGCAGTGCCGCCTTCGTCCAGGGCGCGCCGCGTACCCGCTTCAATGTCGACATTTCCGCCCGGCGCGTCTGGGATTTGCTCAGCCTCGATCTGGAGGACGTGCAGCGGATCAAGCGCAGCGTCCCCGGGGCGACGCTGAACGACGTGGCGCTGGCGCTGGTGGGCGGGGCGCTGCGCCGCTACCTGCTGGCCCGGAACGAGCTGCCGGCGCGGTCGCTGGTCGCCCTGGCGCCGGTGAACACCCGCCGGCACGCTTCGGAGAAGCGCACCAGCGGCAACTCCGTGTCGATGCTGCGCGTGCCCCTCGGCACCGATATCGAGGACCCGCTCGCCCGGTTGCGGGCGGTGCACGAGGCGAGCGTCGAGGCCAAGACGCTGCACGACAGCCTTGGCCCGGGCGAACTCACCAACCTGCAGAAACTCGCCCCGCCCGCGGCGCTGGCCCTGGCCGGCCGCGTGGCGAGCCTGACCGGCCTGGGCGGCAGGGGGCCGTTTCCGCTGCACAACTGCATGGTGAGCAACGTCCCCGGTCCGCGGGAGCCGCTCCACCTGCTCGGCGCCAGGCTGGTCCGGCTGGGCGGCGTGGGCCCGCTGCTCGACGGCCTGTCGCTGTTCTTCAACCCGACCAGCTATTGCGGAAAGCTGTTCATCTCGGTGACCAGCACGCCGGAGGTGCTGCCCGATCCGGAATTCATGCTGCGCTGCCTGCGGGAATCGTTCGAGGAGGCGCTGTAGGGCGAGAGCTCCGCTCTTCGTAGGAGCCAGCTTGCTGGCGATCATCCATGCCAGCCGGCGGCTCGGTGGTCGCCGGTAAATCCGGATCGCCAGCAAGCTGGCTCCTACAGGTCTGGCGTCAAGCGGGGCAGGGGGCGTAGGGCATAACGCGCCAGCGTTATCCGCCATCCGGTGAATACGGATCGACCGGTGCGGCACCGCTCTTCGTAGGAGCCAGCTTGCTGGCGATCATCCATGCCAGCCGGCGGCTCGGTGGTCGCCGGTAAATCCGGATCGCCAGCAAGCTGGCTCCTACAGGTCTGGCGTCAAGCGGGGCAGGGGGCGTAGGGCATAACGCGCCAGCGTTATCCGCCATCCGCTGAATACGGATCGACCGGTGCGGTATCGCTGTTCGTCATGGTTCTCCTTCATTTCGCTGGCGGACGAGAGTATCCTTCATTTGAAGGCAGATATTCTGTCATTTGAAGGAGGCCCTATGAGTGCCGCCCGCCGCAACGAACAACCGAGCCCCGAAGCGTCCTTCTGGCCGCTGGTCCACGCCCATGCCCGGCTCACCGAGGGCGAGCGCCTGAGCCGGATCAGGGAAGGGCTGAGCTGGCGCTGGGCCGAACTGGTGAAGATGGAATTCCGTCTCGGCCCGTCCGCCATCGAGCGCTTCATCAATATTTCCACCTCGACCTTCGAGCGCAAGAAACGCGCCGACCTGCCGCTCGACCAGGTCGCGTCGGAGCGCCTGGACCGCCTGGCCTCGGTGGTGCTGCTGGCCGAGGAAGTGTTCGAAAGTTCCGAAGCCGCGTCCGAATGGATGACCACCCCGAACCAGGCCCTGGGCGGGCTCAGCCCGGTCGAGTCCTGCGATACCGAGATCGGCGCCAAGCAGGTGCGGCGCATCCTGCATGCCATCGAGTGGGGCGGCGTGGCCTGATGCGCGCGTGGCGAGTATCCAAGGCCCGCCGCGCCCGGGACCTGAGCGGGCAGGGCGCGGCGATCGAGGGTGGGCGCTGGAACGAACAGGAAATCCCCGCGGTTTACATGGGGCTGACCCCGGCGATCTGCTGCCTGGAAACCTTCGTCCATACCAACGCCCGCCCCAGCGTGCCGCTGAAGATCACCTGTTTCGAGCTGCCCGACGATCCCGGACTGTATCTCGAACCGCGGCCGGACGAACTGCCCGCCGGCTGGAGCAGCCTGCCGGCGGACCGGCCGAGCATGTCCTTCGGCAGCGACTGGCTGAACGCCGCCAGTCACCTCGGCCTGATCGTGCCTTCGGCGGTGCTGCCGCTGGAGCGCAACATCGTGCTCAATCCCCGCCATCCGGCGATCCACCAGGTCGCCGTGGTGGACGTCTTCGACTTCGCCTACGACGAACGGATGTTCCTGTCCCGCAACGGCTGAACGAAAAAGCCCCTGCAGGGCAGGGGCTTGGTCCGTCAGTGGGCGCCGGCGCCGCGCACCAGGTCGCTTTCGCTCCACTCGGTGTAGACGCAGGCATCCGCCGCAGCCCAGCGCACCAGCACCGGGGCGCCGGTCTGCAGCGGCTGGCTGGTGCCGGAGAGCTCCTTCAGCGTCAGGCTCGCGCCGCTGGAGGTGGTCACGCTGCAGGTGAGGCTCTCGCCGAGGAACACGGTTTCCGCCACCCGCGCCTGGATCTGGTTCCAGCCGGCGGCCAGCGGCTGCTGGGCAGCCTGTTCCGGCGTCAGCACCAGGGCCTTTTCCGGACGCACCATCAGCACCAGTTCCTGGCCGTCGTGCAGGCCGGCGGTGGGGCGGATCGCCAGCGACTGGTTCTCGAAGCTGGCGGCCGCGTTGCCCTGAGCCTTGACCTTGAGGAAGTTGGAGTTGCCGAGGAAGGAGGCGACGAAGGCATTCGGCGGGCTCTGGTAGAGGTCGTAGCCGCTGCCCAGGCCGACGATCCGCCCGTGGCTGAAGATGGCGATGCGCTGGGACAGGCGCATGGCTTCTTCCTGGTCGTGGGTCACGTAGACGATGGTGATGCCGAGGCGGCGGTGCAGGTGACGCAGCTCGTCCTGCAGGTCCTCGCGGAGCTTCTTGTCCAGCGCTCCGAGGGGTTCGTCCATCAGCAGGATGCGCGGCTCGTAGACCAGCGCGCGGGCGATGGCGACGCGCTGCTGCTGGCCGCCGGACAGTTGCGCCGGGCGGCGGTGGGCGAACTTCTCCAGCTGCACCAGCTTGAGCATCGCCTCGACGCGACGCTCGCGGTCGGCGCCCTTCTGCTTGCGGATATCCAGCGGGAAGCCGATGTTGTCGCGCACCGACAGGTGCGGGAACAGCGAGTAGCGCTGGAACACCATGCCGATGTCGCGCTTGTGCGGCGGCACGTTCACCAGGGACTGGCCCTGCACCAGGATTTCGCCGGAAGAGGGCGTCTCGAAGCCGGCCAGCATCGACAGCGTGGTGCTCTTGCCCGAGCCGCTGGAGCCGAGGAAGGTGAGGAACTCGCCGTCCTGGATGTCCAGGCTGATGTTGTCGACGGCGGTGAAGTCGCCGTAGTGCTTGTTCAGGTTGCGCAGGCTGACCAGGGTCTTGTTGTCGCGGGTGTCTTGGATCACGGCACTCATTTCGTTTACCTCGGCGCTCAGGCGCTGACAGGGTTGCGCCGGCGCAGCACGGCGGCGATCACCATCACCAGTACGGACAGACCGATCAGCAGCGTCGAGGCGACGGCGATCACCGGGGTCAGGTCCTGGCGCAGGGTGGTCCACATTTTCACGGGCAGGGTCTGCAGGGTCGGGCTGGCCATCATCACGCTCAGCACCACTTCGTCCCAGGAGACCAGGAAGGCGAACAGCGCGCCGGCCACCATGCCGGGGCGGATCGCCGGGAAGGTCACCTTGAGCACCGCCTGCAGCCGCGAGGCGCCGCAGATCACCGCGGCATCCTCGATCGACTGGTCGAACAGCTTCAGCGAGTTGATGATCGAGATGATGGTGAACGGCAGCGCGACTATCACGTGGCTGACCACGAAGGAGAACAGCGTGCCGGTGTAGCCCAGCTTGAGGAACAGCGCGTACACCGCCACCGCGATGATCACCAGCGGCACGATCATCGGCAGGGTGAACAGCGCGTAGAGGAACTCCCGGCCGGGGAACCTGCCGCGCACCAGGGCGAAGGCGGTCGGCAGGCCCAGGGCCACCGAGCAGATGGTGGTCAGCACGGCGACCTTCAGGCTCGCCAGGGCCGAGTCCATCCACTCGGGGTTGGAGAAGAACTGCCCGTACCACTTCAGCGTCCAGCCCGGCGGCGGGAACACCAGCCACTGGGAGGAACCGAAGGACAGCAGCACGATGAACACGATCGGCAGCACCAGGAAGGCGGCGATGGCGCCCGTGGTCAGGTACAGGCCGAGGCGCAGGCGCGGGCCCATGGCGTTGGGTGACAGCAGCATGGCGCTTACCTCGCAGTGCTCGAAGCCACCGGGGATTCCGGCTGCAGCTTCAGGTAGAAGTAGAACAGCACCAGGGTGATGGCGATCAGCAGCGCGGCGGCGGCGCTGGCCAGGCCCCAGTTGAGGAAGGACTGCACCTGCTGGACGATGAACTCCGGCAGCATCATGTTCTGCGCCCCGCCCAGCAGCGCCGGGGTGACGTAGTAGCCGAGGGACATGACGAACACCATCAGCCCGCCGGAGAACAGACCCGGACGGCACAGCGGCAGGAACACCCGGACGAAGTTGGTCCAGGGGCTGGCGCCGCAGATGGAGCCGGCCTGCAGCACCATCGGGTCGATGGCCGACATGGTCGCCTGCAGCGGCAGCACGATGAACGGGATCATGATGTAGCTCATGCCGATCACCACGCCGGTGAGGTTGTGCACCATCTCCAGCGGCTGGTCGATGATGCCGAGGGCCATCAGCACCTTGTTGATCACCCCGGAGGCCTGCAGCAGCACCAGCCAGGAGTAGGTGCGCGCCAGCAGGCTGGTCCACATCGACAGCAGCACGATGTTCAGCAGCCAGCGGCCCCAGCCGCGCGGCACCAGGGTGATCACCCAGGCCAGCGGGAAGCCCAGCAGCAGGCTGATGAGGGTCACCAGGCCGCCGACGGCGAAGGTGTTGAACAGCACGCGGGCATAGGCCGAGTTGGCGAACAGCTGTTCGTAGTTGCCCAGCCCCGGCGTGGGTTCGAGCACGCCGCGCAGCAGCAGGCCGATCAGCGGCGCGAGGAAGAACACGCCGAGGAACAGCAGGGCCGGGATCAGGTTGCGGGCACCGCGCCAGCGCAGCGCGGTCTGGTTGTCATGCTTCATCGGCGCAGCCCTGGAGTCGGCAGGGGCGCGGGACGCCCCTGCGGTGGACTTGGCCGGCGAGCCGGGCTGGAGTGCAGCCATCTTCACTTGACCAGCCATTCGTTCCACCGGGATGCGATCGCCGGACCGTTCTTGGCCCAGTACGCATAGTCGAGGGTGATCTGATCCTTAGCGTAGGCGGTGGGCAGGTTGGGGGCGAGATCGCCCTTGAGCTGGCTCACGCTGTCGAGGTTCACCGGGGCGTAGGCGGTGAGGTTGGCGAAATCGGCCTGGCCCTTGGCGCTGCTGGCGTTGGCCAGGAACTTCATGGCCGCGTCCTTGTTCTTCGCGCCCTTGGGAATGACCAGGAAGTCGGCCATGACCAGGTTCTGCTTCCAGCTCACGCCGACCGGCGCGCCGTCCTGCTGCAGGGCGTAGATGCGGCCGTTCCAGAACTGGCCGAGGGTCGCTTCGCCGGAAGCCAGCAGCTGCTGCGACTGGGCGCCGCCGCCCCACCAGACGATGTCCTTCTTGATGGTGTCGAGCTTCTTGAAGGCGCGGTCCAGGTCCAGCGGGTAGAGCTTGTCGGCCGGCACGCCGTCGGCCAGCAGGGCCAGCTCCAGCACGCCGGGGCTCGGCCACTTGTAGAGGGCGCGCTTGCCGGGATAGGTGGCGGTGTCGAACAGGGCGGTCCAATCCTGCGGCTCCTTGCCGCCGGTCTTGCCCTGGTTGTAGCCGAGCACGAAGGAGAAGAAGAAGGAGCCGACGCCGTGGTCGGAGACGAAGCGCGGGTCGATGCGGTCGCGCTGGATCACGTTGAAGTCCAGCGGCTCGAGCAGGCCCTCGGCGGCGGCACGCAGGGCGAAGTCGGCTTCGACGTCGACCACGTCCCACTGCACGTTGCCGCTTTCCACCATGGCCTTGAGCTTGCCGTAGTCGGTGGGGCCGTCCTGCACCACGCGGATGCCGCTGGCGCTGCTGAAGGGCTCGGCCCAGGCCTGTTTCTGCGCGTCCTGCGTGGTGCCGCCCCAGCTGACGAAGCTGAGGTTGTCGGCGGCGATGGCGGCGCTGCCGCTCGCGGCCAGGAGCGCTGCGGCGAATACCGCGGTTACGCGTTTGCTGAACACCATCTTGCTTGCCCTCATTGTTGTGTTTGTACGCAAGCGGGCCCTGTTCTTCTTGCCCGCTTATCAGGAGCAGTGACCCCGCTTCGGCGGGGCTTCAAGGACGACCGAACTATCTCGGCCTATGGAATGGCATATTATGGTATGCCAAGAATTTTGCAAGTACCTGGCGTTGTCGTGAGGCCGGAAGCGGTGGGATGGGTGACGAGTGGTGGGATTGCGCCATCACGGACGCTGCGGCGTCCGTCTCTTCGCGGGCATGGCCCGCTCCTACAGGTGACGCCGGGCTTTTTGTAGGAGCGGGCCATGCCCGCGACTGGTCCTACCCCTCGAACGGCAGGGTTTCCACCACTTCCAGATCGTAACCGGTGAGGCCGGCGTATTTCAGCGGCGGGCCCAGGTGGCGCAGCTTGCCGACGCCGAGGTCCTGGAGGATCTGCGCGCCGGTGCCCACCTCGGAGTAGATGCGCGACTGCGAGCGGCTGAACTGCCGGCGCGGCTGGGTCAGTTGCGGCACGCGTTCCAGCAGGGCCTGGGACGACTCGTTGTTGGCCAGCACCACCACCACCCCGTGGCCGGCCTCGGCGACCTTCTCCAGGGCGGCCCAGAGGGTCCAGTTCTTCGGCCCGGTGTATTCGGCGCCCACCAGGTCGCGCAGCGGGTCGATCACGTGCACGCGCACCAGGGCCGGTTCGTCGCGATGGATCTCGCCCATGACCATGGCCATGTGCACGCCGCCCTCGATGCGGTCCTCGTAGGTCACCAGGCGGAAGGTGCCATGGACAGTGGGCAGGTCGCGCTCGCCGATGCGGGTGACGGTGTGTTCGGTGCTGAGGCGGTAGTGGATCAGGTCGGCGATGGTGCCGATCTTGATGCCGTGCTGCTCGGCGAAGGCTTCCAGCTCCGGCCGGCGCGCCATGCTGCCGTCGTCGTTCATCACCTCGACGATCACCGAGGCCGGGGTGAAACCGGCCAGGCGCGCCAGGTCGCAGCCGGCTTCGGTATGGCCGGCGCGGGTCAGCACGCCGCCTTCGCGGGCGCGCAGGGGGAAGATGTGGCCGGGCTGCGCCAGGTCGTCGGCCTTGGCGTCGGGAGCCACGGCGGTGAGCACCGTATGGCAGCGGTCGGCGGCGGAGATGCCGGTGGTCACTCCGCTGGCGGCCTCGATGGAGACGGTGAAGGCGGTGGAGAAGACGCTGCCGTTGGCCGGCACCATCTGCTCCAGGCCGAGGCGCTGGCAGTGCTCGTCGGTCAGGGTCAGGCAGATCAGGCCGCGCGCCTCGCGGGCCATGAAGTTGATCGCCGCCGGCGTGCATTTTTCCGCGGCCAGCAGCAGGTCGCCCTCGTTCTCGCGGTCCTCGTCGTCCACCAGCAGGACCATCTTGCCCTGGCGATAGTCTTCGATGATTTCTTCGATGCGATTGAAAGGCATGGTCGTTGTCCTGGCTGGATCAAGGAAAGGTTATTTGGTATACCATAATACATGATTAATCGAGACAACAGAGGTCAGCATGAAGGCTTACTGGATCGCCCACGTCGATGTGACGGACCCGGTGCAATACAGCGAATACACCAGCCGGGCACCGGCGGCATTCGCCAGGTATGGCGGCAGGATGCTGGCCCGCGGCGGCCGTTCGCAAGCCATGGAAGGACGGGCGACGCCCCAGCGCAGCGTGGTGATCGAGTTCGACTCCTACGAGCAGGCGCTGGCGTGCTATCGGTCGGCGGAGTACCAGGAGGCGTGCAGCCATCGCCAGGGCGTGGCGAAGGCAGAGGTGATCATCGTGGAAGGGATCGAGTAAGCCGCGCTCTTTGTAGGAGCCAGCTTGCTGGCGATCATCCATGCCAGCCGTCGGCCCAGTGGTCGCCGGTAAATCCGGATCGCCAGCAAGCTGGCTCCTACAGGTTTGGCGTCAAGCGGGACAGGGTGCGTTATCTGCCAACCGGTGAATGCGGATCGATCGGTGCAGCACCGCTCTGCATAGGAGCCAGCTTGCTGGCGATCATCCATGCCAGCCGGCAGCTCAGTGGTCGCCGGTAAGTCCGGATCGCCAGCGAGCTGGCTCCTACAGGAATGGTCTCCGGAGGCAGCCCCTGGGTTTACCGGATGAAATGGATCTTCCCGGTATCGTCATTGCCCATGTAGATGCCGTACACCCCGGCCCGGCGTTCCTCGATGTAGCGTTCGAGGATCTGCCGGATGGCCGGGTAGTAGATGCTGTCCCAGGGAATCTCCTCGGGGGCGAAGAAGCGGTAGGCGAGGGTTTCCGGGCCGTGCTGGCCGGTCTCTTCGATCACCGTGGCGCGGAAGATGATGTACACCTCGCTGATCTTCGGCACGCTGAAGATGGAGTAGGGCGAGACGATGTCGGCGCGCACGCCGCTCTCTTCCCAGACTTCGCGCAGCGCCGCTTCCTCGGTGGTCTCGCCGCTTTCCATGAAGCCGGCGGGCAGCGTCCAGGTGCCGGGGCGCGGCGGGATGGCGCGCTGGCAGAGCAGGTACTTGCCGTCGCGCTCGATGATGCAGCCGGCGATGATCTTCGGGTTGACGTAGTGGACGTAGCCGCAACCCGCGCACACCAGTCTTTCGTGGGTGTCCCCGGGGGGACACTGGCGGCTCAGGTCGCCGCAACCACAGCCGGGACAGAAGCGCGGGTCAGGCATGGCGTCAGCGTCCTATGCGCGGTTCCTTGAGGGCGATGGGGGTGACGATCTCGCGCACCTTGCCGGTTTCGCCCTGCTTGGATTGGAGGTAGTCCAGCGCCACCCTGGCGGCGGCGCGGACGTGGTCCACCGAGGCCTGGTGGGCGGCCAGCGGGTCGCCGCTCTTGATCGCCTCGACGATGCGTTCCATTTCCTGGTTGCTCGCGCCGCGACGGTTCTCCTGGGACACCGAGGTGGCGCGCAGGTAGCTGATGCGCGCCTGCAACTGGCGCAGCTGGGTGGCGGCGACATGGTTGCCGGAGCCTTCCAGCAGCACGTCGTAGAAGCCCTGCACGGATTCCAGCACCTGCTGCAGCTCGCCTTCCTCGAGCGCCTTGCGGTTCTCTTCGAGGGCGCGTTCCAGCGCGCGGATGTCCTTGGCCTTGGCGTTGAGGGTGAACAGCTGGACGATCAGCCCTTCGAGCACGCAGCGCAGCTCGTAGATGTCGCAGGCGTCTTCCAGGGTGATGATCGCCACCCGCGGGCCCTTGGCATCGGCGAACTCCACCAGGCCCTCGGACTCCAGGTGGCGCAGGGCCTCGCGGACGGAGGTGCGGCTGACGCCGAGACGGTCGCAGAGATCGCGCTCCACCAGGCGGTCGCCGGGCAGCAACTGGAAGTTCATGATCGCGCCCCGCAGCTTGTCGAGCACGATCTCGCGCAGGGTGACGGGGTTGCGGTTGACCTTGAAGCTGTCGTCGAGGGGCAAGCGTTTCATGTAGTCCGGCTCTGCTTATGGCTGTCCGTAGGAAAAACGAAGGAGCACCAGCGGGTGCTCCATCATCGGGTTTCCGGCAATCAACCCTGAGCCTCGGCATCAGCCTCGGCGAAGGCTTCGCGGGCGAGGCGGAAGCTGTCCACCGCCGCCGGCACACCACAGTAGATGCCGACTTGCAGGAGAATCTCGCGGATCTGCTCGCGGGACAGGCCGTTGCGCAGGGCGCCACGGACATGCAGCTTCAGCTCGTGGGGGCGGTTGAGTGCCGAAATCATCGCCAAGTTTATCATGCTGCGTTCTTTCAGCGATAAGCCGTCCCGGCCCCAGACGTGGCCCCAGCAGTACTCGGTGACCAGTTCCTGCAGGGGGCGGGTGAAGTCGTCGGCGTTCTGGATCGACCTGTTCACGTAGGCCTCGCCCAGCACCTGGGTGCGGATTTCCAGGCCCTTGGCGTATTTGTCGTTGCTCATCAGCAGGCTCCTCGCTCCTACAAAAGCGACGGGCGTCAAATAAAAAAGGGACCGCTGCCGAGTGTGGAAGACAGCGGTCCCGAGGGTGTTTCAGGCAATCTCCGGCAGCGCGCCGAGCTTGCCCTTGTGGTAGACCATGGGCGTCACCTCTTCCTTCGGCAGGATCAGGTTCTTCACCGCGCCGATGATGATCGCGTGGTCGCCGCCGTCGTACTCGCGCCACAGTTCGCACTCGATGATGGCGGTTGCTTTCATAAGCAGCGGGTTGCCCAGCTCGCTCAGGTGCCACTCGATGCCCTTGGCCTTGTCCTTGCCCTTCCTGGCGAAGGCGTAGGCCTCGGCCTGCTGGTCGGAGCACAGCAGGTGGATGGCGAACTGCTTGCTGTCGCGCAGGATCGGGTAGGTGTCCGAGCCGTAGTTCGGGCAGAACAGCACCAGCGCCGGGTCGATGGACAGGGCGCTGAACGCGCTGGCGGTGATTCCGACGATTTCACCATCGGCGTCCAGGGTGGTGACCACCGTGACGCCGGAGGGGAAGGAGCCCATCACTTCTTTGTAGATGCCGGGTTCGATCATGGCGGTGTCCTCTCAACGCATCACGAAGGGGTCGGGCATGGGCGCCTGCGAGAGGTTGATCCACACCGTCTTCAGCTCGGTGTAGGCCAGCACCGAGTCGATGCCGCTCTCGCGGCCGTAGCCGCTGTTGTGGAAGCCGCCGATGGGCGCCATGGCCGAAACCGCGCGGTAGGTGTTGACCCAGATGATCCCCGAACGGATGTCGCGGGCCATGCGGTGGGCGCGGCCGAGGTCGCGGGTCCAGATGCCGGCGGCGAGGCCGAACTGGGAGTCGTTGGCCATCGCCAGCGCGTCGGCCTCGTCCTTGAAGCGGATGACCGAAGCCACCGGGCCGAAGACCTCTTCCTGCATGATCTTCATCGAGTTGCGGTCGCACTCGAACAGGGTCGGTTCGTAGTACCAGCCCTTGGCGTCGATCTGCGGACGCTTGCCACCCATGCGCAGACGCGCGCCCTCGGCGATGGCGTCGGCCACCAGGCCTTCGACCACGGCCAGCTGCTGCGCGGTGGCCATGGGCCCCATCTCGCTGGCGTCGTCCTGCGGGTTGCCGATACGGATGCGCCGGGCGCGCTCCATCAGGCGCTCGACGAATTCGTCGTAGATCTCGTCCTGCACCAGCAGGCGCGAGCCGGCCACGCAGCTCTGCCCGGATGCGGCGTAGATGCCGGCCACGGCGCCGTTGATGGCGCTGTCCAGGTCGGCATCGGCGAAGATGATGTTGGGCGACTTGCCGCCCAGCTCCAGCGACAGCTTGGCGAAGTTCTCCGCGCTGCTGCGCACCACATGGCGCGCGGTGGCGGCGCCGCCGGTGAAGGCGATCTTGCGCACCAGCGGATGGCGGGTGAGGGCGGCGCCGGTGCTCGGGCCGTAGCCGGTGACCACGTTGACCACGCCCGCCGGGAAGCCGGCTTCGAGGGCCAGGCGCGCCAGTTCGAGGATGGTCGCGGAGGCGTGCTCGGACGGCTTCAGGACGATGGTGTTGCCGGCGGCCAGTGCCGGGGCCAGCTTGATCGCGGTGAGGTACAGCGGGCTGTTCCACGGGATGATCCCGGCCACCACGCCCAGCGGTTCATGCACGGTGTAGGCGAACATGTCCGGCTTGTCGATCGGCAGGGTGCCGCCTTCCAGCTTGTCCGCGAGGCCCGCGGTGTAGTGGAAGAATTCCGGCAGGTAGCCGACCTGGCCGCGGGTCTCGCGGATCAGCTTGCCGTTGTCGCGGCTTTCCAGCTGGGCGAGATGCTCCCTGTTCTCGGCGATCAGGTCGCCCAGGCGGCGCAGCAGCTTGCCCCGCGCGGTAGCGCTGAGGCCGCGCCAGGCCGGATTGCCGAAGGCTTCCTGCGCGGCCTGCACGGCGCGCTCGACATCCGCCTCGTCGGCATCGGGCAGTTCCGCCCAGGGTTCGGCCAGGGCCGGGTTGAGGCTCTGGAAGGTCTTGCCGGAGAGTGCATCGACCCACTGGCCGCCGATGCACATCTGGAAACGTGCGAGCGTCATGCGACGATCCCCTTTGCTTGGTTCTGGAAGCTCTGTGCCTGCAGGAGGAAGTCCAGCAGCACCTGGTTGACCAGGCGCGGCGACTCCACCGGCATCATGTGCCGCTGTTCGTCGAGCACCGCCACCTGGGCGCCGGGAATGCGCTCGGCGAGTTGCCGGGCCATCTCGGGGGTCGAGCCGGGGTCCAGCTCGCCGGTGGCGACCAGGGTCGGCACCTTGATGCTGCCGAGGTCGTCGGCACGGTACATGTCCTGGGTGGCGAACAGCTCATAGGTAGTCAGATAGCCCTGCGGATCGTTGCTGGCAAGGGTCTGGCGGATGGCCTCGATCTGCGCCGGATTGGCCGCCTGGTACTCGCGGCTGAACCAGCGCGACAGGGCCGCCTCGGCGTTGGCGTCCGGGCCGTGCTCGGCGGCCTGGCGGGTGCGTTCGATCACCCCGGCGCGCTGCTCGGCGCTGCGGTTGAACACGCTGTTGAGGATCACCAGGCCTTCCAGGTGCTGCGGGTAGTGCAGGGCGAAGGCCCGTGCCACCAGACCGCCCATGGAGAAGCCGATCACCGTGGCCTGCCTGAGGCCCAGGTGCTCCAGCAACTCGCGCAACTGCTCGGCGTAGCCCAGCAGCCCGGTGCCCGGCTCGGGGCGCGGACTGGCGCCGTGGCCGAGCATGTCGTAGGCGATGACCTGGAACTGCGGGGCCAGGCCGACCATCTGGCCGCCCCACATTTCCTTGTTCAGGCCTACGCCGTGGATCAGCACCACGGGGTGGCCTTGGCCGGTCGCCAGATAACTGGTGCCGGCCGGTGTGCGCTCAGCGGTAAGCCGAATCATGGAACGCTCCTGCACGGGCCGTGGGATCACTTGGCCTGGGCCTGCTCGGCGGCCAGTTCTTCCAGATCGATGTAGCGGTTGCCGATGCGCGGGTGCAGGCGGCCACCGTCGGCGGCGCCCAGCACGATGACGATTTCGTCGGCGCGCGGTGCGTCCTCGATCTGCATTTCCAGGGTGATGTAGTGGGAACGCAGGCCCTCGTCGTCCTTGTGCATCATCGGGATCTGGATCGAGGTGCCCGGGCCGCCGCGCTTGTTGGTGAAGCTCAGGTAGCTCTTGGCGTTCACCGCCTGGCGGTAGTGGTTGCCGAAGCGCAGGGTGTGGATCACCGCGGAAGCGTGCTCGATCTCGCCATCGGCGCCGACCACGGCGGCCTTGCCATAGGCTTCGATCCGCGCTGCGCCACCGATGGCGGCGGTCAGGCGCTCGACCATCATCGCGCCGAGGTCGGAGCAGTTGGCCTTGATCTCCGGCTTGAGGTCTTCGACGAAGCCACGGCCGGCCCAGGGGTTCTTGATCACGACGGCCAGGCCGACCATGGTCACCGGCTTCTCGGCGGCCTTGCCGCCTTCGATGAAGGTCTCTTCCACGTAGCTGACGATCTTGCGGATTTCGAAGCTCATTGGGGTCTCCTGGTTGGGGAAGTCTCTTGCTGTCTGATGGTATACCATAATATTGAATATGCAAGAGGCAGCTGCCAGAGGAGGGCAGACCTTGGCGACGGAAGGTCAGACGGGGGAGAAGGAATGAGCTGGAAAGGCGCGTATGGCGAAGCGGCGTTTCGCGTTCCCAGGCTCTCCGGACATTCTGCGTCCGAATCGCGGGCATGGCCCGCTCTTACGGGCACGAGTGATGCGTGGAGTGGGCTTTCTGCCGGACCTGTAGGAGCGGGCCATGCCCGCGACCGGCCCCGCGCAGGACCATCACACGCATGGCGCGCTCTTGCCAAGAGCGCGAACCATCGTTCCCACGCTCCTGCGTGGGAACGCATCCCCGGACGCTCCTGCGTCCGAATTCGATGGGTATCGCTGCGCTCAACCCATCCTACGAAGAGCGTGGTTCTACTCCAGCCGGAACTCCACTGCGCGCAGGCGCCACACGCCGCCGCATCGCCCCGTAGTAGGTCAGCGCCGGGACCAGCAGGCCGACCACCCAGGCCAGGTCGATGCCATCCAGCGCGTTGGCGACGGGGCCGACGTAGAGGGTGGTGTTCATGAACGGAATCTCCAGCAGGATGGTCAGCACGAAGCTGCCGCAGGCCACCAGGTTGACCCGTCCGTAGCGCCCGTGGAGGTCGAAGATATCCGCGACGCAGTAGTCGCCTTTCCTCAGGCAGTAGTAGTCCACCAGGTTGATGGCGGTCCACGGGATGAGGAAGTAGCTCATGAAGAAGATGAAGTTCAGGAAGTAGCTGATGAAGTCCTCCTGGCTGATGGTGCAGAGCGCCGTGGCGATCAGGCTGATGGCGAGCATGAACAGCCCGCGCACGAGGGGCGTCACCCGCAGGCGGGCGAACGGCTCGATCACCGTGACCGTGGACATGAAGGCGCCATAGAGGTTGAACACGTTGATCGCCACCTGGCCGTAGAGGATGAAGGCGAACAGCGGCACGGCGGCCGCGCCGAACAGCAGTGCCAGGTGGCTGCCGACGTTGTCGGAGAAGCCGCCGATGGCGACGCTCAGCATGGCGCCGAGGATCATCATCCAGGCTCCGCCCGCCACGGTGCCGGCGTAGCTGTACCAGAACACCCGCGACATCGGCGTGGCGCTCGGCAGGTAGCGCGAGTAGTCGGCGACGTAGGGGGCATAGGAGAGCTGCCAGGTGACCGCGATGCTCACCGCCACCAGGAACTTCGACAGCGAGAAGCCCGCCGGGGACCACTGTTCCTCGGCAATCGGCAGGCCCAGGGCGAGGGCGGTGGCGACCAGGAACACCAGCACCGAGAGCAGCGACAGCAGCTTCTGCAGGCGGTGGATCAGGCGGTAGCCGTAGAGCGCCACCAGGAAGCACAGCGCGCTGATCAGGTAGATGTTGCCGTTGCCGCCGAGCGGGCTGACCGACTCGATGGCCTGGGCCGCCAGCAGGGTGTTGCTGACGAAGAAGCCCAGGTAGATGAGCATCACGAACAGCAGCGGCAGCACGGCCCCGATCACGCCGAACTGGGCGCGGCTCTGGATCATCTGCGGAATACCCAGCTTCGGCCCCTGTGCCGAGTGCGAGGCCATGAAGACGGCGCCGATCAGCGAGCCGACGACGATGGCCACGGCGCTCCAGAACAGGTTCAGGCCGAGCATCACCGGCAGCACCCCGGAGGCGATGGTGGTGATGTTCATGTTGGCGCCGAACCAGATATAGAACAGCGAACCCGGCCGGCCGTGACGTTCGCTTTCAGGGATGAAATCGATGCTTCTTTTCTCGACATTCATGACGATCACTCCTGTACGCGGCGCGGCAGGCCGAGAGAGGCCTGCAGGTGGGCGATGGTGGCGACGAACTGCTCGGGGCGATGGGCGAACTGGTCCGGTTCCGTCGGTCGGCAGGACCGATACGGCATGCCGCCCAGAGCCCGCAGGTACTGCCCGGTGGAGAAGAGTTCGATGGCGTAGACCCAGTTGGCCATGATCAGCAGCGCGGCGTTGTGCGCCGCTTCGGTGGTGCTGGTGCAGGCGTCGGCGATGAGATCGACGCCATAGCCCAGGGCGAAGGCGTCCAGCACCGTGGCCAGCACACAGGCATCGGTGAGCACGCCGGCGACGGTCAGCCGGCGCGCGCCCAGTTCCCGCAAATGCCGGTCCAGGTCGGTGCGATGGAAGGCGCTGTAGCGTGGCTTGTCGATCACCCGGTCGCCGGGGCGGGGCGCCAGGCGCTCGATGATTTCCACCTGACGGGTGCCGGCGCGGTAGCCGAGCGGGCGGCCGCTGTCGTCCAGCGGTTCGCCCGGCGGCAGGTCGCTGCCGTCCGCCGCATTGAGGTGGCGGCTGTAGATGACGGGAATGTCGGCATTGCGCGCGGCTTCGAGCAATGCGGCGGTGTTGTCGACGACCTGCGACAGGGCGTGCAGGGGGAATCCGTCCTCCTGCTGCATGTCGATGACGAGGAAAGCTCGGTCTGTGTTCATGAGCAACTCTTGTTGTTGTTCGGCCATGAGTGCGCGGCGACGGGCAGCATCGGCCAGGCGCACCAGGGCGCCGTGGCGTGACGACGCGATGTCGGACGCGGGCGAATTTCAGCGGTAGGAGTTGATCAGCGGACTATCTGCCAGAAGCCGTTCTGCTTGGCGGTGACCGAGGAGCGCAAGCGCTTGAGGAAGAGGCGGGTGGGCGTCCACTTGCCGCGCAGATAGGCCATGGCGGCCCCGGGCAGTGGCTTGCAGGTACAGAGGGTGATGCCTGTCTGGTACATGGCGTTCTACCACTCGTGGGTTGGTGAAAGGCGGCCGGATCGCCCGATCCGGCCGCCTGCAGCATGACTCAGCGGAACGCCGGCACCACGTGCTTGATGAAGAGTTCCAGGGACTTCTTCTTCTCCGCATGGGACAGGCTGTTGTCGGCCCAGAAGCTGAACTCGTCGACGCCCAGCTCCTGGTAGTGGCGGATGCGCGCGATGATTTCTTCCGGGGTGCCGATCATGGTGTTCTTGCGGATGTTCTCCAGCTCGAACTCCGGGCGGTCCTTGAACTTCTCTTCCGGGCTCGGCGGGAGGATGCCGTTGACCGGGGTCTGCTTGTTGCCGAACCAGGCGTCGAAGGTGCGGTAGAAGCGCGAGATGGCGGCGGCGCCGACCTTCCAGCCGTCCGGGTCGTCGGCGCTGTGCACGTGGGTGTGGCGCAGTACCATCAGTTGCGGACGCGGCACGCCGGGGTTGTTGGCGAGGGCAGCCTCGAACTTGTTCTTCAGGTCGACGACTTCCTCGTCGCCCTTCATCAGCGGGGTGACCATCACGTTGCAGCCGTTGGCCACGGCGAAGTTGTGCGAATCCGGGTCGCGGGCGGCGATCCACATCGGCGGCGTCGGCTTCTGGATCGGACGCGGCGAGGAGGTGGAGACGGGGAACTTCCAGATCTCGCCGTCATGGGCGACGTCGCCCTGCCACAGCGCCTTGACCACCGGAACCATCTCGCGCAGAGCCTGGCCGCCGCTGGTAGCGGGCATGCCGCCGGCCATGCGATCGAATTCGTACTGGTAGGCGCCACGGGCCAGACCCACTTCCATGCGGCCATTGCTGATCACATCGAGCAGGGCGCATTCGCCGGCCACGCGGATGGGGTGCCAGAAGGGCGCGATGATGGTGCCGGCGCCCAGGCGGATGGTGGTGGTGCGGGCGGCCAGGTAGGCGAGCAGCGGCATCGGGCTCGGCGAGATGGTGTATTCCATGGCGTGGTGCTCGCCGATCCACACGGTGCCGAAACCGCCGGCTTCGGCCATCAGGGTCAGCTCGGTCAGATCTTCGAAGAGCTGGCGGTGGCTGACCTGCTCGTCGTAGCGCTCCATGTGCACGAACAAAGAGAATTTCATGTCGCTTACCTCGAACCTTTCTTGTTTCCGGCATGGCAGCCGGCGGGTGGGATGCGCAGGCACGCATCGCTGCTTTCGGGGGCTGGCGTGGAGCAGGGCAGGTGGCCATCTCGACGCCGGGGTTCCGCTGCATATTGGTATACCATAATATGGGATGTCTGCAAGGCGTTTCTACCCAAAGAAGACCAAGGGAATTAAGGATGAACCTCAAACAAAAACTGATCCTCGCCTTTTCCACCATCGCCAGCCTGCCGGTGATCCTGGTCGCCGTGCTGGTGATCCTCAACCTGCGCGGCGAGGCGCGGGACAGCTTCATCGACGGCAGCGGGCGCGAGATCCGCCAGGTCGAGAACGCCATGCAACTGTTCTTCGACGGCATCACCCAGAACGTCGAGTACCTCGCCAATCACCCACAGCTCGCGGCGATCGATGGCGAGCTCAAGCAGTACATCGGCGCCGACGCGGCGCAGCGCCCGGCCGGCGAGCTGGACCAGCGCGTCTTCGAGCTCTTCACCGGCCTGGCCCGGAGCCACCCGGACTACGCCTACGTGTCCCTCGGCACCCGCGAGGGCGGCTACAGCTTCTGGCCGGGCGACGACAAGCTGGCCAACTACGACCCGCGCACCCGTCCCTGGTACCAGGCGGCCATGGCCCAGCCGGGCAAGACCCTGCGCACCAGGGCCTATTACTGGGCGGCGGACAAGGTGGTGCTGGTGAGCAGCGTGCGCACCTTCGCCAACCAGTTCGGCCCGCAGGGCGGGGTGGTCAACATCGACGTCTCGCTCAAGCGCCTGACCGACATCGTCAAGGCCATCCGCCTGGGCGACAGCGGCTACCTGATGCTGATGGAAGGCGATGGCACCATCCTGGTCGACCCGCATGAGCCGGGGAACAGCTTCAAGCCGCTGGGCGACCTGGGCGGCGACTTCCAGCGCCTGGCCAGTGCGCAGAAGGGGCTGGTGGAAGTCCGGATCGACGGCGAGCCTTACCTGGCCAACGTCTGGCCGTCCGAGGCCCTCGGCTGGCGCTTCGTCGGCCTGATCAAGCAGAGCGAGGTGATGAGCTCGGCGACCCGCCTGACCTGGAGCATCGCGCTGATCGCGGTGATCATCGCCCTGGTCTTCGCCGGCCTCGGCGCGCTGTTCGCCGGCCTGGTGGTGCGCCCGGTGCGCGCGGTGGCCGCCGGCCTGGAAGGTATCGCCCATGGCGACGGCGACCTCACCGGCCGCCTGGACGTTCGCGGCCGCGACGAGACGGCGCAGCTCGCCGGCTGGTTCAACCAGTTCCTCGATGCGATCCGCCGCCTGGTGCAGAACATCGGCGCCGCCGCCGGCAGCATCCACCAGAGCTCCGGCAGCAGCAGCGAGACCTCACAAGCCCTGGCCGACGCCGCCGCCCGCCAGCGCGAGGCGGTGGACATGGTTTCCACCGCGTTCAACGAGATGGTGATGACCGCCAACGAGGTGGCGCGCTCCTGCAGCCAGGCGGCGACGTCCGCCGACAGCGGCCAGCGCCAGGCCCACGACGGCCAGCAGCAGATCGACGAGGCGGTGGACAGCGTCGGCCGCCTGAGCGAGGAAATCTCCCACTCCGCCGACGCCATGCGCCAGCTGGAGCAGGACAGCAACGACATCCAGTCGATCCTCGGCACCATCCGCTCCATCGCCGAGCAGACCAACCTGCTGGCGCTCAACGCCGCCATCGAGGCCGCCCGCGCCGGCGACCAGGGCCGCGGTTTCGCCGTGGTGGCGGACGAGGTTCGCGCACTGGCGCGGCGCACCGCGGAATCCACCGGCGAGATCGACGAACTGCTGGGCAACCTGGCCCGCCGCACCCACGACACCGGCCGGCAGATGCAGGCGAGCCTGGAAGCCTCGCAGCGCACCGTCGGCTCGATCCGCGAGGCCCGCGCCTGCTTCGGCGCGATCCGCGAATCGGTGGACGTGATCCGCGACATGAACGCCCAGATCGCCACCGCCGCCGAGGAACAGCATCAGGTGGCGGAGGAGATCAACCGCCACATCAGCCAGATCCACCGCGACGCCCGGGAAGTCGCCGGGCTGGCCGAAGCCACCCGGGGCGATGCGCAGACCTTGAGCGGGTTGTCGGATGAGCTGAACCGGCTGGTGTCGCGGTTCAGGACCTGATGGGAAAAGGGCTCGCGATTGCGGGCCGCTTTTCGGGTCGAAACATCTGGCGAATGAAGCGGAACGCTTCATCCGCCGATAAGGCCGTGCCGATGGAATGGCGGATAACGCTGGCGCGTTATGCCCTACGTGGCTGCTCATGGCCCGCTTGACGCCATACCTGTAGGAGCCAGCTTGCTGGCGATTGTCGTGTTCTCCTTCCACGCCGACGTTGAGGGAAAACCTGGATCGCGAGCAAGCTCGCTCCTACAGGTTCTGTGCGTGTTTCAGGCGCGGCGCGACTCCGCGTAGGAGCGGACCATGCCCGCGAGCGGGGCGCATGGTGCGCCTAGCGATGGGAGCGACAGGAAAACAAAAAAAGCCCCCGCGAGGGGGGCAAGGGAAATCGAATCGGGGAAGACTCAGGCGAACGCCTGCAGCGCGCCCATCTTTCCGCGGCAATAGATCATCGGCACCACTTCCTGCTCCGGCACGATCAGGTTCTTCACCGCGCCGACCAGGATGGCGTGGTCGCCGCCTTCGTATTCGCGCCACAGCTCGCACTCGATGATGGCGGAGGCGTTGGGCAGCAGGGGGTTGCCCAGTTCGCTGAGGGTCCAGTCGATGCCCTGGGCCTTGTCCTTGCCCTTCCTGGCGAAGGCATAGGCTTCGTCGCGCTGCTCGGCGGAGAGCAGGTGGATGGCGAAGCGCCCGTTGCGGATCAGCACCGGATAGGAATCGGAACTGTAGTTGGGGCAGAACAGTACGAGGGCCGGATCCATGGACAGCGAGCTGAAGGCGCTGGCGGTCAGCCCGACCACCTGGCCGTCGTCATCCAGGGTGGTGATGACGGTGACGCCGGAAGGGAAGGAGCCCATGACTTGTTTGTAGGCATTGGTATCGATCATTGCGGGTACCTATCGGGGCAGGCGGCTGCGACCGGCAGCTCGTACGTGTCTGATGGTATACCGTAATACCTGCAATGCAAGCACTATTTTTCAGCGCCGAAATTTTCTCCGACGAATGACGGAAATCGGGCTGAAGGCCAATAACGACGGGCCTTCATGATGGCGGGGGAGGAGGGCCTGATACTCTCCTGATACGCTTTTTTCGGTCTCGGCTGTACTGAAGCATCTTGCCTGAACTTTGGAATACCATAATATGGTGCGCGCCGAAGGGGCGACCAAGGCTCTCGGCAATGGCTTCCTACAAAGACAACAAGCAAGGCAAGACGATGTCCGAGAATTCCCAGCAGACGCTGATCGAGAACCATACCGTCGACTACGTGCCGCCAGCCGAGCGCCACGGCCGGGCGCGCGACCTGTTCACGCTCTGGTTCAGTACCAATATCGCGCCGCTGCCCATCGTCACCGGGGCCATGGTGGTCCAGGTGTTCCACCTCGACCTGCTCTGGGGGCTGCTGGCCATCGCGCTGGGGCACATGCTCGGCGGCGTCTTCATCGCCCTGGCCTCGGCCCAGGGGCCGCAGATGGGCATCCCGCAGATGGTCCAGAGCCGCGGCCAGTTCGGCCGCTACGGCGCGCTGCTGATCGTGTTCTTCGCCGCGATCATCTATGTCGGCTTCTTCATCTCCAACATCGTCCTGGCCGGCGAATCGATCCACGGCATCGCGCCGTCGGTGCCGATGCCGGCGGCCATCATCATCGGCGCGATCAGCGCGACCGCCATCGGCGTGATCGGCTACCGCTTCATCCATACCCTCAACCGCATCGGCACCTGGGTGATGGGCGGGGCGCTGCTGGCCGGCTTCGCCTGGATCTTCTGCAGCGAGCTGCCGGCGGACTTCTTCAGCCGCGGCGGCTTCAACCTGTCGGGCTTCCTCGCCACCATCTGCCTGGGCACCATCTGGCAGATCAGCTTCTCGCCCTACGTATCGGACTACTCGCGCTACCTGCCGGCCAGCGTCGGCATCGCCCGGCCGTTCCTGGCGACCTACGCCGGCGCCTGCCTGGGCACCATCCTGTCGTTCAGCTTCGGCGCCGTGGCCGTGCTGGCGACCCCGGAAGGCACCGAGGCGATGGCGGCGGTCAAGCAGGCCACCGGCGTGCTCGGCCCGGTGCTGATGCTGCTGTTCCTGCTCAACATCATCAGCCACAACGCCCTCAACCTGTACGGCGCGGTGCTGTCCATCGTCACCTCGATCCAGACCTTCGCCGGCAGCTGGACGCCCAGCGTGCGCGTGCGGGTGGTGCTCTCGGCGGTGGTGCTGGCCGGCAGCTGCGTGATGGCGCTGGGCGCCTCGGCCAACTTCATCTCGCACTTCATCGGCCTGATCCTGGCGCTGCTGATCGTCCTGGTGCCCTGGGCCTCGATCAACCTGATCGACTTCTACCTGATCAAGCGCGGCCGCTACGACATCGCCTCGATCTTCAAGGCCGACGGCGGCATCTACGGGCGCTTCAACATGCACGCGATCACCGCCTATTTCCTCGGCATCCTGGTCCAGCTGCCGTTCGCCAACACCGCGCTCTACGTAGGCCCCTACGCCAACTACATCGACGGCGTGGACCTGTCCTGGCTGGTCGGGCTGCTGGTGACCTGCCCGCTGTACTACTGCCTGGCGACCCGCGGCAAGGAGCCGGTAGGGGCGTTGCGACTGGCGGAGTGATAGCGCGGGGCGCCATCTGGTCCATCATGAAAGGCATGCCGCAACTCGAGGGCATGCCTTTCGCGCTTCCATGACGAGCAAAAAACGGAGCCACAGATGAGCCTTTCTCCCTTCCATCTTGCGATCCCCGTCTACGATCTTCCCGCCGCGCGCAAATTCTACGGCGAGGTGTTCGGCCTGGAAGAAGGCCGCTCCAGCGCCCAATGGGTCGACTTCAACTTCTACGGCCACCAGTTGGTCATCCACGAGCACCCGAAAACCTCATCGCAGGACAACGCACACTGCAATCCGGTCGACGGGCACGACGTGCCGGTGCCGCATTTCGGCATCGTGCTGGAATGGGATCAGTGGGAAGCCCTTGCCGAACGCCTGAAGTCCTTCGACATCCAGTTCGTCATCGAACCCTACATCCGCTTCAAGGGGCAGGTTGGCGAGCAGGCCACCATGTTCCTCTTCGACCCCTGTGGCAATGCGCTGGAGTTCAAGGCGTTCAAGGACATCGGCCAGCTTTTCGCAAAGTGAACGATCTGCTGTTCATGTCGCCGGGGTTGATCACGGAGCATTTCCAATGCGACGGAGACTCCAGCGTGAACAGCAATAGAGCCCGCGAAACCCATGCGAACATGGATTCAAGCAGCCGGTTCGACCTGGGCGGCTGGAAAAAGAGGGATGCAATATCCGATAATCACCAGACCCGGATATTGTATATTGCAGCTTTCCGGGCCGCGTCCCCGGCTTCCTCATCCGTGTCTTCACAAGGATTCCCATCAGCATGCCGCAACACCCGCAGCCGCTTTTCGAAACCTTCGATCGCTTCCACGAGCTCAACTTCCTGCATCTGAGCGCCGAGCTTCCCGTCGTGCGCGATTACCTGAAGGATTTCGCCGACGACGTCCAGGCCGTCGAAGGCTATCTCGCAGTGCGTGGTTTCCTGAAGTCATACGCTGGCAACGAAGCCACGTTCAATTCGTACCGGACCCACGTCGAGCGCCTGTTGCTCTGGGGACTGCTGATCGCCCGCAAGCCGCTGCTGGAATTCCGCCGCCGCGACGCCGAGGCCTTCATGGAGTTCTGCCTGAATCCACCGGCCGACTGGATCGGCCCGGTGGTCAAATCGCGGTTCTCCCGTGTCGGCGGCCGCAAGAAGCTGGAATCCGATACCTACGTGGTCAACGAGAACTGGCGGCCGTTCAGCAGTACCGTCGCCAAGCGCGAACGCAAGATCGCCGCGGAAACTTTGAGCGAGGTTCCCGAACGTCCGTACAAGATGTCCCAGGGTTCGGTGGCCCAGGTATTCGCCGTGTGCGGCAGCTTCTTCCAGCACGCCATCGACGAAGGTCTCACCGAGGTCAATCCGTTCCGCGCGGTCAAGCAGAAATCCGTCTACAAGCAGCGCAACACGCTGGACGTCTCTGCGCGCTCGCTGACCCAGCTGCAATGGAGCTACGTCATCGAGACGGCGGAAATGATGGCCGCGGAAGACGAAGACCACGAACGCACGCTGTTCATCGTGGCCACGCTGTTCGCCATGTACCTGCGGGTCTCCGACCTGGTCGGCCGCGACAACTGGGAGCCCTGCATGGGCGATTTCCGCCGGGACACCATGGGCAACTGGTGGTTCCACGTGGTCGGTAAAGGCAACAAGGCGGCCAAGATCAGCGTCCGCGACGACTACATCCAGAACTACCTGGCGCGCTACCGCCGACACCTGCAGCTGCCTTCCCTGCCCTCGCCCCACGAGAAATTCCCGCTGATCGGCACCCTCTCCGGCCGCGGCGGCCTCTCCGACCGCCACATCCGCCTGCTGCTGCAGGAAGTCTTCGACCGCTCGCTGAAACGCATGGCCGAGGAAGGCTGGAGCGAGGACGAGATCGACCAGCTGCGCTCGGCGTCCCTGCACTGGCTACGCCACACCTCGGCCACCTTCGACGCCCCGCATCGCGACATGAAGGACCTCCAGGCCGACCTGCGCCACAACAGCCTGAGCACCACGCAGAACACCTACTACAACTCGCTGGATGAGCAACGGGCACATTCGATCAAGCATCTGAAGCTGAAGAACTGAGCGTTCGCCCTGATATTTTCTGCCCCCCGACGCCAGACCTGTAGGAGCCAGCTTGCTGGCGATCCTAGTGTTATTGGAAAACTCGGTGTCGCCGGATGGCTCGGCTGATCGCCAGCAAGCTGGCTCCTACGAAGAGCGGTACCGCACTGATCGATCCGCGTTCGGATGTACAGATGTAGGGCGAATGAAGCGGAACGCTTCATCCGCCGATGGGGCCGTGCCGACAGGATGGCGGATAACTCTGGCGTGTTATGCACCCTACGCTACGGCTTTACCCCTTGGCCTCGTCGCTCGGCTCGGTTTCCGTCACCGGCTTCTTCACATGCCCCTTGGCCGTCGCCAGGAACGCCGGATCGGCCAGGGTGCCGTACTGCAGCAGGTTGTGGTTGTGGCAGATCTGGTGCAGGGCGAAGGCGGTGTTCATGCCGCTCACCCGGCCGGCGGCGTCCTGCACGCCGTTGACCGCTTCCTTGGCCAGCTTGAGGGCGAAGGCCGGTTTCTGCGCGATGTTCTGCGCCAGGGCCAGCGTGGCTGCGGCCAGGTTCTCCAGCGGCACCACCTTGTTGACCATGCCCAGGCGCCAGGCTTCGTGGGCGTCCATCCAGCCCGAGGTGAAGAGGAATTCCTTGGCCTGGCGCACGCCCATTTCCCAGGGATGCACGAAGAATTCGGCGCCGCTGATGCCCATGCTGACGGTGTTGTCCATGAACCGCGCGTTGTCCGCGGCGATGATCAGGTCGCACGGCCAGGCCAGCATCAGGCCGCCGGAAATGCATTTGCCCTGCACCTGCGCGATGGTCGGCTTGGGGATGTTGCGCCAGCGCTCGCTCAGGCCGATGTAGATCTCCTTCTCGCGGGACATCTGCGCCTCGGCGCCGGCGCAACCGAAACCGCACCAGGTGCCGACCGTCTGCCACTCGTCCATGGCTCCTGCCGGGTTTTCCTCGCCGAACTGGTGGCCCGCCGAGAAGTCCGGGCCGTTGGCGGCGAGGATGATGACCTTGATCTCCTTGTCGGCGCAGGCGCGGTCGAAGGCGTCGTTCAGTTCGTAGAGCAGATGGGTGTCCTGGGCGTTGCGCTTTTCCGGCTTGTTCAGGCTGATCCGGGCGACGTGCGCGGCAGGCACTTCATAGGTGATCCAGCGGGGTTCGTCGTGCCGTTGGTATTTCTTCATCTTGTTTTCTCGCTTCAGTCGGTTGTGGAGCGGTACCAGTTGCAGCTTTCGGGGCGAACGAGCCGCATCTTGGCATGGCCGGAATGCGGCCACAGTCACTCTTTCGAACTAAAAGGAGTCGCTGCCACAGGCAGTTCACGGCAAGGGTCATATGGCTTAGGCGCCGATCTGCATGCGCAGGTCTTTGGCGAATCGGCGTAGGGAGTTTCCATGCCCGCTGTAGTCCCCATCTTCCGGGATACGTAGGAATGGTGCTACCTTTCGCGCAAGGAGATGGCATTCCTCCTCATAACCGCCCCCGTGCTGATGATGCCTACGTGAACCCTGGACAGGGTGCGTAGTCATGTGTCCTGTCCTCTTGCAGAAGGAACGGACCATGACCACAGCGCAGCACTTCTCACGACTCTCCCCATCGAACCAGCCCGAGCCCTCCCGTGGAGGTCGTCCGGCATGCTGAAATCCGTCATCGCAATCGCCCTCGGCGCCTCGCTGGGAGCCCTGCTGCGCTGGGTTCTCGGCATGCAGCTGAATGCCCTGTTCCCGACCATCCCGCCGGGCACCTGGGCCGCCAACATGGTCGGCGGCTACATCATCGGCCTGGCGGTGGCCTTCTTCGCCGCCAATCCCGCCCTCAGCCCGGAATGGCGGCTGCTGATCATCACCGGCTTCTGCGGCGGCCTGACGACCTTCTCGACCTTCTCCGCCGAGGTCGTGACGCTGCTGCAGACCGGCCGCCCGGCGTGGGCGATCGGCCAGATCGCCATCCATGTCGTGGGGTCCCTGCTGGCCACGATGGCGGGACTCCTGACCTATCCCATGTTCAGCGGACGCTAGGAGACGCAACCATGCAAGGCTACCTGGTGACCTTCTTCACCCACCAAAACCGCCGCCACGGCGGCAAGCCGATCACCGACTGGCTGGTCGAGCTGGCCAAGGGCATGAAGCTCAAGGGCGCCACCCTGGTCGTCGGCGCCGAGGGCTTCGGCCACGGGGGGCGGCTGCATTCCTACCACTTCTTCGAACTGGCCGACCAGCCGGTGGAAGTCTGCCTGGCGGTGACGGAGGAGGAATGCGAGCGGCTGTTCGAACGCCTGGATTCCGAGGACCTGGCGCTGTTCTACGTGAAGACGCCCGTGGAGCTGGGCACCGTGGGCAGGCGCAAGGTGGAACGCGAAGACGGTTCGTCCTGAGCGGCTTCCTTTTTATCGACCGAGGGATTTGTCCGGATGCCCGAGTTCTTCCACGGCAGCTGCCTGTGCGGCGCTGTCGAATACCGCTTGTCGACGCCGCCGAAGGCGCTTTCCCACTGCCATTGCAGCCAGTGCCGGAAAGGCCACGGCGCGGCATTCGCCAGCTACGCCAGCGTGCCGCGCGACAATCTGCAGTTGCTTCGCGGAGCCGACCGGCTCAGGTCCTACCGCTCCTCCGCAACGGTGCTGCGCCAGTTCTGCGGCGACTGCGGTTCGTCACTGTTCTGGTCGGACTCCGCGGGCGACTACAGCGACTGGATATCCATCGCCCTGGGCACTCTGGACAGCGACTTCACCGCGGCCAGGCAGAAGCACCTGCATGTCGCCTCGCGCGCCTGCTGGTACGCCATCGAGGATCACTGGCCGCAGTTCCAGTGAGTGCCTCTCATCCGCGAATGACCGTCACCGCACACGGCGCGTGGTCGATCACCTGCCGCGCCACCGAGCCGAGCAGCCAGCGCTCGAAGTCGGAATGGCCACGATGGCCGACGACGATGTGGTCGATGGCGTTCTCTTCCGCGTAACGCACGATCTGCTCGGCGGGCCGCCCCACCGAGACATGGGTTATCGGACGGTCCCCGACCGGCAGGCGGTTGTAGCCGAGCAGACGGATCGCATGCTGGAAATGCGCCCGCGAGCGCTCGATCACCGCCTCCGTCTCGACCTCGTCGCCGAACTCGGGCGGCTGCGCCACCGACAGGATGTACAGGTTGGCCGCGAAGAACTCGGCCAGCTCGTTGGCGAAGTTGAGTGCCAGGGTGGCGGCGGCCGATGCGTCGTAGGCCACCAGGATTCGCTTGATCATCGCCTGCCTCCTCTGCGTCGCTCGACGGCAGGGTCGTGTACGGGCCTCCCCACCGGCAAACGGCCGGGCCGGGTGGAAGGAGACGGAGGAAGCAGCGGGGAAAGGTCGTGGCTCATGGCGGCTATCCGTGGGCAGGTGGATGGATAGCCAGGCATGCACCTGCGCCACCCATGTCGGGTTCGCACGCAGGCATCGTCAGGCGGAGGGCGGTTCGAGGAGGAATGCCCTCTCCTTTTACAAGGACATTAGCAAAATACCGGGGGATTTCACGGCATTGACCGCCTCCGGGCCGGCATGCCGATCAGCGGTTCCAGCGGCAGCCTGCCGAGGGGACGCGCCCCTCGGCAGGACACCCTCAGCGATGCACCACGCGCAGCGAGGTCAGCACCTGATCCCCTCCCCCAGGGATCATGATCCTGCCCTTCTGTTCCAGTGTCTCGGAGTCGTACACGGCGATGTCGTCGATGGTGCCGCCGATGTACAGCTCCTTGCCATCGCTGGAGACGTTGACGTTGTAGTAGGTGTGGTCGAGGTCGACACGCTTGAGCAGCTTCCCGGTATTCACGTCGGTCTTGGTCAGCTGGGTGTAGACGGTATAGGCCTCGTTGCGCCGCACCGGGTTGATCGCGGTGGAGAACAGCACCACCGAGGCATCCTCGAACTCGGAGAAACGCACCTTGTCCTTCTCCAGGTCCAGGGCCCAGATGCCGGCCTTCTGGGTGGTCTTGCCGCTGGCGTCGGTGTGGTTGATGTAGTACGGCGTGGCGAACTCGTTGGTCTGTTCGAACTGCGGCCAGATCGCCAGCGTATCCGGCTCGCCGAAGCCCTCGCGGCTCCAGCTGCGCCACGGGTGGCGGCCGATCTCCCTGCCGGTCTTCGGGTCGAGCGCCAGCATGTCCCAGCTGAAGGCGTAGAGGCGCTTGTAGTCCGGCGAATAGATCAGCGACGACACGCGGCGCGGCACCTTGAGCTTGCGCAGCGGCTTGGCGTGCACGCCGCTGGCGGTGTCGAAGATGGCGATGTACGGGTCCTGCACGTGGTATTCGCCCGGCAGCAGCTGGGTCTCGTTGACGAACACCGCCAGTTCCCTGCCATCCGGGCTCAGGTCGATGGCATAGGGCGCCTTGGCCCGCGTGCCGGGGCTGGACAGGTCGGCGCGGAACACTTCCTTGCCGCTATCCAGGTCGATGCCGGAAACGCTCTCCCAGCGGTTATGGATGACATAGGCGACCTTGCCGTCGCGCGATGCCACCAGCGCGCCGGGGCTGTTGCCCATGGAGGTGTTGGGGATGTGGTGGGTCTTCACCACCTTGCGCGCCTCGGGGTCGACCAGCAGCACCAGGTTCGGGCGCGCGGCGGTGACCAGATAGTCCCTGGCCGCCGCCATCTGGCTGATCAGGCCGAGGGTGATGGCGCCCAGGGTGAAGGCCATGCGCAGGGCCGGATGTTTCTTCTTGTTCATATGACTTCCTCTAGCCGAAAGGGCATGGATCACTTGGGGAAGACCGCCTGCAGCTTCGCCCAGTCGTGGGGAGCCGAGTCGTTGCCGGTGCTCCAGTCCGGATAGGTGTGCAGCGTGTCCGGCACCTGCGCCGGCCACCAGCAGGGATCGGAGCAGCCGTAGAGGTCCGCCTCCATCGGCTGGCAGAGCCCGGCGACGCCGAGGAAGGGATCGACTTCCCAGCCCGGGTCGAAGGTAGTGGCGCAACCGGCCACCGCGGACATGGCGACGACTTCCTCGGTCTCGCCCTTCTCCATCGCCACCTCGACCTGGCGGGCCTTGGCGTTCATCGGTTTCATGTGGTTCATGGCTGGACACTCCGGGTGCTTAGGTGCTGTTTGAAGAAGAGCGGGTTCTTCTGCAGGATCTCCATGTAGATCTCGATGCCGAAGTCCACCCACTCGCGCATCAGGTCGCAGTAGTGGTAGGTCGGCGACAGCGGGTCGCCGAAGTGCGCGTAGGACTCGTGGTAGCAGCCACCGGCGCAGAGATTGCGGATGCGGCAGGTGGAGCAGCCCTTGTCGGCGCGGCTGGTGGCGCCTTCGAGGAAGCTGCCCAGCGCCTCCTTGGCGATCCCCTCGTCGACGTTGCCGAAGCGCGGCATGTCCGAGCCAGTGAAGCGGTGGCAGAGGTTGAGATCGCCCTTGTGATCCACCGCCAGCAGCCCGACGCCCGCGCCGCAGGGCAGCGCCTTCTTGCGCCCCTCGTAGAGGTCGCTCATCAGCTGGTGCATGTTGGAGAAGCCGTTGTTGCGCCCCTCCAGCGCCGCATCGCGGTAGGCGCGGCCCAGCTCCATCATGTTGTCGAAGACCTGACGCAGCTCCTCCTTGCCGAGGTTGAACACCGTCACCGGCCCGGACGTGGCAGGCGCCACGCCGACTTCGAAGAAGCCGAGGTCGTTCTTCAGGTGCTCGTGGATGGCGACCACGTCGGTGAAGCCCGCGGTCAGCGTCACCCGCACGCCCACCGGCTTGGAGCGATAGCGCTCCAGCAGCATGCGTGCCTTGGCCGCCACCACCGCATAGGTGCCCTGCCCGCTCACCGTGATGCGCCGGCGGTCGTGCACGGCCTGCGGGCCGTCCATGCTGATGGAGATGCCGAAGCGATGGCTGTCGAGGTAATCGACGATCTCCTCGGTGAGCATGGTGGCGTTGGTGGTCATGGAGAAGTCGACCTGCTTGCCCTCCTCCGCGCAGCGCCGCTCGGCGTACTCGACGACCTGCTTGATCAGCGGCAGGTTGGTCAGCGGCTCGCCGCCGAAGAAGATCACGTTCAGCCGCTCATGGGCCGCGCCTTCGACGAGCAGGAGCTCGATGCTCTTGCGCGCCGTTTCGAAGTCCATCTTGCGACCCTTGTTCGGGACCGTCAGGTCCTCCTTGTAGCAATAGGTGCAGCTGAGGTTGCAGCCGGTGTTCACGTTGAGCACCAGGGTGCTGAGCGGGAACTCGCGGATCTGCACCTGCATGCCGGCGTCAGGCGCAGCCGGCTGTTCGCCGAGGATCGACAGTTCGCGGAAGCTCTCCAGCGTCTGCGCCAGATCGGTTGGCGGCGCCGCGTCGGCGAAGCGTTCGCGCACGCTGTCGAAGGACACCTGTTCGTTCTCCTTGAGGAAATCGATCAGCGAGGTGCCCAGCTCATCCAGTTCGAAAATGCCGCTGGAGGGGATGTGGAACAGCACCCGCCGCCCTTCCAGCGCCACGTCATGAAAGCTGTAGCGGTTCACATAAAGCGCGCTCATGGCATCGCTCCTCGGTCAGCGGATCGGCGGGTCATTCCACCGCTGCACGGTCACCACCAGCTTCTTGCTGGCCTTGACCTGCTGTCCGGCATCGTCGACGACGGCAGTGACCTTCAGCTCACCGGCGTTGTTGGTGCCGAACTTGCGCTCGGGGTTGGGACCGGCGTCGCCGGGGATGAACAGGCCGTCCGGCTGCAGGGTCCCGGCGAAGCGGTCGTCCTGCATCTTTTCCGCGTAGGCGTTGAGGTTGCTGACCGACCAGTTGGCGGGCATGTAGCCGAGGCGGATGTCGTCCGCGGTGCCCTTCCTGCCATCCGGGCCGACGCTGTAGCCGACGGTCTCCAATTGCACCGGAATCTTCGGCCGCACGCCGCCGTTGCCGCCGACGTTGGCCATCGCCTGTTCCGGCTCGATCTGCAGGTAATCCACCTTCTGGTACACGGCCAGGCCGTTCTCCAGGCTGGCGTCGCCGACGCGGATGGTCTGCGCGCGCGCTGCGGCGCCGTCGGCGGCACGGGCTTCCACCACCAGCTTGTCGGGAGACTGTTCCAGCACCTTGCTGACCTCGACGCCGCTGCCGAGATCCGCATCGCCGGAAAGATTGCTGCCGTAGAGGGTGATGCGCTGCGTCGCGCCGGACCTGATGTAGCTCGGCTCGGCCATGAGCAGGCGCGCCGTCGCGCCCTTGCCGCTGCGCACCGCCTGCAGCCTGCCGCCGATGGAATCGACGCCCGCCTTGTGCCAGCGCCCGGCCAGGGTCTGGCCGTCTTCCGAGAGGGTGAACACCTGCACCACGTCCTCGCCGCCCTGTCTGACCGAGGCGCGCCATTCGTAGCCGGTGTAGAGGATCGCCTTGCCTTCGGCGCTTTCCTGTTTGCCGTTGGCGTAGGTCAGCTGCATTTTCAGCCGGTAATGGTCGTTGCCGTCGGCCTCGATGGTGGCGTCGCCCTCGTAGGCGCCCCAGCCCGGACGATGCCCGGCGATGCGCCAGTTGCCTGCGACGTCGGCCTTCTCGTGCTGCAGCCACTTGTTCCAGGCTTCGCTCTGGTAGGGGTAGAGCTTGCCGAGGGCCTTGGGCATCTGCTGCGAGGCGATTTCCCACCAGTTGCGGTCGCGGCCGCTGGCCTGGATCTCGATGGTGGGGAACTGGCCGACATGGAAGTGCGCGAGCTTGCGCCAGTCGTCCTCGGTGCGCCGTTGCAGGGCGATGCGCCCGTAGGAATGGCAGCGCGCGCAGGTGGCGGCGACCAACTGGTCGTCCGGCGTTTCCACCAGGGCGTAGTCGCGCTCCAGCAGGTAGCGCCGCCCGGCGGTCTCCTCCGGCGCCAGGCCGTGGGTATCGGCCAGGTACTTCACCAGCGCCTGGCGTTCTTCCGGGGTGACTCGCACGCCATGGGCCACGATCATCCGGCCGATGGTCATGTCCCAGCCTTCGGGCGTGCGCCGGGACTGGTCGATACGGTTCATGCCCTGCTCTTCCAGGGGAAGGTGGCAAGCCATGCACTTGCCGTTCAACAGCGCCTTGGGATCGGGTGTGGAATCCGCATGGACAGCCAGCGGCGACATCGCCAGCGCGACTGAAAATGCGAGAGTCCGCAGGGGGAATGGGTATGCACTGCGCATGCGCATTGGTGGCTCCCTTGTTCTTGTTGGGGTGGGTAGCGCACGCCGACGGGCGCCGGAGAGGGGTTCCGGCCACGGGTGGGTCGGCGTCGGGAAAACGTTACGGCGCGGGTGTTGGGGAGGGATATCGGGTTTCGGCAAGAGGCGGCGCGGGGGTATCGGGAATCGGCAAGACAGGCATTGCCTCCGAACGTGGATCGATCAATGCGGTACGGCTCTTCGTAGGAGCCAGCTTGCTGGCGATCAGCCGAGCCATCCGGCTACTCCGGGTTTTCTGATAACGCCAGGATCGCCAGCAAGCTGGCTCCTACCGGTATGTGCAGTTCCAGCTCCCACCTATCAAGAATCGGCAACACCAGCGACCATCCGGCCCGGCAAACTTGCATGGAGCCAGATGTTTCAAAATACTTCGGAAGGCGCCAGAACGATTCCAGAACAAGAAGCCTGAACAAGGGTGCTAGCCATGTCCTGTACGACTGCCATCCACGGCCGAAGTGAAAAAACTCCCCCCATCGCCTACCAGACCATAGAAACCCGCGACGTCTTCCAGCAGGCCGAATGCCTGCGCAAGTGGGAGCAGAACTACATCCAGATCGGTGGCGGCACCTTCTCCGGACTGCTGAAGGAGCTGTCGCTGGGCGGCATCCAGCTGTTCCGCGAATCGATGGACAAGGCCGTCGACGAGCAGGGAAAACCCTGGCCGAACAGCTTCGCCATCGGCGTGCCGGTGGAGGTCGTCGGCGATGGCTACTGGTGCGGCGACCGGCTTTCGCGGAACTCGATATTTTCCCTGCGGCCGAATTCCGAGCTGAAATTCCGCACGCCCGACTATTCCGACATCTACGTGGCGGTGCTGGATATCGACAGCCTGGAAAGCTATTCGGACCTGATAGAGGAGACCAGCCTGGAGCGGATTCTCACCCTCAGCGGCGTGGAGGAAGTTCCGGAGCGGCTGAGCGATGCCTTCCGGGCAAGCTTCGACAGCGTGCTGCAGTCCATCGAGTCGAATCCGGGCATCCTCGACTCCGGCCTTTCCCAGCGGGTCCTGCTGAACGACCTGATGCAGCACGTCTTCGGCGCGCTGGTGGCGCTGAACAGGATCGAGCCCCATGGCCGCAGGCAGTTCGTCCATCGCTACATCGTCGAGCGCGCCCGCGAATACATCCTGTCGCGCAAGGAGGAGCCGCCAACCGTGCTGGAAATCTGCCAGGAACTGAAGGTGAGCCGCCGGACGCTGCACTACGGCTTCATCAAGGTGCTGGGCATCAACCCCGTGACCTTCCTGCGCTACCTGCGGCTCAATGGCGCCCGGCAGGACCTGCTCTCCTCCGACGCCCTCACCATCGGCGAAATCGCCGCCCGCTGGGGTTTCTGGCACATGGGCATGTTCGCCTCCTACTACCGGCAACTGTTCGGCGAAACGCCCTCGGCGACCCTCAGGAGCAAACCTGAGCCCCACGTGGTGTGCTGGAACTAGCCCCCGCCCTCTCCCTCTGTCGCGAAATGCGAAACTTTTCGCGCAACTCCCGCTGCGCCAACTAGATTTTTCCGGAGGACATGCAGCAGGCCCCGATGCACCAGTGCCGGGGCGGCCACCAGCCCCCGGGAGAGAGCTATGCCGCACCATGGAAGTCTGCTCCAGGCGACAGTGATCTTCCTGCTCGCGGTGGTGGTACTGGTGCCGCTGGCCCAGCGTTCGAGGCTCGGCGCCGTTCCGGGCTATCTCCTGGCCGGCATCCTCATCGGACCTTCGGTGCTGGGGCTGGTCGACAACCCGCAGAACGTCGCCAGGCTCTCGGAAATGGGCGTGGTGATGCTGCTCTTCATCATCGGCCTGGAACTGTCGCCGCGCCGTCTGTGGATGATGCGCCGCTCGCTGTTCGGCGTCGGCCTGCTGCAGGTGGCGCTGACCGCCGTGGTGCTCGGCGCGATCGCGGCCCTGCTGTTTTCCCAGTCGTTCAAGGCGGCGGCCGTGCTCGGACTGGGGCTGGCGCTGTCGTCGACCGCCTTCGGCCTGCAGATGCTCGCCGAACGCAAGGAACTGAGCAGCGCCCACGGCCGCCTGTCGATCGCCATACTGCTGTTCCAGGACATCGCGGCGATCCCGCTGATCGCGCTGGTGCCGCTGCTGGGCGGCGGCGACGGTGCGGACGGCACCAGCCCGCGCGAACTAATCGGCGTGGTGGCCGCCATCGCCGTGGTCATAGTCGGCGGGCGCTACCTGCTGCGTCCGGCGTTCGGCTGGGCGGTCAGTTCCGGGCTGCGCGACCTGTCCACCGCCACCGCCCTGCTGGTGGTCCTCGGCACCGCCTGGCTGATGGAACAGGTCGGGGTCTCCATGGCCCTGGGCGCCTTCGTCGCCGGCGTGCTGATGGCGGAATCGGAATACCGCCATGAAATGGAATCGCAGATCGAGCCCTTCAAGGGGCTGTTCCTCGGCCTGTTCTTCGTCGGCGTGGGCATGTCCGCCGACCTGCGCCTGCTGTTCGACGCCCCCCTGGCGATCATCGGGCTCGCCCTGCTGCTGGTCGGCATCAAGCTGCCGCTGCTCTACGGGATCGGCCGGCTGACAGGCGGCCTTACCCATGCCGGCGCCATGACCATGGGCATCGTCCTCGCCTCGGGCGGCGAATTCGCCTTCGTGGTGTTCCAGCTGTCACTGGCGCATCGCCTGCTGGATCAGCAGGTCCACGACATGATGGTGCTGGTCATCACCCTCTCGATGGCGCTGACGCCGCTGGTGATGATCGCCCTGTCGCGCCAGTTGCGCGCCGCTCCGGCGAAAGCCGAGGTGGCGCGGGAGCAGCCGGAAGTCGAGGACGAGCCGCGGGTGGTCATCGCCGGCATGGGCCGCATGGGCCGCATCGTGGCGCGCCTGCTGCAGGCCCAGGAGATTCCTTTCGTGGCCCTGGATACCGCGGTGGTCGCCCTCGGGCGCAACAGCCGGGAATCCATTCCCACCTTCTATGGCGACCCGACCCGCCCGGAAATCCTCCACGCGGCCAAGGTGGGCAGCGCGGAGCTGGTCGTGGTCTCCACCGACGATCCGGAGATCAATCTCAGGACCGCCGAACTGATCGCGCGGCTCTACCCCTCGGTCAAGGTGATCGCCCGGGCGCGCAGCCGCCAGCAGGTGCTGCACCTGCTGGACGTGGGCGCGACCCCGGTCAGGGAAACCTTCTACTCCAGCCTGGAAATGGGCCGTCGCGCGCTGGTCGCCCTCGGCCTCAGCGAGGACCAGGCCACGGCCCGGGTGAGGCGCTACCAGAAACAGGACGAGGACGCCCTGCGCGAGCAGCACCGGGGGCGTGCGGAGAAGCCGGGGGAAGAAACACCGGCGGGCAGCGGGCAGGACGACGAGGAATGACGCTGCCGGCAAGGGACGGCGGGTGGATGCCGTACTCGCCGGAGCGGGATCGGGGAAGCGTAGGCGGCCATTGGCGGCCCCTCGCACAGCAGTGAACGGAGTTGCGCAAGGCTGCCGGAGCGCCGGAAGCCTGGCCGCGCGAACACGCCTGGAGGCAGACAGATGCAGCCCAATTTCAAGCTGGACAGCAACCTTTCGCGGGGACTTCTCGACATCTTCATCAAGGCCGGCCTGATCGCCGCGCTGGTGATCTTTTCCTTCCAGGTGTTCCAGCCCTTCCTCGAACTGATGCTCTGGTCGGTGATCCTGGCGGTGACCATGTATCCCTTGCTGCAGCGGCTCAAGCGCAGGCCCGGCCTGCGCGACGGCCATGCCGCGACCCTGATCGTGCTGGTGGCGCTGCTGATACTGATCGCGCCGATCTACCTGATGGTGATGTCGATCACCGAATCCCTGGAAAGCACGGTGGCGCTTCTCCGGAGCGGGACCTGGCGGCTGCCGGCGCCGCCCGACGCGGTCGCCGGCTGGCCGCTCATCGGGCCGCAACTGCACGGATTCTGGCTGGGGGCCTCCAGCGACCTGACCGACACCCTGCACAAGCTGCTGCCCCATCTCAAGGGCTCGGGGCGCGTGCTGCTGGGTGCGCTGGCGAGCCTCGGCGCGACCTTCCTGATGTTCATCGCCGCGATGATCATCGCCGGCATCATCATGGCCTTCGGCGAGAACGGCGAGCGCAGCTCCCTGCGCATCGCCACGCGCATTTCCGGCGCGGAGCGCGGGCCGCGGATCGTCGCGTTGTGCTCGGCCACCATCCGCGCGGTCGCCCAGGGCGTGGTCGGCATCGCCTTCATCCAGATGCTGCTGATCGGCGTGGGTTTCGTCGTCAAGGGCGTGCCCGCGGCGGGCATGCTGGCGATCGCCGTGCTGCTGCTCGGCATCGTCCAGTTGCCGGCGACGCTGATCACCGTCCCGGTGATCGCCTATGTCTTCGCCACAGAGGGCTTCACCGCGGCGACCATCGTCTTCGCCATCTACACCTTCGTCGCCGGGCTGGCCGACAACGTGCTCAAGCCGCTCCTGCTCGGGCGCGGCGTGGACGTGCCCATGCCGGTGGTGCTCATCGGCGCCCTCGGCGGCATGGTGGTGAAAGGCGTCATCGGCCTGTTCATCGGGCCGGTCATCCTGGCGGTCGCCTACAACCTGTTCTGGCAGTGGGTCGACGACCAGGTGCCGGACGTCGAATCCGACACCGGGGAGCAGGGCTGAGCCCGTCCCCATGCCTGTGCGCGCCAGACCGCTCGCCATCCTCCTGCTCGGCGCAGCCGCGGGCTGCACGCAGGTGGGGCCCGACTTCCAGCCGCTGCAGGCGCCCTGGACGAGCGGCTGGAGCACGCCGTCGCTGGAGCAGGCCAGCCAAACCGATGCCCGGCCGGACCATCGGCAGTGGTGGACGGTGTTCGCCGATCCGACCCTCGACGCATTGATCGACGAGGCCGAGGCCGGCAACACCGGCTTGCGGGTGGCCGGCCTGCGGGTGCTGGAGGCCCGCGCCCAGCTCGCGATCGCCACCACCGGACGCTATCCGCAGCTGCAGCAGCTGCGCGCCGACAGCATCTATCTCAAGCGTGACCAGTCGGGTGCGCCGATCGCGCGGGATTCGGAGTTCTGGCAATCCAGCGTCGGTTTCGACATCGCCTGGGAAATCGACTTCTGGGGCCGCTTCAGCCGCGCCATCGAGGCCGCCGACGCGGCCTGGTTCGCCTCCCGGGCCAACTACGAGGATGCCCTGGTGCTGCTGCGCGCGCAGGTCGCCGACACCTACTTCGCCCTGCGCACCGCCGAGGCGCGGCTGGACATCGCCCGCGAGAACGCCCGCCGGCAGGAACGCAGCCTGCAGATCACCGAGCGGCTGTTCCGGCACGGCGAGAACGACGAACTCGACTGGCAGCAGGCCAGGACCCAGTACCTCGCCACCCTGGCGACGATTCCCGAATTCGAGAACCAGGTGAACGCCCTGGGCAATGCGCTGGCCACGCTGATCGGCCGTCCGCCTGGGCCGATGCCGGAGCTGGCCGCCCGCCATGGGCAGATCCCCCTGCCCGACCGCGCCGTCCTGCAGGACGTGCCGGCGAACCTGCTGCAGCGGCGCCCGGACATCCGCGCCAGCGAGGCCGCCGTGGCCGCGCAGTCGGCGCTGGTCGGGGTGGCCGAGGCCGACCTCTACCCTGCCCTGACTCTGGTCGGCAGCATCGCCTGGACCTTCGTTTCCGCCAGCGATGTGCCCGACGCCATGGACATCGCCGCCGGCCCGAGCCTGCTGTGGAACCCGTTCGACTACGGCCGGCGGAAGAACGCCGTGCGCGTCGAGGATGCCCGCCTGCAGCAGCTGATCGAGGCCTACCAGCAGGATGTCCGCGAGGCCGCGCGGGAGGCCGACGACGCCGCCAACGGACTGCTGAAGTTCAGCGAGAGCGCGCGCATCCGCCAGGACTCGGCGGACGCCGCCCAGCGCTCGCTGAACCTGGCCACCGCGCAATATCGCGAGGGCTTCGCCGACTTCCAGCGGGTGCTGGATGCCCAGCAGATCCTCCTGCAACAGCAGGATGGCTATCTGGTCAGCCGCGGCAACGCCGTGAGCAGCCTGATCGCCCTCTACCGCGCCCTGGGCGGCGGCTGGGAAAGCGACAGGCCGCTGGTCGAGCCGCAGGTCCGGGCGCAGATGCGCGGGCGCACGGACTGGGGCGAACTGCTGGACGAGCAGGAAACGGATGCATCCAGCCCACAAGGACCGAGGTAGAACGAACATGAACGACGCATCCAGGCCGGACGCGCCAGCCCCGCAAGCCGCTCCGGCGGAGGAGCCCGCCGCCGCGCCCGACCGCAGCATCAGGGTGGTGCTCGCACTGATCCTGGCGAGCCTGCTGTGGTACCTGCTGGCCGACCGCTTCACCCCCTATACCCAGCAGGCGCGGGTGCAGGCCTATGTGGTGCCGGTCGCCGCCGAGATTTCCGGCCAGCTGAAGCGGGTCACCGTCGGCAACAACCAGGAGGTCAGGGCCGGCGACACCCTGTTCGAGGTCGACCAGGAACAGTACCGCATCGCCCTGGCCCGCGCCCGCGCCGACCTGGAAACCGTGCGCCGGCAGATCGGTGCCGGTACCGCCGGCATCGACGCGGCCCAGGCCGGGCTGGCGGCGGCCCAGGCCAACGAGCGCAAGGCGCGGCAGGACAGCGAGCGGTTGCAGCGGCTGTATCGGGAAGACCCCGGCACCGTCTCGGTGCGCCGCCTGGAAGGCGCACGGAACACGCACCAGCAGGCGATCAGCCAGGTGGCGGCGGCCCGCGCCGAAGTGCAGCGCGCCCGCGAGCAACAGGGCGGCCAGGAAAGCGAGAACGCCCAGCTGCGCAGCGCCGCCGCGGCGGTGGAGAAGGCCGAGCTGGACCTGGCCCGCACTGTGGTGCGCGCCGAGTCGGCCGGGCTGGTCACCGACCTGCGCACCGACGTCGGCCATTTCGTGAATGCCGGTAGCCCGGTCATGACCCTGATCACCATCCACGACCTGTGGATCAGCGCCGACCTGACGGAGAACAACCTCGGCCGCCTGCGGATCGGCACGCCGGTGCTGGTCATCCTCGATGCGCTGCCCGGCGAGGTGTTCCACGGGCGCATACGCAGCATCGGCCACGGCGTCAGCGTCGGCCAGCCGCCCCCGCCGGGCGCCCTGCCGACGGTGCAGAACAGCCGCGACTGGCTGCGCCCGGCGCAGCGCTTCCCGGTCATCGTCGAGTTCGACCGCGAGGAACTGGCGGAGATCGGCAACCTCCGGGTCGGCGGCCAGGTCGAGGTCATGGCCCTGCCCACCGAAGGCAATCCGCTGAACCTGCTGGGGCGCGTCTTCATGTGGCTGATGAGCTGGCTGTCCTATGCCTATTGACGCGCTGCGCCGCCGCCGCGCACTGCGCCTGGCCTGCGGCACCGCGCTGTGCCTGGCGGCCAGCTTCGGCCTGGCGCTGCCGGTCCCCGTGCTGGCGCCGGTATTCGCCCTGCTCCTGCTGGCCCTGCGCACCCAGCCGCTGCCGGTGCGGGCCGCGCCGGCACTGGCGATCCTGGTCATGGCCTGCAGCGGCAGCGGCCTGCTGCTCATTCCGCTGCTGCGCTACACCCCGGCCAGCGGGGTGCTGCTGGTGGGGCTGTGCCTGTTCCTCTGCTTCCGCTACGCCCAGCAGGGCGGCAATCCGCTGGTGGCGAACTTCCTGGTGATCGGCCTGACCATGATCTCCGCCGCCGGCGCCAGCGATTTCGGCCTGGCGCTGTCGGTGGTCGAGGCCATGGCCAAGGGCATGCTGCTGGCGGCCCTTTCCGTGGCGCTGGCGCATCGCCTGTTCCCCGAGCCGCCGGGCGCTCCGACACCGCCACCGCCGCCTGTGCCGGACGCGGCGGATGCCGCCTGGATCGCCCTGCGCGCCACGCTGATCGTGCTGCCGGCCTTTCTCCTGGCGCTCATCGCGCCGGACAGCTTCATGCCGCTGATCATGAAGTCGGTGAGCCTCGGCCAGCAGACCTGCGAGACCCGGGCCCGGCACGCCGCCCGCGAACTCGTCGGCTCCACCCTGCTGGCCGGCCTGCTGGCCATCGCGATCTGGAGCGCGCTGAGCATGTTCACCCACCTGTGGATGTTCTTCCTCTGGGTGCTGCTGTTCGCCCTGCTGCAGGCACGCCGGCTGTACGGCGTGGTCGCGACGCGGCAGAGCCCGGCGTTCTGGGTGGGCTGCCTGTCCACCATGCTGATCCTGCTCGGGCAATCCGTGCAGGACAGCATCGCCGGCCAGGATGTCTACCAGGCCTTCGCCGTGCGCATGGGCCTGTTCCTGCTGGTGTCGATCTATGCCAGCGGGATGCTCTACTGGATCGACAGCCGGCGCCGACGGACTCTGGCCGTCAGACCTTGAAATGGTTGCGCGCGCGGAACTGCCCCGGGGCGATGTCGAACTTCTCGCGGAAGCAGCGGTGGAAATGCGGCAGCGTGGCGAAGCCGCTGGCCACGGCGATCTCGATCAGCGACTTGTTCGTGTGCTGCAGCAGCTGGCGCGCGTGGGTCAGGCGCAGCTCCAGGTAGTAGCGCGGTGGCGAAGCGTTCACGTGGCGGCGGAACAGGCGCTCCAGGTGACGCCGGGAAATGCCCGCATAGCGCGCGATCTCGGTGATCTCGATGGGGTCCTCGATGTTCCGGTGCATCAGCTCCAGGGCCAGCTTGAGCGATTGCGGCAGGGTCGGGTCGAAGTCGATGGAGACCACCGAGACATCGACGATGTCCTTCATCTTGTCGCAGCTCAGCACTTCCTCCACGGCGTTCAGCAGCTCCTGGCCGGCGGTGTGGCGCAGCACGGCGAGCATCATGTCCAGCGAGCTGTTGGCGCCGGCGCAGCTGATCCGCTTGCGGTCGAGCACGTGGGCGTGGCTGGTCACCTTCACGTTGGGGAACAGCTCGGCCATCATCGCCCGGCCGTCCGGGTGGAAGGCGCATTCGTGGCCGTCCAGCAAGCCGGCCTCGGCGAGGAAATAGGCGCCGTTCCACAGGCCGCCGAGCACCGCGCCGGCCGAGTCGGCCCGGCGCAGCTTGGCCCGCAGCAGCGGGTCGCTTTCCAGGCGGACGCGGAAGCCGCCGCAGACCACGACGATGTCCTGCTGCTTCTCGTCCAGTTCGTCCAGGCGGCAGTCGGTGGAAATGGCGATCCCCAGGTCGCTCACGACCAGGTTGCTGTCGCTGTTGCCACCCACCACCTGCACCTCGAACAGCGTGGTCGAGCTCATGAGGTTGGCCGTCACCAGCGCATCCACCGCACCGGTGAAGGCCATCATCGAGAAATGCTCGCGCAGGACGAAGGCCACGCGGCGCACCGGCGTGGTCAGCCCGGCGCGGCTGGCCTTGTCCAGATGGGCCAGGTTCTTGCTCTTCAGCACGCTCTCGAATGAGGTTCTCATCGCTCGACTCGCTGGCGCCCGGGCGCCGGTTCAACAGCCATCTCGTTATCGCTGTCCTCTGTCACCGGAGAACAGCAGCGCGAACAATCTCTCACAATCGGGGCTGTCGGGAAGTGCCGCAACCGCCTCTTCGATTGCCCGGCGCGACGCTTCGTCCAGACTGATGCCGGCGAGCAGGTCGAATTTCGCGCGGAATTCCGCCTGGCTCATGGCGGTTGCCGGGTCGCCCCTGGCCGCGGTGACCGGGCTGGCGAAGGTCTGGCCGTCCTTGAGGGTGACCGAGACGATCGACAGGATTTCCCCGGGGAAGCGCGCGGAAAGCTCGTCGTTCTCGACTATCTCGATCCGGCGGCTGACGGCGAGGATGTCGGGGGCGTGGATCGCCTCCCCCGTCACCTCCAGCGGGCCGACCTGCCCGCGCACCACCAGCGCCGCCAGCGGGAAGGCCAGCGCGTACTGCGCCTCGTCGGCATTGGCTGGAGTATGCCCTTGCAGGCGCATGGATTCATGGAAGGTTTCGACCCGGATCAGCTCGATATCGCCACCGCGGATCTGCGGGTGCTCGGCCAGCAGCGCCGTCATCGCCGTGAGCGCCGGCTGCGCCCAGCGGCACACCGGCCAGGGCTTGAAGTACTGGGCGTCGATCTCCCAGCGTTCGCCCAGGTCCCGCCAGAAAGGCGCTACCTCTGCGTTTTCCACCGTCTCGGCCGGTGCGCCGGTGACGCCGGCCTCCGCCATCAGCAGCGCATTGAGGCCAGCGTAGGCCCCTGCCCCGTGGGCGTCGCGCAGCATCGAGGGATGATCGACCAGGCGCATCATCGGGCAGCGCGGACCGAAGTATTCGGCGATGCCCAGGGCATGGCGGAAGGTTTCCTCGTCCAGCCCCAGCAGGCGCGCGCCGCCACAGACGACGCCGATGCCGGAGAAGGCGCCGGAGGCGTGGTATTCGGGGGCCGTGGCCATCAGCGCAGCGCCGGCGCGCAGGGCGGTTTCGTAGCCGATGCAGAGGGCGCTGAGCAGCTCCTCGCCGCTCACCTCCCTGCCCTGTTCGCGGAAGGCATCCACCAGCGCCAGCAGGGCCGGCACCACGGTCGCCCCGGCATGGCCCTTGGAGGTGAAGTGGCCTTCATGGGCATCCAGGCTGTCGATGTTGAAGCCACCGGCCCAGGCGGCGCCGAGCGGATGCACCGCGCGGCCGTCGAACAGCAGGCGGCTGGCCAGGGCGCCCGCCGGGTAATGCGCCAGCGCATAACGCTTGAGGGTCTGGCTGGTGTGGTTGTCCCGCGCCCCGGCGGCGACGCCGAGGATGTCCAGCAGGCAGGTCTGCAGCAGCTCGCGGGTATGCGCCGGAGCCTGGCTGAAGTGGAAATCGCGGACGAACGAATAGAGCGACATGTGGGTACTCCACAGACGGAACTCGGGAAAGGGAAAGGCGGGTGCCCGGCCACGGGGCACCCCGGGCTATTACTTCTTGCTGACCTGGTTGCCGGCGGCGGCGCGGGATTCCTGCAGCCAGGCGTCGAACTGCTGACGGTGCGCGGCGACCCACTCGTCCGCATGGCGACGGACGTCGGCGGGCTTGTTCTCGCCGTTCTGCATCTTCAGGTTCTGCTGGCTCTCGTCAGCGGCGCTGATCTGCACCAGCGAGAGGAACTTCAGCGCGGCCGGGTTCTTCTCGGCGAAGTCCTTGTTCACTATCGCTTCCACCTTGTCGATGGCGAAGCCGAGGTTCTTGCCCTGGTAGGTGGTGTTCACGTCGTTCTTGCCGTCCGGCAGATCGGTGTAGGGCACCTCCAGCCAGACCACGTCCTTGCCCTCCACCAGCACGCCGGCGATCCACTGCGGCACCCAGGTGAAGTACAGGACCGGCTGGCCCTGCTTGTAGCGGGTGATGGTGTCCGCCATCAGCGCGAAGTAGGAGCCGCGGTTGTGGGTGACGGTCTTCTCCAGGTCGTATGCCTCGAGGTGGTGGTCGATCACCAGCTCGCAGCCCCAGCCGGGGTTGCAGCCGGTCAGGTCGGCCTTGCCGTCGCCGTCGATGTCGAACAGCTTGGCGATTTCCGGCTTCTTCAGGTCGGTCAGGTACTTGATGTTGTAGGCATCGGCGGTCTTCTTGTCGATCAGGTAGCCCTGCAGCACGCCGGGGATGACGTCGCCGGCCTTGACCAGGTTCTCGTCGCCGCCGACCTTCTGGTAGAAGTTGTCGTGCAGCTTGTCCCAGAAGTGCACGGTGAAGTCCGCATCGCCGTAGGACAGCGCGACCATCATCGCCGCGTATTCGGTTTCCTTGGGTTCCTGCACGTCATAGCCCAGCTCGCGCAGGCCGGCCATGGCCACCTCGCCGCGGAAGCGCTCCTCGGCGATCGGCGGGAAGATCGGGTTGACCTTGACGCCCTCGCCCGGCTTGTCCGCCGAAGCCGCCATCCCGTAAAGCGGCACCAGGCTCAGGGTGACCACGGAAGCGCATTGCCGAAACTTTCTGGTGAAGTCGAAGAACATCGTCGCGTACCTCTTGTTGTTTTACTGTGGTCCGACGGACCGCTGGGGATTCGCTTAGGAAAGGTTCACGCTGCCTTGCCGCGCGCCGGTTGGCTGCCGAACAGCCGCAGCACGAGGCCTACCGGACCGCTGTGGTACCAGCGCAGGCTCGGGTCGGAGTTGGTGCGTTCGCCCATCGCCTGGGTCAGGCGGTCGAGGAAGATCGCCAGCAGCACCAGCCCTACCCCGCCGACGGTCGCCAGGCCCATGTCCAGGCGGCCGATGCCGCGCAGGACCATCTGGCCGAGGCCGCCCACCGAGATCATCGAGGCGATCACCACCATCGACAGCGAGAGCATCAGCGTCTGGTTCAGGCCGGCCATGATGGTCGGCGTGGCGAGCGGCAGTTGCACGCGCATCAGCATCTGCCGCGGCGTGCAGCCGAAGGCGCGGGCCGCCTCGATCTTGTCCTCGGGCACCTGGCGGATGCCGAGGTTGGTCAGGCGCACCAGCGGCGGCACGGCGAAGACGATGGTCACCAGCACGCCGGGGACGTTGCCGATGCCGAACAGCATCACCACCGGCACCAGGTAGACGAACGCGGGAAGGGTCTGCATCGCATCGAGGATCGGCCGGACGATCTTTTCCAGCCGGTCGCTGCGGGCGGAAAGGATGCCCAGCGGCACGCCGATCAGCGCGCAGAAGAACACCGAGGTCAGCACCAGCGCCAGGGTGGTCATGGACTCGGACCACACGCCGATCAGGCCGAGCAGGGTCAGGGTCACCACGCACAGCCAGCCGATGCGCTGGCCGCCGATCTGCCAGCCGAGCAGGCCGGACAGCAGGATGCCGATGGACGGAGGAATGCTCTGCAGGACGTATTCGAAACCGTTGAGGACCTGGTCGATGGGCCAGCGGATGGCGCGGAACACATCGCGGAAGTTGTGCACCAGGTAGTTGAGGGTGTTTTCCACCCAGTCGCCGAGGGGAATCGTGGCGCTCTGGAAGGGATCGAGGAGACTGAATTCGGACATGCTGGATACCTGCTCTAAGAAGTTGCGGCTCTGGCGAACCTGACGACGCTCAGTGGCGGCTCAGGGTGTGCAGCAGCTGATTCTTGGAAATGGTGCCCTTGAGGGCGCCTCCGCGGTCCAGGACCGGTACCGGATACGGCAGCGTCGCGACGATATCCAGCACGTCATGCAGGGGGGTGTCGGTGTAGACGGGGCTCTGCTGGTACAGGCTGAGCTGTTCGCCCGGCAGGGTGTCGTCGACGCTGCCGGATTCGTTGGTGCCTACCACGCTGAGCAGCTGGCCGCGCTCGTCGACCAGGTAGCCGTAGGGCACGCCCGCCTTGAAGTGCGGCGCCTTGCCGTTGACCCGGCAGACCACGTCCGGGTCGAGCTGGGCGACGTCGCCGGCCTTGAGCACCCGCGAGCTGTCGAAGCCCTTGAAGAAGGTCTCCACGTACTCGTTGGCGGGGTGGTTGATCAGTTCCTGCGGGGTGCCGATCTGCACCACCCGTCCGCCTTCCATGATCGCGATGCGATGGCCGATGCGGATGGCTTCCTCGATGTCGTGGGAGATGAAGATGATGGTGCGCTGCTGCTCGGCCTGCAGGCGGATCAGCTCGCCCTGCATTTCGCTGCGGATCAGCGGGTCGAGGGCGGAGAACGCCTCGTCCATGAGCAGGATGGTGGGGTCGTTGGCCAGCGCGCGGGCCAGGCCGACGCGCTGCTGCATGCCGCCGGAGAGCTGGTGCGGATAGCTGTTCTCGTGGCCGGCCAGGCCCACCTGGCGCAGTGCCTCGGCGGCGCGGGCGTGGCGTTCGCTTTCGGCCACGCCGGAAATCTCCAGGCCGAAGGCGGTGTTCTCCAGCACGCTCATGTGCGGCATCAGCGCGAAGGACTGGAACACCATGCCCATTTCCCTGCGTCGCACGTCGAGCAGCGCCTTGTCCGACAGGCCGGTGATCTCGCGGCCGTTCAGGTGGATGCTGCCGGAAGTCGGCTCGATCAGGCGGTTGAACAGCCGCACCATGGTCGACTTGCCTGAGCCAGACAGTCCCATGATGACGAAAATCTCGCCGCGCTTGACCGAGAAACTGGCGTCGAAGACCCCTACGACATGACCGGTCTTGCGGAAAATCTCATTCTTGTCGGCACCCTTGCGCAACATCTCCATGGCGACTTCCGGATGGGGTCCGAATACCTTGAAGATGTTCTTCACCGAAAGAATATCGTCAGCCTGGCTCATACAACCCTCTTTGTTATCTTTATGACGGATCAGTCAACTTCGTACTTTTCACATGTATTGCGACAAGTACGAGATAGGCCGGATATATGCCGGCGTGCAGAAATTCCTGCTCTTCAAAATCGGCTCCATACATGGCGCCGCACTGCACCTTCAAATTAGGATTTGGTTATCCCAGCGTCCAACGACATTTGTTCGCCCTTAACCATAACTTCATGTTATCGGTTGCGAGTCGCGTCTCCCGGCACGCTGTCCGCGCCCTGTTCTCCCCCGCCCTGGCGGGCCAGGAACACGGCGGCGAGCATCACCATCAGCCCGCCGCAGAGCATGGCGACGGTGAGCCGCTCGCCCATGAACAGCACCGCGATGGTCACCGCCACCACCGGTTCCACCGTCGACAGCGTGGCCGCCGCCGAGGAGCCTATGCGCGGCGAACCGGCGAGGAAGGCCGCGACCGGCACCAGGGTGGCGAACAGCGCCAGCCCTGCCGTTCCCCACCATCCCGCGCCCGTGGCCGGGAACGCCGCACCGCGGAACAGCGCCGCCACGGCGAAGGTCAGCGCGCAGCCGAGCAACAGCATGGCCGCCGAGGCCAGCGGGTCCTCATGGCAGATGCGGTGGGTGCCGTAGATGATCGACGCGCCGTAGCACATCGCCGCGAACAGCGCCCAGAGCGCGCCCAGCGATGCGCCGGACAGGCTCAGCCCGGTCGCCAGCAGCACCCCGCCCAGCGCCAGCACCAGGCTGGCCAGCTTGAGCGCGCTGGTGCGCTCGCCCAGGCAGGCGATGGAGACCACCGTGACGAAGGCCGGGAAGGTGTACACCACGATGATCGCCAGGCTCACCGAGGTCGAACGGCAGGCGTTGTAGTAGCCCAGCGCCGCGAGCCCGTAGCCGACGCCCAGCAGCAGGTTCTGCCGCGCCAGCCGGCCGCTCGGCAGCGGTATCCCGCGCCAGCGCAGGAATGCCAGCAAGGCCAGCGCGGCGATGGAGAAGCGCGCCAGCAGCAGGCCCACCGGATCGGCTCCGCCGGCATAGGCGTACTGGGCGAAGAACGGCTGCAGGCCGTAGCAGAACGCCGCCAGCAGCACCAGGCAGAAGCCCCGGGCGTGTCCGTCGCGAAGAGAAGAGGAATGTGATTGCATCGTTGCTTCCTGGGCCATGGACGAAAAAACCCCGTTTCACCGGAGCGGTGAAACGGGGTCGCAGCGAGGAAAGGCGGTGCGGGAAATCAGTCCGCCAGCCGGCGGCGCATGGTCTCGCAGTACCAGTCGACGAACTGGCAGACGCCGTTCTCCGCGATCGCCGAGTACGGGCCGGGCACGTAGGCCGGCGAGGTCACGCCAGCCTGCGCGCCTTCCACCAGGCGGCGGTCCTGGTCGTTGGTGGCGACCCAGACCCGGGTCAGGCGGTCGAGGTCGTAGTCGATGCCTTCCTGGGCGTCCTTCGGCACCAGCCACCTGGTGGTCACCAGGGTCTCGTTCGGCCCCTGGGGCAGCACGCGGAAGCTCAGCGCGTGGTCGCCGAGGAAGTGGTTCCAGGTGGACGGATAGTTGAAGTACAGCAGCGCGCCGATGTTGTCCGCGCCGCTCCTGTCGAGGCGCCGCGCCACCGCCGGCTTGCCGTCCATGGTGTAGCTCACCGCGCCGGCGGACAGCGGAATGCGCGTCATGCGGAACTGCCCGTCTTCGTCCATCACCAGGCGGCTGGGCAGGCCGGCGGCTTCGCAGCGATCCCAGTGCGCCACCAGCTCCGGGTCTTCCTCGCCGCCCACGCCCGCCACCGAGAGGTTCTCGACGAAGGAGTTGAGCAGTTCCGGATGGGTGCCCTCGCAGTGGTAGCACTCGCGGTTGTTCTCGAAGACCAGCTTCCAGTTGCCGCGCTCGATCAGGTTGGATTCGAACGCGACCTTGCAGTCTTCCAGGTTGTGCGGGGTGATGAAGGGCGAAACCGCCTTGCGGAATTTCTCGAAGTCCGGCGCCTTCTCGGCCACGCAGACGTAGATGTAGGTGTTCACCACTTCGCAATGGGCAGGCTTCAGGCCGTACTCGGCCACATTGAAGTCGGGGCCCATGTTGCCGGCGAAGAGCAGCTTGCCGTCCAGGTCGAAGACCCACTTGTGGTACGGGCAGACCAGCTTGGCGACCTTGTCGCTGTTCTCGGTGCAGACCTTGGAGCCGCGGTGCCGGCAGGCGTTGTGGAAGGCGCGCACCTGGCCGTCGCCGCCGCGTACCACCGCGATGGGGTAGTCGCCGATCTGCAGGGTGAAGTACTGGCCGGGCTTTTCCAGCTCGAAGGTATGGCCGGCGAAGATCCATTCCCTGTGCCAGATCTGCTCCAGGTCCTGGCGGTAGACTTCCGGCGAGCTATACACCGCCCCGGGAAGCGCATGGCGCTGTTCGCGCTGGTGGATGAGGTCTATCACAGCAATTTTGTTGTCCATTGTTATTTGCACTCCGGAGCAGGCTCGGTGGTTTGTCGGTGCATTCTCTGGCCGGCGAAGGATGGAACCGAAAAGCCGGGCTTCTGCGCTTCCGCCCTTTTCGGCTACCCTCCGTCGGCAGCGATCATTTCACCGCGATTGCAATAAGCGCAGTCTAGGGCGGCCCCGTCCGCGGACTGAATCGACTTTTTATTGAGGTTCTTGATTACCTGTCGTTATGGTTAAGCACACCGAACCCGATCAGACCCTGATCAAGATGCCGTCGTTGCGCGCCGTGAAATCCTTCGTCGCCGCGGCCAAATACCAGAACTTCACCCGCGCGGCCGAAGCCCTGTGCGTGACCCAGGCGGCGATCAGCCGGCAGATCCGCGAGCTGGAAACCTACCTCGGCGCCGAGCTGTTCAAGCGCGTCGGCCGTGCCGTGGAACTCACCGCCGCCGGCTCGATCTTCTTCGATGCGGTGCAGCTGTCGTTCGTCAACATCGCCCAGGCCGCCGAGCGCATCCGCAGCCACAGCACCAGCAAGCGCGTGCTCACCCTGTGCTGCTCGCCGGCCTTCTCCGCGCTGTGGCTGGCCCATCGGCTGCCGGACTTCTTCAGCACGCACCCGGACGTGGACCTGAACCTGATCACCACGCAGAACTTCCTGTCCATGGAACCCGGCGTGCGCCCCGACATCTTCATCACCAAGATGGCGAAGATCCGCGAGGGCTACCGCAGCTATCCGCTGATGCACGACGTGATCTACCCGGTGTGCACGCCGAAGTACCTCGACGAGCATCCGGAGCTGCGCAGCCTGGAAGGCCTGCGCGACAGCGTGCTGCTGAACCTCAGCCCCTACGGCCGCTCGCAGGTGGCCGAACACGTCGACTGGAGCGTCTGGCTGGCCTTCCATGACATCGACATCGAGACGCGCAAGGCCAACGCCCCGCACTTCTTCAACGCCAACGACTACAACCTGCTGATCCAGATGGTCCTCAGCCACCAGGGCGTCGCCCTCGGCTGGAATCACCTGGTCGGCCATCTGCTCGAACAGGGCCTGCTGGTCCGGCCGGTGGAGCAGGAAATGGTGCTCAAGGACAGCCTGCACTACCTGACCTTCAACGAAGACAAGGAAGACGACGAGGCCTGCTGCCGCCTGCGCGACTGGCTGCTCGCGCAGTTCTGATTACCGGGCGTTATTGTTTGTCCGCAGTTTTAATTGCGAATTCCGGAAGTTGTGGCTTGTTAATATCGGCCGCACCAGTCTGCCCAGAAAAAAAGAACCTGCCTTGTGCAGGTTTTTTATTTTCCGCCAATAAATTCATAACCCCCGCTCATTGATTGCCATCCTTAAATGTTGCTTGTTGACCACGGAAGCGCGTCATTAATCTTCAAGCCGAAATCCTCAACAAGAACAACTTTTCGGCTAGGTGATTACATGAACTTTGATGGTATCTGGACCCCCGTCGTTACGCCCTTCGCCCAGGACGGTTCCATCGACTTCCCTGCCCTCTCCCCGGTGGTCGAGCGCCTGATCGGCGACGGCATCAACGGCCTGATCATCGGCGGCACCACCGGCGAGTACTACGCGCTGAGCAATGGCGAACGCAAGCAGCTGTTCGACGCGGTCGCCGAACTGGCCGGCGGACGCATCCCGCTGATGGCCGGGATCAACTCGACCACCACCGACGAATCCCTCGACCTCGGCCGCTACGCCAAGTCGGCCGGCTTCGACTGCATCCTCCTCGCCGCGCCCTACTACTGCCAGCCGACCCAGGAAGAACTGCTCGCCCACGCCCGCACGGTGGACGATGCCCTCGACCTGCCGACCATGCTCTACAACTTCCCGGCCCGCACCGGGACGCCCATGAGCTTCGAGTTCATCGACGCCCTCAAGGACCGCCCGAACTTCCAGGCGATCAAGGAAAGCACCGGCTCCATCGAGCGCATGCACGCCCTCACCCAGGAGTACGCCGGCCAGTTGCAGACCAGCTGCGGCATGGACGACCAGGTGCTGGAGTTCTTCACCTGGGGCGCGCGCAGCTGGGTCGCCGGCGCCTCCAACTTCCTCGCTCCCGAGCACGTCGCGCTGTACCGCGCCTGCGTGGTCGAGCAGGACATGATCGCCGGCCGCGAACTGGCCAGCCGCCTGCTGCCGATGCTCAACCTGCTCGAACAGGGCGGGAAGTTCTGCCAGTACATCAAGTACGGCTGCGAACTAGCCGGCCTGCCGGTGGGCAACACCCGCCGTCCGCTGCTCCCCCTGAATGAGCAGGAAAAGGCCGCCTTCGCGCGCACCTACGAGCAACTGGTCGCCCATCGCGGTTAGTTCGCGGTCACTGGAGGTGCCCCATGCAGCTGCAATGCAATTTCCTGCCGCAGAACGACGGTCGCTGCGGCTGGTACGAAACCCTGCCGCCGCCGCCCCCCGGTACGTCGCTGCGCGGCACCGTGCAGGCCGACTGGGTGGTGCTCGGCGCCGGCCTCGCCGGCCTGGCCGCGGCGCGCCGGCTGGCGGAGCTGCAGCCGGACGCCTCGATCGTGCTCATCGACGCCCGGCGGGTCGGCTTCGGCGCCGCCGGACGCAACTCGGGCTTCATGGTCGACCTGCCCCATGACCTGACCTCGCACAGCTACACCAGCAGTCAGGAGGCCGACCAGAAGATCATCCGCCTCTGCCGCGGCGCCATCGACTACGTGCGCGACATCGTCAGGAAGCACGACATCGATTGCGACTGGCGCGAGCAGGGCAAGATCCACGGCGCGGTCAACGAGCGCGGCGCGCATTCGCTGGAGGAATTCGCCAGGGGGCTTTCCGCCCTCGGCGAGCCCTATCGCATGCTCGATGCCCGGGAGATGAAGGCCATCACCGGCAGCGACTTCTACCAGGCCGGCCTGCATGCCCCGCGCTGCGTGCTGGTCCAGCCGGCGGCGCTGACCCGCGGGCTGGGGCAGACCCTGCCGGAGAACGTCCAGCTGTTCGAGGACAGCCCGGTGCTGACCATCGAGGTCGGCAGGCCGCACGTGCTGACCACCGCGCAAGGCGTCGTCAAGGCCCCGCGCATGGTGCTGGCGAACAACGCCTACGCATCGACCTTCGGCGAGTTGGGCCTGAAGGGACGCATCCTGCCGGTGTACACCTACGCCAGCATGACCCGCCAACTCACCCCGCAGGAACTGCAGGTGCTCGGCGGCGACGAGTCCTGGGGCCTGATTCCCGCCGACCCGCTGGGAACCACGGTGCGGCGCCTGGCCAACGGACGCATCTGCATCCGCAATTCCTTCACCTACAACCCGCAGGTCCAGGCCAGCGCCGGCACCCTGGAACGGGTCCGCCGCGCCCACCGCAAGTCCTTCGAGAATCGCTTCCCGATGCTGCCCGGCGTCGAGTTCGAATACACCTGGGGCGGCGCCCTGTGCCTGGCGCGCAACTCCGGCTCGGTGTTCGGCGAGATCGCCCCGGCGGTCTACAGCGCGGTCTGCTGCAACGGCCTCGGCCTGACCCGCGGCACCATCTCCGGGAAGCTGATCGCCGAATACGCACTGGGCATGGACAGCGACCTGCTGCGCAGCATGCTGGAACAGCCCAAACCCTGCCGCAATCCGCCCGAGCCCCTGCTGGGACTTGGCGTGCGCTCGTCCATCGCCTGGAAGGAATGGACCGCCGGCGCAGAACTTTGAGACCCACTCTGGAGAACGACAATGAGCGACGCCCTCACCCGCAGCGCCATCGATGAACAGATCGAACGACTCGAATTGCGCACCCAGGCCTTCATCGGCGGACGCTTCGTCAGCGCCCGCTCCGGCGCCACCTTCGCCACGCTGAACCCGGCGACCGGCCAGGTGCTGGCCGAAGTCGCGGCCTGCGATGCCGAAGACATAGACGTCGCGGTCAAGGCCGCCCGCGCCGCGTTCGAAGCCGGCGTCTGGTCGAAGCTGGCGCCCGCCGAGCGCAAGGCGATCATGCAGCGCTTCGCCGACCTGATCGACGCGCACCGCCTGGAACTGGCGGTGCTGGAATCCCTGGAAGCCGGCAAGCCCGTCGGCGAATGCTTCGCCATCGACATCCCGGATACCGCCAACACCATCCGCTGGCACGCCGAGGCCGGCGACAAGCTGTACGACGCCATCTCGCCGTCCAGCCCTGGCAACATCGGCATGATCAAGCGCGAGCCGATCGGCGTGGTCGGTGCCGTGCTGCCATGGAACTTCCCCTGCATGATGGCCGGCTGGAAGCTCGGCCCGGCGCTGATCACCGGCAACAGCGTGATCCTCAAGCCGGCCGAACTGACCTCCCTGGCCACCCTGCGCCTGGCGGAACTGGCCCATGAGGCCGGCATTCCCGCCGGTGTGCTCAACGTCGTCCCCGGCCTCGGCCATACCGCCGGCAAGGCCATCGGCCTGCATCCGGACATCGACCTCGCCGCCTTCACCGGCTCCACCGAAGTCGGCCGGCTGTTCCTCGAATACTCGGCCAGGAGCAACCTCAAGCGCGTGGTGCTGGAATGCGGCGGCAAGAACCCGCAGGTGGTCATGGCCGATGCCGGCAACCTGGAGAACGTCGCCAGCAACGTGCTCAGCGCCGCCTTCTGGAACATGGGCGAGAACTGCTCGGCGGGCTCGCGCCTGATCGTGCACCGCTCGATCAAGGACGCCCTGCTCGACGAGCTGGTTCGGCAACTGCAGGACTGGAAGACGGGCGACCCGCTCGACCCATCCGTGCGTCTCGGCGCGCTGATCGAACAGGCGCACATGGAGAAGGTGCTCGGGCATATCGAACAGGCCAGGGCCGAAGGCGCGCGCCTGGTGACCGGCGGCGTGCGGCTGCATCAGGACAGCGGCGGCTACTTCGTCGCTCCGACCATCTTCGACGGCGTGACCAATGCTTCCTCCGTCGCCCGCGAAGAGATCTTCGGCCCGGTGCTGGCGGTGATCACCTTCGACAGCGAGGAAGAAGCCATCGCCATCGCCAACGACACCTGCTACGGCCTCGCCGCCTCGCTCTGGACCGACAACATCAACACCGCCCACCGCGTGTCCTCGGCGATCCGCGCCGGCACCGTGTCGGTCAACTGCTTCTCCGAAGGCGACATCTCCACGCCCTTCGGCGGCTACAAGCAGTCGGGCTTCGGCGGCCGCGACAAGTCGGTCTATGCCCATGACCAGTACTGCGAACTGAAGACCACCTGGATTCAGCTCGCCTGAAAACGGCCACCCTGGGGAACTGCACGCTTTTTTGTAGGAGCGAGCTTGCTCGCGATCCGGTGTTTCCCCGGGTGATGGGGTGCCGGTAGAAACCATGGATCGCGAGCGAGCTGAGCTCCTACGAAGGGCGGCCATGGCCGCGCATGCGGTCCCGCAACGGTAGATGCCCAGCCTGGGGAACTGCATGCTTTTTTGTAGGAGCGAGCTTGCTCGCGAACCGGTGTTTCCCCTGGTGATGGGGTGCCGGTAGAAACCATGGATCGCGAGCGAGCTGAGCTCCTACGAAGGGCGGCCATGGCCCCGACCGATCTACCCTACGTTCTGCGACCAGGCCGGAAGACCATCGCCAGCCCGAGCAGAATCGCCGCCATTCCCGCAACGCCGAGCATCGACAAGGCGTTGCCGAGGAACAGGTAATCCATGACCGCGGTAACCACCGGCACCAGGTAGAACAGGCTGGTGACATTCACCAGGTTCCCCGCCTGGATCAACCGGTACAGCAGCAACTGCGCACCGACGGAAATCACCAGCCCCAGCCACAGCAGCGGGATGACGAAGCCCGCCACCCACTCCACCGCGAAGGGCTTGAACGGCACGAACAGCAGGCACAGCACCAGGCTGACCAGGTACTGCAGCGGCAATACGTCCTGCGGCGCCTGCCGGATGCGTTTCTGCAGGATCGCCCCGCTGGTCATGCAGGCCAGTGCCAGCAGGGCGAAGGCCACTCCCGTCGGGGAGAAATGCGCCTTCAGCAACCCCTGGAACACCACCAGCGCCAACCCGCAGAGCGCCAGGACCAGCCCGGCGAGCCGCGAGAGGGAGAAACCGCGTTCGACGATCAGCAGCGTCAGGATGGGTTGCACCCCCAGCACGGTCGCCAGCACACCCGGGGTGATGCCGTTTTCCAGCGCCAGGAAATAGCAGATCGAATAGCCGCCGATCAGCGCGAGGCCGGTCAGGGCGACCTGCCAGCCTGTGCCCGGTCGCGGCAACAGCCGGCGACGCAGGGCGGCGACGAACAGCAGTGCCAGCAGCGCCAGGCCGAAGCGCAGCGTGAGAATGGCGAATGCCGAACTGTGGTCGAGGCCCCAGCGCGAGAATATCGCACCGCTGCCCCAGAGCAGGACGAAAAGCGAGGTCGGGCCAAAGGTGGCCCAGGCGTTCCTGAAGATAGTCATGTGATACCTGTCCAGGTCGTTGAACGACGTCCGGGCGCAACTTCACCGTGCCGGGTGGCCGGCGGCGCGAGATCGGACGTGGATTTCGAGTGGGTCGTTAGAACGAATCAGCCGGCGGCGGCGGAGATGCCGGCGGCGGAGCGACCGAGGCAGGAGGGGGAGCGACGCTGGAAACGCACAGTGGCAGGCCGCCTGACTGGAGGTCAGGAGTCAGCGAGCGATGGAGTGCGTCATGGGACATGGGGGCGAGTCGTGAAGGTGAACGAGCGGCCAATCTAACCATGGCCGAAGCCTTCGTCAAACGATCGGGCTGCTATGTTGGTTAGCCAACGGAGGTGCAGCATGAATGCAGGACAACGCGAAGCGCTGGTGGAAACGCTGAAAGTGCGATTCGAAGGGAACATGGGCCGACATCAAGGCATCGACTGGTCGAGCGTGCAGGCCAGGCTGGAGTCAGCCCCGGAGAAACTGCGCGCCCTCGGCGAAATGGAGCGGACCGGCGGCGAACCCGATGTGGTGGGTCAGGACAGGGACACCGGCGCGTTCGTATTCGTCGACTGTTCCGCCGAAAGCCCGTCCGGGCGCCGAAGCCTCTGCTATGACCGCGCGGCGCTGGAATCGCGCAAGGAAAACAGGCCCGCCGACTGCGCGACGGACATGGCCGCGGCCATGGGCATCGAGTTGCTCACCGAAGACCAGTACCGCGACCTGCAGAAGCTGGGCGTCTTCGACATCCGCACCTCCAGCTGGGTACGAACGCCTCCCGCCATGCGCAAGCTCGGCGGCGCGCTCTTCTGCGACCGCCGCTATGACCGTGTCTTCGCCTATCACAACGGCGCGCAGTCCTATTACGCCGCGCGGGGATTCCGTGGTGCGCTGAAGGTCTAGTGGCCTGTACGGTTGATTCGGCAATTGAAGTTCGAGTGCCAGGGTTTGCCAGACAAGGCGCCGCGACGAGTCGTAGCAGGGCTACGGTGATGAGCGGCAACGCAGTATGGCGAAGCCTGGCGCCGAAATTGATTAGTCGAATCAGCCACACAGGCCACTAGTCCCGATCGGGCGCGCCGAGGGGAAACAGCGGGCGATAGGGCCTTGCCTCGTCCACCGCCCGGGCGAACGAGGGGCGGGCCAGCAGGCGCGAACGGTAGGCTCGCAGCACGGGATAGGCGTCGGAAATCGGCTGCGTCCAGTCGGCATAGAACAGCGATGGCGCCGCCGCGCAATCGGCCAGGCTGAACGTCTCCCCTGCCGCCCAGGTCCTGCCGGGCAGATGGCCTTCGAGCCAGGCGTAGGCCAGTTCCAGCTTCTCCACCGCGGTCGCGAGTGCCTCCCGGCGTTTGCTCGCATCGCCGGTCAGCGCCCCGCCGACCGCATGCTGCACCGGGCTCATCACGTGCAGATCGAAGAAGCGGTCGAGGAAGCGCACGTCCAGCGCCGCCAGCGGCTCGTCCGGCAGCAGGCGCACCGGCCCGCCATGGGTCAGCTGCAGGTACTCGATGATGATGCTGGTCTCGGCGACGCTGCGCGGACCGTCCAGCAGCAGCGGGAACTTGGCCAGCGGCCACAGGCGCAGCCAGTCCGCCGAGTGCTGCGGAGTGTCCGGCCCGATGCAGCGGAATTCGAAGGGGATGGCGTTCTCGTACAGCGCGATCAGGACCTTCTGCGTGTACGAGGAAAACGGATGACCGTAGAGAACGAGGGACATGGCGGCACCGCCTGTACGGGGCTGGAAATGGCGTCGACGTGCAGCCGACGGTTCTTCACGTCTGGCTCAGACTAGCCGCATTCGGGTATCCCGTCCGGACGCAGCGGCTGGAACGGTCCAGCCCGGGATCGACGGTCGAAATGACCTCGGTGGGTGCTAACGACCCTCCCGGCTCGTTGTCATCTTCACCATGATCGCCGTAAGTTATTGATCTGAAAGGCACAATTGGTGGCATGAAAACTGAGAGGAAGATGCCGCGCGGAGAACCGCGCTGACCATCACACCCCTCAGGAGAAAGACAGATGCCAAGCATTGAAAGCCACCCTCCCCTTGCCGTGGTCACCGGCGCCAGTTCCGGGATAGGTCTGGCGGTGACCGAGCGCCTGTTGCGCCAGGGCAATCGGGTACTGGCAATGGCCCGCAGCGGCGAGGCACCGCCGCAGTTGCTGGATCACCCCGGCGAGCGGCTGCACTGGCTGTCCGGCGACGTCACCGATGCGCAAGACCTGCAGCGGCTGGCGGAGTGTGCGCGCGAGCTGGGGCCGATCCATCATCTGGTCCCCAACGCCGGCATCGCCCGGCTGGCCGACGGACTGGATGGCGCTGCCTTCCAGCAGCAGTGGGAGGTCAACGGCGCGGGTGCGCTGAATACGCTCGCCGCGCTGCGCGACCAGCTGGCCCGCCCGGCATCGGTGGTGTTCATCGGCACCTTCCTGTCGCAGGTGACCTTCCCCGGCCTCGCCGCCTATATCGCCTCGAAAGCGGCGCTGAAGGCGCAGGCGCGGACCCTCGCAGTGGAGCTGGCAGCCGAGCGGATTCGCATCAACATGGTTTCCCCCGGACCGACTGCAACGCCGATCTGGGGCACCCTGGGTCTCGAAGCCGATGCGCTGGACGGAGTCGCCGCCGCCGTCAACCAGCGCCTGCTGGATGGCCGCTTCCTCGAACCGGGCGCCGTGGCCGACGCAGTCCTCTTCCTGCTGTCCGAGCAGGCGCGCGGCATCCATGGTCAGGATCTGGTCGTGGACAACGGCTACACGCTGCGCTGATCGCCACGACAGGGCCCGAGGCATTCCCGGGCCCTTCCACGCAGGCGCCGCACCGGCCATGAGCAGGCGCGGCCTGCCATTCGCAGCCTCAGAACGGCAACGGCAGCTTCGCGGTCCGACCGCCGTCCACGACTATCACCTGGCCGGTGATGAAGGCCGCATCGTCGCTGGCGAGGAACACCACGACGCCGCCGATGTCCTGCGGCTCGCCGGTACGCCCGACCGGATGCAGCCCGAGCAGTCCGGCGCGGGCCTGGGCGGGATCGGGCTGGGCGTCGATGTAGGCGTCGCTCAGGTCGGAATTGATCCAGCCGGGGGCGATGGCGTTGCAGCGGATGCCGTCGCGCCCCAGGTCCACCGCCATCGCACGGGTGAAGCCGTGCACGCCGGCCTTCGATCCGCAGTAGGCGGTGTGCCAGGGATTGGCGCCGATGCCTTCGATGGAGCCGATATTGACGATGCTGCCGCCGCCCCGCGCGCGCATCAGCGGCAGCAGCGCCTTGGCCAGGAAGACCGGGGCGCGCATGTTGACCGCCATCATCCGGTCCCAGTCGTCCTCGGTCATCTCGTCCAGCGACTGCTCGAACATGAAGCCGGCATTGTTGACCAGGATGTCGGCGCCGCCGAAGCGCCGCTCGACCTCCCGCGCGATGATGTAGGGCGCTTCGCGATCCGCCAGGTCGGCTTCGACCCAGGCCACCTGCGGGTTGGCGCCCAGTTCTTCATCCAGCGGCTGGCGCTGGGCGATCAGGACCCGCGCACCCGCCTGCAGCAGTTTTCCGCTAATCCCGCGGCCGATGCCGCGTCCGCCGCCGGTCACGACGGCCACCTTGTCGTTCAGCATCATTCTTTCCTCAGCCGGAAACCGGCTTGGCGCCGGTGACTTCGAGCGTCGCGCCGGCAACGTAGCGGGCCTGGTCGGAAGCCAGGAAGGCGATCACGTCGGCGATGTCCTCCGGCTCGGCGATGCGCCCCAGCGGCACGGTCCGGTTCAGCTCCTCGACGGCCTTGTCCGGATCGAGGCCGCGGCGTTCGAAGCCGGTGCGGATCATCGGCGTGTTGATTTCGTGCGGGCAGACGGCATTGACGCGAATGCCGAACGGCGCGCAGTCGCGGCCGAGGTTCTGCGAGAAGGCCGCCACCGCGCCCTTGCTGGTGCAGTAGGCGACATGGCCGGGCCCCGGATGGGTGCCCCACACCGAAGAGGTGTTGACGATGGCGCCGCCGCCACGCTTCTTCATGTGCGGGATGGCGGCGCGGCAGAGGAAGAACGCCGCGTTCAGGTTGACGTCCATGGCGGTGAACCACATCTCGTCGGTGGTTTCCTCGATGGTCCCGCGGGGAATGATGCCGGCATTGTTGAGCAGGATATCGACGCCGCCGAAGCGCTCCACCGCGCGGGCGATCACCGCTTCGCAATACTCCTTCTCGCGCAGGTTGCCGGCCAGGCAGTCGGCCTCGGCGCCCAGCTCGCGGGCCTGCTCGACCATGGCCTGGCAGCCGTCGGCATTGATGTCCGAGATCATCAGGCGCGCGCCTTCGGCGGCGAACAGCCGGACCAGCGCCTGACCGACGCCGCCGGCGCCTCCGGTGATCACGACGACCTTGTTTTCGAATCTCATTGTTCTTGTTCCTCTGGGTGGGTGACCTGAGGCCGATGATCGGGAGATGGCGGAGCGCTGACAAACGAGTTTTGCGCGGCATTCGCTTGCCTTTTTGTTAAGTGAAACCGCAACTCGACGTAGGGCGCATGACGCGCCAGCGTCATCCGCCAATGGCCTCAGCGCGGGAACGCTGGGGCGTTATCCGTCCGCGCCAGGAACTGCCATTTCCAGTTGCGCTCTGGTTAACTGTTCGCAGTGTCCGACTCATCAGGTATGCCCAATGAGCAACCTCAGGCATCTGCTCCCGCCACTGAATGCGCTGCGCACTTTCGAAGCCGCCGCCCGACATGGCAGTTTCAAGCTGGCGGCGGAGGAACTCTGCGTGACCCAGGCGGCGGTCAGCCGGCAGATCCAGACGCTGGAAGACTTCTACGGCCTGAAGCTGTTCCAGCGCGGCAACCGCAAGGTCCAGCTCACCAGCGACGGGCATGCGCTGTTCCTGGCGGCCTCCTCCGCCCTGCACCACATCGCCACGGCATCCCGCGACCTGCTGCGGCGCAAGAGCCAGGACTACCTGGCCCTGATCACCACCACCGCCTTCGCCCAGCTCTGGCTGCTGCCGCGGCTGAAGCGTTTGCGCGTCCAGCATCCCGAGCTTCAGCTGCACCTGATCAGCTCCGACGCGAACCCGGACTATCAGGAGAGCTTCAATGCCGCGGTGACCCTGGGGCTGGAGGAGCATCCGCACTACGTGGCGGAGTTCCTCTTCTCCGAAGAGATATTCCCGGTCTGCACCCCGGGCTTCCTCGAACAGCACCCGCAGATCGCGTCCCTTGAAGGCCTGACGAGCGTCACCCTGCTGAACCTCAGCGCCAGCCACTGGAAAGCCAGGCTCTGGGCGCCCGTCGACTGGGCGTTCTGGCTGAAGCAGTTCGGCTTCGACGCCGCGATGTGCAAGGAGACGATGGATTTCAGCCACTTCTCCATGCTGCTGGACGCGGTCCAGGAAGAAGTGGGCGTCGGCCTGGCCTGGCGCCATCTGGTGCAGCACCAGCTGGACTCGGGCAGGCTGGTCCGGCCGCTCGGCGAAACCTTCTTCGCCGACGACCGCAAGCACTACTTCGTCTGCCGCCGCGACCTGGCGGGTTCGACGGAAATGCGGATGCTTCGGGACTGGTTGCTGGCGGAGACGCAGGAATTGAGGGGGCGATCCAGCCATGGTGACGAGCAAGTCACGAGGGGCTCGCCCATGTAGGTCTGGTCATGAATCAGGCGTGATGCTCGAACAAAAAAGAAAGCCCGACACGCTGGTCGGGCTTCGAGATTCTAGTAGGTGGCCGGCGCTGGTCTCCGGCTTACAAGGTTTCTGAGGAATCTGGCGGAGGAGTGTCAACCCCCCTCCACTTCACGCGGCATATGGGGCAAATCTTGGTCTCGCCAGCCGTGTACCCCGGGAACGTGCCCCACGTCTCCTTGCTATCCACTTGCGCATCAGTCTGCGTTTTCACCTACTGAATTCAGGGTAGCAAAAGGCCCGGCGCACGGCCGGGACTTCTTAGACTGATTTCCTGCGGTTAGATGAAAGTCCGAATGGAAAAGAACTATCCAGCGGCGCAGTCCGATCGCTCGATCAGGTTTCCGGGATAACCGGATCTACCCCTGAACGAAAACGGCCCCGAAGGGCCGTCTCGTTCATGCATGGCGTCAGGTTTCAGCTGCCACCGTCTTCTTCAGGCTGGGTGGCGATATCTCGTCGTGCCCATGCTCGTGGTCGTCCCTGATCACGGGTACCTCGTTGCCATCCTTGTCGAACAGCTTGCCGTCGAGGAAGTAGTCGCCTTCGGCCAGTGCGGCGATGTCGCGGTAGCGCAGGGTGCGTTCCTCGGCGGCGACGAACACCGACTGCTGGTCCGAGTTGCCGGTCTTGAAGTGGTTGAACAGCAGGTTCAGCAGGATCGCCATGATGGCCGAGGAGCTGATCCCGGAGTGGAAGATGGTTTCCACCCAGCCCGGGAAGTTGTGATAGAAGGTCGGCGCCGCGATCGGCAGCATGCCGAAGCCCAGCGCGGTGGCCACGATCACCAGGTTCATGTTGTTGCGGTAGTCCACCTTCGACAGGGTGCGGATGCCGCTGGCCGCCACGGTGCCGAATAGCACCAGGCCCGCGCCGCCGAGCACCGCCGGCGGTACTGCGGCCACTACCCGCCCCACTACCGGCAGCAGGCCGAGGGTCACCAGGATCAGGCCGCCGGTGGCTACCACGTAGCGGCTCTTCACGCCGGTGACCGCCACCAGGCCGACGTTCTGGGCGAAGGCGCTCTGGGTGAAGGAACCGAATACCGGCGCGACGATGCTCGACAGCATGTCCGCGCGCAGGCCGTTGCCCAGGCGCTTGGAGTCCACCTTCGTGCCGATGATCTCGCCGACCGCGAGGATGTCCGCCGAGGTTTCCACCAGGGTCACCAGGATCACGATGCACATGGAGATGATGGCGGCCACGTGGAAGGTCGGCATGCCGAAGTGGAAGATCTCCGGCATGGCCAGCATCGGGCCCTCGGTCACCTTGGAGAAGTCGGTCATGCCCAGGGCGTAGGCGATGCCGGTGCCGATCACCATGGCCAGGAGGATCGACAGGCGCGAGATGGCGGCGCTGCCCAGCTTGCTCAGCAGCAGCACTATCACCAGGGTGACGGCAGCCAGGCCGATGTTCGCGGTGCTGCCGAAGTCCGGCGCCTTGCTGTTGCCGCCCATGGCCCAGCGCGCGGCCACCGGCATCAGCGTCAGGCCGATGGTGGTGATGACCACGCCAGTGACCAGCGGCGGGAAGAACCGGGTGATGCGCGAGAAGATGGGTGTGATCAGCAGGCCGATGACCGACGCGGCCATGACGGCCCCCAGCACCGCGGGAATGCCACCACCCTCGTAACCGGTAGTGAGAATCGCGAGCATGGTCGCCACGCCGGCGAAGGATACGCCCTGCACCAGCGGCAGCTGGCTGCCGAAGAAGGGAAGGCCGAGGGTCTGCAGCAGAGTGGCCAGACCGCCGGCGAACAGCGAAGCGGCGATCAGGGTGCCGATCTCGGCGGGCGACAGGCCGGCGGCCTGACCGAGGATCAGCGGCACGGCGACGATGCCGCCATACATGGTCAGAACGTGTTGCAGGCCGTACGCCAGGTTGGCGCCGATACCGAGGTTCTCGTCTTCCGGACGCTCTCCGGTGGACGCTACAGCTGAACGATCATTCATGGCTGGAGGACTCGCTTGTTTTTGTTGTACGAGGGGGCCGGAAAAAATGTACAACAGCCAAAATGAATTTGTATACAAGAATTGATTCAATAATCAGAACACGCTGATTTTCCTGCGATTATTTTGCTGGCAGGTGACGAACGGTTCCGCTGGCGCTACCATCCGTTCCACGCTTGACCGCGAGGTCAGTTCCCTGGCGGAACTGGATGCGGCGGCGGACCTGGATCAGCAGACAGGGTCAACACTGAGCTGGCTCTCTCAACCCAGGAGCCGGCTCGCCTCGCGCGCGGCTCCGCGACTGACGAGGACTCCTCCATGTCATCCCCGCGTCTCTGGCTGCGCAATCCGCTCGCCATCTTCACCGCCAACGACCTCGACGCCCGCGGCGGCATCGTCGCCCAGGACGGCCGCATCGTCGAACTGGTCGCCGCCGGCCAGCAACCTTCCCGCCCCTGCGAACAGACCTTCGACGCCAGCCGGCACGTGCTGACGCCCGGCCTGATCAACACCCACCACCACTTCTACCAGACCCTCACCCGCGCCTGGGCGCCGGTGGTGAACCAGCCGCTGTTCCCCTGGCTGAAGACCCTCTACCCGGTGTGGGCGCGCCTGACGCCGGACCAGTTGGCGCTGGCCACCAAGGTCGCCCTGGCCGAGCTGCTGCTCTCCGGCTGCACCACCGCCGCCGACCACCACTACCTGTTCCCGGACGGCCTGGAGCAGGCCATCGACGTGCAGGCCGGCGTGGTCGCCGAACTGGGCATGCGCGCCATGCTCACCCGCGGTTCCATGAGCCTGGGCGAGGCCGACGGCGGCCTGCCGCCGCAGCAGACCGTGCAGAGCGCCGAGGCCGTCCTCGACGACAGCCAGCGCCTCATCCGCGACTACCACCAGCGTGGCGAAGGCGCCCAGGTGCAGATTGCCCTGGCGCCCTGCTCGCCCTTCTCGGTGACTCCGGAAATCATGCGCGCCAGCGCCGAACTGGCCGAGCGCGAGGACGTGCGCCTGCATACCCACCTCGCCGAAACCCTCGACGAGGAAGACTTCTGCCTGCAGCGCTTCGGCCAGCGCACCGTCGACTACCTCGACAGCGTCGGCTGGCTCGGCCCGCGCACCTGGCTGGCCCACGGCATCCACTTCAACGACGAGGAAATCCGCCGCCTGGGCGAAGCCGGCACCGGCGTCTGCCACTGCCCCAGCTCGAACATGCGCCTGGCCTCGGGCATCTGCCCGACCCTGGCGCTGGAAGAAGCCGGCGCGCCGGTGGGGATCGGCGTCGACGGCTCGGCGTCCAACGATGCCTCCAACATGATCCTCGAAGCCCGCCAGGCCCTGTACCTGCAGCGCCTGCGCTACGGCGCCGAGAAGGTCACCCCGGAAGTGGCGCTGGGCTGGGCCACCCGCGGTTCGGCGAAACTGCTGGGCCGCAGCGACATCGGCGAACTGGCGCCGGGCAAGCAGGCCGACCTCGCCCTGTTCAAGCTCGACGAACTGCGCTTCTCCGGCAGCCACGATCCCCTCTCCGCCCTCCTCCTCTGCGGCGCCGACCGCGCCGACCGGATCATGATCGGCGGCAGCTGGCGCGTGGTGGACGGGGAAGTCGAAGGACTCGACCTGAAGGGGCTGATCGCGGATCACACCCAGGCCGCGCGGAAGTTGCTCGGAACCTTGTGACGCCCTGCGTTTGGGTGCTGTGTGGATGAAGCGGAATGCTTCATCCACCGGTCAGGATGGTGGATAACGCTGGCGCGTTATTCACCCTGCGCGTTGGATTTCCGCGACACTGGCCGCGCGCCCCGCTTCCGGATCGCGACCCGGTTCTCCGCTGGAACGACCGGGCTGGTCCTGATCGAGCCGAGCGTCATGGTCATGCCGAACATCCGCAGGATGCCGTTGAGCGTATTGATCGTCGGATTGCCCTTGTCGCTTTCCAGCTGGTACAGGGCTTTCGTCGACATCCTGCACATGGAGGCGAAAGTCTCCTGGTCGAGCCCGGTCACCTCGACACGCAGGCGGCGTATCGAGGTTCCAAGCGTTTCCTTGCCCAGCGCATTCTGCAGCTGGATATCTTCGAGCAGCTTGTGGCGCTCTTCGGCCGGAAGGTTGTTCATAGCAGGCCCCATTCGCCCAAGCGGGCATCCAGGTTGCTCAAGGGAATCGACCGGGCAGTCCGCACTTCTTCCGGGAGGTCGACAAGCAGACCAGGCAGCGCTCGGAATTCCTGCGCCGCATCCTTCAACCGGCGCATCAGATGGTTCGGATCGAGCAGGCCCTCCAGGGATGCGCATACTGCCGCCCAGTCGGGCGCGCCTGATCGCTCGCTCTCCCATTTGGTGACACGTGTAACCCCTTCGGGATCGAGCACCATCGGGGCAAGATCGTAGATCGGCGCCAGCTGGAAGCGACCCTGGTAGCGGAAGATCGCGGTATTCCGGCCGTGGTTGTCCGAGTTGCCCAGGATGCGGTTGAGCAGGTCGCGCCGCACGTACTCGAATACCAGGCCCTCGACTTCATCGGACTGCTGGTTCGCCCGCCACAGGCCGGCCAGGCGGCGCAGCACGTCCTCATGTTTCATCGGCGAGCCCGGGACGGTATTTCCGCAGATCGAATAGACCGACTCCATCGGGATGCGCTCTACCCTGCCATCCACGATGCGCCGGTCGAAGCGAGGCATCCAGAGGCTGGGCTTGCCCGCCTCTTCCAGTGCCAACCCATCCATCGACACGGTATCCAGCCCCAGCTGCGAAATCGCCCTGTAGTAGTGATACTCGGCACGCAGGATGTTCTTGTCGCGCTCGGTCACCTTGTTGCGCGCGAACTTGACGAGCCAGTGACGGCGCACCTGTGCGTCAGCCAGCACCGCATCCGCATGCAGGCCACCTTTGGCATCCTCGGTCATCAGGAGCTTCGGAGCCTCTCCCTGAGCGCCCGTTGCGCCTCCGATGGCCGCGCCAAGTTCGTATGCGTACTCGAGGAATTCGTTCGACCTCTCCACGACCTCCTCGCGCGAAAAGGCGACGGTCCGGCCCAGATCGATATGTTCGAAGGATTCCTTCACTCGCAGATGTCCGATGGGCGCCGGCGTACAACGCTTCAGGAGAAAGAACTCCATGTCCATCCCTTCGGGCTTCTCGCTGGAGAAGCGCACTTCCAGCGACCTCCGGGCGGCGCCTGCAGGGACGATGTCGAAGATGAATGCCGGATAGCCCGTCTCGCGCACGAAGGTCCAGTTCATCGGCAAATTCACGCTGACCGCAGGCTCGAAAACCGACTCGACCCTGTCGATGAACTGCAGCAGATAGGCCTGGTCGTAGGCGACCGAACAGGCACCGTTGGCCACCTTCTGCGGGTTGTCGACAGTGAGCACCAGGGCGTCATGCCATTGGCCATCGACATAGGTCTGGATCGTGATCTGCTCGGGCATTCAGGGATTCCAGTTTCAGAACTTTAATGCCGAGTAGAATAGAAGTACTAGCCTTTATCGGCAATATAGTTCTGATATTCCTGTCTTCTGGCCATGCATTCAGCATTATAATGCTGAATTATTAAGCGTTCCCCTTCTGTTTCTTTGGGCCATGAACTCGAGAAGGCCCGCCGCATCCGCTTTCGCGGACTGGTCGTGCTGCCGCGAAGGCATTCGCCTCCGCGGCATCGCGCACGCCGACGCCATCCAGAATGATCAGGGTACGGGTGCTCATCGCCACCTCACTTCACAGGATGTAGTCAGTGCTCAGGAAGCCCGACGCACGATTGCGAATGATCGAACTGACCAGTGCCTTGTTGTCGTCCTGGAACCTGGTTGCCACCAGGGTGCGGATGGAGAACGCGCGCAGCGCGTCATGCACCGAGAGGGTGCCCTCGGCGGAGTTCTTGCGGCCGTTGAACGGAAAACTGTCCGGACCGCGCTGACACTGGGCGTTGATGTTGATGCGCCCCACCTGGTTGGCAAACGCGTCCACCAGCTTGCCGATTTCGTCCGGGTCATTGCCGAACAGGCTGAGTTGCTGGCCGAAGTCGGACTCGCGCACGTAGTCGATCACCTCGTCCAGATCACGGTAAGGCACTACCGGGATCAGCGGGCCGAACTGCTCCTCGTGGTAAAGGCGCATCGTCGGGCTGACCGGACTCAGCACGGCAGGATAGAAAAAGCTCTGCTGGTGGCGGCCGCCGCCCGGGTTGACCACCCTGGCGCCCTTGGCTACGGCATCCTCCAGCAGGGTGTCGAGGTAATCGATTTTCCCCGGCTCAGGCAGCGGGGTCAGGGCCACGCCGTCGTCCCAGGGCATGCCGGGCTTCAGTTTGCCCAGCCTGGCGCAGAACTTGTCGAGGAACGGTTCGAGCACCTCCTCGTGGACGAAGAGGATCTTCAGCGCGGTACAGCGCTGGCCGTTGAACGACAGCGCGCCGGTGAGGGCCTCGCTGACCGCGTTGTCCAGGTCGACCCGGGGCAGGACGATGCCGGGGTTCTTCGCATCCAGGCCGAGGGTGGCACGCAGGCGGTGCGGGCGTGGGTGCAGCTTCTTCAGGTCGCTGGCGACCTTGTTGGTGCCGATGAAGGCAAAGACGTCGATCTTGCCGCTCTCCATCAGCGCGCTGACCGTCTCGCGACCACTCCCGTAGATGATGTTTATCACCCCGGCCGGGAAGCTGTCGCGGAAGGCCTCCAGCAGCGGGCGGATCAGCAGCACGCCTAGCTTGGCCGGCTTGAACACCACGGTATTGCCCATGATCAGCGCCGGGATCAGGGTGGTGAAGGTCTCGTTCAGCGGGTAGTTGTAGGGGCCCATGCACAGGGCCACGCCCAGCGGCACGCGGCGGATCTGGCCGAGGATGCCCTGCTCCAGCTCGAAGCGGCTGGAGCGGCGATCCAGCGCCTTGAGGGCCTCGATGGTGTCGACGATATAGTCGCAGGTGCGGTCGAACTCCTTCTCGGAGTCCTTGAGGTTCTTGCCGATCTCCCACATCAGCAGCTTGACCACCGCCTCGCGTTGCTCGCGCATGCGGGCGAGGAACGCTTCCACATGCTGGATACGCTCGCCCACCCGCATCGTCGGCCAGGCGCCCTGGCCGTGATCGTAGGCCGCGACGGCGGCATCCAGGGCTGCCAGCGCGGCATCGGCATTCAGCAGCGGCGTGCTGCCCAGAACCACCTGTTCATCCCCCTGGTCACTGGCCAGGAAGATCGGGCTGCGCACAGTGGCCAGGGGGCCGTCCCAGCGCAGCAGCCCACCATTCACCAGGTACTCGCGCTGCTCGATGGGGGCTCCCGGACGGTACTGTTCGGGAATCTCGGCGACAGTGGGAAAAAAGTTATGCAAGTGACTTTTTGTGCTCATGGGTTGCCTCTTTTTGTCGTTGTCTGGGCTCCGGGAACGCGCGTCCCGTACGCAGAATGGTCTTAGTGCGCGGCGGCCTGGCAGATGGCGAGGAAAGCTTCCGGGTCCAGCGAGGCAGCGCCGATCAGGCCCCCGTCGATATCCGGTTGTGCGAACAGCGCGGCGGCGTTGTCAGCCTTGACGCTACCGCCGTAGAGGATCGCCGTGATCGCGGCGAGCGCGGGATCGTGCCGGGCCAGCGAATCCCGAATGAACCGGTGCACGGACTGCGCCTGCTCCGGGATGGCGGTCTTGCCGGTGCCGATTGCCCACACCGGCTCGTATGCGATCAACCCTGCGCAGAGGCCCTGTATGCCCGAACGACGCAGGACCGCTTGCAACTGGGCGGAGACAACCCACTCGGTCTTGTCCTGGAGGCGCTGCTCCAGGGTCTCGCCGACGCACAGGATAGGAACCAGCCCCGCCGCGAGGGCCGTGGCGAACTTTTCCGCCACTGTTTCGTCGCACTCGCCGTATAGGGTGCGGCGCTCCGAATGACCCACAAGCACGTAGCGGCAGCCCAGCTCCCTGAGCATTCCGCCGCTGACTTCGCCGGTGAAGGCGCCCTTTGCCGATGCGCCGAGATTCTGCGCACCTGGCGCTACGGCGGAGCCTTCCAGCAGGGCTGCGACCTGGGCCAGGTAGGGAAATGGCGGGCAGACCGCCAGGTCCACGCCCTCCAGCAGCGCAAGTTGCGGCAGCAACTCACCCAGCAACGCGCTATTGGCGGCCAGACTGCCGTTCATCTTCCAGTTGGCGACGATGCGTTTCCTTCTCATGCCGCACCTCCGCTGCAACGACGTTGCAGCAGCGCCGATGTGTCGTAAGGCGCCCTGCCCCTCAGCGCCTCCTCTATGCGCAGCAGTTGGTTGTACTTCCCTACCCGGTCCGAGCGGCACAGCGAGCCGGTCTTGATCTGCCCGGCGCGGGTCGCAACCGCCAGGTCCGCGATGGTGGTGTCCTCGGTCTCGCCCGAGCGGTGCGAGATCACCGCCGTGTAGCCGGCCTGCCGGGCCATGCGGATTGCATCCAGGGTCTCGCTCAGGCTGCCGATCTGGTTGAACTTGATCAGAACCGAATTGCCGATGCCCATGGCAATGCCTTCCCTGAGGATCTTGGTGTTGGTGACGAACAGGTCGTCGCCAACGAGTTGCACCTGCTTACCCAGCTTCCCGGTCAGATAGGTCCAGCCCTCCCAGTCGCTCTCGTGCATGCCATCCTCGATCGAGACGATCGGGTAGCGCTCGCACAGGCCAGCCAGGTAGTCGGCAAAACCCCTGGAGTCGAAGCGTTTGCCCTCGCCCGCGAGCCGATACTGGCCGTCGTGGTAGAACTCCGAGGCGGCGCAGTCCAGCGCCAGGGTGATGTCCTTGCCCAGCGTGTAACCGGCGCGCTCGACTGCCAGCTGGATCACCACCAGCGCTTCCTCATTGGAGGACAGGGATGGGGCGAAGCCACCCTCATCGCCCACTGCAGTGCTCAAGCCGCGCTCGGACAGAACCTGCTTGAGGGCGTGGAACACCTCGGCGCCCATGCGCAGGGCTTCCCTGAAAGTGGTCGCGCCGACCGGCTGGATCATGAACTCCTGGATATCGACATTGTTATCGGCATGCTCGCCGCCATTGAGGATGTTCATCATGGGCACCGGCATGCTGTAGGCGCCCAGCGTGCCGTATAGCTCCGCGAGGTGGGCATAGAGTGGCAGGCCACACGCCGCGGCAGCGGCGCGGGCGGTGGCCAGGGATACGGCGAGGATGGCGTTGGCGCCGAGGATGCTTTTGTTCTCGGTGCCATCCAGCTCGATCATGGCGTTATCGACTGCGCGCTGGTCGCGGGCATCGAGGCCAATCACCCGCTCGCGAATCGACTGGTTGACATTGTCCACCGCCCGCATCACGCCCTTGCCCTTGTAGCGCCCCGCACCGTCGCGTAATTCGAGTGCCTCGCGAGTGCCGGTCGAGGCGCCGGAGGGCACGCTGGCGACGCCTTCGACTCCGCACCGCAGCGTGACCACCGCCTCGATGGTGGGGTTGCCGCGCGAATCGAGGATTTCGCGGGCCAAGACCTGCTGGATCGAACATCTGGAGTTATGCATTGTCGTTCTGGTCCTGTACGGAAGTCGAAGCGGCGTCGCCCTCGGCGAGCAGCTCCTGTTGTTCGGAATGGGATGAGCGGATATCGAAGTCGCGCGGCCAGTCCCGGTCGGCTTGGTCATGCTGCATGCGGTACGGCATCGGGCCTCCCCCTCAGTTGATGACTTCGCCGACACGCAGGATGCGCAGGCTGTCGGTGCCACCCTGGGCTCCCGCATCACCCTTGGTGATCAGAACCAGGTCGCCCTCGGACACCAGACGGCGCTGCGCCAGCTCCCTGACCGCGCGGGCGTTGAGCTCGCTGTCGGTGATCCCGTCGTTCTCGAAGGGGATCGGGCTGACGCCGCGGAACAGCGCCACCCGGCTCTGGGTACGCGGATGGCGGGAGAATGCATAGATCGGCAGATGGGAACGGATGCGTGACATCAGCCGCGGCGTGTCGCCGCTTTCGGTCAGGCAGATGATCGCCTTGACCCCGTCCAGGTGGTTGGCCGCATACATTGCCGACAGGGCCACGGTCTCGTCGATCTTGTGAAACACCTGGTCTATCCGGTGCCTGGAGCGGTGCGCCAGCGGGTGCTTTTCGGCGCCGAGGATGATCCGCCCCATGGCCTCCACCGTTTGTACCGGGTAGGCGCCGGCGGCAGTTTCCGCCGAGAGCATCACGGCATCCGTGCCATCGAGCACTGCGTTGGCCACGTCGAAAACCTCGGCGCGGGTCGGCAGCGACTGACTGATCATGGTCTCCATCATTTGCGTGGCCGTGATGACCACCCGGTTCAGCGCGCGTGCCCGCTCGATGATCAGTTTTTGCAAGCCGACCAGTTCGGCATCGCCTATCTCCACGCCCAGGTCGCCGCGCGCCACCATCACCGCATCCGAGGCAAGGATGATCTCGTCCAGCACCCTGGCATCGGCGACTGCTTCGGCGCGCTCGATCTTGGCCACCAGTCCGGCGTTACCGCCGGCCTCCCGCATCAGACGGCGGGCATGCTGCATGTCCGCGGCATCGCGCGGGAATGACACGGCCAGGTAGTCGACCTGCATGCTGGCCGCGGTCCTGATGTCCTCGCAGTCCTTCTCGGTGAGCGCAGAGGCGGACAGGCCGCCACCCTTGCGATTGATGCCCTTGTTATTGGACAGCGGGCCGCCGACCAGCACCTCGCAGACCAGTTGGGTCGCCTCGACCTTGACGGTCTTCAGCTCCACGCGCCCGTCGTCCAGCAGCAGGATGTCGCCCGGCTGGCTGTCGGTGATGAGCGCCTCGTAATCGATGCCCACGCGCTTCGAGTCGCCAGCGTCCTTGTCCAGGGCCGCATCGAGGATGAACGACTGCCCCTTGTGCAGCATCACCTTGCCCTCGGCGAAACGCGAGATCCGGATTTTCGGTCCCTGCAGGTCGGCGAGGATGGCGACGAAGCGCCCGTGCCTGGCAGCCATCTCCCGAACCAGCGCGGCACGCGCCTGGTGCTCCTCGGCCTTGCCGTGGGAGAAGTTCAGGCGCACTACGTCGACGCCGGCGATGACCAGGTCTTCGATGGCCTCGGCCGTTTCGGTGGCCGGACCGAGGGTGGCGACAATTTTTGTTCTGCGCAGCATGGGTCTGCATCCTCCAGGGGGATTGAGTGTGTTCGCCGGGAAAAACATTCAGGAGGCCAGGACACGAACCTGGCGCGACATTGATTGCAGGTAAGCGCGCAGGTGCTCTTGCTCCTGCGAGCTGAGGAACAGGCCGAGCTTGGTGCGTCGCCAGAGGATGTCCTCGGCCTCGCAGGCCCATTCCTGCTGGCACAGGTAGTCGACTTCACGGGCGTGCAGACTGGCGCCGAAGTGCTCGCCGAGATCGGCGGGGCCGCTGACGCCCTCGAGCAGGCCCCAGGTCCGGCTGCCGTAGGTGGTTGCCCAGCGCCGGGCGAGCTCCGGGGCAATCCATGCATGCCGCTCGCGCAACTGCTCGGCCAGCGTCTGGCTGTCGCTCATCTGTTCTCCACCTGGCAGCGGCATCGTCGCGGTCCACGGCCGCCCCATCAGCGGGAAGCAGGGCTTCAGCAGCTCTAGCGCAGCCTCGGCCAGCTTGCGATACGTAGTGAGCTTGCCGCCGAACACCGACAGCAGTGGCGGTTCGCCGGCGGCGCCCGACAGCGCCAGGGTGTAGTCACGGGTCACCGCCGAGGGATCGTCGGATTCGTCGTTGCACAGGGGGCGAACACCGGAGTAGCTGTGCAGGACGCTGTCCCGGCTCAGCTGGTGCTTGAAGTGGCGGTTGACCACCGAGAGCAGGTAGTCGGTTTCCTCGTCACTGATCCGGACCCTGGCCGGATCGCCCTGGTATTCGCGATCGGTCGTGCCGACCAGCGTGAAGCGGCCCAGGTAGGGGATGACAAAGACGATGCGCCGGTCCTCGTTCTGCAGGATGTAGGCATGCTCGCCCTCGTACAGCCGCGGCACGATCAGGTGGCTGCCCTGAATCAGGCGGATGCCGTAGGGCGCCTTCTGCTCCAGGCCGGTTTCGATGAAACGGGCGACCCAGGGGCCGGCGGCATTTACCAGCGCCTTGGCGCGGACGGTGAACCTGCTGCCATCGGCATGCTCGAGTTGCAGGCACCAATGGTCCTGCCGGCGGCTGGCGGAAACACAGCGCGTGCGGGTCCTCACCTCGGCGCCGTGCTCGCGGGCAGCCATGGCGTTGAGCACCACCAGGCGGGCGTCGTCGACCGAGCAGTCGGAGTATTCGAAGCCGCGGCGGATCTCCGCCATGAGCGGGCTGCGAGAGTCGAATCGCAGGCTGCGTGAGCCCGGCAGCTTCTCGCGCTTGCCCAGGTGGTCGTAAAGAAACAGGCCGGCGCGGATCATCCATGCCGGACGCAGGTGCGAACGATGCGGCAGCACGAAGCGCAGCGGCCTCACGATGTGCGGGGCCTTGGCAAGCAGCACCTCGCGCTCGGCCAGCGCCTCGCGGACCAGGCGGAATTCGTAATGCTCCAGGTAGCGCAAGCCGCCATGGATCAGCTTGCTGCTGGCGGAGGATGTATGCCGGGCGAGGTCGTCCTGCTCACAAAGGAACACGGAAAGACCGCGCCCGGCGGCGTCGGCAGCGATACCCGCGCCATTGATGCCGCCGCCGATCACGGCGACATCGTAGAGCTCGGTATTGGAGGAATTGGAAGGGCTCATACGGGTTACCTTTTCTTAAACGAAAACGATAGTTCGTTTTCGAAAATACTATGATAACAAAACGAACATTTCCAGCTCGAATTCGCGCGTTTTCGAATTTTTCGCGCCCAGGGACGAACGGGCGATAAGGGAAAAACAGTGGAGGCTACTGGTAGCTGGGGATATGAGGGGGGAAGCGAAGGGAGGGTTTACGAGGTACGGCTAGCTCTGGCGGGTCAAGGCGCCCCCCAGAGCTCTGGTGCAGTCAGACGACTTCCAGCTTGATCTTGTGCTCGGCCAGAAGCTGCGCCAGACGCGGGGCTGGCTGGGCGTCGGTGAAGACGCGGTCGACCTGGGTAATGGAGCCAAGGCGGACCATGGCATTGCGCCCGAACTTGCTCGAGTCGGCTGCGAGGAAGACCTGGCGCGCGTTGTCGAAAATGGCCCGGGATACCCGCACCTCGCTGAAGTCGAAGTCCAGCAGGCTGCCGTCCTCGTCGATGCCGCTGATGCCGACCAGGGCGTAATCGACCTTGAACTGCTGGAAGAAGTCGACCGTGGCCTGGCCGACAACGCCGCCGTCGTTACGCACTTTGCCGCCAGCGACCAATACCTCGAAATCCTCCTTGGCACTGAGGATGTTGGCCACATGCAGGTCGTTGGTGATCACCTTGAGCGCTTGATGGCCAAGCAGGGCGCTGGCAATCGCTTCGGTGGTGGTGCCGATGTTGATGAACAGCGAGGCATGGTCCGGCACAGCAGCGGCGACCGCCTCCGCTATGCGCCGCTTCTCGTCGTGCATCTGGCCGACACGCATGGAGTATGCGGTGTTCTCGACGCTGGAGTCGTAGGCAGCACCACCGTGATAGCGCAGCAATAGACCCAGTTCGGAGAGCAGATTTATATCGCGACGAATAGTTTGCGGCGTGACGACGAAGGAGCGGGCCAGTTCTTCAATACTGGCGTAGCCGCGCTCGCGGACCAGTTCGAGGATGTTCTGTTGGCGGGGCGCTAAGTTCATATGGCGTTCCTTTTTAGCGCCCGCAGTATACCCCAACGAACATCCAGGCCAACCGCTCTCCCCTTCCAGGCGAGGTTCTGCCGGGCGATCAGTCGTCCTCGGTCCAGCGACGGGTACGCGCCACCGCCTTCTTCCAGCCGGCGATCAGTACCCGTCGATTGTCCTCGGAGCAATTCGGTTCGAACACCCGCTCGATCCGAGCCTTGTCGCGCAACTCGTCGAGACTGCTCCAGAAGCCGCTGGCCAGTCCGGCCAGGTAGGCGGCGCCAAGTGCAGTGACTTCCTTCACCGCCGGGCGCTCGACCAGCGTGCCGAGCATATCGGCCTGGAACTGCATGAGGAAGTTGTTGCTTACCGCGCCGCCGTCGACACGTAGCGCCCTGAGCGGCTCGCCAGCGTCGCGCTGCATGGCTTCAAGCACATCGCAGGCCTGGTAAGCGATGGATTCGAGCGCTGCCCGAATCAGGTGGTAGGTCTTCACCCCGCGGGTCAGGCCGAAAACCGCGCCGCGTGCATAGGGGTCCCAGTAGGGCGCGCCCAGGCCTGTAAAGGCGGGCACAAGATAGACGCCATGGCTGTCCTTGGCTTTGGTCGCAAAATATTCGGAATCGAACGAGTCGTCGATCAGCTTGAGTTCGTCTCGCAGCCACTGGACTGTCGAGCCAGCGTTGAAGATCGCCCCCTCCAGCGCATAGGCCACCTCGCCGCGGGGCCCGCAGGCGATGGTGGTGAGCAACCCATGTGCAGACTGCACGGCCTTGGCGCCGGTATTCATCAGCAGAAAGCAGCCTGTACCGTAGGTGTTCTTGGCCTGGCCGGGCTCGACGCACATGTGGCCGAACAGCGCCGCCTGCTGGTCTCCGGCGATGCCGGCGATCGGGATGCCGTCGTCCTCGTCGCAGCCGGCGATGCAGGCGTGGCCGTAGATTTCCGAGGAGGAGCGGACCTGCGGCAGCATTTCGCGCGGGATGTCGAGGATCTCGAGCATCCGGGCGTCCCAATCCAGGGTATGGATATCGAAAAGCATGGTCCGCGAGGCGTTGGTGAAGTCGGTGACGTGCACTCGGCCCTGGGTCATCTTCCAGATCAGCCAGGAGTCGACCGTGCCGAACAGCAGTTCTCCGCGCCGCGCGCGTTCGCGACTGCCTTCGACGTGATCGAGAATCCATTTGATCTTGGTTGCGGAGAAGTAGGGGTCAATGACCAGGCCGGTATGCTCCTTGACGTACTCCTCCAGCCCTCTGCTCTTGAGCTCCTCGCATATCGCGGCGCTTCGCCGGCACTGCCAGACGATGGCGTTATGGATCGGGCGACCGCTCTGCTTGTCCCAGATAATCGTGGTTTCGCGCTGATTGGTGATGCCGATGGCAGCCACCTGCCGGTGGTCGATGCCGGCTTGCGCCAGTGCTTCCACCAGGGTGGCGCTTTGCGTGGCCCAGATCTCCATGGGGTCGTGCTCGACCCATCCCGTCTGCGGATAGATCTGCGTGAACTCGTGTTGCGCCACGCTGACGATGTTGGCATCGCGGTCGAGCACGATGGCCCGTGAGCTGGTGGTGCCTTGGTCCAGGGCGACGATGTATTGCTTATTGTTGGTCTGGGTCATTTGGGTGGCCTTCTGGAGTTCGGGTGTAACAGGAGCGGGCCTCTTTGGCCCGTAGGAGGGCTGCGGCAGTCAGGTGTGGCTGGGCAGGTGGCGGGCGATCAGCCAACGGTAGGCGGCGGCGCCCAGGCAGGCGCCGAGAAGCGGAGCCGTCAAGGGGACCAGGAAATAGGGGATGTCCCGCCCGCCGGTCAGGGCGATGTCTCCCCAGCCGGCAAGGTAAGTCATCAGCCTGGGGCCGAGATCACGGGCAGGGTTCATGGCGAAACCGGTCAGGGGTCCCATCGAGCCGCCGATGACCGCGACCAGAAAGCCGATCAGCAGTGGCGCGAGAGGGTCGCGTGGCAGTCCGTTACCGTCGTCGGTCAGGGCCATGATCACGGTCAGCAGGATGCCGGTAATCACCGTCTCCACGACGAATGCCTGGCCGACCGAAAGCAGGGGGTTGGGGTAGGTGGAGAAGACCGAGGCCAAGGCAAGGCTGGCCTGGCTGCCGCGAACGATATGGTGGCTTTGTTCGTAAGCGAAAAAAAAGTTCGAATACAGCCAGTAGACCAACGCGGCGGACAGGAAGGCTCCCGTCAGCTGGGCGAGGATGTAGGCGGGCAACTTGCGGCGGTCGAAGCCGCCGAACAGGCACAGCGCGACGCTGACCGCCGGATTGAGATGGGCGCCGGAAATACCGGCGCTGACGTAGACCGCCAGACTTACTGCCAGGCCCCAGATCAGGCTGATCTCCCACAGACCGAGGTCGGCGCCACCGACCACGAGGGCGGCGACGCAGCCAGTGCCGAAGAAGATGAGAAGGGCTGTTCCGACGAATTCGGCCAGGCATTGGCCGAGGAGTGAGGGTGCGGGCATGTCGTGCATGGAGGTCTACCTGCGTTCTTGTATTTATTTTCGGACCTGACGGTCGCCGTGTTCGTTTTCGAAAAAATATACTCACAAACGAACACTGTCAATCATGCTCTGTAGATTCAATCGATGGATGCGACGCAATGAGTTCTGGGGCGCAGAAGGAGCACTTGAGATGAAGCAATGACCTCAAATCCATTACACCGAGAACCAGAGGAATTGGCAGGGATCGTAGGAAGCAAGGCGACTTGCTCCAACGATTGGCGCAGCTGTTCGTTCAGGACCATTCCTGGTCCAGCGCATGCTGGCGGAGACCGGCAGGATATGTCCGGCGGCCCGGATCAGTGGTGAGATCAGCCGCTATGGTGACTCGTGCTGCTTTGCGCCAGGCAGGCCGATCAGGCGGCCCGGGATCGGACCTGTCGCACCGGTATCTGCAAGCTTGTCCAGGACGCAGGACTGCCTCGGGTCGTGGCGGAGAAGCTCCTGGTGCAGCGGTGGCCACAACAAATAGCTCCGCCGCTTCGAGGTCCGGGCTCCATCCTTCCCACGCTCCCACATCCGGGCAGGGTCAGACCACCGCCATCTTCGCCGTCAGGTTCTGCTGCATGTAGTCGAGGAAGCGCCGCTGGAACAGCATGGTGTGTTCGTGGGCGGCCTTTTCCGCGGCGTCGGCGTCGCGGGCGGCGATGGCCTGGATGATTTCCTCGTGATCACGGCCGAGCTTGATCGAGCTGGCGGAGCTGACGATATGGTCGAAATGCAGGTGCAGCAGGCGCTGGCCTTCGCCGAGCAGGCGCTCGTAGTAGGTGATGAAGTACGGATTGCGCCCCGCCTCGGCGATGGCCATGTGGAAGGCCTTGTTCAGTTCCGACATCTTCTGGAAATCACCGCTCACCACGGCATCCATGTAGGCCTCGTCGGCCTTGCGGATGCGGACCAGGTCCTCGTCGCGGTGCTGCGTTGCCGCCAGGCGGGTGACGGCGCGCTGGATCAGGTCCAGGGCGCCGATGTAGTTGGGGAATTCCTCGATCTCGAAGGGCGTCACCAGGGTCGTGCGGTTCGGCAGGATGGTCACCAGGCCTTCGGTGATCAGGCGGGCCAGTGCATCGCGCACCGGTGAGCGAGACAGGCCGAATTGCGCGGCGAGGGAGACCTCGTCCAGCTGAACCCCGGGCTTGAGCTTCAGCGTGAGAATCTGCTTGCGCAGTTCCTCATAGATGTAGCGCCCGCCATGGCGGCGGCCGTTGCTCTCCCCTTCTGTTTCCTTTTCTTTCTTGGCCATCATCAGGTCTCGGAATATGCGGGCTGTGTCGTACAGACCAGCCCGTCATTTTATCAGGTGGACGGGAACGCCGGCCCCCAGGTATCGCTCAGCATGAACCCCGCCGCCAGCGGATCGTCCGGATCGACGCCGATCTGCTGGATGCCGTACAGCCACGCCCTGCCCTCCACCCGCGGCAGCACGGCCGGGCGGCCACCCACCTCGGTGCGGCCGAGCAGCTCCACCTTGAACTCGCCACCAATGGTCGAGCGCGAGGTCAGCCGGTCGCCCACCTCGACGAGCCCCCGCGCCGCCAGCGTCGCCAGGTTGGCCGAACTGCCGGTGCCGCAGGGCGAGCGGTCGACCCGGCCTGGCGGCAGCGTGGTGCAGGTCTGGTAGATGCGCTCGTCCACGCGGTTGCGGAACATCACGTAGGCAACCTCGTCGATCTGCGGGAACAGCGGATGCTGCACGCGGACCTGCTGGTTGATCACCTCCTTCAGCTTCACCCCGGCCGCCGCCAGCTCGCGGGCGTTCTCCGGGGCAATGGTCAGGCCGACCTGCTCGACATCGATCAGCGCGTAGTACACGCCACCGAAGGCGATATCGGTCTTGAGCGTGCCGAATTCCGCCGTCTCGATGCCCACATCCATCTGCTCGACGAAGGACGGCACCATGTCCAGCGACACGCTCAGGCAGCGCCCGTCCGCGCAGCGCGCCCGCGCCGTCACCAGGCCCGCCGGGGTATCCAGCACCACGGTGGTTTCCGGCTCCTGCATCGGCAGCATGCCCAGTTCCAGCAGTGCGGTGACCACGCAGATGCAGTTGCTGCCGGACATCGGGTGCGCCTTGTCCGCCTGCAGCACGATGAAGCCCGCATCAGCCTCAGGGTGGGTTGGCGGCAGCAGCAGGTTCACCGACATCTGCAGGCAGCCGCGCGGTTCCAGCACCACCAGCCGGCGCAGGCTGTCGTCCACCTCGTTGATATGGTTCATCTTGTCCAGCATGGTCGCGCCGGGGATGCCGAGCACCCCGCCGGTGATGACCTTGCCGATCTCGCCTTCGCAGTGCACGTCGGCGAGTTGCAGCGTTTTCTTCCAGCGCATCAGTCGCACCTCACTTGATGTACCAGCCCCAGGGCTGCTCGCTGTCATAGCGGGTGATCTGCTTGGTTTCCAGGTAGTTGTTCAGGCCCCATTCGCCCAGCTCGCGGCCGATGCCGCTCTGCTTGTAGCCACCCCACGGCGCCTCGGTGAAGGTCGGCTGCGAGCAGTTGATCCACACGATGCCGGCACGCAGGCGACGGGCCACGCGCTCGCAGCGCGGGATATCGCGGGACATCACAGCAGCGGCCAGGCCGAAGCGCGAGTCGTTGGCGGAACGAACCGCCTCTTCCTCGCTATCGAAGGGACGCACGCAGACCACCGGGCCGAAGATCTCTTCCTGCCAGATCCAGCTGTCTTCCGGCACGTCGGCGAAGATGGTCGGCTGCAGGTAGAAGCCCTTGTCGAAGCCGGCCGGACGCTCGCCGCCACAGACCAGTTGCGCGCCCTCCTCGCGACCACGGGCGATGGCCTCCAGCACCTTGTCGTACTGAACCTGGCTGACCAGCGGACCGAGCAGCACGCCCTCCTCCAGGCCATTGCCGATGCGGACCTTGCGGGCTTCCTCAGCCAGGCGCGCGAGCAGCGGCTCGTAGAGTTCGCGCTGTACCAGCACCCGCGAGGTGGCCGAGCAGACCTGCCCCTGGTTCCAGAAGATGCCGAACATGATCCATTCCACCGCTGCCTCGACGTCGGCGTCGGCGAAGATCACGAAGGGCGACTTGCCGCCCAGCTCCAGGCTGACGTTTTTGATGTCGCGGGCCGCCGCCTGCATGATCCGGCTGCCGGTGGGCACGCTGCCGGTGAAGGCCAGCTTGTCGATGCCGGGGTGTTCGGCCAGCGGCGCGCCGGCATCCGGGCCGAGCCCCGTCACCACGTTGAGCACGCCTGCAGGTAGCCCGGCCTTGTCGGCGATATCCGCCAGTTGCAGCGCGGTCAGCGGGGTCAGTTCGGAGGGTTTGAGGACCATGCAGCAGCCGGCCGCCAGCGCCGGGGCGGCCTTCCAGGCCGCCATCAGCATCGGGAAGTTCCACGGGATGATCGCCCCGGCCACGCCGACCGGCTCCTTGCGCGCCACCGAGCTGAAGCGCTCGTCGGCCAGCGCGACCTGCTGCTCCTGCGATGCATCCAGCTTCTCGGCCAGATCGGCGTAGAAGTCGAAGCAACCGGCGGTATCGCCGATATCCCACAGCGCCTCGGGCAGCGGCTTGCCGTTGTCGCGCACTTCCAGCTCGGCCAGCTCCTGCTGGCGGTCACGGATGCCCTGGCCAATGCGGCGCAGGACCGCCGCGCGTTCGGCGCCGGACATGCGCGGCCACGGGCCTTCGTCGAAGGCAACGCGGGCAGCCTTCACCGCGGCATCGATGTCCTCGGCGGTGGCGGCGGCGACCTGGGCGATCACCTGCTCGCTGCCGGGGTCGACGGTCTCGAAGCTGCCGCCTTTCGCCGGGGAGACCCACTGTCCGTTGATATATAGCTTGTTCATGCAACTCCTCCGATAAAAGCCTGTTCAATGTCTGCCTGCGCTTGCTCATGCAGCGTTGAAAGCAGGCTCGAAATGCTCATTTACCGCTCGTAAACTGCGCTTTCTCGCCTGCTTTCGCCTTGCCTGATCTGCGCTCGGCTAGACCTTGAAAGGCTTTACGAGCGAAGCGCCGGGCGCTGAATGGGGTGAGGTCCTGGGCGGGCTTGCGGCCGCCGGCGAGATCGGCGATCAGGCGGCCGGTGGTGGCGCCGAGGGTCAGGCCAAGCTGGCCGTGGCCGAAGGCCATGAGCACGTTGTCGAGCTTCGGCGAGCGGTCGATGACCGGCTTGGTGTCCGGCAGGAACGGCCGGTAGCCGACGCCGAACTCGACGTTGCGGGTCTGCAGTTGGGGCAGGATGCGGGTGGCCTTTTCCAGGATGATTTCCGCCCGCCTGAAATTGGGTTCGGCATTCGGACCGGCGAACTCGATGGTGCCGCCGATCTGCAGGCCGCGGGTCATGGGGCTGAAGCAGAAGCCGCCGTCGGCGTAGATCACCGAATGGCGGAACTCCACTTCCGGGGTCGGCAGCACGGCCTGGTAGCCGGCGATGCCGGTGAGCGGGATATCCACGCCCAACTGGCCGAAGAACTGCCGCGAGCCGGTGCCGGCCGCGACCACCACCAATTTCGCCGGGTAGCGCGCACCGCTGTTAAGAGTGACGCCGGAGGCCTGCCCGGCATTCTCGTCGATGCGTTTCACCTGATCGCGCACGCGCACGCCGCCGCGCTCGACGAAGCTGGCGGTCAGCGCCGCGATGAAGCCCTCGGTATCGTTCACCGCGCGCCAGTCGGGGAACAGCAGGCCATGCCGGAACTTGCCGGCCAGCGCCGGTTCCAGGTCGCCGATGGCCGCGCCGTCGAGTTCCTCGGACTGGAAGCCCAGCGCCTTGCGCATCTCCAGATGCGGGCGCTCGCGGGTCAGCGCGGTGGGCGAATCGAAGACCTCGATGATCGGGCGCTGGCCGAGCAGCGTCCTGTCTTCGCAGGCATCCAGCAGCGGCGCGTAGTCGTCGTAGACATGCTGGGTCAGCGCCGCCATTTCCCGGGCGATCTGCTCGATCCGCGCGTGCCGCGCGCAGGCCACGAAGCGCAGGAACCACGGCAGGATGCCCGGCAGCGCGCTGGGCCGCAGCGCCAGCGGGCCCTTCTGGTCGAGCAGCCAGCCCGGCACCTTCATCAGGATGCCCGGCTTGGACAGCGGGATGACTTCGCTCACCGCCATCTGTCCGCAGCTCCACTTCGCCGTGCTGTCGCCCGGCGCGGCCGGGTCGACCAGGGTCACGGCGTAGCCTTCGCGCTGCAGGTACAGCGCGCAACACACACCAACGATGCCGCCGCCAACGACCACGGCGGGGGCCGGATTCGGGTTGTTCATTTCACACTCTCTTTCTGCGAGTGGTTGTCGGTGAATTCATCCAGGCTGAAGCCATTCCAGTACGGCTGCGCATCGTCGACGTAATACTCGGCGCGGCCGGTGATGTACGCCCTGCCCTCGACGCTGGGCCGCACGGCCGGCGTGGCGTCGCCCAGGCTGACGAGCGATTCGACGCGCCCATCGAAGCGGCTGCCGATCAGGCTCTCATGCCGGAATACGCCATCCCGCGGCAACAGTCCACGGGCGAAGCGCTGGGCGACCCGTGCCGAGGTGCCGGTGCCGCAGGGCGAGCGGTCGACCAGGCTGTCGCCGGCGATCACCACGCTGCGCCCATCGGAGTCCGCCGCCAGCGGCCGCCCCGACCACATGCAGTGCTTCACGCCGGCAATGGAGGGGTTCTCCGGATGCACCACGTCGAACTCACGATTAACCCGTTGCTGGATGTCACGCCCCCACTCCAGCAGTTGCTGCGCAGTGAAGTGCTCGCAGCCCGGGTAGTTCGCCTGCGGCTCGATGATCGGATAGAAGTTGCCGCCGTAGGCGATGTCGAAGGTCAGCGTGCCGAGCGGCGGCAAATCCACCGACACGTCGCGATGCAGCAGGAAGCTCGGCACATTGGTGAAGCGCACCGAGGCGACCTTGTCGCCGTTCATCTCGTAACGCGCACTGACCTGCCCCGCCGGCACGTCGACGACCACCGTCCCCGGCGTCTTCGGCTGCACCAGCCCGGCCTCCAGGGCGAAGGTGATGGAGCCGATGGTGGCGTGCCCGCACATCGGCAGGCAGCCGGACGTCTCGATGAACAGCAGGCTGAAGTCCGCTTCGGGGCTGGTCGGGGGGTAGAAGATGGTGCCGGACATGTGCGAATGCCCGCGCGGTTCCAGCATCAGCGCGCGGCGAACCCAGTCGGATTCGGCGACGAAGTGCTGGCGTCGCTCGCTCATTGTGGAACCGTGCAGCTCGGGTGCGCCGTCCACCACCATGCGCACCGGCATGCCTTCGGTGTGTCCTTCGATACAGCTGAAAATGTGCCGGGTCATCATCGATTCCTCATAGGCACGCCACCGAGGTCGGCAGCGGTGCCTGTAGCGGTCAGCGCTGGGAGGCTTCGAACACCTTGCGGAATTCGGCCTTCTCTTCATCGGTCAGCGGCAGCAGCGGCGCGCGCGCATTGCCCGCCTTGAAGCCGGCCAGTTCGCAGCCGTACTTCACCTTCTGCACGAACTTGCCGGCTTCCATGCTCGCCATCACCGGGAACAGCGACTTCACCACTTCCTGGGCGCCGGACAGGTCGCCGCTGGAGAACTTGCGGTAGAAGTCCACCACCTGGTTCGGGAAGCAGTTGGCCGGGCCGCATATCCAGCTGCTGGCGCCCCAGATGAAGAAGTCCAGCGCCTGGTCGTCGGACCCGCAGGACAGCTGGAAGTTGTCCTTGTAGGTGGTGCCGATCTCGATGGCGCGCAGCAGGTTGCCGCTGCTCTCCTTGATGCCGACGACGCGCGGGTGGTCCTTGAGCGCGTCCAGCACGCCGAAGCCGACCTCGACGTTGGTGCGCACCGGGTAGTTGTAGAGAACGACGTTGATCTCCGGGAAGGTGTCGAGAATGGTCTGGTAGTGCGCAGCCAGTTCTTCCTGGGACGGCAGCGCGTAGTACGGCGGCGCGATCAGCAGGTTGGTATAGCCGGCCTCGACGGTCTGCTTCACCTGTTCCAGCACTTCGCGGGTGCAGGAACCGTTGGCGCCGGCGATCAGCACGCCGCGGTCGCCGACCACTTCCTTCACGGTCGCCAGTACCTGGCGGCGCTCCTCGTTGGTCAGCGCGTAGTACTCGCCGGTGGAACCCAGCGGGACGAAGCCGCTGACGCCGGCGTTCAGCTGGTACTCGACGATGGAGGCCAGGGTTTCGTGATCGACGGCGCCGGACTTGTCGAAGGGCGTGACGAGGGCGGGCAGGATGCCTTTCATTTGCATGGTGATTCTCCGGGTTGGACGAGGGAGTCAGTAGGCGAAGCGCCTGAGCATCCGGGCTTCGATCACGCCGACCAGGCGGGTGAGCGGGAAAGCCACGAGGAAGTAGATGACCGCCACGGCCGAGAGGAACTCGACCGGCCGCGCGGTGCTGTTGGAAATGTTCTGGCCGACGAACATCAGGTCGGCGACACCTACCGAGGAGATCAGCGCGCTTTCCTTGAACAGGCTGACGACGTTCGACAGCAGCGGCGGAACCGCGCGCAGCAGGGCCTGCGGGAAGATCACGTAGAGCACCTTGACCCGCGAGGTCAGGCCCAGCGCGGTGCAGGCGTCGTGCTGTTCGCTGGCGATGGACTTCAGCGCGCCGCGGAAGGTCTCGCTGGTTATCGCCGCCATGAACAGGGTCAGGGAGATCGCCACCGACAGGTACGGCGGGATGTCCACGCCGAACACCACCGGGAAGCAGAAGAACACCCAGAACAGCTGGATCAGCAGCGGCGTGCCGCGGAAGAACTCGACGAACAGCGTGGTCGGCAGCTTCAGCAGACGGCTGCGGGTGTTGCGCAGCAGGCTGAGGACGAAGCCGACCAGGCTGCCGACCAGCGCGCAGCCCAGGGTGAAGGCCAGGGTCAGCGCAAGGCCCTTGAGCAGCACGTGCCAGTACGAGAAGACGATGGAGAAGTCGATGGTCATCATGGCCGGTTCCTCAGCGCTGCGTCGCCACGTCCTGGCGCCGCTCGATGTACTGCACCAGCTGGCCGATCGGCAGCGACATGGCGAAGTAGATCAGGGCGATCAGGGTGTAGGTTTCCAGGGGGCGGTAGGCCTCGGTCGCCAGGCTCTTGCCCACGTACATCAGGTCGGCGACCGCGACGATCGCGACCAGCGCGCTCTGCTGCAGGCTGCCGATGCCGTTGGTCATCAGCACCGGCACGGCGCTGCGCAGGGCCTGCGGCAGCACCACGTAGAGGGTGCGCTGCCAGGGGCGAAGGCCGAGGGCGATGGAGGCGTCCAGGTGTTCGCGCGGCACCGCCTGCACGCCTGCACGGTAGGCCTCGGCGTTGAACGCGGTGAGGTTCAGGCCCAGGGCGAGGAAGCCCATGGCGATCGGGTCGATGAACAGGTTGAACAGCATCGGCACGCAATAGAAGAACCAGACGATCTGCAGCAACGCCGGGGTGCAGCGGAAGAACTCGATGAACAGCTGCGCCGGCCAGCGGATGAAGAACCAGCGGCTCAGGGTCATCAGGCACAGGCCGAAGCCCAGTACCAGGCCGATCAGGTTGGAGACCAGCGCCAGTTCCAGCGTGACCTTCAGCCCGTCGAGCAGCGCCGGGACGGTGCCGCTGAGAAAGTGGAAATCGAATTGATAGTTCATGGCGCCAGCCCTCAATCCAGGTGCACGACCTTTTCCAGGAACTCGCGGGTGCGGGCTTCCCTGGGCTGGGTGAAGATCTGTTCCGGGTGGCCCTGCTCGACGACCTTGCCATTGGCGCAGAACACCACGCGGGTGGCGATGTGGCGGGCGAAGTGCATGTCGTGGGTGACGATGATCATCGCCATCTTCTGCTCGGCGAGCTGCAGCATCACGTTCTGCACCTCGATGACCATTTCCGGGTCGAGCGCCGAGGTCACTTCATCGAACAGCATCAATTTGGGTTCGAGCATCAGCGCACGGGCGATGGCCACGCGCTGCTTCTGGCCGCCGGACAGCTGGCTGGGATAGGCGTGCAGCTTGCTCTCCAGGCCGAGCCGGGCGAGATAGGCGCGGGCCTTTTCGGTGGCCTCCGCCTTCGACAGCCCGTGGACCTTGCACGGCGCCAGGATCAGGTTGCCGAGCACCGACAGGTGCGGGAACAGGGTGTAGTGCTGGAACACCATGCCGATCTGCGTGCGCAGGTTTTCGTCCAGCGGCTTGCCGCAACGCTGGCCACCGGCGATGTACGGCTTGCCCTGGAAGGCGATGGTGCCGCCCTGGACGCCTTCGAGGCCCATCAGCACGCGCAGCAGCGAACTCTTGCCGCTGCCGCTGGGGCCGATGATCACCAGGCGGTCGTCGGCGCGCATGTCGAGGGTCAGGTTGTCCATCACCACAAGCTCGGCGCCGTAGGACTTGCACACGCCACGAAGCTGGATGAAGTCGCCGCCGGCAGTGGAATTCGGGGCGAGCGAGGCCTGTGGCTGGGCAGCCACCAAACGGGGAGTATTCATTGCAAACCTTCTCCGAAGGGCTGCCGGTGGGCGGCAGCCCGCTGGGCGCATCGGGAGTTACTGGGCCTTGGCGGCGTTGACCTGGGCGGAAGCCTTGTCGACCAGCCGGTCGATCTCGCCGGTCTCGCGGCGCTGGGTGATGTAGATGTTCAGCACCTGCAGGTCGGCGGCCGATGCGTCACGGCGCACGCCGAAGGCGACGCCCTGCTTGGCCAGCGCCGGCTTGGGCAGGACTTCCCTGGCCCAGTCGTTGGCCATGGTGAAGAGATGGTTGGTGTCGCTGGCGTCCACCAGCACGTCGGCGCGGCGCGACATCAGCGCCAGGCGGGTTTCGTCCATGCCCGGCAGGCGCATCACGGTGCCCTGCTTGATCACCGCGGAGATCGCCTTGTCCTGGGCGGTGCCGGACATCACGGCGAAGGTCACGCCCGGCTTGTCGTAGTCGGCGATGGCATTGCCGGCGCCGCTGAACTTGGGGTTCTCCTTGTTCACCACCAGCGATATCTGGTAGTCGGTCGCCGGCGCCGAGAAGGACACCGCCAGCGCGCGTTCCGGAGTCTGGTTCAGGGCCATCGCCAGGTCCCACTTGCCGCTCTGCAGGCCGGCGACCAGGTTGTCCCAGTTGGTGTCGACGAACTCCACCTTCACTTTCAGCACTTTTTCGCCGAAGTCACGGCACAGATCGACGAAGTAGCCGCTGTACTGGCCGCTGCCGGGGTCGCGCATCACATAGGGCGCGGCGACCGCCGCGCCGCAGCGCAGGACGCCGGCCTTCTGCACGCCCTGCCACATGGATGGCTCGGCGGCGGCCTGGGAGGGAACCTGGGTGAGCAAGGCGCCGATGGCGGTCGCACAAGCGAGGACTTTGCGGATGGAGCGAGGGAGCATACGAGCCATTTTGACCTCTCCGTTGATTTGTTTTTGTAGGCAGAAGGCAAACAACTTTTCGCTGCGTGGTTTGTTGCACTCTTAGATGTGTGCAGCGATGTATGCAGAGTATGGAGAGACGTAAAAGACTGTCAACCGGGTTCGGTTGTCGTTTCCGCTCAGGGGTATGTCGGATGGGGAGACTCGGGCGATTCGCAAATGCTGCCGGCTAGCCCGGAAAGCGCCTGGGAATGCGGCTTTGGCCCCGTTCGATGGCGAAGGATCAGGTGAGTTTCTGCAAACCTAAACGTGAGAAAAATTGGATTCGAACAATCCAATCGCCGCTCGCTCGCCCTCCTCGCCCCGGAAGGCGGCCACGCCGCCGGGTTGAATCACCTGGTCGGCGCGAGACGCATTGCGCAGCCGGGGCTGCGCAATGGCCGCATCAGTTGGGTGCTTCTCCCGAATAGGTCTGGTACTCGGTTAGCCGATTGAGATGGCGGCGGAGCCGGCGCCGCAGGAATGCCGTCGGCACCGACCACGGGCTCAGCACCACCCTGCAGGCCGAGGCGGCCTTCGGCGAAACGATGCGCAGCAGGGCGTCGCGCCAGCCCACGGTCGCCGTCCATGCCGTCAGTGCCAGGGTGGCCACCTCCCCGGCGGTCGCACTGACGGCCGATGTCGGCGAGTCGTCGTAGATCTCGATGGTCCGGTCGACTGCCGGTGTGTCGGCGAAGGCATCCTTCAGCGCCGCACCGATGCGCCGCAGGGCGTTGCGCGCGGCGCCGACCAGGGTGTCGAAGTTGAGGAAGCCGTGGAACTGTCCGGCATAGTGCAGGACTTCCACCGGCACTCCGGCGTCGCGCAGGCGCGCGGCGTAGTCGAGGCCGTCGTCGCGGATCGGGTCGAAGCCGGCGGTGAGGACCAGCGCCGGCGGCAGTCCGCCCAGGTCCGGGCTGCGCCGCGGCGAATACCAGGGGTCCGCCAGGTCGAGATTTTCGATGGATTCGGCAAGGAAGGCTTCGATCAGGTCCACCCCCTCGCGGGTGAGGAAATAACCGCCGTCGATGTTCTCCTCGTAGGACGGGAATCTCTCCAGTAGTTCCGTGGCCGGGTAGACCAGCACCTGCATGCGCAGCGCCGGGCCGCCGCGCCGTTGCGCCTCCTGGGCCACGGCGGCGGACAGGTTGCCACCCGCCGAATCGCCGCCGATGGCCAGGCGCGAGGTATCGATCCCCTCCTCCGCGCCATGCCCGGCCAGCCACTCGAGTGCGGCGAGGACGTCCGCGCGGCTGGCGGAGATGTCGTGTTCCGGCGAGCGCCGGTAGTTCACCGCCACGGTGATGCAGCCTGCGGCGAGGGCGATGTTGCGGCAGATCGATTCGCCCGTATCCAGGCCGCCGACGATGAAGCCGCCGCCGAAGTTCCACAGCAGGGCCGGCAGCGGCTGCTTCGATGCGAACGGAACGAAGATGCGCAGGACTATCGGCCCGCCGGGCCCGGCGATCTCGCGCTCCCTGACGGAAGCGACCGCCGGCCGGCTGCCCAGCGCCAGCGCGGCGAGCCGGAAGCTCTCGCGCACGATCTTCAGCTGGGATGGCGAAGGTTTGTCGGCGGCCGCCGGGTTGGGTACCAGGTTGACCGCCCGCAGGAAGTTGCGCGCATCGCGGTCGAGCTGGCCGGCACGCAGCGTGGTCGGGTAGCCGGGAGACGGGAAAGGAACGGCAGCGGGTGGTGCGGCTTCCGCAATCGGTTGTCGCGTGGCAGGCGAAGATGGGACTTTTTTCTTGTTCATTATTCTTCGAGTCCTTGTGCTCAGGCAGATGAAACAGGTGCAGTGTTCAGGCGTCGCTCCAACCTCCTCGAATCCCTGAATGGATCTCCGAACGCGCGGAAATCCATGTCTTCAAAAGTAGCCTGTACGGGCGTTCCACATGGTGGTGGCGAAAAAAAGAAAAACGGCGCCTCTCGGGGCGCCGTTTCGTTCTCTGGCAGCGGCCTCAGGGCTGCTGCTTCATCTTCTCCACGTACCTGGCCTTCACGGCCTTGCCGATGTCTTCCATGTTGTAGTTGGCCGGCAGCTGGCTCGGCGGCCACTCGACGAAGGTCTGCATGAACTCGGCACCCTTGCGGAAGCCGATGCCGACCAGGTAGAGGTTCTTCACCAGCCAGTCGTCGTACTGGTCGGAGGCGTAGTCGGCGGTCTCGAAGGGGTCCATGCGCAGGTTGAACAGCTTCGGTACGCGCAGGCACACGAAGGGCTCGCGCCAGACCTTGAAGCCGCCCTGGGCGCGCTGCTCGCAGAACACGAATTTCCAGTCCTGATGGCGCATGGCGACCAGTTGGCCGTCGTCGTTGAAGTAGTAGAAGTCCTCGCGCGCACTCTTCGGCGCCTTGCCGGTCAGGTAGTCGAGCTGGTTGTAGCCATCAAGGTGCACCTTGAAGGTCTTGCCGCCGGCGACCGGCGCCCAGCCCTTGAGCAGCTTCTCCTTCACGTCCGGCACGCCGGCGGCGGCCATGATGGTGGGGAACCAGTCGAGCCCGGAGAAGATTTCGTTGGAAATCGTACCGGCCTTGATGTGCCCCGGCCAACGCACCATCGCCGGAACGCGGAAGGCGCCTTCCCAGTTGGAGTTCTTCTCGTTGCGGAACGGCGAGGTCGCCGCGTCCGGCCAGGTGTAGCGGTTCGGGCCGTTGTCCGTGGTGTAGACGACGATGGTGTTGTCGCTGACCTTGAGGTCGTCGAGGGTCTTCAGCAACTGGCCGACGTGGCCGTCGTGCTCGATCATGCCATCGGCATATTCGTAGCCCGGGCGGCCGCTCTGGCCCTTCAGCGAGTCGCGGATGTGGGTGTAGGCGTGCATCCGCGTGCTGTTCATCCACACGAAGAACGGCTTGTCGGCCTTGACCTGCTTCTCGATGAACGCCTGCGCCGCGTTGGTGGTTTCGTCGTCGACGGTTTCCATGCGCTTGCGGTTCAGCGCGCCGGTATCCTCGACCCTGCCGTCTGCGTAGCTATGCAGCACGCCGCGTGGCCCGGCGTGTTTCGCGGACGAGCCGTCCTTCGGCCAGTACGGGCGCTCGGGCTCCTCCTCGGCGTTGAGGTGGTAGAGGTTGCCGAAGAACTCGTCGAAGCCGTGGTTGGTCGGCAGGTACTCGTTGCGGTCGCCCAGGTGGTTCTTGCCGAACTGGCCGGTGACGTAGCCCTGGCCTTTCAGCGCCTGTGCCAGGGTGATGTCGCGCGGCTGGATGCCCACCGCGGCGCCGGCGGCGCCGACCTTGGTCAGGCCGGTGCGCAGCGCGGCCTGGCCGGTGATGAAGGTGGAGCGGCCGGCGGTGCAGCTGTTTTCGCCGTAGTAGTCGGTGAACTTCATGCCTTCATGGGCGATGCGGTCGATGTTCGGCGTCTGGTAGCCGACCACGCCGTCACCGTAGGCGCTGATGTTGGTCTGGCCGATATCGTCGCCGAAGATCACCAGGATGTTCGGTTTGTCGGCGGCGAAGGCCGGGCTCAGCGTCGAGGCGGCGAGAGCGAACCCTGCCAGCCATTTTCTTGTGTGGGTCATGCCTCTGTTCCCGAGGGTTTCAGTCGAAGGTGATCATGATCTTGGCGTGGTCCTCGGGCGTCTTCAGCGTATCGAACGCCTCGGCCACGCCATCCATGCCGATGCGCGCGGTGATCATCGCCGCGCCGTCCAGCCGGCCGTCCGCGAGGTCGTGCAGCGTGCGGGAGAACTCCTCCTCGGTGTAGCCGAAGGCGAAGTTCAGGTTCACTTCCTTGCGGATGGCGAAGATCGGCTCGAAGCTGTCGGACTCCATGCACACGCCGACCACCACTACCCGCGAGCGCGCCGGGGCGTCGCGCAGGATCTGCTGGATCAGGCCCTTGATGCCGACGCATTCGAACACCACGCAGGGCCGCTGCGCCTCGGTGCCGAGCACCGCCGCGGAAATACGCGGATCGGTCCCCGGCGCCGCCAGTTCGGCCCAGGTGGCGTAGGGGCTGCGCTCGGCCGGGTTGACCACCACGTCCGCGCCGAGCTTCTCGGCCAGGGCGCGGCGCTTGGCGGAGAAGTCGGAAGCGACCACCGGGCCGATGCCACGCGCCTTCAGCGCCATGATCACGGCGAGGCCGATCGGCCCGCAGCCGATCACCACCGGAACCTCGTCGCCCTGCAGCTGCGCGCGGCCGACCGCGTGTACGGCGATCGCCAGCGGCTCGGTGAGCGCGGCGATGTCCGACGGCAGGTCGCCGGGCACCGGCACCAGCAGCCGCTCGGCGAGCACCATCTGTTCGCCGTAGCCGCCTGGATAGCGGTTGGAGAGGCCCACATGGTGGAAGCTGGTCGGCGTGATCATGTGTGGAATGGCACATACGCGGGTGCCGGCCTTCAGGGTCTTGGGACTGCCGGGGCCGTGGTCGAGGATTTCTGCGCAGTACTCGTGGCCGAACACCACGCCCTGGTCGGGATTGAAGCTGATCGGAATGCCACCGTGCTTGAAGGTGTCGAGTACGTGGTCGCAGTGCTGGAACATGTGCAGGTCCGAGCCGCAGATGCCGCAGGCGAGCGTTTTCACCAATACCTCGCCCTGCCCCGGCTCGGGGTTGGCGAGTTCTTCCACCAGAAGTTCGTTCTGGCGCATGACTACTGCTTTCATGGCGTTATCTTTCCTGGGTTGTCTTGATCGGTGGTCATTGCAGCGCTTCGATGTCCGGCAGCTCCCGCTGCCCGCGTGCCTTTTGTCCCGATGGTCAATTCAGTCGCTGGATGGCCGGCGGTTGCCAGCTCTGTTCGATCAGGGATCGATGGGGCAGGTAGGCGCGCAGGAACAGGTTGAACGGACCCTTGGCGAGGGAGATCCAGTTCGACTCCTTGTCAGCACCCGGTGAATCCTTCTGCAGGTAGAGGGTGAGTGAGCCGTCTGCGCCTTTTTGCAATGGCTGATGGTCAGTGATCGCGAAGCGCTTGGCCGGCGTATCCAGCAGGTTGTAATCCGGGCCGTAAGCGGTGAGCGACCAGAATGCATCGACTTGCGGCAACTGGTCGGCCGTGAAGTGGATGACATAGCGGCTATCGCCATCGAGCGGCCTACCCTGTTCGTCGGTATAGGTGCGCAGTTTGACCGCCTCTTCGACGTAGTTCTCGATGATGCCGGAATAGGATTGGGTGGCCGCGCGGCCGAGGTAGTCGCCGGCCTGCGCCATGCGTCCCCAATTTTCCTGGCCATAGGCCCAGCCATTGCTCGTCTTGGTGCGACCGCCCGCCTGGGTGACATCGACCAGCAGTTTTTTCCCATCGACGATGGCGCGGGCCAGACCCTGACGGGTACCCGGGTCGAGGCTGTCGAGTTCGGCCGGACTATGGCCGGGCCCCAGATTGACTTCGGCAAACAGCTTCATCAGCGCCTGGTCCTGGGCTGGCGGCGGATTTTCCGTCATGGCCAGATTCATGGTCTTGAAGGCTGCAAGCGGATCGTTCTTGTTGAGCTCAGGCGTCATAGGCGCGACAGGGACTGGAGCTGATGCCGCGGGTTTTCCCCAGTCGGCGAGCGGCGTGATCCTGAAACTGTCCTGAAGACGATTGGCGTCATCCAGGTCCGCATCGCTGTGCGCCTCGACGCGGCCAGCCAACAGGACCCAGGGCGTTGGCGAGCGGTAGATAGCCTTTACATCGGCGGGCGGCTGACCTTGCCAGTCGGAGCTGGCCAGCAGATAGGCGCCAGCCTCGTTGCCGGTTGCGCGTGTGCCGATGTAGCCGATGACATCGCTGTAGAACTCGTTCAGTGCCAGGCTGTAGTAGCGCGTGCCAGCATTCCCGACACTGACCACCACCGGCCCCTTGTTCAGGTTTACAAAGGCCGAGGAATACAGGGTATCGCGATTGGGTGAGCCACCCTGCTTCCAGTTCAGGTCACTGAGTTTCCGGTAATGCTTGAACGTGTTCAGCATGAGGCCGCCAGCGGCACGATCAGTGCCATAGCGCAATTCGGCCAGATGCAGCGCCGGGTAGCCATAGGTGTAGGCGAGAACCCCGACGTGATAGGCGTAGTTTTCCCGCCAGTCCGATGATGTGGCCGCAGCGGGAGCTGGCGCCGCCAGCGTGGTGCCGGCGAACGCCAACAGCGTGAAGGTGGCGGCACTCAACGCGGTGGTCGGCGAGAGGTTTCTTGTGAATGGCATCGGAGAGCCCTTGTGATGTTGTTCGCCGGCCCCCGGCTGCGGGGCGGCGAGTACTTCCAGCAACAGTTCGCTCTGGCCCATGGCTACAGCTTTCATAGGCTCACCTCGTCGCGGCTGTCTCGCTGGCGGGCGATGGCAGCGCTTCGATGTCCGGCAACTGCCAGCTCTTGTCGGCAACGCCCTTGTCCGGACGGTAGAAGCGGAAGATCAGCAGCGAGCGAACGCCCGGTTTCGTGGGAATCCAGTTGCGCTCCTTGCCGGCCGGCGCCTTGGGCGCGAGATAGAGGTCGACGGAGCCATCGGCGTTGCGCTCCAGTCCTTCGACGAAGGACGACAACGACACCCGTGGCGAGCCCTTGATGAACGCCATGGTGTCCAGGTCGTAGGCGGTCAGGGACCAGAACTGGCGCGCCGGCACGTTGGGCGGCACGTGCAGGTGGTAGCTGTTGCCGCCCTCCAGTAACTGTCCTTGTTTGTCCCGCAGACCCAGCAGGTAGAACGATGCAGTCCCGAGGCTTTTCATCGGTGCGTCGTACATGAAGAAGTTGGCGGCGCGCTCCCTGGGGCCGTAGTTGGCGCCTGGCTTGAAGGTGCCCTGGCCGCCGCTGGCCAGGCGCTCGGCCGGATACAGCCAGCTCTTGCCGGCATAGAACGGCGGACGGTAGTTGAGCAGGCGATTCTCGAGCCAGGCCTTGCCGGCGTGGGCGCTCGCGGTCAGTGCGCTTGCCGTTGCTGCGTCGGGCGCGAACGGCTTGTCCTTGGCGATGCCGGCGCTGGCCAGGGCCTGGCTGATCGATGCGCTGTCCGGCGGCAAAGGATCGTGCCGGACGACCTGCGCCAGCGCCTCGTAGAAGCGCAGGTCGTAGGGGATGGTGCTGTCGAATTCGACGCCGGAGACATCGGTCATCGCCGTGGCGGGCCGGCTGGCGGCTTCGCTCAAGGGGTAGAACCTGACCTGTTTCAGGTAGTTCGCCGCGTTGGCGAGGTCCTGCGTGCTCCAGCTCTTCGGCACGATGCGCAGCGGTACGTAGAAGCGCAGCGTCTCCAGGCGGATCGGGATATAGCCGTCCGGCACAGGCGTGTCGCTGCCGGCGGGCAGGATCAGGTACTTGCCGCCCTTGCCGGCGTCCTCGCCCTGCAGGCCGAGGTTGGTGATGGCATGGTTCCAGCTGTCGACCACGGAGCCGAAGACCTCGGCGCCGCCCGACGGCGGAATCTCCAGGACCATCGGGCCGGTGCCGTGGCCGTCGGCGAAGGCCCACCAGGCCAGGGTCTCGCCATTGGGGGTGAGGGTCTGCCGGGTCGCGGTTGGCGGTTTCGACCAGTAGACCACGGCGATATCCTGCGTGCCGGTGGCGGCGCGCGCGGCGTTGAACAGGCGCTCGAAGTTGACGGCCGGAACGCCCCAGAGCACCAGGTCAAGTGCCTGCTGATCGGCAATGGGCTTGGCGGTCGGCGTTTCGCCGGCCATGGCGCTCGAAAAGGTCGCTGCCAGCCCCAGGGCCAGCAGTGCGCGAGGGGCCAGGCGGCCCAGCATCGTCAGGCGGTTCATATCGGAACTCCAGTTTCTTGTTGTTGGCATTCTGGGTCGAATGTCAGTCCGGCCGTGGCGCGAGCCATGGCCGGAGGTGCGGTTCAGCGCGTGAAGGTCGGGACGGAGGCGTGGATGTACTTCAGCGGATTGTTCTGTTCCTTGATCGCGACATCGACCCAGGCCTTGAGCGTGCCGCCATCGAGCATTCCGGCGTACTCGCCGTCCGGGAGGAAGTTCACGTTGGCGCCGGTGACCATGAAGATGAAGTCAGTATCTTCGGTGTTGTCGGCCGGGGTGTTGAACTGGTGGATCGAGCCACCCGGCTCGAACAGGTAGCAACCGGCGGTCTGCTTCTGGTCCGGGTATTCGGTGTAGTACCAGCAGCCGGACATGGTGTAGAGATGTACAGAGCCGGTGTGGAAGTGCAGCGGCAGGGTCAGGCCCGGCTTGAAGCGGGCGCGCATGATCCACAGACCGTTGTACGGGTCGATGAACAGCGGGAATACGTTGATGCCGGGGTGCCCGCCCAGCGACTCAAGGAACGGGTGTTCGTTGGTGTTGATGCTGAGCAGACTGTCCTGATGTGTAAACGTGCCTGGAAGGGCCATGGTCTTTCTCCAAGATTAAATGAGGGGCTGGGATCAGTGACAGGCGTAGCCGCCGTCCACAATCATTTCGGTACCGGTGACGTACACCGAGTCGTCACTGGCGAGGTACAGCACCGCGCCGGCCACTTCCGCCGGCGTTCCGCGGCGCTTGAACGGAATCTCGCTGGCGAGACGGTTGCGCAGAGCCAGCAATTCTTCCGTTTCCAGTCCACTCGAGCCGTTGGCCATCATGGGCGTTTCGATATAGCCCGGGTGCAGGCTGTTGACGCGGATCGAGCCGCCTTTCTCCTTCATCAGCGCCAGGCCAAATTTGCAGCCGAGGAAAACGCTCTTCAGGTTGACGTTGATTTGCTTGTCGAACTGCTCGAGGGTGCAGTTCTCGATGTGATTGGAGAGGGCAATACCGGCATTGTTGACCAGCACGCACAGGTGCCCGTCGGCGGCCTCGATGTGTTCCAGCACGCGCTGCCAGTCGGCCTCGAGGGTAACGTCCTGCTGCAGGAACTCGACGTTCAGCCCCGCCTCGCGCAGGCTCTTCTCGGCGTCGCGCCCGGCGGCTTCGTTGATGTCGGTGAAGTAGACCCTGGCGCCTTCCTGGGCCAGACGGCGGGTAAAGGCCAGGCCCATGCCGGAGGCACCGCCGGTGACCAGGGCGTTCTTGTCGCGCATACGCATAGTCGGACTTCTCTCTTGTTTTTGGGATGGAGCCTCTCGGCCGAGTCCGATTATTGGCAATGGATGGAAGCGCCAGATAGGTAATGGATGCCACCAATTTGACAATTGGCGACAGTTTGCGCGTTACTTGGAGCGCTTTCCACGGAACAGTCATCCCATGACAGACCTTTCCCGCGCCTCCTCCCTTCATGGTTTCGCCGAATTCGCCATCAGCCAGGGGCTGAACCCGGCCGAGATGCTCAAGGCCGCCGGCCTCCCAACGGATGTGCTGGAGCATCCGGAGGGGCTGATTTCCTATCGCAAGCTGCTCGGGTTGCTGGAGCTGTGCGTGCAGCGCAGCGGCAATCCGTTCTTCAGCCTGCAGTTCGGCCTGCACCAGGGCGTCGGCATATTCGGTCCCCTGCTCTATCTGATTCTCAACGCGAAGAACGTGCGCGAGGCGCTACAAGGCCTGGCGAGGAACTACCAGCGTCATTCCGGTGCGGGGGCGTTCGCGCTCGAACCGCAGGGTGACCTGGTCATGATCAGCTATCTGCCGCTGGAGCCTGATCACGCCGATGCCCATCACGGGGCTGAACTGGCCAAGGGAATCGGTACCCAGTTGATGCGGATGCTGCTCGGCAATCGCTGGCAGCCGGTGGCGGCCTACGTGCAGCACGCGCCTGTCGGCGAATTGAGCGTCTATCGGCGGCTGCTGGGCCTGGAGCCGCAGTTCAACAGCCCGTTCAACGGCCATGTGTTCGAGGCGCGGTTGCTGGATGCGCCGCTGGCCACCGCGGACGGAACGCTGCACGATCTGGTCCAGCGCCACCTGCAGAGCGTCGACGAGCTTTCCGACCAGGGAACGGCGGTCCACACCCGGCAACTGGTACACAGCTTCCTCTCCAGCGGCCGTGCCAGCATCGAGGTGATCGCCGAGTACATGATGCTCAACCCGCGAACCCTGCAGCGCTATCTCGCCGCTGAGGGCACGACCTTCCAGCGCCTGCTGGACGAGGTTCGCCAGGAAACGGCCCTGCGCTACCTGAAGGAATCGAACGTCAGCCTGAGCGAGCTGGCGCAGTTTCTCGGTTACTCCGACCTCAGTGCGTTTTCCCGCGCCTTCCAGCGCTGGTACGGGATGAGCCCGCGCGACTGGCTGAAAAGCCTGCCGGCGATGGAGCAGACGAAACGCCGGTACGCGCGTCTGCGCGCCCGGCGTGCCGGATGAAAGCCTGCACGACGCAGGTCATGTGAGTCGCCTGAGCGGATCGCCGCCTTCCCGCGCGCCGGATGCAGAAATGCGGCATCCCGGCGCTGGATTTGGCGGCGATCCGGCAGCCGCCGCTACACCTCCTCCACCGACGATTCCCCCAGCGCTTCCCGCACCAGCGGATGCAACCCGTCGCCAGGGTGCTCCGCCTGCCAGGCCACGAGCTGCCGGCGCATGGCCGGGGTCCAGAAACTCTGCAGGTGCTGCTGCACGCCGCGCACGGCGAGTTCCCGGTCCGGTTCGCTGGCGAAGTACTGGCCGATCTGGTTGGCCATCTTGATCAGGTTGTCGATGCTCATCTACGGACCTCGGCTTTCTCGGCGTGGCGGCGTTCCTTCAGCAGGCGGCGTTGTTCGTCGCTGAATTCCTGGTAGCGCTTCTGCCATTCCGAAGGGTGGTAGACCCGCATGACTTCCACCGCCGTGACCTTGTATTCCGGGCAGTTGGTGGCCCAGTCGGAGTTGTCGGTGGTGATCACGTTGGCGCCCGATTCCGGGAAGTGGAAGGTGGTGTAGACGACCCCTGGCGCCACCCGCTCGCTGACCTTGGCGCGCAGCACCGTCTGCCCGGAGCGGCTGCCCACGCCGACCCAGTCGCCGTCGGCGATGCCGCGGCTCTCGGCGTCGCTCGGGTGGATCTCCAGGCGGTCCTCGCCGTGCCAGGCGACGTTGCCGGTGCGCCGGGTCTGGGCGCCGACGTTGTACTGGCTGAGGATGCGTCCGGTGGTCAGCAGCAGTGGATAGCGGCTGTTGACCTTCTCCTCGGTGGGCACGTAGCCGGTGAGCATGAAGCGCCCCTTGCCGCGCACGAACTGGTCGATGTGCATGGTCGGGGTGCCGTCCGGCGCCTCGTCGTTGCACGGCCATTGCAGGCTGCCGTGGCGGTCCAGCTCGGCGTAGCTGACGCGGGCGAAGGTGGGCGTCAGGCGGGCGATCTCGTCCATGATCTCGGACGGGTGCCTGTAGTCCATCCGGTAGCCCAGGGCATTGGACAGCGCCACCGTGGCTTCCCAGTCGGCCTTGCCGCCCAGCGGCTCCATCACCTTGCGCACGCGGGAGATGCGCCGCTCGGCGTTGGTGAAGGTGCCGTCCTTCTCGAGGAAGGAACTGCCCGGCAGGAAGACGTGGGCGAACTTGGCCGTCTCGTTGAGGAAGATGTCCTGCACCACCACGCATTCCATGGCCGACAGGGCGGCGGTGACGTGCTGGGTGTTGGGGTCGCTCTGGGCGATGTCCTCGCCCTGGCAGTAGAGCGCCTTGAAGCTGCCGTCCAGCGCCGCCTCGAACATGTTGGGGATGCGCAGGCCCGGCTCGGGCAGCAGGCTCACGCCCCAGGCCTGCTCGAACTGGCTGCGTACCGCGTCGCCGGAGATGTGCCGGTAGCCGGGCAGCTCATGGGGGAAGGAGCCCATGTCGCAGGAACCCTGGACGTTGTTCTGCCCGCGCAGCGGGTTCACCCCTACCCCTTCGCGGCCGATGTTGCCGGTGGCCATGGCGAGGTTGGCGATGCCCATCACCGCGGTGCTGCCCTGGCTGTGCTCGGTGACGCCGAGGCCGTAGTAGATCGCCGCGTTGCCGCCGGTGGCGTAGATCCGTGCGGCGGCGCGGATCTGCTCGGCGGGCACGCCGCAGACCGCTCCCAGCACCTCGGGTGCGTTCTCCGGCTGGCTGACGAAGTCGCGCCAGTGAGCGAAGTCCGCCGCCTCGCAGCGCTCGTCGACGAAACGCTGGTTGACCAGCCCCTCGGTGACGATCACGTGGGCCAGGGCGTTGAGCATGGCCACGTTGGTGCCCGGGCGCAGCTGCAGGTGCAGCTCGGCGCGGGCGTGGGGCGAATCCACCAGGTCGATGCGCCGCGGATCGATGACGATCAGCCGCGCGCCCTGGCGCAGGCGCCGCTTGAGCTGGGAGCCGAATACCGGGTGGGCGTCGGTGGGGTTGGCGCCGATCACCAGCACCACGTCGGCCTGCATCACCGAGTCGAAGCTCTGGGTGCCGGCGGATTCGCCCAGGGTCTGCTTGAGGCCGTAGCCGGTGGGCGAATGGCAGACGCGGGCGCAGGTGTCGACGTTGTTGTTGCCGAAGGCGGCGCGCACCAGCTTCTGCACCAGGTAGGTCTCTTCGTTGGTGCAGCGGCTGGAGGTAATGCCGCCGATGGAGTCGCGCCCGTACTTCAGCTGAATGCGGCGGAACTCGCTGGCTGCGTAGTTCACCGCCGCTTCCCAGCTGACTTCCTGCCAGGGATCGCTGATGTGCTTGCGGATCATCGGCTTGGTGATGCGGTCCGGGTGGGTCGCGTAGCCCCAGGCGAAGCGGCCCTTGACGCAGGCGTGGCCGTGGTTGGCCTGGCCGTTGCGGTCGGGAACCATGCGCACCAGCTGCTCGCCCTTCATCTCGGCGCGGAAGGAGCAGCCCACGCCGCAGTAGGCGCAGGTGGTGATGACGGCGCGCTCCGGCTGGCCGATCTCGACCACGCTCTTCTCCATCAGCGTGGCCGTCGGGCAGGCCTGCACGCAGGCGCCGCAGGACACGCACTCGGAGTCGAGGAAGTCCTCGCCGCCGGCCGCCGCCACGCGGGAGTCGAAGCCGCGTCCGCTGATGGTCAGGGCGAAGGTGCCCTGGGTTTCCTCGCAGGCGCGCACGCAGCGGTTGCAGACGATGCACTTGCTCGGGTCGTAGTCGAAATAGGGGTTGGAAACGTCCTTGGCGTCATCCAGATGGTTGGCGCCGTCGTAGCCGTAGCGCACTTCGCGCAGGCCGACCTGGCCGGCCACGGTCTGCAGCTCGCAGTTGCCGTTGGCGGAACAGGTCAGGCAGTCCAGCGGGTGGTCGGAGATGTACAGCTCCATCACGTTGCGGCGCAGGGTGGCGAGCTTGGGAGTCTGGGTGTGGACCACCATGCCCTCGGTCACCGGCGTGGTGCAGGAGGCCGGGTAGCCGCGCATGCCGTCGATCTCGACGAGGCACATGCGGCAGGAACCGAAGGCTTCCAGGCTGTCGGTGGCGCAGAGCTTGGGAATGGTGGTGCCGAGCAGCGCCGCGGCGCGCATCACCGAGGTGCCGGCGGGCACGCTGATCTCGCGGCCGTCGATGCTCAGGCTGACCTGCACCTCGCTTTCGCGGGCCGGGGTGCCGAGGTCGATGTCGCTGGCGGGGTCGAATATGTTGATCACTGGTCGGCCTCCGAAGTTGCCAGACCGAAGTCGGCGGGGAAATGCTTGAGGGCGCTGGTCACGGGGAAGGCGGTCATCCCGCCCAGGGCGCAGAGCGAGCCGTAGGTCATGGTGTCGCAAAGGTCCCTGAGCAGCTCTGCCTGTTCCTCGCGGGCGGTGATGTCGGTGGCGGCGATCAGCCGGTCCACCACTTCCACGCCGCGGGTCGAGCCGATCCGGCACGGCGTGCACTTGCCGCAGGATTCCTCGGCGCAGAACTGCAGGGCGAAGCGGGCCATGCGGGCCATGTCCAGGCTGTCGTCGGCCACCACCACGCCACCGTGGCCGAGCATGGCGCCCATGGCGGCGAAGGCCTCGTAGTCCAGCGGTGTATCGAATTGCGCCGGCGGCACCCAGGCGCCCAGCGGGCCGCCCACCTGCGCGGCCTTCAGCGGCCGGCCGCTGGCGGTGCCGCCGCCGTAGCCTTCCACCAGCTCGCGCAGGGTCAGGCCGAAGGCGCGCTCCACCAGGCCGCCGTGGCGGATATTGCCGGCGAGCTGGAACGGCATGGTGCCCAGCGAGCGGCCCATGCCGAAGTCGCGGTAGAACTGTGCGCCCCTGGCCAGGATCACCGGCACCGAGGCCAGGGTGAGCACGTTGTGCACCAGCGTCGGCTGGCCGAACAGGCCTTCCAGCGCCGGCAGCGGCGGCTTGGCGCGAACCACGCCGCGCTTGCCTTCCAGCGAATCCAGCAGGGCGGTTTCCTCGCCGCAGATATAGGCGCCGGCGCCCACCCGTACCTCCAGGTCGAAGGCGCGTCCGCTGCCTCCCACGTCGGCGCCCAGGTAGCCGCCTGCGCGGGCGATGCCGATGGCCATGCGCAGCGCGTCGATGGCGTCCGGGTATTCCGAGCGCACGTAGATGTAGCCCTTGCTGGCGCCGACGGCGAGGCCGGCGATGGCCATGCCCTCGATCAGCAGGAAGGGGTCGCCTTCCATCAGCATGCGGTCGGCGAAGGTACCGGAGTCGCCCTCGTCGGCGTTGCACACCACGTATTTCTGCTCGGCCACGGCGCCGCGCACGGTGCGCCACTTGATGCCGGCCGGGAAGGCCGCGCCGCCGCGGCCACGCAGGCCGGAATCGAGCACGGCGGCGACGATGTCCTCGCCGCTCTGGCCGATGGCGCGGGTCAGGCCCTCGAAGCCGCCGTGGGCGCGGTAGTCGTCCAGCGACAGCGGCCGGGTGATGCCGGCGCGGGCGAACAGCAGGCGCTGCTGGCTCTTCAGATAGGGGATGTCCTCCACCGGCCCCAGGGCCAGCGGATGACTGCCGGGATCGCTCGCCAGGGCGTCCAGCAACGCCGGCACGTCTTCGGGGGTGAGCGGGCCGAAGCCCAGCCGGCCGTTGGCGCTTTCCAGCTCCAGCAGCGGCTCCAGCCAGTAGAGGCCACGGGAACTGGTGCGCTGCAGGTCCAGCGCCATTCCTCGACGCTCGGCCTCGTCGACCAGGGCGGTGGCCAGCCTGTCGGCGCCCACCGCGCGGGCGACCGAATCGCAGGAGACGAACAACTTCAGCATGCTTCGTCCTCCAGGCAGCCGTTCACCAGCTCGCGCAGGCGCTCGGGAGTGATTCGCGCATGCAGCTGGCCGTCCAGCTCCAGGGCCGGCGAGCAGGCGCAGGCCCCCAGGCAATAGACTGGTCGCAGACCGATCTGCCCGTCGGCGCTGGTGCCGTGGTCGTCCAGCGCCAGTTGTTCGCGCAGCTGCGCGGCCAGGCGCTCGGCGCCCATGCTCTGGCAGGACTCTGCCCGGCACAGGCGCAGGGTGTGCCGCGCCGGCGGCGTGCTGCGGAAATCGTGGTAGAAGCTGATCACCCCGCGCACCTCGGCCTGGCTGAGGTTGAGGGCATGGGCGATCTCCGGGACGGCGGCATCGGGGATGTAGCCGACGCCATCCTGGATGGCGTGGAGGATCGGCAACAGGGCGCCGGGGGTGTCCTTCTCGCGTTCCAGCACGCTTTGAATCAGGGGCAGGTGAAGCATCTCATCGGGCATACAGCGTACCTCGGCATCACGAACGAGGCTGCCGCATGCTGGCAGCTGTCCGGAGTCTTGGGCTGCGGCGAACCGGCCACGTCACGGGCGCGTGGCTTCTCCGGTCACCATCCTTGCACTCCGGCCAGGTGTCTTGACGCACCTTGGCCCGGGGCATCCTGAAAGCTTGCCATCCCCGCTGCCTGGAGATTGCACCCAAACGACTATCCGCATCCTGAAACCGACGGATGTGGATCGGCAGCACGACGGCACGACCATATCTGAAGGCTAGAGCATGCCGGGGCAGGTGGAAACCGCGATCGCACCGCCGGCAGTGGGACAGCCGCCGTCAGTACCCCGTCAACTCCAGATACCCCACTCCCGCATGGCTCCCGCCGAAGCGTATCGGCCCTTCCCAATAGGGGAAGCGCGTCCCCATCCAGGCATCCGCGCGCACCGGCGTGGTCGAGATGTCCAGGCCGACGCTCGGGATTCGTACCGACCAGCTCGTTGGCAACCGTCGTCCGGCGATCTCCGTGTATCCCACCGGCGCCATGGCGATTTCGTCAGGCCGTAGCGCTCGCGACCGGCCATCCGCGCTGATCCAGCTTCCGGCGTAGTAGCTGGGCCGGTCCTTGTGGCGGAACTGGTAGAGCATCAGCTTCCCGCCGGAATCCAGATGCAGCGCCAGCCAGTCCCAGCCCTGCTGGTTCGGCGCCATCGGCTGGCTGCTCCATTCGCGGTCCAGCCAGGCGCGCCCCCTGACCGCATGCTCCTGGCCGTCCCAGCGAACGCGCCCCTGTACCTGGAAGAACGGCTGGCTGTAGTACCAGGACGCCTGCCCCTGCAACGACTTGCGGCTGTAGCCGGCGTCGCCGTGCAGCACCGGCGGCCGGCTGCTGGAGAGCTGCAGGTCGTAGGCGAAGCCGGGACCGTCCGCGCGCAGGTCGAGCAGCGCCAGCCCGCCATTCTCCGGCGAGCGGCTGCTGAGCCGCCAATCGTCGATCCAGGCGTCCAGCGGCGCCCCCTTCACCCCCGCCTGGCCGATTCCGCCGCGGGCGAAGTCTTCGGCATGACGGTGGCCATGGGGGCTGGTGACGGCGGCGTGGGCCATCCAGATGTTCTGGTTGGCCCATCCCTCCTCCGTCGAGCCGGGCTGGAGGGCGCTGCGGAACAGCGTCCACTGGATACCCCAGTCGCGGCCCTGCTCGTCCACCAGGTTGGCGGTGACGTACCACCACTCGATACGGAAATCCGGATGCGCGCCGTGGTCGGCCGGGAAGACTATCGCCCTGCCCGGCACGACCCGGGCGAAGTTCGCCACCTCCCGGCCGAGTTCGGCGTAGCTCTGCCCGGCTGGCGGCTGGGCGTCGCAGGCGGCGATCAGCAAGGCGCCGGCCAGCACGAACCTAGCGTTCATCGCTGAAGGTCCTGAGCAGCGAGGACGGCGTGCCATGGCCCAGCCGCCACAGCGGCCAGGCGGCGGCGACCAGAGTCGCCAGCAGGGCGAACGCCAGCAGTTGCAGGATCTGCAGCGGGAACACCTGCAGCGGCAGCCGCCAGCCGAACGCCTGCACGTTGACCACCGCCACCAGGCACCAGGCCAGCAACAGGCCGAGGGGAACCGCCAGCAGCAGGGTGATCAGCGCCAGCAGCAGGGTCTGGCCGAGGCTCAGCCAGGCCAGCTGCGCACGGCTCACGCCCAGGGCCCAGAGCGGCGCCAGCTGGGTCAGGCGCGTCTGGCCGAGGGTCAGCAGGCTGATGAACAGGGCCACGCCAGCCACGCCCAGGGTCAGGCTGTTGAGCGCGGCGGTGGCGGCGAAGGTGCGCTCGAACACGCGGGTCGACCAGGATTTCAGCTGGACCTGATCGGTGACCCGGCTGCTCTCCAGGTCAAACGCCTGCTGCACGGCCCGGCTGAGCCCGGGCACCGCCTCGGCTGGCAGGCGCAGGCTGAAACTGGCTGGCTGCAGTCCCGGCCAGTACCGCCGCAGGCCGGCCGCATTGACCAGCAGGTGCCCTTTTGGATTGCCGTAGTCGGCATAGATGCCCACCACTTCCAGTTGCCACTCGCCAGTCGGCGTCGGCAGGTCCAGATGGTCGCCGAGACTTAGCTGGAGCCGTCGGGCCAGTTGTTCGCTGAGCATCAGCGCGTCCTGCCGGGCCAGGCGCTCCCAGGCATCCGGGGCGGACTCCAGCAGCGGCCACTGGCTCCGATAGTGCGGATGATCGATGACGCCGCTGAGCTGCGCCGGCCAGCCGCGGAGCTGCAGGTCGACCCGCCAGCTCGGCAGGACCGCGCGCACCTGCGGTTGCCGCTGCAGCCACGCGCCGATGTCACCGGCCTGCCGCAGATCCTGCACGCTGATATACAGCTCCGCGGCCAGGCGCTGGTCGAGCCAGGTCTGGAAGGTTCGGCGGAAGCCTTCGGTCATGCTGCCGACGCCGATGTTCGCCGCCAGCGCCAGCAGCAGGGCCATGAGCGCCATGGCCAGCGCCGGCAGCTGCTGGCGGCTGTCGGCGACGAACCACTGCGCCAGTGGCGTGCGGGTGCGCGGCGAGACCCGCTCCAGCAGCCAGTTCAGGCAGGGTGGCAGGACCAGCGCCGCGCCGAGCAGCAGGCAGGCGAGCAAGGCGAAACCGGCCGGAAGTCCCTCGCCGAATGCCAGCAGCGCCAGTGCCAGCAGCCCCAGGATCGCGCTGCACCATACCTGGCGGCGCAGCCAGAGCGCCTGCGCCTGATGCCAGGCTTCCGGCCGGGCCAGCGCCAGCAGCGGCAGTCGTGCCGCCCTGAGCAGGCTGGCGGCGCCGGCCAGCAGGGTCCCGGCCAGGCAGATGGCGAATCCGCCGAACCACCACAGCGCGTCCAGCCGCAATTGCCCGGCCACCTCCGCCCCATACAGGCCGCGCAGGCTGGCCGCCACGTCGGGCAGCAGCAGGCTGGCCAGCCAGTAGCCGCTGAGCATGCCCGCCATCCCGCCGATCAGTGCGAGCCCGCAGAGTTCCAGCGCCAGGGCAGCGATCAGCATGCGCAGGCTCACCCCGCAGGCGCGCAGGGTGCGCAGCAACGGGCGACGTTGTTCCAGCGCCAGGCCGATGGCGGCATGCACGATGAACATTCCGACCACGAAGGACAGCAGGCCGAGGGCCGTGAGATTGAGGTGGAAGCTGTCCGTCAGCTGCGCGATGTCCGCCACGTCGTCGCTGCTGCCGAGCACCAGCCGCCCACCCTGTGCCGCCGGCAATCGCGGATTGCCGCGGGCGAATTCGCCGGGGAGCAGCAGGCGGGACAGTCGTTGCGGTGCATCGAGCAGGCGCTGGGCCGCGCCGATATCCACCAGCAGCACGCCCGGCGGCATCTGCGCTCGCTCTTCCAGCGGCGGCAGGGTCTGGCCGTTCTCGCCCGGCAGTTGCGCGCCGGCCTTCACGCCCAGTTCGGCGAGGGTTTCCGGAGCGATCCAGGTGCGTCCGGGCCGGCCGATGAAGGCCACCACGTCTTCGCTGCTCGCCACCTGTCCGGCGAGACGGGTGCCGGCCGGCAGGGTCAGCGGCTCGATGCCGATCAGTTGCAGGCGCAGATCGTCATGCCCCCTTAGACGCAGGCGCCCCTGCAACAGCGGCGAAACCGGCCAGCCGGCCAGACGCAGGTCGACATAGTCCTGCTGGGACACGAACCCGCCATCGCGGGCGACCAGATGATGCTGTGCGGCGCCGGAAAGCAGCTGGCCGGCCCGCGCATAGCTTTCCCGCGCCTGCCCGTTCAGCGCCTGCACGCCGCTCCACAGCGCGGTGGCGAGCCAGAGGCCGGTGAGCACGCTGAAGAACTGCACCCGATGGCGCCGCCAATGGCTGATCAGTCCGTGCAGGGCCCAGAAGAACGCAGTCATGTCATGGCTCCCGCAGGCGACCGCCCTGCAGGACCAGGCAGCGCTGCAGTCGCCCGGCCACCTGCGGGCTATGGGTGACCATGAACAGCGTGGTGCGGGACTCCGCAAGCAGCTCCAGCAACAGTTCCAGCACCTGTCCGGCGGATGCCTCGTCGAGATTGCCGGTCGGCTCGTCGGCCAGCAGCAGGCGCGGTCGCGCGGCCAGAGCCCGGCCGAGGGCCAGACGCTGCTGCTGGCCGACGGACAGTTGCTCCGGATACCGCGCGAGCAATTCGCCAAGGCCGAGCCGCTCGACCAGTTGCGCCTGCCAGCGCGGGTCGAGGCGGCTCGCGAGACGCGCCTGGAATGCCAGGTTGTGCTCCACCGTCAGGCTGGAGATCAGGTTGAACTGCTGGAACACCAGGCCGATCTCGCTGCGTCGCCAGGCCGCCATCCGGCTTTCGCCAAGGGTCGGCAGGGAGGTGCCGGCGAGGCGGATATCTCCGGCATCCGGCCGGTCGAGGCCCGCCACCAGGTGCAGCAGCGTACTCTTGCCGCTGCCGGACTCGCCCATCAGGGCAAGGCTGCCGCCCTCCTCCAGCTCCAGGTCCACGCCGCGCAGCACTGCAACCGGCCCCTGGGAGGTCGGATAGCTCTTGCACAGGCCCTGGATCGTCAGCATTGGCATGCGCCCGTTCAGGCAGAGAAGAAAGCCGTTCCGCGCTGGATGCCGGAAGCCGCTTCGGAACAACCCTAGCTGCCGAAGTCGTCGTCCGCGAACGGCAGCTATTCACGATAACTGCCGTTCACTCCGGACTGCAGGCCGTGCGCCGGATGTAACGCCGACGAGACCGGTTACTCAAAATATACTTTTAAAAATCAATGGCTTATGACGACAGATAGTATCCATATCAATTTCTTGACACTCCCCTGTCTCACACCTATTACTTCCCAGACCGACGCCGGAACCGGGACCAGAGGCGTGCCCCGGCGCCGAACTCCCGCTTTGCCCGATCGCCGTCTCGAAAAGCCTGTGGCCCGCGCCAGCTGTTGCCCAAAGCTGCCCACCGGCTTCCCGGAAGGGCGGGAAATGTGGATCGACTTCCGCGTCGTCGATGCCAGCGGGCGGGAGATCTACCGGCTGGGCGCCGTCAGGGACGGCAAGATCGAGCCCGGCACGGAAAACTTCAAGGTCCACCTCAGCGACAAGGACGGCAAGGTACTGGACATCGAGGTCTGGAACGCCGCGAAGATCCTCTCGGACAACCGCGTGCTGCCGAAGGGCTATGATATCCGCCAGTTTTCCTTCCTGGTGCCGCAGGATGCCGTGGGACCGCTCGCACTGACGGCCGAGCTGAACTACTGGCCGTTCTCGCAGAAGCTGGTGGACTTCCTCCTCGGCCCCGACACGCTCAAGGTCGAGATCACCCGCATGGCCGGGGCTACCCGGCAGATCGGCCTGGAGCGGTTCCCGACCAGGGTGAGTGGCGGGATGCAGATCCGCGTCACGCCGGAGGCCGGCGCGAAGGTGTCCATGTAATCGGAGCGGTAATCGAACGCTTTCACCTGACTGCGTAATTGCATTCACGGGGCGGCCGGCGTCCTGCGCATATTCGAGGCCGCCGGAGAGCTCCGCGCCCGACCTACCCACGGCGGGTGGCCTCTCCCCGCACCGGGCTTCCGTACCATGCCTCCTACCGAACCTGGAGATGCATTCGTATGAGCGGCATGAAAACCCGAATTACCGAACTGCTGGGCATCCAGTATCCGATCGTCGAAGGCGGCATGCAGTGGGTTGGCCGCGCGGAACTGGCGGCGGCCGTGTCCAACGCCGGTACCCGTTTCATGCTGACCCGGGAGTCGGCCATCCACGACAACATCAAACCGGCCATGCTGACTGCCACCGAGCACGACACCACCCTGATCAAGCGCACCGCCCGCTACTTCAGCAACCCGGTATCGCGCATGGTCAGCGAGTGCCGCGGCAGCCTGCAATCCGCCCTGGGCGCATTCGGCGAGGTGGCATGATGAACGAACGCGTGCTGATCGATATCGACGATGAAGGTGTCGCCGAGGTCAAACTCAACCGCGCCGACAAGATGAATGCGCTCGATTCGGCGATGTTCGAGGCGCTGCTGGACGCTCAGGAACGATTGCGTGGCGAGCGGAATGTGCGCGCGGTCGTCCTGCATGGCGAGGGCCGGGCCTTCTGTGCCGGCCTGGACATGAGCAGCTTCGCCGCCATGGCCGAAGGCGGTCGCGCCCGCAATCACCCGCTGAGCCAACGCACCCACGGCATCGCCAACCAGCCGCAACAGGCCGCCTGGGGATGGCGCGAGCTGCCGGTTCCGGTCATCGCCGCCGTGCATGGCGTGGCTTTCGGCGGTGGCCTGCAGTTGGCGCTGGGCGCGGATATGCGTTGCGTGGCAGCGGAGACGAAGCTTTCCCTGATGGAAATCAAATGGGGGCTGATACCGGACATGGCGTGTTTCCCGCTGCTGCGCGACGTGCTACGTGGCGACGTACTGCGCGAACTGGTCTACACCGGCCGCATCGTCACCGGCGTGGAGGCCCAGGCGCTCGGCCTGGCGACCTGGGTGGGCGATGAACCGCTGACCCGCGCCCGCACCCTCGCCCGGCAGATCGCCCAGGGCAATCCGGACGCCGTCCGCGCGGCGAAACGCCTGCTGAACCTGACCACCGATTCGACCGCCGCCGAGGTCCTGCTGGAGGAATCCCGCGAGCAGGATCGCCTCATTGGCAGCCCGAATCAGCGGGAAGCCGTGCGGGCGGCACTGGAGAAGCGTGCGCCGGTGTTCGCTGAGTCGTTGCAGGACAATTGAGTTCCTGGAAGCGCGGCACCGCACGAATCGTCGGGATGGTGGATAACGCTGGCGCGTTATTCGCCCTACGAAAATCGGAACGATCGGCGCTCGCTATACGCACGGCACGAACCGTAGGGTGGATCAGCTCCATCGATCCACCAACCGGCCACGCCGATGGTGGATGGAGACGCGCCACACACCCTACGCCAGCGACCTGGTCGCCCCCTGCACCTTGCGCGTATACCAGAGCACCCGGCTCACTCCGCGGGTGATCGCCACGTAGGCCAGGCGCAGGGCCTCGTCCTGCATCGCCTGGTCGTAGCTGTTCCGGAAGAACCCCGAGTGGGCGTATAGCGCGTTGCGCAGCGGGTGCGCCTCCGCCGGGGCGCAGTCGTCGATGATGATCGCCACTTCCGCCTGCAATCCCTTGGCGCGGTGGATGGTGTAGGCCTTGACCGGCAGCTTGCGGTCGAGCTGCGCCTGGATCGCCTGCAGCGGTTCGTTGCGCCGGCTGAGCAGCAGCACGGCGGTGCGCTCCTTCGAACCACGACTGGCGACGTGCTCGCACTGCGCGCGGATTTCCTTGAGCAATTCCGGCACGCCGCTGCGGATGTCGAAGCCGCGCACCAGCTTCACCCCGTGGTCGCCCGGCTGCATCGGCCTGAACGCCCGGCTGCCCTTGGCCTGCTTGTGCGCCACGCCGTCCAGCACCTTCTCGCCGTCGCGGATCACCGGTTCGATGGAGCGGTAGTTGGTCTCCAGGGTCAGCAGTACGCTCTTCTTCCTGCCGCGACCGGGGAAGTGGCGGTCGAAGTCGATGAACAGCTCCGGCGAGCTGCCGCGCCAACCATAGATGGACTGCCAGTCGTCGCCGATGGCCATCAGGCTGACCGCCTCGCCCTGGCGCACCAGCGCGCGGTGCATCGCCTGCAGCCATTGCACGATCTGCGGCGAGATGTCCTGGAACTCGTCGATCAGCAAGTGACTGAGCGGCGCCAGGGCTTTCGCCGGGATGCTCTCGGCGCTGTCGCCTAGGCGTTGGAAGGCGGCGTTGAAGGTCATCAGGCCGCGCTCGCGCAGGCGCGCCTCGAAGTAGCCGTGGAAGGTCAGCAGCGCCTCGACGAATTCCCGCTCGCGGCCGGAACAGGACAGCTCGCGCGGACGCAGCCGGTCGAGGCGCAAACCGATGCTCTCCATGAATCCCGCCTGGGCATGGAAGGCCTCGAACAGCGGCGCCGGGCTGAATTCGCCGGCCAGCTTGAAGCCGTCCAGCGCCTCGCGAGGCAGGCGCGGGCGCTTGCCCTCCTCCACTTCCGCCGGTGCTGGCAGGCCGAGCAGGCGATGCACCCGGGCGCGGAATTCCGCCTCGCGGGCGTAGGCATCCTGGTAGGCCTGTTTCAACAGACGCTGCTGCGGCGGGCGCAATCGTGCGGAAGCCAGCGGGTTGTCCGGCTCGCCCTCCTCGTCCAGTTGCTCGAACCAGGCCGGATTACCCAGCGCCTCGCGCGCCAGCACGCCCATGGCCGAGTGGAAGGTGCGCACGCATTGCCGCGCCTGGGCGGCGTCGAAGGGGAACTGCCAGAAGCCGAGCACCTTCACCAGTTGCTCGCGCAGTTGCGCGCAGGAAGCGTTGGTGAAGGAGATCACCGTCAGCTTGCCGGGCTCGATGCCGAGGTGGCAGAGCATGAACACCACGCGCAGCACCAGGGTGGTCGACTTGCCCGAGCCGGCGCCGGCGAAGATGCGGGTCAGCGGCTGGCGGCAGAGGATCATCGCCCACTGCTCGTCCGACGGCATGGCGATCACCCCGGCCGCCACCGCCTGGGCGACGCGCTCGCGCATGGCGGCGACCTGCGCGTCGTCCACCTTCATCGCCGTGGCCGCATAGATGCCCGTGGCGGACCTTCCCCGCGCCGCCGCGGGCTTGTCCTTGCCCTCGCCCTGCTTCCTGGCCGCCGGTTTCGTCCTGGTGGACTTCTTCGCCCGGGACTTCTTCTTCGGCGCGGCGGCCTGTTGCTCGGCGCGCAGGTACTCGGTGGTTCTCGGGAAATAGCGCTCCAGCGCCCCGGAGAGCATCAGCTTGTAGCGCTTAACGGCAGACAGCATCCGGCCATCCTCAAGATATGTCGTTGAATGATAAGTGCTTTTGGCAGCGCACCGAAACAAAAGTGCGACACGGCCATTCCGGCTGCCCGATCGCTCTAATATAAAAATATTCTAAAAAAGTATTTATCTATTCATTTTCAAGAAACTACCTTGCTTCCACAGCCGCTGCCCAGCCAACAGCGAAATGACAAAGCGCCCGCCAGGCAACATGCCGGAAAGCGTGAAGACACCCGACCATCCCGCAACAGCAAAGGACACCCGCATGACCACCCCGCTCGACATCGTTGCAGTCTCCGGCGGCGCCTACCGCCCCTCGCGCACCCTGGTCCTGGCCGAGGCGATCCTCGGCGAGCTGGCCGAACGCCTGCAGGTCCCCGTGCGGACGCGCCTCATCGAGCTGAGCGACATCGCCCGCCCGCTGGGTGGCGCCCTGTCGCGCAAGGAGTTGCCGGAAGAGGTGGAAGAACAGCTTCGCGCCATCGAGACCGCCGACCTGCTGGTGGTCGCCTCGCCGGTCTACCGCGGCTCCTACCCGGGCCTGCTCAAGCACCTGTTCGACCTGGTCGGCATGGAGGCGCTGGTCGATACCCCGGTGCTGCTCGCCGCCACCGGCGGCAGCCCGCTGCACGCACTGGTCATCGACCACCAGTTGCGCCCGCTGTTCGCCTTCTTCCAGTCACTGACCCTGCCCATCGGCGTATATGGCACCGAGGCGGACTTCCGCGACTACCGGATCGTCAGCGAACCGCTCAAGGCACGCATCCGCCTGGCGGCAGAACGCGCCGTACCGCTGCTCGGCGGTGCCAGCGACCTGCGCAAGATCGCCTGAGGAAGAAACGCCCATGCAACTGCTGACCCTCCCCCCGTCCCCTGCGCTGGCCACCTCCATCCGCGCCACGGCGCAGGTCTTCGAAGACCCGAAATCCCAGGCGCTGCTCGCGCACCTGCAGCAGGTCGCGCCGAGCGACGCCAGCGTGCTGATCGTCGGCGAGACCGGGACGGGCAAGGAGCTGGTCGCCCGGCATCTGCACAACCTCAGCGCCCGTCGCAACGGCCCCTTCGTCGCGGTGAACTGCGGGGCCTTCTCCGAATCGCTGGTGGAAGCCGAACTGTTCGGCCACGAGAAAGGCGCCTTCACCGGGGCGCTGACCTCCAAGGCCGGCTGGTTCGAGGAAGCCAACGGCGGCACGCTGTTCCTCGACGAGATCGGCGACCTGCCGATGCCGATCCAGGTCAAGCTGCTGCGCGTCCTGCAGGAACGCGAAGTGGTGCGCCTCGGCTCGCGCAAGAGCATCCCGATCGATGTCCGCGTGCTGGCGGCGACCAACGTGCAGCTGGAAAAGGCGATCAACGCCGGGCACTTCCGCGAAGACCTGTACTACCGGCTGAACGTCGTCAGCCTGCAGTTGCACCCGCTGCGCGAACGCCCCGGCGACATCCTGCCGCTGGCCCGCCATTTCATCGCCGAATACCGCCGGCGCCTGGGCTACGGCGAGATCGCTCTCGACGAGGACGCCCAGCGCAAGCTGGCGGCCTACAGCTGGCCGGGCAACATCCGCGAGCTGGAAAACGTCATCCACCACACCCTGCTGATCTGCCGCGACGACCGCATCGGCGCCAGCGACCTGCACCTCTCCAACCTGCGCCTGGAACGTCGCAGGGAAAGCGCCGCGGCGCAGGACGAATCCGCCGATGCGCTGCTGCAACGCGCCTTCCTCCGGCTGTTCGAGGAACAGGGCGGCGCCCTTCACGAGAAGGTCGAGGACACCCTGCTGCGCGCCGCCTACCGCTTCTGCCACCATAACCAGGTGCACACCGCCAACCTGCTCGGCCTCAGCCGCAACGTGGTGCGCGCGCAGCTGATCAGGATCGGCGAACTGGTGGTGAACAAGCGCCGGCCGCTGGAGAGCACCGCGGGCGACAGGGTGGTGAGTCTGTCGATCTGAGCCCGACCTGCGGGGCGCCATCGGCGGGTCGCGGGCATGGCCCGCTCCTACAACGTCACCCTTATCGTTCCCACGCTCCTGGGTTCCCACGCGGGAGCGTGGGAACCATGAAACGCTTTCATGTCCATCGCGCTTCCCCCGGTCGAGCTTGATATTCATCAACCCCGCCCGCCCCACGGCGTCCAGACTGATGAAGGCCATGCCCTCGCCGCGACTGGAGCCCCGTCATGGAGAAGCGACATCAGTGGAACATCTGGTATTTCATCGTCACCTTCAGCGCCCTGCTGCTCCTGCAAAGCTGGTGGGCGGAGCAGCGTTCGGTGGAGGAAATCCCCTATAGCGAATTCCTCACCCTGCTCGACCAGGGCAAGCTGGGCGAGCTGCGCGTCGACCAGCAGCGCATCAGCGGGACCCTCAAGGAACCCATCAACGGCCGCAGCAACTTCGTCACCGAACGGGTCGATCCGGCCCTGGCCGGTCAGCTCGCCGATTCCCAGGCGAAGTTCCGCGGGGTGAAGGAGAACACCTTCCTCTCCACCCTGCTCGGCTGGCTGCTGCCGTTCATCTTCATCTTCGCCATGTGGAGCTTCCTGTTCCGCGGTTTCGCCGACAAGCAGGGCTTCGGTGGGCTGGTCAACGTCGGCCGCTCCAAAGCCAAGGTGTTCGTCCAGCGCGATACCGGGGTGACCTTCGCCGACGTCGCCGGCATCGACGAGGCCAAGGCGGAACTGCAGGAAGTCGTCTCCTTCCTCAAGGACCAGCCGCGCTACGGCCGCCTCGGCGCGCGGGTGCCCAAGGGCATCCTGCTGGTCGGCCCGCCCGGCACCGGCAAGACCCTGGTGGCCAAGGCGGTGGCCGGCGAGGCCGGGGTGCCGTTCTTCTCGATTTCCGGCTCGGAGTTCGTCGAGATGTTCGTCGGGGTCGGCGCCGCGCGGGTCCGCGACCTGTTCGAGCAGGCGCGCAAGTCCGCGCCCTGCATCATCTTCATCGACGAGCTGGACGCCCTCGGCAAGATGCGCGGGATCGGCGCCTACGGCGGCAACGACGAGAAGGAACAGACCCTCAACCAGCTGCTCGCCGAACTGGACGGCTTCGACCCGCGCGAGGGCGTGGTGCTGCTGGCCGCCACCAACCGCCCGGAAATCCTCGACCCCGCCCTGCTGCGCTCCGGCCGCTTCGACCGCCAGATCCTCATCGACCGGCCGGATCGGCGCGGCCGCGAGGCCATCCTCAGGGTGCACATGAAGCGCATCCAGACCCAGCCCGGCGTCGATTGCGGGCAGATCGCCGGGCTCACCACCGGCTTCACCGGCGCCGACCTGGCCAACCTGGTCAACGAGGCGGCGATCATCGCCACCCGGCGCGGCGCCGAGGCGGTGAGCATGGAGGACTTCACCGCGGCGGTGGAGCGCATCGTCGCCGGCATCGAGCGCAGGAGCCGGCTGCTGCAGCCCCACGACCGCCTGGTGGTGGCCTACCACGAGATGGGCCACGCGCTGGCCGCGGTGTCGCTGCCGGGCATGGACCCGGTGCACAAGGTCTCGATCATCCCGCGCGCCATCGGCGCGCTGGGCTACACCCTGCAGCGCCCGACCGAGGACCGTTTCCTCATCGGCCGCCAGGAGCTGAAGGACCGCATGGTCGTGCTGCTCGCCGGGCGCGCCGCGGAATCCCTGGTGTTCGACGAGGTGTCCACCGGCGCCGCCGACGACCTGGCGAAGGCCACGGACATCGCCCGCCAGCTGGTCACGCGCTTCGGCATGAGCGACGAACTGGGCCAGGCGGTGCTGGAAAAGCAGGGGCCGGGCTACCTAGGCGACCACCCCGCGCTGCGCGAGAAGGACTACTCGGAAGAGACCGCGCGGGAGGTGGACCTGTGCATCCGCCGCCTGCTCGACGAAGCCTACGGCCGCGCCAGGGAACTGCTGGACAGCCGCCGCGCCGACCTCGACGAGGGCGCGCGGCTGCTGCAGGAACGCGAGTCGCTGAATGCCGAGGACTTTCCCCCGCTCATCCGCGACCGCGCTCCGGCAGTCGGGCAAGTGCCGCAATGACGGACGGCAGGGGCCTGGATGATTTTTATCAAGAAGGCGATTTCCGGGAGGCATAGAAGATGTGAGGACAGCTTCCTCTCGTCCCCACCCAGGAGATCGCCCATGCCCACGCCCGCCACGCTTCCCGCCGACATCGCCTCCGCCGCCCGCGCCGCCGGCCACTGGATAGAAACCCTCAACGATGGCAGCCACGTGCTGATCCGGCCGCTCAAGCCCGAGGACCGGGAGCGCGAAGCCGAATTCATCCGCAACCTGTCGCCGGAGGCGCGTCGCTTCCGCTTCCTCTGCGCGATGCGGGAAGCCACGCCCGCCCTCCTCGACCAGCTGATGCAGCTGGACTACCGGCAGACCATGGCCTACGTCGCCCTGGTGCACCAGAACGGCGAGCTGGTCGAGGTCGGCGTCAGCCGCTATGCCGTCAGCGAGGACGAGCAGCGCTGCGAATGCGCGGTGACCGTCGCCGATGCCTGGCAGCACCGCGGCCTGGCCGTGGCGCTGATGCGCCATCTGGCCGACTGCGCGAAACGCAACGGCTTCAGGCAGATGTTTTCGGTCGATGCGGCAGCCAACGAGCCCCTGCACGAACTGGCCCGCTACCTGGGATTCCGCGCCGAACACGACCCCAACGATCCCGCCCAGATCATCCATACGCTGGACCTGCAGGCGCTCCCGGACAGGCCTGCGCAGGACCTGCCATCGGTTTGACAAGAATCAAGGAAAGCGCCTGCAGCGATTTCAGAATCAGCTATGGCTCTCTTCAGATTCATCCTCAGGAGGAATCCAAAATGGCTAGCGAAGAAAAAGAACTTCCGATCCAAACCTCGGAAGAATCCCGCAAGACACCGGCAACGTCGGAAACCTGGCACCCCCTGGAAAATCTCCGCCAGCAGATCGACCGCCTGTTCGAGGACTTCAGCCGCAGCCCGCTGCACCTGCCCTTCGGCCGTAGCGCCTTCGACTTCGAACCCTTCTGGCGGCGCCCCATGCCCGGCCAGAAACTGCCCGCCGTGGACATCGCCGAAAAGGACAACGCCTACGAGATCACCGCCGAACTGCCCGGCCTGGAGGAGAAGGACATCCAGGTCAGGCTGGCCAACGGCAACCTGATCATCAAGGGCGAGAAGAAGGAGGAAAAGGAAGACAAGCAGAAGGACTACTACCTCTCCGAACGCCACTACGGCTCCTTCCAGCGCGTCTTCAACCTGCCCAAGGACATCGACGCCGAGCGGATCAGCGCCAGCTTCAGCAAGGGCGTGCTGACCGTCGCGCTGCCGAAACACCCCGAAGCCATCAAGCCGGAGAAGGAAATTCCGGTGAAACCAGCCGAATAGGGATGCGTTGCGCCCCGTGCCGGCTCAGGCCGGTGCGGGGCTCCTTTGCAGGATTTCTTCCGCTGGTGCCCGAGCCGCTCCGGCTTTGGCCGAGCGAGGGCGCCCGCCTCGCCGGACGGTCTGGGGCGATGCGCGGCGCGGCAAGGGCTGACGGATGACCTTTGACGCCGCGCCATGCCGGGCGATGCTGAAGGAAGAGGTACCCGCATGAACACCGAACTGAACCCGGGCGAACATGACGTACTGCTGGTGACCGACGTGCAGAACGACTTCTGCAGCGGTGGCGCGCTGGCGGTACCGGGTGGCGAGGATGTCGTCCCGGCGATCAACCGGCTGGCCGATTCCTTCGCCCATATCATCCTGACCCAGGACTGGCACCCGCCCGGACACCTCAGCTTCGCCAGCAGCCACCAGGGCCGCGCGCCGTTCGAGACCATCCAGGTGAGCTACGGCGAACAGACCCTCTGGCCCGACCACTGCGTGCAGGGCAGCCACGGCGCCGCCTTCCACCCGGACCTGCGTCTCGACCGCGCGGAACTCATCATCCGCAAGGGCTACCGCGCCGAAATCGACTCCTACTCCGCCTTCTGCGAGAACGACCGGAAGACACCCACCGGGCTGGCCGGCTACCTGCAGGAGCGCGGCCTGCACCGCCTGTTCCTCAGCGGCCTGGCGACCGACTTCTGCGTGCTCTACTCGGCGCTGGACGCGCGGCGGCAGGGCTTCGACGTGGTGTTGCTGCTCGATGCCTGCCGGGGGCTGGATATCGACGGGTCCCTCGACGAGGCGGTGGCGTTGATGCGGCGGGCGGGAGTTGAGGTCCGGTAGCTACCGGGGGACTTCTTTCGCGGGCGCGGATGACGCCGGCGCGTCATGCGTCCTACGAAAACGCCCCTATGCACCTGTAGAAGCGAGCTTGCTCGCGAAGCGCTTCCACACCGCGTCGCCAGCAAGCTGGCTCCTGCAAAGAACCCTATGCCAGCTCCCCCCGCACCACATCGAGGAAGGTGGCCACCACCCTGCGGCTGCTCTGCTCGCGCAGGCACACCAGCGTCTCGCTCATGTGCCGCTGGCAATCGAGGATCGGCAGGGCGTGCACGCGGCTGTCCGAGCCGAATTCCGCCGCCGACACCACGCCCACGCCGATCCCCGCCACCACCGCCTCGCGTGCGGCCTCGCGGCCTTCCACCTCGATCGCCGGGCGGATGCGCAAACCGGCGCGGTGCATTTCCTCCTCCAGCGTCTGCCGCGTCACCGAGCCCTGCTCGCGCAGCACCAGCGGCGCGTCGTCGAGATCGGCCAGGCGGATCGATTCGCGCCCGGCCCAGGGATGGCTGCTGGCGACGAAGGCGACGATCGGGTCGCGGCGCAGGGTGATCGACAGCAGGCGCTCGTCCTCCACTTCGCGGCCGAGCAGCGCCAGGTCGGCCTGGTAGTCGAACAGCGCCTGCAGCGACTCGTCGGTGTTGCCGGTTTCGATGCGCACGCGGATGCCCGGATACTCCTGGCAGAAACGCGCCACCTGCGACAGCAGGTGCACCGCGGCGTCCACCGCCAGGGTCAGGCTGCCGGTCTGCAGGGCGCTGGACGCGGCCAGCAGTTCCTCCACCTCGGCCTCGATGACGAACAGCCGCTGGGTGACCGAAAGCAGCCGCTCGCCCAGTTCGGTCAGGCGCACCGAGCGCTTGTTGCGGTGGAACAGCAGCACACCATAGCGCTCCTCCAGCTTGCGCACCTGGTCGGAAACCGCCGGCTGGGTGAGGAACAGGCGCTCGGCGGCGCGGGTGAAGCTGCCGTGCAGGGCCACGGCATGGAAGGCTTTCAGTTGTGCGTGGGAAACCGACATCGTGCGCCTCGGCAGCCAGTGATCGGGGGTTTGCGACCGAATCCGGCATTCCTGACAGAATATGACCGCTCGGTCTGATTCTGCGGACTTTGCCATCCTGGCCTTTCGACTTACAAGCAAAACTTATTTTTAAAATTTGATAAATCGATTTCATTTATTTATCAGAAATTGATTCCATCTGTTTCACCAGGCCACGGCGACCACGCCGGAACCTGACGAACCTCGCCGATCAACCGAATCTGACCCGTGCCCCCGGAATGGCGCGAGAAGTGCTCCAGACGTGCGAACGACACAATAAAAACAAGGCTTTACCACTGACTGCCGGCACACCTACAACAATGAGGTCAGATCAGATGAGCAATCCAATCGGCAGCGCACCAAAGCCGAACATGCAGCGTTGGCGCGTGCAGATCTTCGCTATCACCTGGATCGCCTATGCGGCGTTCTATTTCACCCGCAAGGCCTTCTCGGTCGCCAAGCTCGGCATCGCCGAGGATCCTTCCTTCGAGCTCGACAAGGCCGCCATGGCCAACCTCGACGCCATGTACCTGGCGGCCTACGCCGTCGGCCAGTTTACCTGGGGCGTCTTCGCCGACCGCTTCGGGCCGCGCGTGGTGGTGTTCGGCGGCCTGCTGATCTCCGCCATCGCCGCCCTGGTCATGGGCTCCTTCGCCACCCTGCCGATCTTCGCCACCTGCATGGTGGTCCAGGGTCTGGCGCAATCCACCGGCTGGTCCGGCCTGTGCAAGAACATGGGGAGCTTCTTCGCCACCCATGAACGCGGCCGCATACTCGGGCTGTGGAGCACCTGCTACGCCTTCGGCGGGCTGGTCGCCTCGCCCTTCGCCGGCTGGTGGGCCTATTCGGTGTTCGGCAACTGGCAGGCGGCGTTCTTCTCCTCCGCCGCGGTGGTCGCCCTGGTCGCCGTACTGTTCCTCCTGCTGCAGCGCAATCGCCCGCAGGACGTCGGCCTGCCGCCGGTCGATGGCGACGAGCCGGAAGCGGTGCGCTACGCCGGCTTCAAGCCGGAGGGGCAGAACCCGGGCTTCTGGGAAACCCTGTCGGTGATCCTGCGCAACCGCACCGTGCTGACCCTCGGCCTCGCCTACTTCATGCTCAAGCCGGCGCGCTACGCGATCCTGCTGTGGGGCCCGGTGATCGTCTACGAGCGCATGCCGTCGCTCGGCAAGGTCGGCGCGGCGATCCTGCCGACCTCCTTCGAGATCGCCGGCCTGCTCGGTCCGATCCTCATCGGCCTGGCTTCGGACAAGATCTTCGGCGCCCGCCGCATGCCGGCCTGCGTGATCAGCCTGGTCGCCCTGACCGCCTGCCTGGCGCTGTTCGTCCCGGCCATGCAGACCGGCAGCGCCATGCTGGTATTCGCCCTGCTGTTCATGATGGGCCTGACCCTCTACGGACCGGACTCGATGCTCAGCGGCGCCGCCGCCATCGACTTCGGCACCGGCAAGGCCGCCGGCACCGCCGCCGGGTTCGTCAACGGCTGCGGCTCGATCGGCGCGATCCTCGGCGGCCTGCTGCCGGGCTACTTCGACACCTACACCATCTTCATCTGCTTCGCCGCCACCGCGCTGCTCGCCTCCGCCATCCTGATCCCGCACTGGAACAGCCGGCCGGAAGGCGCGAAAACCGAAGCTTCGCGCGTACCCAACCAGCCGGTCCAGGTCAGCCCCGCGCGCACCTGAGTCACCCGGGCACAAGGATGTGCCGCCCCTTTCCCCTGTCTTCCGCATCTTCTGGAGAACATCCCATGCGTCCGTTCTGGCTCGACCAGGCCCTGAAGCTCGACAGCGACCGAGCCACCCCGCTGCAGCAGGACACCCGCGCCGACGTCTGCATCGTCGGCGGCGGCTACACCGGCCTGTGGACCGCGATCATGCTCAAGGAGCAGAACCCGGCGCTCGACGTGGTGATAGTCGAGGCGGACATCTGCGGCGCCGGCGCCAGCGGGCGCAACGGCGGCTGCGCGCTGTCCTGGTCGGCGAAGTTCTTCACCCTGGCGCGGTTGTTCGGCCTCCCGGAAGCGATCCGCCTGGTGCGGGAGTCGGAGCGCAGCATCCACGCCATCGGCGCGTTCTGCGAGAAATACGCGGTGGATGCCGACTACCGTCTCGACGGCACCCTCTACACCGCCACCAACGCCGCCCAGGTGGGCGCCACCGACGGCGTGATCGCCGCGCTGGAAGAACACGGCATCAACTCCTTCCGCAAGCTGCCGCTGGCCCATGTGCAGCGCCTGGCCGGCTCGCGCAAGCACCTGGAGGGCTGGTTCTCCCCCGCCGCCGCCAGCGTGCAGCCGGGCAAGCTGGTGCGCGGCCTGCGCCGGGTCGCCCTGCAGCTGGGCGTGCGCCTCTACGAAGGCACGCCTATGACCGGCCTCGGGGAAGGCCGCCCGGCGACCGTGCGCACGCCGCATGGCGCGGTGACCGCCGACCGCGTGGTGCTGGCGATGAACGCCTGGATGGCGCGGGCCTTCCCGCAGTTCGAACGCAGCGTGGCGATCGTCTCCAGCGACATGATCGTCACCGAGCCGCGCCCCGACCTGCTGAGGGAAATCGGCCTGACCTCGGGCGTGACGGTGCTAGATTCGCGCATCTTCGTGCACTACTACCACAACACCCCGGACGGCCGGATCATGCTCGGCAAGGGCGGCAACACCTTCGCCTATGGCGGGCGCATGCTGCCGGTGTTCGACCGTCCCTCGCCCTATGTCGACCTGCTGCGCCAGAGCCTCGGCGAGTTCTTCCCGGCCTTCGCCGAGGTGCCCATCGCGGCGAGCTGGAACGGCCCGTCCGACCGCTCGGTGACCGGCCTGCCGTTCTTCGGCCAGCTCGGATCGGCGGGCAACGTCTTCTACGGCTTCGGCTATTCCGGCAGCGGCGTCGGGCCGTGCCACATGGGCGGGCAGATTCTCTCCTCGCTGGTGCTCGGCCTGGACAACGCCTGGACCCGCTCGCCACTGACCCGCGGCCCGCTCGGCCATTTCCCGCCGGAGCCGATCCGCTACCTCGGCTCGCTGATGGTGCGCAACGCCATCCGCCGCAAGGAAACCGCCGAAGACCACGGCCGCCGCCCGCGCCGCCTGGACGTGCGCCTGGCGAAGTTCGCCGCGGCGGCGGGCAAGGCGGACAAGGCCTGAAACCCATTCCTGCTTGCCCCTCACAAGCCGGCTGAGGGGGTGGGCGAGGCAGTCGAACTGCCTCGCCCTCTTTTTTTTGGACAGATGCCGTGCCACTTTTGTAGGTACGGTCGCGCAATGCGCGCGATTCGCGGGCATGGCCCGCTCCTGCACGGTTTATTGGATCCCCGCGTTCGCGAGGATGACGGTTCGGCGCCGCTATCGAACCGTAGGGTGGATGAGGCTTCTTTCATCCACCATTGCGGGGCCGCGTGCCGGCCATGGTGGATCGATGGAGCCTACGAATCATCGCCAATGTCGCCCTACCGCCCTCCCGGATTTATGCTGAACAAAACCTCCACGAACAGGCCATCCCCATGAGCACCCCACCCTCCAAGGTCGACGCCCTCCTCGCCGAGGCCCAACGCCAGCGCGAAAAGAGCTATCGGGAAAAGGCGCTGAAGATGTACCCCTGGATCTGCGGCCGCTGCGGCCGGGAGTTCAGCGGCAAGCGTCTCAGCGAGCTGACCGTGCACCATCGCGACCACAACCACGACAACAACCCGGAAGACGGTTCCAACTGGGAGCTGCTCTGCCTCTACTGCCACGACAACGAGCACCAGCGCCAGGTCGATGCGCACTACCAGGGCAGCGACGCCGGCGCCCAGCAGGGCCCGAAGGTGACGCACAAGGCGCTGGCCGGGCTGGCCGAGTTGCTGGCGAAGAAGCCGGAGGAATGACGTTCGCGTCGCGGATCAATCCGCATGCCGCTTCGCCGGCTTAAACTGGATGGATCGACGAACGGACAAGGACGCGATATGGACTCCCTCTACACCACCCTCGCCATCATCATCTTCGGCATGTTCATGATCGGCCTCGGCTTCACCTACCGTGCCCGCAGCAGCGGCGTGCTGATGATGTGGATCGGCGTGCTGTGCATGCTGTCGATCATCAGCTACCGCATCTACATCGCCACCTCGGTGGTCTGAGGTTCTCGCCGGCGGGGCGTGAAAAGCGCTCCGCTACGCCTAAGCTGACTGGCAGCTTCGCCCCCAGCCAGCCGCCGCAAAGGAGCCCGCATCGCCGTGGCGAAACTCCCGCACTTCCTGACGCTGCCCTTCCGCCGCCTGGCCAATCCCTATACCCGCTACCGCTATGCCGCCTGGATCCACTGCGCCCGGGTCGGGCTGGCGCTGCTGGCCTCCATGCTGCTCGCCAGCGCCCTGCACATTCCGCACGGCCTGTGGTCCTCGATCACGGTGCTGGTGGTGATGGGCGGCCTGCTGCACCAGGGCACCATTCGCGGAAAGTCCTACGAGCGGGTGGTCGGCACCCTGGTAGGCGCCGCGGCGGGGCTGGGCGTGATGCTGGTCGGCCAGTACAGCGGCTCGATAGCGCTGGTGCATCTGCTGATGGCATGCCTGGGGGCGGTTTCCGCCTATTACGCCATCCGCAGCGCCGGCTACGTCGCGCTGCTCGCCGGGATCACCCTGTTCATCGTCGCCGAGCCGGGCGTCAATGGCATCACCGAAGGGCTCTGGCGGTCGTTCAACGTGCTGCTCGGGGTCGGGCTGGCGCTGCTCTTCGCGCAGATCTACCCGCTGCGCGCGGTGTACGTCTGGCGCTACCTGCTGTCGGACAACCTGCGCGCCTGCGCGAGGATCTACGGCCAACTGACCAGCGATACCGATTTCAGCGCCGAGAATTTCGCCAGCCAGCTGGAAGAACTGGATCACCGGCTTGTCGCAGCGCGCGCCCACCTGCCTCCGGTGGCGCGGGAAACCGGCATGCCTCTGCGGGACCTGGAAAACATCCAGCGCAATCACCGCGCCATCATGGGCACCCTGGAATCGCTGATCGCCTCGCGCCAGTTCGCCGCCCAGGCCGGCGAGATCGAGCCGATTCCCGCCAGTCTCGACGAACATCGCACCCTGACCGTCCGCCTGCTGCTGCAATCGGCCCATGCGCTGAAGTTCAGCCGCACCCGCAAGCTGGTGCAGGAATGCCAGGGCCTGGTGCATGTGACGGAACGCCCGCACAACCTCAGCGACTCCTTCGAGCAGCAGGGCTTCTACTGGCTGAGCCTGCGCCTCTACGAACAGGTGGAACTGCTCTCGGAAAGCCTCGCCGGCAGCGCCCGCCACTGGAACATCCAGAGTCGCGACCGCGCCCAGTGAGGGGCGGCCGCTGCGTGGCGGTCAGGCGGAGAAGCCGCCGTCGATCAGCAGGCTGGCGCCGGTGATGTAGCCGGATTCCGGGCCCGCCAGATAGGCGACGAAGGAGGCGATCTCCTCGACGCGGCCATAGCGCCCCACCGCCATCAGTGGCTTCAGCGAATCGGCGAACTCGCCCTCGGCCGGATTCATGTCGGTATCCACCGGCCCCGGCTGCACGTCCACCACGGTGATCCCGCGCGGGCCGAGGTCGCGCGCCAGGCCCTTGGTCAGGCCGACGATGGCCGACTTGCTCATGGCATACACACTGCCGCCGGCGAACGGCATGCGCTCGGCGTTGGTGCTGCCGATGGTGATGACCCGGCCGCCCGCACCCATGTGTTTCACCGCCGCCTGGGTGGCGACGAACACGCTGCGCACGTTGACCGCGATGGTGCGATCGAAGTCTTCCAGGGTCATCTCGTCCACCGGCGCAATCGCCAGCACGCCGGCATTGTTCACCAGGATATCGATGCGCCCGAAGGTCTCCGCGACCTGGGCAATGGCCGCCTGCAGCGCGCCGGCGTCGGCGCTGTCGGCCTGGATGGCCAGCGCGCGACCACCCCTGGCTTCGATGGCGGCGGCCAGTTCATCGGCCTTCTGCGCCGAGCTGACGTAGGTGAAGGCGACGGTTGCGCCTTCGCGGGCCAGGCGCTGGACGATGGCCGCGCCGATGCCGCGCGAGCCGCCCTGGACGAAGGCGACCTTGCCGGCGAGCGATGAAGTCTGCTGGGTCATGCTGTGATCCTCGTAACGGAAAGTGGGAAAGGACGGGGACCAGTCTCTACCCGGAATTACCAACCGTGTAGCCGGTAATCGCTATATTCAGTCGATACCAATGGTTTAGGTAGGCAGCATGGAATCCCTCAGCAGCATCGAATGCTTCGTCCGCAGCGCCGAATCCGGCAGTTTCGCCGCGGCCGCGCGGCGTCTGGGCCTCACCCCCGCCGCGGTGGGCAAGAACGTGGCACGGCTGGAGGGCAGCCTCGGCGTGCGCCTGTTCCAGCGCAGCACCCGCAGCCTGACGCTGACCGAAGCCGGCGAACGTTTTCTCGCCGAGGTCGGCGGCGGCCTCGCCAGCATCCGCAACGCCATCGACAACCTGGCCGGAGCCGCCGGCCAGCCGAGCGGGACGCTGAAGGTGAGCATGGGCCAGTCGTTCGGCCGCGACTACATCGTGCCGCTGCTCGGAGACTTCCTCGAACGCTACCCGGCGATCAAGCCGGACTGGCACTTCGACAACCGCCAGGTCGACCTCATCGGCGAGGGCTTCGATGCGGCCATCGGCGGCGGTTTCGAACTGCCGCCCGGCGTAGTGGCGCGCAAGCTCTCGCCGGCGCATCTGGTGCTGCTCGCCGCGCCTGCCTACCTGCAGGACAAGCCAGTCATCACCAGCCCCGCCGATCTTGCCGAATTCGACGGCATTCGCATCCGTTCGCCACAGACCGGCCGCATCCGCACCTGGCCGCTGAGCAATCGCCAAAAAGCCCAGGCGCCGATCGACCTGCGCGAACGCATGATCATGAGCGACCCGGAAGCCGCCTGCCGGGCGGCGGAAATGGGCCTCGGCATCACCCTGGTGAGCATGCAGCACTCCTTGCCCTATCTGGAGAGCGGGACGCTGCGGCGGGTCCTGCCGGACTGGTACGTGGATGCCGGAAACACCGCGCTGTACTACGCGGCGCAGAAACTGCTGCCGGCGAAGACCCGGGTGTTCGTCGATTTCGTGCTGGAGCGGTTTAGGGAGCAGCGATTGGAGGAGAGGTTTTCGGCGGTGTGACCTGAGAAATTACTTTAACTTTACTTATTTTATATAAATCAAATAGTTATAAACTATATCTCATGCTTTACACGAATCTGTAGGAGCGGGCCATGCCCGCGACCCCGCACCACCAGCGGCGTCTCCATGAGGGAAGGTCCATCCGATGCACCATACATTCACCAAAAGAAACAAATTCATATAAATCAATAATTTAATTAAATTTATTAATGTAAAAATTTAAATAATGGGTAGCGTTGAACATCGCAATTCCCACGCGAATTCTCGGTGGAACGATGAACCATGGGTCGCGGGCATGGCCCGCTCCTACAGGGGGTCGGCGCTCCCTGTAGGGCGGGTGCAACCCGCCCTACGCCACGGTCAGCGCTGGCGGCTTTTTCCGGGCATTTCTATGCCGTGCTGGTTCACCCGCCGGTACAGCGTCGCGCGGGAGATGCCCAGGGCTTCGGCAGCCGGCCCCGGCTTCCAGCGGTGCCGCACCAGTGCGTCGAGCAGGGCCTGGCGTTCGGGACTGTCGGCCACTTCACCGAAGCCGGCCGAAGGTGACTCCCCACGCACATCGACGGGCAGGTCGTCCACCTGAATGACATTGCCACCGCACACCGCGCAGGCATAGCGCAGCACATGGCGCAGCTGGCGCACGTTGCCCGGCCAGCGATAGCCGAGCAGGCATTCCAGCGCCGCGCCGGCCAGGCCCAGGCGCACGCCGCAGCGCGAAGCTTCCTCGTCGAGGATGCGCTTGATCAGCGCCAGCCTGTCACTGCGCTCCCGCAGCGGCGGCAGTTCGAAGCGCGCGCCGCTGAGGCGGAAGTACAGGTCCTCGCGGAACTCGCCGGACGCCACCAGCGCCGCCAGGTCGCGGTGGCTGGCGCAGATCACCTGGATATCCACCTGCTGCCTGCGCGCGGCACCCAGCGGCGCCACCTCGCCCTCGGCGAGCACACGCAGCAGACGGGTTTGCAGGCCAAGCGGCATGTCGCCGATCTCGTCGAGGAACAGGGTTCCACCGTCGGCCTGCCGCAACAGCCCCTGCATGCCCTTGCCGGACGCCCCGGTGAAGGCGCCGGCGACGTAACCGAACAGCTCGCTCTCGATCAGGCTTTCCGGGATCGCCGCGCAGTTCAGCGCCACGAACGGCTTGTCGCGCCGCGCGCTGGCCTCGTGCAGCTGGCGGGCGAAGACTTCCTTGCCGGCGCCGGTTTCGCCATGGATCAGCACCGGCAGGTTGCGGTCCTTGACCCGCACCGCCAGGCGCAGGCTTTCGGCGATGCGCGGGTCGAGCTGTTCCGGCCCCGGCTGCGCCACGGCAACGCTCACCGGCCGCTGCGGCACGCTCAGGCGCACATGCAGGTCATGGCCGGGAAGCCGGCAGACCGACTGCTCCGCCGCACGGCGCAGGGCGTCGAGGTCGAAGATTTCCCCGACGTGCCGGGGAATCATCCCGTAGCGCTGCTGCAGATAGCGCCGCGCAGCCGGGTTGAGGGCGACCAGGCAGCCATCGTTGTCCCAGCCGAACAGGTAGTCCGGCTGGCTGTCGACGTAGCCCGGCGCGGCATGGGCGCGCAGCAGCCAGTGGCCCTGCACGCTGTGCATGAAGAAGGCGTTCTCGATCTCGCGGGCGCTCTGCACCACCATCTGGCGGATCAGGTGCTGGCTGCGGCGGTCGTCCGGGGATTCCACGGCGGAGACGTCGAGCACGCCGAGCAACTGGCCCTGCGGGTCGAATACCGGCGCCGCCGAGCAGGTCAGGCCGATGAAGGCGGCGCGGAAGTGATCGCGCTTGTGCACGGTGACCGGCTGGCCGCTGGTCAGCACCGCCGCCACGCCGCAGGTGCCCTCCTCGCCTTCCGACCAGCAGGTGCCGAGGTACAGACCGGCGCGCCGGCAGTTGCCGCGGATGGCGGATTCGACGCGGTAGTCGATGGTCTGCCCGTGGGCATCGGTGAGCAGCACGCAGTAGTCGGCGTCGCGCACCCGGCCATGCAGGCGCGAGACTTCCTCGCCGGCGATGCGCAGGAACATCTCGGCGCGCCCGCGGCACTCCTTCAGCACCGTTTCGCTGAGGATGCGCGGGCCCTGCAGCGAACCGGGGTCGAGATGGTAGGTCTGCATCGAGCGCCGCCAGGAATCGAGGATCAGCGACGGCACCGGCGCATCGGGCAGGCGATCGGCATTGCGCAGCACGCGGCTGACGCAATCCACGTGGGCTTTCGAGTAGGCAGGAAGCAAGGCTGGCCTCCAGTTCTCGTCCTTATCGTTGTGCCGCCCATTAAGCGCCGTTCGCCTGCGGGGGACAAGCACGAAGCCGGCAGCGGCCCGGCGTGAGACGGAGCGTCTCAGCGTCTCGCCGTCGCCCCCGGCGGAGTGAAATGCCGCGTCTCAGTCGCTGCCCGTCAGCGGGGTCGCCGAAATCCCCGGGAAGCCCTCTAGCCCGGGGATCTGCGCATCGACACGCCGCCGCTGGCACCGGCGTTGCTCTGCTCCAGGTACGGCCCGTCGAGGCCGCCGATGAGACAAACCCTGGAGAACAACAAGATGTCCACTTCGCTGAATACCGAGCAGCTTCTGCACGCCTACCGCGTGATGCGCACCATCCGCGTCTTCGAGGAACGCCTGCACGTGGAGTTCGCCACCGGCGAGATTCCCGGCTTCGTCCACCTCTACGCCGGCGAGGAAGCCTCCGCCGCCGGGGTGATGGCGCACCTGAACGACGAGGACTGCATTTCCTCCAACCACCGCGGCCACGGCCACTGCATCGCCAAGGGCGTGGACGTGCACGGGATGATGGCCGAGATCTACGGCAAGAAGACCGGCGTCTGCCACGGCAAGGGCGGCTCGATGCACATCGCCGACCTGTCCAAGGGGATGCTCGGCGCCAACGGCATCGTCGGCGCCGGCGCCCCGCTCGCTGCCGGTGCCGCGCTGGCGGCGAAGATGAAGGGCACCCGTGGCGTGGCGGTATGCTTCTTCGGCGACGGCGGCTCCAACGAGGGCGCGGTATTCGAGGCGATGAACCTCGCCTCGGTATGGAACCTGCCCTGCCTGTTCATCGCCGAGAACAACGGCTACGCCGAAGCCACTGCCGCCAACTGGTCGGTGGCCTGCGCCGACATCGCCGACCGCGCCGCCGGCTTCGGCATGCCCGGCGTGACGGTGGACGGCTTCGACTTCTTCGCCGTGCACGAAGCCGCCGGCGCCGCCATCGAGCGCGCCCGCAACGGCGAAGGCCCGTCGCTGGTCGAGGTGAAGCTGACCCGCTACTACGGCCACTTCGAGGGCGACGCCCAGACCTACCGCGCTCCGGACGAAGTGAAGCGCTTCCGCGAAACCGTCGACTGCCTGAAGCAGTTCCGCGAACGCACCACCGCTTCGGGCCTGCTCAGTGCCGCCCAGCTCGACCAGATCGACGAGGAAGTGGAACGGCAGATCGAGGACGCCGTGCGCCGGGCCAAGAGCGATCCGAAGCCGGAGCCGGCGGAGCTGCTCACTGACGTGTACGTCTCCTACCCCTGACGCCCTGAATACCTACAAGAACAATCGGAGAACCACCATGGCTAGAAAAATCACCTACCAGCAGGCCATCAACGAAGCCCTGGCCCAGGAAATGCGCCGCGACCCCAGCGTCTTCATCATGGGCGAAGACAACGCCGGCGGCGCCGGTGCTCCCGGCGAGCAGGACGCCTGGGGCGGCGTGCTCGGGGTCACCAAGGGCCTCTATCACCAGTTCCCCGGCCGCGTGCTGGACACTCCGCTGTCCGAGATCGGCTACGTCGGCGCCGCGGTCGGCGCGGCTACCCGTGGCATGCGCCCGGTGTGCGAGCTGATGTTCGTCGACTTCATCGGCTGCTGCCTGGACCAGATCCTCAACCAGGCCGCCAAGTTCCGCTACATGTTCGGCGGCAAGGCGGTCACCCCGCTGGTGATCCGCACCATGGTCGGCGCCGGCCTGCGCGCCGCCGCCCAGCACTCGCAGATGCTCACCTCGATGTGGACGCACATCCCCGGCCTGAAGGTGGTCTGCCCGTCGTCGCCGTACGACGCCAAAGGCATGCTGATCCAGGCGATCCGCGACAACGACCCGGTGATCTTCTGCGAACACAAGCTGCTCTACAGCATGCAGGGCGAGGTGCCGGAAGAGTCCTATACCGTGCCGTTCGGCGAAGCCAACTTCCTCCGCGACGGCGACGACGTGACCCTGGTGACCTACGGACGCATGGTCCACCTCGCCATGGACGCCGCCGCCAGCCTGGCGCGCCAGGGCATCTCCTGCGAAGTGCTGGACCTGCGCACCACCAGCCCGCTGGACGAGGACAGCATCCTCGAAAGCGTGGAAAAGACCGGCCGCCTGGTGGTGATCGACGAAGCCAACCCGCGCTGCTCCATGGCCACCGATATCGCCGCCCTGGTGGCGCAGAAGGCGTTCTCCTCGCTGCAGGCGCCCATCGAGCTGGTCACCGCGCCGCATACGCCGGTGCCCTTCACCGACACCCTGGAAGACCTCTACATCCCCAATGCCGTGAAGATCGAGGCGGCGGTGCTGAAGATCGCCAAGGGGAGGAAGGTCGCATGAGCCAGATCCATACCCTGACCATGCCCAAGTGGGGCCTGTCGATGACCGAGGGCCGCATCGACTGCTGGCTGAAGCAGGAAGGCGACGCCATCGAGAAAGGCGAAGCGGTGGTCGACGTGGAGACCGACAAGATCTCCAGCAGCGTCGAGGCGCCCTTCTCCGGCACCCTGCGCCGCCGCGTGGCCCAGGAAGACGAAACCCTGCCGGTGGGCGCGCTGCTCGCCGTGGTGGTCGAGGGCGAGGCCGGCGAGGCGGAGATCGATGCCGTGGTGGAACGCTTCCAGGCCGAATTCGTTCCCGGCGGCGACGACGCCGAGTCGGCCGGTCCGGCGCCGCAGAAGGTCGAACTGGACGGCCGCACCATCCGCTACTTCGACCGCGGCGAAGGCGGCACGCCCGTGCTGCTGGTGCATGGTTTCGGCGGCGACCTGAACAACTGGCTGTTCAATCACGAAGTGCTGGCGGCGGAGCGCCGGGTCATCGCGCTCGATCTGCCGGGCCATGGCGAGTCAGGCAAGACGCTGCAGCGTGGCGACCTCGACGAACTGAGCGGCGCGGTTCTGGCTTTGCTCGATCATCTCGATATCGAGCGCGCCCATCTGGTCGGGCATTCCATGGGCGGCGCGGTATCGCTCAACGCCGCGCGCCTGGCGCCGCAGCGGGTGGCTTCGCTGACCCTGATCGGCAGCGCCGGCCTCGGCGTGGAGATCAATGGCGACTACCTGCAGGGCTTCGTCGACGCGGCCAACCGCAACGCGCTGAAGCCGCAACTGGTGCAACTGTTCTCCGATCCCGGCCTGGTGAACCGGCAGATGCTCGAGGACATGCTCAGGTACAAGCGTCTGGAAGGCGTCGATTCGGCGCTGCGCCAACTGGCCGGCACGCTGTTCGCCGCTGGCCGCCAGCAGATCGACCTGAGCGGCGTGCTGGAAGGCGGCCGCCATCCGGCGCTGGTGATCTGGGGCGACGCCGACGCCATCATTCCGGCCCGCCACGCCCAGGGCCTGGACGCCGAGGTGCACATCCTCCCCGGCCAGGCGCACATGGTGCAGATGGAAGCGGCCGACGAGGTCAACCGGCTGATCCAGGGCTTCCTCGATCGGCAATAGCGCATCAGCCATCCTGGTCGCGCCATGCGACAAAGCCCCGTGCGGTAGGCCGGGGCTTTTTTGTCGTGCGACGGTGCGGGCATTGTTTCGCGGGCATGGCGGGGGTGGAATGCGTACGGAGTTATCCGAACCCTACAGGTCTGGCGTCCTGGCGATCCGCAGGCGTTCCATACGCGCGAAGCCCGCCTACACCAGCACCACCCCGTCACCCTCCCGCCGCACCTGCAGCGGTTCCAGGCTCGCACCCTGGCAGGGGCCGTCGATGCACAGGCCGTCCTCGAAGCGGAACAGCGCGCTGTGGTGGGCGCACATCAGCACCTGGCCGCGGTAGGTGTTGAATTCGCCGGGGTTGAAGTCCAGCGGCACGGAGAAATGCGGGCAGCGGTTGCGGTAGACCCACACGTCCTCGCCCCGGCGCACCGCGACCAGGGCGGTGGGCTTGCCGTCGAGGGTGGCTTCCAGGGCGCGGGCGCCGCCGTCCTGGATGTCGTGGATGGCGCAGAGAACGATTTCGCCCATGGCTCAGCCCCGCAGTTCCGGATTGCCCAGGCCCCAGTTCCACGGGCGGATCTCGACGCGTTCGAAGATGCCGGCGCGCACGTAGGGATCGTCGTCGATGAAGGCCTGAACATCGGCCAGCGTGGCGGCTTCCACCACCAGCAGCGAGCCGTTCATCTGGCCGTCCTCGCTGCACAGCGTCGGCCCGCCGAGGCGCACCACCACCGGGTGCGGGTAGGGATCGCGCAGGTGTTCGCGGTGCGCCGGGCGGATGCTCTGGCGCAGGCTGTGCTGTCCGGGCCGGTCGGTGGCGAAGACGGCGAAGTACTGGTTCATGAACGCTCCAGCACGAAGTCGTACTCGGCGAGGCGGAAATCGCCGGGGAAGTCGAATTCCCCTGCCAGCGGGTGATCCGCCGTGCAGGGCTGGTAGACCACCCGCAGCGAGTCCTTGACGCCGAACACCGCGTCGGAATCCAGGTACGGATCGTCGTGGTTGAACAGATGGGTGACCAGCGTGCGCCGCCCTTGCGCCTCGATCATGAAATGCAGGTGCGCCGGGCGCCACGGGTGCCGGCCGGTGGCTTCCAGCAGGCGGCCGACCGGGCCGTCGGTGGGAATCGGGTAGCTCACCGGGATGATGGTGCGGATCGCGTAGCGGCCTTCCGCGTCGGTGCGATAGCGGCCGCGCAGGTTGCCGTGGGGCTGGTCCGTATCCTGGCCGGAATACATGCCGTTCTCGGCGGTCTGCCAGACGTCCAGCGTCGCCCCGGCGATGGGCGCGCCCTGCTCGTCCAGCACGCGGCCGCTGACCAGCGCCGGCACGCCGGGGCTGAAGGCCATGTTCTCGCCATGGGCACGCTCAGGCATGCCGGCGATGTAGAACGGACCGAACACCGTGCTCTCGGTGACCGTGTCGGCGCAGCGATGGTTGATGGCATCGACCAGCATGGAAAGGCCGGTCACGTCGGAGAGCAGGATGAATTCCTGGCGCACCAGGCCGTCGCACATCTGCCCGGTCTCGGTGAGGAAGCGGATGCCTTCGAACCATTCGGCCTCGGTCAGCTCGACTTCGCTGGCGAAGGCATGCAGGTGGCGGACCAGGTTCTGGACCAACTGGCGCACACGCGGATTGGGTGCGGCGGCGAAGCTGGCGATGGCCTGGGCGGTGATCTTCGATTCGGGGGTGTTCATTGTCGTTGTTCCCGTACCTTTCTATCGCGGGCATGGCCCGCTCCTACAAAAGCTCGCGCCTCCGGGGACGTCACGCCGGCCCCAACCCCACCCGCGCCCGCTCCAGCAGCGCCTCGATGGCCTCCTGCTCGAACGGCCGCGGGTTGTAGTAGGGGCTGGCGCAGGCGATGCGGGCGGCTTCCGCCGGGCCTTCCGGGGGCAGGCCGATCTGTTCCAGGGCCAGCGGGATGCCCAGCTTGCGGTTCAGCGCGTACAGCAGCGGCCCCACCTCCTCCGCCCGCTCGCCACCCAGCGCCCGCGCGGCGCGGGTCAGGGGTTCGGCGGCGGCCTCGCGGTTGTAGTGCGCGGCATGCGGCAGGACGATAGCGTGGGCCTGCGCATGGGGCAGGTTGAAGGTGCCGCCGAGGGTGTGGCAGAGCTTGTGGTGGATCGCCATGCCCACCGAACCCAGGCAGATGCCCGCCAGCCAGGCACCGTACAGCGCCCGCGCCCGCGCGTCCTCGTCCTGCGGATCGGCCACCACCGCCGGCAGCGAGCCGGCCAGGGCGCGGATCGATTCCTCGGCCATCAGGGTGACAATGGGGTTGGCGTCCTGCGCGTAGAGCGCTTCCACGGCGTGGGCCATGGCATTCATCCCGGAGGCGGCGGATATGCCGGCCGGCAGGCTGAGGGTCAGCTGCGGGTCGTAGATCACCGTCTTCGGCAGCACGCGCGGGTCGCGGCCGGTCTTCTTCAGGCGGTTCTCGGTGAGGCCGTAGATCGGCGTCATCTCCGAACCGGCGTAGGTGGTCGGGATGGCGAGGATCGGCAGGCCGGAATCCATCGCGATGGCCTTGCCCAGCCCGATGGTCGAGCCGCCGCCCACCGCCACGCAGCAGTCGGCGCCGAGGCGCGCGGCCTCGGCGCGGGCGGCCTGGGCGACTTCCAGCGGTACGTGCATCACCGCCTCGGCATAGACCCCGGCGCTGCGCTCACCGATCAGCGCGGCGACGCGCTCGCCCAGCGGCCGCTGTTCCGGCGTGGTGAGGATCAGCGCGCGCTTCGCGCCGAGACGCTGGATTTCCTCGCCCAGACTGGCGAGGGAACCGTTGCCGAACACCACGCGGCTCGGCGTGCCCTGGTAGATGAAGGAGTTCATGGCCGGCCCTCAGCGCTTGAAGTGGGGAGGAATCTGCGCGTCGACGTTGACCCACACCGAACGCGCCTCGGTGTAGTCGTGGATCGCCTCGAAGCCCATCTCGCGGCCGTAGCCGGACTGGCCGACGCCGCCGAACGGGCTGCCGGGGCTGACCCGCTTGTAGCAGTTGATCCAGCACATGCCGGCGTGAATGCGCTCGGCCATGCGGTGGGCGCGCTGCAGGTCGCGAGTCCAGAGGCCGCTGCCGAGGCCGTAGGCGGTGCCGTTGGCGATCGCCAGCGCTTCCTCGTCGCTGGAGAAGCGCAGCACGGTGACGAAGGGACCGAAGACTTCTTCCTGCGCCACGCGGTCGCTGGGCCTGGCCTCGACTATGGTCGGCTCGACGTAGTAGCCGCCGGCCAGCGCCGGATCGTCCGGCGCCTTGCCGCCGGTGAGGATGCGCCCGCCCTCCTGCTTCGCCACTTCCGCGTAGGCCAGCACGCGGTCGCGGTGCAGCGCGGAGGTCAGCGGGCCCATTTCGGTGTTCGGGTCGAGCGGGTTGCCCAGGCGGATCGACTTCGCCAGCTCGACGAAGCGGCCGAGGAAGTCGTCGGCGATGCGCTCGTGGAGAATCAGCCGCGAGCCGGCGATGCACGCCTGGCCCTGGTTGTGGAAGATCGCCCAGGCTGCGCCATTGATCGCCGCGTTCAGGTCGGCGTCCTCGAAGACGATGTTGGCACCCTTCCCGCCCAGCTCCAGCTGTACGCGCTTGAGGTTGCCGGCGGAGGCCTCGACGATGCGGCGGCCGGTGGCGGTGGAGCCGGTGAAGGCGATCTTGCCCACCTCCGGATGCTCGGCCAGACGCTGGCCGGCGCTGTGGCCGTAGCCGGGCACCACGTTGACCACGCCATCCGGGAAGCCGACTTCCTTCATCAGCTCGGCGATGCGCAGGGTCGACAGCGGGGTGATCTCCGACGGCTTGATCACCACCGTGTTGCCGGCGGCCAGCGCCGGGCCCATCTTCCAGCTGGTGAACATCAGCGGGAAATTCCACGGCACGATCTGCCCGACCACGCCGACCGGCTTGCGCTGCACATAGTTGAGGAAGCCCGCCTCGACCGGGATCACCGAACCCTCGATCTTGTCGGCGATGCCGCCGAAGTAGCGGAAGCAGGCGGCGGTGCGCGGCACGTCGAGGTTGCGCGAGTCGCGCAGCGGGTGGCCGGTGTCCAGCGACTCCAGTTGCGCCAGTTCCTCGGCGTTGGCCTCGATGGCGTCGGCCAGCTTCAGCAGCAGCAGCCCGCGCGCCGCAGCCGGCAATGCCGCCCAGGCCGGGAAGGCGCGTTGCGCGGCGGCTACCGCCAGGTCCACGTCCTCCGCCTCGGCGGCGGCGATGCGGGTGATCAGCGAGCCGTCGGCGGGATTGAGCACGTCGATCTCGCCGCCTTTCAGGGCGGGGACGAAGCGGCCGTCGATGAACAGTTGGTTTTGCATGGGTAAAGCTCTCCGTGCGCCACCGGCAGAGCTCGATGGCGTGAGGATTTGAATGGAAATTACGGCGTGAAGGGTTCCCTCACCCTAACCCTCTCCCAAAGGGAGAGGGGACCGTTCCGGAGTGAAGGGAAACGACGGAGCCCAATCTCGCACCGACTACCCCCTCTCCCTCTGGGAAAGGGCCGGGGTGAGGGCAAACCCCGCTCAGAACTCGACCGGATACGGCTTCAGCTCCCCGCTCTCATACCGCTGCGGCAGGTTCGGCGTGGCGTTCTCCCACACCAGCAGCATCGAGCGCTTGGTCGAGTAGCCCTGGTGGCGGATGTCCGCGGGCATCGCCGCGATGTCGCCGGCGCGCATGGTCAGGCGGGCGCGCGGGGTGCCGTCGTCCTTGTCGGCGACATCCCAGACGATCTCGTCGGACAGCTGCAGGAACCACTCGACGCGGTCGTTGCCGTGGAACACCGGGAGGATGAATTCCTCGGTGGTCGGGCAGAACAGGCTGGCCTTGCACACCGAGCTGACCGAGGGGTTCCAGGTCACATCGGAGCGCGACAGGTACTTGAACAGGTTGATGGCGTGCAGTTCGCCCTCGAAGCCTTCGGCGGCGTGGACTTCCGGCTCGTCCTGGGGCACGTCGAGGAACTGGCGGTTCACCGGCAGGTCGTCGCGCAGCGGCGAATCGCCCGGCAGGCCCGGCATGCGCTTGGTGGCGATGCGGAAGCGCTCGATGGCTTCGATGTTGTCGCCGTTCTTGCGGCCGAAGGCGCTGCCGGTTTCCTCCGGCGCGGCGAAGGGATCGAAGCCGGCGTTGGTCCAGTCGCGCAGGATGGCCTTGAAGGTGGCCATGATCTTCGGCGTCTCGAACTGCTCGATGTAGTCGACGCCCGCCTCCTTCAGCACGCCGTTGAAGGTGCCGGCGTAGAGGTCGACCTTGCCGTAGTGGTTGCGGGTGCCGATCACCTGGTCGAAGTTCACCCAGCCGTAGAAGAAACCCCAGGCCACGTCGCGCATGGTGGCCCGCAGGAAGGCGTCGGCGGGGATCAGGTGCGAGCGGACCTGGCCCTTGGCCGGCCACTCGATGCGGGCGAAGTATTCGTCGCGGGAAAGGGTGAAGGCGCCGAGGCGGAAGCTGCGGTAGCCGGTGACGGCGTCGGGCTGGCTGGCTTCGACTTCGTCGATGGCGAAGGCCTGGGTCGGTTCGAGGGATTCGGGCATGGCCATGGTGAGGGTCTCCTTGTTCTTGTAATGGCTTACTTGAAGCAGATATCCGCCCACTTCTCGACGGAGAGCGGGCCCTGGATGGTCTGCTGCAGGATCACGCCGGGGCGCGCGCTCTCGAAGCGGTAGGCACTGCCGGCCGGCAACAGCGCCTGGTGGCCGCGCTTGAGCAGGACGTAGCCCATCGGCCGGCCCTTGGGCTGTTCGCCGGCGAGGCGGGTGCCCTCGCCTTCGCTCAGCGGCTGGTCGAGCTTGAGGAAGTCGATGCGCACCTCGCCGTCCATGACGATGGCGAATTCGTCGTGGGCGCAGGTGAACCAGGGGGACTGGCCTTCGGCGCGCAGCACCTCGATCACGTAGCCGAGGTTCAGGCCGACCACCGACTTCTCGTAGGCGGGAGATTTCTCGGCGACTTCGAAGACGTTGGAGAAGGCGTAGTGGGAGGCCTCGCCCTTCACCAGTTCGATGGAGCCCTTGCGGTAGTCGTCGAGGGTTCCGAAGACAGTACGGAATGCGGCACTCATGTCGTTCACCGTTTTGTTGTTGTAGTCGTTGGGAACAAGGTAAGGGTGTTGCCCCGTCCCAACAATCACACGCGGTACGACTTGAGTGTTCGCGAATCGCGAACAAAGGTTGCGAAGTCAGCGCACCCAGCCCTTCTCCAGCAGCGGCCGGTCCCAGGCGGGCTCGCCGGCGATGTGTTCCACCAGGAAGTCGATCAGCGTGCGCACCTTCAGCGCGCGGCGCTGGGTGGCGGGATAGACGGCGGAGAAGCTGAACGACGACAGCGAATAGTCGGTGAGCACCGGCAGCAGGCTGCCGATCTCCAGGTCACGGCCGGCCACCAGGGTCGGCAGGCAGACCAGCGCCGAACCGGTCAGGGCGAAGTCACGCAGCAGGTGGACGGAGTTGGAGCGCACCTGCCCCGGCAGGTTCAGCTCGATGGTCTCGTCGCCGTGGCTGAACTGCCAGCGGTTGCGCGACGGGTAGCCGGCGTAGAGGGCGATGCGGTGCTGCATCAGCTCGCCGGGATGCTGCGGCACGGGGAAGCGGTCGAAGTACTCGGGCGAGGCGCAGAACAGCCGGCGCACGCTGAACAGCTTGCGCTCGATCAGCGTCTCGGCCTGGGGCGGGAACATCTGGAAGGCGACGTCGAAGCCCTCCTCGATGGGATCGACCACCCGGTCGTTGACCACGATGTCGATCTCGATGTCCGGGTACTGCTCGGTGAACTCCGCCAGCATCCGCCCGAAATGCCCCACCGCGAAGCCCGGCAGCATCTGCACGCGCAGCTTGCCGGTGGGCTTGGCGCGCAGGTCGCGCATGTGCTCGGTGAGGGTGTTGAAGCTGGCGACCATGTCGGCGCATTCCTTGTAGAAGGTCTCGCCGACCTCGGACAGGCGCACATGGCGGGTGCTGCGGTGGAACAGTGGCGCGTTGATGAACTGCTCCAGCTGCTGGATGCGGTTGGTGATCACCGAGCGGGTCACGCCCAGTTGCTGCGCGGCCTTGGCGAAGTTGCCGGTCTCCGCCACGCGGACGAACGCCTCGATGCTGAGCAGGCGGTCCATGGGTACTACCTCCGATTGTTGTTCTCGTGAAAGCGCGAACGCCGGCCAGAGCGGAGTCTAGCCGGCGTGGGAGCGATGACGAAGGTGCGTCCTCGGATGCATTCCCGCGCGGGAGCGTGGGAACGATGACACCCGCCCTACGCGGTGTGCACATGTAGGGCGGGTGCAACCCGCCGTGCCCCGGGAGCCGAACGCAGAAAGTTCCGTAGGGTGGATGAGGCTTTTTTCATCCACCATTCCGGGGCCGCATGCGCGGCCATGGTGGATCGGTGGAGCGTGATCCACCCTACGTTGCGGTCACGGCAGAGCTCGCAGCTTCCTCCGCATCGGCAACAACTGCCACCCATAGCGCTCGCTCACCAGCCCCCACACGCCCTGGGGCGCCTTGAGCATCATCAGCACCGCCACGCTGCCGAGGATGATCATGTACAGCGGCCCATAGCTGGCGAAGCAGGCGCGCAGGGCGAAGTAGATCAGGGTGCCGATCAGCGGGCCTTCGAGGGTGCCGATGCCGCCGATGATGACGATGAAGATCACCGCCGCGGTCCAGTCCTGCACGCTGAAGGCGGCGTCCGGGGAGATGCGCAGCTTCTGCAGGAAGATCAGCGCGCCGACCACGCCGGTGCCGGCCGCGGCCACGACGTAGACCATCAGCCGCGTGCGGAAGGTGTTCACCCCGAGGCTGCCGGACGCCGCCTCGGAATCGCGGATCGCCGTCAGCGCCAGGCCCTGGCGCGAGCGCAGCAGGAGGAACATCGCCGCCATCACCGCCACGGCGATGGCCAGCGCGGTGAAGTACAGCACCAGTTCGCGCTCGTCCCGGCTGGCGCCGATGCGCCTGATCACCGCCGCCGGCAGGCTCTGCCCGGAGCCGCCGCCGAGGCTGCCGACCTGCGCCAGGCCGAGGCGGAACACCTCCGCCAGCACCCAGGTGCCGATGGCGAAGTAGGCACCGCGCAGGCGGAACAGCAACAGCGCCGAAGGCACCGCCAGCGCCCCCACCAGCACGCCGGCCAGTGCCAGCGACAGCAGCGGCGGCAGGCCGAGCTTGCCGGCGAGGACGAACAGCAGGTAGCCGCCGAGGCCGACGAACGCCTGCTGCCCCACCGAAACCATGCCGCCATAGCCGGCCAGCAGGTTCCACAGCTGCGCCAGCGCCAGGTAGTAGGCGAATTCGATCACCGCGTGCTGCAGCGCCGCGCCGGCCCAGAACGGCAGGGAGATCAGCAGCGCCAGCAAGGCCGTGAGCAGGCCCAGGCCGATATCGCTGCTGCGGGTGGTCCGTTCCACCCGCCAGATCGGGTTCATCGCATTCATCAGTCGACACTCCGGGGGAACAGTCCGCGCGGGCGGACGATCAGGATCAGCAGGAACACCAGGTGGCCGGCGAGGATCTGCCAGCCCGGATCGATGCGCGCGCCCACCGCCTGGGCGACGCCGAGGATCACCCCGCCGGCCAGCGTGCCCCACAGGCTGCCGAGACCGCCGATGATCACCGCCTCGAAACCGTAGAGCAGCCGCGCCGGGCCGACCGCCGGGTCGAAGCTGGTGCGGATGGCGAGGAACACCCCGGCGATGGACACCACCGCCATCGCCAAGGCCATGGCGAGGCCGAACAGGTGGCTGTTGTCGATGCCCATCAGCCGCGCGGTCTGCGGATCGTCCGAGGTGGCACGGAAGGCGCGGCCCAGCGCCGTGCGGTAGAACAGCAGCTGCAGCCCGCCGATCACCAGCACCGCGCTGGCGAACACCAGCAGCGGCATCGCGCCGACGCTGAGCTCGCCGAGGCTGAGGCTGGCGACTTCCAGTTCGCCCTGCGTCAGCTTGCGGCTGTCGGCGCTGAACCACGCCAGCAGCGCGTTCTGCACCACGATGGAGAGGCCGAAGGTCACCAGCAGCGGCGGCAGGATGTCGCCCCCCAGGGTGCGGTTGAGCAGCACGCGCTGCAGCAGGTAGCCGAGGGCGAACATACCCGGCACCACCAGCGCCAGGCTCGCCAGCGGCGACAGGCCGAGGCCCGAAGTGATGACCAGCGCCAGGTAGGCGGCGAGGACGATGAAGTCGCCGTGGGCGATGTTGACCAGGCGCATGATGCCGAACATCAGCGACAGGCCGACGGCGAACATGGCGTAGAGGCCGCCCAGCAGGACGCCCTGAACGAGGGTATTGAACCAGTCCATATCTAGATTCCGAAGTAGGCCGCCCGGATCTGCTCGCGGCTCGCCTCGGCGGGCCGTCCGGAGAGCGACACGCGCCCCTCCTGGAAGCAGTAGAAACGGTCGGCGACGCTGAGCGCCTGGTTGATGTCCTGTTCGACGAGGATCACCGAGATGCCGTCGGCCTTGATCGACGGCAGCGCGGCGTAGATGTCCTTGATGGTGGTCGGCGCGAGGCCCAGGCTGATCTCGTCGCAGAGCAGCAGCTGTGGGTTCGACATCAGCGCACGGCCGATGGCCACCATCTGCTGCTGCCCGCCGGACAGCGCCGTGCCCGGCCGCTTGCGCACCTCGCCGAGCACCGGGAACAGCTTGTACACCCGCTGCACATCCCAGGCACCCTTGCGCCCGCCCCAGGCGCCGATCAGCAGGTTTTCCTCCACCGTCAGCGAGGGGAACAGCTTGCGCCCCTCCGGCACCAGGGCGATGCCGCGCTGTACCACGCGGTTGGCCGGCAGCGCGCCGATGGCCTCGCCACGGAAGCGGATCGCCTCGGCGTCGTTGCGAATCAGCCCGGCCAGCGAGCGCAGGAAGGTGGATTTTCCGGCCCCGTTGGAGCCGATGATCGCCAGGGTTTCGCCCTCTTCCAGATTCAGGTCGAGGTCGAACAGCGCCTGGAAGTCGCCGTAGCCGGCGCGCAGTCGTTGGACGTTCAGCATGCCGCGCTCCCCATGCCCATGTAGATTTCCTGCACCTTCGGGTTGGCCATCACCGCGTGCGGTTCGCCTTCGTCCAGCTTGCGGCCGAAGTTGATCACCAGCAGGCGGCCGACCACCGCCAGCAGCGCGTGGACGATGTGCTCGATCCAGATGATCGCGGTGCCGCCCCTGTGGATGCCCTGGATGGTCTCCACCAGCGCGTGGCACTCGGCCTCGGTCAGGCCACCGGCGATCTCGTCTAGCAGCAGCAGGCGCGGCCGGGTCGCCAGCGCGCGGGCCATTTCCAGGCGCTTGCGTTCCAGCAGGGTCAGCGCGCCGGCGAGGACATTGGCCTTGCGCATCAGCCCGGTGATCTCCAGCACATGGGCGCACCATTCGGCGGCGCCCTTCTCGTGCTCGTCGCCACCGAAGGCCGCGCCCACCAGCAGGTTCTCGAACACCGTCATCTTCACGAAGGGATGCGGAATCTGGTGCGAGCGGCCGATGCCCAGGCGGCAGCGCCGGTGCACCGGTTCGCGGGTGACGTCGGCGCCGGCGAAACGGATGCTCCCGGCATCCGCCCGCACGCCGCCGGCGATCAGGTTGAACAGCGTGCTCTTGCCGGCGCCGTTCGGCCCGATGATGCCCAGCGCCTCGCCGGGGGCGAGACTGAGGCTCATGTCTTCGGTGACGGTCAGCGCGCCGTAGCGCTTGTGCAGGCCGTCGACGCTGAGTAGCGCTTGCATGGCTCAACTCCCGTAGACGATGGGCTGCATCTCGCCACCCAGCGGGATGTTCGGCGCGGTGCGGTTGGCGGTGATCACCAGGTCGTAGCCGAACTTCCCGCTCTGGCGCCACTGCCCGGCCACCAGCGGGGTCTTGGCGACGTTCTTCACCGGACCGTTCTTCCAGCTCACCGGGCCGACCACGGTATCCAGCCGGGTCGCCAGCAGCGAGTCGCGCACCGCCGCCGGATTGCCGATCTCCGGGGTGCGGCGAAGGATGTCCACCGCCAGCTCGAACAGCGCATGGACGAAGCCCAGCGGCTGGGTCCACTGCTTTCCGGTGGCCTGGGTGTAGCCCGCGGCCAGTTGCGCGGAGCTCTGCCCGTTCAGCGACGAGGCGAACGGATGGTTCGGGCTCCACCAGATTTCCGTGGACAGGTTGTGCCCGGCCGAGCCCAGCGTCTGCACCGCGGAGGGGAACAGCAGCGCCTTGCCCACCGACACTACCTTCGGCCGGAAGCCCTGCTGGCGCGCCTGGGTCCAGAAGGTGGCGAGGTCCGGCGGGATCACCACGCCGGTGACGATCTCCGCCTCGGCCTTGCGGAACGCGGAAATCTGCGCGGAGAAGTCGTCGGTCAGGCTCTGGAAGCGCCCCGGATCGACCAGCTGGAAGCCCTTCTGCGCCAGCACCGGCGGGAAGCCCAGCTTGCCGTCGCCCCAGGCGTTGCCGTCGCCATCGTTGGGGAACAGCCCGCCGATCACCTTGTTGCCCGGCAGTTCCTCCCACATCGCGGTGTAGGCGCCGATCACGTCCTCCAGACCCCAGAAGAAGTGGTAGGTCCACTCGAAGCCCTGCGCCGGATCGCCGCCACGGGTGAAGAACCACGGCTGCCACGGCGCGACGGTGGAGATGCACGGCACCTCGTTGATCTCGCACTGGTCGGACACCGGGTTGGTGGTTTCCGGGGTGGACGACACCAGCATCAGGTCGACCCCATCGGAGAGGATCAGCTCGCTCGCCACCTGCGCCGCGCGGTTGGGGTTGGACTGGCTGTCCTTGACGATGATCTCCAGGCGGTAGGACTTGCCGGCGATGTCGATGCGGTTCTTCAGCAGCTGGCCGATGCCGTCGATGATGAAGCGGTCGGCGGCGGCGAACGGCGCCAGCGGGCCGGTCTGCGGGCTGACGTAGCCGATGCGGATGACCTTCTCGCCGGCGAAGGCCGGAGCGCCCGGCAGGTTGGCGAGCACGGCGGCGCCGGCGACCGCGCCAGTGGCGCGCAGGAAGTCGCGGCGGCTCAGGCCGCCGGGCAGTTTCTTGTCGTTCATGTGGGGGACCTCGCGGTCAGGATCAGAAGAAGAAAGTGACGTCGAAGGAGCCGACCAGTTGGCGATCCTCTTCGCCATCGCCGAAGGCATCGCGGCCGCTGCCGTTGTGGATGTCGTAGCGCAGCTCGGGGCGCAGGCGCACGTTGGGGACCGGCGTCCAGGCCAGATTGGTGGTGAAGCCGTAGAAGTTGCCCCAGCTCGGGTCGGGGATGCCGGTCTCGGGATCGATGTTGGCCATCACCACGTGCACCGGCGCGGTGGTGTGGAACCACTCGGCGCGGCTGTTCCACATCAGGGTCGGGCTGAGGCGGTGGTACCAGTTGAGGTCGGTGCCGTACCAGCGGCCGTCGCGCTCGTCGGCGAAGGCCGCGAAGGCGGCGTCTTCCTGGTAGCCGTAGTTCAGCTCCACGGCCACGCGGTTCCTGTCGTCCAGCTGGTGGCTGAGGGTCAGGTAGGACTCGTAGCGGGTCAGGTCATCCTTCTCGGTGCCGGCGGGGATCGGCGAGCCGCAGGCGCATTCCGGGAAGCTGTCGCCGGAGCCGTTGCCATAGATGTTTTCCCAGTCGATCCAGGTGCGGAAGTCGGCCGAACGCCAGCGAACGTTGGCGATCACGTCCGGGTCGCCGTTGGGGTCCTGCAGGTTGTTCCAGCCCTGCACCAGGCCCAGCTCGAAGCCGAGCATGCTGCGGCCCTCCTCCTGCGGCAGCTTGAACGAGTACAGCGCGCCGGCGTGCTTGGCCGGGCCGTGCATGAAGGAATAGGTGTGGCTGTAGAAATCCGCCGGCGCCGGGCTGCCGAGGGCGAAGCCGATCTCGTTCTCCAGCGGCGTGTGGAAGATGCCGACCATCAGGTCCGAGCCGCCGAGCACCGGGAAGTAGAAGTCGAGATACGCCTGGGCGATGACGAAGTTCTCGTCGTCCGGATCGGCGGAGCGGTTGACGCCGAGGTCCTCGTCCCAGCCGTAGGTCTTGAAGAAGCGCGCGTCCTGGCCGTACAGCGCGGTGACGTTGAAGCCCCAGTCGGCCTCCTGCGGCATCGGCCCGGGGAACGGCCCGACGCGGCCGACCACGTTGCTCTTCGGCGCCTTCTCCACGGCCAGGGCGAACTGGTTGAGGTTGAAACCTTCGTCGTCGTTGAAGAAGGCCTGCTTGCTGACGTCGTCGCTGCCGTTGTCGTTGTAGATCCAGCCGGCCTGCGCCCAGCCGTGGACCTTGATGCCATGGTCGCGTTCGAGGCTGTCGCCGAACAGGCTGCGGAACAACGAGCCGCTGGGATCGCCGCCTTCGGCGAATGCCAGGGGTGATACGAGGGTTGCGCCGATCGCCGCGGGGACGAACAGACGCCGTACAAGCGAGGGCTTGCTGACGGGCATGGCTTTTTACCTTGTTCTTGTTTGAGCCGGTGCCGGAGGCCGCGCGGAGCGCTGGCTGGCGAGTCGAAGCTACAGCCCGTCAGGGATAGCAACAATCGCGGTTTCGGAGACTTGAGTGTTCGTGAAAACAGAACAATGGCGGGGATTCTGATCGTTCCCACGCAGGAGCGTGGGAACCATGGGAACTCCGTCTTCCCCGCGAACGCGGGGATCCAACAAACCGCCCGCGAAAAAAAAAGACCCGCCAAAAGGCGGGCCGAGGGAGACTCCACGAAGAGTCCGGGGGTGTCGGTCGCAGGCGCTAGCTGCCGCGATAGGTCGAGTAGCTGTAAGGAGAGATCAGCAGCGGCACATGGTAGTGATCGGCCTCGGAAGCGATGCCGAAGCGCAGCACCACCTGGTCGAGGAAGGCCGGGGTCGGCAGCTCGACGCCACGGCCACGGTAGTAGTCGCCGGCATTGAACAGCAGCTGGTAGACGCCGGCGCGGAAGTCGTCGCCCTGCAGCAGCGGCTCGTCGACGCGGCCGTCGTCGTTGGTCACGCGGGTGGCGATCAGCTCCAGCTGCTGGCCTTCCACGCGGTACAGCTCGATCTTGATCCCATGGCCGGGGCAGCCGTGGGCGGAATCCAGTACATGCGTCGTCAAGCGTCCCATGGGCTTTCGGCATTGCCGGCGATCCGGCGGATGCCTTCCTCCTTACGTAGTTGATCCGGTGGTGACAGTGGCCAGCGGCTGGCCGTGGAGCGAATATACGAAACGAATCGAGTTTTTGTATACAAAAATATCGCTAAATTTTCCAAATCGCGTACTCCCGCTTCGCTCTCCCCCGCACTCCAATCTGTTCCCAGCACATATATGGCGCGGATCGCCGGCCGAACCGGGGGTCCCGGCGGCGACAACGGAAAGCACATTTAGCGTTGCAGATTGTATTTACAGATCGCTATTCACATTGTATACAATAAGCCCATCACGGCTGCGCACACCGCCCCACCGGTCCAGCGCAGGTCGCCAACCACAACAAGGAACATCGCTGTGAGCGCAGACTACCCCCGCGACTTGATCGGCTACGGCAACAACCCACCCCATCCGCACTGGCCGGGCGAGGCGCGTATCGCCCTGTCCTTCGTGCTCAACTACGAGGAAGGCGGCGAGCGCTGCATCCTGCATGGCGATCAGGAGTCGGAAGCCTTCCTCTCCGAGATGGTCGCCGCCCAGCCGCTCAAGGGCGAGCGCAACATGTGCATGGAGTCGCTGTACGAGTACGGCAGCCGTGCCGGCGTGTGGCGCCTGCTCAAGCTGTTCAGGAAGCATGACCTGCCGCTGACCGTGTTCGCCGTGGCCATGGCCGCCCAGCGCCATCCCGAGGCGATCCGCCAGATGGTCGCCGACGGCCACGAGATCTGCAGCCACGGCTACCGCTGGATCGACTACCAGTACATGGACGAGGCCGAGGAGCGCGAGCACATGTTCGAGGCCGTGCGCATCCTCACCGAACTGACCGGCGAGCGCCCGCAGGGCTGGTACACCGGCCGCCTCGGCCCGAACACCCGCCGCATCGTGCGCGAGGACGGCAACTTCCTCTACGACTCCGACACCTACGACGACGACCTGCCCTACTGGGACCCGGCGAGCACCGCCGAGAAGCCGCACCTGGTGATCCCCTACACCCTGGACACCAACGACATGCGCTTCACCCAAGTGCAGGGCTTCAACAAGGGCGACGACTTCTTCGAGTACCTGAAGGACGCCTTCGACGTGCTCTACGCCGAAGGCGTGGAAGGCGCGCCGAAGATGCTCTCCATCGGCATGCACTGCCGCCTGCTCGGCCGCCCGGCGCGCCTGGCCTCGCTGGCACGCTTCATCGAGTACGTGAAGAGCCACGAGAAGGTGTGGATCGCCCGCCGCGTCGATATCGCCAGGCACTGGCACGAGAATCATCCCTTCCAGGCCCAGGAGAACAAGGCATGAGCCGCTTCCAGACCCTGACCCCGGCCAGCCTCGACCGCGCCGCCTTCGTCGCCGCCTTCGCCGACATCTACGAGCACTCGCCGTGGGTCGCCGAGAAGGCCTACGACCTGGGCGTGGACGACAGCCTGAACGAGATCGAGAGCCTGCAGCAGCGCATGGCCGACATCCTGCTGTCCGCCAGCCACGAAGCGCAGCTGGCACTGATCAACGCGCACCCGGACCTCGCCGGCAAGGCCGCCATCCGCGGCGAGCTGACCGCTTCCAGCACCGCCGAACAGGCCGGTGCCGGCATCCAGGACTGCACCGCCGAGGAGTTCGCCCGCTTCACCGAACTCAACGATGCCTACAAGGCGAAGTTCGGCTTCCCCTTCATCAAGGCGGTGAAGGGCAGCAACCGGCACCAGATCCTCGCGGCCTTCGAGGAACGCATCCACAACACGCCGGAACAGGAATTCCAGACCGCGCTGGCGGAGATCAACAAGATCGCGATGTTCCGTCTGCAGCAGCTCTGAACACCCGCACATGACGACCGTAGGAGCGAGCTTGCTCGCGAAGCTCTCTGGAATATTCGCGAGCAAGCTCGCTCCTACAGAAAGACAAGAACCAAGGAGAACAAGATGAGAACCTACAACGCTCCCTTCGAGAAATTCGTCAACCTGGCGGACGACCGCCTGGGGAGCAAGGTGATCAGCGTCACCGACGAGTGGTTCGCCGCCGCCAGCCGCATGCTGCAGGCCGCAGCGCCGGTGTGGAAGGAAGGCGTGTTCGACGACAACGGCAAGTGGATGGACGGCTGGGAATCCCGCCGCAAGCGCTTCGAAGGCTACGACAACGCGGTGATCCGCCTGGGCGTGCCGGGCTCGATCAAGGGCGTGGACATCGACACCAGCTTCTTCACCGGCAACTTCCCGCCGTCCGCCTCGTTGGATGGCTGCTTCTGCGTGGAAGGCGACCCGAACGAAGACACCCAATGGACCGAGGTGCTGTCCTCCGTCGAACTGAAGGGCAACAGCCACCACTACCACGAAATCAACGACGACCGTCCCTACACCCACCTGCGCCTGAACATCTATCCGGACGGCGGCGTCGCCCGCCTGCGCGTCTACGGCATCCCGTTCCGCGATTGGGCCAGGCAGAACCCGAACGAACAGGTCGACCTCGCCGCCGCCCTCAACGGTGGCCGCGCCCTCGCCTGCTCCGACGAGCACTTCGGCCGCATGAGCAACATCCTCAACCCGGGCCGTGGCGTGAACATGGGCGACGGTTGGGAAACCGGCCGCCGCCGCACTCCGGGCAACGACTGGGTGATCGTCGCCCTGGGCCATGCCGGCATCGTCGAGAAGATCGTCGTCGACACCCTGCACTTCAAGGGCAACTACCCGGAAAGCTGCAGCATCCAGGGCGCCTTCGTGAAAGGCGGCACCGACGGCCAGATCGAGACCCAGAGCCTGTACTGGCGCGAACTGCTGCCGAGCCAGAAGCTGCAGATGCACGAGGAGCACACCTTCGTCGAGCAGATCAGGGAACTCGGCCCGATCACCCACGTGCGCCTGAACATCTTCCCGGACGGTGGCGTCAGCCGTCTGCGCCTGTTCGGCAAGGTGGCGAAGTAAGAAGCCAGCCCTCTCCCAGAGGGAGAGGGGGACATACAACGAACAAGTAGACCAGCCATGCGTACCCTGAAGATCGAGCCGTTGACCAAGGAAGCCTTCGCCCCGTTCGGTGATGTGATCGAAACCGAAGGCAGCGACTATTTCATGATCAACAACGGTTCCACCCGCCGCTATCACAAGCTCGCCACGGTGGAGACCGCCCAGCCCGAAGACAGGGCGATCATCAGCATCTTCAGCGCCGAGGCACTGGAGATGCCCTTGCGCATCCGCATGCTGGAGCGTCATCCGCTGGGCAGCCAGGCCTTCATTCCGCTGCTCGGCAATCCTTTTCTGATCGTGGTCGCGCCACTTGGCGATGTACCGGTATCAGGCCTTGTCCGCGCCTTCCTGAGCAACGGAAGGCAGGGCATCAATTACCACCGCGGCGTCTGGCACCACCCGGTGCTGACGATCGAAAAGCGGGATGACTTCCTGGTGGTCGATCGCAGCGGTTCTGGCAACAACTGCGACGAGCATTTCTTCACCGAGGACGAGCAACTGCTCCTCTCGACCCCCAACTAAACTAATAAGAGAGGCCCACCCGCCGCGACGCCGGCGCTTGGGCAAGAGGTAACGACTGTGGAAGCACATCTCATCGAATGGCTAAACCTGCTGGTCCGCTGGATTCACATGATCGTGGGAATCGCATGGATCGGCGCATCGTTCTACTTCGTCTGGCTGGAAAACAACCTCAACCGGGTCAACCCGCGCGACGGGCTTTCCGGTGACCTCTGGGCGATCCATGGTGGCGGCATCTACCACCTGGAGAAGTACAAGCTGGCCCCGCCGAAAATGCCGGACAACCTGCACTGGTTCAAATGGGAAGCCTATGCCACCTGGATGTCCGGCGTAGCCCTGCTGACCATCGTGTTCTACCTGAACCCGGCGCTCTACCTGGTTGCCCCGGGCAGCGACCTGGCCCCGGCCGCCGCGGTCGCCATCGGCATCGGTTCGCTGGTCGCCGGCTGGTTCATCTACTCCGCCCTGTGCGACTCCGCCCTCGGCAAGACCCCTGCCCTGCTCGGCGGAATCCTGTTCGTCCTGCTGGTGCTCGCCGCCTACCTGCTGAGCCAGGTGTTCAGCGGCCGCGGCGCCTACCTGCACGTCGGCGCGATCATCGGCACCATCATGGTCGGCAACGTGTTCCGCGTGATCATGCCCGCCCAGCGCGCGCTGGTTAAGGCGATCGAGGAAGGCCGCGAGCCCGATCCGGTGCTGCCGGCCAAGGGCCTGCTGCGTTCGCGTCACAACAACTACTTCACCCTGCCGGTGCTGTTCATCATGATCAGCAACCACTTCCCGAGCACCTACGGCAGCCACTACAACTGGCTGATCCTGGCGTGCATCGCGGCGCTGGCAGTGATCGTGCGGCACTACTTCAACACCCGCCACAACGGCAACGGCATGGCCTGGGCACTGCCCGCCGGCGCGGTCGGCATGATCGCCCTGGCCTTCGTCACCGGCCCCAACAGCCTGCCCGCCGCCACCGGCAACAACGCGCAGGTCGAGAAGGTCGAGTACCAGCCGCTGCCGGGCACCGCCATCGGCGGCAAGACCGCAGCCGACCTGGCCAGGGAAGAAGCCGCCAAGCCCGCCGAACCGGCCGCCGCTCCGGCCGAGCAACCGGCGCAGGCATCGGCGGGTGGCGATGGGGAGTTCAAGAAGGTTCATCACGTGATCCAGGAACGCTGCACCGTGTGCCACTCGGCCAAGCCGACCAGCCCGCTGTTCAGCACCGCCCCGGCCGGCGTGATGTTCGACACTCCGCAGCAGATCCAGCAACTGGCGCCGAAAATCCAGGCCCAGGCCGTCGCCTCGCAGATCATGCCGCTGGGCAACATCACCCAGATGACCCAGGAAGAACGCAACCTGATCGGCGCCTGGATCGCCAAGGGCGCGCCCTACTGATCGCAATTGTTCCACCCACGAAAAAGCCGCGCTGAATAGCGCGGCTTTTTCGTTTGGGCGTGGGTACGTCACATTGGCGTGGCGATTGCCCTCACCCTCTCCCAGAGGGAGAGGGGACCGTTCGGAGTTGCCGGTTGGCACAGCGTTTCTCTCGATACCGTTGTGCCCCCTCTCCCTCCGGGAGAGGGCTGGGGTGAGGGAACCCCCAGCACCGAAGACATGTAGGGTGGATGAGGCTCTTTTTCATCCACCATGTCCAAACCGGATAGTGAGCTGTTTGGCGAGGTCTGCGACCTCGATGGTGGATCGATAGAGCGTGATCCACCCTACGTATCCATCGCGTCCCGAAAGGCTCAACCCAGCGCAGCGACCGCCGCGGCGTAGTTCGGCTCGTCGGCGATCTCGCCGACCAGCTCGCTGTGCAGCACCTTGTCGTTCTCGTCCAGCACCACCACCGCACGGGCGGCCAGGCCGGCCAGCGGGCCGTCGGCGATGGCCACGCCGTAGCTGGCGAGGAACTCACGGCCGCGCATGGTGGACAGGTTCACCACGTTCTCCAGGCCCTCGGCGCCGCAGAAGCGCTTCTGCGCGAACGGCAGGTCGGCGGAGATGCACAGCACCACGGTATTGCCCAGCGTGCTCGCCTCGGCATTGAACTTGCGCACGGAAGTGGCGCAGGTCGGGGTATCGACGCTGGGGAAGATGTTCAGCACCTTGCGCTTGCCGGCGAAGCTTTCCAGGGAAACATCGGCCAGATCGCCGCTGACCAGCTTGAACGCCGGAGCCTGTGCGCCTTTCTGCGGCAGTTGGCCTTCGACGTGGATCGGATTGCCCTTGAGGGTGACTTGAGCCATTGCTTGCTTCCTTCTATGTGGGATGACCGGTCGCCTGGGACCGGCTGGAAGGCCCGCGCCAGATGCTGGCGAGGCCGGAAGAATCGGGGCCGGGGAGTGATCCTAGCACGATCCCCCGGAGGCGGCGGGACTCCCTGTAGGAGCGGGCCATGCCCGCGAAACAATGCGGGTCGCGGGCATCGTCCCTACAAGGGTGGCGCCAGATAGCCCGTAGAACAGGCCTGATATCGAAATGGAATGATTTCGCCGCCATGCTGTCGATTCAGACAGGCCAATCGCCATCGGTTCGCGACACGCCGATGAAAGTCACCGCCATGCGTCTTTTCCGGATAGCCATCTGCCTCGCCGCCCTCTTCCTCTCCATCCCGGCACTCGCCGCCGACCCGCAGCAGAAAGCCGAAACCGCGCTGGACAAGGCCGAGGTGCTGGAACAGGCGGCCAAGGACGGCGCAGTCCCGCCGCCCTCCGGCGAGGCGATCACCCGCAGCGAAGCCCGGGCCGTCGATCCGGCCGGTGCGGCGCCGCTGGACGATCCGATCACCTGCCTCGCCCGCTCCATCTACTGGGAAGCCAAGGGCGCTCCGGCCAGGGACATGGAAGCGGTCGCCAGCGTGGTGATGAATCGCCTGGAGCATGAGGGTTTCCCGCGCACGGTCTGCGGGGTGGTCAAGCAGGGTTCGGAGCGCGGCGCCTGCCAGTTCTCCTGGTGGTGCGACGGCCGCCCCGACCGGGTGGTGGAGGACGACCGCTACAGCCTCGCCACCGACGTCGCGCGCAAGGCGCTGAACCAGTAACTGCGCGACCGCACCGGCGGCGCGCTGTACTTCCATGACCGCAACGTGCACCCGGCCTGGGCAGACCGGTACCTGCGCACCGCGCAGAGCGGGCGCTTCCTGTTCTACAAGCCGAGGAACGGGATGGCCCGCTAGGGCCACCCCTGTGCCGACGCGAGTCCGTCAGGCGAAGACGAAATACTTGCGCACGGTTTCCACCACTTCCCAGGTGCCCTTCATGCCCGGCTCGATGACGAACACGTCGCCGGCCTTCAGGTGGACCGGCTGCTCGCCTTCCGGGGTGATGATGCAGTAGCCGTCGAGAAAGTGGCAGTACTCCCACTTCTCGTAGTTCACCTCGAACTTGCCGGGGGTGCAGATCCAGGTGCCCATGATCTTGCTGCCGTCCTGCGAGACGTAGGCGTTGAGGTTCACGGTGTGCGGGTCGCCACCGATGCGCTTCCACTTGGTGGCGTCCAGCACCGGGGTCGGACAGGTTTCGCGCAGGACGGTGATGAAGTCGGACATGACAGCTCCAGGTCGATCGGATGAATGGTCCGTCACCATAGGTCCGCCTGGACTGGGGCAGTTGCCTGGTTTCGACCCCGAGTTGCCTGGAAGCGCAGGCCATTTCCCCTGCCTGCCGCGCTTCTCCGACTACATCTTTCACATTGCCTTACTACTATGAATGCCATGCCCAAAACCTATTGGTTGGGTCGCTACATGGAATCCAAGCTGAATAGAGTGGTTAGCTGACGACAAAACAAGAGGACAGATGCATGTCAAGTGAAGCGAAGTGCCCGTTCTCGGGCGGCAAACACGCCACGGCCGGCGGGGCTCAGTCCAACGCAGACTGGTGGCCCAATCAACTCAATCTGAACATCCTCCATCAGCACTCCCCGCGGGGCAATCCGCTGGGCGCCGATTTCAACTACGCAGAAGAATTCAAGAAACTCGACCTCGACGCGGTGATCAAGGACCTCCACGCCCTGATGACCGACTCCCAGGACTGGTGGCCCGCCGACTACGGCCACTACGGCCCGCTGTTCATCCGCATGGCCTGGCACGCCGCGGGCACCTACCGCATCGCCGACGGCCGTGGCGGCGCCGGCACCGGTGCGCAGCGTTTCGCACCGCTCAACAGCTGGCCGGACAACGGCAACCTCGACAAGGCCCGGCGCCTGCTGTGGCCGATCAAGCAGAAATACGGCAACAAGCTGTCCTGGGGCGACCTGCTGGTTCTCACCGGCAACGTTGCGCTGGAATCCATGGGCTTCAAGACCTTCGGTTTCGGCGGCGGCCGTACGGACATCTGGGAACCGGAACAGGACATCGACTGGGGCCCGGAAACCACCTGGCTGGGCGATGAGCGCTACAGCGGCGAGCGCGACCTCGCCAATCCGCTGGCCGCGGTGCAGATGGGCCTGATCTACGTGAACCCGGAAGGCCCGAACGGCAATCCGGACCCGCTCGGCTCGGCGCAGGACGTACGCGAGACCTTCGCGCGCATGGCCATGAACGACGAGGAAACCGTCGCCCTCACCGCCGGCGGCCACACCTTCGGCAAGTGCCACGGCGCCGGCGACCCGTCGCTGGTCGGCCGCGAGCCGGAAGGTGCGGACGTCGAGGACATGGGCCTCGGCTGGAAGAACGCCTTCGCCAGCGGCAAGGGCACCGACGCGACCACCAGCGGCCTGGAAGGCGCCTGGACGCCGACGCCCACCAAGTGGGACATGAGCTACTTCGAGACCCTGTTCCGCTACGACTGGGAACTGACCAAGAGCCCGGCCGGCGCCAACCAGTGGAAGCCCAAGGGCACCACCGGCGACGGCACGGTGCCGGATGCCCAGGAGCCGAACAACCCGGCCAAGCGCCATGCGCCGATGATGACCACGGCGGACATGGGCATGCGCATGGACCCGGTCTACGAGAAGATCTCCCGCGACTACCTGGCCAATCCGGACAAGTTCGCCGACGCCTTCGCCCGCGCCTGGTTCAAGCTGACCCACCGCGACATGGGCCCGCGCTCCCGCTACCTCGGCCCGCTGGTGCCGAAGGAAGAGCTGATCTGGCAGGACCCGGTCCCCGCCGTCGACCACCCGCTGGTCAACGATCAGGACGTCGCCGCCCTCAAGGCCAAGGTCCTCGCCTCGGGCCTGTCGATCCCGCAACTGGTCTACACCGCCTGGTCCTCGGCCGCCTCCTTCCGTGGCAGCGACAAGCGCGGCGGCGCCAACGGCGCGCGCATCCGCCTCGCCCCGCAGAAGAACTGGGCGGTCAACCAGCCGGCCGAGCTGGCGAAGGTCCTGGAAACCCTGGAAGGCATCCAGAAGGACTTCAACGCCGCCCAGTCCGGCGGCAGGAAGATCTCCCTGGCCGACCTGATCGTGCTGGCCGGCAATGCGGCGGTCGAGGCCGCGGCGAAGAAAGGCGGTCAGGACGTGACCGTACCGTTCGCCCCGGGCCGCACCGACGCCTCGCAGGAGCAGACCGACGTCGACTCGTTCGCCGTGCTGGAACCGGCGGCCGACGGCTTCCGCAACTATGTGCGCAAGGGCCTGGAGGAATCGGCGCCCGCGCTGCTGGTGGACAAGGCGCAGCTGCTGACCCTTAGCGCTCCGGAAATGACCGTGCTGATCGGCGGCCTGCGCGCCCTGGGCGCCAACTACGGGAACAGCAAACACGGCGTCTTTACCAGTCGTCTGGAAACCCTGAGCAACGACTTCTTCGTCAACCTGCTGGACATGCGCACCAAGTGGCAGCGCTCGGCCTCCGACGAAGGCGTGCTGGAAGGACGCGACCGCGCGACCGGCGAACTCAAGTGGACGGGCACCGTGGTCGACCTGGTCTTCGGCTCCAACTCGCAGCTCCGGGCCATCGCGGAGGTCTACGCATCCACCGACTCGCAGGAGAAATTCGTGCGTGACTTCGTGGCTGCCTGGACCAAGGTGATGAACCTCGACCGTTTCGACCTGGCCTGACCGGGTCGTGAGACGCAGCCTCGGCCGGGCGACTGGCCGAGGCTGTTTTTTTGCGGGAGCGCGCGATGTCGCGGGCATGGCCCGCTCCTACAGGTCAATTCCTGCGCCGCCCTCTGACGGCGCATGTCACAACACGCTCGGCAGCGCCGCATCCTTCGGCCACAGCAGCCAGATCCGGCCTTCCTGCTTCATGTGCCCGGCCAGTTCGCCGGCCTCGGCGCCGGTACCCCAGAACAGGTCGGCGCGGACTTCGCCGGTGATCGCGCCGCCGGTATCCTGCGCGGCCACCGGGCGCACCACCGGGCTGCCGTCAGGTTTCGTGGTGGAAAGCCAGAGCAGGCTGCCGAGGGGGATCACCTTGCGGTCGATGGCCACGCTGTAGCCGGCGGTCAGCGGCACGTTGAGCGAGCCGCGCGGGCCTTCGCTGCTGTCCGGGCGCGGGCTGAAGAACACGTAGCTGGGGTTGCTCGCCAGCAGTTCCGGCACGCGCTCCGGATGGGCCACGGCCCAGTCGCGGATGCTGCCCATGTTGACGTCTTCCTTCTGCAACTGGCCCTGCTCCACCAGCCAGCGCCCCACCGGCCGGTATGGGTGACCGTTCTGGTCGGAATAGCCGACGCGCAGTTGCCGGCCGTCCTCCAGCTGGATGCGCCCGGAGCCCTGGATCTGCAGGAACTGCAGGTCCATCGGGTCCTGCAGCCAGGCCAGCACCGGCGCCTTCACGCCCTCGCGGCGGATGGTGTCGGCGTCGTCGTAGGGCCGGAGCACGTTGCCGTCGAGACGGCCGCGCAGGCGCTTGCCCTTGAGTTCGGGATAGACGCTGTCCAGCGCCACCACCACCAGGTCCTCCGGCACGCCGTAGACCGGCACCGGAGTGCTCTCGGTGGGCTCCAGGCTGCCCGGATAGACCGGCTCGTAGTAGCCGGTGATCAGGCCCTTGGCGCCGTTGTCCGGCGAGCGCAAGCCATATACCTGCAGATTGTCCTGGAGGAAGTTGCGCACCGCGCCGGCATCCTCCGGCACCTCGGTCGCGCCACCGCAGGTCGCCGACCACACCGGGTCGCGGGCCAGGCGGGCGCAGGCCGAGCGCCAGGCATTGAAGCCGGCCAGCAGGTCGGCGTCGCCGGTAAGCGGCAGTTCGCTCCAGTCGGCCTTCTCATAGGTGGCGACTCTGGCCGGCTCGGTGGTGCCGGTGTCGCGGTCGCAACCCGCCAGCAGCGCGATCAGCGGCGCGGTGCAGAACAGCAGCCGGCGCCAGTGGGAAATGCGGAAAGTCACGCGATGAATTCCTGATGATCTTTCGGGGCCGGCTAGCTTGGGGAAACTTCCCGGCGCCGTCAAACCGGCGGGGCGAGCGGGTAGAATGGCCGCATCACGAGCATTTCAAGGTTGCAGCGGTGGAACTGAAACAGGGCTTCGTCCTGACCCGGCACTGGCGCGACACCCCGGCGGGCACGGAAGTCGCGTTCTGGCTGGCGACCGACGACGGTCCCCGGCAGGTCCGCCTGGCGCCGCAGCCGTCAGTGGCGTTCGTCCCGGCCGAACAGCGGGAAAAGGCCGAGGCGCTGCTGCAGGGCGAGCGCGACTGGGAGCTGCGCCCGCTGGAGCTGCGCGACTTCCAGCATCGCCCGGTGCTCGGCCTGTACTGCAAGCAGCACCGCCAGCTGATCAAGCTCGACAAGCTGCTGCGCGGCGCCGGGCTGAACGTCTACGAAGCCGACATCCGCCCGCCGGAGCGCTACCTGATGGAGCGCTTCATCAACGCCCCGCTGTGGTTCGGCGGCCAGCCCGACGAGGACGGCACGCTGCTCGACGCCCAGCTCAAGCCGGCCACCGACTATCGCCCGAAGCTGCGCCTGGTCTCGCTGGACATCGAGACCACCATGCGCGGCGACCTCTATTCCATCGCCCTGGAAGGCTGCGGCCAGCGCCAGGTGTACATGCTCGGCCCGGCCAACGGCGACGCCGGCGCGGTGGATTTCCAGCTCGACTACTGCGACAGCCGCGCCGAACTGCTGGAACGGCTCAACGACTGGCTGGAGCGCCACGACCCGGACGCCATCATCGGCTGGAACCTGGTGCAGTTCGACCTGCGCGTCCTCCACGACCACGCCGAGCGCCTGCAGGTGCCGCTGCGCCTCGGCCGTGGTGGCGAGGCGATGGGCTGGCGCGCGCACCGCAACGGCAACCACTACTTCGCCGAGGCCGCCGGGCGGCTGATCATCGACGGCATCGAGGCGCTGCGCTCGGCGACCTGGAGCTTCCCCTCGTTCAGCCTGGAGAACGTCGCGCAGACGCTGCTCGGCGAAGGCAAGTCGATCGACAACCCCTACCAGCGCATGGCCGAGATCGACCGCATGTTCGCCGAGGACAAGCCCGCCCTGGCGCGCTACAACCTCAAGGACTGCGAGCTGGTCACGCGCATCTTCGAGAAGACCGAGCTGCTGGTCTTCCTGCTGCAGCGCGCCACCGTCACCGGCCTCGCCGCCGACCGCAGCGGCGGCTCGGTGGCGGCCTTCGAACACCTGTACATGCCGCTGATGCACCGCCTCGGCTTCGTCGCGCCGAACCTCGGAGAAAAGCGCCCGGAAGCCAGCCCCGGCGGCTTCGTCATGGATTCGCGGCCCGGTCTCTACGAATCGGTGCTGGTGCTCGACTACAAGAGCCTGTACCCGTCGATCATCCGCACCTTCCTGATCGACCCGGTGGGACTGATCGAAGGGCTGCGCCATCCCGAAGACAGCGAGTCGGTGGCGGGCTTCCGCGAGGCGCGCTTCTCGCGCACCCGGCATTGCCTGCCGGCCATCGTCGAGCGCGTCTGGCAGGGCCGCGAGGCGGCCAAGCAGGTGCAGGACAAGGCACTGTCCCAGGCGCTGAAGATCATCATGAACGCCTTCTACGGCGTGCTCGGCTCCAGCGGCTGCCGCTTCTTCGACCCGCGCCTGGCCTCGTCCATCACCCTGCGCGGCCACGAGATCATGCGCCGCACCCGCGAGCTGATCGAGGCGCAGGGCTACAGCGTGATCTACGGCGACACCGACTCCACCTTCGTCTGGCTGCGCGGCGAGCACTCCGAAGACGACGCCGCGCGCATCGGCCGCGAACTGGTGCAGCAGGTCAACCTGTGGTGGCGCGAGCACCTGAAGCGCGAGCTCGACCTCGACAGCGCACTGGAGCTGCAGTTCGAGACGCACTACCGGCGCTTCCTGATGCCCACCGTGCGCGGCGCCGAGGAAGGCAGCAAGAAGCGCTACGCCGGCCTGGTGCGGCGCGCCGAGGGCCGCGAGGAGATGGTCTTCAAGGGCCTGGAGACGGTGCGCACCGACTGGTCGCCGCTGGCCCGGGAATTCCAGCAGGAGTTGTACCTGCGCATCTTCCAGCAGCGGCCGTACCACGATTACGTACGCGACTACGTGCGCCGCACCCTGGCCGGCGAACTGGACGAGCTGCTGGTCTACCGCAAGCGCCTGCGCCGCCCGCTGGACGACTACCAGCGCAACGTCCCGCCGCATGTGCGCGCCGCGCGCATCGCCGACCAGTACAACGACAGCCTCGGTCGTCCGCGGCAGTACCAGAACGGCGGCTGGATCAGCTACCTGATCACCACCGCCGGCCCGCAGCCGCTGGAAACGCGGACCTCACCGATCGACTACGACCATTACGTGAGCAAGCAGCTGAAGCCGGTGGCGGATGCCATCCTGCCGTTCGTGGGCGGGGATTTCGCGGCGCTGGCGGATGGGCAGCTGGAGTTGTTCTGAGGGCAGCGCAAGGGTGGATGGCGCTTTTCCATCCACCATTCCCGCACCGGGTAGTCAGGATGGTGGATGTTGTAGGAGCGGGCCATGCCCGCGAAAATCCGTGCCAGGCCAGGTCGCGGGCATGGCCCGCTCCTACAGGGTGATCCACCACTGCGGGGCCGCGTGCGCGGCCATGGTGGATCGATGGAGCTGATCCACCCTACTTCTACCCGTTACAGGGTCCGCGCAATCACCAACCGCTGCACGTCGCTGGTGCCTTCGTAGATCTGGCACACGCGCACGTCGCGGTAGATGCGTTCCACCGGGAAGTCGTTGAGGTAGCCGTAGCCGCCCAGGGTCTGGATCGCCGCGGAGCAGACCTTCTCGGCCATCTCCGAGGCGAACAGCTTGGCTATGGAGGCTTCGGTCAGGCACGGCAGGCCGGCTTCGCGCAGGCTGGCGGCGTGGTGGACCATCTGCCGGGCGACGGCGATTTGCGTGGCCATGTCGGCCAGGCGGAAGGCCACGGCCTGGTGCTCGATGATCGGCTTGCCGAAGGTCTTGCGCTCGTGGGCGTAGTCGCGGGCGCATTCGAAGGCGGCGCGGGCCATGCCCACCGATTGCGAGGCGATGCCGATGCGGCCGCCTTCCAGGTTGGACAGGGCGATGCGGTAGCCCTCGCCCTCCTCGCCCAGGCGGCAGCTGGCCGGGAGGCGCAGGTCGTCGAACTGGATCTGGCAGGTGTCCGAGGCGTGCTGGCCGAGCTTGTCCTCGACGCGCACCACGCTGTAGCCGGGGGTATCGGTGGGCACGATGAAGGCGCTGATGCCCTTCTTGCCCGCCGCCGGGTCGGTGACGGCGAAGACGATCACCACGCCGGCGTGGCTGCCGGAGGTGATGAACTGCTTGGCGCCGTTCAGCACGTAGTGGTCGCCGTCGCGGCGCGCCTTGGTACGCAGGTCGCTGGCGTCGGAGCCGGCCTGGGGTTCGGTCAGGGCGAAGGCGCCGATCTGCTCGCCGCGGGCCAGCGGACGGAGGAAGCGTTCCTTCTGTTCGTCGCTGCCGAACTTGGCGATGGGCATGCAGCCCACCGAGTTGTGCACGCTCATGATGGTCGAGCAGGCGCCGTCGCCGGCGGCGATCTCTTCCAGCGCCATGGCGTAGGCCAGGTGGCCGGTCTGCGCGCCGCCCCACTCCTCCGCCACCAGCATGCCGAGGAAGCCGAGGTCGGCCATTTCCTTCAGCGCGTCGGCGGGGAAGCGGTGTTCGCGGTCCCAGTCGGCGGCGAAGGGCTTCAGCCGCTCCTGGGCGAACTGGCGGGCAACGTCGCGGATCTGGATGTCTTCTTCACGTGGGATCATGTGTTCGTCCTCAGCTCAGGCGCTCGACGGCGATCGCGGTGGCTTCGCCGCCGCCGATGCAGACCGCCGCTACGCCGCGCTTCAGGTCGTACTGCTGCAGGGCGTTGAGCAGGGTCACGATGATCCGCGCGCCAGACGCGCCGATCGGGTGGCCGAGGGCGCAGGCGCCGCCGTGCACGTTGAGCTTGTCGTGGGGCAGCTTCAGCTCGCGCATCGCCGCCATGGCGACCACGGCGAAGGCCTCGTTGATCTCGAACAGGTCGACCTCGCCCAGCGACCAGCCGTTGCGCTGCATCAGGCGCTGGATGGCGCCCACCGGCGCGGTGGGGAACAGGTTCGGCGCATCGGCAAACGACGCATGTCCGCGGATCGCCGCCAGCGGCGTCAGGCCACGGCGCTCGGCCTCGGACAGGCGCATCAGCACCAGCGCGGCAGCGCCGTCGGAGATGGAGCTGGAGTTCGCCGCGGTGACGGTGCCGCCTTCGCGGAAGGCCGGCCTCAGGGTCGGAATCTTGTCCAGGCGCGCTTTCGGCGGCTGTTCGTCCGCGCCGATCTCGCGGATTTCCTTGCCGGACTTCGCCTGCACCGACACGACTTCCGCGGCGAAGCGGCCCTCGCCCATGGCCTTCTGCGCACGGCTCAGCGAGGCGATGGCGAATTCGTCCTGCTGCTCGCGGGTGAAGCCGTAGGCCTGGGCGCAATCCTCGGCGAAGGTGCCCATCAGGCGGCCCTTGTCGTAGGCGTCTTCCAGGCCGTCGAGGAACATGTGGTCCATGATCCGTCCGTGGCCCATGCGGTAGCCGCCACGGGCGCGCTCCAGCAGGTAGGGCGCGTTGGACATGCTTTCCATGCCTCCGGCCAGGCCGACCTTGATGCTGTCGGCGACCAGGGCGTCATGGATCTGCATGACGGCCTTCATGCCCGAGCCGCACATCTTGTTCACGGTGCTGCACGGCGTGCCTTTGTCGAGGCCGGCGCCAATCACAGCCTGGCGCGCCGGGGCCTGGCCCTGGCCTGCGCCGAGCACGCAGCCGATGACGGCATCCTCGACTTCATTGGCCTGCAGGCGGGCGCGCTCGACGGCGGCGCGAACGGCCGTGGCGCCCAGGGTGGCGGCGTTGACGTCCTTGAAGTCGCCGAGGAAGCCGCCCATTGGGGTGCGGGCGGCGCTGACGATGACGATGGGATCAGTCATGGAAATTTCTCCTGTTACTTCGCAGCCATGCGGATGGCGCCGTCGAGGCGGATCACCTCGCCGTTGAGCATGCTGTTCTCGGCGATGTGGCGGACCAGCGCGGCGAACTCGTCCGGGCGGCCGAGGCGCGGCGGGAACGGCACGGCGGCGCCGAGCGAGTCGCGGACTTCCTGGGGCATGCCGGCCATCATCGGCGTCTCGAAGATGCCGGGGGCGATGGTCATGACGCGGATGCCATGGCGCGCCAGTTCGCGGGCGATCGGCAGGGTCATGCCGACCACGCCGTTCTTCGACGCCGAGTAGGCGGCCTGGCCGATCTGCCCGTCGAACGCCGCCACCGAGGCGGTGTTGACGATCACGCCGCGCTCGCCGCCTTCGTCCGGCTCGTTGCGGCTCATGGCCTCGGCAGCCAGGCGCAGCATATTGAAGGTGCCGATCAGGTTGACGTTGATGACGCGGGCGAAGCTTTCCAGGCGGTGCACGCTCTCGCGGCCGAGGACCTTCTCCGCCGTGCCGATGCCGGCGCAGTTGACCAGTCCGTTCACCGCGCCGAAGGCGTCCAGCGCGGTCTTCACGGCTTCGTTGCCGTCCGCTTCGCTGGTCACGTCGGTGCGCACGAAACGCGCCTTCGCCTCACCCAGCTCGGCCGCCAGGGCCGCGCCGACTTCGCTGTTGACGTCGGCGATCACCACCTTGCCGCCCGCCTCCACCAGGGTTCTCGCGGTGGCCGCGCCGAGGCCGGAACCACCGCCGGTGACGATGAATACCTTGTTGTCGATACGCACTGTTGCTCTCTCCCGAATGTTCTTGTGGGCCGCGCTCAGTGCGCGGCGGCTTTCTGTTGCCTGGCGATCTCCTGGTTGCGCAGGAGGAAGCGCTGGATCTTGCCGCTGGGGGTCTTCGGCAGCTCGTCGACGAACTCGATCTCCCGCGGATAGCTGTGCGCGGACAGGCGCTTGCGCACGTACTGCTGCAGTTCCTCGGCCAGTTCCGGCGTGGCGCGGAAGCCCGGGCAGAGCACGATGAATGCCTTGACCAGCTCGGTACGCTCCGGATCGGGCTTGCCGATCACTGCCGTCTCCATCACCGCGGCGTGCTCGATCAGCGCGCTTTCCACGTCGAACGGGCCGACCCGGTAGCCGGAAGTGGTGATCAGGTCGTCGGAGCGGCCGACGAAGCTGATGCTGCCGTCCTCGTTCAGCTCCACGGTATCCCCGCTCAGATAGTAGTCGCCGACGAAGGCCTTGGTTTCCATGCCCTCGTAGCCGCCGAACCACATCAGCGGCGAGCGCTTGCGGTCCATGGCGAGGATGCCCGGCTGGCCGGCCGGCAGTTCGTTGCCCTGCTCGTCCAGCACCACCACGCGGTGGCCGGGGATGGCGAAGCCGGCGGAGCCGAGGTGCACCGGATGCTCCAGGTCGTGGTGGTTGGCCAGCACCATGCCCAGCTCGGTCTGCCCGTAGTGGTCGTGGATGGTCACGTTCAGCTCGTCGGCGAACCAGCGGATCACCTCCGGGCTGAGCGGCTCGCCGGCGCTGCTGACCGCGCGCAGGCGGCCCTTCAGCGCCTTGCTCACCTCGTCGCCGGAGGCGATCAGCAGGCGGTAGGCGGTGGGCGAGCCGGCCAGGTTGGTGATGCCGTACTTGCGGATGATCCGGCAGGTGCTTTCGACGGTGAAGGCGCCTTCGTAGAAGGTGGTCGGGTGGCCGAGCGCCAGCGGGCCGGTCACCGCGTAATAGAGGCCGTAGGCCCAGCCCGGGTCGGCGAGGTTCCAGAAGGAATCCTCCTCGCGCAGGCCGACCGCGTCGCGCAGGTAGCCGGTGAAGGCGACGATGGCCTTCAGCGGCACGGCGAGCGGCTTGGCCAGGCCGGTGGTGCCGGAGGTGAACATCAGCAGGAAGGGATCTTCGCCGCTGCGCATGACCGGCTCGAAGTCCGGCGAATGGCGTTCCAGTTCGGCCCAGAAGCTGTAGTCGCCATGGCGGATGCCCTGCCCCTTCGGCCCGCCGACGGTGACGGCCAGCGGTGCGTCCTCCACCTCGTCGAGCTTGTCGCGGTTGGCGCCGTCGGTGACCACCACGCGGCTGCCGGCGGTCTTCACCCGGTGCTCGATGGCCTTGGGTCCGAAGGCGGTGAACAGCGGCTGGTACACCGCGCCGAGGCGCCAGGTGCCGAGGATGGTGATCAGCAGTTCCGGGGTGCGCGGCAGCAGGCCGGAAACCCGGTCGCCGGGACGCACGCCGAGGCTGTGCAGGAAGCTGGCGAAACGGCCGGAGAGTTCTTTCAGCTGGGTGAAGGTGTAGCTGGCGCTCTCGCCACTTTTGCCTTCCCAGAACAGCGCGATGCGTCCGGGGATGGCGTGGCGGTCACAGCATTCGACAGCGGCATTCAGGGCGGTGAGGTCGCCCGCGAGGGTGGAACCGGCGGCAGCCTGGTAGTCGAACTCGGCCACGGCGGAAACGTATTGGCGCATCGCGTAACTCCTGCGGTTTGTTCTTGTCTGGAGTGACCCCGATGTTCGCGCCGCAGAGCGGATGCGGCAATGTCGAAAGGTTTCAAATTGGCTGAGCGGAATGGACAGCCTTCGCAACGAGCTGCACCGGACCTGTAGGAGCCAGCTTGCTGGCGATCGTCCATGCCAACCGGCAGCTCAGTGGTCGTCGGCAAGTCCGGATCGCCAGCAAGCTGGCTCCTACAAGGTGGGTGCGGGGCCGCAGCGCTACTCGGCACCCTGCTGCATCAACGCCCGGTACTGCCCCGGCGTCGAGCCGGTCCACTTGCGGAAAGCCTTGTAGAAGGCGCTGGTGTCGGCGAAGCCCAGTTCGCTGGCGAGGTCGGCGAAGTTGGCGTCGCCGCTGCCCAGGCGGGCGATGGCGAGGTCGCGGCGCAGCTGGTCCTTCAGCGCCTGGTAGGACTGCCCTTCCGCCGCCAGCTTGCGGCGCAGGGTCGAAGGCGCCATGTAGAAGTGCACGGCGAGCGCGTCCAGGTCCGGCCAGCGTTCGAACTTCAGGCTGCGCAGGTAGGACTTGATCCGCGCCGCCAGGCTCTGCGGGTCGCGGTAGCGCACCAGGATGTTCGCCGGGGCGCCGGCGAGGAAGCGGCGCAGTTCGCGCTCGTCGCGGCGCACCGGCAAATCGAGGGCCTCGGCGTTGAACAGCAGGCGCGTCTGCCGGCGGCCGAAGCGCAGGTTGTCGCTGAACATCACCCGGTAGTCCTCGATGTACTCCGGCTGTGGGCAGCGCAGGTCGACGGCGAGGATCGGGATGCGCCGGCCGACCAGCCAGCAGGCCAGGCCGTGCACCATCAGCCACAGGGTGAAGCAGGAGAACGCCCGTTGCGGCGGGCCGTCGCCTTCGTCGAGGACGATCGCGGCGAGCCCTTCCTGGCGGGTCAGGCGTGGCGACAGGCCGTCGAAGACCAGTCCGAGGAAGTGCAGCGCGGTGTCCAGCGCCGGTTCCAGGCTGGTCTCGTGGATCGCCGCGCGGGCCATGAAGTTGAAGCTGCCGGACTTCATCCGCCGCGGGTTCATGGCGAAGAACTCGTCGTCCAGCTCCCGCGCCAGGCGCAGCCAGAGCCGCGCGTAGGCCAGGCTGGAAACCCGTGCATAGGGCTTGCCGAGGGTTTCGGCGGGAATGCCGGCGGCCTCCAGCATGGCGCGCTCGTCTATGCCCAGCAGGCGCGGCGCGGCCAGCGCCTCCTGGACCAGGCGGATGGAAATGGTGCCTTTCTCTACCGGCATGTCGCTGTCTGGTGGAAGTGGGGACCGCGCACGATAGCGTGCGCGGTGTCAGGCGACAAACCGCCCTACCTGGCCGCCGCGCCGGCGCGGATTTCCTCGATGCTGATCTCGCGCATGCGGAACTTCTGGATCTTGCCGGTCACCGTCATCGGGAACTCGTCGACGAAACGGAAGTAGCGCGGCACCTTGAAGTGCGCGATGCGCGCCTTGCAGAACGCGCGCAGGTCGTCCTCGCTGGCCTGGTGATCGGGATGGAACTTGACCCAGGCGACCAGCTCTTCGCCGTACTTCTCGTCGGGAATGCCGATCACCTGCACGTCGGCCACCGCCGGGTGGGTGAAGAGGAATTCCTCGATCTCGCGCGGATAGATGTTCTCGCCGCCGCGGATGATCATGTCCTTGCTGCGGCCGACGATGCGCACGTTGCCGCGCTCGTCCATCACCGCCAGGTCGCCGGTGAGCATCCAGCGCGCCGGGCTGATCGCCTCGCCGGTGGCCTGCGGGTTGTTCCAGTAGCCGAGCATCACGCTGTAGCCGCGGGTGCACAGCTCGCCGATGGTGCCGCGCGGAACGATGCGCCCGTGCTCGTCGATGATCCGCGTCTCCAGGTGCGGCTGGGTGTGGCCGACGGTGGTGACGCGGGTCTCCAGGTCGTCCTCCGGGCCGGTCTGCAGGGAGACCGGGCTGGTCTCGGTCATGCCGTAGGCGATCTGCACCTCGGCCATGTGCATCTCGTCGATGACCCGGCGCATCACCTCGATCGGGCAGGTGGCGCCGGCCATGATCCCGGTGCGCAGGCTGGACAGGTCGAATTCCTTGCGCCGCGGGTGGTCCAGTTCGGCGATGAACATGGTCGGCACGCCGTAGAGTACGGTGGCGCGCTCCTCGGCCACAGCCTGCAGGGTGGCTTCCGGCTCGAAGCTCGGCGCCGGGTAGATGATGGTGGAGCCGTGGGTCATGCAGCCGAGGTTGCCCATCACCATGCCGAAGCAGTGGTACAGCGGCACCGGCACGACCATGCGGTCCTCTTCGCTGAGGCCGAGGCTCTCGCCGACCATGTAGCCGTTGTTGAGGATGTTGTAGTGGCTCAGCGTGGCGCCCTTGGGGAAGCCGGTGGTGCCGGAGGTGTACTGGATGTTGATCGGCTCGTCGAACTGCAGCAGCGCCTGGCGCTCGGCCAATTCGGCCGGGGCGACCGAGGCGCCCAGCGGCGCCAGCTGGTTCCAGCGCAGGAAGCCGGCGGGCGGCTGCTCGCACAGGCTGATCACCCCGCGCAGCTCCGGCAGGGTCTTGCTGGCCAGCTCGCCGGGACGGCCCTGCCCCAGTTCGGGCAGCAGTTCGTCGAGCATGGCGTGGTAGTCGGAAGTCTTGAACGCGTCGGCGCAGACCAGCCAGCTGCAGCCGGACTGCTTCAGCGCGTATTCCAGCTCGCCGAGGCGGTAGGCCGGGTTGATGTTGACCAGCACGGCGCCGATCTTGGCGCTGGCGAACTGCAGGATGCACCACTCGGCGCAATTCGGCGCCCAGATGCCCAGGCGCTCGCCGGTGCGCAGGCCGAGGGCGAGCAGCCCGCGGGCGACGCCGTCCACCGTTTCGGCGAGCTGCGCCCAGCTGTAGCGCAGGTTCTGGTGGCGCACCACCAGCGCCTCGCGTTGCGGGAACCGGGCGACGGTGGCGTCGAAGGCGGCGCCGATGGTCATGGCCAGCAGGGGCTTGTCCTGGCGGCCACGGGTATAGCTGAGGTCGTTCATGGCTTTCCCTTTTGTGCTTGTTCTGGGAGCGATGCTGAACCGCCGATCCAGTCGGGACATCCCTGTGCCGATGATCGGTCGCGCTTCCGAAACGCCGACTGACGGGTCGGAAGATTTCGATCATGTTTACGTTAACGTAAAGGTAAACGCAAGTGCCGGTGAAGGCCCGCTCTGTTCGGTCGCTCGTCGGAAAAGCCTCAATCACGACTCGTGCCAGGATTGATAAATCCAGCAATTTCAAAAGGTTAAGAATAAAATCCAGCGCGCACGCGATGCTCCCGAGACACACCCGGTTGCACTTGCGGAGCCCGATCCCGCCCCAGGCGGGCTTTCGCCCGTCGTTTCGTCCATTCTCAAACTGAGACGACGCCCGCGACATCCGCCAGACCCCGCTGGAATGCCGGTGCGGGGTGCATGGGCATGGATTAGAATTGCCAGAATTCTCCTAACAGAAAAACGAAACTTCCCACTAAATCCTGCTTGCGAAGCGCTTTCATGACTATTCGTCGTTCGATACTGAGTCTGCTGTTGGTTGCCTGCACGTCTGTCGTCTGCTCATCGAACATTGTCGCCGCCGAAAAACTTCCCGCCGCCGCCAAGCCGCTGGTGCTCGCCTCCGGCAGCGCCCTGGTGGTCGACCTGCAGAGCGACAGGGTGGTGTATTCCAGCAACCCGGACGTGGTGGTGCCGATCGCCTCGGTGACCAAGCTGATGGCCGCCATGGTGGTGCTCGACGCCCGGCTGCCGATGAGCGAGATGCTGGATGTCGACATCTCCGAAACCGCCGAGATGAAGGGCGTGTACTCGCGGGTCCGGCTGAACAGCCGGATCGATCGCCAGGAAATGCTCCACCTGGCGCTGATGTCCTCGGAAAACCGCGCCGCCGCCAGCCTCGCCCATCACTACCCGGGCGGCACCCCGGCCTTCGTCAAGGCGATGAACGCCAAGGCCCGCGCGCTGGGCATGACCCGCACCCACTTCAAGGAGCCCACCGGCCTCTCCGAGTACAACCGCTCCACCGCCCGCGACCTGATCCGCCTGGTCAAGGCCGCCTACCAGTACCCGCTGATCCGCGAGCTGAGCACCACGCCGAGCGGCAGCGCACGCTTCACCCACCCGAACTACACCCTGGGCTTCTTCAACACCAACCCGCTGACGCGCAATCCGAAGTGGGACATCCGCCTGACCAAGACCGGCTTCACCGACGAGGCCGGGCACTGCCTGGTGATGGTCACGGTGATGAACGGCCGGCCGGTCGCCCTCGCCCTGCTCGACGCGCTGGGCAAGCGCACCCACGTCGGCGACGCCAGCCGCATCCGCACCTGGGTGGAGACCGGCAGGGTTTCGCCGGTGCCCGCCGAGGCGCTGCGCTACAAGCTGCAGAAGAGCCAGCTGCGCCAGGTCACCAGCATCCAGAGGGCGGACTGACCCACGCGGCGCTCCCCGCGGAGCGCCGTTTCGCCGGGGCGCCTGCCCTCAGCCCTGCTGTTTCCTGATGATCGCCTCGGAGATGTTCGCCGGCGCCTCGGCGTAGCGGGTGAACTCCATGGAGTAGCTGGCGCGCCCCTGGGACATCGAGCGCACGTCGGTGGCATAGCCGAACATCTCGCCCAGCGGCACCTCGGCGCGGATCACCTTGCCCGCCGGCGTGTCTTCCATGCCCTGGATCAGGCCGCGGCGGCGGTTGAGGTCGCCCATCACGTCGCCCATGTACTCTTCCGGAGTCACCACCTCGACCTTCATCACCGGCTCCAGCAGCACCGCTCCGCCCTTCTGCGAGAGCTGCTTGGTGGCCATGGACGCGGCGATCTTGTAGGCCATCTCGCTGGAGTCGACGTCGTGGTAGGAGCCGTCGAACACCGTCGCCTTCAGGCCGATCAGCGGATAGCCGGCGAGCACGCCGCTGTGCATCTGCTCCTCGATGCCCTTCTGGATGGCCGGGATGTACTCGCGCGGGACCGCCCCGCCGACCACCTCGTTGGCGAACTGCAGGCCGTCCACGCCTGCATCGGCCGGCGCGAAGCGGATCCAGCAGTGGCCGTACTGTCCGCGCCCGCCGGACTGGCGGACGAACCTGCCCTCGATCTCGCAGGTGTTGCGGATCGCCTCGCGATAGGCGACCTGCGGCTTGCCGATGTTGGCCTCGACGCCGAATTCGCGCTTCATGCGGTCGACGATGATGTCCAGGTGCAGCTCGCCCATGCCGGAGATGATGGTCTGGCCGGTTTCCTCGTCGGTCTTGACGCGGAACGACGGGTCTTCCTGGGCCAGCTTGCTCAGGGCGATGCCCATCTTTTCCTGGTCGGCCTTGGTCTTCGGCTCCACCGCCACCGAGATCACCGGGTCGGGGAAGTCCATGCGTTCGAGGATGATCGGCTTGTCGATGGCGCACAGGGTGTCGCCGGTGGTGACGTCCTTCATGCCGATCAGCGCGGCGATGTCACCGGCGCGGCACTCCTTGATCTCCACGCGCTGGTTGGCGTGCATCTGCACCATGCGGCCGACCCGCTCCTTCTTGCCCTTCACCGAGTTGAGCACGGCATCGCCGGAGCTCAGCACGCCGGAATACACGCGGGTGAAGGTCAGGGTGCCGACGAAGGGGTCGGTGGCGATCTTGAAGGCCAGCGCGGAGAACGGTTCGTCGTCGTCGGCGTGGCGCTCGTCGTGGGCTTCCTCGTCGTCCGGGTGGGTACCGCGGATCGCCGGGATTTCCGAGGGCGCCGGCAGGTAGTCGACCACCGCGTCCAGCACCAGCGGCACGCCCTTGTTCTTGAACGACGAGCCGAGCATCGCCGGCACCACCTCGTTGGCCAGGGTGCGCTGGCGCAGGCCGGCCTTGATTTCCTCGATGGTCAGTTCCCCGCCTTCGAGGTACTTGTTCATCAGCTCGTCGTTGGCCTCGGCCGCCGCCTCCACCATGCGCCCGCGCCACTCCTCGGCCAGCGCCTGCAGCTCGGCGGGGATTTCCTCCTCGCGGAAGCTGGTGCCCTGGTCTTCCTCGTTCCAGTAGATGGCCTTCATCCGCAGCAGGTCGATCTGTCCGCGGAAGGTCTCTTCGGCGCCGATCGGCAGCTGGATCGGCACGGGGTTGTGGCCGAGGCGCTGTTCGATCTGCCGCACCACGCGGAGGAAGTCGGCGCCCTGGCGGTCCATCTTGTTCACGTAGGCCAGGCGCGGCACGCCGTACTTGTTGGCCTGGCGCCAGACCGTCTCGGACTGCGGCTCGACGCCGTCGGCGCCGCTGAACACCACCACGGCGCCATCCAGCACGCGCAGCGAGCGCTCCACCTCGATGGTGAAGTCGACGTGGCCGGGGGTGTCGATGATGTTCAGGCGGTGCTTCTTGTACTGCTTGCTGGAGCCCAGCCAGAAGGCGGTGGTGGCCGCCGAGGTGATGGTGATGCCACGCTCCTGCTCCTGGACCATCCAGTCCATGGTTGCGGCGCCATCATGCACCTCGCCCATCTTGTGGTTGACCCCGGTGTAGTAAAGGATGCGCTCGGTGGTGGTGGTCTTGCCTGCATCCACGTGCGCGACGATTCCGATGTTGCGATAGAGCTCGATGGGGGTCGTGCGGGCCATGATCTACTCCGTCTCTGCTGAGTGACTGCGGGACCTCCCGGGGCTCTGCGAATCCGCCCGGGACAGGCTCAAGGTAGCGCGTCCTCATGGCAATTCCAGTACCCGGAGCTACCACTCGGCACCGATCATCCGAAGAACAGGCAAGCCCGCCGGTGTCAGTTGGAGTGCCGGCACGGCGGCAAAGTTGAAGTAATTTCTAGAAAAAATTAATCGCCTTTTAATCAATAGGTTACGACGATAATTTAAAGCTTTAGATTTCAAGGCGAAGCCGGAACGACCGGCCCCGCCCCGCTCCGCTGCGATCAGCCGCAGTGGATCTGGCGGATCACCTGCTGCGCATCGACATCGATGTTCAGCCGCTGCGAGTTGTAATCCATGGTCATCACATCGTTGGGGCGCAGGACCCGGGCGACCTGGGCGCCGGATGTGCGCTTGGCTTCCTGGAGCAGCGATGCGGATACCGTCCGGCCGACCAGCGACTGCAGCGGCTCCGCATTGCAGCGCCCGGAAGCGGCGGCATCTGGGCTTGCGCTGCGCTCTTCCGTGGAACTGCATCCTGCCAGCAGCGCGACGGCGAAAAGCGCGACCAGGGGAATTCGTTGCGATGACATGTCTACCTCCTGTGTTTTCCAGAGGGGCAACGATAGCAGGCAAAGCCGCGTCCGCGCTGCATTTGCGTCGATCCTGTACCGTACGGCGCCATTTACACTCCCTTTACACCGGCGGCGCTAAGATTTTTTCGTCGCAGTTGTCTGATGGGTATCGGCATCGCGCCTGTACCCGTCGAGGAGGTGCACCATGCTTAGCCGTTTCCCCGCACTGATCGTGCTGTGCGGTTCCCTGGCCGTTGCCGGGCCGGTCTCGGCAAACAGCAATAGCGACGCCGCCGCCATCGGCGCAGTCGTGGGTGCCCTGGTCGGAGGAGCCATAGTCGCCGGGAGTGGCGCCCCGGTCTATTACCAGCCCGCCCCGCCGGTGTATTACGCGCCGCCCCCGCCGGTCTACTACCAGCCCTACCCGGTCTACTACCGCCCGCCGGTGGTGGTGGTCCCCGGCCCGCGCTACTACGCGCCGGTCTACTACAAGTCGCCGCGCTACTACCATGGCGGCGGCAAGTACTATGGCGGACGGAATTACTACCGCGGCAAGAGCCACTACAACGGCCGCGGTCATTACAAAGGCCACCGCTGGTAATCCCTGCGCGCTCCCTCGCCGTCGCGTCGGCCACGGCGAGGGATTTCGCCTGTCCTGAAAGAGGCTCGCGACAGCCGCTAGAATGGCTGGCAATTTCCCTGCGCCCGCCACTCCCATGAAACTGACTCCCGCCGACCTGCACGACATCAGCGCCACCACGCTGGAGCACTACCAGCGCAACGCCGAAGCCTTCCGCGAGGGCACCCGCGACCACGACGTCAGCCAGAACATCGAGGCGCTGCTGCGCCATATCCACGGCACTCCGCCACTGCGCATCCTCGATTTCGGCTGCGGACCGGGGCGCGACCTGCTGGCTTTTAAGGCGCTCGGCCATGAGCCGGTGGGCCTGGACGGCTGCGCGGACTTCGTCGCCATGGCCCGCGCGGCATCGGGCTGCGAGGTGTGGCAGCAGGATTTCCTCGAACTGGCCCTGCCCGGAATGCACTTCGACGGCATCTTCGCCAATGCCTCGCTGTTCCACGTGCCGCGCCAGGAACTGTCGCGCGTGCTCGGCGAACTGCACGCCGCGCTGAAACCCGGCGGCGTGCTGTTCAGTTCCAATCCGCGCGGCGACAACAGCGAAGGCTGGAACCACGGCCGCTACGGCGCCTTCCACGACCTGGAGAACTGGCGCCGCCTGCTGGCAGGCGCCGGCTTCGTCGAACTGGAACACTACTACCGCCCCGCCGGCCTGCCCCGCGAGCAGCAGCCGTGGCTGGCCAGCGTGTGGCGGCGCATCTGATCGGGCAGAACCGGCCGAGCGATTTCGATGGGGCGCAGCGATCGCCAGCGATCATGCAAGGCCGTAGACTTGTCCACCTGTTCATCCAGCCAAGAGATTCAGCATGGGCGCCCAGTGGAAAGCCAAACATAAAGAAGCTGCAGCCAACGCCAAGGGCCGTGTCTTCGGCAAGCTGTCGAAGGAAATCATGATCGCCGCGCGCAACGGCGCCGATCCCGACATGAACCCACGCCTGCGCCTGGTAGTGGAGCAGGCGAAAAAGGCTTCGATGCCGCGCGACACCCTGGAACGCGCGATCAAGAAAGGCGCCGGTCTGCTCGATGGCGGCGCCAGCTTCGAACGGGTCGTCTACGAAGGTTTCGCGCCGCACCGCGTGCCGGTGATCGTCGAATGCCTCACCGACAACGTGAATCGCACCGTCGCCGAGATTCGCGTGCTGTTCCGCAAGGGCCAGCTCGGCACTTCCGGCTCGGTAGCCTGGGACTTCGACTATGTGGGCATGATCGAGGCGACTCCGGACAACGCCGACAGCGATCCCGAACTCGCCGCCATCGAGGCCGGCGCCCAGGACTTCGAGCCGGCTGACGAAGACGGCACCCTGTTCATCACCGAATCGACCGACGTGGACGCCGTCTGCCGCGCGCTGCCGGAGTTCGGCTTCACGGTGCGCTCGGCCAATCTCGGCTACCGGCCGAAGAACCCGGTCAGCCTGGGCGGTGCGGAACTGGAGGAAGTCGAAGCCTTCCTCGATGCCCTGGACGGTAATGACGACGTGCAGAACCTCTACGTCGGTCTCGCCTGATTTGCTTCAGATCCGGCCGCGTCCCGCACCCGCGTCCCGCACCCGCGGGGCGCGACCGGCCCGGCTCAGCGTCCCATCAGCAGGTCCTGGCTGGCCTCCGCCTTCTCCCGCAGGAAATCCCAGGTGGTGCGCATCCGCGCGATGTCCTTCAGCTCCACCGGCATCAGCATCCAGAACGTCCGCACGAACTCGATCTCGCCGCTGAGCACTTCCTGTAGCCGCGGATCGCCCGCCGCCGCGAAGCTCGGCAGGATCGCCACCCCGGCGCCCTCCGCCACCGCGCGCTGCTGGGCGAGGATGCTGGTGCTGCGCAGGGCGATGGTCAGCGGCCGGCCGATCTCGTCGAGGTATTGCAGCTCCTTGCTGTAGAGCATGTCGTCGACGTAGCCGATGAAGGGATGGCCGCGCAGGTCCTCGCGGCCGGTGATCGGTGGATGGGAGGCCAGGTATTCCCGCGAGGCGTATACCCGCAGCACGTAATCGGTCAGGCGGGTGATCAGGTACGGCCCGCGCTCCGGGCGCTCCAGGGTGATGACGATGTCCGCCTCGTGGCGCGACAGCTGCAGCGCGCGCGGCACGGCGAGCAGGTCGACGCCCAGGTGCGGGTGGAGGCGGTTCAGCTCCACCAGTTGCGAGGTCAGCAGCGTCGAGCCGTAGCCCTCGGTGGCGCCGATGCGCACCTTGCCGGACAGGTTGTCCTCCATCCCGCCCAGGCGTTTCTCGATCTGCTTGCAGGCGCTTTCCATCGCCTCGGCCTGGGGCAGCAGCGCGTGGCCGGCCTCGGTCAGGCGATAGCCGGCGGTCTCGCGCACCAGCAGTTGCGCACCGATGCCCTTCTCCAGCGCCTGCAGCCGGCGCGCCACCGTGGTGTGGTCGACGCCCAGGCGCCGCGCGGCCACGGTGAGCTTTCCGGCGCGCGACAGCTCGAGGAAAAAACGCAGATTATCCCAGTCCATATGCTTCGCCCTGTGCAAAAACGCAGACCATGCTTGCACGTCGCCGCATTGAATTCATCAAAAATGCACTGCTACTCTCAATCCGAGTCTTCCAGAAGGCCCTCGGGCCACGAACAACGAAGCGTTGGAGTCCACATGACCATGCAAGCCCCTGCCGCAGTTGCCACCGTCAAGCTGCTGATCGACGGCAAACTCGTCGAATCGACCACCAACGAATGGCGCGAGGTGATCAACCCCGCCACCCAGGAAGTCCTGGCCCGCGTGCCCTTCGCCACCCAGGCGGAGATCGACGCCGCCGTCGCCAGCGCCAAGAAGGCCTTCAAGACCTGGAAGAAGACCCCGATCGGCGCCCGCGCCCGGATCTTCCTCAAGTACCAGCAACTGATCCGCGAGAACATGAAGGAGCTGGCCGCTCTGCTCACCGCCGAACAGGGCAAGACCCTGCCGGACGCCGAGGGCGACATCTTCCGCGGCCTGGAAGTGGTGGAGCACGCCTCGGCCATCGGCAACCTGCAGCTCGGCGAACTGGCCAACAACGTCGCCGGCGGCGTCGATACCTTCACCATGCTGCAGCCGATCGGCGTCTGCGCCGGCATCACGCCGTTCAACTTCCCGGCGATGATCCCGCTGTGGATGTTCCCGATGGCCATCGCCACCGGCAACACCTTCGTCCTCAAGCCCTCCGAGCAGGACCCGATGGTCACCATGCGCCTCGCCGAGCTGGCCCATGAGGCCGGCGTGCCGCCGGGCGTGCTGAACGTGATCCATGGCGGCCCGGATGCGGTCAACGCGATCTGCGATCACCCGGACATCAAGGCGGTTTCCTTCGTCGGTTCGACCCGCGTCGGCACCCACGTATACAACCGCGCCTCGCTGAACGGCAAGCGCGTGCAGTGCATGATGGGCGCGAAGAACCACGCGGTGGTGCTGCCCGACGCGAACAAGGAACAGACCCTGAACAACCTCGCCGGCGCTGCCTTCGGCGCGGCCGGCCAGCGCTGCATGGCGCTGTCGGTGGTGGTGCTGGTCGGCGAAGCCCAGCAGTGGCTGCCGGAACTGGTCGAGAAGGCCAGGACCCTGAAGGTCAGCGCCGGCGTCGAGCCGGGCACCGATGTCGGCCCGCTGGTTTCCTGCTCCGCCCTGGACCGCGTCAGCGGCCTGATCGAGCGCGGCGTGCAGGAAGGCGCGAAGCTGGAACTGGACGGCCGCAACCCGCAGGTCGACGGCTACGGCAACGGCAACTTCGTCGCGCCGACCGTCTTCTCCGGCGTCACTACCGAGATGAGCGTCTATCGCGAGGAAATCTTCGGCCCGGTGCTCTGCGTGATGCACGCCGACACCCTCGACCAGGCCATCGAGATGATCAACGCCAACCCGAACGGCAACGGCACCGCGCTGTTCACCCGCTCCGGCGCGGCGGCCCGCCACTTCAAGGAAGAGATCGACGTCGGCCAGGTCGGCATCAACGTGCCGATCCCGGTACCGGTTCCGCTGTTCTCCTTCACCGGCTCGCGCGGCTCCAAGCTCGGCGACCTCGGCCCGTACGGCAAGCAGGTGATCCAGTTCTACACCCAGACCAAGACCGTCACCGAGCGCTGGTTCGACGAGAACGAGGTCGGCGGTGCGGTGAATACCACCATCAACCTGAAGTGATGCGGCGGGCGGGTCGTACCCGCCCGGCTCGCTCTTCGTAGGAGCCAGCTTGCTGGCGAACGAATCCGCACCAGTGCTTCGCGAGCAAGCTCGCTCCTACATGAGCAGCTGCTCGCCAGGTCCAGAACAACAAGGACATTCCCATGCGCATCGGCTTCATCGGTCTCGGCAACATGGGCGGCCCCATGGCCGCCAACCTGCTCAAGGCCGGCTACGACGTCACCGTCTTCGATCTCTCCGCTTCCGCCGTGCAGAATCTGGTCGGCCAGGGCGCCAAGAGCGTCGCTTCGCCCGCCGAGGTGGCCCGCGCCGACGTGGAAGTCATCCTCACCATGCTGCCGGCCGCGCAGCACGTGAAGCAGGTCTACCTCGGCGACGACGGCCTGCTGGCCAACGTGCAGCCCGGCGTGCTGCTGATCGACTCCTCCACCATCGACCCGCACAGCGCCCGCGAAGTGGCCGCCGCCGCCCGCGCCCACGGCAATCCGATGCTCGACGCACCAGTCTCCGGCGGTACCGCCGGCGCCGCGGCGGGCACCCTGACCTTCATGGTCGGCGGCGAGCAGGCCGATTTCGAGCGTGCCAAGCCAGCTCTCGCTGCGATGGGCAAGAACATCGTGCACTGCGGTGCGGCCGGCAACGGCCAGGTGGCCAAGGTGGCGAACAACATGCTGCTCGGCATCTCCATGATCGGCGTGGCCGAGGCGATGTCGCTGGGCGTGAAGCTGGGAATGGACGCCGAAGTGCTGGCCGGCATCATCAACACCTCCAGCGGACGCTGCTGGAGTTCCGAGGTGAACAACCCGCTGACCGGCGCGCCGTCCCAGCGCGGCTACAGCGGCGGCTTCGGCACCGACCTGATGCTCAAGGACCTCGGCCTCGCCGCCGAAGCCGCGCGCCAGGTGCGTCAGCCGGTACTGCTCGGCGCCCTCGCCCAGCAGCTCTACCAGGCGTTCAGCGCCCAGGGCAACGGCCAGCTGGACTTCTCCGCCATCGTCCGGTTCTATCAGGAACAGAGCTGAATTTCGGCGAAAAATAAAAAACCCGCTGTAAAAAGCGGGTTTTTTATTTGGGGTGCTAGTCCTTTAGCTGCCCCCATTGATATCACATCGCCGTGAAGAATTCGTGAAATGCGCTGCGCTCCATCGAAATCCTTCAGCCGGAGTAGTCCAGCGCGGTCCAGACCCGGCTCAGGTCGCCGCTGATGCGGCAGGCGGAAAGATCGGCCTGCCCGTCCCGCGCGGAGAGGAAGATGGTGGTCCCCGCCGCATGTCCCTCGCCTTCGACCAGCCACTGGAGACGGCCGCAATTGGGCGTGTCGATCACGTAGCTGGCGGCGATCGGCGCGTCCTTCCGCGGCAGGCGGATCGCATCGAGCACCGTGCCGCGTTCCTCCACGCGCTTGCCGTCGGCCACCAGCACCGCCCAGGCGTCGCGGCCTTCGATGATCAGGTAGGCGCCATTGGCCCGGGGCTGGTCCATCGGCGGCTCGGCGCAACCGACCAGCGAAACCAGGACCGCACACAGCATCAGGATTCGTAGCATCGCCATGCACTCCTTTTTTCTTGGAGGATTTCGTACGGAGATTTCCGACCGGGTACTTCGTCGGCTGGTAAATCGATGGTAGCCGCAAATACTGTTCATGCATACAGTATTTTGAGATTATTCGCACGAAGGCGCTGAAAGCCATCCAGATGGGAGGAGGCAAATGGTGGATATAAGACAGATGAAACAGGCCATCGAGCGGATGGGCACGGACGAGGTCCGCGAAGCCGTTGCGGAGTTGCAGATGGAAGGACTGGTGATGGAAGGCAAGACGCCCTTCACCCGCACGCATTTCAACGTCTGCTTCGCCGAGATCGAGGCCCTGCTGCAACGCGCGGGCTATCACCGGCCGCTGGACGTGGTCGGCTACCAGGGCATGGCCTATGCGATGTTCGATCCGTCGCGCTGGGACGCTGTGGAAGTGCTGCGCTGGCTCAGGGATTACGTCGAGGAAGCCCGCCAGCTTTCGGCCAACGCCTGAAGCCCGTGCTGTCAGGGATAGTTCTGGCGGCGGATGGTGGAGTCGTACGGCTGCGAGGGATACACCACGCCGTTGGGGTACTCGGTGCTCTGGCGAATCCCGCCACTGCCGGAGCGGATGATGGTGGTCGATCCGCTATTCCCATAGCTGCGCGGAACCCGGTAGCCACCCTGGCCGTCATAGCGCTGCCAGTTGGCCGAGCTGTCGATCCGGCCGCTGGCACCCGGGCTGACGTAGATGCGCTGGATGACCTGCGGCTGTTGCGGGTATGGCTGGGGAGCCACCTCGTGGGTACCGAACTTCTGCGCCGAAGCCTGCGCTGCCAACAGGCTCGCGCCCAGCATCAGGGCATGGCTGAACCACCTCATCGAACCCTTTCTCCTCATCACGGGAAATACCCGCAGCTTACCAGCTCCAGACAGCGGCGATGCAGAAGGCGACCGTCTGCCATCCGAATGCCACGATTGGCAACTCCTTCATAATCATTAAGATGCAGCAACTTTCTAGAGCGAATTCTCATGACTAGTCGCTGCATCTCCCTGCTGCTGGTGCTCGCCCTGCTGCCGTTGGCCGCCTCCGCGGCACCGCCACGCACCTTCGAGGAAGCCAAGAAGATCGGGCGCAAGCTGTATGCCCGGCAATCGGTGGAGTTCTACTGTGGCTGTCGCTACAGCGGCAACAAGGTCGACCTCGCCAGCTGCGGCTACGTTCCGCGCAAGCAGCCGGCCCGGGCCAGGCGCATCGAATGGGAACACATAGTCCCGGCCTGGGTGATCGGCCATCAGCGCCAGTGCTGGCAGAACGGCGGCCGGGAGAACTGCTCGCGCCGCGACCGCACCTACCAGAAGGCCGAGGCCGACCTGCACAACCTGGTGCCGAGCATCGGCGAAGTGAACGGCGACCGCAGCAACTACGGCTTCGCCTGGCTGCCGCCGCAACCGAAACAATATGGCGCCTGCCCGATGGTGATCGACTTCGACGCGCAGAAGGCCATGCCGCGCCCGCAGATCCGCGGGATGATCGCGCGCACCTACTTCTACATGAGCGACCGCTACAAGCTGCGGCTGTCGAAGCAGGACCGCCAGCTGTTCAACGCCTGGAACCGCCAGTACCCGGTGCAGGACTGGGAACGCCAGCGCAACCTGATGGTGGGCTGCGTGATGGGCTGGGGGAATCCCTATGTCGGCGCGATCGACCTCAGCCGCTGCCCGGCGCAGAAGGTGGCCGGGCGCAACTGAGCCCGGCATTCGCGCCAGCGACGGCGCGCCGCCTTCGCACTAGACTCCAGCGGCACGGCCAGTTCATGGCCCTTTCCCCGTGTCACTGCCTGGAGTATCAGCATGTCCCTGTCGGTCTACGAAACTTCGGTCCCCGTGTTCATCCGCATGCTTGGCAACCTGTCGGCGATCCTCGCCAAGGCCGCCGCCCATGCCAAGGCGAAATCCATCGATCCCGCCGTCCTGGTCAACGCCCGCCTCGCCCCGGACATGCTGCCGCTGGCGCGCCAGGTGCAGATCGCCAGCGACAGCGCCAAGGGCTGCGCCGCGCGCCTGGCCGGCATCGACATCCCCGTCTACCCGGACGACGAGACTACCTTCGACGAATTGCAGGCGCGCATCGCCAGGACCATCAGGTTTCTCGAGGGGATCAAGGCGGAACAGCTCGACGGCAGCGAAACGCGCACCATCCAGCTGAAGCTGCGCAATCGCGAGGTGACCTTCAGCGGCCGCGACTTCCTGCTCGGCTTCGCCACGCCGAACTTCTATTTCCACGTCACCACGGCCTACGACATCCTCCGCCACAACGGCGTGGAGATAGGCAAGATGGATTATCTCGGCGGCGTCTGAGAGCCGGTCCGTGCCGGGGCTCAGCGCCCCGGCAGCGGCAGGCTGGTGGTGGACTTGATCTCCGACAGGGCGACGATGGAGTTGATCTCCTGGATGCCCGGCACCTGCGACAGCCGCTCGAAGAAGAAGCGTTCGTAGGCCTCGATGTCCTCGGTGACGATGCGCAGCATGAAGTCCACCGGCCCCATCAGCACGTGGCATTCCAGCACTTCCGGGAACTCGCGGATCGCCGCGGCGAAATCGGTGAGGTGGTTGCGGCCGTGGGTGTTCAGCTTGACCTGGGCGAATATCTGCGCGTTCAGCCCGACCTTCCTGCGATCCAGCAGGGTGACCTGCTTGCGGATCACGCCTTCCTCCTTCAGCCGCTGGATGCGCCGCCAGCACGGCGATTGCGACAGGCCGATGCGTTCGGCGATCTCGGCGGTGGAAAGCGTCGCCTCTTCCTGCAGCAGGGCGAGAATCCGCTGGTCATGGGCATCCAGTGTGACAGGCATATTTATTCTCTTGGCATAGAATCCATGCATTGATTATGCGCCGAATGTCTCTTACAGGGAAAATCGAGAACAGAAAAACCTCGGCGCCACCGCCACAATGGGCCTCCGTTCACCGCCACTCCGGACCGCCCATGAACCAGGCCCTGCGTACTCCCTTCACTCCTGCCGACAGCCAGCCGGTCGAACTCTTCGGCCTCCGCCCCGACGGCTGGACCCCGCGCCCCGAGGACGCCGGCCATAGCGCCCTGTTCGCCATCCGCGCGGAAGCCGAGGCCGATATCCTCTGCCGGCTGCTCAATCTCTTCGCCATCCAGGGCTACCTCCCGACGGAAATGCAGGCACGCGAGGAAGACGGCTGGATGCACGTGCACCTGCGCCTGCCGGCGCTGCCGCGGCATCGCGCCGAAGTGCTCGCCGCCCGCATGCGCGCCATGGTCACGGTGAGCGAGGTCGAGCTGGATTTCCGTCTGCACTGAAGACTGTCCGTTCAGCGATACAGGCTGGCTCTCTAGCGTTAGCCGGAAGGCGGCACGGGCGGCTAGAGTCGAGCCACTGACTTGCCTGCGAGAATCCCCATGGCCCGCCCACGCCTGCTCCCCGACAACTTCACCCTGGCCCTGATCGCCACCGTGGCCGCCGCCAGCCTGCTGCCCTGCACCGGGCAGGTGGCGGTCGTCTTCAGCTGGATCACCAACGCCGGCATCGCCCTGCTGTTCTTCCTGCACGGCGCCAAGCTGTCGCGGCAGGCGGTCATCGCCGGCGCCACCCACTGGCGCCTGCACCTGCTGGTGTTCTGCTGCACCTTCGTGCTCTTCCCGATCCTAGGCGTGCTGCTCAAGCCGCTGCTGTCGCCGCTGGTCACGCCGGAGCTGTACCTCGGCATGCTCTACCTCTGCGCCCTGCCGGCCACGGTGCAGTCCTCCATCGCCTTCACTTCGCTGGCGCGCGGCAACATCCCGGCGGCGGTATGCAGCGCTTCGGCTTCGAGCCTGATCGGGGTGTTCCTCACGCCGCTGCTGGTGCAATTGCTGATGGGCGTGCATGGCGATACCGGCATGTCGCCGCTCGACGCCATCGGCAAGATCGCCCTGCAACTGCTGGCGCCCTTCATCGCCGGACAGATGCTGCGCGGCTGGATCGGCGGCTGGGTGGAAAGGCACAAGCCGGTGCTGCGCTACGTCGACCAGGGCTCTATCCTGCTGGTGGTCTACACCGCCTTCAGCGCCGCGGTGGTCCAGGGGCTGTGGCGGCAGATTTCGCTGCCGGCGCTGGCCGGGCTGGTGATCGCCTGCTGCGTGCTGCTGGCCCTGGCGCTGCTCGCCACCAGCCTGCTGGGGCGGCGCCTGGGCTTCTCCCGGGAAGACCGAATCACCATCGTCTTCTGCGGTTCGAAGAAGAGCCTGGCCACCGGCGTACCGATGGCGCAGGTGCTGTTCGCCGGCGGCACCGTCGGCGTGATCCTGTTGCCGCTGATGCTGTTCCACCAGATCCAGCTGATGGTCTGCGCCGCGCTCGCCCAGCGCTATGCGCAGCGCCAGGAGGAACCAGCCGCCGCCCTCGGCGAAGGCTGAGCGGCCGGCATGGCGCCCGTCACTCGACGGGCGTGCGCAGGGTGACGAATTCCTCGGCGGCGGTCGGGTGGATGCCGATGGTTTCGTCGAAGACGCGCTTGGTCGCCCCCGCCTTCAGCGCCACGGCGATGCCCTGGAGGATTTCCCCCGCCTCCGGGCCGACCATGTGACAGCCGAGCACCTGGTCGGTGTCGGCATCGACCACCAGTTTCATCAGGGTCTTTTCCTGGCATTCGGTCAGGGTCAGCTTCATCGCGCGGAAGCGGCTGGCGAAGACCTTCAGCTTGTGCCCGGCGCTGCGCGCCTCATCCTCGGTCAGGCCGACGGTGCCGATGTTCGGCAGGCTGAACACGGCGGTGGGGATCAGCTTGTAGTCCAGCGGACGGTACTCGGCCGGGCGGAACAGATGCCGCGCCACCGCCATGCCTTCGGCCAGCGCCACCGGGGTCAGGGGCACCCGGCCGATCACGTCGCCGATGGCGCGGATCGATGGCTCGCTGGTGCGGTAGGCGTCGTCGACCTTGATGAAGCCCTTGTCGTCCAGTTCCACCGCGACGTTTTCCAGCCCCAGGTTGTCCAGCATCGGCCGGCGGCCGGTGGCATAGAACACGCAATCGGTCTCGAACACCCGGCCATCCTTGAGCGTCGCCACCAGGCTGCCGTCCGTCTCGCGCTCGATGCGGGCGATGTCGCTGTTGAACTGCAGGTCCACGCCCTTCCCGCCCAGTTCGTCGCGCAAGTGCTCGCGCACGCTGCGGTCGAAGCCGCGCAGGAACAGGTCGCGGCGATACAGCAGGGTGGTCTGCGCACCGAGGCCGTGGAAGATCGAGGCGAATTCCACGGCGATGTAGCCGCCGCCCACCACCAGCACCCGGCGCGGCAGCTGTTCGAGGAAGAACGCCTCGTTGGAGGTGATCGCGTGTTCCTTGCCGGGAATGTCGGGAATCTGCGGCCAGCCGCCGGTGGCGACGAGGATATTGGCCGCGCGGAAGCGCTGGCCGTCGACCTCCACCGTATGCGCGTCGCAGATGCGCGCATGGCCTTCCAGCAGGGTCACGCCGCTGTTCACCAGCAGGTTGCGGTAGATGCCGTTGAGGCGATGGATCTCGCGATTCTTGTTGGCGATCAGCGTGGGCCAGTCGAAGCTCGTCTCGCCGACGCTCCAGCCGAAACCGGCGGACTGTTCGAAGTCTTCGTGGAAATGCGCGCCGTAGACCAGCAGCTTCTTCGGTACGCAGCCCACGTTCACGCAGGTGCCGCCCAGGTAGCGGCTTTCCGCGACCGCCACGCGCGCGCCGAAACCGGCGGCGAAACGCGCAGCGCGCACGCCGCCGGAGCCGGCGCCAATCACGAACAGATCGAAATCGAAAGACATCATCGCTCTCCGTGTGCAAATTGCCGGCAGCATACCCTATCCGCACTGGCCTATCCTGCGAGGAAACCCCGTGGAGAAGCCGCCATGCGACCCACCCTCACCCACCTGGCCCTGCACGTCCCGGACCTGGATGCCTGCATCGCGTTCTACCAGCGCTTCTGCGGCATGCGGGTGATCCACCAGCGCGAAGGCAAGGGCTCGCGCATCGTCTGGATGGCCGAACCGGGCAAGGAGCACAGCTTCATCTTCGTCATCATGCCCGGCGGCGAGGCCCGCCACCTGGCGGCGGACGACTACAGCCACTTCGGTTTCGCCGTCGACAGCCACGCGGCCGTCGACGCCGTGGCAGCCATGGCCGCGGAGGATGGCTGCCTGATCTGGGCGCCGCGCCAGGAGCCCTATCCAGTCGGCTATTACTGTGGCGTTCGTGACCCTTGCGGTAATTACGTCGAGTTCAGCTACGGCCAGCCGTTGGGGCCGGGGTCGGAGGATATGCCGATTCCGTGACATTGCAGGAGCACGCCATACGTGGGAAATAACGCGGGCGCCTATCGTTCCCACGCTCCTGCGTGGGAACCATGAAATATGTCGCGGGCATGGCCCGCTCCTACGGCCGGGGAATGCCTCACGCGCCCTGGGTCAGATGCCGCGCGATGGCCCGGCGCAGCGGCGGCATGGCCTGGGCCAGGCGCAGCCCGGCGTTGCGCAGCAGGCGTGCCGGCGGGCTCGGCTGGTTGTACAGGCCGACGATGGCGCTGGTCGCCTGGTACAGCGGCCAGGTCGCCAGGCGGTGCGCCAGCGCATAGCGTTGCAGCGGCCAGGCCGAGCCGATGTCGCCGCCGCGGCGGTGCGTGGCCAGCAGCTCTTCCGCCAGCCGGCGCTGGCTCTGCAGGCCGAAGTTGAAGCCGTGGGCGGTGACCGGGTGCATGCCCACCGCGGCGTCGCCGATCAGGGCGCAGCGCGGACCGGCCATGCGTTCGGCGTAGACGCCGACCAGCGGGTAGGTATGTGGCTCGCCGACCAGGCACATGCCGCCCAGGCGATGCTCGAAGCGCCGTTCGATGTCCCGGGCGAAGGCTTCCTCGTCCATCTCCAGCAGCGGCGCCATCTCGCGCTGCGGCAGGGTCAGCACCACCGAAGAGCGATCGCCGTTGAGCGGCAGCAGCGCCAGGGTCTGGCCATAGCCGAACCATTCCCACGCCACCTGCCGGTGCGGCCGTTCGTGCGCCATGCGGCAGACCAGCATGGTCTTGCCGAAGTCCTGCATGCGCGCGCCGATGCCGAGCAGGCGGCGGGTTTCCGAGAAGCGGCTGTCGGCGGCCACCAGCAGGCGGGCATGCACTTCGCCGCCATCGGCGAGGGTCACGCGCATGCCGTCGGGCTGGGCGTGCAGCGCGGCGATCGCGGTTTCGCCCAGCAGGGTCACGTCGGGACAGTTTTCCACCACCGCGTAGGCGGCCCGGCGGATCGCCTGGTTCGACACCAGGTAGCCGAGCTGGCCGGCGCCGGCCATGCCCGCCTCGATGCGCAGGGCGAACAGCGACTGTCCGTTGAGCACCTGGGCATCGCGCAGCGGCGAAACATCCTCGGCGGCGATGCGCGACCACAGGCCCAGCGTGCGCAGCTGCGCCTGCGAGGCATGGGTCAGCGCGATCTCGCGGCCGTCTTCGGCAGGGTCCGCCAGAGCGGCGAGCGGCTGGCGGTCGATCAGCAGGATCGACAGACCATGCCCGGACAGCGCGCGGGCCAGGCAGAGTCCGGCCGGACCGGCGCCGACGATGGCAACGTCCACATTCATGGGGTGACTCCTTTCGCAGGGGGTGAGCGGTCCGCCAGTCTAGGTGGCGCGGCGGCGGCCGTTCTTGCGATGGATCAGATTTCCCGGGTCAGCTGACGCACCTGCAGGCCGTCCAGTTCGGCCAGGTAGTCGTCCAGGCCGAGCAGGCCGACGCAGGGCATCGCGCCGCGCCGGGCGAGCCTGCCGCTGGCCAGCTGGCGCGCCAGGGCGACGGCGACGCTGGCGGGAATGCTGGAGCCATGCCCGGCGCTGGCGAGCAGCTCCCAGCACAGCGCCAGCGGCCGGCCGTCGTCACCCTCGCCGTGCAGGCAGACGAACATTCCGCTGCGCCCGCTGCCCAGTGGCTGCAGCACCCGCGCCATGCGCTGCAGGCTGGCGCAGTACGGCGCGACGCTGCGCAGCAGGCCGCTGCGCACCAGCCAGGCGAGCGCCCAGGCACCCACCTGGGCCAGGCCGCTGCCCTGCCCGCTGGCGAACTGCACGTCGCGCACGCCGGCGTAGCGCTGCGGGAACAGCTCCAGATCGGGCGCATCGCACCAGGCCAGCCAGCGCCTGCCCAGCGGCGCGGCGAAGCGGTGGCGGCGCAGTCCCTGCCAGCCGTAGACCTCCTGCCACCGGCCCTGGCGCCACTGGCGCAGCGGCTTGCCGCAGCAGTCGAGCGCCTCGACCAGGGTGGCGAGCCCGGGAATCCTCGCCGACCAGCTGATGCCGTGGCTGATGCTGTCCAGGCGGGAGAAGCGCGGCAGCAGGTGATCCACCACCGCCGCGCTCAGCGCCGGCAGCGAGGCGGCGCCGGCGCATACCAGCACCCCGGCGCTACGCGCCAGGCGGTCCAGCTGGCCGATGTTGCAGACGAAGGCACGTGAGTCGGCGAGGTCGAGATAATGCGCGCGGGCTTCCACCGCCGCCCGCGCCACCCGGTAGTCCCGGTGCCGGACCGGGCCGGCGGCGCAGATCACCAGGTTCACCCGCAGCTCGGCGAGGCGGCCGGCCAGGGTCGGCTGGTTCATGTCCAGGCACACCGCCTCGCCGCCGGTTTCCCGCGCCAGGTCCTCCGCGCGCTTGCGGTCGCGGCCGGCGACCAGCACCTGGATGCCCTCGCAGGCGCCGAGGCGACGCACGATCAGGCTGCCGAAATTGCCGTAGCCGCCGAGCACCAGCACCCGGAATGCCGGACTGGATGATGCGGGCATCGCCTCTCCCCTCGTGCCGCCCCGGGCCGGGCGGACTTGCTGTTTGCACGAGGGAAGGAAGTCTAGAAGGTGATTCCCGTCATGCCAGGCGAAGCGCCGGACGGTTCAGAGATCGCGCCCCACCGGGTAGATCAGTTCTTCCTTGTAGCCGGCCCAGACGCGCACGGCGGCGGGGAATTCCGCGTCCAGCCGCGGATCGCCGCTGTCCACCAGCAACGGCCGGCCTTCCAGCGTGCCGAGCTTGCGCTTGGTGGCGACCACCCGCAGCCTCTCCAGGCCGATGGCGCGCAGCACGCGCGGGCTGATCTGCTGGTTGCCGCGGCCGATGATGTGGCCCTGGCCGCCGATGGCGGTGACCAGCAGGAACGCCGGATGGCCGTCGACCAGTTCCAACAGCTGCCGCTCGGTGACGTCGCGGGCGATCACCTGGCCGTTCTCGATCACGTCCACGCCGAGCAGCGTGGTCTCCAGCCCGAGCACCTGAGCCAGGCCGTGCAGCGTCGAGCCGGGGCCGAAGACGTAGCGCACGCCCTCCTCCCAGCTGTCCGCCAGCCAGTCGGCGAGATCGGCCAGCACCAGTTCCTCGGTCTCGACTCCGGCCTGCTTCACGTGCTGCATGAAGTGGCCTTCCTCGGGCACCGTCAGCTCGGCGTACCAGCGCGCCGCCAAACGCCCCTCGCGCAGCGCGGCCTCGTCGAGGTCGCGGACTTCGCCGTGGGTCAGGCGCACCAGGCCGCCCTCCACCAGGCGCCGCGCCAGTTCGCCAGCGGCGCGCGGGCTGATGGCGTAGACGCCGGAGTGGATCTTCACCCCCGCGGGAATCCCCAGCACCGGCTGGCCTTCCCGCGCCACGCCGGCCACGTCCCGCGCGGTGCCGTCGCCGCCGGCGAAGAGGATCAGCGCCACGCCGGCGTCCTGCAGCGCCTGCACCGCATGGCGGGTGTCCTCGGCGGTGCTCTGCGGGCCCTCGATCTGGCCGAGGACTTCGTGGCGGAAGCCCATGTCGCGCAGCAGGTCGGCGCCCATCGGGCCGGGGAAGGTCAGGAAGGCCAGGCGCTCGCGCAGGGGCAGCAGGCGCTCCAGGGCGGTCCGCGTGCGATCCGCCGCGTGCGGCTCGGCGCCGCGCGCCAGAGCCAGTTCGGCGACTCCGTCGCTGCCCTTGAGCGCGGTCGGGCCGCCAATACCGGCCAGCGGATTGATGATCAGCCCCAAGCGAAACCCGTCCATACTCATTTCAGCATCACCTCGTCCGGACCGGCCCAGCGCCGGGGCGGACACTATAACGACAAGCACCAACCGGGGACTTCGCGCATGGCACGCCATGCGCGGGGCTCCGGTTTTTTGCTTTGGAATACGCCCTGGCGCGTCACCGAGGCTTCATGCGATCTGTCTAGACTGCAAGCAACAGCCGATGAGGAACCTGGCCATGAGCACCCCGGAAACCCGCAAGACCGAGCCCAGCCCCGCACCGACTCCCGGCAACCCCCAGCAATCGGTCGGCGGCTCCATCATCGATGCCGAGGGGCATGAAATCCCCATCACCGAGGACATGATCCGGCGCGCGTGCAAGGAGCTGGATGAAAGCTGCGAAGACTCGGACTGAGGGCGTTCACTCCCCCACCCGGTTCGCCCCCAGCGCATCGACGATCCGCTGCAGCGCCGGCGCCTCGCCCTGCAGGTCGACCCACAGCCCGGTGATCTCGCGGCGCGGCGGGTAGTGCTTGCGCAGCGCGTCGAAGGCTTTCGCCCGTGTCGCGTCATCGCCGGCCAGGCTGCGGCGGAACGCGGCATCGTCGCCGCGCGGGTCGTACACCGCGCGGCACAGCAGCGCCAGCGCCCAGTCCGGGTCGCAGTCTTCCGACAGGCTCAGCCCCGCCAGCCACTGCGGCGGCAGCAGGTCGTCCAGGCGCACCGCCGGCGCCACGCCCTTCCAGGCGCAGAAGGCCTCGTGGATCTGCGCAGTGCCGCGAATCTTGCCGTCCAGGCTGTAGCCGGCGATGTGCGGCGTGGCGATCTGGCACAGATGCGCCAGGGCGACATCCACCTGCGGCTCGCCCTCCCACACGTCCAGCGCCACTTCCAGGTCGGCGCCGGCCTGCAGGTGTTCGCGCAGCGCCAGGTTGTCCACCACCGCGCCACGGCTGGCGTTGAGCAGCCAGGCGCCCGGCCGCAGCGAGCGCAGCCGCGCGGCGTCGAGCAGATGGCGGGTGGGATGCGCGCCGAGGCGGGTCAGCGGGGTATGCAGGCTGACCACGTCACACTTGCGCAGCAGCTCGTCCAGTTCGACGAAATCGCCATCCTCGGCGGCCTGCCGCGGCGGGTCGCAGACCAGCACCTTCCAGCCCAGCCCGCGCAGCACGTCCACCAGCCGCCCGCCGACCTGGCCGGCGCCGACCACGCCGTAGCTGCGCGAGGCGAGATCGACGCCCTGCAGCTCGGCCAGCACCAGCAGGCTGCCCAGCACCCAGTCCACCACGCCGCGCGCATTGCAGCCCGGCGCGCTGGCCCAGGCGATGCCGGCCCCGGCGAAATACTCCAGGTCCAGGTGGTCGGTGCCGATGGTGCAGGTGCCGACGAAGCGCACCTGGCTGCCTTCCAGCAGGGCGCGGTCGACGCGGGTCACCGAGCGCACCAGCAGCACTTCGGCGTCACCGATGGCGGCGCGGTCGATGCCACGGCCCGGCACGCGGCGGATTTCGCCGTGACCGCCGAAAAAGGCTTCGACCAGGGGAATGTTCTCATCGGCAAGAATACGCATTGGCTGACTCCGTTTTCCGAGACGCCCACTTTACCAGCGCCGCGATCGGTGGTCGCGGCCGGGATGCCCGGCCCTTCCTGACCACTCCGACAGGCTTTAGACTGGCGGGCTTTTTCCAGTACGCAGAAGGATCATCGTGACTGCCATCACCCAGCCCGTCTCCCGCAGACGGCGCGTCGCCATCGAGCTGAAGGAACTGCTCACCCTCGCCACGCCGATCATGATCGCCCAGTTGGCCACCACCGCCATGGGCTTCGTCGATGCGGTCATGGCCGGCCGCGTCGGCCCGCGCGACCTGGCTGCGGTGGCGCTGGGCAACTCGATCTGGATTCCGGTGTTCCTGCTGATGACCGGCACCCTGCTCGCCACCACCGCCAAGGTGGCGGAGCGCTACGGCGCCGGCGACCAGCCCGGCACCGGCCCGCTGGTGCGCCAGGCGCTGTGGCTGGCGCTGCTGGTCGGTCCGCTGGCGGCGGCGGCGCTGTGGTTCCTGTCGGAGCCGGTGCTGCGGGCGATGAAGGTCGAGGCAGCGCTGGTCGAGCCCACCCTCTTCTATCTGCGCGGCATCGCCTTCGGCCTGCCGGCGGTGGCGCTGTACCACGTGCTGCGCTGCTTCAGCGACGGCCTCGGCCGCACCCGTCCGAGCATGGTGCTGGGCATCTGCGGCCTGCTGCTGAACATCCCGCTGAACTACACGCTGATCTACGGCCACTTCGGCTTCCCGGCCCTGGGCGGGCCCGGCTGCGGCTGGGCCACCGGCACGGTGATGTGGTCGATGCTGCTGGGCATGCTGTTCTGGGTGAACCGGGCGCCGGTGTATCGCCCGAGCCGCCTGTTCGCCCGCTGGGAGCGCCCCGATACGGCGGTGATCCGCCGGCTGGTGGCGGTCGGCCTGCCGATCGGCATCGCCATCTTCGCCGAGTCGAGCATCTTCTCGGTGATCGCCCTGCTGATCGGCGAGCTGGGCGAGAAGATCGTCGCCGGCCACCAGATCGCCCTGAACGTCAGCGCCATGGTGTTCATGATTCCCTACTCCCTGGCTATGGCGATCACCGTGCGCGTCGGCCAGAACCTCGGCGCCGGTGCGCCGCGCAATGCGCGCTTCGTCGCCGGAGTCGGGATGTGCACGGCGCTGGGCTACGCCTGCCTGTCGGCCAGCGGCATCCTGCTGTTCCGCGAGCAGATCGCCAGCCTCTACACCGCCGACCCGCAGGTGATCGCGCTGGCCGCCTCGCTGATGGTGTTCTCCGCGCTGTTCCAGTTCTCCGATGGCCTGCAGGTCACCGCCGCCGGCGCCCTGCGCGGCTACCAGGACACCCGCGCGACCATGCTGATGACGCTGTTCGCCTACTGGGGCATCGGCCTGCCGGTGGGCTACAGCCTCGGCCTGGCCCACTGGCTGCACGAACCGACCGGTCCGCGCGGGCTGTGGCAGGGCCTGATCGTCGGCCTGACCTGCGCGGCGATCATGCTCGGCATCCGCCTGCAGCGCAGCGCGCGCCGACGTATCCGTATCCACGAACTCAACGTGTAGGGCGGAACGCAGGGGGTCAGCGAAACGTAGGGTGGATGGCGCTTTTCCATCCACCATCCTGGCTCCGGCACGCGGGAATGGTGGATCGATGGAGCGTGATCCACCCTACGTACTGAAACCGCTTCGGCGGGTTGCACCCGCCCTACGGTTCTGGCTCCTGCCCGGCCTTTCAATCCGGCGCCGGCACCGCTACCGGCTGGCTCGGCTGGCTGCTCAGGGTGGTGCCCGCCGAGGCGAAGATGATCGCGCCGATCGCCACCCACTGCATCGCGCTCAGCTGCTCGCCGAGGAACACCAGCCCGGAAATCGCGGCGAATGCCGGTTCGATGCTCATCAGGGTGCCGAAGGTGCGCGCCGGCAGGCGCGTCAGGGCGACCATTTCCAGGGTGTAGGGGAAGGCGCTGGAGAGTATCGCGACGCCCAGCAGCGCCGGCAGCAGTTCCGGCGCGAACATCGCGGTGCCGGCATGGGCGAAGCCGATCGGCACCACGCACAACGCAGCGATGGTCACGCCGAGCGCCGCGCCCTGGGCACCATGGTCGGCGCCGGCGCGCTGGCCGAAGAGGATGTACAGCGCCCAGCAGGCTCCCGCGCCGAGCGCCAGGGCGGCACCGAGCGGATCGATACTGGCGCCCATCGAGCCCAGCGGCAGCAGCAGCCAGAGACCGAACACCGCCAGGGCGATCCAGAGGAAATCGATCGGCCGCCGCGAGGAGAACAGCGCCACCGCCAGCGGCCCGGTGAATTCCAGCGCCACGCCGACGCCCAGCGGAATGGTGCGCAGGGCCATGTAGAACATCAGGTTCATGCCGCCCAGCGCCACGCCGTAGACGATCAGCGAACGCCACGCCTTCGGCTCGATGCGCTTGCGCCACGGGCGCAGCAGCGCCAGCAGGATCACCGCGGCGAACAGCAGGCGCATGGCCGTGGTGCCCTGCGCGCCGATGGCCGGGAAGATGCTCTTCGCCAGCGAGGCACCGCTCTGGATCGAGGCCATGGCGACCAGCAGCAGGCCGACCGGGAAAAGAATGGAAGCAACGTGGGAGCGAGGCATGACGGCAGACCGGGGCAGGTTGAAACGGGCAGCGAAAATTGGCTTACTCTGATGTGCAACATAATGCGCAAAATTCACAGAGTGAGCAATATATTGCCCAGCGATAACGAACGCCCCAGCGTCCTCGTCCACGTCTCGGATAATGTGCGAAACCTGCGCCGCGCCGCCGGCCTCAGCCAGGACGCGCTGGCGAAGGCTTCCAATGTCAGCCGGCGCATGCTGGTCGGCATCGAGAGCGGCGACGTCAACGTCAGCCTGAACACCCTCGACCGCATCGCCGCCGGCCTCGGCGTCGCCTTCGCCGACCTGATCCGACCACCGGCCACCGGCTACCTTGACCGCATCGACGAAGTCGCCTGGGCCGGTGCGCAAGCCGACAGCCGCGGCACCCTCCTCGCCAGCACCCCGGCGCACAAGCAGGCCGAACTCTGGCACTGGTCCCTCGCCCCCGGCGACCGCTACACCGCCGAGCCGGATGCCGAGGGCTGGTTCGACATGGTCTACGTCATCGAGGGCCGGCTGACCATCGAGCTGGCCGGGGAGACGCTGGAGGTGGGGAGCGGCGGCTTCCACGTGTTCCAGAGCAACCAGCCGTTCTCCTACCACAACGACGGCGATTGCCTGGTGCGCTTCGTGCGCAACGTGGTGAACTGAGGCGGGCCTGCCCGCAGTCGCTCAGGCCTGTTTGCCGGGGCGCTGGAGACGTCGCCAGTTGGCCGGGGACATCCCCGTCAGCCGGAGAAACACCCGGGAAAAGTGCGACTGGTCCGAGAAGCCGCATTCCAGGCTGATCTCCGACAGATAAAGCGTCGAGTTCAGCATCAGTTCCCTGGCTCTCTCGATGCGCATCCTCAGCAGCCAGTCATGGGGAGACATGCCCATGCTGCGCTTGAAGGCCCGGGTGAAATGGCTGCGCGACAGGGCGCATTCCCTGGCGAGGCGGTCGACCGACAGGCCATCGGCCAGACTGGTGGCGATCAGCTCCCTGACCCGCCGCAGCTGCCAGGCGGAAAGACCGCCGCCTCCGGACGCGGTGGCCGGCGCGCCATATCGCTCATCGAGATGGGTGGACAGGGCGAGCGTCAACTGGTCGATAAAGCGCCGGTCCAGTCCTTCCGGGCTGGCAAGCGCCGGCGCCGCCGATGTGCTGGGCATTTCGCAGCCGACGGTGTCGAAGGCGCATCACCAGGCTGGAACGGCGCCTCGGCACTCACCTGCTCCAGCGGACTTCGCGGCGGCTGGCCCTCACTCCCACCGGCGAGGCGGCGTGGGAGCGCGCCCAGCGCATCCTCGCCGAGGGCCGTGCCGCCGCGGAGGCGGAAGCCTCCTCCCATGCCACCACGCCCAGGGGCCGGGTGCGCATGACGGCGCCGATGTCGTTCGGGGTGAAATACCTCGCCCCGCTCATTCCGGACTTCCTGCGCCTGTACCCCGAGATAGACCTTCACCTGTCGCTCGACGACCAAGTGGTCGACATGGTGGCAGGCGGATTCGACGTCGCCCTGCGCATCGCCGAACTCCCCGACTCGTCCCTGCGCTCGCGCCGGCTCTGCGCCGTGCGGCGCCCGCTGGTGGTCACGCCGGACTACCTCGAACGGCACGGCCACCCCCGGCATCCGCGGGACCTGGAAAAGCACCCGTGCCTGATCTACACGAACCTGCCGACACCGGAGCTATGGAAGTTCCGCCATCCGGGCGAGGGCGAATGCGCAGTCCCGGTGCGGGGACGGATCAGCAGCAACAACGCGGACATCATCAGCCCGGCCGTGTTCGCCGGTCAGGGCCTGGCGCTGCAGCCGGAGTTCATCGTCTGGGATGCGTTGCAGAGCGGGGAACTGATCGATGCCCCGCCGGGCCCCTTGCGGCCGGCCCGCGTGACGGCCTTGCTGGACTACCTGGCCCAGCACCTGAGCAGCGCGCCCTGGGCGCGGACGGTGCCCTGATGATGACCTGCATCTGAGATAGCGCGATTCGCGCAAACCTCCAGCCAGACCACCTCCACGGCGCTGGCTGGAACTCCCCTCAGGCTCAGGCGACGCCGCGCTTGCGGCCTTCCCAGAACGGCTTGCGCAGGTCGGTCTTGAGTACCTTGCCGACGCTGGATAGCGGCAGGCTGTCGCGGAACTCCAGGCTGCGCGGGCACTTGTAGCCGGCGATGCGTTCGCGGCAGTGGGCGACGATCTCTTCGCTGCCGACGCTGGCCTCCGGCTTGAGCACGATCACCGCATGCACGGTCTCTCCCCACTTGTCGCAGGGAATGCCGATCACCGCGGCCTGCGCCACGGCCGGGTGGCTGGCGAGGGCGGTCTCGACCTCGGCGGAATAGATGTTCTCGCCGCCGCTGACGATCATGTCCTTGATCCGGTCGCAGACGTAGACGAAACCGTCCTCGTCCATGTAGCCGCCGTCGCCGGTGTGCATCCAGCCGCCCCGCAGCGCCTCGGCGGTGGCTTCCGGCTTGTTCCAGTAGCCCATCATCATGTTCGGTCCGCGCACCACGATCTCGCCGACGGTGCCGCGCGGCACCTCGTTGTCCTCGGGATCGACGATGCGCACTTCCACGCAGACCGCCGGCAGGCCGGCCGAGTACATCCTGCCGCTGGCCTGGCATTCGGCGCTGTGATGCTCCGGCAGCAGCGTGCTGGCCAGCGGCGCCAGTTCGGTCATGCCGTAGCCCTGGGCGAAGCCGGCGGAGGTGAACACGCGGCGGGCGCGGTCGAGCAGCGCCGGGGTGATCGGCGAGGCGCCATAGCCGATGCGCTCCAGCGAACCGAGGTCGAGCTTCTGCAATTCCGGGTCGGCGTCGCGCGCATCCAGCAGCATCTGGATCATGGTCGGCGCCATGAGGAGCTCGCTGATGCGTTCGCTGGCGATGGTCTGCAGTACCTGCTTCGGCACGAAGGACGACTGCACCACGTGCGTCCCCCCGGTCATGAACAGTGCGGTCATGGCCGAGAAGTCGGCCAGGTGGAACATCGGCATCACGTGCAGATAGCGGGTGTGGGCCTGGCAGCTCGCCGAGTTCACCACTCCCAGGGATGAGAACGCGAGGTTGCTGTGGCTGAGCATCACGCCCTTGGGGAAGCCGGTGGTGCCGCCGGTGTAGAAGATGCCGAGCAGCGAATCGCCGCCACGGCGGGCGTCTTCCACGGGCTCGCTGCCTTCGATCAGCGCCTCGTAGCCGAGCATGCCTTCGGGAGTTTCGCCGTCGCCGGCATGGATCACCGTGCGGATGGTCTTCGCATCGGCGGCAATGCGCGCGCCGAGCTCCTTGAAGGCGTCATCGACGATCAGGACGGTGGTATCCGAATCGTCCAGGGAATAGATGATCTCCGCGGCGCTCCAGCGGATGTTCACCGGGTTGAGCACCGCATCGGCCCAGGGCACGGCCTGGTAGTACTCGATATAGCGCTGGGAATTGAGGGAAAGCATGGCCACGCGGTCGCCGCTGGCCACGCCCAGCTTCTTCAGCGCTCCGGCCAGGCGGGCGACGCGCTCGCCGAACTCGGCGTAGGTCACGCTGCGGCCGTTGATGCGTATGGCGGTGGCATTCGGGCGCCGCTGCAGGTGGCGGTGCAGGCCTTGGGTGATGTACATCGAAAATCCTGTCCTCTGTTGTTCTTGTTGCAACTCGAAGGGACGGGGCACTTCACCGAGGCGGACCACGCAAGGAACGATCCGCTTCAGCCCCCTCCCGACGTGGAATGGCAGGCAGCAGGCACCCATGGCGCTGTCACCGGCCATTCGATTCCTGTGGTATCTGTACAAGACCTCGACCCGCAACCGCCCGCGGCTTCTGGCACGCGGGCGGTTGCGGAGAGTCGGGAAGGAACGCGGATCAGCGGATGCCGGCGTTGCGCAGTGCGGTCGGGGTGAAGTCGTTCTTCATGGTGAACTTCTGGTCCCACTGCACACCATGCTTGGCCTCGTTGGTCAGGCCACCGACGAAGTAGCGGCCGGCGATCACATCGTAGAGTGTCTGGGCGGCGTAGTACGGCAGGCGTTTCTCGTAGTTCTGCACCTGGAAGCCTTCGCCCACGCGCCACAGCTGGCCACGGCCGTCGTACTGGGCGGTTTCGGCGATGCCCCAGGTGTCCTCGTCGAGGAACAGGGTGCGCTTGCTGTAGATATGGCGCTGGCCGGGCTTGAGGGTGCCTTCCACTTCCCACACGCGATGCAGCTCGTAGCGGGTCAGGTCCTGGTTGATGTGGCCGGGCTCGATGATGTCGTCGTACTTCAGGTTCGACGACCACAGCTTGTAGCTGTTGTACGGAATGTACATCTCGCGCTTGCCGACCAGTTTCCAGGTGTAGCGGTCCGGGGCGCCGGAGAACATGTCGTTGTCATCCGATACGCGCATGCCGTCGGCGGCGTTGGCCGGGCCGTCGTAGGCCACCTGCGGGGCGCGGCGCACGCGGCGCTGGCCGGCGTTGTAGGCCCAGGCCATGCGCGGTTCCTTGATCTGGTCGAGGGTCTCGTGAACCATCAGCACGCCGCCGGCCAGGCGCGCCGGGGCGACGGTCACCTGCTTGATGTAGAGCAGGATGTTCGCGTTCGCGATCGGATCGACATCGGCCAACTGGTCCGGGAAGGCGGCGGTTTCCTCGAACTGGACGATGGTGAAGTTGCCGTTGGTCTGCGGCACGGCCTGGGCGACGATCCGCGAGAAGTTGGTGCCCTTGTAGCGGGTCAGGTGGTTCCACAGTACCTCGTTGCCGGTCTTCGGAATCGGGAAGGCGTAGTTGCGCGACTTCTCGAAGTTGGCCAGGCCGTCGCCGTCGTTCACCGTCACGGTGTTCAGCGCACTGACCTTGGCGCGGTCGTAGACGGCTTGCGGCAGAGCGGCGCTGCGGCGGCTGGGGTAGACCGGAATCCTGTAGCTGTCCGGATAGCGCTTGAACATCGCCAGTTGGCCAGGGCTCAGCTTGTCCTTGTACTGGTCGACGTTGGCTGCGGTGATGGTGAACAGCGGCTTGTCGCTGGCATAGGGATCACCGAGGAAGCCCTTGGCGTCCACCGGGGCCGCGCCCGGCTGCAGGCCACCCGCCCAGGCGGGAATGCTGCCATCGGCGTTACCGGCCTTTTCCGCACCCACCGGAGTCAGGGTGGTGCCCAGCTTGGCAGCCTCATCGGGAGAGACGGCAGCCATGACACTGGAAGCCAACAGGGAGAGCGCCAGGGCGCCGGTTTTCAGCATTGTGATTGTTCTATTGCTCATCTGTTTCACCTACACATCATTGGGTTCAAGCAAGGCCATCCCTGGCCAGGCACGAACCACTCGGGAGTGGCCCGCGCCGGATTCACGCCAATCGATCAGCCACGACCGTACAGGGTGACGACGCAGGCGCCGCCCAGGCCGAGGTTGTGCTGCAGGGCGAGGTTCACGCCTTCCACCTGGGTGGCTTCGGCGCTGCCGCGGATCTGACGGGTCAGCTCGTAGCACTGCGCCAGGCCGGTGGCGCCCAGCGGATGGCCCTTGGAGAGCAGGCCGCCGGACGGGTTGGTGACGACCTGGCCGCCGTAGGTGTTGTCGCCGTCGAGGACGAACTTCTCGGCGCCGCCCACCGGGCACAGGCCCAGGGATTCATAGGTCAGCAGTTCGTTGTGGGCGAAGCAGTCGTGCATCTCGGCGACGCGGATGTCGCGCGGATCGACGCCGGCCTTCTCGTAGACCGCCTTGCCGGCACGCAGCGCCATGTCGAAGCCGACCACTTCGATCATCGAGCGGGACTCGAAGGCAGCCGGGGAATCGGTAGTCATGGCCTGGGCCAGGATCACCACGTCGGTGCGCAGGCCGTGCTTCCTGGCGAAAGCCTCCGAGCAGATGATCGCGGCAGCCGCGCCACAGGTCGGCGGGCAGGCCATCAGGCGGGTCATCACGCCCGGCCAGATCACCTGGTCGTTCATCACGTCCTCGGTGGTGACGACCTTGCGGAACATCGCCAGCGGGTTGTTGGCGGCGTGGCGGCTGGCCTTGGCGCGGATCGCGGCGAAGGTGGACATCTGGGTGCCGTACTTCTGCATGTGCTCGCGGCCGGCGCCACCGAACATCTGCAGCGCGCCCGGAATGCCGGCGACGTCGGCGCACAGCTCGTCGATGATGCCCTGGGTCATGTGAGTGGTGGCACGCGGGCGGTCATCCCAGTGGCCTTTCAGGGCGCCGGGCTGCATCTGCTCGAAGCCGACGGCCAGGGCGCAGTCCACGGCACCGCTTTCCACGGCCTGACGGGCCAGCCACAGCGCGCTGGAGCCGGTGGCGCAGTTGTTGTTGACGTTGACCACCGGGATGCCGGACATGCCGACTTCATACAGGGCCGCCTGGCCGCAGGTGGAGTCGCCGTAGACGTAGCCGGCATAGGCCTGCTGCACGAGGTTGTAGTCCAGGCCGGCATCCTTCAGGGCCAGGCGGATGGCCTCGGCGCCCATCTCGATGTAGGTGCCGCTGGTGCCCGGCTTGACGAACTTGATCATGCCGACGCCGGCAACGTAGGGTTTCTGGGACATGTTTTTTCTCCAGTGGATTGTCATTGTCCGAGTGGCTGCCCCGTCGATTGCGGCGCGGCAGCCAGTCGGTCAGAAGTTCACGCCAAAGCTGAGGGCGACGAAGTCGCGATCGCCGTTGGTGCTGAAGTCGCCGCCGAAGAAATCGGTGTAACTCAGGCTGGCGGTGTAGGTAGTCAGGTAATCCGCATCGACGCCGATGCTGACCGCCTTGCTGCCTTCGTCGAAGTTCGGGCCATAGCCATCCACGTCATGGGACCAGGCCAGGGTCGGCGACAGGTTGATGCCGGCGAAGACGTTGCTGTAGTCCAGCTTGGCGCGAGCGCGATAGCCCCAGGAATCGGTGGTGTAGAAGCCATGCGGACTGCACTGGGCGTTGGTGGTCGGGCTCGGTGCGCAACCGTTGCCCGGACCCGCGCCGAAGACCGGGCTGCGGCCGAAGCGCAGGTCGCTGCCGTCGGTGTCGCCCAGGCCATTGATGCGGTTGTAGCCCACCTCGCCCACCAGGGTCAGGCGGTCGGCGCCCCAGACCTGATCGAAGAACTGGGTCGCGGTCATCTGCGCCTGCAGTACCGGCATGCGCTTGTAGGCGGTCATTTCCTGGCCCGGCTCGAAGGTCTCGAAACCGGTGGTGATCAGCGGCGTGGTGCGACCCAGCGCGGCGCCGAGGAAGTCCGGCGAGGACAGCTGCAGCGGCTGGTTCGGCCGGTAGCTGATCTCGCCGCCCAGCGAGGCACCGCCGACGTTGGTCTGGAAGCTCAGGCCGTAGAGGCGGATGTCCTCGGGGTAGTCGATGAAGTAGCGGGTGTTGTTGACCGTATTGAAGGCTGCGGGACCCGGTCCGTTCCGACCAGTGCTGGCCAGGGTGTTAATGAACGGGTTGCGGCTGTGGTAGTTCATGTAATAGGCGCCGAACTCGGTATCGTTCAGCTCCGGCACGAACCAGCGCAGGGCCACGCCGAACTGGCCGCTGTCGCGGGCGTCGTCATCCTTGATGCGATGGATGTAGGCGCTCTGCACGCCGGCGCGCGGATCGTCCGGCGCGAAGTCGGGGCCGGCCGCGATCAGGCGGTCGTTGCAGCCCTGGGCCACGCCATCGACGCCGAAGAAGGTTCCGCAGTTGTCGACGATGGTCTTCTCCCACTCCAGCTGGTAGAAGGCCTCGGCGGTGAGGTTCTCGCTCAGCCCCTGGGAGAGATAGAACAGGTTGACCGGAATCAGGCCTTCCTTCACCTCGGAGCCCGGACGGCGCAGCGCGGCGACGTCCACCGGGTTGATCGAGTTGATCGAGTTGCCGATGAAGGTGCTCTCGCCCCAGCTCACCACCTGCTTGCCCAGGCGCACGTTGCCGGGCAGCTCGCCGAGGCTGTAGTTGTAGTAGACGAAGCTGTCGAGGAAGATCGCCCCGGACGATTTCGCCGCGCGGTCGCGGCCGCTGTCGTCGATGTCGTAGAACAGCCGGTGCTCGTCCTTCAGCTCGAAGTCGTACCAGTACTTGCCGCGGATGAAGGCGCCGCCGTCGCCGTACTTCAGCTCCAGGTCGTGGATGCCCTTGAAGATCTTCGAGAAGGTCTCGCCCTTCTTGAAGTTCAGGCGCCCGTCATCGAGGGTGCCGGTACCCGACTCCCCGCGCTTGCCCAGCACGTTGTTCGGGTAGATGAAGTCCGGATCGGCGCCGCGCACGGCCCAGCTGGCGCCGACCGACAGGGACGAATCGAAGCGACCCTCGATCTCGCCGATATTGAATTCGATCGCGCCGGCCTGGGCGGCGACGCCCATGGCCACGGCGGCGGCCAACAGCTGCGGCTGGAAAGCGGCGCGCATTGTTGTTCTTGTCATGCGAATCTCCACTGCAATTGCGTTACTTCGACTTCAACCCCGCAAGGCGCCGCGCTGGCGGACGCCCGATGGGAAATTCAGGAACCGGCGGGCCGCTCCATGCCCGGAGCGGCCAACGCGGCTCAGGCAATGCCGCGCTTGCGCCCTTCCCAGAACGGCTTGCGCAGGTCGGTCTTGAGCACCTTGCCGACGCTGGACAGCGGCAGGCTGTCGCGGAACTCCAGGCTGCGCGGGCACTTGTAGCCGGCGATGCGTTCGCGGCAGTGGGCGACGATTTCTTCCTGGGTGGCGCTCGTGCCGGGCTTGAGGACGATCACCGCATGCACGGTCTCGCCCCACTTGTCGCTGGGGATGCCGATCACCGCGCTCTGCGCCACGGCCGGGTGGCTGGCGAGGGCGGTCTCGACCTCGGCGGAATAGATGTTCTCGCCACCGGAAACGATCATGTCCTTGATGCGGTCGCAGACGTAGAGGAAGCCGTCCTCGTCCATGTAGCCGCCATCGCCGGTATGCATCCAGCCGCCACGCAGCGCCTCGGCGGTGGCTTCCGGCTTGTTCCAGTAGCCGAGCATCACGCTCGGGCCGCGCACCACGATCTCGCCGACGGTGCGCCGCGGCACCTCGTTGTCGTTCTCGTCGACGATGCGCACTTCCACATGGCTGTAGGGCTTGCCGGCGGAATACATCTTGCCGGTCTTCTGGTGCTCGGCGGTGTGGTACTCGGCGGTCAGCTGGGTGGCGCCGGGCGACAGCTCGGTCATGCCATAGCCCTGGGCGAAGCCGGCCGAGGGGAACATCTCGCGGGCGCGGTCCAGCAGCGCCGGAGTGATCGGCGACGCGCCATAGCCGATGCGCAGAATGGAGCCAAGGTCGTATTCCTTCGCTTCGGGATTCGCATCGCGGTAGTCCAGCAGCATCTGGATCATGGTCGGCGCGAGAAGGATCTCGTTGATCTTCTCCTTGTGCACCGCTTCCAGCAGCGCCCTGGGCGTATAGGCCGGCAGGACCACGTGGGTGCCGCCGCTGCTGAACAGCGACACCATGGCGGCGAAGCCGGCCAGATGGAACATCGGCATGGAGTGCAGGAAGATCGTTCCGGCAACGCAACGCCCCATCACCTGCGATGCCAGGGAGTTGAAGCACACGCCGTTGTGGCTGAGCATCACGCCCTTGGGGAAGCCGGTGGTGCCGCCGGTGTAGAAGATGCCGAGCAGCGAATCGCCGCCACGGCGGGCGTCTTCGACCGGCTCGTTCTCTGCGATCAGCGCTTCGTAGGAAAGCATGCCTTCCGGCGCTTCCCCGTCGCCGGCGTAGATCAGGGTCCGCACGGTCTTCGCCTCGGCGAGGATCTGTTCGCCCAGGTGCTTGTAGTTGTCATCGACCAGCAGCAGCGTGGTTCCGGAGTCGTCCAGCGAGTAGACGATCTCCGCCAGGCTCCAGCGGTAGTTCACCGGGTTGACCACCGCATCGGCCCAGGGCACCGCCAGGTAGTACTCGATGTAGCGCAGCGAGTTGGCCGAAAGCATGGCCACGCGGTCACCGCTGGCGATCCCCAGCTTCTTCAGTGCGCCGGCCAGGCGGGCGACGCGATCGCCGAACTCGGCGTAGGTGATGCCGCGGTCCAGGTAACGGATGGCCGTGGCATGCGGTCGCTGCTGAAGGTGGCGGTGCAAACCCTGGGTGATGTACATGCGAAACTCCAATTCTTGTTGCTTTGTCAGGCGTTGTATCGCGATAGCGCCTCGTCGACGCTCGGTTGCTGACTCCCTGTCGGCGCGCGTGCTCGGGCGCCATCAGGCAGTCGGAAATGGGTAACCCTCCATGGCATTGCGCGGCCACCCGGTCATGGATGGCCGCGCAGGCATTACAGGGAGCGGGCGACGACCTCGCGCTGGATCTCGTTGGATCCGCCATAGATGCGCGCCACGCGGGCATCGGCCCACATGCGGCCGATCGGGTACTCGTTCATGTAGCCGTAGCCGCCGAACAGCTGCAGGCACTTGTCGAGCACTTCGCCCTGGCGCTCGGTCAGCCAGAACTTGCCCATCGACGCCAGGGTGGTGTCGAGGGTGCCGTCGATCCAGCGCGAGATGATCAGGTCGACGAAGGTCTTCGACGCCTGCACCGTGGCCTTCACGTCGGCCAGCACGAAGCGGCTGTTCTGGAAGTCGATCACCGGCTTGCCGAAGACCTTGCGGTCTTTGGTGTACTCGATGGACAGGCGCAGCGCGCGCTCCATCACCGCCACCGCGCCGACGCCGATCTGCGCGCGCTCGAACGCCAGCTGGCGCATCAGGGTGTAGAAGCCCTTGCCTTCCGCGCCGCCGAGCAGGCAGTTCTCGGGGACTTCGACGTCGTCGAAGAACATTTCCGAGGTGTCCTGGGCGTGCATGCCGACCTTCGACAGCAGCTTGCCGCGGCGGAAGCCCGGGGTCCGGGTGTCGACCATGAACAGCGAAACGCCCTTGGCGCCTTCGCCGGCATCGGTCTTGGCCACCACCAGCACCATGTCGCAGGTCTGGCCGTTGGAGATGAAGGTCTTGGCGCCGTTGATGACGTACCTGTCGCCCTTCTTCACCGCGCGGGTGCGTACCGACTGCAGGTCGGAACCGGCGCCCGGCTCGGTCATGGCGATGGCGCAGATGCACTCGCCGGAACCGACCTTCGGCAGCCAGAACTTCTTCTGCTCCTCGGTGCCGTCATCGAGGATGTACTTGGCGACGATGTGGCTGAGGCCGGTGCCCAGTCCGCCACCGTTGCCGGCGAACACCTGGCTGGCGCAGACGTAGTGGCCGATATGGCCGCCGGCGCCGCCGTACTCCTCGGGGAAGTCGGGCAGGATCAGGCCCAGCTCGCCGGCCTTGAGCCAGACTTCGCGATCGGCGTAGTGCTGCTCGCGCCACTTCAGTTCGTTCGGCTCGATGTATTCCCTGGCGAAGCGCTCGACCATGTCCTTGAACTGTTCGAGATCCTCGTCCATCCAGGGGGAGCGGTAGTTGTCCAGCATTGCGGTTACCTCGGATTCTTGGGAGTTCCCTGTCGCAGGGCGGGTGCAACCCGCCCTGCGCGCAGCGTTTAGAAGTTGCTGCCCGGGCCGCCGCCGCAGTACAGGGTCTGGCCGGACAGGTAGTCGGACTCCGGCAGGCACATCATCACCACCGCGCCGGCAGCCTCCTCCGGCTTGCCCGGACGGCCCAGCGGGATGGCGCGGCTGGCGCCGTCGACCATGGCCTGCTGGATGCCGACCTTGATCTCGCGGCCCTCGATGTTGACGGTCTTGCTGTCTTCGCCAGCCAGCGCCTGGGTCAGGCGGGTCTCGATGAAACCGAAGGCGACGGCGTTGACGTTGACCTTCAGGCGGCCCCACTCCTTCGCCAGGGTCTTGGTCATGCCGAGGATGCCGGCCTTGGCCGAGGAGTAGTTGGTCTGGCCCGCGTTGCCGCCGGCGGCGCCGGAGGAGATGTTGACGATCTTGCGGAACACTTCCCTGCCTTCAGCGGCCTCTTTCTTGGCAGCGGCGCTGATGACCGGCTGGGCGGCGCGGAGGATGCGGAACGGCGCGGTCAGGTGGCAGTCGATGATCGCGTACCACTGCTCGTCGGTCATCTTCTGGATGACGTTGTCCCAGGTGTAGCCGGCGTTGTTGATGATGATGTCGATGCCACCGAAGTTCTTCACCGCAGTGGCGACGAAACGGTCGGCGAAATCGGGAGCGGTCACGCTGCCCACGCAGGCGACGGCTTCGCCACCGGCGGCACGGATGGTGCCTACGACTTCCTCGGCCGGAGCGGCGTCGAGGTCGTTCACGACCACCTTGGCGCCATAGGCGGCCAGTTGCAGGGCGACCTCACGGCCGATGCCACGGCCGGAACCGGTGACCAGGGCAACTTTGCCTTCGAGCTTCTTCATTGTTCTGTTCCTGTGATTTTTTCTTGTAGGGCGGGTGCAACCCGCCAGAACCGAATGGACAAGTGGCGGGCTTCACCCGCCCTACGACTCAGACTCAGGCCAGGGCGACCACGGCTTCGCCGACGAGCTTCTCCTCGCCGTACTGGTTGCCGCAGCGGATGGCGACACGAACGCGCTTCTCGCCGTCCGCTTCGAACTTCTCGGTGATGATGCCGGTGCAGGTCGGCACGTGGCCGAGCTGGATGATGCCGGTGAAGCGCACGGAGTAGCTGCGCAGCTGCGACTGCGGAACCCAGTTGGTCAGCAGGCGGCCGAGGTAGGCGGCGGAGAGCATGCCGTGGGCGAACACGTCCGGGCAGCGCGCCTTGCGGGCGAAGTCGATGTCGATGTGGATCGGGTTGTGGTCGCCCGAGGCGCCGCAGTACAGGGCCAGGGTGGTGCGGTTGATGGCCGGCAGCTTCAGCTCGGGAATCTGCTCGCCAACGTTGACGTCGTTGAATTTCGGGGCGGTCATGGCGTTCTCCTTAGCGGTGTACCAGCGAGTTGCGTACGTCGGCGATGTGCTCGCCGTCCTGGTTGGTCACACGGCTTTCCTGGACCACGAACTGCAGGGCGCCGCCCTTCTTCTCGTACACATCGGAGATGCGGGTCTCGAAGGTCAGCACGTCACCGGCGTAGGCCATCCTGTGGTAGGTGAAGGACTGCTCGGCGTGCAGGATGCGGCCGAGATCCCAGCCCAGCAGCTTCATCAGGCCGCCGATGTCGCCACGGATCTCGCTCATCAGCGGCATCAGCATGGTCGGCGGAACCGGCAGGCTCTTGTGGCCGGCGTCCTTGGCTACCGCCAGGTCGGTGTAGACCGGATCGGTCTCGCCGATGGCCTTGGCGAAGAAGCGCAGCTTGCCTTTTTCCACTTCGACGGAGCCTTGCGCCGTCACATGTCCGATCAGACTCTTGTCTGCCATTTTTCATGACTCCTGTTGTTGTCTGGCGCGCCCGTCACGAGCGCGCCGGGGTGTCTCAGTTGCGGCCGTAGAGGGTGACGACGCAGGCGCCACCGAGGCCGAGGTTGTGCTGCAGGGCGATGTTCACGCCCTCCACCTGGCGCTTGTCGGCGGTGCCGCGCAGCTGGTGGGTCAGCTCGTAGCACTGCGCCAGGCCGGTGGCGCCCAGCGGGTGGCCCTTGGAGAGCAGGCCACCGGACGGGTTGGTGACCACCTGCCCGCCGTAGGTGTTGTCGCCGTCGAGGACGAACTGCTCGCCGCCACCGACCGGGCACAGGCCCAGGGCTTCGTAGGTCAGCAGTTCGTTCTGGGCGAAGCAGTCGTGCAGCTCGACCACGCGCACGTCCTGCGGGCCGAAGCCGGATTTCTCGTAGACCTGCGCGGCAGCGGCCTGGGCCATGTGGAAGCCGGCGTAGGCGATCAGCGACGGCGGGTCGAAGGACTCCACCGGGTCGGTGGTCATCGCCTGGGCGAGGATCACCACGTCGCTGCGCAGGCCATGCCTGCGAGCGAAGGCCGGGGTGCAGATGATCGCCGCGGCGGCGCCGCAGGTCGGCGGGCAGGCCATCAGGCGGGTCATCACGCCCGGCCACATGAGCCTGTCGTTCATCACGTCTTCGGTGCTGACGATGTTCCTGAACAGCGCCAGCGGGTTGTTGGCTGCGTGGCGGCTGGCCTTGGCGCGGATCGCGGCGAAGGTTTCCATCCGCGTGCCGTACTTCTGCATGTGCTCGCGGCCGGCGCCACCGAAGGTGCGCAGGGCCTGCGGCAGGTCGGACACGTCGGCGGTCAGGTCTTCCATCACGTGCACGACGCTGGCGCGGGTGCGCGGACGATCATCCCAGTGCGACTTCAGCGCGCCGGCCTGCATCTGCTCGAAGCCCAGGGCCAGGGCGCATTCCACCTGGCCGCTTTCCACCGCGGCACGCGCCAGGTAGAGGGCGGTGGAGCCAGTGGAGCAGTTGTTGTTGACGTTGACGACCGGAATACCGGTGCGACCCACCTCGTAGAGCGCAGTCTGGCCGCAGGTGGAGTCACCGTACACATAGCCGGCGAAGGCCATCTGCACCTTGTCGTAGTCCAGGCCCGCATCCTTCAGGGCCAGGCGCACGGCCTCGGCTCCCATGTCGGTGTAGCTCGGGCTCGCGCCCGGCTTGCTGAACTTGATCATGCCGACACCGGCGACGATTGCGTTGACACTCATGCGCTTGCTCCTCTGGGGGTTCTCTACCCTGTGCCGCGAGCACCGGGTGTTGCTGATTCGAATCCTAGGGAGAGGCGTGCGGCATGACCGACAGCCGAAGGGATGAAGTTGCGGATCAAGCCCGTGACGTTCGAACGAACCTCGGGTGGGAGCAGGCGCCGCGCCACCGCCCACCTCCCCGGCGCCCTGCTCCTCCCGCTGGTTCGTTCGGACGCCGATCGCCCGCGCCACAACTTCATCCCTTCAGCGGTCGCAGCAGAAGCAATCGGGTTCCTAGCATGGGTTCCAGCCCCGGCGTTGGCTCAACGCCCGAATACAACAGCGCGACAACAAGATCGAGGCTCACAGATGAACAACTACAGACCGTCCTGGATGACCGAAGAACTGGCGATGTTCCAGGAGACTGTCCGCCGCTTCGCCGCCGAAGAGCTGGTTCCCCATGAAGAGCGCTGGGCCAGGCAACAGCACGTCGATCGCGAAACCTGGCTGAAGGCCGGCGAGATGGGCATCCTCTGCCCGGCGATTCCGACGGAGTACGGCGGTGGCGGCGGCACCCATGCCTTCAACGCCATCGTCGGCTACGAGCTGGCCCACGCCATCGCCACCAGCATCGGCACCAACGTGCACAGCGCCATCAGCGCCCACTACATCCTCCGCTACGCCAGCGAAGAGCAGAAAATGAAGTGGCTGCCGAAGATGGCCGCCGGCGAGCTGGTCTGCGCCATCGCCATGACCGAGCCGGGCGCCGGCACCGACCTGCAGAACATCAAGACCAAGGCCATCCGCGACGGCGATCACTACGTGATCAACGGTTCGAAGACCTTCATCACCAACGGCTACCTGGCCGACCTGGTGCTGCTGGTCTGCAAGACCGACCCGAGCCTGGGCGCCAAGGGCATCTCCATCATCGTGGTGGAGACGAAAGACCTGCCGGGCTTCCGCCGCGGCCGCATCCTCGAAAAGATCGGCCAGAAGGGCCAGGACACCTCCGAGCTGTTCTTCGACGACATGCGCGTGCCGGTGGCGAACCTGCTCGGCGCGGAAGAAGGCAAGGGCTTCATCCAGCTCATGCAGCAGCTGCCGGAAGAGCGCATGTTCATCGCCATGAACGCCCTCGGCTCGATGGAGCGCGCGGTGGAGGAAACCATCGCCTATACCGGCGACCGCAAGGTGTTCAACAAGCCGCTGCTGGAAATGCAGAACACCCGCTTCAAGCTGGCCGAGATGCAGACCGCCGTCGACGTGACCCGCTCGTTCATCAACGAATGCATGGCGAAGATGGTCAACCACGACCTGGATCCGACCACCGCGGCCAAGGCCAAGTGGTGGGCCAGCACCCAGGCCTGCCAGATCATTGACGAGTGCCTGCAGCTGCACGGCGGCTACGGCTACATGCTCGAGTACCCGATCGCGCGCCTGTACATCAACACCCGTCCGATGCGCATCTACGGCGGCTCGAACGAAGTGATGAAGGAACTGATCGCCCGTACCTTCTGACTCCACAGGCACAGGCGCGGCAGCGCCGCGCCTGTGCGGTGATCCTGGAGCCCGGATGGCGAACCATCGCCGTCCGGGCTTTTTTCCGGGCCCACGCAGCCCAACGAAGGATTCTTGCCATGAGTGCAACCGAGCGACTCGCCATGCAGCACGACGACGCCCCGCTTCCCGGTTTCGAGCCGATGCAGCGCAAGGGCTTCGTCCAGCACTGCACCGGCGTCTACCTCAACGCCGAGACGGGCGTGATGGCGGCCCGCATCCGCCAGGAACATCTCAACCCGCTGAACATCGCCCACGGCGGCTTCCTAGCCACCCTGATCGATACCGCCTTCGGCCGCGCCCTGATGCGCGCAGCCGGCAGCGAAATGCCGCCCGCCACCGTCAGCCTCACGGTGGATTACCTCGCCCCTGCCCGCCCCGGCGCCTGGGTCGAGGCCCACGTCGAGGTGCACAGGGTCGGCCGCACGCTCTCCCACGCCAGCCTCGCCCTTCTGGATGGCGACCAGCCGATCGCCCGCGGCAAGGCCATCTTCATCGGCAATGCGCCAAGCCTGCACGGCAGGGTTTCCGGCTGAACCTCCGGGCCGTGCCGCCCGCGCCCTAGCGGTGCGGCACGGCCGCCTTCAGGTCGCGCAGCCTGGCGATGGCCTCGGCGCGACCGCCGACACCGAGCTTCAGGTAGATGTTCTTCAGGTGCCATTTCACCGTTTCCGGCGACAGGTTGAGCACCTTGGCGATCTTCTTGTTCGGCATCGCCTGGGCGACCAGTTCGAGCACCTCGAGCTCCCGGCTGCGCAATCCTCCCAGCAGCTCGGCGGGCTCCAGCTCCGCGGCGGGCTTGCCGGCATCGTCTTCGTCCACCGCCAGCAGCCGCTGCACGTAGATTCCCAGCACCGGCTCCAGCTCGCCGCCCTCGCGCAGTTCGGCGAGCATCTGGCGCACCTGCGGGGCGATATCCAGCAGGCTGCGCAGCAGGCCAAGGCGGCGCCCCAGGCGCAGGGCCTCGCCCAGGTGCGCGGTTGCCCGCTCGTGCCGGCCGGCGCCGCGTTCGGCCAGCGCCCGCTGTAGCCACAGGCAGGCGACCACGCGCCAGCGCCCGTCCGCCTCGGCCCGGGCGATCGCCGCTGCGGCGCGCTCGCTGGCGCCCTGCCAGTTCCCCTGATGCAGCGCCATCGTCAGCCAGCTGCGATCGACCAGCTCGGCGATATCCACCGCCGCACCGTGCCGGCCGGCATCCAGCGCCTCGATAGTGGCCAGTACGGCGGCGGCCTGCTCGGGTTCGCCGTCGAGCAGCAGGTGGCGCATGCGCAGGAACAGCGCATAGGCCACCAGGCGATGCATGCCATCCTGCGCGGCGTAGTCGTGCAGGCGCTCCACGCAGGCATCCGCCTGCGCATGGCGGCCGAGCCGCCACAACGCCTCGGAGAGGTTGGCCAGGACCTGGAGCACCGTGTCGGGCGCCGAGGTATGTTCGAGCAGGCGGATGCGCGGTTCGAGCAGCTGGCAGACCGCCTCGCACTGGTCCTGCTCGTACAGCGCGGTGGCCAGCAGCCCCGCGGCCAGGCCGGCGACGATGAGGTAGCCGCTGCCCTGCTCCTCTGCCTCGGCCAGCGCCTCGCGGAAGACGTGCTCGGCCTGGGTGAGATGCCCTTCGAGGGCCAGGCTCATGCCGCCGAGACAGCGGCCTATCAGGCTGCGCCGCGGCGAGCCGCCCGGCCGGTCGCCCTCCTCCAGCACCGCGCGAGCCTCGGCGAACTGCCGGAAGTGCATGTGCATCCAGGCCAGGTGGACGCTGCGGCCGGTGTGGGTCAGGTCGTCGACGTCCGCCGGGATGGCCTGCAAGGCGGGAAAGATCGCCCGCATCGCCTCGCTGTCGTCCAGATGCAGCGCACGCGCCGCATGCAGGAGCGTCAGCGCATGGCGCTGCTCAGGGCGCAGGCGCTCGCGGTTGGCCTGCAGGTGTTCGAGGTTCCGTTCCAGTCCGGCGAAGTTGCGCGCATACAGCTGCAGATGCGCCATCAGGATGCGCAGCCCCAGGCGCTGGTCCAGCTCCTCGACCGGCATCCGGTGCAGCAGGCCGGTCAGCTGGCCGATATTGCCGCGCGCCAGCAATTCCTCGGCGCAGGCCTCGATGATCCCGGCGGCCGCCTCGGGGTCGCCGGCCAGCACCGCGTGGCGGACCGCCTCGTCGACATGCCCGTGGGCGTCGAACCAGTCGCGGGCCACGGCATGCAGGTCGCGCGGTTCCGGGCCCTGCTGCACCAGCCGGGCGCGCAGCACCTCGCGCAACAGGGGATGCAGGCGATACCAGGTTTCGCGGTCGTGGCTCTTCACGGGGGTGATGAAGAGGTTGTCGGAATCCAGCCGGGCCAGGCGGTTGACGATGCGCGGCACGTTCCGCGGCGTGCCGAGCAGGCTGGCGCAGAGCGAGGCGCAGAAGCGGTTGCAGATGGAGGCGCCGGTCAGCAGGCGCAGGTCCTCGCCTTCCAGGCGCGCCAGCACCTCGCGCTCGAAGTAGCCGGCGAAGGTACCGGGGTCGCGTATCTCCACCGGCACGAACGCCCCGCCCTGGCGGGTCTTGAGGTCGAGGGCGAAGAGCTGCAGGCCGGCGATCCAGCCATCCGTCAATTCATGCAGCCGTTCCGCGGCGTGCCTGTCGATGCTGCCGAGCTGCTCGCAGAGATAGCGATTGGTCTCCTCCAGGCTGAAGCGCAGGTCGCGCAGGTCGAACTCGCCGAGCTGGCCCTGGGACCGCAGGCGCGCCAGGGACATCGGCAGCGGCACCGGCAGGCGCGAACCGAGCACCAGGTGCAGCTGCGGCGGGGCGTATTCCAGCAGCCACTGCAATATCTGCAGGATGCGCGGCTCCTCCAGGTGCTGCAGGTCGTCGATCATCAGCACCATGTCGCGGGCCGGACGGCGCTGGGCGATACCCTGCGCCAGGGTGACGACCCAGTTCTCGATGGCCAGCTCGTCGCTGTCGCGGCCGAGCAGGATGCTGGCGTCGCGCACCATGCCGGAATCCACCTCGGCGAGACTCACCAGCAGGCAGTTGGAGAAGCGCGTCAGCTCGTTGTCCTCGGCGGCCAGCGACAGCCAGGCCACGTCGAAATTGAGCTTCAGCAACTCGCTGCGCCAGGCCAGCAGGGTGCTGGTCTTGCCGGCCCCCGCCGGCCCCTGGATCACCACGCAGCGCTGCCGGCGCGCCTCCAGCAGGCGCGCCATGAGCTGCTCGCGCGGAACCAGGCGGCGGGCGCCGCGTGGCGGCACCACCTTGGTGTCGGCGATGGACTGAACGAAGTGCTCGCTGGCCGGGTAGGCTCCCCGTCCGGACTTGGAAAGCTGGGACATGCGCGGGTTCTCGATCTCTGCTGGCAGCCAGTTTACGGCCTGTATCAGGGCAAGCCGATACCGCTTATGTATCAACCGAAACCTATAAAGTATTTCCGCGCGCTGCTGGAACCTGGCGCGGCTCGACGGCCAGATGCACATGCTCGATGAAATGCCGTGCCGTCGCCGTCACCGCGTCAGGCAGCACCGCCAGCGCCGTTCCCACCAGCAGGGAATCGGAGACGCCCGCCAGGGGAACCAGGCGCACGCCCTGGCCGGCGTATTTCTCCACCGATTCCGGCACCAGCGCCAGGCCGAGGCCGCCCTCCACCAGCCCCAGCATGGTCTGCACCTGCACCGCTTCCTGCACGATGCGCGGCTGGATGCCGGCCAACTGGAAGGCGGACAGGACCAGCGCATGCATGGCCGGGGCGTGGCTGCGCGAATAGACGATGAAGGGCTCGCCAGCCAGCTCTTCGAGGGCGACTGCGCTGCGCGCCGCCAGCGGCGACTCACGCGGAACGGCGAGCATCATCCGCTCGCGCTGCAGCAGGGTGACGCTGGCCGTGGAGGACTCCAGCACCGGGAAACGCACCAGCGCGATGTCCAGGGAATGCTCGTCGAGGCGGCGCAGCAGCTCGATGGTGGTGGACTCCTCCAGCCGCAGGTCGACCAGCGGATAGCGCTTGCGGTAGCTGTGCACGATGCGTGGCAGCAGCCCGTAGGCCGCCGAGCCGACGAACCCCACCCGCAGCTGCCCCTGCTCGCCGGAATCGCCCTCCCGCGCGGCGCGGCGGATCTCGTCGGCATAGAACAGCGTGCGCCTCGCGTAATGCAGCACCACCTCGCCCGCCGGGGTGATCTTCAGCCCCGACGGCAGGCGTTCGAAGAGCAGCACGCCAAGTTCGTCCTCGAGCTTCTTGATCGAGGTCGACAGCGGCGGCTGGGCGATATGCAGCTGCTCCGCGGCACGGCGGAAATTCAGGGTTTCGGAGAGAGTGAGCAACTGCTTGAGCTGACGAAGTTCCATGGCGCGCGCTGCTGAAGGAATAGGTATCGGCCGATCCGAATCCGGTATTGGACGGGGCCGGCGGCGGGTTTCAGATTATCTCATGGCCGGTCTGCCGGGGGCTTCCCGCGCGTGCCGGAAAAGCTGTTTCCATTGAATCGGATGAGTCGAACATGGGCCCATTGGCTGGAATGAAAGTGATCGAACTGGCAGGCATCGGCCCCGGCCCGATGGCTGCGATGATGCTTGCCGACCTCGGCGCCACCGTGCTGCGCATCGAGCGTCGCGAGGCGGTGGACCTGGGGGTGAAGAAGGAGCTCAGGTACAACCTGACCCTGCGCAACCGCAAGGCCATCGCCCTGGACCTGAAGGACCCGGAGGCGGTGAAGCTGGTGCTCGAACTGGTGAAGGACGCCGACGCCCTGATCGAGGGCTTCCGCCCCGGCGTCACCGAGCGCCTGGGCCTCGGTCCGGAGCCGTGCCTGGCAATCAACCCGCGGCTGGTCTACGGCCGCATCACCGGCTGGGGCCAGACCGGTCCGCTGGCCAAGGCCGCCGGGCACGACATCAACTACATCGCCCTGACCGGCGTGCTCAATGCCATCGGCCGCCAGGGACAACTGCCGGCGGCACCGCTGGCGCTGCTCGGCGACATGAGCGGCGGCGCGCTGTACCTGACCATCGGCGTGCTGGCGGCCATGTTCGAGGCGCGCCAGTCCGGGCTCGGCCAGGTGGTCGACGCCGCCATCGTCGATGGCGCCGCCTCGATGGCCACCCTCTTCTACGGCCTGGCCGCCAGCGGTCAGTGGAATCCGCAGCGCGGCAGCAACGTGCTGGATTCCGGCGCCTACTTCTACGACGTCTACGCCTGCCGGGACGAGCAGCTGATCTCCATCGGTCCGATCGAGGGACGCTTCCACGCCCAGTTGCTCAGGCACCTGGACATCGATCCGGCCGAGGTCGGCGAGCAGAACGACCCGCGCAACTGGCCGAAGGCGCGCGAGCTGTTCGCCGCCGCATTCCGCCGTCGCGACCGCGCCGAATGGTGCGCCCTGCTGGAAGGCACCGACGTGTGCTTCGCCCCGGTGCTGTCCTTCGGCGAGGCACCGGAGCATCCGCATCTCAAGGCGCGCGGCACCTTCATCGAGATCGATGGCGTGAAGCAGCCGGCGCCGGCCCCGCGTTTCAGCCGTACGCCGCAGGCGATGCCGACGGCTCCGGAAGCGGCCACTCTGGCGGGTGTCGAGGCGGCGCTGGCCGGGTGGCTCGAGGATGCGGAGATTGCCCGCTGGCGCGATAGCGGCGTGATCGGGGATGGCCCGCAAGGGTGATCCCCTAGCCGCGAATCGATCGGCGGGTTGCACCCGCCCTACGGCTGTCGCGGGCATGGCCCGCTCCTACACCAGGTTCGCGAGCAAGCTCGCTCCTACGGGTGCAGCGTTGGCCTGTAGGAGCGAGCTTGCTCGCGAACAAAATGCGCGAAGAGACCAAGGCAGTTGCTCCTACAAGTTCAGCGGAGACCGTTGTGGGCGGGGCGGATGAGGCGTTCCGCCTCATCCGCCCTGCACCTGTCCTTCACTCCTGGGGCTGGGCGCGCCGGCGCATCATGCGCAGCGGGGTGTAGACCAGCACCGTCTCGCCGCGCTGGTTGACCACCGCATTGCGCGTGCGCACCAGGCCGCGGTCGGGCTTCGAGGTGGCGCAGCTCTCGATCACCTCGCACTGCACATGCAGGGTGTCGCCGACGAAGGTCGGCGCCTGCATGTTCAGGTCGGCGTTCAGGAAGGCCATGCCGGACGCCTGGAACGACGGCGCCACCAGCCCTTCGGCGAAGGTGTAGACCAGCCCGCCCGGCACCACCCGGCCCGGGATGCCCATGCTGGCGCGGTCGGCCGGGTCGGCGTTGGCGAACAGTTCCTCGGTCAGCCAGGTCAGGTTGACGAAGTTCACCAGGTCGGTCTCGGTCACGGTGCGCTTCTTCGTCTGGAAGCGCGTACCCAGCGGCAGGTCGTCCCAGTGGATGCCGACGTCCAGCGACAGCAGGTTGTCGTTCGCCATGCGCACCTCCTCAGTAGGACTTCGGCATGCCGAGGACCTTCTCGGCGATGAAGCAGAGGATCATCTCGCGGCTGACCGGGGCGATACGCGGGATCATCGCTTCGCGCATGTAGCGCTCGACGTGGTACTCCTTGGCGTAGCCGTAGCCGCCGTGGGTCATCACCGCGGTCTCGCAGGCGTTGAAGCCGGCCTCGGCGCCCAGGTACTTGGCCGCGCCCGCCTCGACGCCGCACTCCTCGTTGCGGTCGAACCTGGCGGCGGCGTGGAAGGTCATCAGGTTGGCCGCTTCCAGCTCCATCCAGCACTTCGCCAGCGGGTGCTGGATCGCCTGGTTCTTGCCGATCGGACGGTTGAACACCTCGCGCTCCAGCGCGTACTGGCTGGCGCGGGCCAGCGCGGCGCGACCCAGGCCGACGGCCTCGCCGGCCACCAGGATGCGCTCGGCGTTCATCCCGTGGAGGATGTACTTGAAGCCCTTGCCCTCCTCGCCGATGCGGTCCGCCACCGGCACGCACAGGCCGTCGATGAACACCTGGTTGGTGTCGATCGCCTTGCGGCCCATCTTGTCGATCTCGTGGACCTCGATGCAGCTGCGGTCGAAGTCGGTGTAGAACAGCGACAGTCCCTCGGTCTTGTTCTTCACTTCTTCCAGCGGCGTGGTGCGCGCCAGGATCAGCATCTTCTCGGCGATGCTGGCGGTGGAGATGAAGGTCTTCACGCCGCTCAGCACGTAGTGGTCGCCGTCACGCACGGCACGGGTCTTGAGCTGGGTGGTGTTGAGGCCGGTATTCGGCTCGGTGACCATGAAGCAGGTGCGGTCCCTGCCGGCGATCAGCGGCGGCAGCATCCGGTGCTTCTGTTCCTCGCTGCCGAACACCACCACCGGATTGAGGCCGAAGATGTTCATGTGCACCGCCGAGGCGCCGCTCATGCCGGCGCCGGACTCGGCGATGGCCTGCATCATCACCGTCGCTTCGGTGATGCCCAGGCCCGAGCCGCCGTAGGCTTCAGGAATGCAGATGCCCAGCCAGCCTTCCTGCGCCAGGGCCTGGTGGAACTCGACGGGGAAGCCGCCAACCTTGTCCTTGTGCAGCCAGTAGTCGGCGTCGAAGCGCGAGCAGATCTTCAGGATGGCGTCGCGGATTTCGCGATGTTCCGGGGACAGTTCGATGCTCATTTCATTCACTCGAGAGGTTGATTCGGAGGGTGCGCGATCAGCGCGGGGGCAGTCCCTGGGGCCAGATGATCCGGACAGCGTCGCCATCCTCGCGATACGCATGGCAGGTGCCGATCACCCAGGGACGCACCGCCGGCGCTCGCTGCCCGCCGCTGGCCACGCGACGGCTGGCTTCGGCGCGGTAGGTGGAAAACATGGTCTGCATGGCGGTCTTGGCCATGCGCTCCAGCAACTCGGTCATGTGCGTGCAGCCCCGCTCGCCGCCGACGATCGCCTTGACGTTCTTCAGGAAGCCGGGACCGATCTTCAGCCCCTTGAGCTGCGCATACACCGGCGCGGCCTCGCCACAGAACGGGCTGGCTCCCGTCGCGGTCAGCGCATCGATGTCCTGGATCAGCATGTCCGCGTCGATGGTCATGCGCAGGCGCATGTCGTGGATGTGTCCGCTGTGGGGGACGCGGTGGAACGGCAGGTCGGTCGGCTCGTTGGTGAGATCCTCCAGCCGGCCTTCGATGTCGAACAGACCGTCGCTGCGGGCATAACCCTGGCAGCGGATCTGCCGGGTGTGCAGCAACAGGCGGGTAACGGAATTCGACTCGGTCTGGTTCACGGGGAAACTCCTTGGACAACGGCTCCGGGCCGCCGGCTGGCGACCCGGAGGGGGCTCACTCAGCGCGGACCGCCGGCGCAGAAGAGGACCTGGCCGGAGCAGTAGTCGGATTCCGGCAGGCAGAACAGCACCACCGAACCGGCGGCCTCGACCGGGGTGCCCGGACGGCCCAGCGGGATGCCGCTCTTGGCGCGCTCGACCAGCGCTTCGCTGATGCCGACCTTGATCTCGCGGCCTTCGATGTTGACGGTGGCGCTCTCGGTGCCGGCGAACGGCACGGTCAGGCGGGTCTCGATGTGGCCGAAGGCGATGCAGTTGACGTTGACCTTCAGGCGGCCCCACTCCTTGGCCAGGGTCTTGGTCATGCCCATGATGCCGGCCTTGGCCGAGGAGTAGTTGGTCTGGCCGACGTTGCCGTTGGCGGCGCCGGAGGAGATGTTGACGATCTTGCGGAACACTTCCCGGCCTTCGGCGGCCTCTTTCTTGGCGGCGGCGCTGATGAACGGCTGGGCGGCGCGCAGGATGCGGAACGGCGCGGTCAGGTGGCAGTCGACGATGGCGTACCACTGCTCGTCGGACATCTTCTGGATCACGTTGTCCCAGGTGTAGCCGGCGTTGTTGACGATGATGTCGATGCCGCCGAAGCTTTCCACCGCGGTCTTGACGAAGCGGTCGGCGAAGTCCGGAGCGGTGACGCTGCCCACGCAGGCGACGGCTTCGCCGCCGGCGGCGCGGATTTCCGCGACCACTTCCTCGGCGGGAGCGGCGTCCAGGTCGTTGACCACGACTTTCGCGCCATAGGCGGACAGTTGCAGGGCGACCTCACGGCCGATGCCGCGGCCGGAGCCGGTTACCAGGGCGACTTTGCCTTCGAGCTTTTTCATTGTTCTTTCCTGTATCTCTCGCGGATTGAAATCACCCCGACGCCGATGCGCCAGGGTGCACATCGATCAGAAACCGCCGCGGCCGCCGCCGCAGATGATGGTCTGGCCGGAAACGAAGTTGGCTTCCGGAATGCAGAACATGAATACCGAGCCGGCAGCTTCTTCCGCGGTGCCGAAGCGGCCCAGCGGAGTGTCGCGGTGGGCCGCGGCGATGCGGTCCGGGTGCACGCCGACCTTGATCTCCCGGCCTTCGACGCTCACGGTCTTCTCTTCGGTGGTGGCCTGGGTCAGGCGGGTCTCGATGGCGCCGAAGGCAACGCAGTTGACGTTGACGTTCAGGCGGCCCCACTCCTTGGCCATGGACTTGGTCAGGCCCATGATCCCGGACTTGGCGGCGGAGTAGTTGACCTGGCCGGCGGCACCACCGGTGCCGGCCACGGAGGAGATGTTGACCACCTTGCGGTAGACGACTTCGCCGCGCTCGGCTTCGGCCTTGGTGGCCTCGCGGATGTACGGGTAGGCGGCCTTCAGCAGCAGGAACGGCGCCTTCAGGTGGCAGTCGACGATGGCGTCCCACTGCTCTTCCGACATCTTCTGGATGACGTTGTCCCAGGTGTAGCCGGCGTTGTTGACGATGATGTCGAGGCGGCCGAAGGCATCCAGCGCGGTCTTCACGCAACGGTCGCCGAAGTCGGAAGCGACCACGTTGCCGGCGCAGGCGACGGCTTCGCCGCCGAGGGCGCGGATTTCCCCAACCACTTCGTCGGCCGGAGCCTGGTCGAGGTCATTCACGACGACCTTCGCGCCTTCGCTGGCGAACTTCAGGGCGATGGCGCGGCCGATGCCGCGGCCGGAACCGGTGACGATGGCGACTTTACCGTCGAGTTTCTTGCTCATGTCTTTCTCCTGGGCAGTTCCAGTTGTTCGGGGATGACGAAATCAGTTCTTGCCGTAGAGGGTGACGACGCAGGCGCCACCCAGGCCGAGGTTGTGCTGCAGGGCGATGCTCACGCCGTCCACCTGGCGCTTGTCGGCAGTGCCGCGCAGCTGGTGGGTCAGCTCGTAGCACTGCGCGAGGCCGGTGGCGCCCAGCGGGTGGCCCTTGCACAGCAGGCCGCCGGACGGGTTGGTGACCACGCGGCCGCCGTAGGTGTTGTCGCCGTCGAGGACGAACTTCTCGGCACCGCCTTCCGGGCACAGGCCGAGGGATTCGTAGGTCAGCAGCTCGTTGTGGGCGAAGCAGTCGTGCAGCTCGACCACGCGCACGTCCTGCGGGCCGACAGCGGCCTTCTCGTACACGGCGCGGGAAGCGCGCTGGGCCATGTAGGCGCCGACGAAGCCGGTCATGGTCTTCGGCTCGAAGGATTCCACCGGGTCGGTGGTCATCGCCTGGGCGAGGATCGCCACGTCGGTGCGCAGGCCGTGGCGGCGGGCGAAGGCTTCGCTGCAGATGATCGCCGCGGCGGCGCCGCAGGTCGGCGGGCAGGCCATCATGCGGGTCATCACGCCCGGCCACATCAGGGTGTCATTCATCACGTCTTCGGTGCTGACGATCTTCCTGAACAGCGCCAGCGGGTTGTTGGCGGCATGCCGGCTGGCCTTGGCGCGGATCGCGGCGAAGGTTTCCATCCTGGTGCCGTACTTGCGCATGTGCTCGCGCCCCGCCCCGCCGAAGGTGATCAGGTTGCGCGGGATGTCGCCGGCGTCGGCGCACAGCTCGTCCTGGATCGGCAGGTAGTCGCCGCGCGGCAGCGGACGATCCGGGAAGTTGGAGCGGGTCGCGCCCGGCTGCATCTGCTCGAAGCCGACCGCCAGGGCGCACTCGACCTGGCCGCTCTCGACCGCGGCGCGCGCCAGGTACAGGGCGCTGGAGCCGCTGGCGCAGGCGTTGTTGACGTTGAACACCGGGATCGCGGTGCGGCCGACGCGATAGAGCACGGCCTGGCCGCAGGTGGTGTCGCCGTAGACATAGCCGGCGAAGGCCATCTGCACCTTGTCGTAGTCCAGGCCGGCGTCCTTCAGCGCCAGACGCACGGCGTCCGAACCCATCTCGATGTAGCTCGGACTCGCCCCCGGCTTGCTGAAGGGAATCATGCCGACACCGGCCACCAGTACCTTGTTGCTCATCGTTCGCTCCAGGCTGCGTCGCGGCGACACCGCGACCTGTCAGAAAAAGAGCGGCACGGTTTTTCGCCCGGAGGGGGCCACCTTGCCGTCGCAGTCACCGTAACAAGGCGGATCGTCGCGGCTCAGCCACCCAAGTCGGGTGGCGATGGAGATAACCGATGGAGTCGGCCATCCGCCCCCCGACCCGGGGGGCCGACACCTGTAATAGCGGGTCGTATCGTCGGTCGGACACTACGGATGCGCCTGCGCCCGGAATGCCTCCAGTCACGTCATCGAGCAGGAAAATCGGCGATGATCATCACGGATTCCCCGCCGCATCGCGGCCCTGGGCGCAACCCGGAACGCCGCACATGGCGCGCTCCCGGCGCTCCGTTCCTCCGCCGCCAGTGGCGGTCTGCGCCAGCGCGCGACACCATGGGGTCTTTCCGGTGAACGGCAGACCGCTGCCGCCACTGCCAGAATCGATCCAAACAAGAAGGCGACATCCGGCCCTGCCCGGGGCGTCGCCAGTCGAGGAGTAACCTTCATGCCTGCCCCCCAGTCACACTCGACAGTTGGCGCTCCCCTCTCGCAAAGGCTGCAGACGGGCGCCGGCCGGACCCCGGCGATCAAGTACGCCGCGCCCGCCACCGGCGCCGGCCATCTGGCCCGGGTCCGGCTCATCGAACAGATCGACAGGGCCACCACGGCCAGGCTGATCCTCATCCGCGCCGCCGCCGGCTTCGGCAAGACCACGCTGCTCCAGCAGTATCGCGAGCACCGCCTGGAACAGGGCAAGCCCACCATCTGGATCAACCTGGACGCCGGCGACAACGATCTCCAGCGCTTCGTCGCGGCGCTGGGCGACGGCCTGCGCCAACTGCTCGGGACGGACCAGCCCACCCGGGACAGCCACGACCTGCTGGACCTGGTCATGACCTGCGAGACGCCGTTCGGACTGCTGTTCGACGAGTTCGAGGTGATCCACGACCAGGATGTGCTCGACCTCGTCCAGCAGCTGCTCGACGCGCTGCCCAGCGGCTGCGTGATGGCGCTGACCTCGCGCTCGGTGCCGGGCATCGGCCTGGGGCGCATCCGCGCCCGCGGCCAGTTGCTGGAAATCAGGCCCGCCGACCTGCGCTTCACCTACGAGGAAACCCAGGCGTTTCTCCATGACAAGCGCCTGCTGCCCCTGCGCGACAACGAGATCCACACGCTGTACCGCTGCACCGAAGGCTGGATCACCGGCCTGTACCTGGCCAGCCTGTCGCTGTCCGGACGCGACGACCATGCCGCCTTCATCGCCTCGTTCTCCGGGTCCAACCTGGAACTGGCCGAGTACCTCACCGAGGACATCCTCGCCCGCCAGAGCGTCGAATGCCGCGACTTCCTCCTGCAGTCGAGCATCCCCGGCCAGTTCTGCGCCTCGCTGTGCGACGCCCTCACCGGCCGCAGCGACAGCGAAGCGATGATCGGGCAACTGGAGCGGGCGAACCTGTTCATCTCGCCGGTCGGCAGCCAGCAGCAGTGGTTCCGCTACCACCCGCTATTCGCCAGCTTCCTGCGCGATGCGCTGAAGCGCCAGCACCCGGGCCGGTCCGAGCAGCTGCACGAAGTGGCGGCCCTGTGGTTCCTGCAAGCGCAGCAGCCGATCCCGGCGATCGACCATCTGTTCCAGGCCGGCCGGCTCGACGAGGCCGCCGCGCGCATCGACGAGCACCTCGACACGCTGGTCGACAGCGCCCGCTCGCGGCTGTTGCTGCGCTGGCTCGACAGCATTCCCGGCCAGACCCTGGACGGCTATCCGAGCCTGGGCCTGACCTACGCCTGGCTGCTGGCCATGTCCAGCCGCCAGCAGGACGCCATGCGCGTGGCCGAACGCCTGGAGCGGCAGTCCGCCGGGCATGCCTACGTTCCCCTGGCGATCAGGTGCATGTACCTGGGCATGACCGACCAGGTCGACGAATGCTGCCGTCTCGGCCTGGAAGTGCTCGAACGCATGCCGGACAAGGACTGCCATCTCTACGTGGCGCTCGCCCACACGGTCGCCTCCGCGCTGATGTCGAGCGGGCGCCACGAGGAGGCGCAACTGCTGATCCCCAGCGCGATGCAGCGCGAGAAACGCCTCGGCGGCGGTTTCATGGGCTACGGCTTCGGCGCCATCCAGGCCGTCCTCGACCTGATCCAGGGACGGCTGAATAGCGCCTTCACCCGCCTGACCGGCATGCGCGATACGCCACGTCCCGACCGCCTCGGCGGGCACCATGGCGCGCCACTGATCGTCGACGTGCTGCTTGGCCTGGTCCACTACGAGCGCGGCGAGCTGGAGGAGGCGGAAAAGCGGCTGGCGCGCAGCCTGCCCTTCGCCAAGCATGTCAGCTCGCCGGATGTGGTGATCGCCAGCCACGTGCTTTCGGCCCGGCTCGCCTGCCTGCGCGGCGACCGGCAGGGCTGGCTGCGCCATCTGGTGGATCTGCAGCAGCTCGGCGAACAGTCCGGCTCCCAGCGCGTTCGTTGCGCCTCCTGGGTCGAGCGGCTGCGGGTCGCGACACTGGACCGGCAACTGGACAACGCCGCGCAGGCCCTGCGCAACGCGGAGCTGGACGCCGACTGGGATCGCCCCAACTTCACCAAGTTCGGCACCGACGGCGACACCCCCGGCATCGCCCGCCAGCGCCTGCGCATCGCCCAGGGCGAGTTCCGCGCGGCGGCCAAGGCACTGCGCCAGGCCCTCGAGCATGCCCTGCACTGGCAGCACCAGCGGCGGGCGCTCAAGCTGCGCCTGTTGCTGGCCCTGGCGCTGGATGGCCAGGGGCAGGAGCAGGAGCAGGAGGCGTTCGAAGAACTCACCCAGGCCCTGCAGCTGGCCAGCCATGAGGGATTCGTGATGAGCATCGTCGAGGAAGGCGAACCCATGGCCGCCCTGCTGCAGCGCTGGACGGCCCAGCAGCGGGCGCGCTGCAGGGAACTGCGGATCGAGGCCGGCTTCGTCGACGAGCTGTTGCGACGTCTCGGCGTGAACAGCGGCGCTCCCGCCGCATCACCCTCGGCCGCGACCACCACCCAGCACCAGTTGACCGAGCGCGAATTCCAGGTGCTGCGCCTGCTCGCCGATGGCTACCGCAACAAGGCCATCGCCGAGAAGATCTTCCTGTCCGAGTTCACCGTGAAATCGCACCTGCAGAAGATCTACGCCAAGCTGGAGGTCAACGGACGCACCGAGGCCCTGGCGTCCGCCAGGGCCCGGGGCTGGATCGAGTGAGAGGCAAGGTGGCCCGCCCGGTTGCGCGGGCCACCGGCTGATCCGCGTCAGTCCGCCCTGCCCGCCTGCTTCGCGGACATCTGCTGGACCTGCATCATCGCCTTGCGCACCGCCAGGCTCTGGTAGTTGATGTTGCCCACGCCGAAGCTCACGCCTTCCTGGAACGGGTACTGCGGGATGGTCGAGAGGAACTGCTTGACCTTGGCCTGGATCGGCACGAACAGCCAGACCTGGTCGGCGGCCCAGCGGCGCGCCATCGGCGATTCCTTGCGGGCGGTCTGGAACGGGTCGGCCAGCAGGTTGGTCAGCTCCGGTACGTTGGTGACCTTGCGCGCGCTGGTGCTGAAGTCGCCATCCATCTGGGCGAAGGACACCTTCCATTCCTTCCAGCGGATCGCATCCAGGTCGCCGCCCATGCTGAAGTAGTAGTACTCCTCGCGCGGGCTGTCCTTCACCTCGCCCTTGAAGAACGGCAGGAAATTGTAGCCGTCCAGGTGCACCTTGTACTGCTTGCCATTGAGCTTGGCGCCTTTCGCCATGTCGGCAACGAGCGTGTTGTCACCGGCGGCGGCGGCCAGGGTCGGCATCCAGTCGTTGTGCGCGATCATGTTGTTGTAGTGGCTGCCCGGCTTGAGCACGCCCGGCCACTTCACCAGCAGCGGGATGCGGTGGCCGCCCTCGTTGGAGGTGCCCTTCTCGCCGGCGAACGGTGCGGTGCCGCCATCCGGCCAGGTGAACTTCTCGGCGCCGTTGTCGGTGGTGTAGATGACGATGGTGTTGTCGGCGATCTTCAGATCGTCCAGCTTCTTCAGCAGCTTGCCGACGTGATCGTCGTGCTCGACCATGCCGTCCGGGTACAGGCCGATACCGGTGCGGCCTTCGGACTCCTTCTTCAGATGGGTCCAGACGTGCATGCGGGTGCTGTTGAACCAGACGAAGAAGGGCTTGTCGGCCTTGTGCGCCTTGTCGATGAAGTTCTCGGTGGCCTGCACCAGCTCATCATCGATGGTTTCCATGCGCTTGCGGGTCAGCGGGCCGGTGTCCTCGATGCGGCCGTCGGCGTAGGAGTGGATCACCCCGCGCGGGCCGTACTTCTTCCGGAATTCCGGGTCCTTCGGGTAGTAGTAGGTCTCGGGCTCCTCTTCCGCATTCATGTGGTAGAGGTTGCCGAAGAACTCGTCGAAACCGTGCTTGGTCGGCAGGTGCTTGTCGCGGTCGCCGAGGTGGTTCTTGCCGAACTGGCCGGTGGTGTAGCCCTGCTGCTTCATCACGTCGCCGATGGTCGGCGCCCAGTCCGGGATGCCGTGCTCGGAGCCCGGCAGGCCGACGGTCAGCAGGCCGGTGCGGAACGGGTGTTCGCCGAGGGCGAAGGCCGCGCGGCCGGCGGTGCAGGACTGCTCGCCATAGGCGTGGGTGAACAGCGCACCCTCACGGGCGATGCGGTCGATGTTCGGCGTTTCGTAGCCCATCATGCCCTGGTTGTAGGCACTCAGGTTGAAGTAGCCGACGTCGTCGCCAAAGATCACCAGGATGTTCGGCTTGTCGGCAGCGAGGGCGCCAGAAGCGGCGCCCAGCATCGAAGTCACCAGCGCAAGGCCGGACAACCATTTCCCCACGGGGGTCATGTCGTGCACTCCAGTATTTGTATGTTGTTGAAGGAGGTAGGACGCGGAAGCGTTCGCCGGCGTGGCGCCGACGAACGCGATGGTTCAGGTGCGGATCACTGATCGAAGACGATCACCGAACGCGCCAGTTCGCCACGGCGCAGTTCGTCGAAGCCTTCGTTGATCTGTTCCAGGCGGATGTGCTGGGAAATCATCTCGTCGAGCTTCAGGCGTCCCTGCATGTAGAAGTTCACCAGATTCGGCAGGTCCACCGGGAAGCGGTTGGAGCCCATGAACGAACCCTGGATCCTGCGCTCGTGGAGCAGCAGCAGCGGATCGATGTCCAGCTTCAGGCCGGGCTTGATCATGCCGATCACGGTGGCGGTGCCGCCGCGCGCCAGCATGGCGAAGGCCTGCTCGGCGGTCTGCTTGAGACCGATGCACTCGAAGGAGTGCTGCACGCCGCCACGGGTCAGCTCGATGACCTGCTGCACGGCATCGCCATTCTTCGCATTGACCACATCGGTGGCGCCGAACTGCTTCGCCAGTTCCAGCTTGGAATCGAGCATGTCGATGGCGATGACGCGCGACGCGCCGGCCAGCGCCGCGCCGTTGATCGCGGCCAGGCCGATGCCGCCGCAGCCGAGGACTGCCACCGTGTCACCCGGGCGCACCTTGGCGGTGTTGAACACCGCGCCGGTGCCGGTGGTGACGGCGCAGCCCAGCAACGCCGCGCGATCCAGCGGCATGTCCTTGCGGATCGCCACCAGCGCGTTCTCGTGCACCAGCATCTGCTCGGCATAGGCCGACAGGTTGACGAACTGCTGCATCGGCTTCTGCACGTAGGTCAGGCGCGGCTCCTCTTCCGGACCGCGCTTGGTTTCCGGGGAAACGCACAGCGACAGGTGACCGGTGACGCAATGCTCGCAGTGGCCGCAGAAGGCGGACAGGCAGGTCACCACGTGGTCGCCCGGCTTCACGGTGCGCACCAGGGAACCGACCGCCTCGACCACGCCGGCGGCCTCGTGGCCCAGCACCACCGGGCCGGCCGGCCACGGATAGAGGCCATCGACGAAGTGCAGGTCGGAGTGGCACATGCCCACCGCGACGGTGCGCACCAGGACCTCGTGCGGCCCCGGCTTGCTGATGGCGACATCTTCGATGCTCAGCGGAGTACCAGGCTGGTGGAATACGGCTGCTTTCATGTTGTTATCTCGCAGTTGCAACAGGATTGGAGGTGCGGCGGGCAGAATCGCCGCACGGGTGAGGCATCAGCGCTGGATCAGCGAGCCGACGATCTGCCGCACCTGCTCGGTGAACGGCGGGCGCATCAGGTCCGGGCCGTCGGCGGCGCGCAGGATGGGCTTGGCGTGGCTGAAGGTCTTGAAACCGTCGAAACCGTGGTAGCAACCCATGCCGCTGGCACCGACGCCGCCGAACGGCAGGGTATCGACGCCGCCATGCTTCAGCGCATCGTTGATGCACACGCCGCCGGAACAGGTGCGGCGCAGCACCAGCGCCTCCTCCGCGGCGTCGCTGCCGAACCAGTACAGGCCGAGCGGACGCGGGTGCGCGTTGATGTAGCCGATCACCTCGGCGAAGTTCTTGTACGGCTTGAACGGCAGCAGCGGGCCGAACAGCTCGTCCTGCATCACCTTCAGCTCGTCGCCGGGGTTGCGCAGCAGGGTCGGGGCGATCTTGTGGTGCGGCTGGTCGCTGAAGTCCTCGCTGGCCGGATTCAGCTCGATCAGCTCGACGCCGGCCTCGCGGGCCTCGTTCAGATAGCCGTGCAGACGCTCGAAGTGACGGGCGTTGATCACCGAGGTGTAGTCCGGGTTGTCCTTCAGGGTCGGGTACATCTGCGCGACCACCGCCTTGGCGGCGGCGACGAACTCATCCTGCAGCTCCTCCGGAATGAAGACGTAGTCCGGGGCGAGGCAGATCTGGCCGGCATTGCTCAGCTTGGCGGTCATGATCCTGGTCACCGCCGTCTTCAGGTCGGCGCTGCGGGAGATGATGGTCGGCGACTTGCCGCCCAGTTCCAGGGTGACCGGCACCAGGTTCTCCGCGGCGGCGCGCAGCACGTGCCTGCCGATGCTGGTGGCGCCGGTGAACAGCAGGTGGTCGAACGGCAGGCTGCAGAAGGCCTGGCCGATGTCCGGGCCACCGCTGACCACCGCCACTTCGTCTTCGGCATAGGTCTCGGCGAACAGGCGCGCGAAGAGCTCGGAGGTTCTCGGGTTGAACTCGGAAACCTTGATCATCACCCGGTTGCCCGCCGCCAGGGCGTCGGCCAGGCCGCCGAAGATCATCACCGCCGGGAAGTTCCAGGCGGTGACGATGCCCACCACGCCCTTGGACTGGTACTGCACCCAGGCTTCGCCACGATTGCTGGCGCGGGCATCGGGCTGCATCCACCCGGCGAGATTGGCCTTGGCGTACTTCAGCGAGGCGATCGGGCTGAGCACGTCGTACAGGCGGGAGAGATCCCTGCTGCGGTGACCGAAATCGGCGGTCAGCGCCTCGACGATGGCGTCCTGATGGTCGACCAGCATGCCGATGGCGCGATCGATCAGTTCGATGCGCTGTTCGGCGGTCCAGGCCTCGCCGGCGAGATAGGCGGCGCGCTGCTTGTCCAGGATCGCGCGGATGAGTGAGGTGTCGTTCTTTTCGTTCACTGTCATGTCTGTTTCCCAGTTCAAGGAGAGCCGCCCTTGCGGCGCCACACCAGTGGTCTTGTCGATTGGCCGGACACGGGGGCTTCCAGCCATTTCGCCCGATACTAGGAAGGGGTCACCGAGGTGGCGACCGCCAAAGGTAGGAAGGAGGGAGGATCGCCACCCTGGTTCGAAAGGCGCAACAGGGGGAGGAACGCCCCGTACAGGGCGGCGATGCACGGCGCGACGCAACATGGCTCTGTTTTCGGCGGCGCGGAGCCGGCAATAATGGAAGCGGATTACCCTTTCGCTGGAGAGTTCGTGTGACCCGAAGCCGTGACATCACCCCGCTGCTCCCTTACGCATCCGAACTGGGCGGAGTACCGGTCGATCCGGTGGCATCCAGCATTCCGGCCGCCAAGTTCACGGTGCCGGCGACAGGCGAAAACCATATCCGCCGCGAAGGGTTGCTCGAACAGATCGGCCGGGCGGCGCCACGGCTGCTGCTGATCCGCGCCGCGGCCGGATTCGGCAAGACCACCCTGCTCCAGCAATTCCACGCGCATTGCGTCGCCGAGGGCCGCCAGTCGCTGTGGTGCAACCTGGACGCCACGGACAACGACCTCAACCGCTTCATCAGGGTCCTGGAGAAAGGCCTGCAGCCCTTCTTCGACCAGCCCCTCGACAGCGGTTCGGCGCCGCCGCTGCTGGAGCGGATCGCAGGCTGGGACCGGCCGTTCGCCATCCTGCTGGACGAGTTCGAGATCATCCAGAATCCAGCGGTGCTCGAATTCATCCAGCACCTGCTGGACGCCCTCCCCGCCCACGGCACCCTCGCCATCGCCACGCGAACGATGCCCGGGCTCGATCTCGGCAGGCTGCGCGCCCGGGGCCGGCTGTTCGAGATCACCCCCGACGCCCTGCGCTTCAGCCGGGAGGAAACCCGCAGCTACATCCTCGACCAATGCCGGCTCGAACTCAGCGACAGCGACATCGACACCCTGGCCCGCAGCACCGAAGGCTGGGTCACCGGGCTCTATCTCGCCACGCTGTCGCTGCGCTGGCACGACGACCGCTCGGCCTTCGTCAACTCGTTCTCCGGCTCCAACCTGGACCTGGCCGAATTTCTCGCCGAAGACCTGCTGAACCGGCAAACCGAAGACACCCGCAGCTTCCTGCTGCAGACCAGCGTCCTCGACCAGTTGAGCGCGCCGCTCTGCGATGCCCTCACCGGGCGCGGCGGCAGCCAGGCCATGCTGGACCAGCTGGAGCAGGCCAACCTGTTCCTGATCCCGCTGGACTCCGAACACCGCTGGTTCCGCTATCACAACCTGTTCGCCGGCTTCCTGCGTGGCGTCCTGGAACGGGAACAGCCCGGCCTCGCGCGCGAGCTGCGGGTGAAGGCGGCGCGCTGGTACCTGGCGGAGGACCGCCCGGAGGCCGCTATCGAACAACTCCTCGCCGCCGGCGAAACCGACGAGGCGGCCCGGCAACTGGCGCTGCACGCCAAGCGCTGGATGCTCGGCGGCAACGCCCGGCTGCTGCTGAACTGGCTGGAGCAGCTGCCGGAGCGGACCCTGGAGGAAACTTCCGCGCTTGGCCTGGCCTACGCCTGGACGCTGATGCACGCGCGCCGCTACGACGACGTGCAGCGACTGATCAGCCGGCCGGCCCTGGCCGCGCAGGCGGCAACCCTGCGCGTCCAGCTGCTGGCGTTCACCGACCAGATGGAGGCGGCCTGCCAGGCCGGCATGGTGCAACTGGAGCGGTTGTCCCGCACCGAGGACGAGGCGGAGTACGTGCTGGTTTCGTACTACCTGTCGTTCTGTCTGGTCTGCACCGGCCGCCACGACGAGGCGCGCCGGATGCTCGCCAGGCTGCCGAGGCAGTCCAGCTACCTGCGCAGTGGCGCGGATGGCGTCGAATCCATCCTCGACCTGATCCAGGGCCAGCTGGACAGCGCACTGACCCGCCTGCGCGCCGCCGAGCAGCGCAACCGCGCCGAGGGCGTGGGTAGCACGCCGGCGGGATCGCCGTCGCTGCAGACCTGCCTCGGGCTCGCCCTGTACGAGGCGGACGAACTGACCGAGGCCGAGGAGCGCCTGGCGCACATCCTGCCCCACGCGAAGGAGATGAGCTCGCCCGACGCGCTGATCACCTGCCACGTACTGCTCGCGCGCATGGCCCACCTGCGCGGCGACCGCGACGCCTGGATGCGCCACCTGGGCCAGCTGGAACAGCTCGGCCACCAGGCCGGCTCCCTGCGCATCCTCTGTTCGGCCTGGCTGGAACGCGCCCGCGTGGCGACTCTCGAGAACCGCTTCGAAACGGCATCCCATGCCCTGCGCTCGGCCGAGCAGGTCGCCGACTGGGAAAACCCCGACGTGCTGTTCTACAGCAACGACGTGGATACCCCGTTCATGGCGCGGCAACGCCTGCGCATCGCCCAGGGCGACTTCCAGGGCGTGGCGCAACTGCGCAGCGCCATCGACGACGCCCGCCAGCGTCAGCGCCTGCGCCGGACCCTGAAGCTGCGCCTGCTGCTGGCCATGGCCCTGGACGGGGCCGGCCAGCACGCCGAGGCGCTGGAGGAACTCACCCAGGCGCTGCGCTTCGCCAGCCATGTCGGCTTCCTGCGCACCTTCCTCGACGAAGGCGCCAGGCTCGCCGCCCTTCTCGAACGCTGGTCGGTGACCCTGCACGGCAAGGAGGACGCCCTCGGCATCGAACCCGGCTTCCTCGCCACGCTGAAGCAGCACATGGCTCCTCGCCCCGTGTCCTGCGAGGACGTGGAAGCCGATTCGCCGGCAGTCATCACCCCCCGCGAGCTGCAGGTCCTGCGGCTGCTCGAACTCGGTTACCGCAACCGGGAAATCGCCGAGAAGATGTTCCTGTCCGAACTCACGGTGAAATCCCATCTGCGCAAGATCAACAACAAACTGGGCGCCCGCGGCCGCACGGAAGCCGTCGCCATCGCCAGGAGTAAGGGGTTGCTGGACTAGGCGGCGTCGATCCTGCTGCCGCCAGCGAACCCCGCCCCTTCGCTCAGAAAGGCACCGTCAGCTTGATCCAGTAGGCATCCCCCTGCGCGCGGTTGCGCACGCCCATCTCCTGCGACCACTTGGCGGTGAGGAACCAGCCGCCCTCCCCGCTGTACTTGATCGACGGGCCGATGGCGAAGCTGCGCCCCTTGTTGTCCTCGACGGTCTCGCCGTCCTGGCGGTCATCGGTGGTCTGCCGGTAGTAGTAGCCGCCCACCCCTGCCACCCAGCCATTGCCGAAGCCCCAGCCGGCGGCGTAGTCGACGTGGAATTCCTGGCCGGAGCGGTAGTCGGTGTCCGGGTTCCGGCGATTGAAGTCGTACATCAGCTTGGCGTCGAGGTTGAGGCCGTCGGGGTCGACGTAGGTCATCGCGTACACCGGCTCGAACACCCAGTAGTTGCGCCCGGTGTTGGCCAGGTCGTCGCTGTCGTAGCGGCCGGTGGGCGCGATCATGTCGAAGGCCAGGATGCTGTGGAACTTGTCGCTGTGGTGGAAGCCCAGCGCCGGGCCGAAGATTACGTCGCCCAGGCCCTGCTTGCTCTGCGACTGGCCGTTGAGCTTCACCTTCAGGTCGACCAGCGGAACGATGGCGTGCAGGGCGAAGCTGCCGCCGAACAATGTGTAGTCGCTCACCCAGATCAGCCGCGGGACTATGGCGTTGGCGCGCACGCGGAAGTCCACCGGCAGCTTGTCGCCATCGTTGCCGCGCAGGTTGTCGGCCTCGTAGTGGTTGACGAACAGCTGGCCGTAGAAGCCCGGCGGCGGCATGGCGCCGGACATGTAGTTCTCCGCGCCGAGCGGATAGGAGGTGCCGCCGCCTTCGGTGGCGCGGGACAGGTTGGCGAAGCCGAACAGCAGGACGCAGGCGGTGAAACGGAGCAGGTTCGCAAGGGTGTGGTTCATGGGGTCAACCTTTGTTCTTGTTATCGGTCGGGCGCACTCCGGCGCCCCGCGCGCTGGCGAGGTGCCGGGAATGCGTGATTTCAGATGCGCTTGAACAGGGCCGATCGCTGGCCCTCGCCGACGCCGTCGGCGGCGGTGAGGAAGCGCTCCATGAAGATGTCGCGCTCGAACAGGCGGCCCTGCATCAGGCTGGTGATGGCGGCGTCGATCATCGGTGGCGGGCCGCACAGGTACGCCTTGTGCCCGGAGAAGCGGCCGTCGAAGTGTTTCTTCGCCGCGTCGTGCACGTAGCCGCGGAAGCCGCTCCAGCCACCGTCCTCGGCGGCCTGGCTGAGGGCCGGCACGTAGTCGAAGTTCTCGTGCGTCGCCGCCAGTTCCTCGAACAGCTCGCGGTTGTACAGCTCGGCGCGGGTGCGCGCGCCCTGGAACAGCGTGATGCGGCGCGTGTCGCCCTGGGCCAGCAGGTCGAGGATCATCGACTGCGGGCTGGACAGCCCGGAGCCGCCGGCGATGAAGATCAGGTCGCCGGCCTGCGAGCCGCGCACGAAGAACTGCCCGTAGGGGCCGGACAGCTCGACCTCGTCCCCCACCTGCAACTGGTCATGGATGAAACCGGTGGCCGCACCGCCCTCCACCAGACGCACGTGCAGTTCCACCTCGTCGGCGCGGCTCGGCGGGTTGGCCAGGGAGAAGGCGCGGGTGCCCTCGATGCCGGGCAACTGCAGGTTGATGTACTGGCCGGCCTGGAAAGCCATGGGCCGGTCGAGCTTCAGGTGCACGCCCTTGATGGTCGGCGACAGGTCGACCAGGCGGGTGACCACGGCGCGGTAGTCCTGCACCGGATGGCCGGCGAAGTCCGGGTCGACGTCGATGTCGGCCTCGATGACCATGTCGCTCTGCGGGATGGCGCAGCAGGCCAGCACCTTGCCCTCGTCGCGCTCCATGTCCATCAGCGCGAAGGAGGATGCCGCGCCGACGTCCACCTCGCCCTCCAGCACCTGGCACTTGCAGGTGGCGCAGGTGCCGTGGCCGCAGGCGAACGGCAGCCAGACGCCCTGGCGCAGCGCGGCCTGGAGAATGGTCTGGCCCTCTTCCACCTCGATCTGCTCGCCGATGGGTTCGATGGTGACTTGGTAGCTCATGGCGGCGCTCCTCAGTTACGGCTGCCGCCCAGGCCTTCGAGGCCGGGGGTGTGCAGATGCAGCAGGCTCTTGTGGCCGATGCCGTTGTCCACCAGGCTGCGCGCCGGGTCGGGATTGAACGGCTGGTCGTCGAGGCGCCACTGGGCGGTGGCGAAGTCCACCTGGCGGGCATCCGGATGCAGGGCAATGGCCGGCCTGGCGACCTGTTCGATGAAGTCGGCGAAGCGCAGCGCCGGGTCCAGCGGGAAGGTGAAGGGCGCGCAGAACAGCAGGTGGTTTTCCCAGCACAGGTAGACCAGCTGGGCGCCGTGGAAGTTGGCCTGGCGATCCAGGGGTTCGGCGGTGTAGGTACCGATGGCGGTCACGGACATGGCGGTGTTCCTTGTTCTTGTCGGGGGGACGATGGGCGCATTGCACGCGGGGAATGCGCCCGCTCTGGCTCAGCCGGCCTTGCGCTCGGCGCGATGCAGTTCCTGCCAGCGCTGGTGCTCGGGGGAGCCCTGGTATTCGAAGTTGTCTTCGCCGGGGGCGATGTTGTAGTAGTCGCGCACCACCGACTCGACGTCGCCGCCGCCGCAGTTGCCCTGCAGGATCTGGTGCACCGGCAGCCAGGCCTGCACGTACTTCTCCGCCTCGAAGGTGAAGATGTCGCAGCAGCCGTCGGAGCAGAAGTGATAGCGCTCGCCGGCGTGCACCACGCTGCGGTGGCTCAGGCGCGTGGCGTCGTCCGGCTCGGTGAACGACAGCGGGATCTGGCACACCTGGCAGAGCATCGGCAGGCTCGGGTTGTAGAAGCGCTCGCCGCGCGCCTGCAGCTCGCGCCAGTACTCGTAGCGCGGGCGGTAATGCTTGTCGAAGGTGTCCGGGTACTTCGCCGAGAGCCAGTCCAGTTCCTCGTCGGTGGGCATCCAGGTATGGAAGTTGGTTGCCTGGCTGTACTGGTAGAAGATCGACCAGGCCTGGTGGCTGATGTGCTCTTTACCAATGGCGGTCTGCTCGACGTACTTCGGCGGGCGGATGCCGTAGCGCTCCAGGTCCTTGAACAGCGCGCCGCCGGCCTGCTCGAAGTAGACCTCCCAGGCCTCGGCCCAGGACATCACTTTGTTCGGCAGCATGTAGTCCATCATCATCCCGACCAGGGTCAGCAGGCGGTATCCGCGCCAGAACCACTTGTCGATCCAGCGCTGGACGATGGGCACGTTGTCCTCGTGCTGCTCCAGCAGGAACTTGATCACCTCCAGGCCGAGGGTCATGTGCCGCGCCTCGTCGGACTGCGCCGAGAAGCCGAAGGTGACGGTGGCCATGTCGCCGTTGTAGGCCGCGCCGGACATGAAGGGCACGAACAGCAGGTTGGTCAGCACGTATTCGAAGGAGAACGAGATGGCCGTGAGGAACTCGAACGGGCCGGCGGTGCGGGCGTCCTCGAAGAACGACTTGGGCACCGAGAGGAACCACACGCGGTCGTGCATGTGGGCGAAGTCGTGCAGGCCGTTGAAGTGCTTGTTGTAGTGGCTCATCGCGTGGACCTGGGTCTGCACGTGACGCAGTTCGTCGATGGCCTGCATCTGGCAGGCGACCCGCGCGCCGGCGCCGCCGAAGTGCCGGCCGACCCGCGCGAAGCCCTGGTAGGCCTGGTACTCCAGCGGCGTCACGCCACAGAGGAACAGCTTCAGCGCGTTGACGTAGCGGGCGTCGGAAATGTTCTGGTGGCCGTTGTTCTGGGCGAAGGCATCGAAGATGGCGTAGAGCTTCTTCTCCTTCTCGGCCTGGTATTTCCAGTAGGCATCCATGGTCAGGCGGAAGGGGTCCTCCCACTTGTCCCAGTCGGTGATCTTGATGCCTTCGAAGCGCTCGTAGGGGTAGATGTCTTCCTTGCTCTGGTAGCTCGGCTCCCAGCCGAGGTCGCGGGTCAGGCAGCGGTACTTGTCTTTCTGGTTCAGGCGTTTGGCGGCCATGGTCGATCTCCGGATTCTTGTCGTTGTGCGGATCAGTTCCAGTGCAGGGCGAAGCAGTCCTCGTCCTCCTCGACGTTGCCGCCGAGGGTGATCACGTCGATCAGCATTTCCTGCACGTCCCACTCGCGGCCGAGCTTCTCCTCCACCGTGGCGCGATGGATCTCCAGGCGGCCCTCCGCCTGCACGCGGATCATCGCGGGCTGGTGCTGGACCTCGGCGTGGGGGTTGTCCTGGGTGATGGCCTCGACGATATAGCGGGCGCTGTCGTTGTCCTGGAAGGCGATGTAGACGAGGGAATTCATGCTGCTGCTCCGGTCAGGCCGAGTTTCTTCAGGCGGGCGCCAAAGGCGCTGTCGATGGCATCGAGGGCTTCGCGGCCGGGGCCGATGTCGGCGAGCGGGGCCAGGGCTTCGAGGGCGCGGACGCGCCAGTGGGCGACCCAGCCTTCGATCAGCTGGCGGTTCTCGGCGCTTTCGCCGGCCACCGTCTTGACCATGGCGTCGACCCAGCGCTGGCTTTCGGCGAACCACAGGCGCATGAACTCGGTGAGCATGCCCACCTGCCCTGCCCCCTTCGCCACGAGCTGTGCGTCGAAACGTTCGAACAGCAGCGGATAGAGCAGGCCGTCGCTGACCAGGTTCTGCGCCAGGCTCAGCTCGAACCAGTCGCGCAGCACCAGGCTGTCTTCCACGTAGCGGCGCACGCCCTGCCAGGCCGGCTCGGCCATCCAGCGCTGCTTGGCCTCGGCGAGCAGCGCCAGGCCGTCGTCCTCCAGCATCAGGCCGATGCGCGACAGGTACTGGGCGATGGCCAGGCGATCCATGGCCTGGAACATGTGCATCTGGGTCAGGCTGGTGCCGAAGCCGTCGGCGGCGATGCCGCTGTTGTTCATGTTCGCGCCCAGCTCGGCGTGGCGCAGCGGCAGCAGAAGCTGGGCGATCAGCGCACGGATTTCCGCGGGCAGGCCGGCCAGCAGGTCGCGCTTCTCGCAGAAGGCGAAGTCGTGCTCGGCGTTCTCCTGCATCCGCGCGCGGGCCTGGACGTAGGCGCCGTAGTAGTACTGGCGCGGATCGCTGACGGCGTACCAGTCGGCCATGCGCACGGCAGTGCGGGTGGGGTCGTTGAGCAGCTTGTCCGGCTGCCACAGCGGACGGTAGTGGAAGTTGGTGGCCGCCTCGATGTCGAAGCTGGCCTCCTGGTAGCGGCTGGCAGGCTTGTCGCCGAAGCGCCGGCGGATGTGGCTGAAGGTCTGCCGGATCGGTTCGACCGTCGCCGTCTTGATCTCGATAGTCATGCAAGGCGTCCTGTAGTTGTTGTTGTGGGGAATGCGCGCGTCCTCGCCGGGCGCGTCAGTCGTCCTGGCCGCGGCTCTCGCCGTAGCGCCATTTCTCCATGTCGGCGTCGATGGCCGCGGCCATCGCTGCGTCCATGTGCCGGACCCGGTTGCTTGCGCAGAAGCTGGCGAACGCCGCGCGCGGCAGGACCAGCTCGACGAAGAGGTCCGGGTAGCCGATGGCGAAGTCGAACTCGACGAAGGCGGCGTCGGGCTCGCTGCGCACCCGCACATAGCGGGGCATCTGTTCGAAGGGGGTTGCTGCCTGGTTCATGCTTGCTGCTCCCGTTGGCTCGAAGGGGCAGGAGCAACGGCTGTGCCAGGAGCCTGGCGAGGCTCGCGGATTTATCACAAGCAATTGATTTTAAAGGCGTTCTATCGGCGCCCCGGAGACATCGGGACGACTCCCGGCGCATCGCCGTCGAATGGCCGATTGATCATTTGCTCAATCGCCGGGGGCGCCATGGAGCAAATGGCGAAAGTCGACGCGATTGACTTTTCCCGGCGTTTCAGGCGGCCTAGAAAAAGAAAAACGACCCGTGCCTTGCATGAACCGCCGAGGTCGTCCCGGCGCGACCGGAACCCGCCACAGCCTGGGCGGGACGCGCCGCATCCCCCATACAAATACAACCAGGGGCGCAACCGAATGATTACGCAGTACAAGGCGCCGGAACCCGCACCGGCCCTGAAGGACCTCACCGAGCAGGTCCGCTTCCTCGGCACCGAAGGCAAGATCTGGCTGGACGAGCAGCGCATGCTGCTGGTCCAGGCGGCGATGATGGCGAGCATGCGCCGCGAGCTGGTCGAGATGCTCGGCGTCGAGCGCGCCAAGGGCTTCTTCCTGCGCATGGGCTACCAGTCCGGGCTGAAGGATGCGGAGCTGGCGCGCAAGCTGCGCCCGCAGGGCAACCCGGTGGAGATGTTCTTCATCGGCCCGCAGCTGCACTCGCTCAAGGGCATGGTCAAGGTCCGCCCGCAGCAGCTGGAAATCGACCTGGAAAGCGGCCATTTCTACGCCGACATCGAGTGGCAGGATTCCTTCGAGGTGGAGAACTGCCAGCTGGAAAACCTGCATTCCGAACAACCGATCTGCTGGATGCTGCTGGGCTACGCGATCAGCTACAGCTCGTTCTTCCTCGGCCGCCAGGTGCTCTACAAGGAGGTCAGCTGCCGCGGCTGCGGCGATGCCGAGTGCCGCATCATCGGCAAGCCGGTGGAGCAGTGGGAGGACGCCGAGGAGTTCATGCGCTACTTCCAGAGCGACCCGATCATCGACGAGCTGCAGTCCCTGCAGGTGCAGGTGGCGAACCTGCGCCAGCGCCTGCAGCAGGAGGCCGGGCAGTTCTACGGGATCGGCCAGTCGCCGGTGTATCGGCGCTGCTGCGCGCTGATCGACAAGGTCGCCTCCGGCAAGGCCTCGGTGCTGCTGCTCGGCGAAACCGGCGTCGGCAAGGAAGTCATCGCCCGCAGCCTGCACCTGCGCAGCGAGCGCGCCGGCGGGCCCTTCGTCGCGCTGAACTGCGCGACCATTCCCCCGGACCTGATCGAGGCCGAGCTGTTCGGCGTCGAGAAAGGCGCCTACACCGGCGCCCAGCAGTCACGCATGGGCCGCTTCGAGCGCGCCAACGGCGGCACCCTGTTCCTCGACGAGATCGTCGAACTGACGCCCCGCGCACAGGCCAGCCTGCTCCGTGTACTGCAGGAAGAGGAACTGGAGCGCGTCGGCGACACGCGCACACGCGAGGTCGACGTACGGGTCATCGCCGCGACCCACGAGGATCTGGAGCAGGCGGTCAGGCAGGGACGCTTCCGTGCCGACCTGTTCTACCGCCTGAACGTATTCCCGGTGCGCATCCCGGCGCTGCGCGACCGCCGCGAGGACATCCCGCTGCTGATCGAACACTTCCTCGCCCGGCTGCACGAGAGCTACGGCAAGAAGACCCTGGGCCTCAGCGACCGGGCGCTGGAGGCCTGCCTGCAGTACGCCTGGCCGGGCAATATCCGCGAGCTGGAAAACCTCATGGAGCGCGGCGTGATCATCACCGACGAGAACCAGAGCATCGGCCTCGACGCCCTCTTCCCCCACGCCCCGCCGCCGGCCGACAGCATCGGCCTGGCCAGCGACGGCCGCCTGGTGGCTTCCGCCGAGCAGGCCGCCCCGGGGTGGATCGCGCAGATCATCGACAGCGGCACCAGCCTGGATGCCGTGGAAGACGCCCTGATGCAGGAGGCGATGGCGCGCTGCAAGCAGAACGTCTCGGAGGCCGCGCGCCTGCTCGGCATGACCCGCCCTGCCCTGGCCTACCGGCTGAAGAAATCTCCGGGCGAAGGCGCCGCCGGCAAGCCTTGAGCATTTGCTCAATCCCTGCGGCGCGCATTGATCAAATGATCGATCGCGCGCCGCCTCCCTTATCCCTGTTCACGAAAAATCCCTTGAATATCAATGCGGTGAGAGAGTGGCACCAGATTTGCTCAAGGGTCTGCACCCCGCATAACAACAACGACCGATGAGGTGCCACATGACTGTCAGGATTTCCCACTCTGCCGACGTCCGGAAGTTCTTCGAGGAAGCCGCCGGCTTCGGCAACAACCAGGGCAGCCCGCGCGTGAAGCAGATCATGCTGCGCGTCCTGCAGGACACCGCGAAGCTGATCGAAGACCTGGAGATCAGCGACGACGAGTTCTGGACCGCGGTGGACTACCTGAACCGCCTGGGCGGGCGCGGCGAAGCCGGCCTGCTGGTGGCCGGCCTCGGCATCGAGCACTTCCTCGACCTGCTGAGCGACGCCAGGGACGCCGAAAGCGGCCATACCGGCGGCACCCCGCGCACCATCGAAGGCCCGCTGTACGTGGCCGGCGCGCCGCTGAGCGAAGGCGAGGCGCGGATGGACGACGGCAGCGACCCGGGCACCGTGATGTTCCTCGAAGGCCGCGTCCTCGACCTGGACGGCAACCCTGTCGCCGGCGCCACCGTCGATCTCTGGCACGCCAACACCAGGGGCCTGTACTCCTACTTCGACCAGAGCCAGTCCGAATACAACCTGCGCCGCCGCATCCTCACCGACGCCGACGGCCGCTACCGCGCCCGCAGCATCGTGCCGAGCGGCTACGGCTGCCCGCCGGACGGCCCGACCCAGGAGTGCCTGGACCAGCTGGGCCGCCACGGCCAGCGCCCGGCGCACATCCACTTCTTCATCTCCGCGCCGGGTTATCGCCACCTGACCACCCAGATCAACCTGTCCGGCGACCAGTACCTGTGGGACGACTTCGCCTACGCCACCCGCGACGGACTGGTCGGCGAGGTGAACTTCGTCGAGGACGCGGCGGAGTGCGCCAAACGCGGCGTGAGTGGCCGCTTCGCCGAAATCGAGTTCAGCTTCCAGTTGCAGAAGGCCGGCAACTCAGCCGACGAGCAGCGCAGCCAGCGGCCGCGCGCACTGCAAGGCTGAGCGCTCAGGCTCGAGGCGACCAGGCTTCCTGGCGAGCCCGCACCGACTCGCCGGACTCGCCCACCAGCCCGGCGTACACGCCCGGCGCGGTGTCGCCTTCGGTGCTGATCAGCAGGACGCGGGACTTCCCGTCGAGGCCGACGTCGGTCGCCTGGCTGCCCGAGGCAACCAGCCGCGTCAGCCCGGCGAGGCCGGCTACGGCCGACTCGCCCGCGACCAGGGGGATGTCGCGACCGCTGCCAACGGCCAGGCGGCGCATGGCGGCAACGGCCTCGTCGTCCCGGATGGTCATGAAGAAGTCGACGCTCGGCTGCAGGAACTTCCAGGCCAGCGGCGAGGTTTCGCCGCAGGCCAGGCCCGCCATCAGCGAGTCGACCGAGCCGGTGGCGCTGGCGGCCTTTCCGGCGATGGCGCTCTGGTACAGGCAGTCGGCCTGCTCCGGCTCGACCACGATGAAGGTCGGCCGGCGTTCCCCGCAGAGCTCCCACAGGTAGCTGGCGATGCCGGCGGCGAGTCCGCCCACGCCGCCCTGCAGGAACACATGGGTGAACGCCGGCACGGCCGCTTCGACGATTTCGGCGGCGATGGTGCCGTAACCCTGCATGACATCCCGCGGGATTTCCTCGTAGCCGTCGTAGGAGGTGTCCGAGACGACCCGCCAGCCATTCTTCGCGGCCAGCGCCGCCGCCTCCTCGACGGAATCGTCGTAGTTGCCGGCAATGCGGACGATCTCCGCACCATAGGCGGCGATGGCCGCTTCCCGCTCGATGCTGACATTGGCATGGAGCACGATCACGCAGCGGCAACCGACGCTCCGTGCAGCCGCAGCCAGCGCGCGGCCGTGGTTTCCGTCGGTTGCGCTGATCACGGTGAACTGCGCCAGGGCCGCGGCGTGCCGGCCGGCGAGCAGGTCGCGGGCAGTGAAGTCGTGCTGCGGGAACGTGCGCAGGATCAGGCGAACCAGGGCGATCGGCGCACCCAGCGCCTTGAAGCTGCCCAGCTCCGAACGTACCGATTCGTCCTTGACCAGGATTTCAGCCACGCCCAGTTCGTTGGCCAGGTCGGGCAGCGAGTACAGCGGCGTTCCCCCGCCGTTCAGACGCGGCCATTGCGCCAGCCACTGACGGCTCTCGTCGGCCTTGCGGATGCTCATGATGTTCCGCAGGGCGTCGGGATAGGGCTGGCGGGTAGCGTTGGGGTTTGCAATCAGCATGTCGGGCTCCGGTGGCAGGGCCGGCAGCGTACCGGCGGGATGAAGGGCGAAGGAATCAGCGGGCCGGGTTCAGGCGCCGGACGACGACGTCGAGCAGCACCTCCGCGCCTTTCAGCAACTGGTCGTCGTCGGTGTGCTCGCGCGGGTTGTGGCTGATGCCGCCACGGCTGGGGACGAAGATCATCGCCGCAGGCGCGATGCGGGCGATCATCTGGGCGTCGTGCCCTGCGCCCGATGTCATGCGGCGATGGCTGAAACCCAGGCGCCGGGCGGAGGACTCGATCTCCCGGGCCAGCTCCGCATCGAAAGTCACCGGCTGGAAGCGCGCCAGCCGCTCCGTGCCGATGGTGACGCCCTCCTCCCCGGCGATCCGCTCCAGGAATTGCGCCAGGCGCGCCTCCGCCTGGACGAGCTTGCCCTCGTCAGGATCGCGCAGGTCGACGGTGAAGGTCGCGCGCCGCGGGATGACGTTGATGACATTGGGCTCGAAGTTCATGCAGCCGACGGTGGCGAGCGTGGTCCCGCTTTCCCGGGCGATGCGGCGCAACTCGGCGACGACAGCGCCGGCCACGTAGCCGGCATCGTGCCGCAGGCGAGTCGGGGTGGTGCCTGCGTGGTTGGCGTTGCCCTGCACTGTGACCTGTTGCCAGGAAATGCCCTGGAGGTTCTCGACCACGCCAATCAGGGTGTTCCCGGCTTCCAGAACCGGCCCCTGCTCGATGTGCAGTTCGAGGTACTCGTGCGGGACCATGGCGCCCGGCTCCAGATCGCCGGCATAGCCGATGCGCCGCAGCTCATCGCCCAGGCGCGTGCCGTCGGTGCCGATGCTGGCCAGCGCCTCCTCCAGCGGAAGACCGCCGGCATATACCAGGGAACCCATCATGTCCGGCTGGTAGCGAACGCCTTCCTCGTTGGTGAAGGCGGCCACCGTGATGGAGCGTTCCGGCAGCGCCCCGGCCTCGCGAAACGCACGCAGCACGGCCAGCCCCGCCAGCACTCCGTAGCAGCCATCCAGGGCCCCGGCGTTGGTCACGCTGTCGATGTGCGAGCCGATCATCAGGGGCGCCTGGTCACCCTTATCGCCTGCGGAGCGCAGGGTGCCGAAGATGTTGCCGATGCGATCGAAGCGAATCTCCAGTTCCAGCTCGCGCATCCAGGCGACCAGTTGGTCGCGGCCCGCCTTCTCGGCATCGGTGAGCGCGATGCGCGTCCTTCCGCCGTTGACGGGGTCGACGCCAATCCCGCCAAGAACGTGAATCTGCTGCAGCAGGATCGGGCCGTTCAAACGCAGCTCAGGCAACTTGCTCATCGGTTCTCCGCGACGATACGGATGCGGGAAGGAAGCGCATCCGGTCGCACTCTGGTGGTGGATGTGTAAATCTTATTCCTGTGACTTGCAGCGAAATCCTGTTTTCACCGCCAATTGCGTATTTTCATTTCGTTTCTGGCCAGCCAACCGTCATTCCATTACGAGCGCCCCGATGAATCTCGATCAGTTCGACCGCGCGCTGCTGGAAGCCGTCCAGCAGGACGCCACGACCTCCCAGCTCGAGCTGGGGGAACGGGTGAACCTGTCGTCCGCCGCGGTGAACCGGCGACTGAAGAAAATGGGCGCCGACGGCGTCATCCAGCGCACCGTCGCCCAGGTGAATCCTGCGTCGCTTGGCTACACGCTCACGGTGATCGCGGAAGTGGAGGTGGAAAGCGAGCGCCTGGATCTGCTGGACGAGATGAAAAGGTCCTTCCTGGCGTGCCCCCAGGTCCAGCAGTGCTACTACGTCGCGGGCGAATGCGACTTCGTGCTGATCATGCTGGTCAGGAACATGGAGCAGTACACCCAGCTGACCCGGGAACTGTTCTTCGAAAGCAACAACGTCAAGCGCTTCAGGACGCTGGTGTCCATGAGCAACGTGAAGACGGGGCTTGCCGTGCCGACGGATGGTGGCGACGGGCGGGGTTGAAACCGGCCGACGTCCATTGCCTCCGGTTTCCTTTTCTCCCCGGGAGCAGTAGCTTCGGACTCACCGTGAGCCAGTAGAAATCCCATCGCCATGTCGGAGCTGTTCAAGAGCCTGCCGTCGCTGAATGCGCTTCGGGTGTTCGAAGTCGTGTCGCGCCATTCGAACTTCCGTCTCGGCGCCGAAGAACTGGGCGTCACCCAGGCTGCGGTGGCGCAGCAGATTCGCGGCCTGGAAGCGAGCCTCGGGCTGAAGCTCTTCGAGCGGCTGCCCCGTGGGCTGGCCCTGACCGAGGCGGGACGGGCTTACGTGGTCAGCGTCCGCAAGGCGTTCGAACTCATCGACGAGGCCACCCGCTCGCTGCGCCCGGAGCCGACGCACCTGACCGTCAGCGTGACGCCCAGCTTCGCCTCCAGGTGGCTGATCCCCCGACTGGCCGACTTCACCGGGACCCACCCGGAAATCGATCTGCGGGTGCTCGCCACCGAGCGCCTGTCGCACTTCCAGACCGATGGCGTGGACATCGCCGTCCGCTACGGCCGCCCGCCTTTCGGCCCCGGGCTGAACGCCGAGCTGCTGTTCGAACAGCGCATCGTGGCCGTGGGCAGCCCGGCGCTGCTGCAGGCCATGGGAACGCCCCGCAGCTTCGCCGAGCTGCAAGGCTTCATGCTCCTGCACGACGCCCACAACTTCTGGCCGCAGTTCATCGCGCAAGTCTTCGACCACCCGGTGCAGGTCGCCCCGAAGAACGTCCGCTTCAACCAGACCTCGCTGGCGATCGAGGCCGCCATCGCCGGCCAGGGCCTGGCCCTGGCCAGCCACTTCTTCGTCCAGGACGACATCCGCGCGGGGCGCCTCGCCTGCGTCGCCGCGCGGGAGTTGCGGGTGGATACGGGCTTCTACCTCGTCTGGCCGCGCAAGTCCCGACACCCGGCGGCACAGGCGCTGGTGCGCCAATGGCTGATCGACCAGGCCACCCGCTCTATCGATAGTTTGTCTACTGCATCGCGAAACCCCGGCTGACTCTCTGCCGGCGCTACGCGGTGCTAGGCTCGGGACTCACTCAGCCAGCCCGGGAGAACGCCCGATGTCAGTAGAAAAAGTAGCGATCATCACCGCCGCAGGCAGCGGCATGGGAGCGGCCGCAGCCCGGCGCCTCGCGGCGGACGGCTTCAGGGTCGGCATCCTCTCCTCCTCCGGCAAGGGCGAGGCGCTGGCCCGGGAGCTCGGCGGTATCGGCGTGACCGGCAGCAACCAGTCGAACGACGACCTGAAGCGCCTGGTCGACGCGGTGAGCGAACAGTGGGGCCGCATCGACGTGCTGGTGAACAGCGCCGGCCATGGCCCGCGCGCGCCCATCCTCGAGATCAGCGACGAGGACTGGCATCGCGGAATGGACACCTACCTGCTCAACGTGATCCGCCCGACCCGCCTGGTGACGCCACTCATGCAGCGGCAGAAGAGCGGCGTGATCATCAACATCTCCACCGCCTGGGCCTTCGAGCCGAGCGCGATGTTCCCCACCTCCGCCGTGTTCCGCGCGGGCCTGGCGTCCTTCACCAAGATCTTCGCGGACACCTACGCCGCCGACAACATCCGCATGAACAACGTCCTCCCCGGCTGGATCGACAGCCTGCCGGCCACCGAGGAACGGCGTGACAGCGTGCCGCTGCAGCGCTACGGAACCAGTGAAGAGATCGCCGCGACCATCGCCTTCCTGGCCTCGGAAGGCGCCGCCTACATCACGGCGCAGAACATCCGCGTCGATGGCGGAATCACCCGGGCGGTCTGAATCTCTGGGTGAAGGACGTGCTGCGCTTGCCAGGGGACGGCCATCGAGCCTGCCCCCGGCAGCGCCTCCAGACCGAACTAAAGGCTCTGCCTGACAGCCTCGAGGCCGGGCTTTCCATCACGGGTGGTGACGCCTGCCAGCCAGTCCTCCAGGACATGCGGGTTCTTCTTCAGCCAGGCCCGCGCGGCATCCTCGGGCTCCATCTTGTCTTCGAGGATCGAGCCCATGATGTTGTTCTCCATGTCCAGGGTGAAGCTCAGGTTCTTCAGGAGCTGGCCGACGTTCGGGCACTCGCCCACATAGCCCTTGCGGGTGCTGGTGTAGACGGTTGCATCGCCGAAGTCGGGCCCGAAGAACTCATCGCCGCCGGTCAGGAACTTCATCTTGAAGCGGGTGTTCATGGGGTGCGGTTCCCAGCCCAGGAACAGGATGGCGTTGTTACGCCGGATGGCCCGCTCGACCTGGGACAGCATGCCCGATTCACTCGACGCCACCACGCTGAAGCCGGCGTCCCCGAGGCCGAAGGCATTCTGCTCGATGGCCTTGAGCACCGCCTTGTTGCCGCCATCGCCCGGCTCCAGGCCGTAGATCCTGCTGTTCAGCTCGTCCTTGAATTTCGGGATATCGGCGAAGTCCTTCAGCCCCCGGTTCCACAACTCTTCCGGCACCGCCAGCGTGTACTTGGCGTGCTGCAGATTGGCCCGCACGATGTCGATCCTGCCGGCGTCGCGGTAGGGCTTGAGGTCCGGTTCCATGGTCGGAATCCAGGTGCCGAGGAAGACGTCCATGTTCTTGCCTTCGGCCAGCGCCTTGTAGGTCAGCGGAACGCCCAGCAGGGTGACCTTGGTCTTGTAGCCCAGCCCCTTGAGCAGGGTATTGGCGATGGCCGTGGTGGACTGAATGTCCGTCCAGCCGGGGTCGGACATCCTGACGGTGTGGCACTGGGCGGGCTCGGCGGCCTGGGTCAGAACGGGAAGACAAGCCAGTGCGCCCAGGAACAGGAAGGATGAAGCTCTCATCTGGTGAATCCTCAAGGCAGTCGTTGTTGTTTGCTTCTTGTTGTGCCCCCGAAACAGAGGCCCGCATCACCGGCGAATGGCGATGGTTCTCCCGCAGTAGCCAGGATGGCTGGCGCCCTGGTACTGCCTGAAGAGTTCGGATATCCGGGCGTCCACCGCGTCGGCGAAGGCACAGGCCTTGCCGGCCTGAAAATCGATGTTCATCAGCATCTGCTCGCTGACTGCCAGCGGCTCATCGCTGCCCTCCAGATGAAGGTCGTGCACGATGTGCAGGCGCTTCGGATCGCGATCGATGAACCGCGTGCGCACTGCCAGCGGGTCGCCCAGCTTCGCCTGCGCCAGGTAGTTGATGTGCGCCTCCAGGGTGAACAGCGTGTGCCCGGTCTCGGCGCGCCCCGCCTCGTCCAGGCCGATGCGATCCATCAGGGCATCGGTGGCGTAGCTGAAGATCAGGAAGTAGAAGGCATCGCGCAGATGCTCGTTGTAATCGATCCATTCGCGCAGGACCGGCGTTCGGTAGGTCAGCATCGGGTGATTCCCCCGCAGTCGGAGATCATGGCGTCAGAGGTCCAGTTCGAGCGTGCCGGACAGCGCCCGGGAAACGCAGACCATCATGGTGTTGTTGCAGCGTTTCTCGGCCTCGCTCAGCACGCTGTCGCGATGGTCCGGCGTGCCGGACAGCACGCGGGTCTCGCAGGAGGCGCAGGTGCCCTCGCGGCACGAGCTTTCCACCCGCACGCCATTGGCTTCGAGCACCTGCAGGATGCTCCTGTCGGCCGGCACCTCCAGGCACTTGCCACTGCGCGCGAGCTTCAGGGTGAAGGCGCCATCGGCCCGGGTCTTCTCCACCTGCCTGGGAGCGAACCATTCGAAGTGCACCTGCCCGGCGGGAAAGGACTTCGCCGCCTCCTCCACCGCCAGCATCAGGGGCGTCGGCCCGCAGGTGTAGAGATGCGCCCGCCCGGGCAAGCGGGCCACGGCAGCGGCGACATCGAACAGGGCTCCGGCCTCTTCGTCCGCATGCAGCGTGACCCTGTCACCGTAGCTTTCCAGTTGTTCCAGGAAGGCGGCCCGCTCGCGGTTGCGCACCAGGTAGAACAGGCGCCAGGGACGCCCATTCGCCTCGCACCACTGGATCATCGAAAGGATCGGCGTGATGCCGATGCCACCGGCGAAGAAGACGAACTCGACGGCATCCTCGAACAACGGAAAGTTGTTGCGCGGCGGCGTCACCCGGATCAGGTCGGCGACGCGCAGCGACTGGTGGATGTAGCGCGAACCGCCCCGGCTGGCCGGCGCCAGTCCCACACCGACGCGGTAGCAATCCCGTTGCCGGGCATCGCCGCACAGGGAGTACTGGCGCACCAGTCCGTTGGGCAGGTGCAGCTCGATGTGCGCACCGGCTGTGTATGCCGGCAGCTCGCCGCCGGATGGATCGCACAGCTCGATGACCAGTGCGTCCCTGGCGGCGCTGGCGATGTTCGCTACCCGCAGTGTCAGACGTTCGACCGACATGATTACCTCTGCATCCAGGGTTGGGGCTTCCTGCCCATCACCAGCCGGTGGGGAGCGGTGCTCCCCTGCCGGCATCCAGAACATCATTTGCGCCGCAGGTGCGCGGTAGTCTTGAGCATCGCCTTGATCAGGTCGTCCCGTGCCTGCGAAAGTTCCGCCTGGCTGCCGTTGGCGGACTCGGCGGCCACGCCCTGCACCAGCAGCGCGGCGGTCTCGGCATCCAGACGCGGGTCGCCCAGGTCCTCCCACCAGCGGTGGAAGCTCTCGGTGTACTTCTCGCAGAAGGACTTCAGGCCGCCCGGACCGCCCCCGAGGTGGAACAGCATGGTGGGCCCCATGGCCGCCCAGCGCAGACCGGGCCCTGCCCACACGGCGGTGTCCACGTCCTCGACGCTGGCCGCGCCGATCTTCACCAGATGGATGGCCTCGCGCCAGAGCGCCGCCTGCAGCCGGTTGGCGACATGGCCGGGGACTTCACGCTGTACGCGGATGGTCACCTTGCCGACCAGTTCGTAGAAGCGCTCCGCGCCCTCGACGGCATCCTGCGCAGTGCGCTGGTTGCCCATGACTTCCACCAGCGGAATCAGGTGCGGCGGGTTGAACGGATGACCGAGGACGAAGCGCGACGGATCGATCCAGCCGGCCTGCATCTCGCTCAGCGGCAGGCCCGAAGCGGACGAGGCGATGATCGCGCCCGGCTTGAGCAGCGGTTCGATTTCCGCGTAGAGCGCATGCTTGATCCGGATGCGCTCGGGCACGCTTTCCTGGATGAAGTCGGCGTTCTTCACCGCCTCGGCGGCGGTGCGATGGAAGCTCAGCTCGCCCGGCGCGCCCTCTTTCACCAGCCCCAGTTCCTGCAAGGTCGACCAGGCGCTCTTCACATACTCGCGGACATCCTTTTCCATCCCTTCGGCGGGATCGAATACCGCCACGTTACGGCCGGAGGCCAGGAACAACGCCGTCCAGCTGGCACCGATGACGCCGGCGCCCAATACCGCAACATTCTGGAATTCACTCATCAGAAAAACCTCGGTTGGAGTGGGGAAGCGGCAGTCAGACCGCCGTCGATCACATAGCACTGGCCGGTGATGAACGCGGCCTGTGCGGAAGCGAGCCAGGCCACCAGTTCGGCGACATCCTCCGGTCGGCCGAAGCGGCCGGCGGGGTGCCTGGCAAGGGCATCGGCCCTGGCCTTTTCGGGGTCCCTGGCGAGGGCGAAACCGTCCTCGGCCATGGCCGTCATGATCCAGCCCGGGCACACGGCGTTGCAGCGCACGCGCGGGCCATGGTCCACGGCGATGGAGCGCGTCAGGCCATGGACGAAGGCCTTGGAGGCGTTGTACAGGGCCATCGAGGGATCGGCGTTCAGGCCGGAAATCGAGCCCAGGTTGACGATGCAGCCGCCGCTTGCCCGCATGCCCGGCAATACCGCGCGACACATGTTGAAAGTGCCCCTGGCATTGACGCCCATGAGCAGATCCCAGTCCTCGTCGGTCGTGTCGATCAGGGTCTTCTCGACCTGCACGCCTGCGTTGTTGACCAGGATCGTCGGCATGCCGAAGCGTTCGAGGGTTCGCTCCAGAATGCGCGTGGCGTCCTCCGGCCTGGAGACATCGGCCTGGAGCCACATGACCTCACCGCCAAGATCGTCAGGGCGAGCACCACGACCGCAGGTCACCACTCGCGCACCTTGGCCGAGGAACTTCTCGACTATTGCGCGGCCGATTCCCCGGCCACCGCCAGTCACAATCACAATGTCTTCAGTCATACGCGTTACCCGTGAGCGAACATGACGTGGCGGACGGCGGTGTAGGCATCGAGCGCGAACACCGACATGTCGCAGCCGTGGCCCGACCCTTTCATGGCGGCCCAGGGCATCTCCGGCGTCGCCACACCGTGGGTGTTCACCCAGGTGAAGCCGTAGCGCAGGCGGCTGGTGGCCTCCATCGCCCTGGCGCTGTCCCGCGTCCACACGGACGAGGCCAGTCCGTAGCGGCCGGCGTTGGCGATCGCCACCGGGTCCTGGTCCCTGCTGAAGCGCGACACCGTGATCACCGGGCCGAAGATTTCGCTCGTGGCGATTTCGGCATCGTGGTCGACGTTGGCGACCACCGTGGGGCGATAGAAGAACCCCGGGCGATCCCCCGCCATCCCGCCGGTAACGACTTCCGCACGGCTACGCGCACGCTCGACGAAGCCCGCCACGCGCTGCCGGTGCGACTCGCTGATCAACGGTCCCATCTCGGCGCCTTCTTCCCGCTGCGCACCTGTGCGGATCGAACTCACGGCATCCGCCAGGTCGGCCACCACGTGCTCGTAGACCTCGTCGGCGACGAGCAGGCGGCACGGCTGGGCGCAATCCTGCCCGGCATTGAAGAACGCCGTTCCGCGGAGTATGGCGACCAGCTTTTCGATGTCGGCGTCGGCGTAGACGATCACCGGCGCCTTGCCGCCCAGTTCGAGATGAACCTGGCGCAGCTGTCGCGACGCCGCGCGCATGGCAGCGGCTCCCGTGGCGGGCGAGCCGGTGATGCTGATTCCCTCCATGCCAGCAGCATTGACAAGACGATCACCGACACTCCCTCCTCTCCCATTGATCACGTTCACCACGCCGCGAGGCAGGATGTCCCGCAGCAGCTCGGCCAACCGCAGGGTCGAAAGCGGCGTGAGCTCCGAAGGCTTGAGCACCACCGTGCAGCCGGCCGCCAGCGGTGCGGCCAGCTTCCACGCCGCCATCATCAAGGGGTAGTTCCACGGCGCGATGGCGGCCACCGGACCCAGCGGGTCGCGCCGGATCAGGCTGGTATGCCCGGCGACGTACTCCCCGGCGGCGACGCCGGAGAGCGTCCGCGCCGCTCCGGCGAAGAAGCGGAAGGTGTCGACCGTCAGCGGTATCTCATCGTTCAGCGCCGACGGCCAGGGTTTGCCCACGTTGGCGCTTTCCAGCGCGGCCAGCTCCTCGGCATTGGCCTCGATGAGTTCGGCGATTTCCAGCAGCAGGGCGGAGCGGGCTGCCGGGGTCGAGCGCGAGTAGGAGAGGAAGGCCTCCTCAGCCGAACGGGCGGCGGCGGCGACCTGTTCATCACTTGCCTCGTGCACCTGGGCAATCCGTTCGCCGGTGGCGGGATCGAGCACGCACAGCGCCTCGCCCTCCCCCGGCACCAGTTCGCCGTTGATCAGCATTCGGGTTTGCATGGGGACTCCTCCGCGTCAGAACTCGACCCTGTCGCCGCCCTTGAGGCCCAGGCGCGCACGGGCTTCCGCCGGAGTGGCGACCTTCAGGCCGAGGCTTTCGACGATCGAACGGATCTTGCGCACCTGCTCGGCGTTGCTTTTCGCCTTCTCGCCGGGGCCGATGTAGAGGCTGTCTTCCAGGCCGACGCGCAGGTTGCCGCCGAGCAGGGCCGCCTGTGTGGCGAACTGCATCTGGTTCTTGCCCGCGGCCAGGACGGACCACTCGTAGTCGTTGCCGAACAGCTTCTGGGCGATGGTGTGCATGTGCATCAGGTTGTCGAGGTCGGCGCCGACCCCGCCGAGCACGCCAAACACCATCTGCACGAAGAACGGCGGCTTGATCCAGCCCTGGTCGATGACCCACGCCAGGTTGTAGAGGTGGCCGAGGTCGTAGCACTCGAATTCGAAGCGCGTCCCGTGCCCTTCGCCCAGTTCCTTCAGGATGTATTCGATGTCGGCGAAGGTGTTGCGGAAGATGAAGTCCCGCGTGCTTTCCAGGAAGGCGGGCTCCCACTCGTGCTTCCACTCGGTGTACCTGGCCTTCATCGGGAAGATGCCGAAGTTCATCGAGCCGACGTTCAACGAGGCCATTTCCGGACTGAGGCTCAAGGCCGCGCGCAGACGCTCTTCGCGCGTCATGCCAAGGCCGCCGCCGGTCGACATGTTGAGAACGGCGTCGCTGCGGCTCCTGATCTGGCCCATGAAGTCGCGGAACAGCTCCGGCCGCGGATCCGGCTTTCCCGTTTGCGGATGGCGGGCGTGCAGATGGATGATCGACGCGCCGGCCTCGGCCGCCTCGATCGACGAGAGGGCGATTTCATCCGGCGTGATCGGCAGGTATTCCGACATGCTCGGGGTGTGCACGCCACCGGTGGAGGCGCAGGTGATGATTACGGATTTAGGCATGCTGGCGCTCACAGTTTCATTTGCTGGACTTGGGCGGTAAGCCCGCCATCGAGGACCCACAGTTGCCCGGAGGCATACCTGGCTTCGTCGGAGCTGAGCCAGTTCACCAGGTTGGCAACGTCTTCCGGGGTGCCGTAGCGGCGCACCGGGTGCACATCGCGCACGGCGGCTTCCAGGCTCTGGATGTCGCCGTGGTCGCGGAAGAAGCTGCGCAGCATGGGCGTATCGATATATCCCGGGCAGATCGCGTTGACCCGGATGCCCTCCGGCCCGTGGTCACAGGCCATGGCGCGGGTCAGCGCATGCACGGCGCCCTTGCTGGCGCAATACGCCGCCAGGCCGGGATCGGCGATGAAACCGTCGTAGGAGCCGAAATTGACGATGCTGGCCGACCCGCTCCTGCGCAACAGCGGCAGCGCGTACTTCGAGACGAGGAAGGTGCCGGTGACGTTGACCGAGAAGACCCGGTTCCAGTCCTCGAGACTGGTTTCCTCGATGGTCTTCTCGATCTCGATACCCGCGGCGTTCACCAGGATGTCGAGCTTGCCGGCGTGCTCCCGGACGGCGGACATGGCCTGACGAACGCCCTCCTCCGAGCTCACGTCCAGCGGGACGAAGCGGCTGCCGGCGACGGGCGCGGATTCCACCCGGTCCGCCGCGAATACCGTGGCGCCCTCCTTCACGAACCGCGCGCAGATGGCCCGGCCGATTCCGCCCAGGCCACCCGTTACGAAGGCGACCTTTCCTTCCAGGGCCTGGCTCATTGCTCCACCCCCTGGCGATATGCATCGAGGACAAGGCCATGGAAATGATGGAGGGCATGCTCCGATTTCCCCGAGCCGGCGGGGTCGGTGACGATGCGTCCCTGCTCGAACGCCGGGGTCCGCATGCCCCGCTGGACGTTTTCCACCAGCGAGATGTCCTCGACCTGCAGCACCTCGTCGAGGTAACGGATGGCTTCCTTCTCCATCTCGTTGGCCTCGGGGGTCTCGAGGAAGAAGTCGTAGGTTTCGTAGGTGAGATCGGGGCCGGCGGGGATGATGTGCAGCACGATCATCGAGCTGCGCCCCGGATAGCGCATCAGGCAGGTGTTGGGCCACAGCCACCAGACCGCATGGGTGCGGACCTTGGCCTGGGAAGTGTCGTAGGCGCTGTTCTGCCCGTTGCCCGCTTCGGCCATGTGGCTGGAGTAGATGCCGTGGGTCTGCACCTTGTAGGTGTTCATGTCCACCAGGGTGCAGAAGTCCTTGTGCGCCGTCGGGCAGTGGTAGCACTCGAGGAAGTTGTCGACGACGTTCTTCCAGTTGGACCTGATCCGGTAGGTCAGGCGATGGCCGAAGGTCAGGTTGGCGATGTCCGGCGCCCAGTGCAGGATTTCGTCCCGCAGCTCCCCGGACTGCTCGCTCAGCGGGCGCGCAGCGGGATCGAGGTTGACGAAGATGAAGCCGCAGAACTCTTCCACCTGGACCGGACTCAGGTGGATCTCGCTCTTGTCGAATTCCTTCAGCCCGCCGACGTGCGGTGCGCCGGTGAGCTGGCCGTTCAGGCCGTAGCACCAGGAGTGGTACGGACAGATGATGCGGTTGACCTTGCCCTCCCCCTGCAGCACCGGATGCGCGCGGTGCTTGCAGACGTTGTAGAAGGCCCGCAGGTTGCCGTCATGATCGCGCACCACCGCGATCGGGTTTCCGGCGATCTCGGTGGTGGTGTAGGTGCCGGGCTCCCGGACCTTTTCCACATGGCAGACCCACTGCCACGAGCGGGCAATGATCTGCTGCTGGTCCAGCTGGAACCACTGGGGATCGATGTAGGCATCCGCACGCAGGGATTGCGAGATCAGCGGATCCGGGTGATACCCCCTGGCAATGTTTTCGAACTGCGCTCTGGAGATGACTTCGGGCATATCGGCGGCCTTCCAATACAAGAATTTTCTGGATGGTTGTTCCTGTCTCGGAGCCGATATTGGTCTTCCACCGGGGGTGGAAACATGCAGGATTCGCCGTGATTTTTTCTTTTTCAGCCAGCGTCGTTTTCAGGCATGACGTGCTGGATTGCGACCTTCGGGGCCGGAGGAGCGAGCGGAACCGGCCCTCCCGGACGAGAGCCCTGACCGGCGTAGCGGCGACTGGATGAAGCCGGAGACGGGGAAAGTCAGGGAGTGACCTGGTGCATCGGCCAGGCTCTGAACTCGAACGGGATACGCCCGTCGAGCCGGTCGCGGCGGGGCGTCAGGCCGAAGCGCTGGCGATATATCCGGCTGAAATGCGACTGGTTCGGAAAGCCCGAGGCCACTGCGATTTCCATCAGCGACATGTCGGTCTGGGTGACCAGGCAGCGCGCGCGATCCAGTCGAATGTCGCGGTAATAGAGCGCGGGGCTCTTCTGGACGATCTGGTCGAACAGCCGGTCGAGTTGCCTCTGGGATATGCCGATGCGCCTGCAGATTTCCGGGATGCTCACCGCCTCTTCCAGGTTTTCCTCCATGATCCTGATCGCCTGCTTCACCAGGACCGGCACCGTGTTGCCCAAGGGTTGCGGCGTTTCCGGATTCTGCCGGGTTCCCAGAGGACGCAAGCGCTCGTGGAACAGATAGCGGGCCGTCTCGTTGGCGAGGGTATCGCCATGCAGGGAGCGGATGATGTGCAAGGCGCAGTCGGCAGATGCAGCGCCACCGCAGCAGGTGATGCGCTTGCCGTCCATCACCAGCATGTCCTCGCAGATATCGACGTCCGGGTAGAGTTCCTTCAACGAGTCGATGTGCTCGTAATGGCCGGTGGCACGCTTCCCGTTCAGGAGTCCGGCCTCCGCAAGCAGATAGGTGCCCGTGTCGAGCGCGCCAAGGACTACGCCGTCCCGCGCCCACATCCGCAGCGCTGCATGCAGCGCCGGGCTGTTATGCGTTTCGGGATTCCAGCTCGAGGACAGCATGACGAGGCTCGGCCTGCCCTGGACTTCTGCCAGCGCCCTGGTGTCGGTGGTCATGGCATTGCTGGCCACGACCGGACCGCCTGTCATCGACACGATTTCCCAATGGAAATGGGCGTGCCCACTCAGGTAGTTCGCGGCCCGGAAAGGATCGATGAAGGCTGTCGTCGCCGCCAGGTTGTAGTGCGGGAAGACGACGATCAGGAGCGAAAACGGCGCGGTGGACTCAGTTGGCATGGGCGCTCACCGAAGATGAGTTGGGAAGAGCTCGGCGGCCAGGAATACCACAAATCGGATCGATGACCATCTCGAGGCATAAGGGTCGGTGATTGCCCTGACACAGCGAAAGCGCTGCGGCCATCACCAGCCCAGATACTGCAGCCCCCATACGGCGCCCATCCCAGCCACCAGGGTCAGGATAGTGCTGCGGCTTGTCCAGGCCACGAGAGCGGCCACTGCCGCTGCATAGAGTCGCGGATTATCGAGCGAGAACTCGCCGCCTTCATGCGAGAGAGTGACGGCGGGCAATACCAGCGCCGCCAGCACGCTGGCCGGTACGTAAACCAGGGCACGCTGCAGGACCGGCGGAATCGACAGCCGCCCGTACAGCTCGATGAAGGAGAGCCGGAGAACGAAGGTCCCCACGCCAACAGCCAGGAACAATCCCCATAGCGACCAGTCAATCAACGGTGGCTCCTCCCTTCAGCCGGGGCTCGGTCGACGCCGAGCGCGCGCTGTTGAAACGTTCGGCGAGAAGGCCGGCGGCAATGCCGCATAGCGAGGCCATGACCAGCCCCAGGTTATAGGGCATGTCCACCGCCAGCACGGCCACTCCCCCGCCGACCAGTGCGGCGCAAAGGCTCGCCGAGTTGCGTATCGCGGGTATCAGCAATGCCAGGAATACCAGCGGTATCGCGAAATCCAGCGACCAGTCGCTGGGAATGCCGGTCCCCAGACAGACGCCAGCCACCACCGACAGTTGCCAGGTCAGCCACATGTTCAGCGTGGCACCGGCAAAGTAGTGATGCCCGAACTTTCCCAGTTCTCCGGAGGAGAGTTTGAAAATGCTCAGGGCGTAGGACTGATCGGCGAGCATGTACGAAAGCGGCCACGTCCAGCGACGCGGCAGATGGTTCAGATGCGGCGCCAGCGAGGCGCTGTACATCACGAAGCGCAGGTTGATCACCAGCGCCGTGAGGATGATGACGAGACCGAAGGCATCGCTGCGCAGCAGTTGCAAGGCGGCCATCTGGGCGGAGCCGGAATAGAACAGCAACGTCATGCCTATGGTGGTGCCGGGCGACATCCCCATTTCGATTGCGGTAATGCCCGTAACCAGGCCGAAGGGAATGATCCCCAGCATCGAGGACCCCAGAACACGGACGCCGTCCCAGAAGGCCTCCCCTGCTGTTCGATATGCCAAGGCAATCTCCTGAATTCTGTATCTGAGGAAAGGATTGGGCGTCACCAACGAAATTCCGGCGCGCTGCTGCCTGGCGCACGGCGCCTGATTCCAGCAAGAGGCGCCGCGGTCGACAAACGATTTTTTCGGCTCGATTGATGACCATTGATCATCAGTAACACGTCATGAGCACAGCGCACCTGACCAGGCCTGGGAGCGCTCGTTTCTCAAATCTTCACGCTGGCAAAGGTGGGTTCGCCCTGTGCACGGTTCAGGGCCACGCCCGCCGCGGAGGCCGCGTTATGGGCCAGGCCTTCCGGAACAGGCAGCAATGCCACCACATTGGCCTCCTGCCCGGCGCGCTCTTCCCGTGGCGAGATGCCGAAATGCATGCGGTAGCACTTGGAGAAATGCGGAGTGGAAACAAAGCCGCACACCGAGCCTATTTCCAGGATGGACATGGACGTCTGCTTCAGCAGCTGGCGCGCCCGGATCAACCGCAGCTTGAGGTAATAGCGCGACGGCGAACACTGGAGGTACTTGTGGAACAGGCGCTCCAGCTGACGGCGTGAAACGCCCACGTGACAGGCCAGCTCGTCGAGGTCGATGGGCTCCTCCAGGTTGGCTTCCATCAGCATGACGATTTCCTGCAGCTTCGGCTGGTTGGTGCCGAGCGTGTGCCTGAGCGGCACACGCTGCTGGTCCTGCTCGTTCCGGATGCGTTCGTAGATGAACATGTCGGAGATGGCCGCCGACAGGTCCCGGCCATGGGCGCGGCCAATCAGATGCAGCATCATGTCCATCGGCGCGGTACCGCCCGACGCCGTATAGCGGTTGCGGTCGATGGAAAACAGACGGGTGCAGGCTGCCGTGCGCGGGAAGGTTTCCTGCAGCGCGGCCAGACACTCCCAGTGGACGCTGCACAGGTGGCCATCGAGCAACCCGGCCTCGGCCAGCGCCCAGCTGCCGGTGCAGACGGCGCCAATCTGGCGGCCATGGCGGGCCTGCAATCTCAGCCAGTTCACATGTTCGCGGCTTACCCGGTGCTGAATGTCCACGCCGCCGCAAACGATCACCGTATCCAGGGTCGGAGCGGTATCCAGGCTGGCATCCGGGGTGATCTGCAGGCCGTCGCTGGCACTTACCGGCCTGCCGTCCCTGCTCAGGGTGAACCAGCGGTACAGCTCCTTGCCCGACAGCTGGTTGGCCATGCGCAATGGCTCCACCGCGGAGGCCAGTGAAATCAGGGTGAAGTCATCCAACAAGAGGAACCCGATGGATTGTGGCCCGCAGCCCATCGGGAGGGAATCTGTCTTCTGGTCCATCTGTGTCATCTTTCGGCCCTCAAGGTAAGCAGGGTATGCAACGTCAAATCGAGGCATGCTGTTATTCACCAATCACGGCAGATACTCCGGATCTAATCTGCGCATTCCAGTGAGCGACGCCCTGTTTTCACTGCGTGTGGTGTTATTCCCACCAGCACTGCCAATGTGACTGTCACTGCAATTCCGAACTGATAGAGTGCCTGTGGTCCGACATAGTCCATTAGCGCCCCTGCTACCAATGGACCAATGGTGGCTCCAATGCCGAACATCACTATCAACATACCGGCCACAGAAATCCTGAGCTCTTGCTCCAGGTTTTCGTTCGCATGCGCAACACCCAGTGGGTAGAAACAGAATTGCAAGAATCCGATGACGCCTCCTGCGATCAACAGATGGGCGTATCCTGAAATATCCAGGAAAGCCAACGGCGCATAAGCGAGGGCCAAAAGAGTCGCAATCAATCGAATTAGCGCAACACGAGAATACAGATCGAACAGTCTGCCCAAGATGAATTGGGCAAGTAAGCCGCCCGCAACAGTCAGAGCCATGAGCTGGCCTACCTGTGCAGGGGCATACCCTAATTGCGCGATGAATACAGGGGTCAGACTGAAGAAACTGCCATTTAGGATTCCAGACACCAGAGCGGTGCCCAACGATTGCCTGAGACGATTCAAATACGTCGAAGGACGAACTCGTTGCTGGCTGGTAATCCTCGGCCGGACGCCTCGATGCAGTGCCAGAGGAACCATGCCGATCGCATAGGCAATCGCTATTCCAGTCAAGATGCGAGCATCGAGACCATCACCGATGCTGAGCAACAGTTGTCCCACGATCATGCCACCGTAGACAGCCACCATATAAAGCGACATCGCACTGCCACGACGACCACTAGGTGCACAGTCGTTTAGCCAACTTTCCATAACCATCAACTGACAGGTTATTGCCAATCCGAAAACGAATCTCAGCATGAGCCACAGTGGCAGCCAGTCACTGAGCTGAAGGCAGAGGACGGTACTGACAATGATTCCAGCACTCGCGACGAATGCCGGCATGTGGGTCACGCGGTCGATCAGCCAGTAACCCACGCGAGCTCCGGCAACCATTCCCAAGGCGCTCGCAGCCATGAGGGCGCCGCCCCAGACTTCTCCCACGCCGTCAGCTTCCAGGCGCAAGGCGAAGTAAGTGATCAGCAGTGTAAATCCAAGTTGCATCGACATGGTTGCAACGTAGAGTGCTCCAAATTCCCTAGTCAGGGCGAACAAGATAATTCTCCAGGATGAACGTCCCGTCAGATTCCCCAGAATCGGCTTTGCTGGCTAAATACAGATCTGGGGCCATGGGAAAGACATGAACACTTCGTTACTTCAACATCCATTCCGGCAGGGAGTTTCACGCCGGACTCAGTTGAAACTTCGCACCCTCTTTCCCTTGCACTATTGGCGACATTTTTCCTCCAGGCGAAAAGAACCCGAGGCGCTCGGAGAAAACCCAGTCTTGCGAGCTTTCCCATCTCGCCGAACGCGTCAGTCGACAAGGAAGCTTTCGTCAAAGGGATACGAGGTCAGGTTCTCGCAACCGTCCTCCGTGACGAGGATCTGGTTCTCGAGCTTGATCCCGTCCTTGCCGCCCACCGCCCCCACATAGGCCTCGACGCAGAGCGCCATCCCGGGCTGCAACTCGCCTTCGTAACCGTAGGACTCCACGTCCTCGGGATAGCGGATGCAGGGGTACTCGTCGCACAGCCCGACGCCATGGAACATGACGCCATAGCGCTGGGCCCGGAACTCTTCCGGCAGCCGGTGGCCTTTGGCGGTCAGCTCGGTGAACCTGACGCCCGGCCTGACCAGGCTGGCGTTGGTGGTGATGTGCTCGTGGGCGATCCGGTAGAGCCGCTTCTGTTCCCTGGTCGGCTCCCGGCCTCCGCAGATCCAGGCGCGAGAGATATCGACGCACATGCCGTAGACGCCGATCAGATCGGTGTCGAAGGAAACCAGGTCGCCGTCGCCGATGATCCGCGGCCCCGACTCCTGGAACCAGGGATTGGTGCGGGGGCCGGAACTCAGGATGCGCGTTTCGATCCACTCCCCGCCCCGGCGGATGTTCTCGGCGTGCAGGACCGCCCACACGTCGTTCTCGGTCGCCCCGGCGCGCAGCGCCTTGTGCATCTCCGCCACCGACGCTTCGCAGGAGGCGATGGCGCAGCGCATGGCCTTGATCTCGTCCGGTCCCTTGATGACCCGCGCGAATTCGGTCACTTCCTGGGCATTGGAAACCTCGATGCCCAGCTTCTCGAGCGCGCGCAGACCGGCCATCTCGATTCTGTCGACCGCGAGGCGGCGATTGTTCCCCGCGTGCTCCCGCAACACGCTATCGACCTGCTGGGCGAATTTCCTGGCGTGCTCTTCCGTGCGATTGCCGGACTCGAAGTAGAAGAAGGCCGCGCCGCCGCGCAGCTCGCGGACCAGCGGCAGGTGTGCGGACAGGTGATCGCAGTTGTGGAAGTCCCACAGCACCACGTAGCCATCGGCCGAGACAAAGCAGGCGCGCGCCGGATTGTGGGTGATCCAGAGCTGCATGTTGGTGGTGTCGGTGGCGTAGCGAATGTTCAGCGGATCGAACAGCAGAATCCCGCCCAGGTCGCGAGCCACGATCTGCTCACGCAACCGCTCCAGGCGGTATTCGCGCATCGTCGGCAGGTGGGGAATTTCGAGATTCAGCTCGGCCCACTCGGCCATGGCCAAAGGCGTCGGGCCGATCTCCACCCGGTCGTTGTTGTCCTCTGTTCCATCGGCCTTGAGGGCGGTGGAAATCCTCTTGCCGGGATCGATCTTGCGCTGGTTCGAAGGAATCGAGAATGGAGATGAGCTCATCGTTTGATTTCCACTGCAGGCCACGGTCGTTGTATTTCAGGTGGGTGGGACGTACAGCTTGTTCATGTCGCGGAGTCTTCCCATCTCCGCGTAAAGGAAGCCCGCAACTTTCCCGTGAGGATCATTGACGGGCTTCGCTTCATCATTGGATCAGCGCTTGGCCTCGATCTTGTCGAGAGCCTCGATGCAGGCGCTGATCAGGGGCAGGTACAGCCTGGTCGACACCTTCTTCATCCTTTCCACGTTGGAATACGAAGGCGTGTAGTCTTCGAAGTTTTCGAAGACCCAGCAGGTGCCGACGCTCCACAGAATCATCTTCTGGATGAGCTCGCGGCTGAGGCCAATGGCCTGACCCAGAGCGTAAGCTTCCTCTACGAAGACGTAGTTGGTGTGCTCCATGAACCCTGTCAGGGTGTTGGCGAGTTCAAGCTGTTCCGGAGTGGGAGTGAACGCCGGAGCCTTGATGTAGTCCGGCAGTCTGGGGGTCTGGCGACCATATTGATCGACCACCACTTCGCCGGACGGAACATAGGACTTGTCGATCCCGTACTTCGAAGGCGCCTTGAAATCCGGGATGCGGATCTTGATGTCGTTGGAGTCTTCGGTGAGCTTGATGACCTTCAGGTGATTGTCCTGCTGGTCATAGACACGGCCGGCAGTTGCGTAGCGCCAGTTGATGACGCGGCCGAGTTCCAGGCTTACACCCAGTTCGTCGGCCAGCGACTCGGTAAGGCTCATGTCCTTCACGCCGATTTCCAGGGTGCAGGAAGAGTCATAGCTACCGTCCAGCAGCAACGGCATGAATTGCCCCGAAGCGACTGAATGCCCCTTGGACTTCTTGGCGAATTCCCACATCCAGTAGTTCGGGATGCCCGCTTCCTGCGAGATGGCGAAGCAGTCGCCCACGATCGAGACCGGTCCGTAGAACAGCAGGTTGGTCAGCAACTTGGTCGTTTGCGCGGTACCGATCCTGTCACCGGTGAAGAATGCGATCTTGGTGATGGTGTTCAGTACTTCGGAAGCCTCGTCGTAGCCTTCCTTGTCGCCGGCGCAATAGATGCTGCTGTTGGCGAAGTCCACGCCCATGTGCGACAGGTTGCTGACCGGGCCTTCGATGCTGTACACGCCGCGCGCCTTGGCCTCGCCAGCGAGGTAGAGCGTGTTGTGATAATCCGTGGTCGAGGTGTCCACCCAGGTGCTGCCCGGAGCCATGCCGGCAAGCGCACCGTTCTCACCCATCATGTTTTCCAGGACATGTTCCGGCAGCGGCAGGCAGGTAATGACGATGTGGCTGCCGGTGGCGGCTTCCCTGGGCGAGTCCGCCCAGACTGCGCCGGCAGCGACGACGGAATCGGCGGTGGATTTGAACTTGTCGTAGACCTTTACCAGATAGCCCTTCTTGAGAAGCTCCTGGATCATGGGGCGACCCATACGACCAGTACCAATGAAGCCAACGGTTTTCTTATCGCTCATGACAATCTCTCAAACTATGCCGAAGTTAGGGGTGTAATCCTTGGTGCGTTTTACTGCACAGCCACTTTTGCCTCGCTGACCCACTGGTCGAATTCACTCTGATGCGCGCTGACCCACTCCTCTGCATGTTTGCGAATATCCGCCGGACTGTTCTCGCCATCTCTCATCCTGAGATTCTGTGCGTTGATATCGTCGACGGGGATCCTGATGCTTTCGAACAGCTTCTTCGCCGCCGGGTTCTCGGCGATGAACTTCTTGTTGGCGACGATATATTGATCGTTGACCGGGAAGCCCAGATTGCGGCCATCGGGCAAGGTGGTCGGGATGTTCTTCAGATCATCCGGCAATGCCGTGAAGGGCACGGTCAGCCACTCCACATCCTTGCCGGGAACCAGCACCCCACTCACCCATAGCGGCCTCCAGGTGTAATAGAGGATGGGCTTGCCTTCCTTGTATCGGGCGATGGTGTTGGCCATCAGGGCAAAGTAGGAGCCCTGGTTGTGGCTTACCGTCGCCCTGAGTCCATAGGCGTCCAGCTGTTTCTCGACGATCTTCTCGCAGCCCCAGCCAGGCTCGCAGCCGGTCAGATCGGCCTTTCCATCGCCATCGATATCGAAGAGTTTCGCAATCTGCGGATCCTTGAGTTGATCGATACTCTTGATCCCGTATTTGTCCATGGTCTTCTTGTCGATCAGATAGCCTTGCAGCGCTCCCGTCGAGAAAGGACCGAACTTGGCCATCATCGAGTCGCCACCGGCTTTTTCGTAGAACGCGGTATGTTGCGGAAGCCAGGCATCGGCATTGAAGTCGACATTGCCGTTGGCGACCGACAGGTAGGCAATCGGAGTCTGTACCTGACTTACTTCGTTGACCTTATAACCGAGCTTTTCCAGGCCGATGGTGACGATCTGATACTGGAAAACCTCTTCATCGAGCGGAATGCCCACGGGAGAAACAGTACGCCCCTTGCCCGGCAAGTCGGCACTCATGACGCCGTACGACAGAGTAGTTGCGCCAATGGCCGCAACCAGGAGCAGGCCCTTCTTCAAACTCAGTGCTGAAGCAATGACATCTTTCATCGTGCTCTCCCGCTATTGTGCTTATTGTTCACTTGTATGCGCGCCGGCTTTTGCAACCATCAGAAACCCGTGGATGTCTTCTTGAACCTGAAGCAGGCGACGATCAGGCCGATGAAGCCTCCTTCGTACCAGTGCTTGCGGCCTTTCTTCTCGAAGGGTTTGCTCAGCTCCTGGGTGAGGCGGTCCAGCATGATGGCGAGCAGTACGATTCCCAATCCGCCGACGGCGGCCAGGCCCATATCCAGCCGGCCGATTCCGCGAAGCACCATCAATCCCAGTCCGCCTACCGAAATCATCGAAGCGATCACGACCATCGACAAAGAGAGCATCAGGGTCTGGTTGACGCCGGCCATGATGGTCGGGGATGCCATTGGCAGTTGAATCTTCACCAGCATCTGCAGGGGGGTGGCGCCGAATGCCGCCCCGGCTTCGGTCACCTCGCTGGGAACCTGGCGAATCCCGAGACTGGTCAGGCGGATCAGCGGCGGCATGGCGAAGACGATGGTGACGATCACACCGGGGACGTTTCCGATCCCCATGATCATGACGATGGGCACCAGGTAAACGAAGGCGGGAATGGTCTGCATGCCATCGAGAACCGGGCGTGCCAGAGCTTCCAGGCGATCGCTCTTGGCCATCAGGATGCCGAGCGGGATGCCGATGAAAATGCACAGCAGCACGGACGTGATGACCAGGGCCAGGGTCGTCATGGCGGGGTCCCATCCGCCAATGGCGCCCACGCCGAACATCAGGGCGAACAGGGTGATCCCGAGGCGGGGCCCCGATACCTGCCAGCCAAGCAGGCCGAGAAAGATCAGCATGATCAGCGGCGGAACGGAAAGCAGGCTGCTTTCGATGCCATTCAACATGAAATCGATCGGCACCCTCGCCACCTGGAAGAAGGGCCTGAAGTGCTCGGCCATCCAGTCGACGCCGGATGCGACCCACTCACCGAGAGGGATCGATACATAGTCGAACGGGTTGGGGATTTTGTCGGACGCGCTCATGGGGAATTTCCTGTTTCAGATTCGGTGTGAACTGGATTCCGGCTTTTTCCCGGTCACCGTTCGGATGACGCGGCGGCGACTTTCGCGGCTGCCGAGTCCACTGACGCCTGGGAGATGTCGGGCTCGGAGCAGTCGTTGCCCTGGATGCCGCGCAAAAGGTCCCGGGTAGTGACTACGCCGAGGGTCCGGCCATTGGCTGCGATGACGATCGGCCTGTCGCCGGATACCGCGAGGCGGATCAGTTCTCCGAGATCGGAGTCCGGGGCGGCTATCGGGCAGTCCGCGGGAAGTTCGCCGTGAGCGGCGCGATAGCGCTCGACCGGCTGCATGACCGAGCTGGCTGAAACCAGATGGAGACGGGAAATGCCCTCGACGAAACGGGCGACATAGTCGTCCGCCGGGCAGGTGATGATTTCCTCGGGGGTGCCGATCTGCACTACCCGTCCGTCCTTCATGATGGCGATGCGGTTGCCTATGCGGATGGCTTCATCGAGGTCATGGGTGATGAACAGCGTGGTTTTCTTCATCACCGCGGCAAGCTGCAGGAACTGGTCCTGGAGCTGTCGGCGGATCAGCGGGTCCAGGGCGCTGAACGGTTCGTCCATCAGGAGGACGCGGGGGTCCGCCGCCATCGCGCGTGCCAGTCCGACACGCTGCTGCATCCCGCCGGAAAGCTCGGTAGGAAAGCGGTCTTCCCAACCCGTCAGCGATACCAGCGCCAATTTCTCCCGGGCGATGCGGTCGCGGGTGGCCTTGTCCACGCCGCGCAGTTCGAGGCTGAACGCGACGTTGTCTCGCACTGTGCGGTGGGGAAGCAGGGCCGTGTGCTGGAAGACCATGCCGATCTTCTCGGCGCGCACCTTGCGCAGCGCCCTGGCGTTCAGCCGGTTGATATCCGTGCCATCGATCAGGATCTCGCCGGCGGTGGGCTCGATCAACCGGTTGATGTGGCGGACGAGGGTCGACTTGCCCGAGCCGGACAGCCCCATGATGCAGAAGATCTCGCCTTCCCTGACGCTGAAGTTGGCATCGGCCACCCCAACGACACATCCGTACTGATCGAGGACTTCCTCCTTGCCCAGCCCTTTGGACTTGATGGCGGCGAGAGCCTCATTGGCCCGAGAGCCAAAAATCTTCCAGACGTTGCGACATTCGATCGCCGTCGCCGCGGGAGCGGTGGACATCATCTTCGAACCCTCCTCCAGCACCTGAAGTGCCCTAGTTATTTTTTTGGTGAGTGAGCAAGCCGGGCTCCCGTCGTCGCGTAGAGGCGCAGTCGGTGCATCGACAGTACTTTTGTAGATCGATGATAGATGATTGTCAACCATTATCAACGGAGCTATTCTGCGACCGCAGGCAACCGGGTTTGCTCCTCGGCTCCGTTTCGCGGACGCCAGAGCCCCTTGCATGGCAGATGCTCCGCCGCGGTGGTGCGCTCAAAACCAGGAATCGGGAACAAGAAAATGAAGATTACGAATCTGCGTACCGTGCTAGTCGAGGTGCCCCTGGAGAAGCCGATGATCACGGCCATCCACGAGACCCGGTCGATCGGCTGTGTGTTGGTCTATCTGGAAACCGACACCGGCCTGGTGGGCGAGAACTACATCTTCTCCCTCAATTCGGCCCGCCTCAGCATCTTCGACACGATGATCAGGACCCTCGCGCACCACGTGGTGGGCCAGGACCCTCACTTCGTGGAACGGATGTGGGATGGCATGTGGCGCGAGATCAATCCTATCGGCCACGAGGGCATCACCATCGGCGCCATGTCGGCGCTGGACACCGCCTGCTGGGACCTCATCGGCAAGGCCGCCGGCCAGCCGGTCTACAAGCTGTTCGGCGCCTACCGCGATTCGGTGAAGGCTTATGCCAGCAGCGGCCTGTGGCTTTCGCAGAGCATCGATGAACTGGTCGACGAGGCCAGGGGATTCCTCGCCCAGGGCTTCCGCTCGATGAAGATCCGGCTGGGCAAGCCGAGCGCGGAAGAAGACCTGGCTCGCGTCGCCGCGGTGCGTGAAGCGATCGGCCCGGACATCGAGCTTCTGGCGGACGGCAACCAGGCCTTCACTACCCATGCCGCGATTCGCCTGGGGCGCATGCTGGAGCCGTTCAACCTGGGCTGGCTGGAAGAGCCTGTTGCGTCCTACGACCACCAGGGTCACGCGGCCGTGGCTGCCGCGCTGGACATACCGGTTGCTTCCGGCGAGACCGAATATACCCGTCACGGCATGCGCGCGATGATCGAGGCGAAGGCGGCCGACATCCTGATGCCCGACCTGCAACGGATTGGCGGGCTTACCGAGTTCCGCCGCGCCACCAATCTGGCGGCAGCCCATAACCTGCCCGTTTCGACCCACATCTTTACCGAACAGAGCCTCAGCATCGCCGGCTCGGCCCCCAACTGCATTTCCGTCGAGCACGTTTCCTGGTTCTCGCCGCTCTACAAGGAAAAGATGGAAATCGTCGAGGGCAGGATCGAGATTCCCCAGCGCCCGGGCCTGGGCTTCACCTTCGACCCGGATGCCGTGGATCGCTTCCGCGTCCGCTGATTTCAACCTGACAACCAGCAGCGGAGGCTCATATGGCATTGCTGTTCAGTTACGCAGGCGCCGACCCCGAAACCTGGCGGCGCGAATTCGAGAAGCATCTTCCCGATCTGGATTTCCGCGTCTTTCCCGAAGTCGGGGACCCGGCCGAGATCGAGTACGTGGCGCTGTGGATGCACCCGCTGGGCGATCTTCGCCGCTACCCGAACCTCAGGATGATCCTGTCGTTCGGCGCCGGCGTGGAGCACATCATTCGCGACCCCGATCTGCCGGAGGGCGTGCCGATCGTGCGCCTGGTGGACGACCTGGTAGTACGCGACATGGCCATGCATGCCGTGCACTGGGTGATTCATTTCCATCGCAACTACCACCTCTACCAGCAGGACCAGCCGCAGAAGCACTGGCGCCGCCACCCGCATCTGGCCCCGAGCCAGCGCCGGGTCGGCTTCCTGGGCATGGGCGCGATGGGGGCGGTAGCGGCGAAATTCGTTCGCGATCTGGGATTCCCGGTAGCCGGCTGGGCGCGCGATCCGGTCAGCATCGAGGGCGTCGAGTTCTACCATGGCGACGACTGCCTGGAGGAATTCCTGCAGCGGACGGACATCCTCATCAACGTGCTGCCGCTCACCCCGGAAACCGAAGGCCTGCTCGATGCCAGGCGATTCGCGCAGCTCCCGGCCGATGCCTGCGTGATCAACATCAGCCGCGGGCCGATCCTCGTGGAACAGGACCTGGTGGAAGCCCTGGACAGCGGCCACCTGAAAGCCGCGGCGCTGGATGTGTTCTGCAGCGAACCCCTGGCTGCGGACAGTCCGCTCTGGGATCACCCCAGGGTGTTCGTCACGCCCCATATCGCCGGTATCAACTACGCCCACTCCGCCGCCAGGTTGATGGCCGACAACATCAAGCGGGTCGAGTCCGGCGAGCCGCCCTTCCCCATCTATGATCCGGTGCGCGGCTACTGAGCCCGGGAGAACGAGATGAACGGCAGATTGACGGACAAGGTCGCGATAGTCGCCGGCGGCACCCGTGGTATCGGTCGTGCCATCGCCGGACGCTTCCTGGCCGAGGGAGCACGCGTGGCGGTGGCAGGACGCAGCGAACCCGGGCGCATGGCGTCGACGGCGGAGCCCTGTTCTTCCGGGCGGATGTGGCCAGCGCCGGCGATTCCAGGCGCTGGTGGACTTCGATCACCGCCCTGGAAGGCCGCACCGCGGAACTCAAGGCAGCGGTTCTGCGCGCCACCGCCAACGTGGTCGCGGATGCCCTTGCGGTGCCGCTCGAACAGGTCTTCGCCGAGTACCGCGATATTCCGAAAGGCCAGGCCTTCAGCGGCGGGAGCATTCGCTGAGCGAAACCGCCGCCCCATCAAGACAAGGCACTGAACAGGCCCTGGCCCGATATCGACGGTTCAGAAGCTTCCCGATGGGAGTGCGTTGGAGTCCGGCCGACATTCTGTTCCGCCCCCCGTCGAATGCCGAGCTGCCTCGAACATGCTCTCCAGTCATCGCCCTTCAGCGCCCTTCCCTGTACAGCCATCCCCAGCCCGCCGAAGCACGTGAAGCGCTTTCGCCACCAGAACAACAACCTTCAGGGAGAGAAGATGAACATCAAACGCAAACTCACCGTGGCGTTCGCATTGATCGCCAGTGTTCCGGTGCTGCTGGTTGCGCTACTGGTAATCCTCAATCTTCGCGACGACGCGAGGCAGGCTTTTCTCGATAGCAGCGGCCGCGAAATCCGCCAGGTGGACAACGCCATGCAGCTGTTTTTCGAGGGCATTTCGCAAGACGTGGACTATCTCGCCAACCATCCACTAATGAAGAGTGTCGATACGGGGCTCAAGCGCTATACCAGCGCCGACCCCAGGCATATCCCGGAAGGCGAGCAGGACCGCGCCCTGCAGCAACTGTTCGGCAGCCTGCAGGCCAGCCATCCAGCGTATGCCTATCTTGCCCTGGGCACCCGGGAAGGCGGCTACAGCGTCTGGCCAGTCGACCGGCGCCTGGCCAACTACGACCCTCGAAGCCGCCCCTGGTATCAGCGCGCCATGACTCAACCAGGCAAGACATTGCGCAGCGAGGCCTATTACTGGGAGGCCGACGATGTGGTGCTGGTGAGCACTGTGCGCAGTGTCTCCAACCGGTTGGGAGCCCAGGGCGGCGTGGTGACCATCGATGTATCGCTCAAGCAGCTCACCGACATGGTTCGGCAGATCAGGCTGGGTGACCGCGGTTACCTGATGCTCATGGAAGGCAACGGTACCGTGCTGGTGGACCCGAACGACCCGGGCCACAATTTCAGGAAGCTCGCGGAGCTGGGCGAAGGCTATGGGCAATTGGTAGCGGCGAAGCAGGGGCTGGTGGAAGTAGAACTGGGCGATGAACGCTACCTGGCCAATGTCTATTCCTCGGAGAAGCTGGGCTGGAAGTTCGTCGGCCTGATCCGCGAAGGTGAGGTAATCGCCGGCGCCAACCGACTCACCTGGCTGATCGGCCTGATCGCCGTACTCGGTGCAGCGGCCTTTGCCTTCGTTGGAGCGTTCTTCGCCAGCCTGATCGTCCGCCCTATTCGTGCCGTGGCCAGCGGGCTGGAGGGTATCGCCCAGGGCGATGGAGACCTGACTGGCAGCCTCCCTGTACGGGGGCGCGATGAAACGGCGCAGCTGGCCGGCTGGTTCAACCAGTTCCTCGGCGCCATTCGGCTGTTGATCCAGCGCATCGGCCTGGCGGCGGCACAGATTCACAACACCTCCAGCAGTTCCACCATACGTTCGGTGGAAATGGCCGAGGCCGCATCACGCCAGCGCGAAGCCGTGGACATGGTGTCCACCGCCTTCCTCGAAATGGTGGCCACTGCCAATGAGGTCGCGCGCTCCTGCAGTCAAGCCGCCGATTCTGCCGACAGCGGCCAGCGACAGGCCCATGACGGCCAGCGACAGATCGACGACGCGGTGGCCAATGTGAAGCGCCTGAGCGAGGAGATCACGCATTCCGCATCTGCCATGCAGCAGCTGCAACGGGACAGCAACGACATCCAGTCGATCCTCGGCACCATCAACGCCATCGCCGACCAGACCAACCTGCTGGCGCTCAACGCCGCAATCGAGGCCGCCCGCGCTGGCGAGCAAGGCCGGGGTTTCGCGGTGGTGGCGGACGAGGTACGGGCCTTGGCCAGGCGTACTGCCTGTTCCACCGAGGAAATCGATAACCTGCTGGGCAATCTAGCCCGCCGGACACATGAGATGGGACGGCAAATGCATGCCAGCCTGGATATCTCGCAGCAGACCGTCGGCTCGATCAACGAGGCCCGAGAAAGCTTCGAGCGGATTCGCGAGTCGGTGGACGTGATCCGCGACATGAACAGCCAGATCGCCACCGCAGCGGAAGAGCAGCACCAGGTCGCCGAGGACATCAACCGCCACATCGCCCGTATCCACACGGACGCACAGCGTGTAGCCGAGCTGGCCGACTCCACCAGTGGCGACGCGAAGAGCCTGACCGGCTTGAGCGAAGAGCTGAACCAACTGGTCATGCGGTTCAGGACCTGATGGTGGTCCTTGAAACAAAAGGCCGCAGATGCGGCCTTGAGGTGTGTTCCGCTGCCACGCTTGCCGGATAGGCAAGCGATGGTGCGGGTGCGTTACGCCTGGCTTTCCATCTGCCGCAAGCTGTTGATCAGCGCGTCGCCATGGGTGGCATTGTGTTCCTTGGCCAGGCGCTCCGCGCCGTCCGCATCGCCGGCCAGGATGGCCTCGACCAGCCCCTCATGGCGGTGGCCGATATTCTGATAGTCGGAGAATTCGGAATCGCAGGATGCGATGAAGACGCGAATTTGCTGCTCGGTCAGCTTGTAGTGTTCCTGCAGCCGACGGTGACCGGAAAGGGACACGATGAGTTTGTGGAACTCGAAGTCCGCGTCGGCGATTTCCTTGGCATCACCCACTTCGCAGGCCTGGCAAAGACGCTGGTACGCCGCTTTCAGCAGCTTGGCTCCCGCCGGATCGATTCTCTCCGCCGCCAGGCGCGCAGCCAGACCATCCAGAACGCGACGGAGATTGTGCAGTTCCCAGGCATCCTGGGCATCGATGGCAATGACATGCCAGCCGGTGTAGGGAACCTGGGATACCAGTCCCTCGTTGTGCAGCTTCTGCAAGGCGGCGCGGATGGTGCCCCGCGATACGTGGAACTGTTCGGTGAGCTTGGCCTCGACCAATCGGGAGCCGGCTTCCAGGTTCCCCGTCACGATCATCTCGCGAAGGATATTGGCCGTTTGCACATCAAAGCTTTCCTTTGAAATCGCACTGCTTCCAGGCATTTGGTCACTCCAATGAAAAGGCAGTAAACGGAACTTTCACCAGGACGACCCAGCGCCAGGAACTGGATGGTCGTCTTAGGCGGCAGTGATCGATATGAGGGGCGTCGAGCTGGAAAAACCGCGATCCCCGCAAGCACATTCTACAGCGATCATTATCGTATGATTGTCAACAATTGTCATCCAGCGTGTCAAAAATGCAAGAGGTACGATCCAAACACAGCCCTTGCCACGATCAAAATAAAAAAAGCCCTGGCTACCCAGGGCTTGAAACGCATGACCGCCACTCACGTGGTGTCAACGAGCGGCTCATGCTGTGTTCTAGCCACGCAGCGGCTTGTCGTTGGCAATCTCCAGCAACTTGACGGCCATCAGGTGCGGCGCCTTCTCGCCGAACTGGCCGACGGCCTCCTCGTAGAGTTTCTCGACCTGCTCGCACATCGGCAGTTGGGCCGAGACCTGGCCAGCCAGTTCCAGCGTCAGGCGCATGTCCTTGAGGGCCAGTCCCAGATCGAAGGTCGGGTCGTAGTCGCCATTGAGAATGCACGGGCCATAACGGTCGGCCACATAGCTGCGGCCGGTGCTGTTCTGGATGATGGCGAGCATCTTGTCGGCCGGTACGCCGCCTTTCACCCCGAGCATCAGCGCCTCGGACAGCGCCACGGAATGCAGGTAGCAGAGCACCACCTGGGCGATCTTGGCGACATAGCCGGCACCGGAGTCGCCCAGGTAGTCGATGCGTTTGCCGATGGCCGCGAAGATCGGCTTGCACTCCTCGAAGACCTTCTTGTCGCCACCGACCAGGATGGTCAACGTGCCGGCGGCGGCGCCTTCCGAGCCACCGGAAATCGGCGCGTCGAGCGTGCGGATACCTTTCGCATCGGTCAGCGCACGCACTTCGCGCCAGACATCCAGGTTGTTGGTGCTCAGCTCGATCCAGATGGCGCCCTCGCGCATGCTGTCCACCAGGCCGCCGGCAACCTGCTTGATGATGCTGGGCGACGGCAACGAGGTCATCACCACGTCGGCGTCGCGAACGGCAGCCTGGATGCTGTCGGCCCATTGCGCACCTGCCTGCTCCAGCTTCTCCGCCTTGCCGCGGTCGACGTCATGGACGTTGAGGTTGAAGCCAGCCTTGACCAGATTGGCGGCCATCGGCCCGCCCATGTTACCCAGACCAATAAAAGCGATTTTCATAACGCGCTCTCTCAGGAATCGGACTGCCGGTTTTCGTTGATCAGTATTTGTAGGACGGATCGATTCGGTCGATCTGGCGCAGCAGTGCCGGCCATTCGTACTTGCCCGGAACGAAGGCGGCGTACTGCCTGGCAGCCTTCTCCCACATGGCCGGACTGGTCTCGGCCAACGGCAGGCCGGTAGCGGCGACCTGCAGCATGTTGGCGCAGGCACGCACCAGGTAGTGCATGTTCATGAAGGCCTCGCCAGCGGTCTCACCTACGGTGAGGAAACCGTGGTTGCGCATGATCAGGCACTTGTTGTCGCCCAGGTTGTCGGCGATCCGCAGGCTCTCGTCGGTATCCACGGAGAGGCCTTCCCAGTCGTGGTAGCCGATCTTGCCGTAGAGCATCGAGGAGTCCTGCACGTAGTGGACCACGTCGCGAATCGCAGTGGCGGCCAGCCCGGCAGGAGCGTGGGAGTGGAACACGAACAAGGCATTCGGGATGGTCATGTGGATGCCGCGGTGGATCACGAAGCCGGCGGTGTTCACTTCGGGCGGACCATCCAGCACGTTGCCGTGTTCGTCGATCTTGATCAGGTTCGATGCGGTGATTTCGGTGTTGTGCAGACCGAAATGGTTCATCAGGAAGTGATGATCGGTTCCCGGCACACGCGCGGTAATGTGGTTCCAGACGATGTCGTCGTACCCGTACACGTTCGCCAGACGGTGCATTGCCGCCAGGTCCACACGGACATCCCATTCTTCCTGGGTAAAACGCGGCTTGGCCGACGTGGCCCGTTCGAACTCTGCCATCGATTATTCCTCCACTTATTGTTGCTCAAAGGTCCGCTCTCTCGGCGGAATGAGCAAAACCTACCACCATGGTTGATGGTTGACAATCATTTATTAACAAATGATCCTCACTGAAAAAGGCTCCCAGCCGAAGGCACTCGACCAGCCGCTTCCCATGGTTGAGCCCGACGCGAATCAACATGCGCAATGCACCCATCTCGGGATTCTGGTGGGTCGACGCCCCTGCCTCAAAGACCTGGGTCCGGTTGGCCAGCTCATGCAATGCGCCGCCACGGCGGAAGAGGCCCTGCACGATCTCGTCGACCTGACCGATCCCAGGCCACTCATTGATACGGCGGTCATGATTGGCTTGCAGATCTTGGGGGAGCTGATAGGCCCCCACTGGCCCCCCGTCCGAGTGCAGCTGGCCTACCACAAGCCAGCCGACACCGCGCTCTACACCCGGGCGTTTCGCTGCCCGGTACAGTTCAACGCGAGTGTGTGACGACTTCGGAACTGATCCGACACCAGCTTCACTCCTTGTTGCTGGCGGGCGAGTCCAGACAGAGCCTCGCCATTCAGCTCCTTGCGCACACGAACCTGTCAGTTTCAGTCATTGCCCAGTCTTTGCAGTATCAGGATCCGAACGCCTTTTCCCGCGCCTTCAAGGTCTGGACCGGATGCTCCCCACAGCAGTGGAGAAACGCATCGCGCCCTTGTTGAATTCAAGGCCTGTCCCCTCCCGAACTCGCCGATGGGAACCGCCGAACCTTCCGGCTGCCTGGATCCGCCGGCGGCGGTTCGCCTTCCTGGCTTCCATTCGTGGCGGAGCACATGGGTGGCAACGCGGATCGGATCATCTCGAGTGGCGCCGGTGCGACCCTGATATTGCCTGTGCGAGATCGCCATATGGCGATCCACCACACTAGCGTTTCGTCGTCCAGAGCGGATCGTTGGCCATTAGCGCCGCCCCCCACTCCGCGAATGCGCGGACCCGCGCAGACAAATGTCGTGTCGGGGGATACACGAGGTTGATCGGCATGCCATCCATCTCCCAGTCAGGTAGGACCTCAACCAGGGTCTCCGACTGAAAATGGGGGCTCGCCTCCGCGCGTGGAACCGAAACGATGCCAAGTCCTGCCAACCCGGCCGCGATGTATGCGCCGCCATTATTGAACTGCATTGTCGGCATCTGTTCGATCCTGAAGCTGTCGTCGCCTCGCCGTAGCGTCGGGATCATTTGTTTGCCTGAGCCGGGAAACGTGAAGCCGAGATACCGCTGATGGAGCAAGTCGCCGGGCTTGAGAATGCGCGCGGCGTTCATCAGGTACACAGGCGAAGCGCAGAGGCAGAAGCGCATCAGCCCCACAGGGCGGCACACCAGGTCCTGATCCGCGACCAGACCACCCCGGAAGGCACAGTCGATGCCTTCCTGGACCAGATCGACCACCCGTTCGCTGCACCCGATATCCAGCTGAATCTGCGGATGTTGTGCCGTGAACTCCGGTAGTGATGGAATCACAAGGCAGGTCGCGACGGCAGAAGGCATCTCAACCCTTACCCTGCCACGTGCCACGCTGCGGCTCTGGGCAACCGAGGCCTCCAGCTCATCGAGATCGTCCAGCACCGCACGTGCACGCTCGTAGTAGGCCGCGCCGTCGGTCGTCGGCGTGACTCGTCGCGTAGTCCTGTGCAGCAGCTTCACGCCCAGCAGCGATTCCAGGCCCTGAATCTGGCCGGAGATCGTGGTCTTCGCCACGTTCAACGCCTCCGCTGCCCGGGTAAAGCTTCCCACCTCCACGATCCGGCAGAAGGCCCGCATTGCTTCCAATCGATCGAAGGCCATTATTGTCCCGCTTTTCGCACAATGAAAACGAATAAAGCCAGTTTATCCATGAATACTCGACCAATAAAGTTCACTCCAGAGCCGAAAGCCTTCGGCCAATCTGGAGAAACCAACGATGAGTTCCAAGCGCCTCAACTACTACCAGGCCGCCCCGCAAGCCATGAAGGCCATGCTGGGCCTCGAGAAGGCCGCCGCCGAATCGGTGCTGCCGCGTTCCCTGCGTGAACTGGTGCGGATTCGCGCTTCGCAGATCAACGGATGTGCCTACTGCGTCGACATGCACGGCACCGATGCGGCCAGGGAAGGCGAAAGTCTCCGCCGCCTGATGGCAGTGAGTACCTGGAAGGAAACGCCGTTCTTCGACGAGCGCGAACGCGCTGCCCTGCTGTGGACCGAGACGCTGACCCTGGTCGCCACTCGCCATGCGCCGGATGAGATCTACGAGCAAGTGGCCGCTGTTTTCACCACGCAGGAACTGGCCGAACTGACCTTCGTCATCGCCGCGATCAACGCCTGGAACCGCTTCGGCGTCGGCTTTGCGGTGCAACCGGAGCAAGAGCCATGAACCTGCTCGCCAAGGCCATCGGAATCACCTTCATGGCGTTTCTCAGTGCAGCCGCCCAAGCCCACGGGAGCGGCGGTGCCGGAGAAGAAGTCGTCACATCGCTCGCGCAGACCGCACTGCCGCCTCAGCAATACAGGACAGCCACCGCGCTCCGCGTGGACTTTGCCCCCGGCGCCACCTCGATGCCCCATCGCCACCCCGGACACGTCTTCGTGGTAGTGCTGAGCGGTGAAGTGGAATCTGCCCTCGACGGCCAGGCTCCACGGCGCTTCAAGGCAGGCGACGCATGGTACGAAAGCCCCATGCAGTTGCACCGCATCACCCGCAATGCCAGCGCTTCGGAGCCAGCTTCATTGGTGGCCTGGCTACTGTCCGACGGCGAAGAGGCGCTCGTCCAGCCCGTCAAGTCGAAACCCTAGTTCGCCCTGCGGCGGCAGCGCGGCGTCCCACACTCGCGTCGGACGCCACTGCCGGTTACCTGAACCCTGATAGCACCTCATGAAAGGCGAATGCACCAGCAAACCTCGGCACGCTTGCGGCGTCGCACCGTCATGGGAATGCCGCCGGGAAACGCGCCGATGGCGGTTCTGGATCGGTCGATGCCGGTCTGCGGACCGGCGCCCGATGCCCTGGCTATTAGCATTGAGCAGAGCGGAGTCAGCCCGGTTTCCAGATCGGAGGGCGTCCCCGTCCTTCAGCCCGTTGTTTAGGCACATCGAACCAAGAACAAGGAGACCAGCACATGGCGAACGATTCCCTACGGGGAGCGGCTACGTCCCCGAGCGCGAATAGCATCCCCGCGCCGAGCGGCGCGGCCAACCTGATCGACACCGACTACGTGGTCGGCCAGGACAACATCAAGGGACGCTTTCTCTTCAACCTGGATATCCATGGCAAGGTGTTCAGCATTTCCGCGCTGACCATCGTCCTGTTCGTGGTCCTGACCCTGGCCCTGCAGAGCGAGGTCGAGCCGCTGTTCACCGCCGTGCGCGGCTGGCTGACCGGCAATCTGGCGTGGTTCTTCCTCGGCTCGGCGGACATCTTCGTCCTGCTCTGCCTGGGCCTGATCGTCTCGCCCCTGGGCAGGGTGCGCCTGGGCGGCAAGGAAGCGAGGCCGGACTATTCGTATTCCGGCTGGTTCTCCATGCTGTTCGCCGCCGGCATGGGCATCGGCCTGATGTTCTATGGGGTGGCCGAACCCATGTCGCATTTCTCCGCGGCCATGGGCGGCATCGGCATTGGCGAGGATGGTGCGCGCAGCGACTGGGCGCCGCTGGGCGCGGCCGCCGGCGATGCCGAGACGGCCGTCGGCCTGGGCATGGCTGCCACCATCTTCCACTGGGGCCTGCACCCCTGGGCGATCTACGCCATCGTCGCCCTGGCGCTGGCGCTGTTCTCCTTCAACAAGGGGCTGCCGCTGAGCATCCGCTCGATCTTCTACCCGTTGCTCGGCGAGCGGGTCTGGGGCTGGCCGGGGCATGTGGTCGACATCCTGGCGGTGTTCGCCACCCTGTTCGGCCTGGCCACCTCGCTGGGCCTGGGCGCCCAGCAGGCGGCAGCCGGGCTCGACTACCTGTTCGGTATCCCCGCCAACGACACCAGCAAGGTGCTGCTGGTCGTCGGCATCTCCGCGATCGCCCTGATGTCGGTGCTGGCCGGCCTGGACAAGGGGGTCAAGCGCCTGTCGGAAATCAACATGGTGCTGGCCCTGTTGTTGCTGCTGTTCATCGTCGTGACGGGGCCAACGCTGGCGATCGTCACCGGCTTCTTCAGCAACCTGGGCAGCTACCTGACCTACCTGCCGGCGCTGTCCAATCCGATCGGCCGCGCCGACGCCAACTTCAGCCAGGGCTGGACGGCGTTCTACTGGGCCTGGTGGATTAGCTGGTCGCCGTTCGTCGGCATGTTCATCGCCCGGGTCAGCCGCGGCCGCACCGTGCGTGAATTTCTGATCGCCGTGCTGCTGGTGCCGTCGCTGGTCTCGGTGTTATGGATGACCGCGTTCGGCGGCACCGCCCTGGGCCAGCTCATCGGCGACGACTTCACCGGGGTGCAGGAGGCCGCCCTGGAACTCAAGCTGTTCGCCATGCTCGGCGAGCTGCCGCTGACCCAGATCAGCTCCTTCGTCGGCATCGTCCTGGTGGTGGTGTTCTTCGTCACCTCGTCGGACTCCGGCTCCCTGGTGATCGACACCATCACCGCCGGTGGCAAGATCAACGCACCGGTGCCGCAGCGGGCCTTCTGGGCGATCCTCCAGGGCGTGGTGGCCATCGCCCTGCTGCTCGGCGGCGGCCTGGTCGCCCTGCAGGCCATGGCGGTATCCACCGGCCTGCCGTTCACCATCGTGCTGCTGGTGGGCTGCGTGGCCATCATCAAGGGCCTGCTGAGCGAGCCGCGCTGACGTCCTTCCGGCGCGATCCCGCGCCGGAGCCATGACGCTCGTCCCCGAAAGGGCTCAAATCCACAAATTGCCCACCGCCGTGCTCGGCGGATAGTGCCTGGCCACCTGCGCCTGCAGCAGCTCGGCGGTGGCCAGGGCGTCGCTCAGGGCATGGTGGCACTGGTACAGCGGCAAGCCGTAGCGCAGGCGGCTGTCGGCCAGGCGGATCGACACCGAGGGTTTGCCGAGCAATTGGCGCAGCCAGCCGGGCCGGCGTTGGCGCGGGTGCAGGCGCGCCTCCAGTTGCATGGTATCGATCAGCGGGAACAGCAACCCTTCGCCGAGCAGCTCACGCACGGCCTGGTCGAGAAAGCTGCGCTCGATGTGGCGGTAGTGCACCACCATGACCTTGCCGGCCATCCTCTCCAGCAGTTCGTCGAGCACGACGTCCAGACGCGGTGCATCGTGGACGGCCGAGTGGGTGATGTGGTGGAAGGTGACCGATTGGCTGCTCAGTTCGCAGGTCGGCTTGACCACCCAGTAACTGGCTTCGCGGCAGCGGATGCGCTGCAGGTCGAAGGGCACCAGGCCAAGGCTGACGATCGAGTCGCGGCGGCTGTCCAGGCCGGTGGTCTCGACGTCCAGTGCCAGCAAGGGCACCCGCTCCAGCGGCGTGTCGGCGCTTACCGTGCCGGCCCGATAGAACTCGACCAGGCGCGGGTCGCGGGCGCTCTGCGCCAGCTGGGCGAAGAGCGCCGGCCAGTCGGGTGTCGCGGTGGAGGCCTGGCGCCGGGCGCGGAACGGTTTCATAGCGGCCGGCCCGGCACGTGCGCCGGGTAGCGGAAACGCAGGAACTGCTGCGCATTGCTCAGCACCTGGAAGGCCGACTTGAGGTTGTGCCGTTCGTTGGCGGAAACCTTTTCCGGTTCGATGTAGTTGTCCGGTTCGCGCCCCTCCAGCAGCTCCATGGCCTGATGGCGGATGCGCACGATGGAGAGGAACTCCAGGGCGTTGCGCAGTTGGGTGATGGCGTCTTCGGTCAGCAGCTTGGTGGCGGCGATGGCGTCCAGGCGCTCCAGCGAGTTCTGCGCCTTGGAGCCGGCGGCCAGGGCATGCACCCGGATCAGGTCGGTCAATGGTGCGGTGCCGCGGCCCTTGAGGTTGATGATGTTGTTCTGCTGGCCGTCCTTCTCCATCACGAAGGTGCGGAAGAAGCCCAGCGGCGGAGTGCGGTTGAGCGCGTTGCGCGCCAAGCTGGCGAGAAACAGCGGGTTGCTGCCGGCTTTCTGCGCGACCAGGTCCTTGAGGCTTTCCACCAGTTCGGCCTCGCCGTAGATGCCGTCGAGATCGAAGAAGATGCAGCTGTTGAGCAGGGTTTCCGGGTTGGGCTGATCTATCCACTGGGTGAAATAGCTCCTCCAGACCCGCAACGGCTGGCGCCACTTGGGGTTGCTGGCCATGATCCCGCCCTTGCAGTAGCTGTAGCCGCAGGCCGCCAGGCCGTCGCTGACGAAGCTTGCCAACTGGAGGAAATATTCGTCATGGACCCGCGGATCGAAGCGGTTGTCGAGCACCAGGGCATTGTCCTGGTCGGTGACGATCAGTTGTTCGTCGCGCGCCATCGAGCCCAGGACCATGTAGCAGTAGGGCACCGGGGGTGGGCCCAGTTGCTGCTCGGCCAGTTCCAGCAGGCGCTGGGTCAGGCTGCGGCCGATCCCGGACATGGCGCGGCCGATCATGTGCGCGGTGGCCTCCTCGTTGACCATGCGCAGGAAGGTGGCGCGCAGGTCCGGCAGCAAGGCCTGCAGCTCGGCCACCGACTGCTTGTTGAAGATGCTGTTGACCAGGTACAGGCTGCTCTGCGACTCGTACTTGATGATGTCCGACAGGTTGATCACCCCGACCGGGCGCTGCCGATGCACCACCGGCAGGTGATGGATGTTGTGGCGCAGCATGCACAGCATCGCCTCGAACACCGAGTCGTCGGCCTGGATGGTGACCGGGTTGGGCGACATCACCCGGTCGACCGGGGTATCCAGCGCCAGGCCTTCGGCCAGGACGCGGATGCGCAGGTCGCGGTCGGTGGTGATGCCGGCCATGATCTGCCGCTGGGGCGTCTCGGCCGGGCCGAGGATCACCAGCGAGGACACGCCATGCTCGGTCATCACCTGCGCCGCCTCCTGCACGCTGGTGCCCAGCGGCACGCTGACGGTGCGCCGGGTGATCAGCTTGCGCACCTTGATCTTCATCAGCTTGCTGGCCTTGCCCTGGGGCTCCTCCACCTTCAGGCGCGACTGGCCTTCGGCCTCGACGAAGTCGGCGAAGGCGTCATGTGCCTCGCACAGCTGCTCGAACAGTTGGCCGGGAATGAAGTAGATCAGGCTGTCCTCGATCGCCCGTGCCGGCAGACGCACCTTGTGCCCGCGCAGCAGGCCGAACTGGCCGAACACCTCGCCCTCGGCCAGGCGGTTGTACAGCTCGCCGTTGCGCCGGTAGATCTCCACCGCGCCGCTGCGGATGTAGTGCAGCTCCCCGATCGCTTCGCCATAGCGGAGGATGTCGCTACCGGCCTTGAAATAGCCGACCTCGACCTGCCGGGCGATCTCGTCGAGGGTTTCGTCGGGCAGCCCGTCGAAGGGGGCGAAGCGACTCAGGTGGTCGCGTATTTCGATCAACTCGACCTGCATCCGGGTCTCCTGGCGGGAGCGTAGGGCATGCATTGAACCATACCCCCGGCCCGCAACGCCCGGGGTCCGGCGGCGCGGGTCGCGGGCAGGCAATCGCGCGTCGTCGCCGGCGGCAATCGGGCGCGGCCGAACGATGGATCGGCCGCTACGCTGCGACCGGCGTGGTCCGCAGCAGATCCATCAGAGCCAGGATGATCAGGGTGGCGACGATGAACCTGGAAATGGCGATGAAGGTGGCCGGCAGCAGTGGCAGGTCGAGGAACCGGCGCAGCAGGGCGATCTGCGAGAACAGGTACCAGATGCAGGCGACGCTGGTGAGCGACATCGCCAGCGCCACCTGGATGCCCGCCAGCAGGTTGGCCGCGATCAGCACGATGGAAAGCGGCGAGGCCAGGTAGCACTGGATGTAGAAGGGTTCGCGCAGGGCGGTGCGGCTCACGCGGACTCGCCGCACCCGCAGCATGGCCATGGCCGGCATCAGCGCGTACAGGCCGTAGCCGAGGCTGCGCACCAGCAGCCTCGGCAACTCGCCGGAAACCAGTGGCGAAGGCCGATCCGGCATGGCGAAGCCGACGAGATGGGCAAGGACGATGGAAAGGATCAGCATCAGCGGCGGGCTGAGCATGCCGCTGAAGCGCCGGTCAGGCTGCTGCTCGAGCTGTCGGCGGGTATAGAGCGAAACGTCGAGGGGGTTGCGCAGCACTCGCCAGAGCGTTCGCGGAAAGGCAATGGGCCAGGTCGCGACCTTCCACAGGAAGGCTTCGAGCGATTGCAGGCTGCGCAAGAAGACCACCATCCGACAGGCATCTGGAGTGGCTGAAAGGTTGCCCCGCGGCCCGTTCCAGGGAGATCACGGGCAACCCGCAACCGATCTGCGCGATGCGATCGAGGCAGATCCGGTTCACCTGAGCATAGCGCGCCGGCATCGTGCGAGCACCGGACCTGCCGGCGGACGTGGGCGAAGGGCTCCAAGCGGCCCCCCCTCTGGTTCGATCCGCCGATGGTCCTGATGATTGCCACCGGCCTCTCCAGCGCCCCTCGGGTGAGGCCAGCCAGGGCGTCAGCTATCCGTCGTCAGGCCGGCGTCGGGAAGGGAAATACGGTCGCGGAGTTGATTCCGAAGCCGATGCGCGCGAATCCCTCGCGCTCGCACCAGCCGCGGAACGTCACGGTATCGCCGTCCTCGAGGAAGCCGCGCCGTTCGCCGTCGCCGATATCAACCGGCCGGGAGCCCGCCAGGGTGAGTTCGATCAGCGCCCCCGCCTCCTCTGCGGCAGACCCGGAAATCGTCCCGCTGCCCAGCAGGTCGCCCACCTGGAGGTTGCAGCCGCCCATCGTGTGGTGGGCGATCATCTGGCCCAGGGTCCAGTACTGGTGGCGGAAGCTGGTGCGCGTCAGCGGCCGTGGCTGCCGCCCCGCAGCGCGCTGCGCCGCGCTCTGGATCGACACCTCCAGCTGGATATCGAATCCCCCGGACTGCTCGTTTTCCGGCGCGGCGAGATATTCCAGCGGCTGTGGCCGTTCCGGGGAGCGGCTCCAGGGCGTGCGATAGGGCAGCAAGGCCTGGAGAGTGACGATCCAGGGCGACAGGGTGGTGGCGAAGTTCTTCGCCAGGAACGGTCCGAGCGGGTGCATTTCCCATGCCTGGATATCACGTGCCGACCAGTCGTTGAGCAGGCACAGGCCGAAGATATGCTGCTGGGCGCCGGCCAGCGGGATAGTGGTTCCGCGCTGATTGCCGACGCCGATCACGGCGCCGATTTCCAGTTCGTAATCCAGGCCCCGGCAGGGTGCATGCACGGGATCGGCGTTCGGCGTCGGCCGGACCTGTCCTCCGGGACGGAAGACCTGCTGCCCGCTCACGCCGATGGACGAGGCCCGGCCGTGATAGGCGATCGGCAGCCAGTCGAAATTCGGATACACCTCCTGCCCGAACTGCCGGCAGCAATTCACGGCGTGGTCGAGGGAGGTATAGAAGTCGGTGTAATCGCCGATCCGCACCGGCACCCGGTATTCGGCATCCGCCTGCGCAACGAGCGTACTGCGCACCCGCTCCTCGCAGGCACTGCCGCTTTCCAGCAGGTCGAAAAGCCCCCTGCGCAATGCGCTCCAGGCCTCCGGACCGAGTTCCAGCAACGGATTCAGCTCCGCCGCGGAAGCCGCCGCCAGCGCTTCGGCGGCAAGGCCTTCCAGACAGCCGGTCCATTGCAGGGCAGCGAGATCGACGATCTGGTCGCCGATGCCGACGCCACCGCGCCAGGCCTCCGCCGTGTTCCTGCGGCGGAAGACGCACAGCGGAAGATTCTGCAGCGGGAAGTCGCAGCCAGGGAGGTTGGCCTGTTCGAGCCAGCTGCGGCGGGAACTGTCATGGGTGTGGTCGAGTTTCATCGGGGTTTCCTTCGGGCAAATGGTGACGGCGCAACCCGCGGCATTCAGGGCATCGTCGAAGATGGCCGGCGCGCGGGTCCGGCCAGCCGATGTGCTTTGGAGACCGAAGACATGGAGTTCCGCCAGCCCGGTTGCAGGAAGCGCCGGTTGGAACCGCCCATGCCTGAGCTGCCGGCGCCGATCCGCATTCGTGGCACCGGCTGGCTGGTTCCCTATCGCGCAGCAGCTCCAAGCGGCGGAAGCAGTTCGGTGGCGAGCAGCGGCAGCGCCGGCGGTGCACAGAAGTCGACCGGCAGCCGCGCCTGGACCGCGGCGATGGACTGTTCCACGCCCAGCAGGCGCAGGGTCATTTCCGCCACGTCCTCGATCACTTCCAGCGGCAGCCTGCGCTGGTAGAGGTCCAGCATCACCCCGATGCTGCTGCCGGAAGCCATGGAGATCACCGCCGCTTCGTTGTCCACGCGAAACGCGCCGTTCGCCATGCCCGCTTCGACGTCGTCCTTGAAGAACTGCCGCAAGCCCAGTACGAAGCGCTGGGTCGGCAGGCCGGAATCGAACAGCAGGTGGCCGATACCCTCCTCCGGCGCACCCAGGCGCAACATCTGCCGTACCGAGGTGGCAACGATCCCCTGGGTGTCGGTCATGCCCTCGGTGACCTTGATGATGGGCTCCCGGCAGGCCATCACCAGCAGGTCGCAGACGTCGTCGAGGACGTCCTCGCGGGTCCGGTAGTAGTTGTAGAAAGTCCCCAGGGCCACCTCGGCCCGCTCGGTGAGGTTGTACACCGTCAGGGCGCCCACGCCGCCTTCCACGGCCAGTTCCTGCGCTGCGACCAGCAGCTTGCTGCGCGTCCTGTCTCTTTTGCCAATGGCCATAAATGCTCCGTCTGCGTAGGGCGAAGAATAGCTTTTCGATCAGCTATTGAAAATCCTTCATTTTTGAAATACCTTCATTTCCAGCTTACAAACAATAACAATGGAGCAGGCAGCCAATGCCAAGTTCAGGCCTCCGTGCCCTTGCCAATATCGTGCACCTCGAAAGTACTCCGCTCGCCCGCCACGACCTGCCGGAAAGCACCTACGCCGCCCTGCAGCGCAGCGCCCGGCAGAGCCCCGAGGCTCCCGCGCTGAGCTTCTTCTTCGACGCCGAACACTACCAGCAGGCCTGGCACTGGAGCTATGCCGAGCTGTTCGCCGCGATCACCCGCACAGCCAACGCCTTCCACACCCTGGGGGTGGGTCCCGGCGACGTCGTGGCCTTCGTGCTGCCCAACCTGCCGGAAACCCATTTCTGCACCTGGGGCGGCGAAGCGGCCGGCATCGTCATGCCGATCAACCCCCTGCTCGACGGCGCGCAGATCGCCGAGCTGCTGCGCGCGGCCAATGCCAGCGTGCTGGTGACCCTGGCGCCGACCCCGGGCCAGGACACCTGGGAACGGATCGCTCCGCAGCTGGAGCGGTTGCCCGCCATCCGCGAGCTGGTCTGGGTCAGCAGCGCGCCCTATCTGGATGCCCGGAGCGCCCATGCGGCGCGTGCATGCGCAGACGAGGAACGGCAGCGCTTCCCGCAGCGCCGCATCCATGACCTGCACGAGCTGCTCGCCGCTCAGCCGGACGACCGCCTCGCCAGCGGACGAACCATCCGCGCCACGGACCACTCCTCCTACTTCTGCACCGGCGGCACCACCGGCCTGCCGAAGATCGCCGTGCGCACCCAGGGCGCCGAGGTCTTCGACGCCTGGGCGTTCGGCGCCATGCTCGGTGGCGACCCCACCAGCGAACGCTACTTCTGCGGCCTGCCGCTGTTCCATGTGAACGCGCAACTGGTGACCGGCCTGCGGCCCTGGCTGCAGGGTGGCCATGTGATCCTCGGCACGCCGCAGGGATACCGCAGCCCGGGGCTGATCCAGCGCTTCTGGCAGATCGTCGAGCATTACCGGATCAGCTTCTTCTCCGGGGTGCCCACCGTCTACGCCGCGCTGCTGCAGCAGCCGGTCGGCGCCGCCGACATCTCCAGCCTGAACTACGCCCTGTGCGGCGCGGCGCCGATGCCGGTCGAGCTGTTCCGCGACTTCGAGCGGGTCAGCGGGGTGCGCATCCTGGAAGGCTACGGGCTGACCGAAGGCACCTGCGTGTCGTCGTGCAACCCGGTGAGCGGCGACCGGCGCATCGGCTCCATCGGCCTGCGCCTGCCCTACCAGCCGATGCGCGCGGTGATCCTCGACGACGACGGCCGCTACCTGCGCGACGCCGACATCGACGAGGTGGGCGTCGTCGTCCTGCGCGGACCCAACCTGTTCGCCGGCTACCTCGACGAGAGCCACAACCGCACGGCCTGGATCGGGATCGACGGCCAGCGCTGGCTGAACAGCGGCGACCTCGGCCGCCAGGACGCCGACGGCTACTTCTGGCTCACCGGGCGCAAGAAGGAACTGATCATCCGTGGCGGCCACAACATCGATCCCAAGCAGATCGAGGAAGCCCTGCAGGCGCACCCCGCGGTGGCGCTGGTGGCCGCCGTGGGCAGCCCGGACGCCTACGCCGGGGAAGTGCCGGTGGCCTACGTGCAACTGGTGAAGGGCGCCGAGGTCGGCAGCGACGAACTGCTGGAATTCGCCGCCCGGCATGTCGCCGAGCGCGCCGCCGTGCCCAAGCGCATCGAGATCCTCGCCGCCCTGCCAGTGACGCCGGTGGGCAAGCTGTTCAAGCCGGCCCTGCAACTGCTGGAAATCGAGCGCGTGGTGCGCCAGGAGGCCCGCCAGGCCGGCCATGAGATCGACGTCGAAGTCGTCCAGGACAGCCGGCGCGGCCCGGTCGCCCGGCTGCGGGGACCCGATCGCCACAGCATGGCGGAGACGCTGGGGCGCTACGCCTTCCAGGTCGAATGCCAGCCCTGAATCCGGCTCGATAATTTTTGCAAGCGTGCCCACCGGCGGAGACCGGGGATTTCATGAAAACAGCAAGCACGACGCCGCCAGGCTGTGATCGCCACTGACTTCACGAGGAGCCAGCCCACAGAAAAACCCTATACGAATCAAAGAGAAACCCTCACCAGCCGCGGATCGGACGATGCCTCGGGACAAGGCCTGGCACAGCCATTGCCCCCGATCACGAGGTGCCTGCCGCTTCTGGATTTTCTGAAGAAAAGAAATGGAGCCGATCAGTTCTCTTGCGAAAAACCCAGGTTCTTCGCACGGGATTCGTTCGCCCTCCGAAAGCTGCCTGCATGCCACACAACAACAAAAAGGTATGAGTCATGAGCAATAAACCAATGTCCTGGCGTCGCGCTCGGCTGCCGCTGGCAGTGGGCCTGGCCGGTGGCCTGGTCCTGCCGGCATACGGCGTGACCTTCAGCGCCGGCGAGATCGAAGGCCAGTTCGACAGTACCTTCAGCGTTGGCGCCAGCTGGGCCTTGCGTGACCCCGACGCCAAGCTGATCGGTGAAAACAATGGCGGCAAGGGCTTCGCCAGCGGTACCGACGATGGCCGCCAGAACTTCAAGCAGGGCGAGACCTTCTCGAAGATCTTCAAGGGCCTGCACGAGCTCGAACTGAAGTACGGGGACAGCGGCGTATTCATGCGCGGCAAGTACTGGTACGACTTCGAGCTGAAGGACGAGGACCGGCTGTTCAAGGACATCAGCGACCACAACCGCAAGGAAGGGGCGAAGTCCTCCGGCGCCGAACTGCTCGACGCCTTCATGTACCACAACTACATGATCGCCGACCTGCCGGGCACGGTGCGCCTGGGCAAGCAGGTGGTGAGCTGGGGCGAGAGCACCTTCATCCAGGGCGGCATCAACGCCATCAACCCGGTGGACGTCTCGGCGTTCCGCCGTCCCGGCGCCGAGATCAAGGAAGGCCTGATCCCGGTGAACATGTTCTACCTGTCCCAGGCGATCACCGACAACCTGTCCGCCGAAGGCTTCTACCAGCTCGACTGGCAGCAGACGGTCATCGACAACTGCGGCACCTTCTTCTCGCAGAACGACTTCGTCGCCGATGGCTGCAACGGCGTGCCGGTCGGCCCGAACCTGACCGGCAACCCGGCGGCCGTGGCCGCGCTGTCGCCGTTCGGCATCAACCTCGGCCAGGAAGGCATCGTGGTGCCGCGCATCGGCGACAACGACGCGCGCAACGGCGGCCAGTGGGGCGCCGCGCTGCGCTGGATGGTGCCGAGCCTGGACACCGAGTTCGGCGCCTATTTCATCAACTACCACAGCCGCCAGCCCTACGTTAATTCCTTCTCCAGCCCCAACGCCGCCGACCTCGACTTCGTTCCGCAGATGTGCGGCAACCTCGGCATCGGCGACCCGGCGGCCTGCGCCGCCGCCCTCGGCCCGGCGCTGAACGACCTGGTGCTGGCCTACCGGCTCGGCACCTCGAAGTACCAGGTCACCTACCCGGAGGACATCCGCCTCTACGGCCTCAGCTTCGCCACCACCCTGCCCACCGGCACCGCGCTGTCCGGCGAGATCAGCTACCGCCCGAACCTGCCGCTGCAGCTCAACGCGGTGGACCAGGTGCTGGCCTCCAGCGGAGTCGACGCGCTCTCGCCGATGCTCTCGTCTGGCGCCTACCCGGTGGCCAACGGCGCGCTGCTGCAGGGCTACCAGCGCAAGCCGGTCACCCAGGCGCAGGTCACCGCGATCCAGTTCTTCGACCAGGTCATGGGCGCGGACCGCGTGACTCTGATCGGCGAAGTGGGCGCCGTGCACGTCGGCAACCTGGAGGGCAAGGGCGGCCTGCGCTACGGCCGTGACCCGGTGTTCGGCCAGGGCGCGCTGTACCCGGACAACAGCCTGTGCCAGAGCAGCCCCGCCACCGTGCGCAACTGCAACGACCACGGCTTCGTCACGGACTTCTCCTGGGGCTACCGGATGCGCGCCATCTGGGAATACACCAACCTGATTCCCTCGGTGACGCTCAAGCCCAACCTCGCCTGGTCGCATGACGTCGACGGCTACGCGCCCGAGCCCGGCTTCAACGAGGGCAGCAAGGCGATCAGCCTCGGCATCGACGCCGACTACCGCAACACCTACAGCGCCAGCCTGTCGGTCACCAACTTCTTCGATGGCCGTTACAACACCAGCGTCGACCGCGACTTCGTCGCGTTCAGCGTCGGCATGTCCTTCTGAGCGGGAGAACTGTTCATGAATATTCTGATGAAAGGCACCACCCTCGGCATTTCCCTGCTGGCAGGCACCGCGCTCGCCGCCGTCTCCCCGGAACAGGCCGCCGAACTGGGCAAACGACTCACCCCGATGGGCGCCGAGCGCGCCGGCAACGCCGACGGCAGCATCCCCGAATGGACCGGCGGCCTGGCGCCGAACGCCGGCAGCAAGGATGGCAACGGCTTCCTGTCCAATCCCTACGCGGCGGAGAAGCCGCTGTTCGTCATCGATGCGAAGAACTTCGAGCAGTACAAGGACAAGCTGAGCCCCGGCCAGCAGGCCATGCTCAAGCGCTACCCCGACAGCTACCGCATCCCGGTCTATCCGAGCCATCGCAGCGTCGCCCTGCCCGACTCGGTCTACCGCTCCGTGCAGGCCAACGCCGTCCACACGAAGCTGGTGGATGACGGCAACGGTCTGGCCGATTTCGACATGGCCTATCCGTTCCCGATTCCGCAGAACGGCCAGGAAGTCATGTGGAACCACACCACCCGCTACCGCGGCGGCAGCGTCAAGCGCGTGAGCGTGCAGGCCACGCCCGACAAGAGCGGCGGCTATACCCCGGTGTTCTTCCAGCTGCAGTTCACCTACCGCGACCAGCTCAAGGAATACGACCCGGCGAACCCGGGCAACGTGCTCTTCTACTACAAGGAGGCGGTCACCGGTCCCGCCCGCCTGGCCGGCGACGTACTGCTGGTCAACGAAACCATCAACCAGGTGACCGAGCCTCGCCAGGCGTGGATCTACAACGCCGGCCAGCGCCGCGTGCGACGCGCGCCGCAGGTGGCCTACGACGGCCCCTACCCGGCCTCCGAAGGCCAGCGCGTGGGCGACAACTTCGACATGTACAACGGCGCGCAGGATCGCTACGAGTGGAAGCTGCTGGGCAAGCGCGAGATGTACATCCCGTACAACGCCTTCACCCTCGACTCGCCCCGGGAGAAGTACGACGACGTGATCAAGGCCGGGCACATCAACTCCGACCTGACCCGCTACGAGCTGCACCGGGTCTGGGTGGTCGAGGCCAACCTCAAGCCGAGCTCCCGCCACATCTATACCAAGCGGGTCTACTTCATCGACGAGGACTCCTGGCAGATCGCGCTGGCCGACCACTATGACGGCCAGGGCAACCTGTGGCGGGTGGCCGAGGGACACCTGGTGCCCTTCTACGACGTGAAGGTGCCCTGGCTGGCGGTGGAAACCCTGTACGACCTGCGCAACGGCCGCTACATCGCTTCCGGCATGCGCAACCAGGAAAAGAACGCCGTCGAGTTCGGCGTGAAGGCGGTCGCGGCGGACTTCACCCCGACCGCCCTGCGAAATGCCGGGGTGCGCTGAGCACCCCGCCCCGGGCAAGGGCGGGCTCCGCTCGCCCTCGCACTCCTGACGCTGCTTTCGCAGCCACTTCGGTGGCTGCTTTTTTATGCAGCGATGGTGGATGGAAGAGCGCCATCCACGGTGTTCCCGCCGTGTCCATCGTTTCCACGCTCCCACGTCCATTACGCCCACCGAAACTGTAGGAGCCAGCTTGCTGGCGATCCGAGGTATCACCGGCACCGCTGTGCACAGGCAAACCATTGATCGCCAGCAAGCTGGCTCCTACGAAAAAACAGAACCGCAGGACACGCTCCATCGATCCACCATGAGCGCGCATAACGCGCCAGCGTTATCCGCCATTGGCGCAACCATGACAGCGACCGAGCCCAGCGAGGCACGACCGAATGAGCAAACACAACAACAAGAGCTGCTCCCGCCCGACGCCGACCATCGTCGGCGAACAGGCCAACCCGATCACTCCGGAAGTTCTCCAGCGCCTGCATTTCAACCCCGGCGAGGGGCTGATCTGGCTGGACGACCGGCGCATGGTGCTGATGCACACCGAAGCCCTCGGCGCGCTGCGCCAGGAGCTGATCGAGAGCCTCGGCATGGATTCCGCGCGCGGCCTGCTGACCCGCTTCGGCTATGCCGCCGGCTGCCGCGATGCGCACATCTCGATGAAGATCCGCAGCCCGGCGGAAGGCATCGAGGAATTCCTCCGCCGGGGCAGCCAGTTCCACGCGCTGCAGGGCATCCTCGCGGTGGAAGAGGTGCATTACGACCTCGACGTGGAACGCGGCCATTGCCACCTCGAGTTCAACTGGCGCAACAGTTTCGAAGCCCAGGTCCACAGCGCCGCCTACGGCATCGGCGGGCGGCCGGTGTGCTGGTCGGCGATGGGCTATGCCTCGGGCTTCCTCAGCACCTGCATGGGCAAGCGCATCCTGGTGCGCGAGGCCTCCTGCTGCGCGATGGGCGAAGAGGTCTGCCACTGCATCGCCAGGCCGGTGGAAGAATGGGCCGACGCGGACGCCGACCTGGCGTACCTCGAACCCGGGCCGGTGACCTTCGCCGCGCACCCCATCGCCAGGACGACACCCGCCACGGACAGCGCGACAGCGGACGCGCCGGCGCCATCGGCGCCCCCGCAACGGCCGGGCGTGATCGGCGCCTCGGGGCCCTTCATCAGCATCCTGCACAAGATCCGCCGCGTGGCGCCGACCAACGCCACCGTGCTGCTGCTCGGCGAGAGCGGCGTCGGCAAGAGCGCCTTCGCCCGGGAAATCCAGCGCACCAGCCGCAGGGCCGGCCAGCCGTTCCTCGAAGTCAACTGCGCCGCCATACCGGAGCAGCTGATGGAGTCCGAGCTGTTCGGCGCCGAGCGCGGCGCCTTCACCGGGGCGACCGAGTCGCGGCCGGGGCGTTTCCAGCTCGCCGACGGCGGCACGCTGTTCCTCGACGAGATCGCCACCCTGTCGATGACCGCGCAGGGCAAGCTGCTGCGCGTCATCCAGAGCGGCGAGTTCGAATCCCTGGGCGGCCGGGTCACGCACAAGGTCGACGTGCGGATCATCGCCGCGACCAACGAGGACCTGCGCGACGCGGTCCGGGAAGGCCGCTTCCGCGAAGACCTGTTCTACCGGCTGAACGTCTTCCCCATCGTCATCCCCCCGCTGCGCGAGCGCCGCGACGACATCCCGCTGCTGCTCGAACACCTGATCCGCCACTACGGCGCCATGCATGGACGGAAGATTTCCGGCATCACCGCGCAGGCCCTGCAGCTCATCCTCAACTATCGCTGGCCGGGCAACGTGCGCGAGCTGGAGAACGTCATCGAGCGCGGGGTGATCCTCGGCGAGGATGGCCAGCCGCTCGGCTACAACCATCTGTTCACCCTCGATGGCGGCGTCAGGGAACAGGGGGCGCTGGGCTGGAACGAACTCGGCCTGCTGGCGGAGCAGGAAATCCCCACCGAAGCCCTGCACCGCGGCGGGGCCGAGACCGAGGCGCTGAACACCTGGGCCGACGGCATCGTGCAGCGCTCGGCGGTGTCGCTGGAGGAAGTCGAGAACTCCCTGGTGCGGGCCGCCTTCAGCGCGGCCAACGGCAACATGTCGAAGGCCGCCACCCTGCTCGGCGTGACCCGCGCGCAGCTCGCCTACCGGATCAAGAAACTCCAGGACGCTTCTGTCGGCCCTTCGTAGGACCGAGGGTGACGCCTAGTCCTTGCTCGCGAACCCCAGCCCGCCCTGGCGCGGGATTGACGCCGCCCCCTATCTCCAGCTCTCGCCGGACCGAGACACCGAAACCACCGGTGGACACGGTTCGCGAGCAAGCTCGCTCCTACTAAAAGCCGCACCTGCAAAAAGTCTCAGCACGCCATCCCCCTTCCAACCGCCTTTTTCACCAAAACCACCATTCCACCCCAAGCACGAATCCTCGATCCACCCTTCGATAAAAATAATTACCTTACAAATCAATAACTAACAGAAAAACACCCGCTCCCTGGCACGCCCATTGCGCTTCTACCCCCAGATGCCGCCGGCATCGAATTTTTCTTCAACAACAAGAAATCCGGCAGCCGCCTCGATGGCGCGCACGGCCGGAACGGAGAACAAGGACATGGCCGAGATATCCAATCTCGCATACGTGGTTTTCAATGCCAGCGACCTCGACGCCTGGGAAGCCTTCGCCACCGGCATCCTCGGCTTGCAGACCGGCAGCCGCACCCCGGAAGCGCTGCACCTGCGCATGGATCAGCGCGAGCAGCGGGTGATCCTCGAACGTGGCGCAGCGGACGATCTTGCCGCCCTCGGCTGGGAATTCGACAGCCACGGCGAACTGGCCGCCTACGTGGCCGACCTGCGCGCGAAGGACGTGGACGTGATCGAAGCCGGCGCCGACCTGCGCCGGGCGCGCAAGGTCGAGCAGCTGTACTTCTGCCTCGATCCGATCGGCCTGCGCCACGAATTCAGCTACGGCCCGCAGCAGGCGCCGCTGGCGAAGCCGTTCCATTCGCCGCTGCTGGTCGGCGGCGGCTTCCAGACCGGCGACCTCGGCGTCGGCCACGCCTTCGTCGTCGCCGTCGATGCCGAGGAATCGGTGCGCTTCTACACCGAGAAGCTCGGCCTGCGCATCTCCGACTATATCCGCGATTCGCACTCCATCCCCGGGCTGGCCATCGACGGCGTGTTCATGCACACCCGCACCGGCCGCCACCACTCCCTCGCCACCGCGGCCATCCCGTCGGCGAAGAAGATCAACCACCTGATGATCGAGGTGCAGTCGCTGGACGACGTCGGCCTGGCCTTCGACCGCGTCCGCGCCGCCCAGGTGCCGGTGATCATGGAGATCGGCCACCACCCGAACGACCGCATGCTGTCGTTCTACGTCGCCACGCCGTCCGGCTTCGGCATCGAGTACGGCTGGGGCGGCGTGGTCATCGACGACGCCAACTGGACCGTCCGCAACTACAGCCAGCTCAGCGACTGGGGCCATCGTTTCTCCGCGCCGCCGGTGCAGTGAAGCAGCCCCCCTTCCCCCATCTTCAGAGGAGTTATCGACATGAGCCTGTGGCTTGATTTTCTCGGTGCGGAAATCCGCTATATCGAAACCCCGACCTTCGGCAGCATCCGCATCGCCGAGGCCGGCAAGGGCAACCCCGAGGCGCTGATGCTGATGCACGGCATCGGCGGGCACATCGAGGCCTATGCGAAGAACGTCGTCGCCCTGGCCGACAGCTTCCACGTGGTCGCCCTGGACTTCGTCGGCCATGGCCTGTCGGCCAAGCGCACCGACGTCGACTACATCCCCTCGACCTACGCCGCGCTGCTCGGCGAAGTCATGGACGTGCTCGGCATCGCCAGCGCCCACATCTCCGGCGAGTCCCTCGGCGGCTGGGTCGCCGGGCTGTTCGCCGCGCGCAACCCGCAGCGGGTCAGGCGCCTGGTGCTGAACACCGCCGGCGGCATCCCGGTGGTCAGCGAGAAGGGCCAGCAGGACCTGCGCGACCTCGACGAGCTGAACAAGAGGAACTTCGGCAAGGCGCCCAGCGTGGAGTCGGTGCGCCAGCGCATGCAGTGGCTGATGCACGAGTCCAACTGGCACCTTCTCGACGACGAGCTGATCGGCAGCCGCCTGGTCCTGTACACCCGCCCGGACTTCCAGAAATCCGCGCCGCTGATGTTCGGCATGCTCGAACGCGTCGACGAACTGGTGCAGCGCGGCGAGATGCTGCCGGTGGAACAGCTGCAGTGCGACACCCTGTTCCTCTGGACCCGCCACAACCCCATCCACGACCTGCCCGCCGCCGAGGCCGCCTGCGCACGCAATCCAAAGGCGCGCCTGTACGTGATGCAGGCCGAGGCCGCGCACTGGCCGCAGTACGAGGCGCCGGAGGAATTCAACCGGGTGATGCGCAGCTTCCTGCGCACGGGCGAGGTGTGAGATGGGCAGCCTGGCGCTGAAGAACCCGGCCGCGATGCCGGACGACCCGCCGCTGGATGCCCACGCCTTCCGCAGCGGCATGCGCCGCCTGGCCGGCGCGGTGTGCGTCCTGACCCTGCGCAAGGGCGAGCTGCGCGCCGGGCTGACCGCCACGGCGGTGGTCTCGGTCTCAGCGGAACCGCCGCGCCTGCTGGTGTGCATCAACCGCAACGTCTTCGCCCACCGCCTGCTGGAGGTTGGCACGGCGCTGTGCGTGAACGTCCTGCACGAGGACAACCTGCAGGTGGCCAGGAGCTTCGCCGGGATGCTCGAAGGCGTCGACGGCGAGCAGCGCTTCAGGCACGGCGCCTGGCGTGACGCCGGGGACGGCGGCGCGCCGCTGCTGGAAGACGCCCTCGCCGCCTTCCAGTGCCAGGTGGTCGAGCTGATCGACGCCTCCAGCCACAGCATGGTGCTCTGCGAAGTGCGCCAGGTGCACCTGCCGTCCCACGCCGACGCCGATCCGCTGCTGTATTTCGATGGCCGCTTCGCCGCCCTCGACGCACTCTGAACAACGACCAGGAGAACAACAATATGGGTCAGATCGAACACGTCATCGCCATCCCCAGCGCGGAAGAACTGATCGCCCGCGCCCAGGCCATGATCCCGGCGCTGCGCGAGCAGGCCGAGGCGGTGGAAGAGGCGCGCAGTGTGCCCGCCGCGACCATCCAGGCGTTCAAGGACGCCGGCTTCTTCCGCATCCTGCAACCGACCCGCTGGGGCGGCTATGCGATGTCCCCCGAGGTGTTCTACCGGGTGCTGATGGAACTCGGCCGCGGCTGCCCGTCCAGCGCCTGGAACCTGATGATCCTCGGCATCCACCAGTGGGAGTTCGGCAAGTTCGACCAGCGCGCCGGCGACGAGGTCTGGGGCGCCGACCCGGACATCCTGGTGGCCTCCTCCTACGCGCCCTGCGCCAAGGTCAGGAAGGTCGAGGGCGGCTGGATGATCTCCGGCCAGTGGCCGACCTCCAGCGGCTCCGAGCACGCCGTCGGCGGCGCCTTCCTCGGCGGCCGGGTGCTCGACGAGCAGGGCAACATCGTCGACGTGCGCGCCTTCCTGGTGCGCCGCGAGGACTACGAGCTGATCGACGACTGGTACGCGGTGGGCCTGGCCGGCACCGGCAGCCGTTCGCTGCGCCTGCTCGGCGAGACCTTCGTGCCCGCGCACCGCTCGCACAGCATCGTCGAGTACAAGCTGGGCGATACCGTGGCGAGCTACCGCCTGCCGTTCAACCAGATCTTCTACGGCTCGGTCTCCGCGGTGATCATCGGCTTCGCCAACGGCATGGTCGACCTGTTCGTCGAGCACATGGTGCCGCGGCAGAACGTGTTCGTGACCGGCTCGCCGGCGCAGAACCCCTTCGTCCAGGAAAAGCTCGGCAACGCCGTGCTGCTGATCCGCTCGGCGCGGGCGCGGGTGCTGCAGTGCATCCAGGAATCCATGGGCTATGCCGAGCGCGGCCAGCTGGTGCCGCTGGACCAGCGCGTGCACTACTTCCTCGACAACCAGGCCGTGGCCCGCGACTGCTTCAGCGCGGCGCACATGATCTTCAAGAAGAGCAGCGCCCGCGGCGTGTTCCTCAGGAACCCGCTGCAGCGCCAGCTGCGCGCCCTGCTGGTGGCGGCCAACCACATCACCCAGAACGAGGACGACACCTCGGCCATGCTCGGCGGCTTCCTGCTCGGCCAGGGCGTCCCGCCGGGTGTCTTCGAGCTGCCACAGCTCCAGTGAACCCCGGCGCCGCCGGCCGCCACGCGCTGGCCGGCGTGTTTCCCATTGCAGAGAAGCAACGATGAACGATTCGGAAATCCTCAAGGCCGGCCAGGCGCTGCATGAAGCCTGGCAATCCCGGCGCACCATCGAGCCGCTGACCACGACCCATGCGGCGCTGTCGATCGAGGACGCCTACCGCATCCAGCAGGCCTTCGTCGACCTGCGCCTGGAGGCCGGCGAACGCGTGGTCGGCAAGAAGATCGGCGTCACCAGCCGTCCGGTCATGGAGATGCTCGAGGTATACCAGCCCGACTTCGGCTACCTGCTCGACGGCATGTGCCTGCCGTCGCACACGCCCGTCGCCCTCGACAGCCTGATCCAGCCCAAGGCCGAAGGCGAACTGGCCTTCGTGCTGAAGAAGGACCTGATCGGCCCGGGCGTCAGCAATGCCGACGTGCTGGCCGCCACCGAAGGCGTGATGGCCTGCTTCGAGATCGTCGACTCGCGCATCCGCGACTGGAAGATCGCCATCCAGGACACCGTCGCCGACAACGCCTCCTGCGGGGTCTTCGTGCTCGGCGACCGGCTGGTCGATCCGCGCCAGCTGGACCTCGGCCTGTGCGGCATGGTGCTGGAGAAGAACGGCGAAGTGGCGGTCACCGGCGCCGGCGCCGCGGCGCTGGGCAACCCGGTCAACGCGGTGGCCTGGCTGGCCAACACCCTGGGCCGCTTCGGCATCCCGCTGAAGGCCGGCGAAGTGATCCTCTCCGGCGCCCTCGGCGCGATGGTTCCGCTGAGCCGCGGCGACTTCCTGCGCGTGAGCATCGGCGGCGTCGGCCAGTGCTCGGTACGTTTCGACTGACGGCCGCGGCCGTCCCAAGGATTCGACAATGCAAAAGATCAAGTGCGCGCTGATCGGGCCGGGCAACATCGGCACCGACCTGCTCTACAAACTCAAGCGCAGCGACCTGCTGGAGCCGGTCTGGATGGTCGGCATCGACGCCGCCTCCGAGGGCCTGGTGCGGGCCCGCGAGCTGGGCCTGAAGACCACCGCCGACGGCGTCGACGGGCTGCTGCCGCACGTCGCGGCGGACGACATCCGCATCGCCTTCGACGCCACCTCGGCCTACGTGCATGCCGAGAACAGCCGCAAGCTGAACGCCGCCGGGGTGCTGATGATCGACCTCACCCCGGCCGCCATCGGGCCCTTCTGCGTGCCGCCGGTCAACCTCGGCGAGCAGGTCGGGCGCGGCGCGATGAACGTCAACATGGTCACCTGCGGCGGCCAGGCGACCATCCCCATGGTCGCGGCGGTCTCGCGGGTGCAGCCGGTGCGCTACGCCGAGATCGTCGCCACGGTCGCCAGCAAGTCCGTCGGCCCGGGCACGCGCAAGAACATCGACGAGTTCACCCGCACCACCGCCGCCGCCATCGAGCAGGTCGGCGGCGCCCGGCAGGGCAAGGCGATCATCATCATCAACCCCGCCGAACCGCCGCTGATCATGCGCGACACCGTGCACTGCCTGACCGAAGGCGAACCCGACCAGGCCGCCATCGCCGCCTCGATCGAGGCGATGATCGGCGAGGTGCGGCAGTACGTGCCCGGCTACCGGCTGGTCAACGGCCCGGTGTTCGACGGCAACCGCGTCTCGATCTACCTGGAAGTCGCCGGGCTCGGCGACTACCTGCCCACCTACGCCGGCAACCTCGACATCATGACCGCCGCCGCCGCGCGCACCGCCGAGCTGTTCGCCGAGGCGATCCGCGCCGGCCGCCTCACCCCCGCCAGCATCCGCGAAGGGAGCCAGCCCGCATGAATCTTTCCGGAACAAGCATCCTGCTCCACGACATGACCCTGCGCGACGGCATGCATCCCAAGCGCCACCAGATGAGCCTCGAACAGATGCGCAGCATCGCCCGGGGCCTGGACGCGGCCGGCGTGCCGCTGATCGAGGTGACCCACGGCGACGGCCTGGGCGGCAGCTCGGTGAACTACGGCTTCCCGGCGCACAGCGACGAGGAATACCTGCAGGCGGTGGTGCCGCTGATGAAGCAGGCCAAGGTCTCGGCGCTGCTGCTGCCCGGCATCGGCACCGTCGACCACCTGCGCATGGCCCACGCCAACGGCGTGGGCTGCATCCGCGTCGCCACCCACTGCACCGAGGCGGACGTCTCCGAGCAGCACATCGGCATGGCCAGGAAGCTCGGCCTGGATACCGTCGGCTTCCTGATGATGGCGCACATGAACAGCCCCGAGGGCCTGGCGCAGCAGGCGCGCCTGATGGAGAGCTACGGCGCCAACTGCATCTACGTCACCGACTCGGCGGGCCATCTGCTGCCGGACACCGTGAAGGCGCGCATCGGCGCGGTGCGCGAAGCGCTGGACAGCGGCACCGAGGTCGGCTTCCACGGCCATCACAACCTGGCCATGGGCGTGGCCAACTCCATCGCCGCGATCGAGGCCGGCGCCACCCGCATCGACGCCGCCGCCGCCGGGCTGGGCGCCGGCGCCGGCAACACGCCGCTGGAAGTACTGGTGGCGGTGTGCTCGCTGATGGGCATCGAGACCGGCGTCGATGTGTTCCGCATCCAGGACGTCGCCGAGGACCTGGTGGTGCCGATCATGGACTTCCCGATCCGCATCGACCGCGATGCCCTGACGCTGGGCTATGCCGGGGTGTACGGCTCGTTCCTGCTGTTCGCCCGCCGCGCCGCGGAGAAATACGGCGTCCCGGCCCGCGAGATCCTCGTCGAGATGGGCCGCCGCGGCATGGTCGGTGGGCAGGAGGACATGATCGAGGACACCGCCCTTACCCTGGCGCGGGGGCGATAGGGATTCGCGGCGGCCCATCGGTGGATGACGCTGGCGCGTCATTCACCCTACGGAAACTCCGGCGCTGGGCGTTCCCTCACCCTCCGGGAGAGGGCTGGGGTGAGGGGACCGGTCGACAGCGGGCGATCCCTTGGCCCGTAGGGTGGATCACGCTCCACCGATCCACCATGGCCGCGCACGCGGCCCCGCAATGGAGGATGGAAAACCCCCCATCCACCCCACCCCTGACCCACCCTGCGGAATGGACTGACGGGACGGCCGCATATCGCCCGATTTTATTTTTTGAAAATATTTCAAATATGATGATAGTATCAAAACAAGCCTCCTCATCGGGCCCCACGCAGCCCTGGGGAGGTGCAGAAACGCCTTGAGAACAATCAACAAGACGAAGGTATTCCCATGAGCTCCATCGCCTACGCAGAAAAATCCATCAACGCCGACCGTTCCGCCGAGGGCCTGCTCGCCTACGCCCGTTCGCTGGTTCCCACGCTGAAAGCCCGCGCCAAGGAAACCGCCGCCCTCGGCCGCCTGCCTGACGAAACCGTCGCCGACCTCGAAGCCGGCGGCCTGCTGAGCATGACCACGCCGCGCAAGTACGGCGGCCAGCCGGTATCGGTGCGCGCCTACCTGGACATCGTCTCCGAACTCGGCCGTGGTGACGCCTCGGTCGCCTGGGTCGCCTCCCTCATCAACGTCAGCACCTGGTGTGCCGCGACCTTCTTCGGCGAGCAAGGGGCGGACGAGGTGTTCGGTTCGGGCCAGCCGGTCCGCTCCGCCGGCGTCCTCTCGCCGCGCAAGGCACAGGTGAAGAAGGTCGAAGGCGGCTACCTGATCGAGGACGGCCTGTGGGGCTTCAACTCCGGCGTCTACCACGCCAACTGGGACCTGCTGGGCATCCCGATCGTCGACGCCGAGGGCCGGGTGATCGACCAGGGCGCCGCCATGATTCCCACTGCGGAACTGCAGATCCTCAATGACTGGAACGTGATCGGCATCTCCGGCAGCGGCAGCTCCAGCGTCGCGGCGAAGAACGTCTTCGTCCCCGACTCGCGGGTCATCTCGGTCAGCCGCGCGATCCTCGGCGAGTACGAGTCCACCCACCTGGCCGACGAGCCGCTCTTCCGCACCGCGTGCATGCCGGTGCTGGCGATCATCCTGACCTTCCCGGCCCTCGGCCTCGGCAGCGCCGCGCTGGAAGCCTTCCTCGAAGGCCTGCCGCGCCGTGGCATCCAGTACTCCTGGTACACCAGGCAGGGCGAGGCGCCGATCACCCACCTGCAGGTCGGCGAAGCCTCGGCCAAACTGGACGCCGCGCGCGCCCTGCTGGAGAAGCACGCCGACGCCATCGATGCCAGCGCCGCTTCCGGCCAGTACATGGACTTCGTCGAGCGCGCCCGGGTGCGCCGTGACGTCGGCTTCGCCGAAAAGCTGATCTGGGAAGCCGTCGACCAACTGGCCACCGCCTCCGGCGGCTCGCTGGCCGCGGTGGGCAACCCGTTCACCCGCCTCTGGCAGGACGCCCGCGTCGCTTCGCTGCACGGCATCGTCACGCCGACCACCAACTTCGAGACCTTCGGCCGCATCCTCTGCGGCATGGAAGCGGGCACACCGTTCATCTGAGCCCCGAGTCCAGCCAGGAGAAGCCAATGGTTAAGCAGACAGCGGCACTCGATGCCAAACGCTTTCGCCGGGTGATGGGCAAGTTCGCCACCGGCGTGACGATCATCACCTACCGCCACGCGGGCGAACCGGCGGGCATGACGGCCAATGCCTTCATGTCCCTGTCGGTGGACCCGCCGATGGTCCTGATCTCGGTCCGGAAGGAATCGCGCTTCGCCAGCAGCGTCGCGCCCGGCGATGGCTTCGGCATCGCCTTCCTCAGGGAGGAGCACGAGGCGCTGAGCCGGCACTTCGGTGGCCGGCCGGACCCGGCGCGCAACGTCGAGTTCGGCTCCCACGAGGGAACGCCGGTGCTGCAGGGCGCGCTGGTGCAACTGGTGGTGCGCGCCAACGCCATCCATCCGGGTGGCGACCATCTGATCTACACGGCCGATGTCGAGGCCATCGAGGAATCGGATGGGCGCCCGCTGCTGTTCTTCTCCGGCGCCTACAAGCAGCTCCATGCGCTGGACCCCAGCCATTGCTGGAACGACTTCGGCTGAGCAACGCCTTCCCTTCATGACCTACAACGAGAGTGCACAAAAATGATCAGCGTGCGCGACATCGCTTACGTTCGCTACCAGGTCCCGGACCTGGAAGCCCAGGCCGCATTCCTACAGGACTTCGGCATGCGCCTGCACCGCAGGACCGAGACCGCGCTGTACATGGGCTCCCATGCCGGCGGCTATCCCCTGCACATTTCCCAACTCGGCCCGCGCGAAGCCCTGGGCGTCGGCTTCATGGTCGAGGAATTCGCCGACCTGCAACGCATCGCCGACGAGTTCGGCACCACGGTGCAGGACAATGCGGAACTCGGTGCCGGCTCCATCGTCACCATCGCCGACCCCGATGGCTTCCGCGTCGACCTGCTGCATGGCGGCGAAGTGGTCCAGGCGCAATCCACCCGTGCGGCGCTGCGCCTGAACAATGCGCAGCAGCACCCGCGCACCGGCCAGACCTCGCGGGTGCCGGCCGGCCCGTCGCATGTCATGCGCCTGGGCCACGTGGTGCTGAAGACCGTCGACTTCGACGCCATGATGAACTTCTACCAGGGCGCGCTGGGCCTGCGGATCTCCGACAGCTACTACGTCGAGACCCCGGACAACATGGTCGGCGCCTTCCTCCATTGCGGCCTCGGCGAGCGCTACACCGACCACCACACCGTCGCCCTGGTCCGCCTCGGCAACGAGCAGCGCGACTTCGACCACAGCGCCTTCGAAGTCCTCGACTGGGACGACCTGGTGCGCGGCAACCAGTACCTGAACGAGCGCGGCCACAAGCATTCCTGGGGCATCGGCCGGCACGTGCAGGGCAGCCAGGTGTTCGACTACTGGCGCGACCCGTTCGGCAACAAGATCGAGCACTGGACCGACGGCGACCTGGTCAACGACGCCACCCCGACCACCCACGAGCCGTTCGGGCCGGAAGCGCTGGCGCAATGGGCGCCGCCGGTGTCGCCCGACTTCCTGGAATGAACCACCACCCCGAAAGCCTTGCATGACCGCCCTGCCCCGGCCCATGGCCGGGGCGGCACCGCACAACAAGAGGAAGACACATGAAACTCGCACGCTACAGCCACAACGGCCGGACCTCCCTGGGCAAGGTCGAGGGCCAGTACCTGATCGACCTTTCCGAAGTGCTGCCGAGCGGCGCCCGCGACGTCGCCGACATCATCGCCTCGCCTGACGCGCTGCAGGCCGCCAGGACCCTGCAGGCCCACGCCGGCAACCGCCTGCCGCTGGCCGAGGTGTACCTCACCGCGCCGATCCTGCGTCCGTCCAAGTTCCTGGCGCTGGGCATGAACTACAAGGACCACGAGGAAGAAGCGCGCAAGGCCGGCGTACCGATCCCGGCCTCGCAGGTGTGGTTCAGCAAGCAGGTTTCCTGCATCAACGGCCCGTTCGACGACGTGCACTACCCGTCGGTCTGCGAGATGCTCGATTACGAAGCCGAGCTCGGCGTGGTGATCGGCAAGCCGGGACGCCACATCAGCGAGGAGCAGGCCCTGGAACACGTGGCCGGCTACTTCGTCGCCAACGACGTCAGCGCCCGTGACTGGCAGGGCAAGAGCCCGACCTGGACCCTCGGCAAGTCCTTCGACACCCATGGCCCGATCGGCCCGTGGATCGTCACCGCGGACGAGATCGCCGATCCGCAGGCGCTGAACATCCGCCTGCAGGTCAACGGCCAGACCCGCCAGCAATCCTCCACCGCGCGCATGACCTACAGCATCGCCCGGCAGATCGCCTACCTGAGCCAGGTCATGACCCTGCAGAGCGGCGACATCCTGATCACCGGCACCCCGGCCGGCATCGGCCTCGGCATGAACCCGCCGGGCCTGCTCGCCGTCGGTGACGTGGTACGCGTGGAGATCGACGGCATCGGCCATATCGAGAACCGCATCGTCGCCGAACCGCGCTGATCCGCCGTACTACCCCGCGCAGCCACAAGCCGCGCGGGGTTCCTTCCCTCCAGCCTCAGTCGCTGGAATCCGCGGTCAAAGGCCGGTGCGCCACCCGCCTGGCCTCCGCCGCGTCGACGCCCAGGCCGAGCAGGAAGAACTCCACCGCGCTCTCGATGGCGCCGGCGGGCCTCTCGCCTTCGAGAATCTGCCGCAGCAGGTAGAGGCAGCCGCCGAGAATGCAGTCGGCCGCCGCGTCCACGTCGGCCACGACGAACCGCCTCTGCTCCACCCCGACCTTGATATCCCGCACCAGCCGGCTGCCGAGGGTCGCTCCGAGGTCGTTGATGCTGTGCGCCGAATGGATGAAGAACCAGCCCCACACCGGGTCGCGCAGCGCGTGGTACAGCGTGCGGCGGGTATTGTTGCCGACCAGTTCGACGATGCCGGCGCTGCCCGGGGCTTCGTCGTCGAGCAGATCCGCCAGCGCCAGGGCGTCCTCGATGAACACCGCACGGGCGATCTCTTCCTTGCTGGCGAAGTAGTTGTAGAACGAGCCGAGGGACAGCTCGGCCTGGTCGGTGATCTCGTTGATCGCGGTGGCATCGATACCCTGCCGCCCCATCACCTCCCGCGCCGCGCGGATCAGCTTGCCGCGGGTCCGCGAACGCGCCTTGGCATTGCGCGTAGGCGCTGCAGACGATGCCGTTCCATTGGCGGCCACCTCCCTGCACGGCTCAGGGGATTCGGTCTTTCTTTTCGACATGCGCTGTCCTTCGATCACACCGGTTCGGTCGCCGACCTGGGCTTTTCTGCGAAGGCGTACTCTACAGCAGTAGTCCATGATCGAGAGCGTGTCGGCAGACTGCATGCCGATACGGCGGAAGCGGGACGAACTCCCGGTTGCCCCACTTTTCTGCACCAACTCCCGGCAGCGCAGCAAGCGGAAGCTGTCGACCGAACGGATACCACTGGCGCTACTCCATACCTGATGGCACTAGGCACACGATCAAGGCCAACAGGCGGCCGTGCCTGATCGCCGCCAATCCGCTGCCGGCAGGCCAGCCGGAACAGCAACGACCGAAACGGACGCCGCGGAACGGTGGATGAGACGACCGAGAAAGCCGCCGACGGAAAGCCGCGGAGATCGCGCACGGCTCGGACTGAGGTTTGGCGAACATGACGTAGCAGAGCCGGAGCGGTCACGCACTGCAACTGAGGCGGCAGCCAAGCGAAAAAGGGACCGGCAGGGACACCCACAGTGGTGATGACCGAGAAGTACATCCGTGCGCGGAAAGGCAAAGCCGTGGAGCCTACGCGGTAGGAATTGCGGAAAAATATCAGGATTGCGGAAAATCGTTAGTTAACGATCATTTCTGCAATCCGTTGATTTCAAATGGTGCCGAAGCCGGACTCGAAGATACAGCCTCAAAGCCCCGTAATTACAGAGAATGAGTGATCGCAACTCGATGCCGTATCCCTAATCGTATTCCTAAATCCGAGACTACCCCTGCCATCCGAGTGGTTTCGAGACTTTGAATGCCGAAAGCGTAGAGGGCGAATTTCGGTGCTGGCGGGATGGCCCGGGTCTGGGCCATTGGGGTATGACCGTCTGCCGTTTCGGGCAGAGGATGATGAAGGCATCTCCGTAAGGGAGTCAGGGCATGGTCATGACGACCATACCTGGCGCGGACGGGGTGCGGCGCAGGTTTTCCCGGTTCTCAATCGAGCTTGGCGCCGGGCAGGCGTGGCAATGAGTGCCACACCGTGCTGGAAACGCCACAGTGTGGCAGCGTCACCACAGTGGTGATGCAGGTTTCTCCGTTTCAAACCCGGAAACCCGGCATGGGGGCAAAGCGGGGTTTCCCGCTTTGAGGTCAAAGAATCGGGCATCAAAAGGATTCCCTACCTCCGGCTCCCTATAGCCTGACGCTTTCCTGAGATGGCAAAATGCCGCGAATTTCAGACAAGGAGGTCGCCATGCGCACCATTTCCCTCGCTCTACTTGCCCTCACCGCAGCAGTTGGCCTCAACGGCTGCACCATGCGTATTGCCGACCTGACCGTCGCCAGCAGCAAGAACGTCAATCTCAACTCTGGCGCCCTCACCGAGGGGCGCCGCGTCACCGGGTCAGATAGCGTCCCGGTCATTCTGTTCCCGCTAGGCTTCCCCAACATGGAAGAAGCGATTGACCGCGCCATCGAGAAGGACAAATGCGCGGTGGGCCTGTCAGACGTGGTGATTGGCCAGGAGGCATTCGCCTTCATCGTCGGCTACCAGGCGATCAACGTCGAAGGCAACCTGCTCATCGATGCGGCCAAGCCCGGCTGTGGAGGGCTCGCAACCCAGAACCATCGCCCGCAGTACAACCAGGCAGCACAAGCCTCCTCTCCTTCCTACAGCACTCAGCAGCAACAGCTCGAGCAACTGAGCCGTGAAAGCTTGAGCTACGAGGAATACCAGCGCCGGTATCGGGAGATTGTGGGGGAGTGACTGCTCTGTGGCCTTACCGTAGCCACGGAATTTTGTCTCTGTCAGCGTGCCTGGCGCACGCAGGCATGCATAAGGCAGCCCATTAAAAGCACCAAATCCACGCTATGGAGAATTGCCAGAGCGCCGGAAACATGCGATTAATTTCCCAACTGGGAAATTAGCACTGGTGAGGTGTTCGTGGGCCTGAGCAATGAAATGCGTCGCTTGCAAGCGAAATGGAACAGTGGCGGGGCGTGGCCAAAGCGCCTAGAGGGCATTGAAATCAATAATATACGCGGCTGGACTGGCCAGCGCCTTGATTTCAAATTCCCCATTGTAGCCATCGTTGGCGAAAATGGATGCGGAAAGAGCACCGTAATTCAAGCGGCTGCCAGCATCTACAAAGGCCGGAACAAGAAAGCCACCAGGTTTGCATCCGACTTTTTCCCGGCGACCGCATGGGATGACTATCGAAATGCCCAAATTCGGTATCACTTCAGGGAAGGCGAGTCGACCAAAACAGGACTGGTCCGGAAGCCTACAACTCGATGGCTAGGTAATGACGAGCGCCCAACCCGCGACGTCGAATATGTCGATTTGAGCCGTATTCAGCCCGTATCAGCCAGGGTTGGCTACTCGAAGATTGCAAAATCCAATCACGTCGAAACTTCGGCCACTGAATTCGAGGAACGCAGGGTAGAGCGTCTTTCCACCATCATGGGTAGAAAGTACAAGGCTGCAAGGATGGCGCTGAGCAACGTGGATGCGAAGCGCAGAATCCCTGTGCTTGAGGACGAAAACTATTCCTACTCAGGGTTCCACCAGGGGACTGGCGAAACCACGATGCTGGAGTTTCTCCAGGCAGACATCAATGAGTATGGGATGCTGATCATCGACGAGATTGAGACATCTCTTCATCCGCGTGCACAACGGCGCCTTATTCGAGCCCTAGCCGAAATCTGTCGCGAAAGGCAAGCGCAGATCATTCTGACCACCCATTCCCCGTACATTTTGGATGAACTTCCCATGGAGGCCAGGATGTATATCCTTGGCAGAGGGACATCTCGCCAAGTCGTGTCCGGTGTCAGCGCCAACTTTGCCATGACCAATATGGATGACGAATCGCACCCGGATTGCGAACTCTATGTTGAGGATGAGGCAGCAAAGGCAATGCTCATCGAAATCATATCCGCGCATGCACCGAGCCTATCTCGTCGATGCCGAATCATTCCGTTCGGAGCGGCAAATCTCGGCAGAGCACTTGGCGAAATGGCTGCAAACAAGAGATTCCCGCGGCCCACCTGCGTCTTTCTGGATGGCGATGTCTCAGAATCCAAAGGGTGTGTTTTGCTCCCGGGAGATGATGCGCCGGAGAGAGTCGTCTTTGAGTCCCTCAATGTCGTTAACTGGGGCGCACTGCATGAGAGGCTGGGCAGGGAGTATTCCAAGGTTGCGGACGCATGCAGTATGGCTATGACCTTGGACAACCACCATCAGTGGGTAGATTCCGCAGCGAGCCAGCTTCACATACCGGGCGCGTATTTATGGCAGGCGATGTGTTCTGTCTGGGCAAATGACACCCTAGACCCCCACCAAGCGCGAAATCTCATTCAGCACATCGAAGACCAGATGCTGTGATACGCCAAGCCCCGCCACCGAGCGGGGCTTTTCGTTTCCGCTCCTACAGTCACTCACCAGTAGCCGCGCGGCCCGCAGCCTTCCTGATGGCTGATTTCCCGCTGTTTCGCTCCTACCGCCTCAACCTGAACATCCACGCTGTCGGCTCGGCCGTCGAGGAGCTGGCTATTCGAGAGGCTGGCGGGTAGCTGTGCGGGGGATACATTGAACCTGGTGCCACCGTTCGCTATAGTTGCGCTACGCCAATGACGCACTGAAGCAACGAATGATCTTCATCGAAACGCCGGTCTTCACCCGGCAGATTCTTGCCCTGGTAGACGACGAAACCTACCGCAAGCTGCAGGAAGACCTAGCGCTCCATCCGGATGCGGGAGCAGTCATCGCAGGCACTGGCGGCGTGCGCAAGATACGCATCGCAGCCAAGGGACACGGGAAAAGAGGCGGCGCCCGGGTCATCTACTACCATTTCACATCCGCCTCACAAATTGCATTCCTGCTGGCCTATGACAAAGCCACGCAGGAAGACCTGACTGCTGAGCAGAAAAAGGTGCTTCGGCAGATCATCGAGAACTGGAGGTAGCCATGGACAAAGAACTCTTCGCTGAACTGGTTGAAAGCGTGACCCAGATGGATGAGATCGTGCGTGGCGAACGACAACCCTCCCGCGAATTCCACGTGGACGCAGTGAAGGTTCGCGAAATCCGCCGCGCTACAGGTCTTTCCCAGGCGAAGTTCGCCGAGAAGATCGATGTCGCGGTCGGCACCCTGCGCAACTGGGAACAGGGACGTCGTGATCCCGAAGGGCCTGCGCGCGCCCTGCTCCGAGCGATCAACAATGATCCTGTCCATGTTCTCGCCGCGCTGAATGGCGGAGCACGAGAGAACTGACCCATCATCCATCCCCGAACCCGGCCTGGCGCCGGGTTTTCTTTTTCTGCCCTGCCTTGCGCGCCGCAGTTAGCCGGCGCTGAACTCGGCGCAGAGCCGCCCAGCCCCGTCTGACACCCACCCTGAGCCCGCCTTGAGCGTAATGCTGTTCACTTAAGCGGAGCGGCCTTGCGGTTCACCGGGTAGCGAGTCTTTGAGATCTTCACCGTCCTTGGCCTGGTAGGCCTTGGACGGCGATCCAGAAACAGCCCGCCGATCCCGGCCCGCAACTCTGTCAATCGCCTTCCGGTAGCAGAAATCGGATTGGCCGCTGCCATCACGATCAGTTGAACGGCGATGTAGTGGGCTACCGGCTTGAAGCGTATCTCGGATGCTGAGCGGCCGAAGGCCACCGCTGCCTGACTCGCCTCACGGCGAATGACGTTGTAGCTCAGCAGCAACCCCCAGACTTCCTGATAGATAAGCTCGACC
>NZ_FNIJ01000001.1:0-119623 GCF_900103845.1 Pseudomonas jinjuensis
GCAGCGCCGCTCTTCGTAGGAGCCAGCTTGCTGGCGATCATCCATGCCAGATGGCGGCCCAGTGGCTGCCGGTAAGTCCGGATCGCCAGCAAGCTCGCTCCTACAGGTTCGGCGTCATCGGCGGATGAAGCGTTCCGCTTCATGCGCCCTACACCAGCGCTTGGCCATGGCGCGAAGACAGTTGTTTCTACAGGGTGGATGCGCGGAATAGGCCATCCTCTACGCCACTTCCGCCATACTCCCAGGCCGGCAACTTCCGGAAACGTCGCTACCTTGCACGTCCGCTCCAGCTCTTTTTATAGTCCGGCGGCTCAAAACCAATGCCCATCTCGCTGTGCTCGTGGGTAGCGAGAGGGATTTTCGTCGTAATGGTGAGAGACCATGATCGAGATAAAACGACTAACGAAGCGTTTCGCGCAGCACACGGCGGTCGATGACCTGTCGTTCAATGTGCAACAGGGGGAGGTGCTGGGGTTCCTCGGCCCGAACGGTGCCGGCAAGTCCACCACCATGAAGATGCTCACCGGTTTCCTCGCGCCGACCTTCGGCACCGCGAGCATCCTCGGTTTCGACATCCAGACCCAGACCCTCAAGGCCCAGCGGCAGATCGGCTACCTGCCGGAAGGCGCGCCCTGCTATGGCGACATGACGGTGCGCGGCTTCCTTGAATTCATCGCCGGCATCCGCGGCTTCCGTGGCGCGGAGAAGCGCCAGCGGGTCGAGCGGGTGGTGGCGCAGCTGGAGCTGGAGCGCGTCCGCGAACAGTCCATCGACACCCTGTCCAAGGGCTTCAAGCGCCGCGTCGGCCTGGCCCAGGCGATCATCCATGATCCCAGGGTGCTGATCCTCGACGAGCCCACCGACGGCCTCGATCCCAACCAGAAGCACCAGGTGCGCGAGCTGATCCGCGGTCTGGCGCAGGACAAGATCATCATCATTTCCACCCACATCCTCGAGGAAGTCACCGCGCTCTGCACCCGCGCCGTGGTGATCGCCAACGGCCGGCTGCTGGCCGACGGCACGCCGTTCGAGCTGGAGAGCCGTTCGCGCTACCACCAGGCGGTGACCCTGGTCGGCGACGGGCTGGACAAGGCCGCGCTGGCCGAACTGCCGGGCGTGGCGGGCGTCGAGGAGAACCCGCTGGAGGACAGCCTGACCGTACTGGCGCAGCCGGGGCAGGTGATCTTCCCGCAGGTCAACGCGCTGGTCACTGCGCGCGGCTGGCAGATCAGGGAGCTGGAAGTGGAGCGCGGCCGCCTCGACGAGGTGTTCCGCAGCCTGACCAGGGGGGAAGCGGCATGAAGCAGTTGCCCATCGTCTTCAGGCGCGAGCTGGCGAGCTATTTCGCCACGCCGCTGGCCTATGTGTTCATCGTCATCTTCCTGGTGCTGTCCGGGGTCTTCACCTTCTACCTGGGCAACTTCTACGAGCGGAACCAGGCCGACCTCAACGCTTTCTTCAGCTTCCACCCGTGGCTCTACCTGTTCCTCATCCCGGCCATCGCCATGCGCCTGTGGGCGGAGGAGCGCAAGTCCGGCTCCATCGAGCTGCTGATGACCCTGCCGATCACCCGCCTCGAAGCGGTGGCCGGCAAGTTCCTCGCCGCCTGGGTGTTCGCCGGCATCGCGCTGCTGCTGACCTTCCCCATCGTCATCACGGTGAACTACCTGGGCGAGCCGGACAACGGCGCCATCCTCACCGGCTACATCGGCAGCTGGCTGCTGGCCGGCGCCTACCTGTCGATCGGCTCGTGCATGTCGGCGCTGTCGAAGAACCAGGTGATCGCCTTCATCCTCGCCGTGGTGGTGTGTTTCCTGTTCATCGTCAGCGGCTTCCCGCTGGTGCTTGACGCCTTCAGCGCCTGGGCGCCGCAAGCGCTGATCGACGCGGTCGCCTCGCTGAGCTTCCTGATCCGCTTCGACGCGATCAGCAAGGGCGTGATCGACCTGCGCGACCTGCTCTATTTCGTCAGCCTGATCGTCGCCTGGCTGGCCGCCACGGCGGTGGTGGTCGACCTGAAGAAAGCCGACTGAGGACGTCCGAATCATGAAGAAACTGATGTACTCCGGGGCCGGGCTGCTGGTCATCGCCCTGCTGTTCCTGGCCTTCAACATGGTCTCCGGGCTGGCCTTCACCGGCGCGCGCCTGGACCTGACCCAGCAGCGCCTGTACACCATCTCCGACGGGACGAAGAAGATCCTTGGCGACCTCAAGGAGCCGATCAACCTGTACTTCTTCTATTCCGACAGCGGCACCAAGGAGCTGGTCTCGCTGCGCAACTACGCGCGGCGCGTCGAGGAACTGCTCAAGGCCTACGAGCGCGAGGCCGGCGGCAAGATCCGCCTGCACGTGATCGATCCGAAGCCGTTCTCCGAAGAGGAAGACAAGGCCGCCGAGTTCGGCCTGCAGGGCGTGCCGCTGACGCAGGGCGGCGACCAGCTGTACTTCGGCCTGGCCGGCACCAACGCGCTGGACGACAGCCAGGTGATCCCGTTCTTCCCGCTGGACCACGAGGAATTCCTCGAATACGACGTCAGCCGGCTGATCCAGGGCCTGGCGCATCCGAAGCGGCCGGTGGTCGGGCTGATTTCCACCCTGCAGATGAATGGCGGCTTCGACATGCAGTCGCAGCAGCCGACCCCGCCGTGGATGCTGCTGGAGGAAGTCCGCCAGCAGTTCGATCTGCGCAGCCTGAAGACCGATATCGACCAGATTCCCGACGATGTCGGCGTACTCATGCTGGTTCATCCGAAGAACCTGCCGCAGCAGACCCTCTACGCCATCGACCAGTTCGTGCTGCGCGGCGGCAAGCTGCTGGCCTTCGTCGACCCGTACAGCGAGGCCGATACCAGCGTGCCGCTGTCGATCGAGACGCCGGAGGACAAGTCGTCCGGCCTGGAGCCGCTGTTCAAGGCCTGGGGCCTGAAGATGGACCAGGGCGAGGTGGTCGCCGACGGCGCCTACGGGATGACCGTGAGCATGGGGCAGGGCCGCCAGGCGGTGCGTCATCCGGCCTGGCTGAACCTGGACCAGCGCGTGCTCGACCAGAGCGACGTGAGCATCGCCGGGCTGGCCAACCTCACCGTCGCCAGCGCCGGCATTCTCGAGCCGCTGGACGGCGCCAGGACCAGCTTCACCCCGCTGATCCAGAGTTCGCAGAGCGCCATGCCCATCGCCGCCGCGGGCCTGCGCCAGCTGACCGACCCGGGGGTGCTGTTGCGCCAGCTGAAGCCCACCGGCAAGCACTACACCATCGCCGCGCGCATCCAGGGACCGGCGCAGACCGCCTTCCCCAACGGTATCGAAGGGCGCAAGGACGGCCTCAAGCAGGCTGACAGCATCAACGTGATCGCGGTGGCCGACACCGACCTGCTGACCGACCGCATGTGGGTGCAGGTGCAGGACTTCTTCGGCCAGCGCGTCCCGCAGCCCTGGGCGGAGAACGCCAGCTTCGTGGTCAACGCGCTGGACAACCTCGCCGGTTCCGACGCGCTGATCAGCGTGCGTTCCCGTGGCCGCTTCAGCCGCCCGTTCACCGTGGTGGACGCGCTGCAGCGCCAGGCCGAATCGAGCTTCCGCGAGAAGGAGGAGGCGCTCAAGCAGCGCCTGTCCGAGACCGAGCAGAAGCTCGCCGCGCTGCAGAACCAGGACCCGAACAAGGTGCTGGAGCTGACTCCGGAACAGCAGACGGCAGTGCAGCAGTTCATCCAGGAACGCGTGCGCATCCGCAAGGAACTGCGCGACGTGCAGTTCCAGCTGAACGCCGACATCGAGGCGCTGGGGCGCACGCTGAAGTTCATCAACATCGCACTGGTGCCGCTGCTGCTCACCGTGGGTGTGCTGGGCCTGTGGTTCTGGCGCCGCCGCCGCGCCTGAGGGAGTTTCGCTATGCAACGCAAGAGTCTGTTCCTGTTGTTTCTCTCGCTGCTGGTCCTGGGCGGAATCTACGTCTGGCTGCAGCGGGCGCCGGATGTCGCGCCGCAGAAGGAAACCCGCTACCTGCCCGGTCTCGATGCGCAGCAGGTGACCAGCGTGCAGATCGCCCGGCCCAGCCAGCCGGTGATCCGCGTGGCGCGCAAGGACGGCGCCTGGGTGATGCCGGCCAAGGCCGACTACCCGGCGGCCGGCCGGCTGATCGGCGACCTGCTGCATGAGCTGGCCGAGGCGCGCAAGGTCGAGGCCAAGACCCGCGATCCGGCCAACCACGCCCAGCTCGACCTGGCCGAGAAGGGCGATGGCGTCGCCGTGCGCCTGACCCTGGAGCGCAGCAACGGCGGCCCGATCGACATCCTGGTGGGCAAGAGCGCCCAGCACGGCGGGCAACTGGTGCGCCAGCCGGGCGACGACCAGGTCTGGCTGCTGGACAAGACCCTGGTGCTGCCGCCGAACGAGCTGGACTGGCTGGACCGCCGGGTGACCAGCATCCCGTTCGAGCAGATCGGCGAGGTATCGGTCAGCTATCCGAAGGGGGAGACGCTGACGGTGTTCCGCGACAACGCCGAGGAGCCGAACCTGCAGGTCCGCCAGCTGCCGAAGGGCGCCAAGTTGGCGTACGAAGCGGCGGCCAACGGCATGGCGACGCCGTTCGGCCAGCTCACCTTCACCGACGCCGCGCCGCTCGACCAGGTGCAGTTCAAGGGCGACCCGCGCCTGACCCTGAGCCTGAAGACCCTGGACGGCGCCGAGCTGAAAGGGCGCGTGCAGGAGCAGGGCGGCCAGCCGTGGCTGATCATCGAGCACCTGGAACAGTTCCCCGAGGGCCAGATCCAGGCGCGCCAGGACTGGGCATACCGGATCGAGCCGTACCAGGCCGATGCCATCGCCCGGCACCTGGCGGACATGCTGGACCGCGGAAACGTCCAGCGCGAAGGGCAGCCAGAACCGTAGGGTGGATGAGGCTCTTTTCATCCACCATTGCGGGGCCACATGCGCGACCATGGTGGATCGGTGGAGCTGATCCACCCTACATTCATGGTTCCCACGCAGGAGCGTGGGAACCATGGCGCCAGACCTCTCTGTAGGAGCGAGCCATGCCCGCGAACCGCACTTCAAACAAGAAGGGCTCCCTCGGGAGCCCTTCTTTATTTATATGCAGCCATCAACCCTGCGCATCGAACGCCTGTCCATTCACCCCGGCGCTGTCCGGCCCCATCAGGTACAGGTACACCGGCATGATCTCTTCCGGCAGCGGGTTGTTGAACGGGTTCTCGCCCGGGTAGGCCTGGGCGCGCATACCGGTGCGGGTGGCGCCGGGGTTGACGCTGTTGGCGCGCACCGCGCAGGTGCCGTCGCACTCGTCGGCGAGCACCTGCATCAGGCCCTCGTTGGCGAACTTCGACACCGCGTAGCCGCCCCAGTAGGCGCGGCCCTTACGGCCGACGCTGCTGGAGGTGAAGATCACCGAGGCATCGCTGGACAGCTTGAGCAGCGGCAGCATCACGTGGGTCAGCAGGAACACGGCGTTGACGTTCACCTGCATGACGCGGGTGAAGTTGTCGCCGGAAATCTGCTCGATCGGCGAGCGCAGGCCGAGGATCGAGGCGTTGTGCAGCAGGCCGTCGAGCTTGCCGAATTCCGCTTCGATGGTGGCCGCCAGTTCGTCGTACTGGTGCGCCAGGGCGGTTTCCAGGTTGAACGGGATGACCACCGGCTGCGGATGGCCGGCAGCGACGATCTCGTCGTACACCTCGTTGAGGTGGTCTTCGCTCTTGCCCAGCAGCAGCACGGTGGCGCCATGGGCGGCGAAGGTGCGCGCGGCGCCGGCGCCGATGCCGCGGCCGGCGCCGGTGATCAGGATCACCCGGTCCTTGAGCAGGTCGGGGCGGGCGGAATATTGGAACATGGGAACTCCTTCGGAGAGCGGGAAGCTTGAAGCTGGAAGCTTGAAGTCGAGCGGCGGGAGGCTTCCGGCTTCAGGCTTCCAGCTTCCGGCTCAGCAGGAACAGAGTGCGCGATCGAGAACGGCGAGCAGGTCCAGCGGCCGGTCGACGATCACGTCCGCGCCCCAGTGGGCCGGGTTGTCGTCCGGGTGGATGTAGCCGTAGCGCACGGCGGCGGTCTTGGTGCCGGCGGCGCGGCCGGATTCGATGTCGCGCAGGTCGTCGCCGATGAACAGCACCTGCGACGGCTCCACGCCGATCTGCTTGCAGGCCAGCAGCAGCGGTTCCGGATCGGGCTTGCTGCGGCTCACGTGGTCCGGGCAGATCAGCACGGCGGAGCGTTCGGCAAGGCCGAGCTGCTGCATCACCGGCTCGGCGAAGCGCACCGGCTTGTTGGTCACCACGCCCCAGATCAGGCGCGCTTCCTCGATGCGATCGAGCAGCTCGGGAATGCCGTCGTAGGGGCGGGTCAGCACCGCGCAGTGGTCCTGGTAGCGATCGAGGAATTCCTGGCGCAGGGCTTCGAAGCCGGCGTCTTCCGGGGCGATGTCGAAGGCCGCGGCGACCATGGCGCGGGCGCCGCCGGAAACCACGTCCTGGACCTTCCGGGGATCGATGGCCGGCTTGCCGTGGGCGGCCAGCATGGCCTGGCAGACGGCGATGAAGTCCGGGGCCGAGTCCACCAGGGTGCCATCCATGTCGAAGAGAACCGCTTTGATCGGCATGCGTTTCATTCCTCGCGCAGGGTCTGGATCATGTAGTTGACGTCGACGTCGTCGGCCAGCTTGTAGTGCTTGGTCAGCGGGTTGTAGGTCAGGCCGATGATGTCCTTGACGCTCAGGCCGGCCTCGCGCGACCAGGCGCCGAGCTCGGACGGGCGGATGAACTTCTTGAAGTCATGGGTGCCGCGGGGCAGCAGGCGCATCACGTACTCGGCGCCGACGATGGCGTACAGGTAAGCCTTCGGGTTGCGGTTGATGGTGGAGAAGAACACCTGGCCGCCCGGCTTGACCATCCTGTAGCAGGCGCGGATCACCGAGGCCGGGTCGGGCACGTGCTCCAGCATCTCCAGGCAGGTGACCACGTCGAACGCGCCGGGCATTTCCTCGGCCAGCTGTTCGGCGGTGATGCGGCGGTATTCCACCGGTACGCCGGATTCCAGCTGGTGCAGCTGGGCGACCGCCAGCGGCGCCTCGCCCATGTCGATGCCGAGCACCGTGGCTCCGCGCTGGGCCATGGCCTCGCTGAGGATGCCGCCGCCGCAGCCGACGTCGAGGACCTTCTTGCCGGCCAGGCCGACGCGCTCGTCGATCCAGTTGACCCGCAGCGGGTTGATATCGTGCAGCGGCTTGAACTCGCTTTCGCGGTCCCACCAGCGGTGGGCGAGCGCCTCGAATTTGGCGATCTCGGCGTGGTCGACGTTGCTCATGGTGCCCCTTTGGGAAAAACGTGGCTGAAACGAATGGCGCAAAGACTCATATGATGCCAGCTTCGCGCCTGCGATGGGCTACGGCATGTCAGTTTGTCACAGCATGCCCGCCGGCTATGCGCGCGCCCCATTCACCCGCCACGCGCTTCAGGCGCTCCTCGTCCATGCGCGTCAGGCGGCCATCTTCCAGCAGCGGCTTGCCGCCGACCCAGAGGTGTTTCACGCAGTCGCGGCCGCTGGCGTAGATCAGCTGGGAGACCGGGTCGTAGACCGGCTGCTGGGCCAGCCCGGAGAGGTCGAAGGCGACGATGTCGGCGGACTTGCCCGGCTCCAGCGAGCCGATTTCCTGCTCCAGGCCGATGGCGCGGGCGCCGTTCAGGGTCGCCATGCGCAGCGCGCTGTGGGCATCCAGCGCGGTGGCCTGGCCGGCGACGGCCTTGGCGAGGAGGGCGGCGGTGCGGGTCTCGCCGAGCAGGTCGAGGTCGTTGTTGCTGGCCGCGCCGTCGGTGCCGATGGCGACGTTGATGCCGGCCTGCCAGAGGCGCTCCACCGGACAGAAGCCGCTGGCCAGCTTGAGGTTGGATTCCGGGCAGTGGATCACCGAGCTGTTGGTCTCGACCAGCATGGCGACGTCCTCGTCGCTCACCTGGGTCATGTGCACGGCCTGGAAGCGCGGGCCGAGCAGGCCGAGGCGGTGCAGGCGCGCCAGCGGGCGTTCGCCGGATTTCTCCAGCGCCTGCTGGACCTCGAAGGCGGTCTCGTGGACGTGCATCTGGATCGCCGCGTCCAGTTCCTCAGCGAGCATGACGACGCTTTCCAGCTTGTCGTCGCTGACCGTGTAGGGCGCGTGCGGGCCGAAGGCGACCTGGATGCGCGGGTGGTGCTTGAAGTCGTCGTGCAGGGCGACGGCCTGGCGGATCGCCTCGGCGCCATCGCGCGCGCCGGGCACCGGGAAGTCGATCACCGGCACGCAGATCTGCGCGCGAATGCCGGCCTTGTGCACGGCCTCGCTGGCTACCCGCGGCAGGAAATACATGTCGGAATAGCAGCTGATGCCGCCCTTGAGCTGCTCGGCGATGGCCAGCTCGGTGCCGTCGCGGACGAAGTCCTCGCCGACCCACCTGGCTTCGGCCGGCCAGATGTGTTCCTGCAGCCAGGTCATCAGCGGCAGGTCGTCGGCCAGGCCGCGGAACAGGCTCATCGCCGCGTGGCCGTGGGCGTTGACCAGACCCGGGGCGAGCAGCATGCCCGGCAGTTCGCGGGTTTCCGCGGCGGGGTGGCGCAGCGCCTGGTCGCGCGGGGCGAGCAGGGCGATGCGCCCGTCGCGGATGCCCAGGCCGTGGTCGCGGAGGACGACGCCGGCGGGCTCCACCGGGACTATCCAGGTCGGCAGCAGGAGCAGGTCGAGAGGAGCTTTGGCTTCGGGCATGGAGGGCGCTTCCTGGGCGCTTGAACGGGTGGCCGGCAGTATACCCGAGCGCTGGCGGCCCCGGCTCGTTATACTCCGCTGTTTTCCCCGGGGCTGCGGTGCGGTCCGGCTGGGGCTGGCAGTGGGCCGCCGGGCGGCTCGTATCTGAATATGAAGAAGAGGTGTTCCATGCGTGAGCGACTGTTGGCGGCCGAGCGGGTCACGGCCATTGATTGGCGCAACGGGACACTCCGGTTGCTGGACCAGCGGCGCCTGCCGCTGGAGGAAACCTGGCTCACCTACGAAAGCGCCGCCGAGGTGGCCGACGCCATCCGCGCCATGGTGGTGCGCGGTGCGCCGGCCATCGGCATCGCCGCGGCCTATGGCGTGGTGCTCGGATTGCGTGCGCGGCTGCGCGAGAACGGCAACTGGCGTTCCGCCCTGGAGGCGGATTTCCAGATCCTCGCCGAATCCCGGCCGACCGCGGTCAACCTGTTCTGGGCGCTGAACCGCATGCGCGACCGCCTGGAGCGTCTGAAAGAGACCGACGACCCACTGACCGTCCTGGAAGCCGAGGCTATCGCCATCCACGAAAGCGATCGCGAGGCCAACCTGACCATGGCCCAGCTCGGCGTCGAGCTGATCCGCAAGCAGCACAGCGGCCCGCAGAAGATCCTCACCCACTGCAACACCGGGGCACTGGCCACCGGCGGCTTCGGCACCGCGCTGGGGGTGATCCGCGCGGCGCATCTGGAAGGGCTGGTCGAGCGCATCTACGCCGACGAAACCCGTCCGTGGCTGCAGGGCGCCCGCCTGACCGCCTGGGAGCTGGCCAACGAGGGCGTGCCGGTGACGCTGAACGCCGATGCGGCGGCCGCCCACCTGATGAAGACCCAGTCCATCACCTGGGTGATAGTCGGCGCCGACCGCATCACCGCCAACGGCGACGTGGCGAACAAGATCGGCACCTACCAGCTGGCGGTGAACGCCATGCACCACGGCGTGCGCTTCATGGTGGTGGCGCCCAGCTCGACCATCGACATGAGCCTGGAAAGCGGCGAGGACATCCCGATCGAGGAGCGTGACGGCAGCGAACTGCTGGAAGTCGGCGGCAAGCGCGTGGCGGCGGAGGTGGATGCCTTCAATCCGGTATTCGACGTGACTCCGGCGGACCTGATCGACGCCATCGTGACCGAGCGCGGCGTCGTCGAGCGTCCGGACGCCGAACGCATGGCCCAGCTGATGAGCCGCAAGCGCCTGCACTGATCGCCGCAGGGGGAGTCGCCAGGGTAGGGTTTCCCCTTGCTCTGTGATAAGCTCCGACGGTTCTTCGGAGGCCATTTTCCGGGCCCTCGGAGCAGCGCGAGTCGGCGACGCAAGTCATTGATTTGTTGTGAGTTGGTGGCGTTCTAGTGGCGCCATCTCACTCCGCTTGGCCCAGGACGGGCAAGGCGGAGTTCCACCAGTAAAAGGAACCAGGCTTCTCATGGGCGAACTGGCCAAAGAAATCCTCCCGGTCAACATCGAAGACGAACTCCGACAGTCCTATCTCGATTACGCGATGAGCGTGATCGTCGGTCGTGCCCTTCCCGATGCGCGCGATGGCCTGAAGCCGGTGCATCGTCGCGTGCTCTACGCCATGAGCGAGCTGGGCAACGACTGGAACAAGCCCTACAAGAAATCCGCCCGTGTGGTCGGCGACGTGATCGGTAAATACCACCCGCACGGCGACACCGCGGTGTACGACACCATCGTGCGCATGGCCCAGCCCTTCTCGCTGCGCTACATGCTGGTGGACGGCCAGGGCAACTTCGGTTCGGTGGACGGCGACAACGCCGCGGCCATGCGATACACCGAAGTGCGCATGTCCAAGCTGGCCCATGAGCTGCTCGCCGACCTCGACAAGGAAACCGTCGACTGGGTGCCCAACTACGACGGCACCGAGCAGATCCCGGCGGTCATGCCGACCAAGATCCCCAACCTGCTGGTCAACGGTTCCAGCGGTATCGCCGTGGGCATGGCGACCAACATCCCGCCGCACAACCTCGGCGAAGTCATCGATGGCTGCCTGGCGCTGATGGACAACCCCGAGCTGTCCGTCGACGACCTGATGCAGTACATCCCCGGCCCGGACTTCCCGACCGCGGGCATCATCAACGGCCGTGCGGGCATCATCGAGGCCTATCGCACCGGCCGTGGCCGCATCTATATCCGTGCCCGCGCCGAAATCGAGGACATGGAGAAGGGCGGCAACCGCCAGCAGATCATCATCACCGAGCTGCCCTACCAGCTGAACAAGGCCCGCCTGATCGAGAAGATCGCCGAGCTGGTGAAAGAGAAGAAGATCGAAGGCATCACCGAGCTGCGCGACGAGTCCGACAAGGACGGCATGCGCGTGGTCATCGAGCTGCGCCGCGGCGAAGTGGGCGAGGTGGTCCTCAACAACCTCTACGCCCAGACCCAGCTGCAGAGCGTGTTCGGCATCAACGTGGTGGCCCTGGTCGATGGCCAGCCGCGCACGATGAACCTCAAGGACATGCTCGAAGTGTTCATCCGTCACCGCCGCGAAGTGGTGACCCGGCGGACCGTCTTCGAGCTGCGCAAGGCCCGCGAGCGCGGCCATATCCTCGAAGGCCAGGCCGTCGCCCTGTCGAACATCGACCCGGTGATCGAGCTGATCAAGGCCTCGCCGACTCCCGCCGAAGCCAAGGAGCGCCTGATCGCCACCGCCTGGGAATCCAGCGCCGTGGAAGCCATGGTCGAGCGCGCCGGCGCCGATGCCTGCCGTCCGGAAGACCTGGACCCGCAGTACGGCCTGCGCGACGGCAAGTACTACCTGTCGCCGGAACAGGCCCAGGCCATCCTGGAACTGCGTCTGCACCGCCTGACCGGCCTGGAGCACGACAAGCTGCTGGCCGAATACCAGGAAATCCTCACCCTGATCGGCGAGCTGATCCGTATCCTGACCAACCCGGCGCGCCTGATGGAAGTCATCCGCGAAGAACTGGAGAAGGTGAAAGCGGAGTTCGGCGATGCCCGTCGTACCGAGATCGTCGCGTCCCAGGTCGACCTGACCATCGCCGACCTGATCACCGAAGAAGAGCGCGTGGTGACCATCTCCCACGGCGGCTATGCCAAGTCCCAGCCGCTGGCGGCCTACGAGGCCCAGCGTCGCGGCGGCAAGGGCAAGTCGGCGAGCGGCGTGAAGGACGAGGACTACATCGAACACCTGCTGGTCGCCAACAGCCACGCGACGCTGCTGCTGTTCTCCAGTAAGGGCAAGGTCTACTGGCTGCGCACCTTCGAGATTCCGGAAGCCTCGCGCACCGCCCGTGGCCGTCCGCTGGTGAACCTGCTGCCGCTGGACGAGGGTGAGCGCATCACCGCGATGCTGCAGATCGACCTGGAAGCGGTGCGCGCCCAGTTCGCCGGTGAAGAGGGCGATGACGACGACGTGGTCGCCGAACAGGTCGCCGAAGTGGTGGAAGCCGAAGAGGCCGAAGAGGGCGACGACGCCGACTTCAGCCAGGACGAGCCGACCGGCGCCTACATCTTCATGGCCACCATGAAAGGCACCGTGAAGAAGACCCCGCTGATCCAGTTCACCAAGCCGCGCTCCAACGGCCTGATCGCGCTGAAGCTGGAGGAGGGCGACTCGCTGATCGCCGCCGCCATCACCGACGGTTCGAAGGACGTGATGATGTTCTCCGACGCCGGCAAGGTGATCCGCTTCAAGGAAAGCAAGGTGCGCATCATGGGCCGTAACGCCCGCGGCGTGCGCGGCATGCGTCTGGCCGAAGACCAGCGCATCATCTCCATGCTGATCCCGGAATGCCGCGAGGCGCAGATCCTCACCGCCTCCGAACGCGGTTACGGCAAGCGCACGCCGCTGGCCGACTACCCGCGCCGCGGCCGTGGTGGCCAGGGCGTGATCGCCATGGTGATCAACGAGCGCAACGGCAAGCTGGTGGGCGCCGTCCAGGTGCTGGACGGCGAGGAGATCATGCTGATTTCCGACCAGGGCACCCTGGTGCGTACCCGTGTCGACGAAGTCCGTGGCGCGGGCCGCAATACCCAGGGCGTGATCCTCATCAAGCTGGCCTCCGACGAGACCCTGGTGGGCCTGGAGCGCGTGCAGGAGCCTTCTGCCGACGCCGACGAGGACCTGGAAGCCGAGGATGCGGAAATCATCGATGTGAACGAAGCCCCGGCGGTGGAAGAACCGCAGGCGACCGACGACTGAACGAGCGAGACTTGATGTGAGCAAGCGAGCCTATAACTTCTGCGCCGGTCCCGCGGCGCTGCCCACCGCTGTGCTGGAACGCGCCCAGGCCGAGATGCTCGACTGGCAGGGCCGTGGCCTGTCGGTCATGGAAATGAGCCACCGCAGCGACGAGTACGTCGCCATAGCCGAGAAGGCCGAGCAGGACCTGCGCGACCTGATGGGCGTGCCGTCGAACTACAAGGTGCTGTTCCTGCAGGGCGGCGCCAGCCAGCAGTTCGCCGAGATCCCGCTGAACCTGCTGCCCGAGAACGGCGTGGCCGATTACGTCGAAACCGGTATCTGGTCGAAGAAGGCCATCGAAGAGGCCCGCCGCTTCGGTAACGTCAACGTGGTCGCCAGCGCGTCCAGGTACGAATACTTCGCCATTCCCGGGCAGAACGAGTGGAACCTGACGCCGGACGCCGCCTACCTGCACTACGCGTCCAACGAGACCATCGGCGGCCTGGAGTTCGACTGGATTCCGGAAACTGGCGACGTCCCGCTGGTGGTGGACATGTCCTCGGACATCCTCTCGCGTCCGGTCGACGTGTCGAAGTTCGGCCTGATCTACGCCGGCGCGCAGAAGAACATCGGTCCGAGCGGCCTGGTGGTGGTCATCGTCCGCGAAGACCTGCTGGGCAACGCCCGCAGCTACTGCCCGACCATGCTCAACTACAAGATCGCCGCCGACAACGGCTCCATGTACAACACTCCGGCGACCTACTCCTGGTACCTCTCCGGCCTGGTCTTCGAGTGGCTGAAGGAGCAGGGCGGCGTCGACGCCATGGAGCAGCGCAACCGCGCCAAGAAGGACATGCTGTACGGCTTCATCGACGGCAGCGACTTCTACACCAACCCGATCCAGCCGGCTGCCCGCTCCTGGATGAACGTGCCGTTCCGCCTGGCCGACGAGAAGCTCGACAAGGCCTTCCTCGAAGGCGCCGAAGCGCGCGGCCTGCTCAACCTCAAGGGCCATCGTTCGGTGGGCGGCATGCGTGCCTCCATCTATAACGCCCTGGGCCTGGACGCGGTGGAAGCCCTGGTGGCCTACATGGCCGAATTCGAGAAGGAGCGCGGCTGATGAGCGACGCTGACCAGCTCAAGGCTTTGCGCGTACGCATCGACAGCCTCGACGAGAAGATCCTCGAGCTGATCAGCGAACGCGCCCGCTGCGCCACCGACGTGGCGCGGGTGAAGATGGCGACCCTGGCCGAGGGCGAGAAGCCGGTGTTCTACCGGCCCGAGCGCGAGGCCTGGGTGCTCAAGCACATCATGGAACTGAACAAGGGCCCGCTGGGCAACGAGGAAATGGCGCGGCTGTTCCGCGAGATCATGTCCTCCTGCCTGGCCCTGGAGCAGCCGCTCAAGGTCGCCTATCTCGGCCCGGAAGGCACCTTCACCCAGGCCGCGGCGCTCAAGCACTTCGGCCATGCGGTGATCAGCACGCCGATGGCGGCGATCGACGAGGTGTTCCGCGAAGTCGCAGCCGGTGCGGTGAACTTCGGCGTGGTGCCGGTGGAGAACTCCACCGAAGGCGCGGTCAACCACACCCTGGACAGCTTCCTCGAACACGACATGGTGATCTGTGGCGAGGTCGAGCTGCGCATCCACCACCACCTGCTGGTGGGCGACAACACCAAGACCGACAACATCACCCGCATCTATTCCCATGCCCAGTCGCTGGCCCAGTGCCGCAAGTGGCTGGACGCGCACTACCCGAACGTCGAGCGCGTGGCGGTGTCGAGCAACGCCGACGCGGCCAAGCGCGTGAAGAGCGAGTGGAACTCCGCGGCCATCGCCGGCGACATGGCTTCCAGCCTCTACGGCCTGTCGAAGCTGTACGAGAAGATCGAGGACCGCCCGGACAACTCCACGCGCTTCCTCATCATCGGCAACCAGGAAGTGCCGCCGACCGGCGACGACAAGACCTCGATCATCGTCTCCATGCGCAACAAGCCGGGCGCGCTGCACGAGCTGCTGGTGCCGTTCCACACCAACGGCATCGACCTGACCCGCATCGAGACCCGCCCGTCGCGCAGCGGCAAGTGGACCTACGTGTTCTTCATCGACTTCGTCGGCCACCACAAGGACCCGCTGATCAAGGACGTGCTGGAAAAGATCAACAGCGAAGCCGTGGCGCTGAAGGTGCTGGGTTCCTATCCGAAAGCGGTACTTTAACTGCGGCTGCAGGCTGCAGGCGGCAGGCTACAGGCGGTGAAGAGCGTCTATGCCGGCAGCCTGAGGCCTGCAGCCTGAGGCCTCAGATATGTCTTGCGACTTCCTTGCCCTGGCCCAGCCGGGCGTGCAAAAGCTGTCCCCCTATGTTCCCGGCAAGCCGGTCGACGAACTGGCGCGCGAACTCGATCTCGACCCGGCCAGCATCGTCAAGCTGGCCAGCAACGAGAACCCGCTCGGCCCCAGTGCCAAGGTCCTCGAAGCGATCCGCGCCGAACTGGCCGAACTGACCCGCTATCCCGACGGCAACGGCTTCGAACTGAAGCGCAAGCTGGCCGGGCGTTGCGGTGTGTCGACGGCCCAGGTGACCCTCGGCAACGGCTCCAACGACATCCTCGATCTGGTGGCCCGCGCCTACCTGGCTCCCGGCCTGAACGCCGTGTTCAGCCAGTACGCCTTCGCCGTCTACCCGATCTCCACCCAGGCCGTCGGCGCCCAGGGCAAGGTGGTGCCGGCGAAGGACTGGGGGCATGACCTCGAAGCCATGCTCGCGGCCATCGACGCCAATACCCGCGTGGTCTTCATCGCCAACCCGAACAACCCCACCGGCACCTGGTTCGGCCCGGACGCCCTGGCGCGCTTCCTCGAACGCGTGCCGGAAAACGTGCTGGTGGTGCTGGACGAGGCCTACATCGAATACGCCGAGGGTGAGGAACTGCCCGATGGCCTGAAATACCTGGCCGCACACCCGAACCTGCTGGTTTCCCGCACCTTCTCCAAGGCCTACGGCCTGGCCTCGCTGCGGGTCGGCTACGCGATTTCCACGGCGCAGGTCGCCGATGTGCTGAACCGCGTGCGTCAGCCGTTCAACGTCAACAGCCTGGCCCTGGCCGCCGCTTGTGCAGCGCTGGACGATGCCGAGTACCTCGCCGAGGGCAAGCGCATCAATGACGAGGGCATGGTCCAGCTGGAAAAGGGCCTGCGCGAACTTGGTCTGGAGTGGATCCCGTCCAAGGGCAACTTCATCGCCGTGGACCTCAAGCGCGACGCCGGCCCGGTATATCAGGCCCTGCTCGCCGAAGGCGTGATCGTGCGTCCGGTGGGCGGCTATGGCATGCCGCAGCACCTGCGCATCTCCATCGGCCTGCCGGAAGAAAACGCCCGCTGTCTGGAAGCCCTGGCCAAGGTGCTTGCCCGTGGCTGAGGCGGCGCCGAAGAAACTGCGCCGTCTGGTGGTGGTGGGGCTCGGCCTGATCGGCGGCTCCTTCGCCAAGGGGCTGCGCGAGAAGGGCGTGTTCGAGGAAGTGATCGGCGTCGATCGCGACTCGGAATCGCGCCGCATGGCCGTGCAGCTGGGCGTGGTGGATCGCTGCGAGGAGTCGCTGGAGACCGCCTGCCGCGGCGCCGACGTGATCCAGCTGGCGGTGCCGATCCTGGCCATGGAGAGGGTGCTGGCCGAACTCGCCGGCTACGACCTCGGCAATGCCGTGCTCACCGATGTCGGCAGCGCCAAGGGCAACGTGGTGCGCGCCGCGCGGGTCGCCTTCGGTGGCATGCCGGCGCGCTTCGTGCCGGGGCATCCCATCGCCGGCTCCGAGCAGAGCGGGGTGGAAGCGGCCAGGGCGGACCTCTATCGCCGCCACAAGGTGATCCTCACGCCGCTGGAGGACACCGACGCCGAGGCCGTGGCGCTGGTCGACGGCCTCTGGCGCGAGCTCGGTGCGGACGTCGAGCACATGGAGGTCGAGCATCACGACGAGGTGCTGGCCGCCACCAGCCACCTGCCGCACCTGCTGGCCTTCACGCTGGTCGATTCGTTGGCCAAGCGCAGTGAAAATCTGGAAATCTTCCGTTATGCCGCCGGCGGCTTCCGCGACTTCACGCGGATCGCCGGCAGCGATCCGGTGATGTGGCACGACATCTTCCTCGCCAACCGCGAGGCGGTGCTGCGCATCCTCGATGTATTCCGCGACGACCTCGACGACCTGCGCGAGGCTGTCGACAAGGGGGACGGGCAGCAATTGATGGGCGTCTTCACGCGCGCCCGGGTTGCCCGTGAGCACTTCAGCAAAATCCTGGCCCAACGGGCCTATGTGGACGCCATGCACGACAATGACCTGATTTACCTGGCCCAGCCGGGTGGCCGCCTCTCTGGACGCGTTCGCGTACCGGGCGACAAGTCCATTTCCCACCGCTCGATCATGCTCGGCTCGCTGGCCGAAGGGACCACCGAGGTCGAAGGCTTCCTCGAAGGCGAGGATGCGCTGGCGACCATCCAGGCGTTCCGCGACATGGGCGTGGTCATCGAAGGCCCGCACCACGGTCGCGTGACCGTCCACGGCGTCGGCCTGCACGGCCTGAAGCCGCCGCCCGGCCCGATCTACCTGGGCAACTCCGGTACTTCCATGCGCCTGCTCAGCGGCCTGCTCGCTGCCCAGCCGTTCGACACCACCCTGACCGGCGACGCCTCGCTGTCCAAGCGTCCGATGAACCGCGTGGCCAAGCCGCTGCGCGAGATGGGCGCGGTGATCGAGACCGGTCCGGAAGGCCGTCCGCCGCTGACCATCCGTGGCGGCCAGAAACTCACCGGCATGCACTACGACATGCCCATGGCCAGTGCCCAGGTGAAGTCCTGCCTGCTGCTCGCCGGCCTCTACGCCGCCGGTGAAACCTCCACCACCGAGCCGGCCCCGACCCGCGACCACACCGAGCGCATGCTGCGCGGCTTCGGCTATCCGGTTGACGTGGAAGGCGCCACCGCCAGGGTCGAGTCCGGCCACAAGCTGACCGCCACCCAGATCGAAGTCCCGGCCGACATTTCCTCCGCCGCCTTCTTCCTGGTCGCCGCCAGCATCGCCGAAGGTTCCGACCTGGTGCTGGAGCACGTCGGCATCAACCCGACCCGCACCGGCGTGATCGACATCCTCAAGCTGATGGGCGCCGACATCACCCTGGAAAACCAGCGTGAAGTGGGCGGCGAGCCGGTTGCCGACCTCCGCGTGCGTTCGGCGAAGCTGAAGGGCATCGACATTCCGGAAGACCTGGTGCCGCTGGCCATCGACGAATTCCCGGTGCTGTTCGTCGCCGCCGCCTCTGCCTCCGGCCGCACCGTGCTGCGTGGCGCGGAAGAGCTGCGGGTGAAGGAATCCGATCGCATCCAGGTGATGGCCGATGGCCTGAAGACCCTGGGCGTGAAATGCGAGCCGACCCCGGACGGCATCATCATCGACGGCGGCCCGTATGGCGGCGGCGAAGTGTGGAGCCACGGCGACCACCGCATCGCCATGTCCTTCAGCGTCGCCTCGCTGCGTGCCGGCGCGCCGATCCGCATCCATGACTGCGCCAACGTCGCCACGTCCTTCCCGACCTTCCTCGGCCTGGCCTCCCAGTCCGGGATTCGCGTCGCCGTGGAGGGCAACTGATGTCCGCCCAGTGGCCGGTGGTGGCCATCGATGGCCCCAGTGGTTCCGGCAAGGGCACGGTAGCCGGGCTGCTCGCCAAGCGGCTCGGCTGGAATCTGCTGGATTCCGGCGCGCTGTACCGCCTGCTGGCGTTCGCCGCCGGTAACCATGGCATCGACCTGACCAACGAGGAGGCGCTGAAGGTTCTTGCGGCGCACCTCGATGTGCAGTTCACCCACGGCAAGGGCGGGCAGGGGCAGCACATCATCCTCGAAGGGGAAGACGTCACCGACACCATCCGCACCGAACAGGCCGGCGCCGGCGCCTCGCAGGTCGCCGCGCTGCCGGCGGTGCGCGAGGCACTGCTGCAGCGCCAGCGCGCATTCCTCGAAGCGCCCGGCCTGGTCGCCGATGGCCGCGACATGGGCACCGTGGTGTTCCCCGACGCGCCGCTGAAGATCTTCCTCACCGCCTCCGCCGAGGAGCGTGGCCGCCGCCGCTACCTGCAGCTCAAGGCCAAGGGCCTGGAAGTCGACCAGGCGGCGCTCACCGAGGAAATCCGTCTGCGCGACGAACGCGACAGCCAGCGCGCCGTGGCTCCGCTGAAGCCGGCGGACGATGCGATAGTGGTGGATTCCACCAGTTTGTCCATTGAGGAAGTCCTGCAGCGCCTGCACGAGGAAATGGCACGCTGCGGTTTGCTGGACTGAGTCTCCAGCCGGGTGTGGAAAGCTCCGGGGTTCGGAGCTTTCCTACCTGATTCGCGGCGCGTTCCTGCTGCCGGTAGTCGGTCCCAACTGCCAGCATAACCAGCTCATTCGGTAGTGCCCGCCCATCATGGACGGGTCTGAATTCGCTGGTATCCGTCCTTGTCCCATCTGTCCGCTCCCACCCGCTCCGTATCGCTTTCCTCCCGGGCCCGGCTGCTGCTCGCATTCGTTCGCCGCGATGTCGCGGCACGCTACCAGGGCACGCTGCTCGGCGGCTTCTGGGTGCTGCTCGCGCCCTTCCTGCTGCTGATGGTCTACACCTTCGTCTTCGGCCATGTGCTGAAGTCGCGCTGGGGCAGCGACCAGGACACCGCTTCGTTCGCCCTGACCCTGTATTCCGGCCTGCTGCTCAACGGCATTCTCGCCGACAGCCTGTCACGCGCCGCAACGGTCATCCACGGGCACGGCAACTATGTGAAGAAGCTGGTTTTCCCCCTGGAGATCCTGCCCCTCTCGCTGGTGCTCTCGGCGCTGGTCAACGCGATCATCGGCTTCCTCATCCTGGCGCTGCTGCTGCCATTGCTGGGGCACGTGCCCAGCTGGAAAATCCTGCTGGTGCCGCTGATGCTGCTACCCATGCTGCTGTGCGCCAGCGGTCTTGCCTGGTTCTTCGCGGCCCTTGGCGCCTATTTCCGCGACATCAGCCAGTTCATCCAGCTGCTGCTGGTGCTGATCCTGTTCATCAGCCCGGTTCTCTATCCCCTTTCCGCCCTGCCGGAAAATCTGCGCGCCTATCTCGCGCTGAATCCCCTGACCATTCCGCTGGAGATGATCCGTCACGCCTTCTTCGGCACGCCCATGCCGTCGACCGGGCAGGTCATGGCCTACCTCGGCGCGTCATCGCTGGCATCGCTTCTCGGCCTGCTGTGGTTCCAGCGCATGCAGGACGGGTTCGCCGATGTGCTCTGAACTTGCCGCCGAACTGCCGGAACAGGATTTGCCGCTGGGCCGGCGCCTGATCCAGCGCGGGCTGGCCAGCGCGCAGGAAGTGGAGCGGGCGCTGGAACTGCAGGCCCGGCTGGGCGGCAGGCTGGGGGCGATCCTGATGCGCTCGGGCGTCATTTCCGAAACGGCGTTGCTCGACGTGCTGGCCGAGCAGTTGGCCATGCCCCTGCTCGGGGTGAGCCTGGAACCGCCGGGCAATGCCGCGATAGCGGGCTTTCTCGACAGCACCCCGATCAGGCTCGACTGGTTCGTCGCCGAGCAGGTGGTGATCTGGGAGGACGCGCAGGCGCGGCTGCTGTTCGCAGCCCGCGATCCCCTGGCGGCGCCGCTGCAGGACACCCTGCGCTATTTCTATCCGGGACGGGAGTTGCAGCCGGTGCTGTGCCGTTCGCAGGACCTCGACGCCTGGCTCGAATACCTGAGTGAACGGCAGCAGCAGGAAGGGCGCGATTCCCGGCTGTTCGCCGATGACGATATCCGCCATCTGCGGGAAATGGCCGAGGAGGCGCCGATCGTCGAACTGGTCGGCAACGTCATGGGGCAGGCCGTCGAACACCGCGCCTCGGACATCCACATCGAGCCGCGGGAATTCAACTTCCACATCCGCTTTCGTGTCGACGGCGTGCTGCAGTCCCGCCTGACATTGCCGCGCGAGCGTTTCGCCGCCGTCGTGTCGCGGATCAAGCTGATGTCCGGCATCGACATCGCCGAGCGGCGGCTTCCCCAGGACGGACGCATGAGCACGCGGGTCAGCGGCCAGGACATGGACGTGCGGGTATCGACCCTGCCCGGCGTGCATGGCGAGTCGGTGGTCATGCGCCTGCTGCCGAAGGAGCGGGAGGGCCTGCGCCTCGATCGCCTGGGGCTGCTGCCGGATCACCTGGAAATGATGGATGCCTGGATCAACGAGCCCCACGGCATCGTCCTGGTGACCGGCCCTACCGGCTCGGGCAAGTCGACGACCCTCTACGCCACCCTCGAAGCGATCAACGATGGCGTGCGCAAGATCATCACGGTGGAGGACCCGGTCGAATACCGGATTCCCGCCATCACCCAGGTCCAGGCCCACGCCGAGATTGGTTTGACCTTCGCCGCCGCGCTGCGCTCGATCCTGCGCCAGGACCCGGATGTGATCATGATCGGCGAGATCCGCGACCTGGAAACCGCCGAGATCGCCGTGCAGTCCTCCCTGACCGGACACCTGGTGTTCTCCACCCTGCATACCAACGATGCGGTGAGTGCCTTCACCCGGCTCATCGACATGGGCATCGAACCATTCCTGGTGGCTTCGCCGGTGCGGGGCGTCCAGGCCCAGCGGCTGGTGCGCTGTCTCTGCAAGCAGTGTGCGGAGTCCTATTCCCCGCCCTTGAGCATGGAAGACGCGCGCTTCGTCGAGCAGGCCGCAAAGCGCCTGTTCCCCGGGCAGGCCGCGAACTGGCTGCGCGCCCGTGGCTGCCCGGCGTGCCAGGGCATGGGCTACCGGGGGCGCCTGGGTATCTACGAGATGATCGATGTCTGCCCGCAGATGCAGGAACTGATCATGCAGCGGAGCGCAGTCGAACAGATGCGGAGTTTCGCGGCGAGCCAGGGATTCCGCAGCATGCGCGAGGATGGCCTGCTCAAGGCGTGGCTGGGCCTGACATCGCTGGATGAAGTCCATCGTGTGACCACGGGGGGCTGAACATGCGCTTCGACTATCAGGCGGTCGACCGTCACGGCAAACGCTGCAAGGGTGAACTGAACCAGCCTACGTACCAGGACGCCGTGCGGCAGCTCGAGGCGCAAGGGCTCACGCCTATCCAGCTGAAATCGAGCCAGCGTACATCCGTGGGCCGGCAACGACGCCTGCGTGCGGAAGAGCTGAACATGGCCCTGTACGAACTGGCGACCCTGCTCTCGGCAGGGGTGGGGCTGGCGGATGCGGTCGAGGCCCAGGAACGTTCCTCCCAACACCCCCGGATAGCCGCGGCGCTGCAGGTGATCGGCGATGGCCTGCGCCAGGGGCGTTCTTTCCCGCAGGCGCTGGAAGCCGCCAGCCTTCCGCTACCACGCTATGCCTACCAGCTGGTCGCCGCCGGCGAAATGACCGGCAACCTGGCGGGCGCGTTGAGGGATTGCGTGGAGCAGATGGAATACGAGCGGCGCACCCGCGAGGACATCCGCAATGCCCTGATCTACCCGTGCATCCTGGTGCTCAGCGGCATCGCGGCGGTGGCACTGATGTTCATATTCGTCGTGCCCAAGTTCGCCAACCTGCTGGAGCACGCCGACAAGTTGCCCTGGCTGGCCTGGGCAGTGCTGAGCCTTGGTGTATGGAGCAGGCAGAACGCCGTTGTGCTGCTGCTGGCCGCAGGACTTGTCATCGGCCTGGGGTTGCCACTGCTGAAACATCCGGAGTTCAGGGCGCGGGTACTGAACGGCCTGTTGCGTCTGCCGGTGATGGGGGAGTGGCTGCTGCAGGCGGAGATCGCCCGCTGGGCCAAGGTGCTCGGAACCCTGCTGGGTAACCGCGTGGCGCTGGTCGACGCCCTGCGTCTTGCCGGTGAAAGCCTGCGTATCCGCCACCTGCGGGAGCAGCTCGAGCGGGTTACCCAGGATGTCAGGGGCGGGACGGCGCTGTCCTCTGCGCTGGAAGAGCGACAGGCGATCACCGCGACGGGAGGCAACCTGGTCCGGGTGGGGGAAAAGTCCGGCCGTCTCGCCGAAATGCTCGACAGCCTGGCCGGGCTCTACGAGGAGCAGGGACGGTCGCGGATGCGCAGGACCCTGGCGTTGATCGAGCCCCTGGCCATCCTGCTGATCGGCGCGGTGTTCGGCGTGATCATCACTGGTGTGGTGCTGGCGATCACCAGCGCCAACGACATCGTTTTCTGAACCGGGACCTGAGGCAGGCACATGAACACAGAAGGAGCGGAGGTGAGAAAGGTGACGGCAAGGGCAGGGCAGCGGGGATTCACCCTGCTCGAAATGATCGTGGTGCTGGTGATCATCGGCCTGTTGATGGGATTGGTCGGTCCACGGCTGTTTTCCCAGGCCGACAAGGCCAAGGTCCAGACTGCGGAGACCCAGGTGAAGATGCTCAAGGGGGCGCTGATGACCATGCGCCTCGACATCGGCCGGCTGCCTACCGAGCAGGAGGGACTGGCGCTGCTCAACGCCCCGTCAGCCGACCAGCAGACCAGGACGTTCTGGAAGGGGCCCTACCTGGAAGGCGGGGTGCCGCTCGATCCCTGGAATCATCCTTATCTCTACAGCGACAAGCCCGGTGCCGAGCAGCCGTTCTCCCTGTACAGCCTGGGCGCTGACGGCCAACCGGGAGGCGAGGGGGAAAATGCCGATATTGGCTACCTGCCCCGGCAATAGGCAGGCCGCCGGTTTCACCTTGCTGGAACTGGTGGTGGTGCTGGCGATAGTGGCGGCGCTCGGTGCGATCGTGATGCCCAGCCTGATGAACATGCATGAAGCCTGGCGGCGGCGGATCGACTTCCAGGATGTGCTCGATCAGCTGCAAGGGCTGGGATACCGGACGCGGCTCGACGCGGTGGAAACGGTGATCGGCCCCGCCGGTGTCGTTCCCGCGGGTCGACTGCTTCTGCCCGATGGCTGGAGCCTGTCGGCACGGGAGCCTGTCATCTATTGGCAGAATGGTGTGTGCCTGGGGGGACAGGTCGATCTAAGCCACGCAGGACGTACCGAAGTTCTGCAACTGGATGCGCCACTGTGCCGGATGGAGCAGCGCTGATGGCCGTATCCAGGCAGGCCGGCTTCACCCTGCTGGAAGCCGTGGTGGCCATGACGCTGCTGGTGCTGGTCGGCGGGGCGTTGCTGTCCTGGCTGAACAGCGGGTTCATCAGCCTGGAGCGCATCTCGGCAGCACAGCAGCGGATAGAGGCCACGCGTACCGCCCTGGCGTACCTGGAGCGCATCAACCCCATGATCAACCCGGCAGGAAGTGTGGTGCTGGGACCTTATCGGCTGGACTGGAACAGCCAGGCGTTGACCGCGCCGCGGCCGGTCGTGGGCCGCTACAGCGGCAACCCGGGAGCCTTCGATGCGGAGTTGTTCCGGGTCGAAGCGCTTGTCCGCAGCACTGGCGCTGCGGATGTGCCGATTTCACTGGAGCTGGCAGGATTCCGGCTGGCCCGCAGAGGCAGCGAATAGATGACGGAAAGTCGAGCTGCTGCCCGCCAGTCCGGTTTCACTCTGCTGGAGATGATCGTGGTGCTGGTGCTGGTCGCCTTCATCACTACCCTGCTGATGCAGGGGATGTTCTACGTGGCGCAGGTGAACGACCGTTTCCTGCGGCAGGGAGAGGGGCGCCAGGTTCGCGAGCTCGCATTTGGCTGGTTCTCGGATGCGGTATCGCATCTGGCCGCGCCGGTGAACGCCGACACGTCCGCTCGTTTTCGCGGCGATTCACGAAGTTTCGAAGGGGTGACGACGCTGGCCGCCGACCGTCGAGCGGGCATTCCCGTGCCGTTCGCCTACCGCATCGAGGCTGACGCGCAAGAGAAATCCTCGTCCGCGGAATTCATCTACGTGCGCATGGCGCAAGGCAGTCGCTGGCCGCTCATGAAGCTTCCGGGCGATGCCCGGTTCCAGTACCAGGATGCCCATGGCGGCTGGCATGAGGACTGGCCTCCCGAACCGGCGCTGGCGGACCGCCTGCCGGAGGCCGTGGCTCTGTCATCCACCGAAGGCAGCCTGTTCGTGCTGGCCAGTGTGCTGACTCCCAGGCTGGGGTTGAACCTCGATGACCGTTGACCGGGGCATCGCCTGCATACGCCGTCCCGAAGCCAGTGGAGGGTTCGTGCTGGTCGGGGTGATCTGGTTCCTGGCCGTCATGGCCCTGGTGGTGGGCGGCGCTGTACTGTGGATCGAGCGGGGCCTGGATGGCGTCGAGGCGGAGCGGCAACTGCTGCAGCGGGAGATCGGCGAACGATCGATGCTCAGCCGGCTGACCTGGCTGATCTCCACCAACCGCTTGACTGTCGCCGGGCAGACCACGCCGGACAGTGTCGCTTCGCAAACGACCGACATGGATGCGTCGAGCCTGCCGGTGGGGGCGGAACTGCCGCTGGACGGCCGGGAATACTGCCTGGCCAACGGCTGGTGCTTCACCCTCATGGACCATGCCGCGCGCCTCAGCCTGAGCGCAGGCACTCCCGCCACGCTGACCTCGTTGCTGGTGGGCCTGGGAGTGCCCGCGGAAAGCACGCCGCAGATGCTGCTGGACCTCGGCCTGTACATGCGGGCGCGGGCGGCATTCGGAGGAGAGGGCGCGATTTCGGCGCGGCTTCTGCGCAGCCCCATGGAGGTCTTCGTCCTGCCGTCCTGGAGACGTTGGGAGGATCTGCTGGTAGCGCGGGGCTGGTGCGATTTCGTGTCGGTGAATGAAGCGGGATTGAATTTGAACACCGTCGATCCGGCGCTTCTGAGCCTGGCCTTCGGATTCCCTGCGGAGAGTGCCTCGCGGCTGCTGGCGATACGTACCGACCACCCGATCATGATGAGCAGCGATGTCGCCGCGGTGTTCGGCATCCATGCCGGCAACCTGCCCGAGGACGGGTGGTCGCGCCTGGCCAGTTCGATTCTGCTGATACGCCTGCGACCGGCGAACGCCGTCGCGCGCTACGAATATCAACTCAACTTCGGGGCGGATGAACTGCATCAGTCGCCCTGGCAGTTCCTCCAGCGAAGGTCTTTGCAAGCCAATGTTCCCGATGCCACGAATCAACGAATCGTTCACGACACTCCTGGCGTTCTCGCCGCCCCGCTTGTGGCAAGTCCGTGACGACGAGGGGCGACCGCGTCTGGAGTGGTCGGAGCGCCCCCGGGGCCTGGGGCGCAAGGCTGCTACCCAATGGGTGATCGAACGTTCGCAATGCATCTATCGCTGTCTGGACATGTCCCATGTGCCTCGGGCTGGCCGTGCGCAGGCCCTGGCGCTGAAGCTGCCAGGTCTGTCGCCGTACCGCCAGACGGGCCACTACGCGGTCTGGCGGGGAGGGCTGGTGCAGTTGTGGCTATGGGACGAGCAGGCGCGAGTCCAGGCTGCGGAAGATTTCAGCGAGCCGGTCCGGCATTACCGCTGCATTCCGGAGACGCTGTTGCAGGCTCCTGCGACGGCGATGCCTTGTGTCCGCCTGATCGAAGTCAGGACCGGGCTGGATCTGCAGGTCTGGAAGGATGGCGTGCTGTTGCTCAGCATTCACCATGCCGCCGCACCATCGCCCGAACAGGTCCGCAATCTGCTGCGGGGCATCCAGGGATTGGACATGCCGGTCGCCTTGCCTGTCGAACGATTGGCGCTGCTGCCAGCTCCCTGGGCGGCGTCGGCGGGATTGACCCGGGCTGCCGAGTGGGAGTTCTGGCTATCCCGCGGGATGCTGGCGATGCTGCTGGTGCTGTGCGGTTTCCATCTGGCACAGGGCGCATCCTGGTGGTGGGGCGAACGTGACCTGGATGCCCGGCAGGAGGTGCTTGCGGCACAGGTCGAGCCATTGTTGTCGGCCCGAAACCGGGCGCAGCAGGCCAGCGCGGAGGCGGCAGAGTGGCAGCGGATGATGCAACAGCCTTCGCAGGTCGAACTGCTGCGGCGGTTGGCGAATCTGCTGCCGAATGACAGCCAGGTGCTGAAGTGGCGCTTTCACGAAAACGAACTGGAACTGCTCGTCGCGACACAGCGGATGGACCCGCGCTTCTTCGTCCAACGTTTCCAGGATGAGGGCGGATTCCACGATGTCAGGGTCGAGCCCTCGCCTCAGGGCGACGGCCTGCAACTCGCGATGAGCCTGCGCTGAGGACTGCACGTCATGGTTGATCTGTTGGAAGGTGCGCGTACCCACTGGTTCCGCTTGCTGGCGCAATGGCAGGACCAGGCCAGGCTGAGGATGGCGGGCTGGCTGATCCTCGCGCTGCTGGCGCTCAATCTCGTCATGCTGTGCAGCGATTGGCGGGAGGCCCGCAGGTTGGATTTCATCGAGTCGGCAAAAAATCTGGCGAAGCTGCAGGAACTGGCGGGGCAGGGCTACTGGCCGGAACGTGCTGTTCAGGCCGAAGACGTCCTGGCGAATTTCCGCACCCGCCTATGGCGGGCGCAGAATCCTGCTCTCGCCAGGGCCGACGTGCAGGCCTGGCTGGATGCCCTGGTGAAGAAAACCGGGCTGCAGGAAGCCAGGGTGAACGTCCTGCAGCCCCTGGATTTCGAGGATGGCAAGCGTACTGCGAGGATCGAGGCGCAGTTGCGCGCACGCTTCGATGCAGAGAGTTTTGGCCGATTGCTGTATGCGGTGGAGGGGGCTCCCCAATGGGTGAGCATCGACGCTATCGAGATCGGCAATCGGGTATCCCCTTCGATCAACCTGCAACTGTCCTTCCACTTCCTGCCTGACCCGCGTCGGTGAGCGAGGACCCAGGCGTTTCACCGATGCGGAAACGTCCTTCATCCGGGCAGGAAAATGCCGAAGTAGTTCGATGCCAGAATCACTGCCCGTTTCGTGGGTTGCTCCCGTGAATCAGCTTCTGGCCTCTGATGACTTCCTACAAAAACCTTCGTTGGTACCTCCTCCTGGGCGTGTTGGGCGCCCTCGCCGGTGTGCTGTCCAGACCGGCTTTCGATGAACCTCCTTCCCCTGGCGGCGGTGCTGAATGGGCTCCGCCGACGCCGAACTTCGTGGCTCTGGACGAAAGCGTTCCCGCTCGGATCGCAAGCATGCACCTGTGGGGCTCGGAGCCTGCGGACGGGCAGGGCAAGGACGAGCGAATCAGCGTGGATAGCGGGGGAGTTGCCAGGATCAAGGTGGACTGGCTGTTCCGCGGTGTGATCGATGAACCCAAAGGCCGCTTTGCCCTGATAGCCAAGGATGCAGCTTCGCCGGTCCTGCGTTATCCCCTGGGCGCCTCGCTCCCGGGTGGAGAGCATCTGGAGCAGATCGATGTTCAAGGTATTCGCTTCTCGCTATCGGAGGATGGCGAAGGCAGAGAATTCGAAAGGAAACTCTATGCTCCACTCGATTAAGTCGTTCGTCCCCTTTCCCTGTCGCCCGCTGTTCCTCGCCATCTGCCTGGGAGCGGTTGGGGGCTGTTCTTCCGGGGCCTTGCAGATTCCCGAGCCCCTGCTGGATCAACAGAAGCAGACCGGGCCCGACCAGCCTGCCCAAGGCGCCTCCGCAATCGATTCCGGAATGAACACGGCCGCGGAGCCGAAAGGCCCGAGCATCAGTGCCACGCCAGCGCCCCTGGCGACCCCGTCCGGTGGCAGGGTCGATCGTGATGATCGCCTCACGCTCGACGACAAGTCCGCGGACATTCGGGTCAATCTGGAAGACGTTGATCTGCCTGCCTTCGTGAATGAAGTCTTTGGCAACCTGTTGGGATTGCCGTTCGAGATCGACAGCGCGTTGAAGACCCGCAACGAGCGCGTCACCTTGCGCCTTGAGCAGCCGCAAAGCAAACAGACCATCTACGATGTCGCGTCGCAGGTCCTTGCCAACTACGGAGTGGAAATTCTTCGCCAGGGCAACGTCCTGCGCTTCCAGATCAAGCAGATCGGCCTGAGCCCGGAGGAGCCGCCCATCCTCATCAGCGGCGATGCCCGGCCTGACGTGCCGATCGCCTATCGGCCGGTGTTCCAGTTCGTCCCGCTGAACAACGTCGACCCCAAGGATGTCATCCCGTGGCTGAACAGCGCCTATGAGAAGTCCGGATTGAGCGCCACTGCCGACAACCCCCGTGGCGGACTGATGCTCAAGGGCATGGCCGCCATCGTTCGCCAGGCTGCAGAAGCCGTGCGTCTGCTGGACCAACCGTTCATGCGTGGCCAGTACAGCCTGCGGATCGATCCGGCCTTCATCAGCTCCGCCGATCTGGCCAAGCAGTTGAAGACGCTCCTGGCGGCGCAGGGATACAGCGCGAGCATCGGCGAGCCATCCGGCAGCATAGTGATGGTGCCGCTGGAGAGCTCCAACGGTTTGATTGTCTTTACCAGTCAGCCGGAACTGCTGGGCAAGGTACGCGAGTGGGCAGGGCAGGTAGACCGCATCCCCCTGGCTGCCACCATGGATCAAGGGCCGGGTGCGGAAAACGAGGGGCTGTTCTTCTACGAGGTGCGCAACACCAGGGCATCGGAGTTGGCCAAATCGCTCCGCTCGCTGGTTTCCGGCTTGCCGTCGGCGGGTGCCTATGGGCTGACGCCCGATCTCGGTAATAGCGCCAGCCGGCGTGCGGCGGCCGATAGCCCGGCCTTCACGCATCCAGGCCAGGAGCGTACGCAGAACGATATGAGCAACAACCGCCCGGGCCTCTCGCCGTTGCTGCAGTTGGCCGGGACTCAGGCCTTGCTCGGTGGTGGTAGTGGTGCCTTGGAAAGCCTGACCTCCGGCTTTGCAGGCAGCGGCAGCATAGTGGAAGACGAGAATCGCAACGCCATCCTTTTCCGTGGACCCGCGCGCACCTGGCAACAACTGCAACCATTGCTCCGGCAGATGGACAAGCCGGCGCGCCAGGTTCTGATCGAGGTGACGGTGGCGAGCGTCAACCGCGGAGACAGCAAGAGCATCGGCCTCAACTGGTCCTTCCGGAGTGGCAAGGCCAACATCGACAAGGACTTCGCGCGTGCATTCGGTCTGGGAGACAAGGGTTTCAGCTATGTGATCAATACGGCAGGCGGGACCAAGGCGACGCTTTCGGCCCTTGCCAACGACCAGAGAGTACGAATCCTGGCGACTCCGCGTGTTCTGGTCAAAAGCGGCGAGCAGGCAAATATCAACGTCGGCTCGGATATCCCGGTAGTCACGGGACAGCAGACCGATGGCAGCAGTACCGGTGGAACCTCCAATCTGCTGCAGAGCATTTCCTACCGCTCCACCGGCATCATCCTGAACGTGTCTCCAGTGGTGTATTCGAACAACAGGGTCGATCTCACCGTCAGCCAGGAGGTCAGTAATGCGGGGGGCGGGAGCGACTCTTCGTCAGGCACTGACTCGTCGGGCGGCAGTGGTGGTGCTTCCAGTCCGATCATCAGTCGTACCTCCCTGGAAACCGCCCTTACCTTGCAGAGCGGGGGCTCGATCTTCATGGGGGGGCTCATTCGCGAGACTACAACGGACGCCAACAGTGGCATTCCATGGCTCAAGGATATTCCCGGGCTGGGTTATCTGTTCGGCAGTCGGTCTCTGGAAAAGAGTCAGGATGAAGTAGTCATGCTGATTCAGCCGTATGTGATCGAAAGCGGGGAATACGCCAAGGAAATCACCGAAAAGCTCCGTCAGATGATCGAGCCCTCGTTGGCCTGTGCCAAGGCTCCCGGAGCCTGTTCCTGAATAGGTACCCGATGCCTCCGTGGGTTCCGTAGTATCTCGCGATCTCTGATAGCTAAAAACAACTCCCCACGACGCTCTGCTGAGATATTCAGTTCCGAAAGATAGAAATTTTTCACATTGATTTCTCGGATATTTCAGACGGGATGAATCGAGGGGGATCGTTATCCCGTGCAATTTTTTCTGATCTTGGGCTGTGACCTCTTCTTTCCGAAATGTTCGGGGAGCGATTTCTGAATGGAACATTTTCTTCGTATGTGGGTTATTTCTTACAAGGCATGTAGGTAAGTTCCGAGTTCTATTGGTTTGACTGTTTTTGCAGGTTTCATTGCTATTCGTATCCCCAGTGTGAATGTATAAAGCGTTCCGGGGGCTTTGCTGGTTTTCAGGCAAAAAGTCCGGTGCTTCAGCTGTTTGTCGAAAATTTATCCGACGCTGATGAAGTTGTTGGCTGAATATCAGCTGGAGACCAAGAGAAAATTTCTTGAATTTCGAGTGGGTATTCGGTCAAGGGGAAATTGAAACTAGGTCTGGGATGACGGCGCACCATCGTGATGTCGGGTGCGTAATCGAAGTATCTCGTAGTGGCCAGTACTTATTGCTCTGCCAATTCCCGCAGGGCAGAAATGGAAATTGCAATTCAATTAACAGGAGTTAACTAAATGTTGAAAAGGACACTGCTGGGCGCAGCGATTGCTTCCGTCATGTTTGCCAGCGCTGCGAACGCTGGTGTGATCAGCATCATCGTTGGCCAAAGCTCGAACGCGACCGTAACCCAGAACTCGCCCGGTGATGTGGATCAGTACGCTCCGGGGCAAGGCAACTACAAGGCTGGTACCAGTATCGAGACTGGCGCCAACTATGGCAGTCGCGCGGCCAACATCACTATCGCGCAGGAGATTTTCGGTAACCTGTCCGAATCGACCCAGTTCGATCTTCCGGACGTCGATTATGCGATCGATCTGAACAAGGCTGTAAATGCCTCCCTTGGTCATACCATCAAACTGACGCTTGATCGCACGGTGGCCCAGTACGCCAACGCAGTGACTGCCAACCAGATCAAGATCGGCACGCTGCCTGCTGGCCAGGGCTTCACCATCACCAGCGGTACCGGCGTGAACACCCTGGCGCTGACCCTCGATGCCGCCGGTGCCGCCGAAATTGCGTCCGCCACGGCTGCGGAGCCGGGCAAGGCAGTGGTGCACTTCATGTTCCGCACCAATAACACTTCCAATGGACAGCCTGCGCGCGTCGACCACTTGCGCGCTCCGCTCCAAGGTGATGCGACCTTCGTCGGCCAATCCTGGAATCCGAAAGTCAGCCTGCTGAACGATTCGCTGAACGAGCGTCGCTTCCAGGTAACCATGTCCGCACAACTGGATACCACTACCGGCCCGAATGCAGGCGACGCGAAGAACAACGATTCCGCTCAGCCGCTCATGGTGTTCACCTCGCTTCCCGCCGTCTACTGGGATGTGCTGAATACCAACAACTATGGCCAGTACCAGGTACTGCATTCGCTGGATCTTGCCAATCAGGACAAGGCATTCGATCCTGCCGTCTCCACTCAACCGGGCCTGACTTCTCCGCAGAACTACGGCGCGAACTACGCCCGCCTGGGCGCCGTGCGTCTTGGCGTCAATCCGGACGTGCTGAACGAAGAGGGGCGTACCGTCTTCGGCTTCAACGGTAGCGACACCCTGACGAGTTACATCAGCGGCAATTTCGCCGGCCTGCAGTCGGTAGGTCTCACCACTGACAACTGCCAGACCTATGCTTCCGGGTCCGCGGCCGTGGCTTATTCCTGGGATGCTGCGGCTATTGCCGGCGCTACCGGGAGTGACGGTATCGCCAAGCTGGCGCTCAATCTGAAAAATGCCGACATCAATCAGGTCTACAACATCTGCGTGAAGGCAGATGGCGTCAACCCGATGGTGGCTCAGCAGAGCTTCGCTGTCGGTCCGCTGAAAGTCGATTTCGGTAACGTGCGTTACGTTGACCGCGTAATCAATGGCGGTGAGCTGGATCACTTCTGGAAGAGCAGTTGCGTCGCCAGCCTCTTCAACCTGCCGGGTGGAAACAACCAGGACGCATTCTTCATCCGCCTGACCAACACCAGCGACAACGGCCGCATAGGCAAGGTGCGTGGTGTTCTGTTTGACCAGAACGGCAAGCGCTATCCGGACTCCGGCAGTGCCTACATTACCGACCAGTCTGGCAAGTCGGTTCTGAAAGCCCACGAAACTGGCGTTTACAGCGTTACCGAGGTTGCGCAGGCCTTCGGCGTGAACGGCAGTGACTGGAACGGAGTAGGCGGGCGTGCTCGCCTGGTACTGGAAGGCGAATTCCCGACCTGTGAGGCGCTGGGGCTGATCCGTACGCCGAACGGCACTCTGGTCAACATGACTTCTACTACTCAGGGCAACTTCAACGGCGATAGCGGTCCGTCCACCGTTACCAACCACAAGGCAGGTAACAACCGCAACTAATCATGGCAATGCCATGAAATTGGAAAGAGGTGGTGCAAGCCACCTCTTTCCCTGTCAATTCGCAGTGGTCAATCCAATGGATTGGTGAATCGATGAAAGTACTGGTAACGGGCGGAAGCGGCTTTATTGGCTCCCATGTTGCGGTGGACCTCCTGGAACAGGGTTCCGAAGTGGTTGTTCTGGATAATCTTGAAAATAGTTCATACGAGACTATCGCCAGGATCGAGTCGCTGACCACTTCCAATGTGAATTTTGTGAAAGGCGACGTCCGCGACACAGATTTTGTGCGCAGTGTGTTGTCGGAACAAGAGATCGACGCCGTCATTCATCTTGCTGCCCGCAAATCTGTCGCCGAAAGCGTCCGCCTTCCCTTGTCCTACTACGAAACCAACGTGGCTGGAACTTTATCACTGCTCAGAGCGATGTCCGATCAAGGCATATATCGGCTGGTGTTCAGCTCATCGGCCACCGTCTATGGAATTCCCGAATTCACTCCTATCCCCGAGACGCATCCTGTCGGTCGTGCTGCCAGTCCATATGGTCGGAGCAAGTTTTTCATCGAGGAAACCCTCAAGGATCTGGCTGGTGCAGACGGACGTTGGTCGATAGCGATCCTGCGTTATTTCAATCCCGCGGGTGCCCACTCCAGTGGGGCCATTGGTGAAAGTCCACAGGGCATACCGAACAACCTTCTGCCGATACTCAGCCGGGTTGCACTTGGCAGACTGCCTAAAGTCGCCGTTTATGGTGGCGACTATCCCACTGTTGATGGCACAGGAGTACGTGACTACCTGCATGTCTGTGATCTTGCCCGTGGTCATGTCCAGGCCCTCGAGTTCATCTCGGAAAAAAATGGCGTACATGCGTGGAACATGGGGACTGGAAGGGGCTATTCGGTTCTGGAAGTGCTGAAGGCCTTCCAGGATGTATGTGGCAAAGCCATTCCCTATGAGATATCGAATCGGCGTCCTGGAGATGTAGCTGAATGCTATGCCGATGTGAGCAAGGCTGAGCGCGAGTTGGGCTGGCGTTCTGACAAGGGTATCGAGCGCATGGTGGAAGATGCCTGGCGCTGGCAGTCCCTGAATCCTGACGCGTAGTTCTGGGAGCACGTGATTATGTCACTCAACTTCCAGAGGCTGGCAGTGGTCTCCAACCAGGCGTTTTCTCTTCTGAATTTCCGTGGCGAGTTGATCCGGGATCTGGTTGCTCAGGGAGCTCAGGTATACGCCTTTGCTCCCGATCATGATTCGAACTCTGAGCGACAGCTTCGTGCTCTCGGTGCGATACCGGTGGACTGTCCCATTGACCGTATGGGGATGAATCCGTTTTCAGCGCTGAGAGTCGTCCAGAAACTGGCCCGGATGTTCAGGGCGCTGAGTGTCGACGCAGTGTTCAGCTACTTCGCCAAACCAGTGATCTATGCCGGTTTTGCTGCACGCCTTGCCGGAATTCGCAGCGTGTATTCGATGATCGAAGGTGCAGGGTACGTCTATTCGGACGCAGGTAGGTACACGCCATCAAGGATGTTGCTGCGCTGTCTGGTCGGCCTGTTGTACCGGGCGAGCCTGCGTTTCTCCACTTGTGTGTTTCTGCTCAACGATGACGACCGGGCTCTCTTCGTCGGGAGGGGGTTAGTGGCACCGGGCAAGGTCATGATGCTGCCCGGAATCGGGCTCAACCTGGAGCACTTTCGTTTGTCCCCACCGATATTGAGCCCAATCGTATTCGTATTCGTCGGCCGGCTGCTGCGCGAGAAGGGGGTAGAGGATTTTGTGGCTGCGGCGAGGTTGGTGAAACAGGACTTTCCGCAAGCAGACTTCGTCATTGTCGGCGATACGGATGCCAATCCGGATTCCCTCCGGCACGAAGAAATACAGGCATGGGCCACGGAAGGATTAGTGCGGTGGGTCGGCCACGTCGCGGATGTCCGTGTCTGGCTTGCTCGCGCCAGTGTCTTTGTTCTGCCTTCCTACTATCGCGAAGGGCTGCCCAGAAGCACCCAGGAGGCAATGGCCCTGGGCAGGCCTGTGATCACAACGGACTGGGTCGGCTGCCGGGAGTCCATCGAAAATGGTGTGAATGGTTTCCTCGTACCGGTGCGCAGCCCGGCAAGCATAGCCAATGCGATGAGACGATTTATTGCCGAGCCTGAACTTATTGTGCGGATGGGATATGAGAGTCGCCGCATCGCAGAGATTCGCTTCGATGTCCGAGAAATCAACAAGAAAGTGCTGGCCGGCATGTATTCGACGCCGCATAGGGTTCCGTAATGAACGATGAAAGACGGCCACTGATTCAGGTCGAGGGCGTCGGCAAGTGCTTTCGCATGTTTGACCATCCTGCCAAACGCTTTCTGCAGGCCCTGTTCGGTAAGCGTTTCGACTTTTATCGGGAATTCTGGGCTCTGCGCGATATCAATCTCGAGATCCGCGCAGGGGAGGTGGTCGGCATCATAGGCCGTAACGGCTCCGGCAAGTCCACGCTTCTGCAGATTGTGGCCGGCACCTTGCGCCCGTCTCTAGGCAGGGTTCGGACAGGTGGGCGGATCGCAGCACTGCTGGAACTGGGCGCCGGTTTCGATCCGGAGCAGACCGGCAGAAACAATGTGATCTTCAATGCGTTGCTGCTTGGTATGTCGCATGACGAGATCGCTCACCGGCTGGAGGAAATCATCGACTTCGCCGATATCGGAGACTTCATCGATCAACCGGTGAAAACCTATTCGAGTGGCATGTATGTCCGGCTTGCCTTCGCTATCAGCGCGCATGTCGATGCGGATCTGCTCATCGTCGATGAAGCGCTGGCGGTGGGGGATGCTGCCTTCCAGTTCAGATGCCTGAGTCGGATGGATGCGTTGCTGAAACAGGGGACTACTGTGCTTTTGGTTTCCCACGATGCCCAACTGATCAAGGGTTACTGCGACAGAGCGATTTATCTCGAAAACGGTGGAGTGGCGTTCGACGGCGACTGCGAGACGGCATGCGAGTTGTACCTGCGCGATAGCATCGCGGCGCAGCACCGGGAGTCCGCATTGGCCGGTATGCCTGCCGAGCGTACGCTGGGGCGGGATGGGCTGGCATACGGCAACGGCAAGGGGCGCATTCTCTGGTTGCGTATGGCAGGTCCCGATGAGCCGCGAGACTTTTTCGAAAGTGGTGAAAGGATCGCCGTCGAAGTAGCTGCGCAGATATTCGAGCCGGTGGGCACGCCTCGAATAACCCTCGTTGTGCGTGATCTGCGTGGTTACAACCTGTACGCGGTGAATAATACGCAGGCGAATCTGGACTTGGAGCCAGATGATGAAGGAATGCTGCGCACGCGGATCACGTTCGCGGGGGATTTGCAGGCGGGGGAGTATGCGCTGACGTTGCGCCTGGATGACGCGCGCTCTGATAACTGTTGCGAACTTCTGGATAAGCAGGTCAACGCCGCAACCTTCCGAATTCTCAATCCACGTAAGCGTTTTGACGCCGTAGTCAATCTGCATGGCGCGTTCGAGGCGCTTTCTTGCTCATGAATTCCCCGTCCAAGTCCGTAGAGCGGTTAACCGTGGTGTTCGTTGTGCATGGCGGCGAGCTCGAGATCAAGTCCGCCATGCTTGCCACCTCCCTGCGGGACAGACTGGGCGCGCAGGCCCGTATTGTCGCCGCGCAGGCAACTCCGGTCTCCAGGTGGGGCGAGCTTGGCGATGCTTCACGCAATCTTTACCGAAGCCTGGGCATATCCGTGCTGCCGATCGAGAACCCGTTCGGTGACGACTATCCAATCGGCAACAAGTTTGCCGCCCTGGCACTCGGAAAGGCTGGGGAGCACACCTTGTTCCTCGACAGCGACATGTATTGCCTGCGCCCGCTCGACTTCTCTGTCCTGACGAATTTCGAGGCTGCCCTCAAGCCTGCCGACATGGCATTGGTGCCGGTAAACCGCGAGTACTGGCAGCGTCTTTATTCGGTGATCGAAAGTGATCTTCCTGAGTGGCAGATCGTGACCAGCTGTTCCAGCGACACCATGCCTGCATATTTCAATGCGGGTTTCATCTGGGTCCATGATGCACCGCGGTTTGCCGAATGCTGGTTCGATATCGCCGAGCGTCTCCGCCGAGATCCTGAAATCGAATGCAAATGGCCATGGTTGGACCAGCTGAGCCTGCCGTTGGCGTTGGGCAAACTCCGCTACCGGACACGTGTCCTGACGGAGCGGTACAACTTCCCGTTACACCTGAAGCCCATGTCGGCAGGCGCTGACCAGGTGCTCTGCCATTACCACGACTTTTTCTCCTTTGCCCGCGAGCCTCGGTTGCTGCAGGACCTGCGTGAGCTCATGCGGCGTTGGCCTGATCTTGGCGAGGTCCTGCGTAAGGAGTCGAGGTTTGCACAAGAGGTCGCAGCAATTGGGACCGATACTGGCGCAACGGAAGCCAGAGGTCGTGACCTGATCATTACCGGACTGCCGCGCAGCGGTACCAGTTACCTGTGCAGGCTGCTATCCGAGCATGCGGATACGGTGATCATCAACGAGCCTTCGCAAATATTCCCATTGCTGGCGGGCGTGGCGGAGCCATGGGGGCTTCCTCGCTTTTACGCCGAGTTGCGTCGTGATCTGTTGGCCGGTCGGCCGGTACTGAACAAGCACAACGGTGGAAGGCTGGTTGACGATACGGCTCGCGATGGGGATATGGCCTCGCCATATCAGGCGGATGTGCGCGATGCGACCTTTACGCTCGGCACCAAGAACACCCTGGCGTACCTCTCCCGCCTGGCCTCGATTCGCAAGGTGATGCCCGAGGCCCGCTTCATCGGGCTGATCCGTCACCCCTACGACAGCCTGGCTTCATGGGCGCGGACATTCGAGCATCTGCGGACCGCGGCGGTGCAGGACCAACCCATCGGCCATCCTGATGACCCCAACCTGACTGGTTGGCAGCGCAGGGCTCTGCGTCAGATCGAAGCGACCGATTGCCTGCCAGTACGCCGGGCGTTGTGGTGGCGATACCTCGCCTTGCAGTTGCTCGATGCTGGTGAGGAAGTCCGTTGGTTGCGGTACGAGGATTTGCTCACCGACCCGCATGGAATAACCAATCTGCTGCTTACCGACGGCGACTTGCCGGAACCATCCCCCCTGCATTGGCGTGGGGAGATGGACGAGCAGGAAAGAGACCTCGTGGCAGCAGTGGTATGCGAGGTCGCCGAGCGTCTGCAGTACATCCTCTGAACCAATTGCCCTGCGGCGAAAGCTGGACCTGTCAGGGCGGGCCCAAGCAGGAAACGGCGGCCTGAATTCTCAGTGAGCGGAAACGATGCAATGTGCGAAATCAGTCTGGTAATGAATTTTCATGCCGAGGGCGTGCTTGCCCAATGGAGTCTCTGGGGCTTCCAACGCATGCGGCGGTATGCAGCTTTCCGAGGCCTGTCCGTGCAGTTGGTGGCGGTACTGGATCGGGCCGATCTTGCCACTCGCCGTATCGTCTCCGGGCACCCCTCTCTCGAGCAGGCTGACGTAGTGGTGGAAGTGAGCAATGCCGACCTTGGCCTTTCGCGCAACGACGGAGTGGCACATGCGCGTGGCGATTACCTGGGATTCCTTGATGGCGACGATTACTGCAGCGGCAACTGGCTGGTGGAGGCGCTCGAAATGGCACGTTGCTGCGGTGACCGCGTGGTTGTCCATCCCGAGTACATCGTCAGTCATGGCGCTATCCGCGCCGTTGGTTGTGTAGCCGATCAATTGCACGGGAATTACAGCGCGGCCAACTGCTTCAAGTCCCATCCCTGGGGTTCGGCGGTGTTTGCCAGGAAATCCGTTTTCGAGGAAGTCCCGTACCAGGAGACACGGGTAAGGGAAACCGGCTTTGGTTATGAAGACTGGCATTGGGGCCTGGAGATCATGGCTTCCGGGCGGTTGCATACGGTCGCTCCCGGTACTGCCTTCTTCTATCGCCGCAAGCAGGAGTCGATGCTCATCGAGATGGATGCATGCAAGGCGGTGGTGCGTCCCGGGCGCTTTTTCACCGACGGCATGGCTGGGCCGACTCAGCGATAGTCATGAAGCGGGCAAGCATGGTGATGACGTTTCATGCCGAGCGAACGTTGGCGCAATGGTCGCTGTTCGGCTTCGAACGCATGCGCGTGCATTCGGAGCGCCAGGGAATATCCGTCCAACTGGTCGCCATCCTGGACAGTGCCGATCCCCTGACCGATCGATTGGTCGAGTCGCATCCCGTGCTGCGTCCATCGGACCAGGTGCTCAAGGTGGATTGCCGTGATCCCGGACTTGCCCGCAACGCGGGGATAGCTGCGGCTGACGGGCAATATCTGGGCATCCTCGACGGTGACGACTATTGCTCGGCGAACTGGATCGCGGCAGCGCTGGAGGTTCTGGACGCGGGGCCTGAACGGGTCGTACATCCTGAATACCTGGTGTTGTTTGGCGCTGTGCGGGCGTGGGCTCGACAGACTGACCAGTTGGCCGAAGACGGGTGTCTGGAAACCTGTTTCAAGCACCATCTGTGGGGATCGACCGTGTTTGCCAGCCGCGATCTGTTCCTTCGTTTTCCTTACCGGGAAACGGGGATGTCATGGAGTGGTTTCGGCTATGAAGACTGGGACTGGAGCCTGGCAGTCATTGCCGGTGGAGTGTCGCATACGACGGCGCCGAATACCGCGCTGTTCTATCGACAGAAATCGATGGAGTCGCGGCAGGTCGAGGCAGTGCGCGAGCAGGCCGTGTTGCGCCCTGGCCCCTTCTTTGCCGCCGAATCATGGACGAAAAGAGGATCTGATTAACATGTTGGCCAAGTACAAACCGCAGTTTGCGCAGTTGGCACGACGCTCGTATCACAAGGTCGTCCCGGTGCTGCGGCGCTTCCTCAGCGACGATCAGGTGCAGCGCTTCGTATTGTTCTGTGACCGTCTGAAGTATCGATATTTCCGGGAAATGGTTGTGGTGCCAGCGGCGCATTCAGGTGTGATGCCGCCCCGTATGCCGAACTGGATCATCGACGAGTTGAAGGAGCTGTCGGCGATAGAGCCTGCGCTTTACCCGACGCCAGAAATGCTTGGTGGATTCCACACCTGGTACCCGCCGGCCGATCCTTATCCGGCCGTCCTGTACAAAGGGTTTCTCCATGACTTCGTCGAGTCGGCTCCCCAGGTGATATTCCTGATACCGCACATGATGCGCGGCGGAGCGGACCTGGGCACCTTGCATCATGTCCAGTTCTGCATAGACCGTGGTTTGCGGGTAACCGTGGTGTTGACTCGCGATGTGCAGTCCCCTTGGGTGAACCGCTTCCCGGCCCAGGTTCGGGTGGTCGAGTTCGGCCAACTGACGAGGCTTGCCAGCGAGGAAGATCGGCGCCTGGTGCTGTTGCGCCTGTTGCTGCAAAGCCCGGCGCAGACTATCCACCTGATCAATTCCCAATTGGGATGGCAGATATTCGAGCAGTTTGGCAAACCTTTGGTCAGCATCGGCAAGAAGCTCTTCGCCAGCGTCTATTGCGACGATATGGACCGCAATGGCGTGCGCTGTGGCTATGCCACCGACTATCTGCCCAGGACCTGGATGCATCTGGAGGGAGTATTTTCCGACAACCGCACTTTCCTCGAGGAAATACGGCAGCGGGATGGGCTGCCCGGTGAGCGCCTGCATGCCCTGTACTTCCCGGCTGACATAGCGTGTATGAGGCAGCCGGTGCGTGGCAAACGGGTACTATGGGCAGGCCGGATCGCTACGCAAAAACGCCCGGAACTCCTTTACGACATTGCCCGGGCCATGCCCGACGTGTACTTCGACGTGCATGGCGAGCCCGATCCCTATTACGACATGGATGTATTGCAGCGCCTGGGCTCGCTGGCCAATGTCGCGATGCACGGCCGTTTCGATGATTTCGCAGAATTGACCGGCAATGGGCGTCATGCCTTGTTTCTCTATACGTCCCGCTATGACGGGCTGCCCAATGTCCTGCTGGAGGCAACGTTGGCAGGACTACCGGTCGTCGCCGCCACTGTTGGCGGAATCGGTGAACTGCTGAGCGAGAAGACAGGCTTTCCACTCGATGCCAAGGCAGGGCCGCTGGCCTACATCGAGGCCATCCGTCGCGTGCTGGACAATCCGGCCCAGGCGCATGAGCGGGTGGCTAGCGCACAGGCGCTCCTACGCTTGCAACACAGCTGGGAGTCCTTCGACAGGGATACGGCTGCAATAGCGGGATATCTGCCCCAGGACCTGTCCCGGTGAGTACCGCTGAGGGGCGAGCATACAAGTCGCTTCATTCATGGGGGGCCATCGAGCGCCTGGCGTTCTTCCTCCGGCCGATGCTTCGGAATCTGCTCGGTCATGCCGGCCGGGCCTCGCTGCAGGCCCTGCTCGGCGGACGCGTCATCGACGAAAACCTCCCCGTCGAGGCATGTGCGTCCGAGCCATGGTGGCCTGACAGACCCCTGCTCAGCGTGATCATCCCCTGTTTCAATGGGGGCTCTTATCTGCTCCAGGCTCTGCGTAGCCTGGGGCGGCAGACTTTCCGGGATTTCGAGGTCATCGTGGTCGACGATGGCTCCCACGACCCGCTAACGCTCAGGCTGCTGGCGCGACTCGAGCATTGCCAGGGGCTGTCGCTGCTGCGGCAGAACAACGCCGGCCCGGGAGCTGCGCGCAACTACGGCATTGCCCACGCGAGTGGCCGTTATGTCTGCTGTCTGGATGCGGATGATTATCTGGCTCCTGACTACCTGGAAAAGTGCGTAGTGGTGCTGGAAGGAGATTCCGGTGTGCGACTGGCGCACAGCTGGATGCAGTTGTTCGGCGAGGAGCGCCGACTGGGCAGGACGTTGAATCTGGACGTCGAGTTGCTTCGCTACGTCAATCATCTGGGGGTTGCGGCGGTATTCCACCGCTCCGATTGGCTGGCCGCCGGTGGTTTCTCCGAGGCGCGCGAATGCCTGTACGAGGACTGGGATTTCTGGATTCGGCTGGCCAGCCTGGGGATTCGGGGGCGAGTCCTGGAAGAAGCTCTGCTGTACTACCGGCGACATGGCGAAACCCGGCTGCATGACGCGAATAGGCGAGCTTTCCAGGGCTACCAGTTTCTCCGACATGCCCATGACGCGTTTTACACCGATGCGCCTTGGCGCCGAAACCTCGTCAGGGGCTATTCCAGGCGCCTGGTCAGCACGCCAATGAGCAACCTGTCGCGCCCGCAGCAGTACCGCCATTACCCGAACGGCGTGTCGCTACTTCATGTGGGGGATCCTGGCGAGATTTCGTCCGACTACCGGCAGGCGCTTCGGGAGTTGCCTCCTGGCCAATCGCTGCAGGTGATCGTCGAGCATGATGAAAAACTGCCTGATTGGTTGTGCCGGAATGCCGAGCTGATCTACCGGCTACCCGCGCTCCTGGACAGAAGCCAGTGGCCGGCATTCGTGGAAAACTTCCTGAAGACTCGCAATGTTGTCCGGCGTCTGAGCGTATGCGCAGGGAAACGGTGATGCAGCGCGATCCTGTGGTGGTGGTTGTCACCTTGGCGTGCGCTGACGAAACGACGCTGCGCGCCATTGCCGAATATGTCTATGTCCAATCTGTGGATGAATGGCTCTGGCTGGTCTGTGCGTCCGATTTACCCGCCGATCTGGCCAGCGATCCCCGGATCGTCAGTTTCGATGGCAACTTGAGCGATGCCAGACTTTCCGAGCACTGTGGTGCCGCGGATGCCTGGCTATTCCTCGATCAGCTTCCGCCAATTCATGCTCCGCAGGCGTTCGAACAGGCATGGTGGTTTTTTCGTTCGCACCCCCGGATTCCTTATGCCGCCCTTGGCGAAGATGCTGGTGTGGGGCGTCTTGAGGCTCGTAGGCGACCGGGTTCTGGTTGCTATTGGATGCGTGGACAGGGAGGTTTCTCCCGGGCGCCCAACTGGCACCTCCCGCGTGGTAGCAAGCATCTGCTGATGCTGTTGCCCTGGCTTGAACCGGGCGGCGCCGATCGTTGCAATCTGGATATTGCCACTCGCCTGATCGCACAAGGCTGGACGCTGACAGTCGCAGCTACTCTGGAAGCCGCACATCGTTGGGCCCCGCGTTTCCGTGAACTGACAGACGATATCCTGGTGCTGCCGTCCTTCCTTGCTGCCGAGGCATCGACCGAGTTCCTGGCCCGTCTGCTCGAAACAAGGTCACCTGACCTGGTGCTGCTGTCGAACTGCCGTTTCGCCTATGAATCCCTGGACCTGATTCACCGCCTTCGACCGGGTGTGCCGGTGATCGATCTCAACCACATGGAGGAAGATTGGGAGGCGGGTGGATTTCCCGGCATGGCATGTCGTTACGACGCTGCGCTCGGTCGGCACTGGGTCGTTTCGCAGCACCTGCAGCGCTGGATGCATGCCCGGGGCGTGCCGATGTCGCGAATCGACGTCCTTCACTGGTTTGCGGATTCCTGCTTCTGGCGACCTGACCAGGATGTCCGATTGCGACTGCGCCGTCAGTTGGGAATAGACATGCGAACCCCGGTTATCGCCTATGCCGGGCGTCTTTGCCAACAAAAGCGGCCGGACCTTTTCGTCCGGAGTCTTCGCGAACTGGCCGACAAGGGCTGCGATTTCGCTGCATTGGTCATTGGTGACGGGGAGCTGGCAGGCCAGCTACGGTCCGCGTTGCGACGCGAAGGATTGACCGAACGGGTGCATATGCTCGGCTGGCTGGATGATGAAGGCCTCAGACAGGCGTTCCAGGCGGCAGACCTGTTTTTCCTGCCCTCGGAATCGGAAGGCATCGCCCTCGTCCTGTATGAGGCCATGGCATGCGGCCTGGCAGTGGTCGCGGCAGATGTCGGCGGCCAGGCGGAACTGGTGAGTCCGGAGTGTGGCCATCTGATCGCCCCCATGACGAACAACCTGGTCGCTGCCTACGCAGATGCGTTGGAGCAACTGGTCTGCAATCGCGAGGCTCTTCGAGACATGGGAAGGGCAGCCAGGCGGCGCATCATCGAGAAGTTCGATACGGGGTATTTCACTGAGCGTCTCCTGCATTTGCTGGGGGAGGCCGAATGGGTGTCCGTGCCGAATGCCCGGGGCTTGGATGATGAGGCGAGCCGCACGGCTGTAGCGCAGTTGCAGTGGCAATGGAACAGCCGACGGCTTCTGGCTGCGTTCGGTCGTTGGAAGCCTGGGCAAGTCATTGCCAATAGCCCTCCAGTCAGGAGGGCGGTCAAGGCAGCGTTCCATATGAAGGCGTTCGGACTGGCTCGGACCTGGGCGAGACACCGGAAGCAAGGGATCACGGACGAATGAAAAAGAGAATCATCGTTACGCTGGGAATGCATCGATCCGGCACCAGTCTCCTGTCTGCCGCACTGGAATGCCTGGGGGTGGACTTCGGCGATAATCTGATCTCGCCACGCCCGGATAATCCCAAGGGGTTCTGGGAAGACGAGGCCATCGTCGAACTCAACGACCAGTTGTACGCCGTACTGGGAAGTTTCTCCTCGGCTCTGGGTTTCGACGAGCAGCGATTGCTGGGCATGCCGGAGTGCGCGGAACTTCAGGCAAGGATCGATCAGTTGCTCGAGCAGCGCCTGAACGATCGCGTGCTTTTTGGGATGAAGGACCCGCGCCTGCCGCGGCTCATGAACGTCTGGTCGCAGGTCTTCGAGGCGCAAGACGTGGAAAGCGCGTTCGTCATTCCCGTCCGCAACCCGTTGAGCGTGGCCGCTTCGCTGGCCAGGCGCGAAGATTTCCCGACTGGCAAAAGTCTGTTGCTCTGGTACGAGCACATGTACCGGGCGCTCCACTTTGCCGGGGCGAGGCGGATGGTCGTCGTCGATTACGATGGGCTCCTGGAGCATCCTCGCGAGACATTGCTCAGAATGGCCGATCGCCTCGGGTTGACCTTCGACGAAGCGGCATACCAGCGTTTCCTTGGCGGCGTGCTGGATCGTGAACTGCGCCATGCGCAGTTCGATGGGGCAGCATTGCGCGCCCATGAGAGCAGTTTTTCTGCACTGCTTCGATTGCACGACCTGTTGTGCAGGCTGGCGAGGGATGAGGTCGGCCCTGCTGACAAGGTTCGGGAGATGGCTGCGGTCGAGGACGACTTTTCCGCGCTATGGTCCTTGCTGCGTCATTGCGGCAGGCAGGACGTTGAACTCTGGAGCTCCTGGCAACGTGGTATTCGCGAGCGCGAGGACTTTGCTGCCCGCGAGAATGAAATGCAGGGGAGACGCGTCGCTCTGGAGGAGCAATTCCTGGCGGCCAGGCGAGAGTTGGAAGGGCTTCGGGGCCGGATGCGCTGCACCGAAGAGGAGCTGCGCCAGGCCAATGATGCCCATGCCCGGGCGCTCCGACGTCTTGATTTGCTTCATGCCAGCACGTCGTGGAAGATCACCGCCCCATTGCGATGGGGGAAGCGCCTGCTGGCCGGCAGGGGGATCGGTCAGGATATTTGACGGTAGTGCCGTCGGTTGCTAACATTCCAGACCTTGTATTGGGACTCTTTCGTCTTGTCCGACGAGAGCCCGATGAATTGAACGATGGAGTGCTCGTCCTTGGGCACGGCCGGGGGCCAGCAGGATACCAGTCTCGATCCTGGTGGCTTCTATTTCATGACTTGACCGCGTTTGCTGGTAATGCGGAAGCGGGCCTACAGGCCTTTGACTACAGGTATAAACATGAGCGAAAGCTTCGCAGAACTCTTTGAAGAAAGTCTGAAATCCCTCGACATGCAGCCGGGTGCGATCATCACCGGCATCGTGGTCGACATCGACGGTGACTGGGTTACCGTACATGCCGGCCTGAAGTCCGAGGGCGTCATCCCGGTCGAGCAGTTCTACAACGAACAGGGCGAGCTGACCATCAGTGTGGGTGACGAAGTTCACGTTGCGCTGGACGCGGTTGAAGATGGCTTCGGTGAGACCAAGCTGTCCCGCGAAAAGGCCAAGCGTGCAGAATGCTGGATTGTTCTGGAAGCAGCTTTCGCTGCCGACGAAGTGGTCAAGGGCGTCATCAACGGCAAGGTCAAGGGTGGCTTCACCGTTGACGTCAGCGGCATTCGCGCGTTCCTGCCGGGTTCCCTGGTCGACGTGCGTCCGGTGCGCGACACCACTCACCTGGAAGGCAAAGAGCTCGAGTTCAAGGTCATCAAGCTGGACCAGAAGCGCAACAACGTTGTCGTTTCTCGCCGCAGCGTCCTGGAAGCCGAGAACAGCGCCGAGCGCGAAGCCCTGCTGGAATCCCTGCAGGAAGGCCAACAGGTCAAGGGTATCGTCAAGAACCTCACCGACTACGGTGCGTTCGTTGACCTGGGCGGCGTAGACGGCCTGCTGCACATCACCGACATGGCCTGGAAGCGCATCAAGCATCCGTCCGAGATCGTCAACGTTGGCGACGAGATCGATGTCAAGGTCCTGAAGTTCGACCGCGAGCGCAACCGCGTATCCCTGGGTCTGAAGCAACTGGGCGAAGACCCGTGGGTTGCCATCAAGGCCCGTTACCCGGAAGGCACCCGCGTCATGGCTCGCGTTACCAACCTCACCGACTACGGCTGCTTCGCCGAGCTGGAAGAGGGCGTGGAAGGCCTGGTGCACGTCTCCGAAATGGACTGGACCAACAAGAACATCCATCCGTCGAAAGTCGTTCAGGTTGGCGACGAAGTGGAAGTTCAGGTTCTGGACATCGACGAGGAGCGTCGTCGTATCTCCCTGGGCATCAAGCAGTGCAAGTCCAACCCGTGGGAAGACTTCTCCGGCCGCTTCAACAAGGGCGACCGCATCTCCGGCACCATCAAGTCGATCACCGATTTCGGTATCTTCATCGGTCTGGAAGGCGGCATCGACGGTCTGGTTCACCTGTCCGACATCTCCTGGAACGAAGCTGGCGAAGAAGCCGTGCGTCGCTTCAAGAAGGGCGACGAGCTGGAAACCGTCATCCTGTCCGTTGATCCGGAGCGCGAGCGCATCTCCCTGGGTATCAAGCAGCTGGAAGACGATCCGTTCTCCAACTACGCCTCGCTGCACGAAAAAGGCACCATCGTTCGTGGCACCGTGAAGGAAGTTGATGCCAAGGGCGCTGTGATCAGCCTGGGTGGCGATATCGAAGGCATCCTGAAGGCCTCCGAAATCAGCCGTGACCGCGTTGAAGACGCGCGCAACGTGCTGAAGGAAGGCGAAGAAGTCGAAGCCAAGATCATCAGCATCGACCGCAAGAGCCGCGTAATCAGCCTGTCGGTCAAGTCGAAAGACGTTGACGACGAAAAAGAAGCCATGAAGGAACTGCGCAAGCAGGAGACCGAGAGCACCGGTCCGACCACCATCGGCGATCTGATTCGTGCGCAAATGGAGAACCAGGGCTAATCCCCCAGGCTTTCCAGCAAAAAGGGCGACTTCGGTCGCCCTTTTTTGTTTTCCCATTCGGGCTGTTCAAAGCCTGATCAGCATGCTAAAAGAACCATGAGCTGATCTAGCCGCTTGAAAACGAAGGGAAAACCATGACCAAGTCGGAGTTGATCGAGAGAATAGTCACCCATCAGGGGCAGCTTTCCGCAAAGGATGTGGAGCTGGCGATCAAGACCATGCTTGAGCAGATGTCCCAGGCTCTGGCGACCGGGGATCGGATCGAGATCCGTGGTTTCGGTAGTTTTTCGCTGCACTATCGCGCGCCGCGCGTCGGCCGCAATCCCAAAACGGGAGAGTCTGTCCGCCTCGACGGAAAGTTCGTGCCGCACTTCAAGCCGGGCAAAGAACTGCGTGATCGCGTCAACGAGCCTGAGTGACACACGTCCCGAGGACATACCGCCAAGGAGTATTCATGCTTTGGGTAAAGCGTTTTCTGGTTATCCTGGCAGCCGTGGTGCTTTCCATTTCTGTAGTCGTGTTCGTGCTGGAGAACCTGCAGCCTGCACGTCTGGCCTTCCTCGGCTGGCAGTCGGATGAGTGGCCGCTGGTCGTCTTCGTTTCCCTTTCCTTCATCCTGGGTGGCCTGATCGGTCTGCTGCTTGGGCTGCCGTTCCGCGCGCGTGCGCGCTTCCACATGGCGGGCCTGCGTTCCGAAGTGTCTCGTTTCCGCAAGGAAAACCAGGCTTTACGCGAAAAATCCCTGAAAGAGCAGTGACGCGGGATGCCCGGTGTTCTCGGAGGCGTTCTGTTCCTCCTCGCATTGTTGGTTGGCTGGTGGATGGGCCGCCGATCACGGCGTTATCCCGGGCAGGATTCCAGCCAGGCACTGCGCGAGCGCATCCGTCGGATCCACGAGGTTCTCGACAAACAGCCTGACGAGGAACTGGCGAGGCTTTCGCAGGGGCTTGCCCTCACCGGGGAAACCCTGACGAGCCATGCCCAGATCGGCAATCTCTACCGTCGGCGCGGCGATATCGAAAGTGCCATCCAGATTCACCAGGAACTGCTCGACAAGGTCGGGAACGATTTAGCCGAGATAGCCCGGTTGCGTCTTGAGCTTGCGCGGGACTTCCTTGCTGCCGGATTGGTCGATCGTGCCGAGCAGCTTCTCGATGAGGTGGCGCGGTCGGAAGAGCCGTCGGTCTCGTTCGCGGCCCTCGAGGAGTTGCGGCGCATCTGTGAGCGGGAAAAGGACTGGTCCCGTGCGATAGAACTGACCGAGCGCCTGACGGAGTCCAACCCAAAACTGAAGTCGACCCTGGCGAATTACTGCTGCGAACTCGCCCAGGAAAAATCCCGGGAAAAACCCGAGATGGCCAGGGATTTGCTGTTGCAGGCCCGGCGAACGGATCCGCATTGCATTCGCGCGGTGCTGATGTGCCTGGATCTGGAACTTGGCGTGCGTAACCTGAATGCCGCAGCGGCTCTGCTGAACGAACTGGTGCGAAACAAGGAAGGATTCATTCGCGAGATGGTGCCGATCCTGGCTCGCCATGACGCACAGGGCGACCCGGCCGTCCTGGGGCTGCTTCGCCGGCTGGCCGAAGAGAGCGGAGCTTCCCCCTCGCTGTTGGCGTTGCTCGCACGTCTCGATGCGACCAACGCCGACCGGTGGCAGGCGCGTCTGCTGGAGCGGGTGCGGGAGCAGCCTTCATGGCCCGGCATGATCGGCTGCCTGGATGTTTCCGAAGGTGCCGATGGCGATCCGGCCTTCTTCCCGAACATCCGGCCGATCATCTCGGCGCTGCACAAGGGGATGCCGCGCTATCGCTGCACCGGTTGCGGTTTCTTCGGACGCGAGCTGCACTGGCAATGTCCTGGCTGTCATGCCTGGGATACCCTGCGGCCGCTCACCTCTCCCTGGTGATCCCGGGGCGGTTCGATTCATTGCGGGCGCATGGAGCGCCCAGGCTTGCGAGTAAGACGTTGAAGGTTCTTCTGACGGGTGCAACGGGGTTTGTCGGCAACGGCATCCTGCAGCGGTTGCTGGGTGTGACGAATATACAGGTGCGAGTGGCCCTGCGCTCGGTTCCTGCCGGGTTTCCCAAGGGCTGTGAAGTGTTCGCGATTTCTGATCTGACCGAGGTTCCGGACTGGACGCCGGCCTTGCAGGGAATGGATGTCGTCATTCATTCGGCAGCCCGTGTGCATGTGCTGCATGAATCAGCCGTGGATCCTCTAGCTGCGTTCCGCGCCGTCAACGTCGAGGCGACCCTCGATCTGGCGCGACAGGCGGTCGGGGCGGGCGTCCGGCGTTTCATCTTCATCAGTACGATCAAGGTGAATGGCGAGCAGACTGCCGCTGGTCAGCCTTTCACCGCCGAGAGCCGGCCCGCTCCGCTCGATCCTTACGGTCAATCCAAGCTGGAAGCTGAACAGGGCCTGCTCGACATCGCCAGGGACAGCGGGCTGGAAGTCGTGATCATTCGGCCGCCGCTGGTCTACGGGCCTGGGGTGCGGGCGAACTTCGCCAGCCTGATGAGCGTGCTCGAGCGAAGACTGCCATTGCCTTTTGCCAGGGTCGATAACCGTCGCAGCCTGGTGGCACGGGACAATCTCGTCGATCTGGTGCTGCTGTGCACGCAGCATCCGGCCGCTGCCAACCAGGTGTTCCTGGTGAGCGATGGCGAGGATCTGTCGACCGCGGAGCTGTGCCGCCGGCTGAGCCGGGCACTGGGCGTCAAGCCGCGACTGCTGCCGATCCCGCCGTCGTTGCTGGGGTTTCTGCTTGGAATCCTGGGCAAGGGGGCCGCGCGGGTGCGTCTGCTCGGTTCTCTGCAGGTGGATATGGGCAAGACCGAACGGCTGCTGGGATGGAAGCCTCCCGTGAATGTTGATGAAGCCCTTGCAGCGACAGCGCGCTGGCATCGGGAGCACCGCCAATGAGCGCCTGGCTGACATTGCTCTGCATCTTCCTGGCATCGCTCTGGTTGACCGGGGCGGTTCGTCGCTATGCCCTGGCTCGAAGCCTGATGGACGTGCCGAACGAGCGCAGTTCCCATGCGGTTCCCACTCCCCGTGGCGGCGGCGTGGCGATCGTGCTGGCCTTCCTGCTATCGCTGCCGCTGGCCTGGGGGTTGGGAATCATCGGCGGCAGCGTGGTGCTTGCCTTCATGCTTCCGGGGATCTGGGTCGCTGCGGTGGGGTTCATCGACGATCACCGGCACATTCCTGCGCGCTGGCGGCTGCTGGGGCATTTCCTTGGCGCGGCCTGGCTTCTGGCCTTCAGTGGAGGATTGCCGGCCCTGAGCTTCCTGGGCGCCGTTCTCGATCTTGGCCTGTTCGGCGACCTGCTGGCGCTGGTCTATCTCGTCTGGCTGCTGAATCTGTACAACTTCATGGATGGCATCGATGGGATTGCCGGCCTGGAGGCCGTTACCGTCTGTCTGGCCGGGGCGATCTGTTTCGTGCTGGTAGGGCAGGGCGACCTGGCCTGGCTGCCTCTGGCCCTGGGAGCGGCGGCGGCGGGATTCCTGGTTTGGAACTTCCCGCCTGCGCGAATCTTCATGGGCGATGCCGGCAGCGGCTTCCTCGGGCTGATGCTGGGCGGGTTGTCCGTGTACGCCGCATGGGTGGCGCCGCAGTTGCTCTGGAGCTGGTTGATCCTGCTGGGCGTATTCGTCGTCGACGCCACCTGGACGCTCCTGCATCGGCTGCTGCGCGGGGAGCGTGTCTACGAGGCGCATCGCAGCCACGCCTACCAGCGCATCGCCCGGCAATGGGGCGGGCACCTGCCGGTCAGCCTGACGGTGGCTGGGATCAATCTGGGCTGGCTGATGCCCTGGGCACTACTGGTCAGTCTGGAGAAGGTCGATGGCTTGCTCGGGCTGATTATTGCCTATGCTCCATTGGTATTGGTTGTCGCTTATGCAGGGGCTGGTCGTCCGGATAATCGGGTAGTGAGCTGAACTCCAACGGAATCGGTGGTCAATGTAACTCGGGGGATTGTTTTCCCCGGGTCGAAAAGGAATCGAAATCAATGCTCCGAGAACGCCTGTTAAAGCTTCCGCGACGTTACAAGCGATTGCTGCAGGTCACGACTGACGTCATCCTGGTCTGGACTGCCCTGTGGCTGTCCTTCGTGGTACGCCTTGGAATGGATAACCTGTCCTATCCATTCACCGCCCATACCTGGCTGTTCATCGCCGCTCCGGCCATCGCCATTCCGCTGTTCATCCGCTTCGGCCTGTATCGTGCGGTGATGCGCTATTTCGGTAACGACGCACTCATCACTATCCTGAAGGCGGTGACCGTTTCGGCGCTGGTGCTCTCCCTGGTGGTCTATTGGAACCGCGCAGTGACCGAGGTAGTGCCGCGTTCGCTGGTATTCAACTATTGGTGGATCACCCTGCTGATGGTTGGCGGCTTGCGGCTGGCTATGCGCCAGTACTTCATGGGCGGTTGGTATGGCGTGCAGGCGGTACCGTTCCTGAGCAACAAGGATGAAGGACTGCCGAAGGTTGCCGTGTATGGCGCCGGTTCGGCGGGCAACCAACTGGTGGCTGCCCTGCGCATGGGGCGGGCGATGCGTCCGGTGGCCTTCCTCGACGACGACGAGGGAATCGCCGACCGGGTCATTGCCGGCCTGCGGGTGTACAAGCCCAGGCATATCCAGCAGATGATCGACGAGACGGGCGCGCAGGAGATACTCCTGGCGATACCCTCGGCGTCACGGGCGCGTCGCCGTGAAATCCTCGGCCTGCTCGAGCCATATCCGCTGCACGTGCGCAGCGTTCCGGGATTCATCGATCTGGCCAACGGCCGGGTACGCGTCGACGATATCCAGGAGGTCGACATCGCCGACCTGCTGGGGCGCGATCCGGTGGCGCCGCGCAAGGAGCTGCTGGAGCACTGCATCCGTGGCCAGGTGGTGATGGTCACCGGGGCCGGCGGATCGATCGGGTCGGAACTGTGCCGGCAGATTCTCGCCTGCGGCGCGACGACGCTCATCCTCTTCGAACATTGCGAATACAACCTGTACCGCGTGCACCAGGAGCTGGAGCTGCGCGTGAAGCGCGAATCCCTGCCGGTGCAACTGATCCCCATTCTGGGCACCGTGCGCAATGCCGAGCGTCTGCTCGACGTGATGCGCACCTGGAAGGTCGCCACCGTCTACCATGCAGCGGCGTACAAGCATGTGCCGATTGTCGAGCACAATATTTCCGAAGGGGTGCTGAACAATGTGCTCGGCACCCTGTATACCGCCCAGGTGGCGATTCAGGCCGGGGTGCAGAATTTCGTCCTGATCTCCACCGACAAGGCCGTCCGGCCGACCAATGTCATGGGCAGTACCAAGCGCCTGGCCGAGATGATCCTGCAGGCGTTGAGCCAGGAACCCGCACCGGTGCTGTTCGGCGATCGCTCCGGCGTGCACCAGGTGAACAAGACCCGCTTCACCATGGTGCGTTTCGGCAACGTGCTGGGTTCGTCCGGGTCGGTCATTCCGCTGTTCCGCGAGCAGATCCGCCGCGGTGGTCCGGTGACGGTCACCCATCCGGGAATCACCCGCTATTTCATGACCATCCCCGAGGCGGCGCAGCTGGTCATCCAGGCGGGCTCCATGGGGCGCGGCGGCGACGTGTTCGTGCTCGACATGGGGCAGCCGGTGCGGATTCTCGAACTGGCCGAACGGATGATCCGCCTGTCCGGCCTGAGCGTGCGTTCCGAACAGTTGCCGCATGGCGACATCGCCATCGAGTTCAGTGGCTTGCGCCCGGGCGAGAAGCTCTACGAAGAGCTGCTGATCGGCGACAACGTCAGCGCCACCGACCATCCCATGATCATGAAGGCCAACGAAGAGCTGCTGCCGTGGGAGACCTTCAAGATCGCCCTGGCCGAACTGCTGAAGGCTGTCGAACTGGGTGACTATGCGCGGGTGCGCCTGCTGCTGCGCGAAATGGTCAACGGCTACAGTCCCGAGGGCGAGATCGTCGACCTGATCCACCAGCATCGGCGGGTCGAACCCTGAGCCTGCGAGTGTCGGGTGCTTCCGCGCCCGGCACTGAAATTTCTCTGACAGGATGGGGAAGTTACTGAATTAGGTTCTGGCGCCGGTGCCGCTCTTTCCGTGGACGTTCCTGGCGATAAGGTTTGTGGCGGGCCCGATTGCGGGTTCCCTACCACCAACCTTTCAAGGGACTGACCCATGAAGAAAATCCGCTTTTCTGCATTGTTGATGCTCCTGCTGTCCTGTGTGTCCTTCACCGATGTCGCTTCCGCCGCAACCAAGGGCGAGGCGGCGAAACCTGCAGCGGTACAGCAGGCGCCGGCCGAAAACGTGGCCCTGGTGAATCTCAATACCGCCGACGTGGCCCAGTTGCAGAGCGAACTGAAGGGTATCGGCGAGAAGAAGGCCGAAGCCATCGTCCAGTATCGCGAGGCCAACGGTCCCTTCACTTCGGTCGATCAACTGCTGGAGGTCAAGGGCATCGGCAAGGCTACGCTGGACAAGAACCGCGAGAAACTGACCATCAAGTAATTTCTGCAGCAACTAAAAAAGGCTCTTCACGGCGACGTGAAGAGCCTTTTCGTTTCCGGGGCAATCAGCTCCAGGCGAGGATTTCCCAGCCGGATTTTTCCGCATGGGCGCGCAGCACCGGATCGGGGTTGACCGTGTGCGGATTGCCCACCAGGCCGAGCAGCGGCAGGTCGTTGCGCGAGTCCGAATAGAAGTACGCGCCGGCCAGGTGGCTGTCGTCGCCCTGCAGCCAGTCGCGCAGGCGGAGGACCTTGCCTTCGCGGTAGGTGAGGGTGCCAAGGGTACGGCCGGTGTAGCAGCCCTCCAGCACTTCCAGGTCGATGGCCAGCACGTTGTCGATACCGATGCGCGCGGCGATGGGCGCGACCAGATGCACGCCCGAAGCGGAAATCACCAGAGTGCGGTCACCGGCCTGGTGATGGCGGGCGATGGTGGTGCAGGCGTCGCTGTAGATCAGCGGCTCGATCACATCCTCGACGTAGGCCTCGACCTCGCGTTCGACTTCCTCGACGCTGCGCCCGCTCAGCGGCTCCAGGCTGAAGGCCATGTAGTCCTCCATCGACAGCTTGCCGTCGCCGTACAGCGCCATCAGTTCGGCGTCGCGGCGGACGAAGGACTCGGCATCCACCCAGCCCAGGTCACCCATGCGCCTGCTCCACAGGCTGGCGCAATCGCCGGCGATCAGGGTTTCGTCGAGATCGAAAATTACCAGGGCCATCAGGTTACCTCTCGAATGCTTTCATGGTCGATTTGCAGTCCCAGCCGGCTCCCGGCCGGGTAGAGTCGTTCGGCGCCGCGGTTCAGCACGTCCACCGTCAGTTCGATGCCTGCCGCCTCGACCCGGTAGCGGATCACGTTGCCCAGCAGGCTGTGGGACAGTACGCGCACCTCGATGCCGTTGCCGGGCTCGGGATTCAGGCTCAACGACTCCGGCCGGATCGCCACCTGCCGTTCGCAGGTCCGCCCCAGCAGGCGGCTGGCCTGCGTGGCGTCGAGCAGGTTGTAGTTGCCGATGAAGCCGGCGGCGAAGGCGTTCTGCGGCGCAGTGTACAGGGTTTGTGCGTCGCCACTCTGCACGATCCGCCCGGCGTTCATCAGGACGATGCGGTCGGAAAGCACCAGTGCCTCCTCCTGGTCGTGGGTGACGAACACCGTGGTCAGTCGAAGCTCCTGCTGGATGCGGCGGATCTGCTCGCGCAGGTGCTTGCGGATGCGCGCGTCCAGCGCCGACAGCGGTTCGTCGAGCAGCAGCAGGCGCGGACGGGTGATCAGCGAGCGGGCCAGCGCCACCCGCTGGCACTGGCCGCCGGAGAGCTGGTGCGGATAGCGCCCGCTCAGGTCGCCCAGCTCGACCAGCTCCAGGGTCTCGGCGACTCGCCGGCGCGCCTCTTCGGCGGGCACCTTCTGCATGCGCAGGCCGAAGGCGACGTTCTGCTGCACGGTCATGTTGGGGAACAGCGCATAGCTCTGGAACACCATGGCGATGCCGCGCTTCTGCGGGCTCACCGGCACCACGTCATGGCCGTCGATGAGGATGTGCCCGCTGTCCACCGCGGTCAGGCCGGAAATGCAGCGCAGCAGTGTGGACTTGCCGCACCCGCTTGGGCCGAGCAGGGTGACGAATTCGCCGCGTTCGGCGGAGAAGTCGATGTCGTTGAACACCCGGGTGCTGCCGAAGCTCTTGTTCAGTCGCTCGACGCTGAGGAAGGCCATGCTCAATCCCTGTCCCGGTTCAGGCGGTTGGCCGCCCAGGTGAACAGCAGGACGAAAGCGAAGTAGGAAATGACGATCGCGCTGGTGTAGTGGCCGCTGCTGTTGCGCATGTTGTTGAGGAACACCTGCAGCGTCTCGTAGCGGGTGCCGACCAGCAGGTTGGCGAAGACGAATTCGCCGATCAGGAAGGAGAACGACAGGAACAGCGCCACCAGCAGCCCCTTGCGCAGGTTCGGCAGCACCACCAGCAGCGCAGCCTGCCAGGTGCTGGCGCCGAGCAGGTGGGCGGCGTCCATCAGGTCGTGCAGGTTGATCGCCTGCAGGTTGTTGCTGATCGCCCGGTACATGAAGGGCAGGGCGATGCTGAAGTAGCAGCCGACCAGTATCCACGGCGTGCCCACCAGCGGCAGTGGTCCGCCGGCATAGAGCTGCAGCAGGCCGACCGAGGACACCACTGGCGGCACGGCGAAGGGCAGCAGGATCAGCACGTTCATCAGCGCATCCAGGCGCGGGAAGTGATAGTGCACGACGAACATCAGCGGCAGCACCAGCAGCACGCTGAGCAGCAGCGCGCCGAAGCACACCAGCAGCGACTGGCCGAAGGCGAGCAGGAAGCGCGGGTCGCTCCACAGTTGCAGGTACCACTTCAGCGTCAGGCCGTCCGGCAGCACGCTGGCCGACCATTGCGTGGCCAGCGAGTACACCAGCGTGGCCGCCAGCGGCAGCAGCAGGATGAAGAACAGGCCGTAGACCACCAGGCGGTGGTACAGGCCGCCACGGCGCTCAGCGCTGTGCATGGTGGCTCCGGCGCAGCAGCCACTGGTGGACAATGGTGATCAGCGTCATCAGGCCGACCAGGATCATCGCCAGCGCGCTGGCCATGTTCGGGTCGAGGAAGATGTCGCCGGCCACCAGTCCGGCGATGCGGATGGTCAGCACGTTGAAGTTGCCGGTGGTCAGCGCGTAGACCGTGGCATAGGCGCCCAGCGCGTTGGCCATGAGGATGACGAAGGTGCCTAGCAGCGCCGGGGTCAGCACCGGGAGGCCGATGTGCCGCCAGAACTGCCACGGGCTGGCGCCGAGCAGTGCCGCGGACTCCCGCCAGTCCTCGCGCAGGGCGTCGAACGCCGGGTAGAGCAGCAGCACGCCGAGGGGAATCTGGAAATAGGTGTAGAGGATGATCAGGCCGGTCTTCGAGTACAGGTTGAAGTCCTCGATCAGCCCCGCCTGCTTGAGCAGCAGGGTGATGGCACCGTTGAAGCCGAGGATGATGATGAAGGCGAAGGCCAGCGGCACTCCGGCGAAGTTGCTGGTCATGTTGGCGAAGGCCATGACGAAGTCGCGCAGGCGGCTGTCCACCTGGCGCAGCGAATGGCTGCCGAGAACGGCGACGAACAGGCCGATCAGGCTCGACCAGAGGGAAATCTCCAGGCTGTGGCGGATCGCCTGGCGGTAGAAGGGCGAGGAGAAGATTTCGCTGAAGTTGCCCAGTCCCCAGCTACCGCCAGCCTGCACGCTGTGCAGCGCTACCCAGAACAGCGGGGCGAGCTGGAAGGCGAGGAAGAACAGCGCGAACGGCAGCAGGCAGAGCAGGGCGGGCAGACGCGACTTCATGCCTTCAGCAGCTCCCGGCAGACCGGCTTGTCGTGGGCGACGCCGAGGATTTCGCAGAGCGTGCCGCAGATCTCCACCTGCCGCGGGCGCGCCTGGTCGTCGAGGCTGAATGCCGCGCCGAAGGTGAACAGCGGCACCTCGCGCTCCTCGGGCAGGATGCCGCCGTGGCTGCAGTCGTCGTTCATGCCATGGTCGGAGACGACCAGCACCTGGTAGTCGGCCTCCAGCCACTGCTGCAGGTACTCCGAGAGGAGGACGTCGGCATGCCGGGCGCTGTTGCGGTACTGCGGCGAGTTCAGGCCGTGCTGGTGGCCGGCGTCGTCGATGTTCATCGGGTGGACCAGCAGCAGGTTCGGCTCATGGCGGCGGCGCAGGCTTTCGCCGTCGCAGAACAGGTGCGAATCCGGATAGTGGTCGACCCAGTAGAAATGGCCGTACTGGATCGGCAGCGACGGGTCATCGGTATGCCGGTCGCGGGTGGGGTTGAACGGCGCGCGGTTGTACAGCTCGCTGATCCAGTGATAGGCCGCCGCCGCGGTGCTCAGGCCGGCGGCGCGGGCGTAGTGGAACAGGCTGCGCTCCCGGGACAGGCGCACCACGTTGTTGTGCAGGATGCCGCTGTCGATCGGCGCCACGCCGGTGAGGATGCATTCGTAGAGCGGCCGCGACAGCGACGGCAGCTCGCTTTCGACGCGGTACAACTGGCCGCGTCCGGCATTGCAGAGCGCCTGCAGGTGGCCCATGCAGTCGTGGGCGACGCTGTAGTTCAGGCCATCGAGGAGAACGAGGATGACATCGTGGCGCATCGCAACCGCCTTCCGGACTGGTCCGCCGGCCCTGGGGCGCGGCGGACGTCCGCGTCATTGCATGTTGATGATCACGCTGTCCTGCCACATCCGCGGCAGACGCCTGGAGGTTTCCTCCCAGGCCCTGGCGTCCTTGATCGGCTGGGCCTTGGCGTACTGTTCGTTGGGCAGCAGCTTGGCCTTCACCTCATCCGGAAGGGTCAGGTGTTCGGCGCGGATCGGCCGCGCGTTGCCCTTGGCCAGGTTGATCTGCCCGGCATCGCTGAAGATGTACTCGCGCGCCAATTTCGCCGCGTTCGGCTGCCTGGCGTACTTGTTGATGATGGTGGTGTAGCCGGAGATCACCGAGCCGTCGGACGGGATCAGCACCAGGAAGCGGTTCGGGTCGATCTGGTCGCGGTAGCTCAGGCCGTTGAAGTCCCAGACCACGCCGACTTCCACCTCGCCCTTTTCCAGCGTGCTGATCACCGGGTTGGTCAGCGACAGGCGGCCCTGCTTGGCGATCTTCGCGAAGAAGTCCAGCCCGGGCTGGATGTTCTTCTCGTCGCCGCCGTTGGCGATGGCCGCGGCGAGCACACCGTTCACCGCCTGGGCGGCCGAGCTGACGTCGCCGATGGTGACCTTGTACTTGCCGTTCAGCAGGTCGGCCCAACTCTTCGGCGGTTCCTTCACCAGGTCCTTGTTGACGATGAAGGCGATGGTGCCGGTATAGGCCAGCGCCCAGTGGCCGTCCTTGTCCTTGGCCCAGTCCGGAATCTGGTCCCAGGTGCTCGGCTTGTAGGGCTGGCTGACGCCCTGCTGCACGGCGATCGGACCGAAGGCGGCGCCGACGTCGCCGATGTCGGCGGTGGCGTTCTCGCCTTCCGCCTTGAACTTGGCCAGTTCCTGCGCCGAGCTCATGTCGGTGTCCATGTGCTTGAGGCCGTACTTGCTTTCCAGGTCCTTCCAGGTGTCCTTCCAGTTCGCCCAGTTGTCGGGCATGCCCACGCTGTTCACCTGGCCCTCCTGGCGGGCCGCCTGTTCCAGCGCCTGCAGATCGGCGTCGGCAGCCACGGACAGGCCGGCGCCGAAGGCAATGGCCGATCCCAGCAGTGAAGCTAGCAAGCGATTCATTCGGTGCTCCTTGGCTCATCGGACGGATGATGGTGCGGAAAGGCCCGAGCGGGCGCCGGCCAGTCCATGCGGCGGGTGTGATGCCTGCGTGTCAGCGCGTCCGCGGATTTCCTTGTCAGCCTGGATCAGCGTAGACCATGGGAGCTTGCGGCAGGCGGCACGGCATCCGCTGGGGAGCCGTGCCGGGAGCGGGGAACGGAGAGGGAGTTACGGCAGGTCGGCGCTGTCGTAGAAGGCGCGCAGGACCTTGGCGAGGTAGGTGAGGTCCTTGCTGCCGGCCAGTTCGCGGATGGAGTGCATGGCGAAGGTCGGCAGGCCGATGTCGACGGTGCGCACGCCGAGCTGGCCGGCGGTGAGCGGGCCGATGGTGGAGCCGCAGGCCATGTCGCTGCGCACCACGAAGCTCTGCACCGGCACCTCGGCTTCCAGGCACAGGTGGCGGAAGAAGCCGGCGGTTTCGCTGTTGGTGGCGTAGCGCTGGTTGGCGTTGATCTTGATCACCGGGCCGCCGTTGAGCAGCGGGCCGTGGTTGGCGTCGTGCTTGTCGGCGTAGTTCGGATGCACGCCGTGGGCGTTGTCGGCGGAAACCAGCAGCGATTTCTGCACGACGCGGGCGAAGGCGTCGCCTTCCGGCAGCAGGCGGCGCAGCACCTGCTCGAGGAACGGGCCGTCGGCGCCGCAGGCGGAGCACGAGCCGACTTCCTCGTGGTCGGTGCAGACCAGCACGCCGCTCTGCTCGTCGCTGCTGGACAGCAGCGCGTCCAGGCCGGCGTAGCAGGACAGCAGGTTGTCCAGGCGGGCGCCGGCGATGAACTCGTCCTGCAGACCGAGCACCGCGGCGCGCTGGGTGTCGTAGAAGCTCAGTTCGTAGTCGAGGATGGTGTCGGCGCCGATGCCGTGCTCGAGTTGCAGCTGTTCGGCGAGCAGGTCGCGGAAATCACGGGATTCGCCGACGGCGAGCTGGGCGAGGATCGGCGGCAGTTCGTTCTGCGCGTTGATCGCCCAGCCCATGTTGGCGTCGCGGTTGAGGTGGATCGCCAGGTTCGGGATCACCGCGATGGGGCGGGCGAAATCGATCAGGCGGCTTTCCACCTTGCCGGCCAGGCGGAAGGTGACGCGGCCGGCCAGCGACAGGTCGCGGTCGAACCAGGGCGCGAAGAGGGCGCCGCCGTAGACTTCCACGCCCAGCTGCCAGTAGCCCTTGCGCGCCAGCTCCGGATTCGGCTTGACCCGCAGGCAGGGGCTGTCGGTGTGCGCGCCGACCAGGCGCAGGCCATTGTCCAGCAGCGGGCCGCGGCCCAGCTTGAAGGCGATCAGCGAGGAGTCGTTGCGGGTCACGTAGTAGCGGCCACCGGCCTCGGTGCGCCAGGCTTCGCGCTCGTCGAGGCGCCTGTAGCCGGCTTCTTCGAGGCGGCGGGCAAGGCTCTGGGTGGCGTGGAAGGGAGTGGGGGAGGCCGCGAGGAAATCGATCAGGCTCTGGTTGAGTTCTGCACGCATGGGAAACTCCGGACAGCGAATGGGGGCATTTTATCGCAAATGCGTATCCAGCGGCCTTGTCGCGGGCATGGCCCTATAACGTCACACACTCTTATCGTTCCCACGCAGGAGCGTGGGAACGATGGATACCGTGGCGCGGGCTAGAACGGCGCCGGGCTCTCGAAGCGCAGGCGTTCGCCGGTCTGTGGGTGGGTCAGGCAGAGCATGCTGGCGTGCAGGCAGAGGCGGTCGTGGGCGGCCAGGGCCTCGGGGTTGGCATACAGGCGGTCGCCGAGCAGCGGATGGCCGATGGAAAGCATGTGCACGCGCAGTTGGTGCGAGCGGCCGGTGATGGGGGTGAGTTCGACCCGGCACCAGTCGCCGCAGCGTTCGATGACGCGCCAGAAGGTCAGGGCGTGGCGACCGTGCTCGTGGCACACCACGTGGCGCGGCTTGGTCGGCGGGTCGTAGCGCAGGGGCAGGTCGATGCGGCCGCTGTCCAGTTCCGGCTGCCCCCAGCACAGCGCGGTGTAGGCTTTCTCGGTCTCGCGGTCGTGGAACTGCCGGGACAGTTCGCGATGGCTGTCGGCATCGCGAGCCAGCACGATCAGGCCGGACGTCTCCCAGTCCAGCCGATGGACGATGCGTGCCTCCGGATAGCTGTTCTCCTGCAGGCGGGTGATCAGGCAGTCCTTGTTGTCGTCCGCCCGTCCGGGAACGGAAAGCAGCAGGGTAGGCTTGTTCACCACCAGCAGGGCGGCGTCCTCGTGGACGATCTGGATGTTCGACAGCGGCATGGTGTCTCGTCGGCGGGTAGAAACGACTGCGGCGGCCGAAGCCGCCGCAAGGGTCCCGGCGCGGAATCAGCGTTCCGGCAGGGTGATGTTGAGTTCCAGGATCGAGCAGCTGCCCTGGTTCGCCAGTTCGACCTGGACCTGTTCCTGCTCGATCGGCACGTACTTGCGGATCACTTCCAGCAGGTCTTTCTGCAGCTGCGGGAGGTAATCCGGTTGCGAACGGTTGCCGCGCTCGTGGGCGACGATGATCTGGAGTCTTTCCTTCGCAATGGAGGCGGTGCTGGGCGCCTTCCGGCTGCGAAAGAAGTCTAATAGGCTCATTCACGTCCTCCGAACAGTCGTTGCAGGAATCCTTTCTTCTGCACATCGAGGAACCGATGCGGCATCTCTTTGCCCAGCAGGCGGTCGACCGCGTCGCTGTAGGCCTGGCCGGCGTCGCTTTGCTCGTCGAGGATCACCGGGACGCCCTGGTTGGATGCCTTGAGTACGGCCTGGGATTCCGGGATCACGCCGAGCAGGCGGATGGCGAGGATTTCCTCGACGTCGGTGACGCCGAGCATTTCGCCCTTGGTGACGCGCTCGGGGTTGTAGCGGGTCAGCAGCAGGTGTTCCTTGATCGGGTCCTCGCCCTTCTCGGCGCGGGCCGACTTGCTGGCCAGCAGGCCGAGCATGCGGTCGGAGTCGCGCACCGAGGAGACTTCCGGGTTGGTCACGACGATCGCCTCGTCGGCGTAGTACATAGCCAGGTGCGCGCCCTTCTCGATACCGGCAGGGGAGTCGCAGATGATGTATTCGAAGGACTTCTTCAGCTCTTCCATGACCTTGCCGACCCCTTCCAGGGTCAGGGCGTCCTTGTCACGGGTCTGGCTGGCGGCCAGCACGTAGAGGTTTTCCAGGCGCTTGTCCTTGATCAGGGCCTGGGTCAGCGTGGCTTCGCCGTTGATCACGTTGACGAAGTCGTATACCACGCGGCGCTCGCAGCCCATGATCAGGTCGAGGTTCCGCAGGCCCACGTCGAAGTCGACGATGGCGGTCTTGAAACCGCGCAATGCCAGGCCGGTGCCGAGGGCGGCGCTTGTGGTGGTTTTACCGACGCCACCCTTACCGGAAGTGACTACGAGGATCTTGGCCAAGGTGATTCACCCCAATGAAAAACGAGAAGTTCTGGTCCCTGAAAGTCGCGGCAGTATCCGTTAAAGGCGGGTGATGTTCAACACGTCACCCGACAGGCTGACGTGCACGGCCTGCCCCCATTGCGGACTGCGTCGCAGGTCTTCGGCGACCTTGTAATTACCGGCGATGGACACCAGTTCGGCGGCCAGTTGCTGGCAGAAGATCCGTGCGCTGGTGTCGCCTTTTACGCCGGCCAGGGCGCGTCCGCGCATCGGACCGTAAACATGGATGTTGCCGTCGGCGAGAAGTTCCGCGCCGGGACTGACCGGAGCGAGGACGATGAGGTCGCCGCCGGGGGCGTAGATCTGCACGCCGCCACGCACCGGCGCGGTGATCAGCTTGGTCGGGCGGCTTTCGGCGACCGGCGGCTCGGCCTTCTTCTCGACGGCCGGCGTCGGGTCGGCGAGCTTTTCCACGCGGCGGCGGCGTACGGCGGGTTCGGCCGGCGCGCTGTCCCTGGCTTCCAGCGGACGGTCGCGGGAACCGGAGGCGGGCAGCACGGGGATGTCCAGCATGGTCGCCAGGCGCAGGTCTTCCTCGCGGTTGGCGCGGATCGCCAGGGTACGCAGGCCGTGGCGGCGGCAGATGTCGAGCACGCCCTGCAGGTCGAGTTGGCCTTCTTCGTCGGGCAGCTTGTCGAGGGCGAGCACCAGCGGGGTGTCGCGGAAGAAGTTCGGCGCCTGGGCGACCTTGTCGGTCAGCTGCCGGTTCAGCCGAGCCAGATCGTTGTGCGCCAGTTCCAGCACGGTGACGGCGAGCATGCTGCCCTTCAGCTGGAATACGGGGTCTTGCTCGAGGAGATCGGCTTGGCTCATGGGTGGCCTAACTTGTTAAATAACATCGACTTATAACGGAGCGACCGGGCAGTCGCAAGGGTGCCGCGGCGCCAGCGGGAAATCGTCCGATGATGGCAGCCGCAAAGATCGGACAGCAAGGTAGAATGCCGGGTTTCGTTCCCCCGCCGGATTCTTTCATGGACCGTCCCAGCTTTCGTCCCGCCTTCCTCCATCCGCGCTTCTGGCCGCTCTGGCTGGGACTGGGGCTGCTCTGGCTGGTGGTGCAGCTGCCGTATCCCGTGCTGCTCCGGCTTGGCCGCGGCCTCGGCGCGCTGATGTACCGCGTCGTCGGCAGCCGCCGGGCGATCGCCGCGCGCAACCTGGAGCTGTGCTTCCCGCGGATGTCCCCGGCCGAGCGCAGCCGCCTGCTGAAGGAAAATTTCGCCTCCAGCGGCATCGCTTTCCTCGAGATGGCCATGAGCTGGTGGTGGCCGCGGGCGCGTCTGGCGAAGCTGGCGCACATCGAGGGCCTGGAGCACCTGCAGCAGGCGCAGCGCGAAGGGCAGGGCGTGATTCTCATGGCCCTGCACTTCACCACCCTGGAAATCGGCGCCGCGCTGCTCGGCCAGCGGCACACCATCGACGGCATGTACCGCGAGCACAAGAATCCGGTGTTCGACTACATCCAGCGCCGCGGCCGCGAGCGGCACAACCCGGATGCCACCGCCATCGAGCGCGAGGACGTGCGCGCCATGCTCAAGGTGCTGCGCGCCGGCCGGGCGATCTGGTACGCGCCGGACCAGGACTACGGCGCCAAGCAGAGCATCTTCGTGCCGCTGTTCGGCATCCAGGCGGCCACCGTCACCGCCACCACCAAGTTCGCCCGGCTCGGCCGCGCCCGCGTGCTGCCGTTCACCCAGACGCGCCTGGCCGACGGTTCCGGCTACCGGCTGACGATCCACCCGCCGCTGGCCGATTTCCCCGGCGAGAGCGAGGAAGCCGATTGCCTGCGCATCAACCGCTGGGTGGAGCAGGAGGTCACGCGCCAGCCGGAGCAGTACCTGTGGGCGCACCGGCGCTTCAAGACCCGGCCGGCGGGCGAGCCGAAGCTGTATTCGAAGAAGCGCCGCTGAGCGGCGGCCTGGCGCAGGGCCCGACATACCGAAGGGCGACGATCCAAGGATGCCGTCTTGAGCGAAACCGACTCGTTCCGAACTCCCGCACCGCCCGTCACCGCCCTGATCCTTTCCGGCGGCGGAGCCCGCGCCGCATACCAGATCGGCGTGCTGGCGGCGATCGGCGACCTGCTGCCGAAGGGCGCGCCGAATCCCTTCCCGGTGATAGTCGGTACCTCCGCCGGCGCCATCAACGCCGTGGGGCTGGCCTGCGGTGCGCTGCACTTCTCCGACGCGATCCAGCGCCTGACGCGGGTCTGGCAGCAGTTCCGCAGCGGCCAGGTGTACCGCTCCGACTTCTCCGGCGTGGTCGGCCAGGCCATGCACTTCCTCGGTCACAGCCTGCTCGGCCTGGGCGGGAGGCGTCCGGTGTCGCTGCTCGACAGCCGCCCGTTGCGCCATCTGCTGGCGCGCGAGCTGGACTTTTCCGGAATCGCCGCGGCCATCCGCCAGCGCAGCCTGCGCGCGGTGGCGGTGACCGCCTTCGGTTACGAATCGGGCCAGGCGGTGACCTTCTACCAGGGACGCGGGACCATCCAGCCGTGGCTGCGCCATCGCCGGATCGGCGTGCCGACGCGCCTGCGCCTGGAGCACCTGCTGGCCAGTTCGGCGATTCCGCTGCTGTTCTCCCCGGTGAAGATCCAGCGCGAATACTTCGGTGACGGCGCGGTGCGCCTGCAGGCGCCGATCAGTCCGGCGCTGCACCTGGGGGCGAACCGGGTGCTGGTGATCGGCGTCAGCGGCAATCCGCTGACGGGGGATGCCAATGTCGCGGTCGGCGACCAACGGAGCGGGTTGCCGCCGACCCTGGCGCAGATGGGCGTCCATCTGCTCAACAGCACCTTCATCGACAGCCTTGAAAGCGACATCGAGCAGGTCGAGCGGATGAACAACCTCGGTGCGCTGATTCCGGAACAGCTGCGGGAGATAACGCCGGGCCTGAAGCCGGTGGAGGTGCTGGTGGTTTCGCCGAGCCGGCCGCTGGACGAGATCGCCGCCCAGTACCGCGACGAGCTGCCCTGGGCGATGCGCCTGTTCCTGCGCGGGCCGGGCGCGACCAGGGCGAGTGGTGCGGGGGTGCTCAGCTATCTGCTGTTCGAGCAGGGCTACTGCAACGAACTGATCCAGCTGGGCTACGACGATGCCATGCGGCAGCGCGCCGAACTGGCGCGCTTCCTCGGGCTGGACGGGGGCGATCAGACCGCCAGCACGCCGTCGCGATAGTCGCGCAGGGCCTGTTCGATTTCCTCGCGGCTGTTCATCACGAACGGCCCGTACTGCACGACGGGTTCGTTCAGCGGCTTGCCGGCCAGCAACAGGACGCGGGCGCCGCCGTCGCTGGCCAGGCGCAGCTCGCTGCCTTCGCCCAGGCGCGCCAGGCGGTTGCTGCCGACTTCGCTGCCGCCTTTTTCCCCCTCCACCTGCAGGCTGCCTTCGTAGACGTACAGCAGCACGTTGTGCCCCTCCGGCAGACGCGGGCTGACGCTGCTGCCAGCCGGCAGCACCAGGTCGTAGTAGTGCGGCTCGGTGACGGGGCGCTGCACGGCGCCGTCCAGCAGCGTCTCGCCGTTGTCGAAGCGCCCGGCGATCGCCGTCACCTCGACGCCGCCGGCGGTGCGGGTGCGCGGCACGTCCTGCGGTTCGATATCGCGGTAGCCGGCCGGCGCCAGCTTGTCCCGGGCCGGCAGGTTCAGCCACAGCTGGAAGCCGCGCATGGCGCCGTCCTGCTGTTCCGGCATCTCGCTGTGGATGATGCCGTGGGCGGCGGTCATCCATTGCACGCCGCCCGGCTTGAGCAGGCCTTCGTTGCCCAGGTGGTCCTCGTGGCGCATGCGGCCTTCGAGCATGTAGGTGACCGTCTCGAAGCCGCGGTGCGGGTGCGCCGGGAAGCCGGCGATGTAGTCGTCGGGGTTCTGCGTGTCGAACTGGTCGAGCATCAGGAACGGATCGAAGCGTTCGATACCGGGGCCGCCGATCACCCGGGTCAGGCGCACGCCGGCGCCATCGGAGGCGGGACGGCCGATATGCAGGTCACGGACTTCACGGAAACGGGGCATGGGAACCTCCTCATCGGTTGATGGAGTCATGCTAGTCCCGATTCATGAATCAATGGTTGCGAGTTTTTCTTGATTCCTATCGATGGTGTCGATTGATCGGTGTTCCGCTATTCCCTGATCTGCAGCTTGCGCGCCTCGGTGTAGAAGTAGCGCAGCTTCTCGTACTCGAACGGCGAGTTCATCTGGCCGTAGCGGAAGTTGGTGCTGTAGCGCTTGTCGACCACGCGCAGGGCGGTGATTTCCGGGTGGCGGCCGCTTTCCTCGGCGACGTTCAGGTAGTTGACCTGGCTTTCCGCGGCGAAGTCGGTGACCAGGCCGCCGGTATCGCGCACGTTGGACGGGCCGAGGATCGGCAGCACCAGGTAGGGGCCGCCGGGTACGCCGTAGAAGCCCAGGGTCTGGCCGAAATCCTCGGTCTGCCTGGGCATGCCCCAGCGCGTGGCCGGGTCCCACAGGCCGAACACGCCCACGGTGGTATTCACCAGCAGCCGGCCGGTGGTGTTCAGGGCGCGCTTGCCCTTGAACTGCAGCAGGCTGTTGAGCAGGCTCGGCACGTCGCCGAGGTTGCTGAAGAAGTTGCTGACGCCGCTGCGGACGAAGTGCGGGGTGACGAACTCGTAGCCGCGCACCACCGGCAGGAACACCCACTCGTCGAAGCGGTAGTTGAAGTGGTAGACCCGCCGGTTCCACGACTCCCACGGGTCATAGACGTCCAGCGCGTCGAGGGTGGCGCGTTCGAATTCGCGCTGGTCGAGGCCGGGGTTGATCTTCAGCTGGTCGAGCGGATGGGTGAAGCCGTCGGCGTCCGCTTGCGATTCGAAGGGGTGCGGCGCGGGTCTGGTGGCGTCGGCCTGGGCGAGTCCGCAGCCGAGCAGCAGGGCGAATATCCAGGGGCAATGGCGAATCATTCGGTCAGTTTCCTTTCAGTGCTGCCGTCTGCAGGCCGGCGCCGCTGTCCTGGCCGCGGAAGAACGCCAGCATGTCCTGGGCGTTGACGCGGTAGTTGAGGTTGCCGCAGTGGCCGCCGCGCGGGTAGAGCGTCAGGCGTTCGCCGAAGGTGCGGCGGAGGAAGCCCATGTCGCCCGGGCCGAGGATGATGTCGTCGGCGTTGTGCATCACCGCGATCTTCGGGCTTTGCTGCAGGTAGTCCTTGATTCCGTAGAGGCTGACCTGGTTGATCAGCTGCGGCAGGCTGCCGCCGTTGTAGCGCGCGCGCCACATGGGGATCAGCTGCTCGGTCACGTAGCACTCGAAGTCGCACTGCATGGCGCGGGCGAAGAACGGCACCAGGCTGGTGCTCTCGCTGACCGGGTAGTTCGGCGGGATGATCAGGCCGCGGCGGTTGATCAGGTCCGAGGTGAAGGCGATGTCGGCGGCGGAGAAGCGGAACGTGGCGCCGATCAGCATGGCCATCTCCTCGTTGCTCAGGTGCTGCCGGGACTGCTGGAAGTCGTAGAGGAAGGCGTCGTTGAGGTCGATATAGCCCTTCTGCTGGAAGTAGCGCGTCAGCTTGCCGAGGATCACCCCATAGAAGGTGCGGTTGTCGGTGATGCCCTTGACCTCGGTCTGCACCAGCCGGTCGAGGTTGCTGATCGAGGTGTAGAGGTTCACCGGCGGGTTGAGCAGCAGCACGCGCTTGAAGTTGAAGCTGCGCCGGGTCTCGTCGAGGTGGCTGACATACGCCGCGTGCAGGGCGCCGAGGCTGTAGCCGGTGAGGTAGAAGTCGGTGACCTCGAGGTCCGGATGCTGGGCGCGCACGGCCTGCATGACCCGGTACAGGTCGTCGGCGTCGTCCGGCGTGTAGCCCGGCGTGGCGAAGCGCGAGGCGGAGACCATGAAGTCCCAGCTGGTCGGCGAGGATAGCTGCACCACGTGGTAGCCGGCGCCGTAGAACAGCTGCTTGAGGTAGTTCGGCGTGGAGCTGGCGTAGTGCGCGCCGGTGCCGGCGATGATGAAGATCAGCGGTGCCGGGCCGTCCTGCCGGGCCAGGCGGTAGTGCAGTTTCTTCACCGGCCAGAAGTTGTCCGGCAGCTCGTGCTCGCGCTCCGGGCGCAGCTTCAGCGCGTAGTCGTGCTGGTCGATGTCCGAGTTGTCCGGCACCTGCGCGCGCAGTTCCGGCGGCGTGGTGGCGATGGTCGCCTCGAACGGGTTGGCCAGGGGGTAGCCGTAGCTGGCCTGGTCGACGTCCCGGGCCGACGCGGGCCCGGCGAGAGCCAGGGCGAGGCCGCCGAGCAGGGCGGCCACACGGGATATGAATGACATGGCGCGGAATCCTTGGAAGATGCTGGCCGAATGGGTATCGGCGGATATGACCAGTGGCGGCCCGACAAGTGCGCCGGGCCCGGCGCTTTCGCTGCGCGTCAGTCGCGCCGGCCCAGCTCGGCCAGCGCGTCTCCGGCCAGGCGGTAGACGCTCCACTCGTCCATCGGCACTGCGCCCAGGCTGCGGTAGAAACCGATGGCCGGTTCGTTCCAGTCCAGCACCGACCATTCCAGCCGGCCGCAGCCGCGTTCCACCGCCAGCTTCGCCAGCGCGGTCAGCAGCGCCTTGCCGAGGCCCAGGCCACGGGCGGCGGGGCGGACGAACAGGTCCTCCAGGTAGATGCCCGGCTGGCTGAGGAAGGTCGAATAGTTGTGGAAGAACAGCGCGAAACCGGCCGCTTCGCCGTCCACCTCGCCGATCAGCACTTCCGCGTAGGGGCGCGGGCCGAACAGGTGCTCGTGCATGCGCGCCGCGTCGGCGGCCATCTGGTGGCTGAGATGCTCGTATTCGGCCAGTTCCGCGATCAGCGCGAGGATCAGCGGAACGTCATCGGGGCGGGCGGGGCGAAGGCTGATGCGGGACATGGCGGTTCCTTCCGGGGCAGGGATTCCGAGCATGCCGTCTGTGTCCGGTCGCTGGCAACTGCCAGCGCTTGCATGGCCTCCGGCGATGGCTATGCTGGGCGCCGGTTTCGTCCCGGAGAGGCGCCATGCCCAGTCGTTCTGCCGTGATCCTGCTGCTGCTCGCCCTGCCGCTCTGGCTGGCCGCCGCCTATGGTGTGCGCCTGGGGCTGATGGAGGACGGGCAATGGGTCGGCCTCTGCGCCGAACAGGCGGGGCGCTGGGAATGCCAGCTGCGCGCCGGGTTGGGGTTGTTGATCCATTTCGGAGTGATCGCCGGCGTGGCACTGGCTGCCGCGCTGCTCGCCTTCTTCTGGCCGGGGCGCGTCGGCTGGTGGCTGGCGACGCTGGCGCTGTTCCTCGGCCTGCCGGCGTTGGCGCTGTATTCCGCCGGCCTGGCGGTGTTCGCGGTGGTGATCGCCGGATTGCGGCTGGTGCGAGGAACCTAGGGTGGATCAGCTCCATCGATCCACCATGACCGCGCAAGGGTGGATGAAAAAAGCCTCATCCACCCTACGTTTCCGCCGCTCAAAGACAACATCGCAGGAGCGACTGTCTTGGCATCTCAGCGCATTTTGTTCGCGAGCAAGGACTGGGCGTCCCCCTCGGTCCTACGAAGAGCGGGAACATGCCGGCAGGAGCGAGCTTGCTCGCGAATCCTGTAGAAGCGGGCCATGCCCGCGACCGGCCGCTCAGCAGCGGACTGGCTCGGCGCCGTTCTCTTGCGCAGGCCGCCGGACCCGCAATCCGCGCCAGAGCGCCGCGGCGAGCAGCAGGCTGACCGCGGCCCAGCCCAGCGCCTGGGCATTGGTCCAGTCTTCCTGCAGCAGTTGCGGGACGATGCCGGCGGCGATCAGGGCGGTCAGCAGCAGGGTTTCCCGGCGCGGGCCGCGGGCCGGTCGGCACAGGTAGACCAGCGCCGGGAACAGCAGCGCCACGCTGGGGAAGCTGCGGTAGCGGGCATCGAACACCAGCGCCAGCACCATGACCGCACCGGCGAAGCCGCTGGCCGCCAGCCACCAGCCGCCGCGCGCTTCCAGCCAGGCGAACAGGCGCTCGCGCCAGCCGCTGCGTGCGGCAAGCGCCAGGCTGGCATGGGCCAGCACGATCAGGTTGAGTCCGACCAGCGCCGCGGCCCAGAGGTATTCGCCGGCGAAGCGGCTGGTGACCAGCGCCTGCTCGATCCACAGGCCGATGCACGAGGCGCCGAGCGCCGCAGCGAACGGCAGCAGCAATGCCGCGCGGGAACCGGTCGGGCGGCCGGCGAGCAGCAGGCCGGCGGCGCAGACCACCCCGGAAAGACCCAGCCACAGCGGCCAGTGCGGCAGGTTGGAAACCGGCCCGGCGAGCACGCCCTTTTCCTCGCGATCGGCATCGAACAGCCCCCAGTAGCCGCCCACCGCGCCTTCGCTCTCGCGCTTCCACGGCTGGTCGAAGGCCTCGATCAGGTTGTAGCGCCAGCCGTTCTGTTCGGCCATGCGCACGAAGCCGCGGATGAAGCGCGCCTCGTTGACCCGGCTGGGCACGGCGGTTTCGCGCTGGCGGCCTTCGCTGGGCCAGCCAGTCTCGCCGATCAGGATGTCCTTGGGCGCGAAGGTGCGGCCGAACAGCGTGCGCACTTCTGCGACCCGGACGAGGGCCTGGTCGATGCCGGCGGGGTCGTCCTCCCAGTACGGCAGCAGGTGGATGGTGAGGAAATCCACCGCCGGAGCGATTTCCGGGTGGCGCAGCCAGAATTCCCAGACATCGGCATAGGTCACCGGCTGTTCGATCCGGTTCTTGACCTGGCCGATCAGCCGGGCCAGGTGGCGGGCGGTGACTTCCTTGCGCAGCAGCGTCTCGTTGCCGACGATCACCGCCTGCACCACGTCGGGGTTGGCGTTGGCGGCCTTGATCGCCAGTTCGATCTCTCGCGCGGTGTCCTGCCGGCTGGCGTTGACCCAGGCGCCCAGCAGCAGCTTCAGGCCGTGCTTGCGGGCCAGCGCGGGGATGTCTTCGAGACCGGTCATGGAATAGGTGCGCACGCATTCGAAGCGCGTCGCCAGCAGCGCCAGGTCCTTGTCCATCTGCTCGGGGCGGAGCACGAAGGGCTGGTCGAACGGCGACTGGTCCTTGGCGAAGGGGCTGTAGGATGCGCACTGCAGTTTGTGCGTGGCGCTGGCCGCGTCAGGCAGGACGACCGGCCGGCCGAGCCAGTACCAGGCGCCGGCCATGGCCAGCAACGCCAGCAGCAGGGCCAGGCAGTAGGGAAGGGCGGGGAAGCGCTGGGCGTGGGGCATGGGGGCGGCGCATGGCGGCGGAGTGGCGCATCTTAGCAACGCCGCCAGGCGTCGTCAGCGGGCCGGCATGGCCGGCCGCCGGTCTTCAGGCGTGGAAGGGCAGGCAGTGGTGGCCGTGGCTTTCGTGTTCTTCGCCGCGACGGCCCTCGATGCGTTTCCAGAGTTTCTCGTGAAAGTAGAAGCCGACCGAGTTGCACAGCGGTTCGATGACCGCCACCAGCCCGCCGACGGTGACGCTGCCGGTCAGCGCATAGGCGACGCTGAAGGCGATGACGAAGTGCATCACGGTGAAGGTCAGGGTCTTGAGCATGGCGGCTCTCCCGTAGTTGAGAATCGTTTCCTGTTGAAAACAGGCTATCTCCTGGCACGATGAATCGAAAATTGCCACCTTCGATGGCTCCGATAGGGGCAGGCAATGGTCGCGAATCGCTCGCCGATGTCGCTGCCGGACCGGTCCTGTCGCGGATCGCTTCATTGCGGGTCGTTCTCGGAGCAGTTCGCCGGGGGGGCAGGCAGATCATTGAAGGGCGGCCATGACCGCATCTGCATCGGGGCGCCCGCCCGCGATGCCCATCGATAAGAAAGGGGAGAAAAGCATGCGAATGATGCGACGACTGTTGTGCCTGGGAGCCGGCCTGGCGATGTCGGCTGCGGCGGGGTTGGCGGGTGCGGCGGACAAGCCGGAAATCACCATCGGTTACGTCGACGGCTGGTCGGACAGCGTGGCCACCACCCACGTCGCCGCGGAAGTGATCCGCGAGAAGCTCGGCTATGACGTCAAGCTGATGCCGGTGGCGGCGGGCATCATGTGGCAGGGCGTGGCACGCGGCAAACTGGACGCGACGCTCTCCGCCTGGCTGCCGGCCACCCACGGCGCCTACTACGAGAAGATGAAGGACAAGGTGGTCAACCTCGGCATCAACTATCCGGACGCCAAGATCGGCCTGATCGTGCCGGAATACGTGCAGGCCAACAGCATCGAGGACCTGAACGCGCAGAAGGACGCCTTCGGTGGGCGCATCGTCGGCATCGACGCCGGCGCCGGCGTGATGCTCAAGACCGACAAGGCGATCAAGGACTACGGCCTCGACTACAAGCTGGTGGCCAGTTCCGGCAGCGGCATGATCTCCGAGCTGACTCGCGCGGAGAACGAGAAGAAGGCCATCGCGGTGACCGGCTGGATTCCGCACTGGATGTTCGCCAAGTGGAAGCTGAAGTTCCTCGAGGATCCGAAGAAGGTCTACGGCGACGTCGAGCACGTCGACAGCATCGCCAACCCGGCGCTGGAGGCCAAGGCCAAGCCGGTGTGGGACTTCCTCAAGCAGTTCCGCTGGAAGAACGGCCAGGAGGTCGGCGAGGTCATGCTGGCGATCCAGGAAGGCGAGAAGCCCGAGGTGGCGGCGAAGAAATGGGTCGACGCCAACCCGGAGCGGGTCAAGGAGTGGGTTGCCACTCCGGTCGCCCAGACGGCCAACTGATCGGCCGGAACCGCCAGCGATAGCCCCCCACAAATCCCCTGTCACCCTCGCGGCGACAGGGGATTTTCTTTTCCGGGCGCTCTATTCCGGCCATCCGCGCCAGGGCGATGCGGGTGGCCGCTATTCGCTACGACTAAAGTCGTCTGGAGAGCTTGCACCAGAGTCCTACAGTAGGAACCGACGACTTCCGCGTCATCCCCGCTGTGAGGACAAAAACAAAATGAACGACAGCATCTACCAGCGGATTGAGAGCAATCCGCGCTTCAAAGAACTGGTGGCCAAGCGCGAGCGATTCGCCTGGCTGCTCTCCCTGATCATGCTGGGCCTGTACGTGGGCTTCATCCTGCTGATCGCCTTCGCACCGCAGATCCTCGGCGCCCGCATGGGATCGGATACCTCCGTCACCTGGGGCATCCCGATCGGCGTTGGTCTGATTGTCTCGGCCTTCATCCTGACCGGCATCTACGTGCGCCGCGCCAATGGCGAGTTCGACAGCCTCAACCAGCAGATCCTCAAGGAGGCCCAGCAATGATCGCTCGCCTGTTCGCCGCTCTCGGGCTGGCTGCCTTCGCTCCGGCCCTCTGGGCCGACGCCCTCACCGGGGATGTGCAGCGCCAGCCGATGAACGTTTCCGCCATCGTCATGTTCGTCGGTTTCGTCCTGTTCACCCTGTGCATCACCTACTGGGCCTCCAAGCGCAGCAAGTCGGCCGCCGACTTCTATACCGCCGGCGGCAGCATCACCGGCTTCCAGAACGGCCTGGCGATCGCCGGCGACTACATGTCCGCCGCGTCCTTCCTGGGGATTTCCGCGCTCGTCTTCACCTCGGGCTATGACGGCCTGATCTATTCCATCGGCTTCCTGGTCGGCTGGCCGGTGATCCTCTTCCTGATCGCCGAACGCCTGCGCAACCTCGGCAAGTACACCTTCGCCGACGTCGCCTCCTACCGCCTCGGGCAGACGCAGATCCGCACCCTGTCCGCCTGCGGTTCGCTGGTGGTGGTGGCCTTCTACCTGATCGCGCAGATGGTCGGCGCCGGCAAGCTGATCCAGCTGCTGTTCGGCCTGAACTACCACGTCGCGGTGGTCCTGGTCGGCATCCTGATGGTCCTCTACGTGCTGTTCGGCGGCATGCTGGCGACCACCTGGGTACAGATCATCAAGGCCGTGCTGCTGCTGTCCGGCGCGACCTTCATGGCGGTCATGGTGCTCAAGCACGTCAACTTCGACGTCAGCACCCTGTTCTCCGAAGCCATCAAGGTCCACCCGAAAGGCGAGGCGATCATGAGCCCCGGCGGCCTGGTGAAGGACCCGATCTCGGCCTTCTCCCTCGGCTTCGCGCTGATGTTCGGCACCGCCGGCCTGCCGCACATCCTGATGCGCTTCTTCACCGTCAGCGACGCCAAGGAAGCGCGCAAGAGCGTGTTCTACGCGACCGGCTTCATCGGCTACTTCTACATCCTGACCTTCATCATCGGCTTCGGCGCGATCCTGCTGGTCAGCACCAACCCGGCCTTCAAGGACGCCGCTGGCGCCCTGATCGGCGGCACCAACATGGCCGCCGTGCACCTGGCCAACGCGGTGGGTGGCAACCTGTTCCTCGGCTTCATCTCCGCGGTCGCCTTCGCCACCATCCTGGCGGTGGTCGCCGGCCTGACCCTGGCGGGCGCCTCGGCGGTGTCCCACGACCTGTACGCCAGCGTGATCAAGAAGGGCAAGGCCAACGAGAAGGATGAACTGCGCGTGTCCAAGGTGACCACCATCGCCCTCGGCGTGGTAGCCATGGTGCTCGGCATCCTGTTCGAGAAGCAGAACATCGCCTTCATGGTCGGCCTGGCGTTCTCCATCGCCGCCAGCTGCAACTTCCCGGTACTGCTGCTCTCCATGTACTGGAAGAAGCTGACCACCCGCGGCGCGATGATCGGCGGCTGGATGGGCCTGATCACCGCGGTGGTGCTGATGATCCTCGGCCCGACCATCTGGGTTCAGATCCTCGGCCACGAGAAAGCCATCTACCCGTACGAGTACCCGGCGCTGTTCTCCATGGCCGTGGCCTTCATCGGCATCTGGTTCTTCTCCATCACCGACAAGTCCACCGCTGCCAACGAAGAGCGCGCACGCTTCTTCCCGCAGTTCATCCGTTCGCAGACCGGTCTGGGTGCCAGTGGCGCGGTAGCCCACTGAGTCACCGGAACGTAATGCCATGACCGCAGACTGGAGGCCATTGCCTCCAGTCTGCGCTTGGGTGGAATGATGTCCGAGAGCTTCAATTTCGCCTCACCGCCGTTCGACCAACTGCGTGCCCACGAGCGCGAACAGCTGCGCGATGCGCTCAGCGTCGGCTACTACACCGACGGCGAAGTCCTGCTGGAAGCCGGCGCCGCGGTACCCGGCCTGTTCATCCTGCTCAAGGGCGTGATCGAGGAGCGCGGCGAGGACGGGCGGCTGTTCGCCCAGTACGGCGCCGACGACCTGTTCGACATCCGCGGGCTGTTCTCCGGCAGCAGCAAGCACCGTTACCAGGCGGTGGAGGAGAGCATCGTCTATGAGCTCCCCGCCAGCGCCTTCCACCAGTTGTGCGCGGGCAACCCCGGGTTCGCCCGCTTCTTCCAGGCCGACCTCGCCAGCAAGCGCCAGCTTGCCCAGCGCGACGGCCAGAACCTGGCCGAATTCATCCTCACCCGCATCGCCCGCGAGCACCTGCTGCCGGCGATCGAGGTGGCCGCCGATTTCCCCCTCGGCGATGCCGCGCGCCTGCAGCTCGGCCGTGGCGCGGACGCACTGCTGGTGCGCCGCGATGGCGAACTGGGCATCGTCACCCGCACCGACCTGATGACTGCGCACTTCCGCGACGGCCGCTCCGAGCAGGAGCCGATCGGCCCGCTGGCGCACGGTCCGCTGGCCAGCGTCGAGCTGGGCGATTTCCTCTTCGACGCGATGATCCTCATGACCCGCCTGCGCATCGAGCGCGTCGCCGTGCGCGAGGAGGGTGAGGTGATCGGCCTGCTGCACCTGACCCAGGTGCTCAGCCTGTTCTCCACCCATTCCCATGTGCTGGCGATGCGCATCGCCCGCGCCGAGACCGAAGGCGAACTGCGCAGCGCCGCGGAAACCCTGCACAGCCTGATCGCCACCCTGTGCGGCAATGGCATCCGCCTGCGCTTCATCATGCAACTGGTCAGCACCCTCAACGACCAGTTGCTCGAACGGCTGTTCGAGATGCAGGTTCCGCCACAGCTGCGCGGCCGCTGCTGCCTGCTGGTGATGGGCAGCGAAGGGCGCGGCGAACAGTTGCTGAAGACCGACCAGGACAACGCCCTGATCCTCGCCGACGACCTGCCGCAGGAGCAGGGACTGCGATTGATGGAGCGCTTCACCGCGTCGCTGCTGGAGTTCGGCTATCCGCCGTGCCCGGGCGGGGTGATGGCCAGCCGAGCCGAATGGTGCAAGTCGGTTTCCGCCTGGCAGCGTGAACTGCTGCAGATCCAGCTGGAGGGCGCTCCGGAGCAGTTGCTGCGCCTGTCGATCCTCGCCGACGCCTGGCCGGTGGCCGGCAACCGTCAGCTGTTCGAGCCGCTGCGCGAGGACCTGAGCCGTTTCGCCGAAGACGGTGAGCGCTGGCTCGGTGGCGTCGCCGTGGCGGCCCTGCAGTTCGATACGCCGCTGACCTTCCTTGGCCAGTTGAAGACCCTCGATGCGCACCTCGACGTGAAGCGCGGCGGCATCTTCCCCATCGTCCACGGCTGCCGTTCCCTGGCCCTGCGCGAAGGGCTGGAGGAGCGCGGCACCCTGGCCCGGCTGGCGGAGCTGAAGGCGCGCGGCGTGCTGGATGGCGCCCTGGCCGACAACCTCGCCGAGTCCTTCGAACTGTTCCTGCAGCTGCGCCTGGAACAGCAGCTCGACGGCAATCGCGACGGCCGCGAACAGGGCCTCGACGTGTCGCGCCTGAGCCGCCATGAACGCGACCTGCTGCGCTTCGGCCTGCACGTGGTGAAGAAGTTCAAGCAGAGCCTGGCCCGGCAATTCCACCTGGAGACACGATGAACGCCCCGGTGAAGATTCCCACTGTTCCGCTGTCGACCTGGCGCCGCCGCCTCTACTGGTGCCTGCATGCGCCCGAGGAGGCCGAGGAGATCGTCTCCATCGACCTCGAAACCACCAGCCTGGACCCGCGCACGGCGGACATCCTGAGCATCGGCGCGGTGCTGATCCGCCGCGGCAAGATGGTCCTCGGCGAGCGCCTGGACCTGCTGGTGGAACCGCCGGCCAGCCTCGACCACCAGTCGATCCGCATCCACAAGCTGCGCCACGCCGATCTGCACGGCCAGCTGCCGCTGGCCGAGGCGCTGCGCCGGCTGCTCGCCTTCATTGGCGACCGGCCGCTGCTCGGCTACTACCTGTCCTTCGATTGCGCAGTGCTCAAGCGGCACCTGCGCGAACAGCTGGACGAGTCGTTGCCCAATCCGCGCATCGAGGTCTCCGAGCTGTACCACCGCAAGCTCAGCCGGCGCTTCCCCGACCTGCACCTGGACCTGCGCTTCGACACCCTGGCGCGGACCCTGGATATCCCGGTGGAAGGCCGGCATACCGCGCTGGGCGACGCCCAGGCGGTGGCGCTGATGTTTCTGCGTCTGCGCAAGGGTTCGCTGCCACGCCACGTGGCCTGAAGTTTCTCTCTCCTGGCCCGCCACCCGGCGGGCATTTTTTTCATCGTGCTTTCCCCGCGACCTGCCGCCGATGTCGCGCGCATGGCGCGCCTACAGGGTTGGATGCTGTCGAGGCGATACTCCCGATCTTTTCTGAATCTTCCTCCCGGGCTCCGGGTCCGAATTAGTAAGCGGAGCAATGTCCCGGCTCGGCACGCCGCTCTGCGCCTGTCGTCAGTGGAAGGGAGAAATGCCATGACCCTGGGAACCATCCTCCTGATCATCCTGATCCTTGCGCTGATCGGCGTGCTGCCGGTCTTTCCTCACTCCAGGGAATGGGGCTATGGCCCGTCCGGCGGGATCGGCGTGGTCCTGGCGGTCATTCTCATACTGGTGCTGCTCGGCATGATTTAGCCGCACAGGTCGCCCCGCAAAGTGAACGATTGCACAGCGGCCATCCCCGCCAACTACTAACATGCCCTGCGATGAATGCCGGGGAGGGCGGACATGCTGGGTGGAGCGATGATCGGACTGGGGCTGCTGGGGCTGGCGGCGCAACTGGGACTGGGACTGCTGCTGTTGCCGGCCGACGGGGGATTGCTGTCGCGCAGCATCGATGAGCAGTTGTACTGGCAGTTCCTTTTCCTGGTGCCGTCCCTGCCGCTGGCGTTCGGTTGTTTCCTCCTGCGCTACCGTGTGCGCCGGCTCGCCCATTTCCACAGCGAGCGGGTCAACTGCGCCGCCTTCCTGCTGATCTCCGCCGGGGTTTCGCTGGTGCTGGGCAAGCTGGTGGCGATCCTCACTATCTGAATCTCGTCCCTGACTTTGCCGGCGCCATTCAGCACCCTGATTTCACCGCTGCGAGCGGGATGCCTTGATTACACTCGGTCCATCCACGGACACGAATGAAGGCAATCCCCCTATGCAAGAACGCATGATGGTGACCGGCGCCGGTTCCGGCCTCGGTCGTGAAATCGCCCTGCGCTGGGCGCGCGAAGGCTGGCAGCTGGCGCTGGCCGACATCAACGAAAGCGGCCTCGGCGAAACCCTCAGACTGGTGCGCGCCGCCGGTGGCGACGGTTTCACCCAGCGCTGCGACGTGCGCGACTACAGCCAGCTCACCGCCCTGGCCCAGGCCTGCGAAGAGCGCTTCGGCGGCATCGACGTGATCGTCAACAATGCCGGCGTGGCGTCCGGCGGCTTCTTCGACGAACTCAGCCTGGAAGACTGGGACTGGCAGATCTCCATCAACCTGATGGGCGTGGTGAAGGGCTGCAAGGCCTTCCTGCCGCTGCTCGAGCGCAGCAAGGGCAGGATCGTCAACATCGCCTCCATGGCCGCGCTGATGCAGGGTCCGGCGATGAGCAACTACAACGTCGCCAAGGCCGGCGTGGTGGCGCTGTCGGAAAGCCTGCTGGTGGAGCTGGCGGCGCTGGAGATCGACGTGCACGTGGTCTGCCCGTCGTTCTTCCAGACCAACCTGCTGGACTCCTACCACGGCCCCAGCGCGCAGATGAAGGGCCAGTTCGGCAAGCTGCTGCAGAGTTCGCCGATCAGCGCCGCCGACATCGCCGACTACATCCATGCGGAAGTGGCGCGCGGCAGCTTCATGATCCTGCCCCACGAGCAGGGCCGCCTGGCCTGGCAGGTCAAGCAGCAGAACCCCCAGGCGATCTACGACGAGATGCTCGGCGTGGCGGCCAAGATGCGTGCTGCGCGTCGCGTGGGAGCCTGATCCGGCGGGCTTTTCGCACCCTTTCGGTGCGTTTGCGCGCGGGGCTTGCCCAGGTCGGTGCGAACGGGTAGGTTAGGTCACCGGCCTGCCTGCCGTAGTACGTTGGACCCCAGTGGAAGCCCCGCCCTTTTTGCGGGGCTTCTGCTTTTCCGGGGGTACATTTTTTCGCAAGAACTTCCTTCCGCCGCCCGCGCCCGCTGTGATAGAAGGCTGCCTTTCCCGTCTGGAACCGAACCGTGCAGTCTGAATCCTTCGTCTATGGTTGCATCCGCGACTGGCCCGGCGACTCGATGGAGCGCCGCATGCGCCGCGCGGCCAATCGCAAGGTGCTGGATAGCCTGCCGTGCGGGGAGGCCTGGCCCTTCCTCGGCCGCGAGATGTTCAGCCGCTGCGAACGCGAAGGCAGCGGCCTCTACCAGTCGCAGGTGATCCACTTCGGCGCCAGCTACCCGGCGATCGAATACGAGTGGAGCCTGTGGACCGAGCAGTTCGAGAACCTGCTGCGCCGGCTCTACTGGGCCAGCGCGGTGGTCCACCTGGAAACCGAATCCAGCGGGGTGCACACCTTCCGCTGGGAGTCCGAGCGCGGCTTCCACAGCCCGCGGGAAGGCGAGTTGCGCATGCGCTGCGCCTGGGAACGCGAGGGCGGCCTGCGTGGCTGAGCCGCGCCCCGTCGAGGAAACGGAATGCTGAATTATCTGTGGTTCGTGCTGGCGGCGCTGTGTGAGATCGGCGGCTGCTACGCCTTCTGGATGTGGCTGCGGATGGAGCGCAGCCCGTGGTGGATCGTGCCTGGGCTGCTCAGCCTGACGGTCTTCGCCGTCCTCCTCACCCGCGTCGAGGCGGCCTACGCCGGTCGCGCCTATGCCGCCTACGGCGGGATCTACGTCGCCGCCTCGCTGTTCTGGCTGGCGGTCATCGAGCGCAGCAAGCCGCTGCTCAGCGACTGGCTGGGGGTGGCGCTGTGCGTGGCCGGGGCCAGCGTGATTCTGTTCGGGCCGCGGGTCAGCGCCTAGAAACGAATTTTCCCGGTGAAGGCGTCCTTGAGCATCACCCAGTCGCCCATGAACGACCACAGCGGATACTGGAAGGTCGCCGGGCGGTTCTTCTCGAAGACGAAGTGGCCGACCCAGGCGAAGCCGTAGCCGGCCACCGGCAGCGCCAGCAGCCACAGCCATTGCTGGCTGGCGATGGCGTAGGCGAGCAGGGCCAGCACCAGCAGGCTGCCGACGTAGTGCAGCCGGCGGCAGGTCGGGTTGCTGTGTTCCCGCAGGTAGAACGGATAGAACTCGCGGAAGCTGTGGAAGCGCTCGGCGGACTGGCTGCTCATGGGACACCTCCTGTGGTTGAAGTGGCGTCAGAGTGCCATTTTAGTCCGCCTGCCCACTATCCCGGCGGCAGCTTCACTGCCGCCTGAATGCCGCGCCAATCGCCGGCTGAATGATGCCGCTCAGTGCCGCCAGAAGGCCGGCGTCAGCAGCACCAGCACGGTGATGATCTCCAGCCGGCCGAGCAGCATGCCGCCGGAGAGCAGCCATTTGGCGGTGTCCGGCAGCGATTCGAAGTTCCCCGCAGGCCCGATGATCGGCCCCATGCCCGGACCCACGCCGGCCACGGTGCTGGCGGCGCCGGTGAGCGCGGTCATCCAGTCCAGGCCGAGGAAGGATAGCCCGAGGGCGAGCAGGCCGACGGTGCCGCCGAAGAAGAACGAGAAGGTCAGGATCGAGCGGACGATTTCCTCGTCCAGCGGGTGGCCGTTGTACATCTGGCTGATCACCGCGCGCGGGTGGATGAGCTGGTAGAGGTTGGCGCGCAGCAGGATGAAGGCCACCTGGAAGCGGAAGATCTTGATCCCGCCGGCGGTGGAGCCGGAGCAGCCGCCGATGAAGCCCAGGTAGAAGAACAGCATGATCGAGAAGTGCCCCCACAGGCTGTAGTCGCCGAGGGCGAAGCCGGTGGTGGTGACCACCGAGGTGACGTTCACCGCGACGATGCGGAAGGCGTCCGCCCAGCCCAGCTCGGAATTCAGCGAATACCAGGTGCCCATCACCAGCCAGGTGAACACCAGCAGGCCGAGCAGGCCGCGCACCTGGTGATCCTTGTACAGCGCCCAGCGGTTGCCGCGCAGGGTGGAAACGTACAGGGCGAACGGCAGGCTGCCGAGGATCATCACCACCACCGCGACCCAGTGCACCGCCGGCTGGTGCCACTTGGCGAGGGACTGGTCGGAGGTGGAGAAACCGCCGGTGGAGATCGCCGACATCGCATGGTTGAGCGCGTCGAACAGGCTCATGCCGGCCAGGTGGAAGGCCAGGGTGCCGAGCAGGGTGATGCCGACGTACACCCCGACGATGTACTTGGCGACCATGTGCGAGCGCGGCATGACCTTTTCCGTGCGGTCCGAGGACTCGGTCTGGAACAGGCGCATGCCACCGATGCGCAGCATCGGCAGGATCGCCACCGCCATGCCGATGAAGCCGATGCCGCCCAGCCAGTGCAGCAGCGAGCGCCAGATGAGGATGCCCGGGGACATCCTGTCGAGCCCGCTGAGCACGGTGGAACCGGTGGCGGTGATGCCGGACATGCTCTCGAAGAAGGCATCGGTGTAGCTGATGTGCTGGGTGAAGACGAAGGGCAGTGCGGCGAAGATGCACACCAGCACCCAGCTCGACACCGTCAGCATGTACATGTCGCGCGGGCGCAGGTGCACGTGCTCGGGACGCCCCGGCAGCACCAGGCCGAGCCCGGCGGTGAAGGTGATGATGCTCGACCAGATGAAGGCGTGCAGGTCGCCGGTGCGGTCGAAATGGAGCAGCGTGCCGATGGGGATGAGCATGCTGACTGCCAGGGTGATCAGGAAGATGCCGATGATGTATCCGAGGAGGCGAAGGGTCGGCAGGGCCATTGGACAAGCTCAGCAGTCAGGAACCGGCCATTTTACCTGGCGTCCACAGAGAGTAAACGGCGACGACGGGTGGGAGGATCGCTCCGCTTCGCCCAAATGCGAAGGATTTGCGACTACAATGTGCGGCTTCGTGTTTCTCTGGAGGTGGCCCATGGAGGCTTTCGACGCGCTGCTCAACCGTGTATCCCATGCCCGCCTGGGCGAACCGGCGCCCAGCGCGCAACAGCTGGAACGCCTGTTCCGCGTCGCCCTGCGCGCGCCGGATCACGGCCAGCTGCGGCCCTGGCGCTTCCTCACGGTAGCCGGGGATGCGCGCAGGCAACTGGGCGAACTGTTCGCCCGGGCCACTGCCGCCGCCCAGCCGGACGCCGCTCCGGAAGCGCTGGACAAGGCCCGCGCCATGCCGCTGCGCGCGCCGCTGCTGATCGTCGCCGTCGCCCGCCTGCAGGAACATCCCAAGGTGCCGGAGATCGAGCAGTTGCTGTCGGCCGGCTGCGCCACTCATGGACTGATCCAGGCGGCATTCGCCGAGGGACTGGGGGCGATGTGGCGGACCGGGGCGATGGCCTTCGATCCGCTGGTGCACGAAGGCCTGGGGCTGGGGGCGAACGAGCGCATCGTCGGCTTCATCTACATGGGCACGCCGATCGGCGAGCTGCGCCGGCCGGTGGAGCTGGCTCCGGCGGATTTCGTCAGCGCCTGGAACGGCTGAGCCTTCATGATCCTGTAGGCGCAACTGTCTTTCCGCTATGGCCAACCGCTGGTGTAGGGCGAATGAAGCGGAACGCTTCATCCGCCGACCAGGCCGCGCCGATGGGATGGCGGATAGCGCTGGCGCGTTATGCCCTACGTGGCTGCTCATGGCCCGCTTGACGCCATACCTGTAGGAGCCAGGGGGACGCCTAGTTCTTGCTGGCGATCCAGTTTTTCCCTCAACGTCGGCGTGGAAGGAGAACACGGCAATCGCCAGCAAGCTGGCTCCTACAGGTTCTGTGCGTGCTTCAGGGGCGACGCGACTCCATGTAGCAACTGTCTTGGTATCTCAGCGCATTTTGTTCGCGAGCAAGCTCACTCCTACGGGTGCAGCTTGGCCTCGCCCTACGTCCAACCGTCATTTCAGTGCACGAGGGTAAACCTGTAGGAGCGGGCCATGCCCGCGACCATGTTGGCGCGCGCATGGCGCGCTCCTACAGCTTCGGCGCCGGCAACTCCACCGTCGCGACGAACCCGCCGGCCGGATGATTCCCCAGCCGCAGGCGCCCGGCATGCCGCTCGATGGCGCGGCGGGCGATGGCCAGGCCGAGGCCGTGGCCGGGGCTGCTCTGGTTGGGGGCGCGGAAGAACGGCTCGCCCAGTTGCCCCAGGTGATTCTCGCTGGCGCCGGGACCATGGTCGCGGATGCGGATGTTCAGGTGCCCGTCCTCGGTCGCCGCCTCGATTTCCAGCGGCCGGCCGGGCGGGTTGAAGCGCACGGCATTGCGCAGCAGGTTGTCCAGCGCGCGTTCGAGCATGTCCGGCCAGCCCTCCACCGCCAGTTCGGCGGGCACTTTCAGCTGGATGTCCTGTTCCGGGGCGAGCAGTTGCGCGTCGCCACGCAGGCGTTCCAGCAGTGGCAGCAGCGGAATGCGGCTGGTCGGGCCGGGATCGGCGTCGAGGCGGGCGAGGGCGAGGATTTCGCCGATCAGCGCTTCCAGGCGGTCGCATTCCTGCTCCAGGCGCGGCCACATGCCGGCGCGTTCCTCCGGCGTGGCGCGTTCGGCCAGGGCCAGGGCGATGCGCAGGCGCGCCAGCGGCGAGCGCAGCTCGTGGGAAACGTCGCGCAGCAACTGGCGCTGGCTGTTGATCAGGCGCTGCAGGCGCGCGCCCATGCGGTTGAAGTCGCGGGCCAGCACGCCCAGTTCGTCGCCGCGGCGGGACAGGTGACCGAGGGTTTCCTGCTGGTAGGCGGTCTGCCCGAGGTCGTGCACGGCGCGGCGCAGGCGGTTCAGCGGGCGGGTGATGTAGAGCGTCAGCAGCAGGCTGAAGATGGTCAGCACCACCAGCGCGATGCCCAGTGCGCTGAGCGGCCAGAGCAGGCTGCTGTGCTGCCATGCCTCCATCGCCCGGGTCGGAATCCGGTAGATGAACAGGTAGGTGTGGTCGCTTTGCGGGCTGGTGTATTCCTGGCTCAGCTGGCGCCAGGGGAAACGCGGCATGTCGGCGCGCTCGTGGCCGCTGCGCGGGCGGTGCGGGCGCGGCAGGTAGGTGCCGTCGACCAGGCGGTCGCCGTTCTCGTCGAACACCTGCACCGACAGCTGGAAGTCGCGCTGGCGTTCTTTCAGCATGTATTGCGCGGCGCCCGGGCCCTGGGTCTCGTAGAGCGTGGTCCAGGCCTGGGCTAGGTCGCCCAGGCCTGGGTAGCGGGCGATGATCCAGGCGTCCTGGTTCATCGCGCGGCCGAGCAGGATCGACAGGCCCGCCACCAGCAGCAGCGCGAGCCAGAAGGCGGCGAGGATTCGCCAGAAGAGAGAACGCATGGTTTTCCTGTTCAGCCGCATGATTGGCCTGCCGACCATAATGGAAACGCCGGGCCAAGGCCCGGCGTGTGGTGGGGATGGGCGATCAGTTGCCCTTGGCGTCCTTCTGCGCTTTCCATTGCTGGAACTCGGCCCATTCGGCCTTGCGCTGTTCGCGTTTCTTCTGCAGTTCGTCGAACTTCTTCTGCTGCTCGGGGTTGAGCAGGGCGCGGACGTCCTTCTGGGTCTTTTCGCGGCTGGCCTTCAGCTCGTCCTTCATGGCCTTGCGCTCGGCTTCCGGCAGCTTGTCCAGGTAGCGCTGGGTGATTTCGTGGCGCTGCTTCATGCCTTCGCCCATCAGCTTGCCCATCTGCTGGCGCTGCTCGCGGGTCAGGTCGAGGTCGCGGAACATGCCGTGGCCACCGCCGAACTTGCCGTGGCCGTAGCCGTGGCCGTGGCCGCCCATGTGCATGCCGCCTTCGTACGGCGGCGCATCGGGCGCGGCCGAAGTGGCTGCGAGGGCGAAGGTCGGCAGGCTGGCAGCGATCAGCAGGGCGGTCAGAGTCTTGCGCATGGTGTCTCTCCTTTCTAGGGACCGGTTCGTTACCGGATGGGCCCAGTCTAGGGTTGGCAAGGTCAAGGGCAGTCAGTCGCCGGTAAAGCTTCGGTAAAGATTCGGTTAGGCGTCACGGGGCGTAGAAATAGCCGCGCCCGCGCAGCGCCAGGATGCGCGGGCGGCCGTCTGGATGGGCGCCGAGCTTCTTGCGCAGGTTGCTGACGTGCATGTCCAGGCTGCGGTCGTAGAGGGTCAGCTTGCGGCCGAGGGCGAGTTGCGCCAGGGCCTGCTTGTCCAGCGGCTCGCCGGGCTGGCGCAGCAGGGCTTCGAGGATGCGGCTTTCGGAGAGGGTCAGGCTGACCTCGTGCTCGCCGATGCTGACGACGCCGCGGGTCAGGTTCAGCGCCAGGTCGCCCAGTTCCATCTGCGCCGTGGGGTGCGCCGGATGGCTGCGGCGCAGCACGGCGCGCAGGCGCGCGGTCAGTTCGCGGGGGTCGCAGGGCTTGGCCAGGTAGTCGTCGGCGCCGAGTTCCAGGCCGAGGATGCGGTCCAGCGGTTCGCCGCGGGCCGAGAGCATCAGCACCGGCAGCTCGGGATGTTCGCTGCGCAGTTGCTTGAGCAGTTCCAGGCCGCTGCCGTCGGGCAGCATCACGTCGAGGACGATGGCGTCCGGGGTGCGGCTGGCCAGGGCGGCGCGCGCTTCGGCGCCGTCGTGGCTGGCGCGCACGCTGAAGCCTTCCTGCACCAGCCAGGCGCACAATAGCTCGCACAATTCGCGATCGTCGTCGATCAGCAGCAACTCGCTCATGATTCCGCTTTCTTTCAGTTCAGCCACTCGCGGCGCTGGCGGCGCCGGCCGCGGCTCAGGGCGCCGAGGAAGAACGCCAGCAGGGCGGTGGCGGCGCCCGTCACGTACCAGGTCTGTTGTTCGTTGAGCAGGCGCTGCGGTTGCTGCGCCTGGACCCGCTGCAACTGCTGGCGCAGGCGCTGGTTCTCCTGGCGCAGTCCGGCGAGCCTGGCGGTGTCGCTGTCGGCGCGCTGCAGTTGCACGGCCAGTTCGTCACGCTGGCGCTCGGCCTCGGCCAGGCGCTGCTCCAGCGTCGCGCCGGGTTCGGCCGCCGCGGGCGTTTCCTCCGCCTGCAGGGCGGTGGACAGGGTCAGGCCGGCGAACAGCAGGGGGGCGATACGGTGCATCGGAATTCCTTGTGCGATGAAATCCATGGCCATCCCGGCGTTCGAGACCTGCGTGTGCCGGCGCGTCCCTGCGCCGGATGCCTTGCGTTTACGGCAGGACTTTCTTGAACGGTTTCACCACTACGTCTGCATAGACACCGGCGGCGCGGTAAGGGTCCGCATCGGCCCAGGCCTGGGCGGCGGCGAGGGAGTCGAATTCGGCGACGATCAGGCTGCCGGTGAAGCCGGCGGCGCCCGGGTCGTTGCTGTCGATCGCCGGGTGCGGGCCGGCCAGCACCAGGCGGCCTTCTTCCTTCAGCTGTTCGAGACGGGCCAGGTGCGCCGGGCGCGAGGCCAGGCGGCGTTCTTGGGATGCGGGGATGTCGCGGGCGATGATTGCGTAGAGCATGTCAGTCCTTGGGCTTGTCGCCGGTTGGGGCGTCGTGCATGTGGCGGGCCAGGAAAACGCCCTGGCCGATCAGGAATATCAGGGTCATGCCCAGGCTGCCGAACACCTTGAAGTCCACCCAGATGCTCTGGAAGGTGAAGGCGACGAACAGCTGGGTGAAGCCGCAGACCAGGAAGAACAGCACCCAGGCGATGTTCAGGCGGCTCCAGATCTGCTCCGGCATCTGCACGGCGTGGCCCATGATGCGCTGGATCAGCGGGCGGTCGCCGATGAAGTGGCTGGCGGCGAAGCCCAGGGCGAACAGCCAGTTGACCACCGGCGCCTTCCACTTGAGGAAGGTCTCGCTGTGGAACGCCAGGGTCATGCCGCCGAACACCAGGCAGGCGGCGAGGGTCAGCCACTGGCCCTTGTCCAGCTTGCGCTGCTTGATCAGCAGGGCGCCGTAGACGATCACCGAGGTGCCGATCAGCACCGCGGTGGCGCTGAAGATGCCGCCGAGGCTGAAGGATTGTCCGGCCAGTTCGACGTTGCGCGGGTCCAGCTTGTAGACGATGAAGAACAGGATCAGGGGGATGAAATCGATGAATTGCTTCATTACGGCAGCCAGAGCCCAGGGGAGTCGGCATAATAGCAACCTCCGGATGTTGTGAAACAGTCGTCCGTCTCTTCCAGACTCCCGTCCATGCCGGCCCGCAGACAGCGCCGGCGTGAACGGGCTGTCCGGAACGTCTATACAGAAGCGTAAACATTTCGAAGTTTTTCTATCCGGACAGCCCATGCGTGTCGATCTGCATTGCCACAGCACCGCCTCCGACGGCGTTCTTCCGCCTGCCGCCGTCGTCGCCCGCGCCCACGAGCGCGGAGTGCGCCTGCTCGCCCTGACCGACCACGACACCCTCGAAGGCCTCGCCGAGGCGCGCGCCGCCGCCGAAGAACTGGGCGTGGAGCTGGTCAACGGCGTGGAGCTGTCCTGCACCTGGGGCGGCGCCACCATCCATGTGCTCGGTTACGCCTTCGACGACCGGGCCGAGCCGCTGGTGCGCGCCCTCGACGACCTGCATCGCGGCCGCTGGGCGCGCGCCGAGGAGATCGGCCGGCGCCTGGAAGCCAAGGGCATGCCCGGCGCCTTCGCCGGCGCGCGGGCGGTGCAGCAGGAGCTGGGCGACAGCGACAATGCCCCGGCGCGCCCGCATTTCGCCGAATTCCTGGTGCGCGCCGGGCACGTCGGCGACCGCGCCGAGGCGTTCCGCAAGTGGCTCGGCGCCGGCAAGCTGGGCGACGTCAAGCAGCACTGGCCGAGCCTTGCCGATACGGTCGGCACCCTGCGCGCGGCCGGCGCCTGGATCAGCCTGGCGCACCCCTGCCACTACGATTTCACCCGCACCAAGCGACGCAAGCTGATCGGCGAATTCATCCAGGCCGGCGGCCACGCCATCGAAGTGGTCAACGGCCCGCAGTCGGCCGACCAGGTCGGTGTGCTGAGCATCCTCGCCCGCGAATTCGGCCTGATGGTCAGCGCCGGCAGCGACTTCCACGCCCCCAGCGACTGGTCCGAACTCGGTTCCTACCGGCCCGTGCCGGAAGACCTGCCGCCGCTGTGGCCGCGCTTCGCCAGCCGGGAAACCTCGATCGGGATCAAGGAGAGTCCATGAGTCAGTTCTTCCAGATACACGCGGAAAACCCCCAGCCACGCCTGGTCAAGCAGGCAGTGGAGGTGGTCCGGAACGGTGGCGTGATCGTCTACCCGACCGACTCCTCCTACGCGGTGGGCTGCCGCATCGGCGAGAAGTCGGCGGTCGAGCGCATCCGCCGCCTGCGCAGGCTGGACGACAAGCACAATTTCACCCTGGTCTGCCGCGACCTGTCCGAGCTGGGCCTCTACGCCAAGGTCGACACCGCGCTGTTCCGCCTGCTGAAGACCTACACCCCCGGCCCCTACACCTTCATCCTCAACGCCACCCGCGAAGTGCCGCGCATGCTCCTGCATCCCAAGCGCCGCACCATCGGCCTGCGCGTGCCGGGCTGCCCGATCGCCCTGGCGCTGCTGGAGGAGCTGGGCGAGCCGCTGATGAGCGTCAGCCTGATCATGCCCGGCGACAGCGAGCCGCTGCACGATCCCTACGAGATGCGCGAGATACTGGAGCACCAGGTCGACCTGGTGATCGACGGCGGCTACGGCGGTGGCGAGGCCTCCACGGTGATCAGCCTTACCGAGGAAGACCCGGTGGTGGTGCGCGTCGGCTGCGGCGATCCGACGCCGTTCCAGACCGCCGTGGCCTAGCGCCGGGGACCGCCGCTTGACCACTGTCGACTCGCCGCGCCGGGTATTCTCCGCCATGCGCCCCATCGGTCCGCTGCACCTGGGGCACTACCACTCCACGCTGCGCGACTGGACCCGGCTGCAGCACGAGTACGAGTGCTTCTTCTCCATCGCCGACTGGCATGCGCTGACCACCGAATTCTCCGACGCCGACGGGATCAGCCAGCACGTCTGGGAAATGGCCATCGACTGGCTGTCGGTCGGCCTCAGCCCGAGCGCGGCGACCCTGTTCATCCAGTCCCAGGTGCCGGAACACGCCGAGCTGTACCTGCTGCTGTCGATGATCTGCCCGCTGCCCTGGCTGGAGCGCGTGCCCACCTACCGGGAACTGCAGGAAAGGCTCAGCCATCACGATCTTTCCAGCTTCGGTTTCCTCGGCTATCCGCTGCTGCAGGCCGCCGACATCCTGATCTATCGCGCCGGGCTGGTGGCGGCCGGAACCAGCCAGCAGGCCCATGTGGAGTTCACCCGCGAGATCGCCCGGCGCTTCAACCATCTGTATGGCGGCGAGGAGGACTTCGAGGAGAAGGTCCGGGCCGCCATGACCCGCCTCGGCAAGAAGACCGCGCGGCTGTACGGCTCGCTGCGCCGCACCTGGCAGGAGCAGGGCGACACCGACGCGCTGGAAACCGCCCGGGCGCTGCTCGATGAACAGAAAAGCATGACCCTCGGCGACCGCGAGCGATTGTTCGGCTACCTGGAAGGCAGCGGCCGCGTGCTGCTGCCCGAGCCGCAGTCGCTGCCCAGCGACACGCCGAGGATGCCGGGGCTGGACGGCCAGCGCATGGCCAGGACGCTGGGCAACGTCATCGCCCTGCGCGACAGCCTCGCCGAGGTCGAGGAAAAGATCAGCCGCATGCCCACCGACCCCGCGCGGGTGCGCCGCAGCGATCCCGGCGAGCCGGAACGCTGCCCGGTCTGGCAGTGGCACCAGGTGTACTCCGACCAGGGCTGCCGCAACTGGGTGGAGCAGGGCTGCCGCAGCGCCGGCATCGGCTGCCTGGACTGCAAGCGCCCGGTGATCGAGTCGGTGCGCCTGGAACTGCAGCCGATCCAGGAACGCGCCCTGGACTACGAGGACAACCCCGAACTGGTCCGCAGCATCCTCGCCGAAGGCGCGGAAAAGGCCCGCGAGGCGGCGCGCGAGACCCTGGTCGAGGTGCGCCAGGCGATGGGGTTGGCGTATCGCTAGACCCCGGACGGGTTCCCACGCAGGAGCGCCGAAGTCCTATGGGAGCGGGCCATGCCCGTGATCGGTCGCGCCCAGGTGCGCTCCTACACCGAACCCGGGCTTACCGGCAATCATCGAGCCGCCGGCTGACTCCGTTGATCGCCAGCAAGCTGGCTCCTACAGGAAAGCAAAAGCAGGGATAATGCCCGCCAACTCCAACCTGCGCCTGACGAGTGGCCGATGAGCACCATGACCGAGCCGGAAAACCCCGCCGCCGCCGCGGAATACCGCGAGCCGCTGCAGCTCGCGCTGGTCTATGGCGAGGTCGTCACCGAGCTGCCGCAGGACCTGTACATCCCGCCGGATGCGCTGGAAGTCTTCCTCGAAGCCTTCGAAGGCCCGCTCGACCTGCTGCTCTACCTGATCCGCAAGCAGAATATCGACATCCTCGACATCCCGGTGGCCGAGATCACCCGCCAGTACATGGGCTACGTCGAGCTGATGAAGACCGCCCGTCTGGAACTGGCCGCCGAATACCTGGTGATGGCGGCCATGCTCGCCGAGATCAAGTCGCGCATGCTGCTGCCGCGTTCCAGCGAGGCCGAAGCGGAGGAGGAAGACCCGCGCGCCGAGCTGATCCGCCGCCTGCAGGAGTACGAGCGCTTCAAGAAGGCCGCCGAGGACCTCGACGAACTGCCGCGCGAGGGCCGCGACTACATCGTGCCTACGGTGTCGGCGCCGGATGCGCGGGCGCGCAAGCTGCTGCCGGAAGTCAGCCTGCCGGAGCTGCTCTACAGCCTGGGCGAGGTGCTGCGCCGCGCCGACCTGTTCGAAAGCCACCAGGTCACCCGCGAGATGCTCTCCACCCGCGAGCGCATGACGGAAATCCTCGAACGCCTGAAGGGCGCCGGTTTCGTGCCGTTCATCCAGCTGTTCCGGGTGGAGGAGGGCCGGCTCGGGGTGGTGGTGACCTTCATGGCGATCCTCGAGCTGATCAAGGAACAGCTGGTGGAACTGGTGCAGAACGAAGCCTTCGCGCCGATCCACGTGCGCGCCCGGGTCGAGGCGGAGGAACAGCCGGAAGCCGCTGCCGAAGAAGGCGCTGACGAAGTCGACGACCAGTTCTGATCTCCTGGCTTATCATCGCCCTTCGAAATAACTCCACGAGCCCCGCGCAATGAACCTCTCCGACCCGCAAGAACTGGCGACCCTGCTCGAAGGCATCCTGCTGGCCGCGGGCAAGCCGCTGTCGCTGGAGCGCCTCGGCGAGCTGTTCGAGGAGGAGGAGCGGCCCTCGCCGCAGCAGTTCCGCGATGCGCTGTCGATCCTTGCGCTGTCCTGCGCGGGGCGCGCCTTCGAGCTGAAGGAGGTGGCCTCCGGCTATCGCCTGCAGATTCGCGAGCGCCTGTCGCCCTGGGTCGGGCGGCTCTGGGAGGAGCGTCCGCAGCGCTATTCCCGCGCCCTGCTGGAGACCTTGTCGCTGATCGCCTACCGCCAGCCGATCACCCGCGGCGAGATCGAGGACGTGCGCGGCGTCGCAGTGAACACCCAGATCGTCAAGACGCTGATGGACCGCGAGTGGATCCGCATCGTCGGCTACCGCGAGGTGCCCGGCCGCCCGGCGATGTTCGCCACCACCCGCGCCTTCCTCGACTACTTCAACCTGAAGAGCCTGGACGAACTGCCGCCGCTCTCGGAAATCCGCGAGATGGAGCCGGAGCCCGCGACCGACGACGGGCCGCTGCTGGTCGCGGTGCCGATGGACGCCACCGGCGCCGACCTCGACGACGAGGACTACGTCCCGCCGTCGATCCAGGCCCTGGCCGACCTGGCCCTGCGCGAGGCGGGCGAGGAGCCCGAACCCGCGCCGCCGGCCGAGCCGAAGGAGGAAACCAGCTTCCGCAGCCTGCTCGCTGAACTGGACGAGATGGAACAGGGTCTGAAGACCGACTTCGACGACCTGCTGGAGCTGCCGCCCATCGAGCCGCGGGCGGAAGAGGAAGCCGCAGCGCCCGAGGAGGCGCGGCCGCTGCCGGTTTCGCCGGAGCCGCCGGCCGCCGCGCCGGAGGAAGACGAGTACGACGAGGAACGCGCGCTGGCCGAGGCCATGCGCGAGGAAATGGAGATGCTGCGCGAGCGGGATGACTGACCGCGCTTGGCTCCGCCCTGCGGATGAGCCGCGAAGAAGCCGATTTTTCCAGACGCAAGCGAAACCGCACCGATTGCAGCCCGGATATACTCGTCGCCCCACTGCTTCCCGGCGTCACGCCGACGCCCTCCCGATTCGAACAAAGAGACGATTTCGATGAGCGCAACCACGCATTTCGGCCCCATGCCCGACGCCAACGGCTATTTCGGCCCCTACGGCGGCCAACTGGTGCCGCCGGAACTCAAGCAGGCCATGGATGACATCGACGCCGCCTACCAGGAAATCCGCCAGCGCGCCGATTTCCAGCAGGAACTGGCCAGCCTGTTCGCCGACTACGTCGGCCGCCCCAGCCCGATCTTCCATGCCCGCCGCCTGTCCGAGCAGCTCGGCGGCGCGCAGATCCACCTCAAGCGCGAGGACCTGAACCACACCGGCGCGCACAAGATCAACCACTGCCTGGGCGAGGCGCTGCTGGCCAGGTTCATGGGCAAGAAGAAGGTGATCGCCGAGACCGGCGCCGGTCAGCATGGCGTCGCCCTGGCCACCGCCTGCGCGCTGGTGGGCATTCCCTGCGAGATCCACATGGGCCAGGTGGACATCGAGAAGGAGCACCCCAACGTCACCAAGATGAAGATCCTCGGCTGCAAGCTGGTGGCGGTGACCCGCGGCGCGGCGACGCTGAAGGAAGCGGTGGACAGTGCTTTCGAGGAATACCTGAAGAACCCGCACGACTACATCTACGCCATCGGCTCGGTGGTCGGTCCGCACCCCTTCCCGAGCATGGTCCGCGACTTCCAGTCGATCATCGGCAATGAGGCCCGCGAGCAGTTCCAGGCGAAGTACGGCCGCCTGCCGGATCACGTCACCGCCTGCGTCGGCGGCGGCTCCAACGCCATCGGCATGTTCACCGCCTTCCTCGGCGACGAGGGCGTCAACCTGGTCGGTGTAGAACCCGCCGGCAGGGGCCTGGAAATGGGCCAGCACTCCGCCACCCTGAGCCTGGGCAAGCCCGGCGAAATCCACGGCATGGCCTGCTACGTGCTGGAAGACGCCGAGGGCAACCCGGCGCCGGTGCACTCCATCGCCTCCGGCCTCGACTACCCGGGCGTCGGCCCGCAGCACAGCTACCTGAAGGACCAGGGCCGCGTGCAGTACGTCACCGCCAGCGACCAGGAATGCCTGGACGCCTTCATGACCCTGTCGCGCGTGGAAGGCATCATCCCCGCCCTGGAAAGCGCCCACGCGGTGGCCTGGGCCATCCGCACCGCGCCGACCCTGGGCAGGGACCGGCACATCCTGGTCAACCTGTCCGGCCGCGGCGACAAGGATGCCGACTACGTGGCCAGCCTGCTCGGCCTGTAAGCGCTTTGCCGTGGGCGGCGTGCATGCCGTGGGCGGCGTGCATGCCGCCCACGGACTCGTTCGATGCCCCCGCGAGGGGCGAAATTCCCACTACCTGCGGTAGGCCGGCGCCCGGGGCGCGGTCGTTGAGTGTCCAGATGAAAACAAGCCAGATCAGTCGCATCAGTGCGCTCGCCCTGTTGGTCGCCAGCGCCTCGCTGTTCGCCGCCGAGCCGGCGCAGCCGCTTCCCGGCCAGTCGCGGGACGCCTTCATCGACAACCTGATGAAGCAGATGACCATCGAGGAGAAGATCGGCCAGCTGCGCCTGGTCAGCGTCGGCGCCGACCATCCGAAGCCGGTGCTGCAGGAGGAAATCCGCGCCGGCATCACCGGGGCGGTGTTCAACACCGTGACCCGTCCGGGCATCCGCCTGCTGCAGGACGAGGCCATGAAGAGCCGGCTGAAGATCCCGCTGTTCTTCGCCTACGACGTGGTCCACGGCCACCGCACGGTGTTCCCCATCGGCCTCGGCCTGGCGGCCAGCTGGGACATGCAGGCGATCGCCGAAAGCGCCCGGGTGTCGGCCCTGGAAGCCAGCGCCGACGGCCTCAACCTGACCTATTCGCCCACCGTCGACATCGCCCGCGACCCGCGCTGGGGCCGCGTCTCCGAAGGCTTCGGCGAGGATACCTGGCTGACCAGCCAGATCGCCGGCGTGATCGTCAAGGCCTACCAGGGCGACGACCTGCGCAAGCCGGGCACCATCATGGCCGGGGTCAAGCACTTCGCCCTGTACGGCGCGGGCGAGGGCGGCCGCGACTACAACACCGTCGACATGAGCCCGCAGCGCATGTACCAGGACTACCTGCCGCCGTACCGCGCCGCCATGGACGCCGGCGCCGGCTCGGTGATGGTCTCGCTGAACAGCATCAACGGCGTGCCGGCCAGCGCCAACACCTGGCTGCTGCAGGACCTGCTGCGCAAGGAGTGGGGCTACAAGGGCCTGACCCTCAGCGACCACGGCGCGGTCAAGGAACTGGTCAAGCACGGCGTCGCCGCCAGCGAGCGCGAGGCGGTGAAGCTGGCGATCAAGGCCGGCGTCGACATGAACATGAACGACGACCTCTACCGCAACGAGCTGCCGGGCCTGCTGAAGTCCGGCGAGGTCGCCGAGAGCGACATCGACCGCGCCTGCCGCGACGTGCTGGTCGCCAAGTACGAGATGGGCCTGTTCCACGATCCCTATCGCTATCTGCAGGGCGCCGACCCGGTGGACACCGATGCCGAGGAGCGCCTGCACCGCCAGGCCGCCCGCGAGGTGGCGCGCAAGGGCCAGGTGCTGCTGAAGAACGCCGGCGACGTGCTGCCGCTCAAGCGCCAGGGCACCATCGCGGTGATCGGCCCGCTGGCCGACAGCAAGCGCGACGTGATGGGCAGCTGGTCCGCCGCCGGCAAGGCGCGGCAGGCGGTGACCGTGCTGCAGGGCATGCAGAACGCCATCGGCGACCGCGCCCAGCTGATCTACGCCAAGGGCGCCAACGTCACCGACGACCCGGAAGTCCTCGCCTACCTGAACGAGTACAACCCCGACGTCATCGTCGGCCCGCGCAGCCCGCAGGCCATGCTGGTGGAAGCGGTGGAGGCGGCGAAGCAGGCCGACGTGGTGGTCGCCGTGGTCGGCGAATCCCAGGGCATGGCCCACGAGGCGTCGAGCAAGACCAACCTGCGCATCCCGGCCAGCCAGGTCGAGATGCTCAAGGCGCTGAAGGCCACCGGCAAGCCGATCGTCATGGTGCTGATGAACGGCCGCCCGCTGGACCTGCGCTGGGAAAGCGAGAACATGGACGCCATCCTGGAAACCTGGTTCAGCGGCACCGAGGGCGGCAACGCCATCGCCGACGTGCTGTTCGGCGACTACAACCCGGCCGGCAAGCTGACCATGTCCTTCCCGCGCTCGGTGGGCCAGGTGCCGATCTACTACAACCACCTCAACACCGGCCGCCCGTTCGACCACGAACACCCGAACAAGTACACCTCGCGCTACTTCGACGCCGCCAACGGCCCGCTGTACCCGTTCGGCTTCGGCCTCAGCTACACCAGCTTCAGTGTCTCGGACGTCAGCCTGTCCAGCGGGAAAATGAGCAAGGACGACACCCTGACCGCCAAAGTGACGGTGAAGAACACCGGCAAGCGCGCCGGCGAGACCGTGGTGCAGCTCTACCTGCAGGACGTCGCCGCGTCGATCAGCCGGCCGGTGAAGGAGCTGAAGAACTTCCGCAAGGTGATGCTCGAGCCGGGCGAGTCGAAGGTCGTCGAGTTCCCGATCCGCGAGAACGACCTGCGCTTCTACGACAGCCAGCTGCGCCATGCGTCGGAGCCGGGGGAATTCAAGGTCTACATCGGCCTGGATTCGCAGGACGTGAAGGAAGGGCAATTCACCTTGTTGTGACGGGGGCGGGCGTAGGGTGGATCACGCTCCATCGATCCACCATGGCCGCGCATGCGGCACCGCAATGGTGGATGAAAAGAGCCTCATCCACCCTACGTGCGAATTTCGGCGCGGCGATTGGCATCGTCGATCGGCGCGATGCCTTTTTCCCCTTGGACCTCCCTCCGCATTTCCCCTCAACTACTCCCGTCTGACCAACCGTTCGACAGGGGGAAACGTGAAGAGTCCATGCATCAAGGTCTGTGAGTTCGACGCCGGCGTCTGCCTCGGCTGCGGGCGGACGCGGGAAGAGATCAGGGGCTGGAAGAAGCTCGACGCGCTGGGCCAGCAGGCGGTGCTGGCGGAGTCGGACATGCGCCTGCTGGTGTTCGAGGCGCAGAGGCGCAGGCGTTACAAGTAGCCCGCGGCATCGTTCCCACGCTCCCGCGTGGGAATGCAGCTCTCGACGCTCCCGCGTCGAAGGGACGCAGGAGCGTCCCCGGATGGGTTCCCACGCAGGAGCGTGGGAACCATGGTGTCCATCAAATCACTCCGGCGCCTGGTGCATCGCCAGCGCCACATCCAGCATCCGGTTCGAGAATCCCCACTCGTTGTCGTACCAGGCCATCACCTTCACCAGCCGCCCGCTGACCTTGGTGTGGTTGGCGTCGAAGATCGACGAGCGCGGGTCGTGGTTGAAGTCCACCGACACCAGCGGCAGCTCGTTGTAGCCAAGAACGCTGGAACCCTCGCTGGCCTCGCGGATCAACCGATTGACCGTCTCCACGTCGGTATCGCGGCCGACCTGCACGGTGAGGTCCACCAGCGACACATTGATCACCGGCACCCGCACCGCCAGGCCGCTCAGCTTGCCGGCCAGCTCCGGCAGGACCAGGCCGACCGCCTCGGCGGCGCCGGTCCTGGTGGGAATCATCGACTGGGTGGCCGAGCGCGCGCGGTAGACATCGGCGTGGTGCACGTCGGTCAGCGTCTGGTCGTTGGTGTAGGCATGGATGGTGGTCATCAGCCCGTGCTCGATGCCCAGCTCGCGGTGCAGCACCTGTGCCAGCGGCGCCAGGCAGTTGGTGGTACAGGACGCAGCGGAGACGATCTGCTGCGAGGCGCGCAGCATCTCGTGGTTGACGCCGTACACCACGGTGGCGTCGGCGCCCTTGCCCGGGGCGGAGATCAGCACCTTGCGCGCGCCGGCCTGCAGGTGCGCGGCGGCCCTGTCGCGCTGGGTGAAGGCGCCGCTGCACTCCAGCACGATGTCCACGCCCAGGTCGGCCCAGGGCAGCTCCGCCGGATTGCGGATCGTCGTGACGACCATGCGGTCGCCATTTACGCTGAGACTTTCGGCATCGTGCGCGACCTCGCCGGGGAAGCGCCCGTGCACGCTGTCGTACTGGAACAGATGGGCGTTGATGTCCGGCTTGCCGAGGTCGTTGATCGCCACGACCTGCAGGTGCTGGCGATGGCCGCCGGTGTACAGGGCTCGAAGGACGTTGCGGCCGATGCGGCCGAAACCGTTGATCGCCAGGCGAATGGTCATGGATGTCGTCTCTTTTTCATGAATGTGGTAAAAACAATTAAATTTTCTCTCAGAGAAAAAGTAAACGCCCTGTAATCGACGATTATGTTGTAAAAACAACAATCGATAGTCTGAAGGAGAATGCTGCCATGCACCCCCGCGTGCTCGAAGTCACCCAGCGCATCCAGGCCCGCAGCGCGGCGACCCGTCAGCGTTATCTCGCCATGGTGAAAGCCGCGGCGACCAAGGGCCCGCACCGGGGTACGCTGCCCTGCGGCAACCTCGCCCACGCCGTCGCGGCCTGCGGCGATAGCGACAAGCAGACGCTGCGCCTGATGAACCAGGCCAACGTCGCCATCGTTTCCTCCTACAACGACATGCTCTCGGCGCACCAGCCGCTGGAACGCTTCCCGGCGCTGATCAAGGAAGCCCTGCACGAGATCGGCTCGGTCGGCCAGTTCGCCGGCGGGGTGCCGGCCATGTGCGACGGCGTCACCCAGGGTGAACCGGGGATGGAGCTGTCGCTGACCAGCCGCGACGTGATCGCCATGGGCACCGCCATCGCCCTCTCGCACAACATGTTCGACGCCGCGCTGTGCCTGGGCGTGTGCGACAAGATCGTCCCCGGCCTGCTGATCGGCTCGCTGCGCTTCGGCCATCTGCCGGTGGTGTTCGTCCCGGCCGGGCCGATGCCCACCGGCATCTCCAACAAGGAAAAGGCCGCCGTGCGCCAGCTGTTCGCCGAGGGCAAGGCGACCCGCGAGGAGCTGCTCGCCTCGGAAATGGCTTCCTACCACGCGCCGGGCACCTGCACCTTCTACGGCACCGCCAACACCAACCAGCTGCTGGTGGAAGTGATGGGCCTGCACCTGCCGGGCGCCTCCTTCGTCAACCCGAACACCCCGCTGCGCGACGAACTGACCCGCGAAGCCGCGCGCCAGGCCAGCCGCCTGACCCCGGAAAACGGCAACTACCTGCCGATGGCGGAAATCGTCGACGAGCGCTCCATCGTCAACTCGGTGGTGGCGCTGCTGGCTACCGGTGGCTCGACCAACCACACCCTGCACATCCTGGCCATCGCCCAGGCCGCCGGCATCCAGCTGACCTGGCAGGACATGGCCGACCTGTCCGAGGTGGTGCCGCTGCTGGCGCGCATCTATCCGAACGGCCAGGCCGACATCAACCACTTCCAGGCGGCGGGCGGCATGTCCTTCCTGATCCGCCAGCTGCTCGACGGCGGCCTGCTCCACGAGGACGTGCAGACCGTGGTCGGCAAGGGCCTGCGCCGCTACACTCAGGAACCCTTTCTCGACGGCGGCAAGCTGGTCTGGCGCGAAGGCCCGCAGCAGAGCCTCGACGAGAACATCCTGCGCCCGCGGGCCAACCCGTTTTCCCCGGAAGGCGGCCTGCGCCTGATGGAGGGCAACCTCGGGCGCGGCGTGATGAAGATTTCCGCGGTAGCGCCGGAACACCAGGTGGTCGAGGCGCCGGTGCGCATCTTCCACGACCAGGCCGGGCTGGCCGCCGCCTTCAAGGCCGGCGAGCTGGACCGCGATCTGGTCGCGGTGGTGCGCTTCCAGGGCCCGAAGGCCAACGGCATGCCCGAGCTGCACAAGCTCACGCCGTTCCTCGGCGTGCTGCAGGACCGCGGCTACAAGGTGGCGCTGGTCACCGACGGGCGCATGTCCGGCGCCTCCGGCAAGGTGGCGGCGGCGATCCACGTCAGCCCCGAGGCGATCGACGGCGGCCCGCTGGCGCGCCTGCGCGACGGCGACGTGGTGCGCGTGGATGGTTCCACCGGCGAGCTGCGCGTGCTGGTCGGCGACGCCGAATGGCAGTCCCGCCCGCTGGCGCCGCGGCCCGAGGACGACGGCAGCGGCTGCGGTCGCGAGTTGTTCGCCTTCATGCGCCAGGCGATGAGCCCGGCCGAGCAGGGCGCCTGCAGCTTTACCGCCGAGCTGACCGCCTTGCGATAGGCCAAGTCCTGGCCAAGGATATTCGCACTGCCAATGAAAATTGCGGGCACACGATGAACAAGCAACCTGAGGTTCCGGCCGGCGTCGCGCTGGTCGGCGACATCGGCGGTACCAACGCCCGTTTCGCCCTGTGGCGCGACGGGCGGCTCGACGCCATCCAGGTGCTGGCCTGCGCCGACTATCCGCGCATCGAGGATGCGGTGCGCGAATACCTGCAGCGCAGCGGCCAGCCGCTCGGCGCCATCCGGGCGGTGTGCCTGGCCTGCGCCGGTCCGGTGGGCGCGGGCGACTTCCGCTTCACCAACAACCACTGGGTGATCGATCGCGCCGCCTTCCGCGCCGAACTCGGCCTGTGCCATCTGCTGCTGGTCAACGACTTCAGCACCATGGCCTGGGCGGCCTCGCGGCTGGGCGGCGACGACCTGGTCTGCGTCCGCCAGGGGCAGGCGCAGCAAGCGCGGGCGCGGCTGATCATCGGTCCCGGCACCGGCCTCGGGGTCAGCAGCCTGGTGCCGTTGCCGGGCGGCGGCTGGGAAGTGCTGTCCTGCGAGGGCGGGCACGTCGACCTGCCGGTGACCTCGGAGCGCGACTTCGCCATCTGGCAGCATCTGCGCGAGCTGTACGGCCACGTCTCGGCGGAGCGCGTGCTCTCCGGGCGCGGGCTGGAGACGCTGTACCGGCTGAGCTGCCAGGTCGACGGCGTGCAGCCGAAGTGCACCAGCGCGGCGCAGATCGGCGAACTGGCGCTGGCCGGCGACGTCTACGCCGACGCGGTGCTGGAACACTTCTTCCTGTGGCTGGCGCGGGTCGCGGGGAACGCCGTGATGACCGTCGGCGCGCTGGGCGGGGTCTACATCACCGGCGGCATCGTCCCGCGCTTCCTCGACCGTTTCCGCCGCAGCGGCTTCGCCGAAGCCTTCAGCCAGCGCGGCAAGACCAGTGGTCCGTACCTCGACCCGGTGCCGGTGTGGGTGATGACCGCCCAGCACCCCGGCCTGTTCGGCGCCGGCGTGGCGCTGGAGCAGTCCCTGGCGGGTGCCTAGCCGAGACTCTCGGGCGGCGCCTCGTAGCCGGCCGATTCGTAGCTGACCCCATGCCGCACCAGCGGCGGACCGTCGCCGGCGTGCATGCTGTTGACGGTGTCGATGATCGTCTTGTCCTCCAGCGTCAGGCGGTCGAGCATGCGCAGGTGCTGGATCCAGTTGTCCACCAGGAACAGCTCCTGCCAGGTCTCCGGCTGGCTGACGTCGCGGTACAGCGCCCAGCGTTCGGCGCCGTTGCGCAGGCGCAGGCGGCGCAGCGGGCGGCTGGCGCGGACGAAGTCGCGGGTGCGTTCCGCCGGGATGCGGTATTCGATGGACACCAGCACCGCGCCGCGCTCCGGGTTGAAGGCGAAGCTCGGTGCTCCCGGCGCGCTGGCCGGCGCGCGGGCGATGCCGCCGGGCTCCAGCTCCGGCAGCCGCGAGTTGTACAGCAGCGCCACGGTGACCAGCAGGGTGCAGCCCGCCGCGAGCAGCGAGCCCTGCACGCCGATGCTGCCGGCGAAGTGGCCCCAGAGGAACGAGCCGAGCGCCAGGCCGCCGTAGATCGCCGTCTGGTACAGCGCCAGGGCGCGCGCCTTGACCCAGTCCGGGACCAGTATCTGCACCGCCGAGTTGTAGGTCGCCACTGCGGCGATCCAGCAGCTGCCGCCCACCACCAGCGCCGGGAACAGCACCCACAGCGCGTCGACCCAGCCGAGGGTCAGCATCACCAGCCCGAGCACCGCCGCGGCCAGGCTGATCAGCCGGCTGCTGCCGATCCACTTGCGCGCCTTGCTGACCATGGTGCTGCCGAGGATCGCGCCGACGCCGAGGGCGCCGAGCATGTAGCCGTACACCGAGGCGTTGCCGTCCGGGTTGCGGTGCGCCAGCAGCGGCAGCAGCGCCCACACCGCGCTGGCGGAAATGCCGAAGAGGAAGGAACGCAGCATCACCAGGCGGGTGACGCTGGAGTACTGGGTGAAGCGCAGCGCGGCGACCACGCCTTCGAGGATGTGCTCCGGCGGCAGCGTGCGCTTGGGGATTTCCCGCCGCCAGTTCCAGATCGCCCAGATCAGCGCCATGTAGCACAGGCAGTTGAACAGGAACACCCAGGCCGGCCCGGTGGCGCTCAGCAGCAGGCCGCCGATCGCCGGCCCGGCGGCGCGGGCGACGTTGTAGTTGACGCTGTTGAGCAGCACCGCGTCGCCGACCATGCGCGGCGGCACCTGCTCGTTCACCGCCGCCTGCCAGGCGGGAATGGTGATCGAGCTGCCGAGGGACAGCCAGAGGATCGACAGGATCAGCATCAGCGGATCGAGGTAGCCGAAGAAGGCGAGGCCGGTGACCAGCGCCGCACCGCTCAGCTCCAGGGTCAGGCCGATCAGCATGATCTTGCGCCGGTCGTGGTTGTCCGCCAGCACGCCGGAGACGATGGACAGCAGCACCAGCGGCAGCGCCGAGGCGACCTGGATCATCGCCACCATCAGCGGGCTGGCATGCGCCTCGGTGACCACCCAGGCCGCCGCCACCGACTGCGCCCAGGTGCCGAGGTTGGCGAACAGGTTGCAGATCCAGATGATGCGGAAGGCGCCGATGGAGAAGGGCGCGAGCACGCCGCTGCGGGGTTCCTGGGGCTTGTCGGATTCGGGTTTCAGGGGCAGGTCGTGCTTGGGTGAAACGGACTGGAGCATGGCTACGTCCTTGAAGTCTGTTTCGGGCGATTTTTTGTAGGAGCGGGCCATGCCCGCGAACCGTCCAGGCAGAGCGGTCGCGGGCATGGCCCGCTCCTACGAAATGTTCTGCCGGGGAAGTGTAGCGATGGCTGCCTGCCGTGCCATCCGCCGGGGCGGCGTTATCTGGCGGGGCAATGATTTATGGCAAGGGGACCTGGGAGGAGGGGAAATGGCCGATCCATGGCCATGGTCTTGCGAGGGGAGAAATGCGCGTCCTAGCCGCCGGAACAGCCGCCGCCCCAGACCTGGTACTGGATGGTGTGGCGCTGGCCCTGGGAGTCTTCGTAGGTCATCCGCGCCGGCACGACGCCGCACTGGCTGGAGACGTCGGTATTGGAGATCACCCGGGCGATGTCCAGCTTCATGTCATAGGTGTACTGCTCCACGGCCACGCTGTCGGCGTTCGCCTCATCGGCGAAGGCGAACGAGGAGAAGCCGGCGAGGGCCAGGATGAATGCAGCTTTCATTGAATTACCTGCCTTTTGCCCGATACCGGGCCGCGAGCGGGCACGCCTGGTCCGGCAGGTGCCTGCGGCTCGATCGGGAGTTTTCGAGGGTTGTCACGGGGAAGTCGGGGTGTTGCGGCGCGCGCTGTAGCAGCACGGAAATATTAGGATCTGGCCACTGTGATTCATATGTCTGGCGGCCTGAAATACTTCGTACTCACAGGCAACAATTGGAGCGGGTCATGCCTGCGAGATTCATCGTTCCCACGCTCCTGCGTGGGAACGCATCCCGGGACGCTCCTGCGTCCAATAGCGGCGGATGAGTCCCTGTAGGAGCGGGCCATGCCCGCGAAATGACGCGGCACGGTGTGTCCATCGGATCAATCATTGCGCCTCCCGCAACGGCGAGCGCGGGTCCAGCAACGACGTGCGGATGAAATGCAGGTAACTGCACATCCGCCGCAACGGCGAAGTGTCGAAGTGCGGCGGATGCGGCTCGTGGGTGCTGCGGATCGCATGGATCGCATGCTCCACCGCCCCCAGCGCGCGCAGCCGGTTCGCCTCGCCCGGCTGGATGAACAGGCGGATCAGCGCCCGCCCCATGGCGCGGATCGCCCGGCGCCAGGGCATCCTCTCGGAGTACCAGGGCTCCGCCGGCAACGCTTCCTGCTCGCGGCGCAGCTCGATGATCGCCAGGCCCACCTCCTGCACCACGAACATCCAGCGGAGCAGCCGCTGCTGTACGTCCGGGCGGCCGCTGGAGAGTCCATACGCCTGGTTCAGCAGGTCGCGGGTGCCGCTTTCGAAGCCTGCGGAAAGGCCCTTCGCCGGGTCGCTGATCACGTGCACCACACGCAGGCGCAGTTCCGCCTCCAGGCGCTCCCATAGCCACGGCCGGTTCGGCGGCAGGATGACGACCGCGGCGATCACCGCCATGCCCATGGACAGCAGCATCGCCAGGTATTCGTTGATGAAGTGGTAGGCATCGTAGCGAGCGAGGTTGGCTGGCAGCGAGGCGATGCAGAACCACACCAGCAGGCCGACGCCATAGCCGTTCCACTGCGGCCGGGTGATGAGGAAGGCGCCGAGGGCGAACATCGGCGCCAGCGCCATGCACAGCAACGGGAAACCGTCGAGATGCGGCAGCACGCGGAAGGTCAGGACGAAGCCGAGGCTGGCGCCGAGCAGGGTGCCGAGGGTGAGTTGCAGCGACAGGCGCTTGGGATCGGGCGAGGCGGAGGAGAGTGCGGCGATCAGCACCGAAGTCAGGGCGAAGGTGGCGCCGCTGGGCCAGGAGGTGGCGATCCAGAAGATCCCGCCGGCCAGCACCAGCAGCGCGCAGCGGAATCCCGCGACGGCCGCGGCGACGGCGTTGGCCTTGGGCGTGAAGCGTTCCTTCCACTGCTCGCGCTCGTGCTTGTGTGCGGCCAGCGAGGCGTGGGTGAGGGCGTAGTCGTGGAGGTCGCCGGCGAAGCGGAACAGCAGTTCGGCGGCGGTCTCGAAGTCGAGCTGGTCGGACTCCTTCGGGCGGCTCCGGGCGAGCAGTGCGCGGGCCTCGCGGATCGCCGGCATCAGCTGTTGCCTGCATTCGTCCAGCTGCGCGGCGAGGCGTTCGGCGTCGGCGTAGCGCAATGGCCGGCCATGCCAGCCGGCGAGCAGGTCGGCGAGCTGCAGCAGGCAGGGCATCAGCACCTCCAGCAGCGCCGCGGCCTGGCGTTCGCGCAGGCGGTCGAGCAGGCGCTGCAGGGCGTGGAAGCGCGTGGTCATGCGCATGAACTCGCTGTTCACCCGCGCCAGCCGGCCGCTGCGCAGGCGCATGTGCGGGTCCTCGAAGACGGTGACGTTGCGCAGGCTTTCCAGGCCCACCGATTCGGCGGCGATACGTGCGCTGGCCTGTTCGAAGCGCGTGGCGTCGAGGTTGCCGGCGAGCCCGGCGCTGGCCAGCCCGGCGAAGTCGCCGAAGCGCGTGTCCAGCGCGTTGCGCAGGGCGGCGCTGCTGGTCTGCGGCAGCACCACCGCGCTGACCACGCCGGTGCAGAGGATACCCAGACTGATCTCCAGCACCCGCCACAGCGCCTGCATGAAGGCGCCTTCCGGATGCAGCGTGGCAGGGATGCCGATCATCACCGCGGTGTAGCCGGCGAGCAGGCAGGCGTAGGCGCGGAAGTCGCGGTAGCGCGCCGCGCCGGCGGTGCACAGGCCGACCCAGAGCGCCACGCTGAGCAGGAACAGCACGCGCTCCTGGTTGAACAGGGCGATCAGGGTGACCATCACGCTCAGCCCGAGCAGGGTGCCGAGGATGCGGTAGAAACTCTTCGCCAGCACCTGCCCGCTCTGCGGCTGCAGGACGATGAAGGCGCTGACCAGCACGGTGTTCGGCTGCGGCAGTTCCAGGCGGTAGGCCAGCCAGAGGGCGGTGAAGGCGGTGATCAGCGCCTTGGCGATGAACACCCAGGTGACCCCGTCGCTGTGCGCCCAGGCGGACAGCGCCAGGCGCAGCGCGGCGGCATTCGGCAGACGCGCGGAAAGGCTGGGCATGGGCTTATCTCGAAATGGACGGAGGGGCGGGGAAAGGCGCGAGGCAGGGCACAGCGGGTGGTCCTGAGGCCGCAGGGGAGGGCGATTCTAGAAGGCGGCCGGAAGACGGATAAGCTGACGGTTGAGCGATTGATTGTTGCCTGGCCGGATAACAATCAACATTTTGAAACATGCGACAATCTGTCGTCCTTTTCCAGAGGCGATCATGGATCTCCTGCACAACATGCGTACCTTCGTCTGTGTCGCCGAGACCGGCAGCTTCACCGCCGCCGCCCAGCGCATGGACCTCACCACCGCCTACGTCTCGCGCACCGTCGCCAAGCTCGAAGCCCACCTGCGCACCCGCCTGCTGCACCGCACCACCCGCCGCATCGCCCTCACCGAGGCCGGCCAGCGCTACCTGCTGCGCTGCCAGCAGATCCTCGGCTACATCGAGGAAGCCGAGGCGGAGGCCGGCGACGCCCACGCCAAGCCGGCGGGCAAGGTGAAGGTGCACGCCATGACCGGCATCGGCCAGCACTACCTGATCAGGGCGATCTCGCAGTACTGCGAGATCTACCCGGAAGTCAGCTTCGACCTGACCCTGGCCAATCGCACCACCGACATCCTCGACGAGGGCTACGACATCTCCGTGGTGATCGCCCGGGAGCTGCCGGACTCCGGCTTCGTCTCCAAGCGCCTCGGGCAGACCTACAGCGTGCTCTGCGCCTCGCCGGCCTACGTCGCGGCGCACGGCAACCCGAAGACGCCCGCCGACCTCGCCGCGCACCGCTGCCTGCGCCTGGTCAACTCGGTGATGTCGCTGGACAAGTGGCTGTTCGACGGCCCGGACGGCCAGGAGCTGGCGACCATCAACCACACCCACTTCCAGGTGAACACCGCCGACGCCATGACCGAGGCGCTGGTCGCCGGCATGGGCATCGGCGCGCTGCCGGTGTACTCGGCGGTGCAGGGGCTGAAGAACGGTTCGCTGGTGCGCGTGCTGCCCAACTACAGCCTGTTCCACCTCAACGTCTACGCGCTGTACCCGTCGCGACAGTACCTCGACGCGAAGATCCGCACCTGGGTGGAGTTCCTCCGCGACTGCCTGCCGGGGATGCTCGAAGAGCACGAGCGGATGATGGCGGAGCTGGGCGGGAAGCTGGGGACCTAGCCGCTCGCTGGCGAAGGCTGCCACGGCGGATTGTTCGCGTTTCGTGGACACTCAGTTCGTGATGCGTCTGATTGTTCGTGGCACTCCTGCCGACTAAGGTCCAATTGCGTGTCTGGCGCTCCCTGTTCCAGCTCATCCGGGCGGGGTGGCGGGTCTGGTCGCGCGATTCGCCACTACAAGACCAAGAAAAGGTAGGACCATGTTCAGAATGCCTCGCCGCGCCCTTGCGCTCCTTTTCCCATTGCTATGCCCGGGCCTGGAAGTTCAGGCCGCTCCGCCGGAACGCCCCAATGTCCTGTTGATCGTCGCGGACGACCTGGGCTTTTCCGATACCCAGCCGTTCGGTGGAGAAATCTCCACGCCAACCCTCCAGGGACTCGCCGACCAGGGCGTGCGCCTGACCAACTTCTATGCAGGGCCGACCTGTTCGGTAAGCCGCTCGATGCTGCTGACCGGCGTTGACAACCACCAGGCCGGCCTGGGAACCATGGCCGAATACCTGCAGCCCGAACAGCAGGGCAAGCCCGGCTACGAAGGGCATCTGAACAAACGCGTGGCGACGCTGGCCGAACTGCTCAGGGACAACGGCTACAACACCTTCATGACCGGCAAGTGGCATCTGGGAGCCACCGCTGAAACCAATGCCGCCGCCCGTGGCTTCGAGCGCTCCTACACCCTGCTGCCGGGCGGCGCCAGCCATATGGACAAGACCCAGATGTTCCCGGGCAACTACAAGGCCCGCTATCTGGAAGACGGCAAGGATGTATCGATTCCGGAGGACTTCTACTCCAGCGATTTCTATACCGACCGCCTGCTCGCGTACCTGAAGCAGGACCGCCAGCCCGGCAAGCCGTTCTTCGCCTACCTGGCCTTCACCGCACCGCACTGGCCGCTACAGGCTCCGGACCAGTACCTGGCGAAGTACGCCGGCGCCTACGCTGATGGCTATGAGGCGCTGCGGCAGAAGCGCCTGGCGCGGATGATCGAACTCGGCATCCTGCCGCCGGGCACCCAGGCCAACGATCCGCTGAAGGACAAGCTGCCCCGCTGGGAGGAGCTGACCGAGGCGCAGCGCATGGAGCAGACCAGGGCGATGCAGATCTACGCGGCCATGGTCGACAACCTGGACCACAACATCGGTCGTGTGGTCGAGCATCTGCGCAAGACCGGCGAACTCGACAACACCCTCATCCTGTTCATGTCCGACAACGGGCCGGAGTCGTCCACCGCCGAATCCCTGGGCACCACCGAGGACCGCAACGGGATCAAGGACTGGGTCGACCAGACCTTCGACAACAGCCCGGAAAACATGGGCCGCAAGGGCTCCTACGTCACCCTCGGGCCGAAGTGGGCGCAGGTGGGCGCGACGCCGTTCCCCTACTTCAAGAGCTTCGTCGCCAAGGGTGGTATCCAGGTTCCGGCGATCATCCGCTACCCGCAGGCGGTCGAGGGCGGCCAGATCAATCGCGACGTGCTGCATGCCATGGACTTCGTACCCACCGTTCTGGAACTGGCCGGCGTGAAGTATCCCGGGCAGTACCAGGGCAACCGGCTGCTGGCGCTGCAAGGGCGCTCCATGCTTGCCGCCCTCAAGGGCCAAGATCAGCCGGAGCGCGCGCTGGGCTGGGAGTTCAACGGCCGTCGCGCCATGTACAAGGGCCAATGGGCAGCCCAGATGCAGAAGCCGCCCTACGGTACGGGCAACTGGGAGCTGTATGACCTGTCCGGAGATCCGGCGTTCAGGCATGACCTGTCCGCCAGCAACCCGGAAAAGGTCGCCGAGCTGGCGGCCGACTGGGAGGCCTATTCGCAGAACAACGGCATCGTGCCGGCACCGATTCGCTACAAGTACGGCCAGATGAACTGCCTCTTCACCACCTGCATCCAGTGACCTTCCGCTTCGAATAGCGGGGCGCTCGCTCGTCCCCTCCAATGCGCGGGTCGTTTCTTTCCCGGGCCCGTTCCGGCCCGGGGAAGCCGAACCCGGGCAATCACCAGAAAAACAACGAAGAGCCTTGACGATGTCTCCATGCACCCTATCCGTGCCGGCCAGACGGCTGCTGGGCGTGTCCTGCGCCAGCCTGCTGGCCACGCTGGCCTTCCCGGCCGGTTTCACCCTGGCCAACCCGCTCGAGCAGGAGCGGCCCCTGCGCCCCGGGCTGCCGCGCTGGCTGGAGGACTATCGATTTCTCGATGACGCGCAGAAGCGCACCGATCCGTTCGACTCCTTCCGCTATCACCGCCTGTCCGAGTCGGCCTGGCTGCAGCTCGGCGGCGAGGTCCGCTACCGCGCGGACGCCTTCGACGAACCGTTCCTGGGGCTGCGCGACAGCGACGACGATTCCTACCTGATGCAGCGCCTGCAGGCCCATGCCGATCTGCATCTGCTGGATGACCGGCTGCGCGCCTTCGTGCAGGTCGAGAACACCCGCGCCTGGGGCAAGGACCAGCTCTCGCCGACCGACGAAAGCCGCAACGACGTGCACCAGGCGTTCATCGACGGTCGCTTCGAGCTGGCCGATGCGAGCCTGACGGCCCGCGTGGGGCGTCAGGAAATGGCCTATGGCAACCAGGCCTGGGTGACCTATCGGGATGTGCCCAACATCCGCCAGACCTTCGATGGCCTGCGCCTGAGCATGAAATGGGCGCAGGGCGGCAAGCTGGATGCCTTCGCCGTGCGTCCGGTGCGGCTGGACAAGGATTCCTTCGACGACGGCTCGAACAACAACGTGAAGTTCTATGGCCTGTACGGGACGCTACCCCTGAGCCGTGGCTGGAATGTCGATCTCTACGGCTTCGGCTTGGAAACGGAGGCGCGGAGCCTGGCCGGACTCACCGGCGAGGAGGAGCGCTACACCCTGGGCACCCGGATCTTCGGGAATGCCGGCCCGTTCGACTGGAGCTGGGATCTGGCTGGCCAGTTCGGCGACATGGCGAGCGCGGACATCCGTGCCTGGGCGTTTTCCACCGACAGCGGCTACAGCTTCGCCGGTCCCTGGCGACCGCGCCTGGGGTTGCGCATCGATGCCGCCAGCGGCGACAGGCAGGCCGGAGACGATCGGGTGGAGACCTTCGATCCGCTGTTCCCGCGCAACGGCGTGTATGGCGAGGCGGCCCTGATCACCCTGTCCAACGCCATCATCGTCGGCCCGGTCCTGGCCTTTTCACCCTGGCCGACGCTGCGGATCGAGCCGGGGCTGTTCAAGGCCTGGAAGGAGAGCGCGGACGGCGCCGTGTACTTCCCGGGGATGGTCGTCGCCGCGACCGCCGAACAGAGTTCCGGGCGGGATATCGGCACCATTCTCCGGGCCAACGTGAAGTGGCTCGCCTCCACCAACCTGACCGTCGACCTGGATTACAAGTACTACGACGTGGGACGGGCAGTACGCAGCGCCGGGGGCGAAGACAGTCAGTTCGTCTCGCTGCGCGGCACCTTCCGTTTCTAGGTAGAGCGGTTCAGCCTGCCGGCCGGGCGGCTCCGCTGCTTTCTTCCTCCAGGGCCGTCCCGCCATACCGCTGCAACGTCTCGATCAACGCCCGCACGCAGCTCGGCAGCGCCTCGATGTCGCGCACCAGCATGCTGCGTTCGCGCACCGCCCAGGGTTCGTCGAGGGCGATGGTCGCCAGCTTCATGGTCCGGCTGTGGCGGCGGGCGGCGGATTCGGGGATGACGCCGATGCCCACGCCGCTCTCGATCATCCGGCAGATCGCCTCGAAGCTGGACACCTGGATGCGCAGGGTCAGTTGCTCGCCCATCTGTTCCACCTGGTCGAGCAGGAAGGCGTGCAGGGTGGTGCCTTCCGGCAGGCTGACGTGGGGGTAGCGCAGGGTGTCGCGCAGTTTCAGCGTCTTCGCCCCGGCCAGCGGGTGGCCGTGGGGCACCGCCAGGAGCAGGCGGTCGGTGCTGAAGTGCAGCACCTGCAGGCCGCTGGCGGAAACCGGGCCGGCGATGATGCCGAGGTCGGTGGAACCGTCCAGCACGCCGCGCACGATGTCCCGGCTCAGCCGCTCCTGCAGGTCCACCGTCACCCCCGGGCGTTCGGCGAGGAAGCCGGCGAGGATTTCCGGGAGGAATTCGGTGACCGCCGTGGTGTTGGCGAAGATGCGGATATGCCCGGCGGCATCGCTGGCGTACTCGGTGAATTCGCTCTTCAGGTAGTCCACCTGGCGCATGATCAGCCGCGCGTGCTGCAGCAGGCGTTCGCCGGCGGGCGTCAGTTCGACGCCGCGGCTGTCACGGTAGAGCAGGCGGCTGCCGAGCTGGCCTTCCAGGGCCTTGATTCGCGCGCTGGCGGCGGCCGGCGAGAGGAAGGCCTTGCGTGCGCCCTGGGTGAGGCTGGGGGACTCGGCGATGTGGATGAACAGACGCAGGTCCGGCAGATCGAAATGCATGGTTCGGGCTCGGTGTTGGCGTTCACCTAAGCTGAACGCTCCTGGTTGAAAAAGCAAATTCACAAAACGCGGCGGCTGTCGCATCGTCTGTGGACTTTCCAGATCACGGAGCCCGCGACATGAGCGATACCACTTTCAGCGCCTGGATAGGTCGTCGCGAAGAGGCCGCCGACCAGTTGAGCGCCAACCTGGTCAAGCGCATCGCCGCGACCTTCAGCGAACCCGCGCCGCGCAACGGGCAGTCCCTGCCGCCGCTATGGCACTGGGCGTTCTTCCAGGAGCCGGTGGACGAGGCAGGCCTGGGCGTGGACGGTCACCCGGCGCGCGGTGGGTTCCTGCCTCCCGCGGACAACCGCAATCGCATGTGGGCCGGCGGCGAGCTGGAGTTCTTCGAGCCGCTGCGCGTGGGTGCGGAAGTCGTGCGCCAGACCCGCATCGAGAACGTCGAGGAAAAGCACGGCCGCACCGGCTCGCTGCTGTTCGTGACCCTGCGCCATGAATACCTTCAGGATGGGCACCTGGTCATCCGCGAGATCCAGAACATCGTCTACCGCGAGCCGACCCCGCCCAAGCTCGGCGCCGGCGAACCTACCCCGGAAGGCGAGTGGAACGAGCGCGTGGCGCCGACGCCGACCCTGCTGTTCCGCTACTCCGCCGTCACCTTCAACGGCCACCGCATCCACTACGACTGGCCCTACGTCACCGAGGCCGAGGGTTACCCGGGCCTGGTGGTGCACGGCCCGCTGATCGCCACGCTGAACCTGCGCGCGTTCTGCCGCGCCAACCCGCAGGCGCGGGTGCGCCGCTTCAGCTATCGCGGCCAGCGCCCGCTGATCGCTCCCGAACCCTTCGAGGTCGGCGGACGCATCGTCGCCCCCGGCAAGGCCGAACTGTGGGCCGCCAATGCCGGCGGCATCGCCCAGCGCGCCGAAGTCGAATTCGATTGAACACCTCTGCAAACGTACAAGAATCAAGGAACCGCCGAATGAACCCGAACAGCGAAGAAATGAATGCCATCCGCGAAGGCGTCCGTGCCCTCTGCGCGCAATTCCCGGCCGAATACTGGCGCAAGATCGACGAAGAGAAGGGCTTCCCGGATGAGTTCGTCACCGCCATGGCCAAGGCCGGCTGGCTGTCGGCGATGGTTCCGGTCGAGTACGGCGGTTCGGGTCTGGGCCTGGCCGAGGCTTCGGTGATCCTCGAGGAAGTCAACCGTTGCGGCGGCAACTCCGGCACCGTGCACGGCCAGCTGTACAACATGTTCACCCTGCTGCGTAACGGCAGCGAGGAGCAGAAGCGCAAGTACCTGCCGGCCCTGGCCGCCGGTGACCTGCGCCTGCAGTCGATGGGCGTGACCGAGCCGACCGCCGGCACCGACACCACCAAGATCAAGACCAGCGCCGTGCGCAAGGGCGACAAGTACGTGATCAACGGCCAGAAGGTGTGGATCTCGCGTATCCAGCACTCCGACCTGATGATCCTGCTGGCGCGCACCACCCCGCTGGCCGAGGTGAAGAAGAAGTCCGAAGGCATGTCGATCTTCCTGGTCGACCTGCGCGAGGCCATCGGCAACGGCCTGACCGTCCGCCCGATCGCCAACATGGTCAACCACGAGACCAACGAGCTGTTCTTCGACAACCTGGAAATCCCCGCCGAGAACCTGATCGGCGAAGAGGGCAAGGGCTTCAAGTACATCCTCGACGGCCTCAACGCCGAGCGCACCCTGATCGCCGCCGAGTGCATCGGCGACGGCCGCTGGTTCATCGAGAAGGCCAGCCAGTACGCCCGCGACCGCGTGGTGTTCGGCCGCCCGATCGGCCAGAACCAGGGCATCCAGTTCCCCATCGCCGAAGCGCACATCGAAGTGGAAGCGGCCGACCTGATGCGCTGGCGCGCCTGCCAGGAGTACGACGCCGGCCTGAGCACCGCCGGTGGCTGCGCCAACATGGCCAAGTACCTGGCGGCCAAGGCTTCCTGGGAGGCGGCCAACGCCTGCCTGCAGACCCACGGCGGCTTCGGCTTCGCCTGCGAATACGACGTCGAGCGCAAGTTCCGCGAGACCCGTCTGTACCAGGTGGCGCCGATCTCCACCAACCTGATCCTGTCCTACGTGGCCGAGCACATCCTCGAGCTGCCGCGTTCGTTCTAAGGAGAACACGATGAGCAACGCTACCCGCGGTCTCGCCGAGTTCCTCGCTGGCCTGCGCTACGAAGACCTGCCGCAGTCGGTGGTCGAGCGCACCGAAGACCTGTTCCTCGACTGGCTGGCCTCGGCCCTTGGCAGCCAGGGCCAGCACCCGATCCCGCTGTTCGAGCGCTACGCGCAGAAGATGGGCCCGGCCGACGGCAACTGCGCCGTGCTGGTCAACGGCAAGCGCACTTCCGCCTATTTCGCCGCGCTGGTGAATGGCGCCAGCTCGCACCTGATCGAGCAGGACGACCTGCACAACAGCTCCGTGCTGCACCCGGCCACCGTGGTCTTCCCGGCCGCGCTGGCAGCGGCGCAGGATCTCGGCAAGTCCGGCCGCGACCTGATCCTCGCCTCGGTGGCCGGCTACGAGGCCGGCATCCGCATCGGCGAGTTCCTCGGCCGCTCGCACTACCGCATCTTCCACACCACCGCGACCGTCGGCACCCTGGCCGCCGCGGTGACCGTGGCCAAGCTGCTGGACTTCGACACCGAGCAGTTCCTCAACTGCATCGGCAGCGCCGGCACCCAGGCCGCCGGGCTGTGGGAATTCCTCCGCGAGGCGGCGGATTCCAAGCAGCTGCACACCGCCAAGGCCGCCGCCGATGGCCTGCTGGCCGCGTACATGACCGCCGAGGGCCTGACTGGGGCGAAGAACATCCTCGAAGGCGAGCAGGGCATGGCTGCCGGCATGTCGAAGGACGCCGACGCCAAGTGGCTGGTCGATGGCCTCGGCACCCGCTGGGCGCTGGCCGAGACCTCCTTCAAGTTCCACGCTTCCTGCCGCCACACCCATCCGGCCGCCGACGCGCTGCTGGACCTGATGCAGCGCGAAGGGCTGGCCGCCGAGCAGATCGAGCGCGTGGTCACCCGCGTGCACCAGGGCGCCATCGACGTGCTCGGTCGCGTGGTGGTCCCGCAGACCGTGCACCAGGCGAAATTCTCCATGGGCACCGTGCTCGGCCTGCTCGCCGTGCATGGCAAGGCCGGACTGGTCGAGTTCGACGCCTTCTCCCTGACCGACCCGCGCGTCGCCGCCTTCCGCGAGAAGGTGAGCATGGTGCTCGACCCGGAAGTGGACGGCGCCTATCCGCAGCGCTGGCTGGGCCGCGTCGAGGTGACGACCGTCGATGGCCGCCAGCTGCAAGGCGCGATCGACGAGCCCAAGGGCGATCCGGGCAACACTCTCAGCCGTCCGGAGCTGGAAGACAAGTTCCAGCGCCTGCTGGCGTACTCCGGCGCACGCAGCCCGGAGCAGGGCAGCGAGCTGATCGCCAAGGTCTGGCGCCTGCATCAACTGGACGACGTTCAGGCGATCGCCTGACGCCCGCTCCGCACCGCCCCCTCTCCCTCCGGGAGAGGGCTGGGGTGAGGGGCCTTCGATTCACTGGAGTTCGCAAATGAACAATCCCCGTCCCCTCGACGGCATCACCGTGATCAGCCTCGAACACGCCATCGCCGCGCCGTTCTGCACCCGCCAGCTCGCCGACCTCGGCGCGCGGGTGATCAAGGTCGAGCGCCCCGGCGTCGGCGACTTCGCCCGTGGCTACGATGAGCGCGTGCGCGGCATGGCCTCGCACTTCGTGTGGACCAACCGTTCCAAGGAAAGCCTGAGCCTGGACCTCAAGCAGGCAGAGGCGCAGGGCGTGCTCGAACAGCTGCTCGGCCAGGCCGACGTGCTGGTGCAGAACCTCGCACCGGGCGCCGCCGCGCGCATGGGGCTGTCGTTCGAGGCCTTGCACGAGCGCTTCCCGCGGCTGATCGTCTGCGACATTTCCGGCTATGGCGAAGGCGGTCCGTACCAGGACAAGAAGGCCTACGACCTGCTGATCCAGAGCGAGAGCGGCTTCCTCTCGGTCACCGGCGGTCCGGGCGAGGACGAGATGGCCAAGGCCGGCTGCTCCATCGCCGACATTTCCGCCGGCATGTACGCCTACAGCGGCATCCTCTCGGCGCTGCTGCTGCGCGGACAGACCGGCAAGGGCAGCCGTATCGACGTGTCGATGCTGGAAAGCATGGCGGAGTGGATGAGCTTCCCCATGTACTACGCCTTCGAGGGCGCCAAGCCTCCGGTACGCGCCGGCGCGGCCCACGCCACCATCTACCCCTACGGGCCGTTCCCGGTGGGCGATGGCGGCACCGTGATGCTCGGCGTGCAGAACGAGCGCGAATGGGCGGCGTTCTGCCGCGTGGTCCTGCAGCGTCCCGAACTGATCGAGGATGCGCGCTTCACCAGCACCGCGCTGCGCGTCGCCAATCGCGACGAACTGCGCGCGGCCATCGTCGAGGCGTTCTCCTCCCTCAAGGCCGAGGAAGTGGTCGAGCGCCTGGAGCAGGCGCAGATCGCCAACGCCCACGTCAACGACATGCAGGGCCTGTGGAACCATCCGCAGCTCAAGGCGCGCGACAGCTGGCGCGAGATCGGCAGCCCGGTCGGCACGCTGCCGGCCATGCTGCCGCCGGGCCGCAGCAATGCGTTCGAGCCGCGCATGGACGCGGTGCCGGGCCTCGGCGAGCATACCGACAAGCTGCTGGCGGAGCTGGGCTATACGCCGGCCGATATCCAGCGGATGCACGATAGCGGGGCGGTGTGATCGAGATCGTTCCCACGCTCCTGCGTGGGAATGCATCCGAGGACGCTCCTGCGTTCAAATGGCGGCGGATAACGCTGGCGCGTTATGCGCCCTACGCGAAACGACCCGCCAAACCGTAGGAGCGGGCCATGCCCGCGACAGTCTCGCGTCGCCATTCATCAAGGAATTCCCCATGACCCAATACATCCGCTCCGCCCTGTTCGTCCCCGGCAGCCGTCCGGAGCGCTTCGCCAAGGCCCTGGCGGTTGGCGCCGATGCCGTCATCGTCGATTTCGAGGATGCGGTGGAGGAGGACCAGAAGGCCCAGGCGCGCATCAATCTGGCCGCTTTCCTCGAAACCAGCCCGGGCGTGCGCGTCTGGGTTCGGGTGAATGCCGTCGACCACGCCGAATTCGCCGCCGATATCGCCTTCTGCCGCGAACAGCGGGGCGTTGCCGGGGTGCTGCTGCCGAAGGCGGAAAGTGCCGTCGAGGTGCGTCTCGCGGCGTCCACCGGCAAGCCGATCTGGCCGCTGGTGGAAAGCGCCGCCGGCGCCCTGGCGCTGCGCGAGATCGCTTCCTGCGAAGGCGTGCAGCGCCTGACGTTCGGCGCCCTCGACTTCGCCGTCGATCTCGGCCTGCGCGCCGGCAGCGCGGGGGCCGAGGCGATGCTCGACCAGTTGCGCTACGACATGCTCCTGCAGTCGCGCGTGCACGACCTGCAGCCGCCGCTGGATACCGTCTACCCGGCGTTCGACGACGAGGAAGGCTTCACCGCCGTGGTGCGTCGCAGCCATGACATGGGCCTGTTCGGCGCGCTGTGCATCCATCCGCGGCAGGTCGCCGTGGTGCACGCCGCGCTGGCGCCGAGCGCCGAGGAACTCGCCTGGGCGCGCCGCGTGATGGAAGGCGCCGCCAGCGGTGCCGCGGCGTTCAAGGTCGACGGCAAGATGGTCGACGCACCGGTGATCGCCCGCGCCCGCCGGGTGCTGGAGAGCGTGGCCGGGTAACCCGCATCCACTCGCGGACAGGGAAATCCTCCCTGCCGCATACCAACAAAAATACCGTTAGTTCTTCCTCGCGCATCGCGCCCATCGGCTCTGCCATGGGCGCTTTCTTTTTTCCGTCAGTCGCGCTTATGGGGCCCATCAGTACTAGTGCCACGTGGTTAAGACCATGGTCGAATGGTCCGGCGGGTGGGTCGCCATTACAAATGTCAACAACAAAAACAACACTCCGAACCGAGGTAACAGCATGACTGCGGCATCCGTGTATCCCGTGCGTCCCGAAGCGGCCGCCCGTACCCTGACTGACGAAGCCACCTACAAGTCGATGTACCAGCAGTCGGTGGTCAACCCGGATGGCTTCTGGCGCGGACAGGGCCAGCGCCTCGACTGGATCAAGCCGTTCACCAAGGTCAAGCAGACGTCCTTCGACGACCATCACGTCGACATCAAGTGGTTCGCCGATGGCACCCTGAACGTCTCCTACAATTGCCTCGACCGCCACCTCGCCGAGCGCGGCGACCAGATCGCGATCATCTGGGAAGGCGACGATCCTTCCGAACACCGCGAAATCACCTACCGCGAACTGCACGAGCAGGTCTGCAAGTTCGCCAACGCCCTGCGCGGCCAGGACGTGCACCGCGGCGACGTGGTGACCATCTACATGCCGATGATCCCGGAAGCCGTGGTGGCCATGCTCGCCTGCACCCGCATCGGCGCGATCCACTCCGTGGTGTTCGGCGGCTTCTCTCCGGAAGCCCTGGCCGGCCGCATCATCGACTGCAAGTCCAAGATCGTCATCACCGCCGACGAAGGCCTGCGCGGCGGCAAGAAGACCCCGCTGAAGGCCAACGTCGACGACGCCCTGACCAACCCGGAAACCAGCAGCGTGCAGAAGATCATCGTCTGCAAGCGCACCGGCTCCGACATCAAGTGGAACCAGCACCGCGACGTCTGGTACGAGGACCTGATGAAGGTCGCCGGCAGCACCTGCGCGCCGAAGGAAATGGGCGCCGAGGAACCGCTGTTCATCCTCTACACCTCCGGTTCCACCGGCAAGCCGAAGGGCGTGCTGCACACCACCGGCGGCTACCTGGTGTACGCCGCGCTGACCCACGAGCGGGTGTTCGACTACCGTCCGGGCGAGGTCTTCTGGTGCACCGCCGACATCGGCTGGGTCACCGGCCACAGCTACGTGGTCTACGGTCCGCTGGCCAACGGCGCCACCACCGTGCTGTTCGAGGGTGTGCCGAACTATCCGGACATCACCCGCGTGTCGCAGATCATCGACAAGCACAAGGTCAACATCCTCTACACCGCGCCGACCGCGATCCGCGCCATGATGGCCGAAGGCAAGGCCGCCGTCGAAGGCGCCGATGGCTCCAGCCTGCGCCTGCTGGGTTCGGTGGGCGAGCCGATCAACCCGGAAGCCTGGCAGTGGTACTACGAGACCGTCGGCCAGTCGCGCTGCCCGATCGTCGACACCTGGTGGCAGACCGAAACCGGCGCCTGCCTGATGACCCCGCTGCCGGGCGCCCACGCCATGAAACCGGGCTCCGCCGCCAAGCCGTTCTTCGGCGTGGTGCCGGCGCTGGTGGACAACCTCGGCAACATCCTTGAGGGCGCCACCGAGGGCAACCTGGTGATCCTCGACTCCTGGCCGGGCCAGGCGCGCTCCCTGTATGGCGATCATGACCGCTTCGTCGACACCTACTTCAAGACCTTCAAGGGCATGTACTTCACCGGCGACGGCGCGCGCCGCGACGAGGACGGCTACTACTGGATCACCGGTCGCGTCGACGACGTGCTCAACGTCTCCGGTCACCGCATGGGCACCGCCGAGATCGAGAGCGCCATGGTCGCCCACCCGAAAGTGGCCGAGGCCGCGGTGGTCGGCATGCAGCACGACATCAAGGGGCAGGGCATCTACGTCTACGTCACCCTGAATGCCGGTGAACTGGCCGACGAGAAACTGCGCCAGGAACTCAAGGCCTGGGTGCGCAAGGAAATCGGCCCGATCGCCACGCCGGATGTCATCCAGTGGGCGCCGGGCCTGCCGAAGACCCGCTCGGGCAAGATCATGCGCCGCATCCTGCGCAAGATCGCCGCCGCCGAGTACGACACCCTCGGCGATATCTCCACCCTGGCCGACCCGGGCGTGGTGCAGCACCTGATCGATACCCACCGGGAAATGCAGGCATCCGTGGCCTGAAATCCGAAATGAAAACGCCCCGCCCGGCATTCGCCGGGCGGGGCGTTTTCATTCTGGTGCTACCTGTTTGGTGGTGATGCTCCACCCTGCGGTAATGCTTACCCTTGTAGGAGCGCACCTGGGCGCGACCGGTCGCGGGCATGGCCCGCTACACAGAGTCGCGCCGCCCCTGAAGCACGCACAGAACTTGTAGGAGCCAGCTTGCTGGCGATTGCCGTGTTCTCCTTCCACGCCGACGTTGAGGGAAAA
>NZ_FNIJ01000001.1:119658-547603 GCF_900103845.1 Pseudomonas jinjuensis
ATCCCATCGGCGTGGCCTGGTCGGCGGATGAAGCGTTCCGCTTCATTCGCCCTACACCAGCGATTGGCCATGGCGCGAGACAGTTGCTCCTACAGTGTGTCGAGCGGCTCCGTAGGGTGGAAAACCGCGAAGCGTTTTCCACCATGGCCATCTGTTACCCCATCCCGTAACAGACCTGCCCCAGATTGAGGCATCGGGAAACGCACGGCGCCCCCGAATGCCCCGTCAAAACCCCGCCAATAACCCGAAATCCAGTAATCACGCGGCCTGCAGGAATGCAGGCGCAAATATTGCTTGATAGTTCGGTTCGATTGCTCCTGCCTTTGCACGATTCTCGTGCCCCGTCAAGATCGCCAGCCACCCCTTCCGGCCCTTCTATAATTTGTTGTCGCATTGAAGAAATAACGGCTTCAGGGCTGCCGCTAGAATGCCGCCACCCCGGTTGGCGCGTTCCACCAGAGACTCGCTACAGCCATGCGCAGATGATCCACCCCTCCATTTGCACGGACAGCCAGGGCCGATTCCTTTCTCCGCAATCGAAGTCACATCCTCGAAGGAGCTGATGATGAAGAAGTTCGTACTTCTCGGCGCGCTGGCCATGTCCGCGCTCTCCCTGGTCGCCCATGCCGACGACAAGCCGGTGCGCATCGGCATCGAAGCGGGTTACCCGCCGTTCTCCTTCAAGACCCCGGAAGGCCAGCTGGCCGGCTTCGACGTGGATATCGGCAACGCGCTGTGCGAGGAAATGAAGGTCAAGTGCCAGTGGGTCGAGCAGGAGTTCGACGGCCTGATCCCGGCGCTGAAGGTGCGCAAGATCGACGCCATCCTGTCGTCCATGACCATCACTCCGGAGCGCCAGAAGTCGGTCGACTTCACCAACAAGTACTACCACACCCCGGCGCGCTTCGTGATGAAGGAAGGCGCGGCCATGAACGACCCGACCGTCGACCTGAAGGGCAAGAAGGTCGGCGTGCTGCGCGCCAGCGTGCATGACCGCTACGCCACCGACGTGCTGGCCCCGGCCGGGGTCGAGGTGGTGCGCTACGGCTCGCAGCAGGAAGCCAACATGGACCTGGTCTCCGGCCGCATCGACGCGACCATGGCCGACTCGGTCAACCTCGACGATGGCTTCCTCAAGACCGACGCCGGCAAGGGCTATGCCTTCGTGGGCCCGGAATACAACGATCCGAAATACTTCGGCGGCGGCGCCGGCATCGCCGTGCGCAAGGGCGATAAGGCCCTGGTCGAGAAATTCAACGCCGCCATCGCCGCGGTACGCGCCAACGGCAAGTACAAGCAGGTCCAGGACAAGTACTTCGATTTCGACGTCTACGGCGGGAACTGATCCCATCCACGGAAGTGGCACAAACCAGGGTAAGCTCCCGAAGTTTGTGCCACTTTTTATTTGCGCACGATAACGGCTGGGTTGCCGGCACTGCGCCGCGGCGGCGGGCGGTTTGACGAGGTATTGAACGATGTTCACAGGCTACGGGGCGACCATCCTCGACGGGGCATGGCTGACGTTGTCACTGGCGTTGCTGTCGATGCTGCTGGCGATCGTGCTCGGTCTGCTTGGCGCGGCTTTCCGCCTGTCGCCGGTGCGATGGCTGGCCTGGTGCGGCGACCTGTACGCCACGGTGATCCGCGGCGTGCCCGACCTGGTGCTGATCCTGCTGATCTTCTACGGCGGCCAGGCGATCGTTAACTGGCTCGCGCCCATGGTCGGCTACGACGACTATATCGACCTCAATCCGTTCGTTTCCGGCGTCGGCACCCTCGGCTTCATCTTCGGCGCCTACCTCTCGGAAACCTTCCGCGGCGCCTTCATGGCGATCCCGAAAGGGCAGGGCGAGGCCGGCTTCGCCTACGGCATGAGCGGCCTGCAGGTGTTCTTCCGCATCCAGGTGCCGCAGATGATCCGCCTGGCGATTCCCGGCTTCACCAACAACTGGCTGGTGCTGGTCAAGGCCACCGCGCTGATTTCCGTGGTCGGCCTGCAGGACATGATGTTCAAGGCCAAGCAGGCCTCGGACGCCACCCGCGAGCCGTTCACCTACTACCTCGCCGTCGCGGCGCTGTACCTGGTGGTGACCAGCGTCTCGCTGCTGCTGTTGCGCATGCTGGAACGCCGCTATTCGGTCGGCGTGAAAGTCGCGGATCTGTAAGGAGCCTATCGTGATTCTCGACTTCTCGGTCATCTGGGACAGCATCCCGCTCTACATCAGCGGCCTCTGGGTCACCATCAAGCTGCTGGCGATCTCGCTGTTCTTCGGCCTGCTGGCGGCGATTCCGCTGGCGCTGATGCGCGTGTCCAAGCAGCCGCTGGTCAACCTGCCGGCCTGGTTCTACACCTATGTGATCCGCGGCACGCCGATGCTGGTGCAGCTGTTCCTCATCTATTACGGCCTCGCCCAGTTCGCAGCGGTGCGCGAGAGCGTGCTGTGGCCGTGGCTGTCCAATGCCACCTTCTGCGCCTGTGCGGCCTTCGCCATCAACACCAGCGCCTACACCGCGGAAATTCTCGCCGGCAGCCTGAAGGCCACGCCCCATGGGGAGATCGAGGCGGCCAAGGCGATGGGCATGTCGCGGCTGAAGATGTACCGGCGCATCCTGCTGCCCTCGGCGCTGCGCCGCGCGCTGCCGCAGTACAGCAACGAAGTGATCATGATGCTGCAGACCACCAGCCTGGCCTCCATCGTCACTCTGGTCGACATCACCGGAGCGGCGCGTACCGTCTATTCGCAGTACTACATGCCGTTCGAGGCGTTCATCACCGCCGGCCTGTTCTACCTGGTCCTGACCTTCACCCTGGTGCGCCTGTTCAAGATGGCCGAGCGCCGCTACCTGGCCTACCTGGCCCCGCGCAAGCACTGAGGAGCACAGCATGGAACGAATCGATCATCCGCTGCCCTGGGGCAGCCTTGGCAGCGAGCGCCGGCTGAGCGTGTTCCGCTTCGGTGCCGGCGAGCGCAAGGTCTACATCCAGTCCAGCCTGCATGCCGACGAACTGCCGGGCATGCGCACCGCCTGGGAACTCAAGCAGCGCCTGGCGCAGCTGGAAGCCGCCGGGCAGCTGAAATGCCGCGTCGAACTGGTACCGGTGGCCAACCCCATCGGCCTCGGCCAGATCCTCCAGGCCAGCCATCTCGGCCGCTTCGAGATGGGCAGCGGGAAGAACTTCAACCGCGATTTCGTCGAGCTGAGCGAGCTGGTCGGCAAGCGCATTGGCGAACAGCTGGGCGCGGACGAACAGGCCAACGTCGCGCTGATCCGCAAGACCATGGTCGAGGCGCTGGAGCAGCTGCCGCCAGCCGATTCCGAGCTGCAGGCCATGCAGCGTCTGCTGCTGCGCCATGCCTGCGACGCCGAGGTGGTGCTCGACCTGCACTGCGATTTCGACGCGGCGATCCACCTCTATGCGATCCCGCAACACTGGCCGCGCTGGAAATCCCTGGCGGCGCGACTGAAGGCCGGCGTCGTGCTGCTCGCCGAGGATTCCGGCGGCAGCTCCTTCGACGAGTCCTGCTCGCTGCCCTGGCTGCGCCTGGCGCGCGCCTTCCCGCAGGCGGCGATTCCGCTGGCCTGCCTGGCGACCACCGTGGAGCTGGGCGGCGTCGGCGATACCCGCGTCGAGCAGGCCCGGGCCAATGCCGAAGCCATCCTCGGCTTCCTCGCCGAGCAGGGCCTGATCGCCGGCGACTGGCCGGCCGCGCCCGCCGAATGCTGCGAAGGCATGCCGTTCGAGGGCACCGAATACCTGTACGCGCCGCACGCCGGCGTGGTCAGCTTCCATCGCAACGCGGGCGAGTGGGTGGAGAAGGGCGACGCCCTGTTCGAAGTGGTCGACCCGCTGAACGACCGTGTCAGCGTCGTGCGTGCCGGCACCTCCGGCGTGCTCTTCGCCATCGAGCGCGCGCGCTACGCCCATCCCGGTGGGTGGATGGCCAAGGTCGCGGGGCGCGAGGCGTTCCGCACCGGCAAGCTGATCAACGACTGAATCCGAGAACCGACAGCATGTACAAACTGGAAGTCCAAGACCTGCACAAGCGCTACGGCAACCACGAAGTGCTGAAGGGCGTATCCCTGGCCGCCAGGGCCGGCGACGTGATCAGCATCATCGGCTCGTCCGGTTCGGGCAAGAGCACCTTCCTGCGCTGCATCAACCTGCTGGAGCAGCCCCACGCCGGCAAGATCCTCCTCAACGGCGAGGAACTGAAGCTGGTGCCGGCGAAGAACGGCGGGCTGAAGGCGGCCGACAGCAAGCAGCTGCAGCGCATGCGCTCACGCCTGTCGATGGTGTTCCAGCACTTCAACCTGTGGTCGCACATGAGCGCCCTGGAGAACGTCATCGAGGCGCCTGTGCATGTGCTCGGCGTGTCGAAGAAGGAAGCCATCGAGAAGGCCGAGCACTACCTGGCGAAGGTCGGCGTGGCGCACCGCAAGGACGCCTATCCGGCGCATATGAGTGGCGGCGAGCAGCAGCGCGTGGCCATCGCCCGCGCGCTGGCGGTGGAGCCGGAAGTGATGCTGTTCGACGAACCGACCTCGGCGCTCGACCCGGAGCTGGTCGGCGAAGTGCTCAAGGTCATGCAGGACCTGGCCCAGGAAGGCCGCACCATGGTGGTGGTCACCCACGAGATGGGCTTCGCCCGCGAGGTGTCCAACCAACTGGTGTTCCTGCACAAGGGGCTGGTGGAAGAGCGCGGCTGCCCGAAGGAAGTGCTCGCCAATCCGAGCTCGGAACGCCTCAAGCAGTTCCTTTCCGGCAGCTTGAAGTAAGCTAACGCATTCAGAAGAGGTCGATGGAACGTCCAGCATGACAGCCCAACGCATCGGTTTCCTGCTCTGGCCGCAGACTCGCGCGCTGACCCTGGCGCTCGCCGAGGAGGCCCTGCGGGTGGCCCGCCGGCTGCATCCCGAGGCGCTCTACGATCCGGTCTTCATGCTCGCCGAAGATCCCGCCGGCAGTGACGGCTGGCGCCTGCCGGGGCAACCCTGGCAGGGCCTGCTGGAGCAGTGCCAGCGGGTGTTCCTGGTGGCCGACGAGGCTGCCGCCCAGGTCGCGCCGCCGCTGGCCGCCGCGCTGAAGCAACTCGTGCGCGGCGGTTCCAGCCTCGGTGCGCTGTCCGCCGGCATCTACCCGCTGGCCCAGCTCGGCCTGCTCGACGGCTACCGCGCCGCGGTGCACTGGCGCTGGCAGGACGACTTCACCGAGCGCTATCCCAAGGTCATCGCCACCAACCACCTGTTCGAATGGGACCGCGACCGCCTCAGCGCCTGCGGCGGCATGGCGGTGCTCGACCTGCTGCTCGCCGTGCTGGCCCGCGACCACGGTTCGGAACTGGCCGGCGCGGTGTCCGAGGAACTGGTGGTCGAGCGCATCCGCGAAGGCTCCGAACGCCAGCGCATCCCGCTGAAGAACCGCCTCGGCTCCAGCCACCCGAAGCTCACCCAGGCGGTGCTGCTGATGGAGGCGAACATCGAGGAGCCGCTGACCACCGACGAGATCGCCCAGCATGTCTGCGTCTCCCGTCGCCAGCTGGAGCGCATCTTCAAGCAGTACCTGAACCGCGTGCCCAGCCAGTACTACCTGGAACTGCGCCTGAACCGCGCGCGGCAGATGCTGATGCAGACCAGCAAGTCGATCATCCAGATCGGCCTGTCCTGCGGCTTCTCCAGCGGCCCGCACTTCTCCAGCGCCTACCGCAACTTCTTCGGCGTGACCCCGCGCGAGGATCGCAACCAGCGGCGCGGGCAGGGTGCCGCGGATGCGGCGCCGGTGGTCAGCGAGCGGGGCTGAGGAGCCCTGCGCCGCTCTTGTTCGCGGGCATGGCCCGCTTCTGCAGGGTGCGCGGCCTCATCCTGCGTAGGGTGGATGAGGCTTTTTTCATCCACCATTGCGGGGCCGCATGCGCGGCCATGGTGGATCGGTGGAGCGTACGGTTCCGCCCATCCGCGGACACTCCCAAGAAATTTCCTTCTCCCCATGCCCCCGCCTGCGCCCCGGCGTTTAAACTGCGCCTTCCCGAAGCTTTCTGTCGCATTTCCGTAAGCCTCGGAAATCCGCGGGTTGGCGCTATAACAAGTTGTCGCATGGCGGCAATGCCGGCCCGGTTCCAGTCCCTACAATCCTTTCATCGATAGCCGCCTCCAGGCAGGAGAACCCCGATGTCCGCTCCGCAAGCGCAGGTCCAACGTTCCGACTTCGACCAGGTCATGGTCCCCAACTATTCCCCGGCCGCTTTCATTCCGGTGCGTGGTCAGGGTTCGCGAGTCTGGGACCAGAGCGGCCGAGAGCTGATCGACTTCGCCGGCGGCATCGCAGTGAACTCCCTGGGCCATGCGCATCCGGCGCTGGTCGAGGCGCTCACCGAGCAGGCCAACAAGATCTGGCACGTCTCCAACGTCTTCACCAACGAGCCGGCCCTGCGCCTCGCTAAAAAGCTGATCGACGCCACCTTCGCCGAGCGCGTGTTCTTCGCCAACTCCGGCGCCGAGGCCAACGAGGCCGCGCTGAAGCTGGCGCGCCGCTACGCCCATGACGTCCATGGTCCGGAGAAGTACGAGATCATCTCGATGGTCGACAGCTTCCACGGCCGCACCCTGTTCACCGTCAACGTCGGCGGCCAGGCCAAGTACTCCGATGGCTTCGGCCCGAAAGTGCAGGGCATCACCCACATTCCGTTCAACGACCTGGACGCGCTGAAGGCGGCCATTTCCGACAAGACCTGCGCCGTGATCATCGAGCCGGTGCAGGGCGAGAGCGGCGTGCTGCCGGCGGACAAGGCCTACCTGGAAGGCGTGCGCAAGCTCTGCGACGAGAACGACGCGCTGCTGATCTTCGACGAAGTGCAGAGCGGCTTCGGCCGGACCGGCTACCTGTATGCCTACCAGCACTACGGCGTGACCCCGGACATCCTCTCCAGCGCCAAGAGCCTGGGCGGCGGTTTCCCGATCGGCGCCATGCTGACCACGGCGAAGATCGCCGAGCACCTGGTGGTCGGCACCCACGGCACCACCTACGGCGGCAACCCGCTGGCCTGCGCGGTGTCCGGCGCGGCGTTCGACGTGATCAACACCCCGGAAGTGCTCGCCGGCGTCAAGGAAAAGCATGAGCGCTTCAAGGCGCGCCTGCAGAAGATCGCCGCCGAATACGGCATCTTCTCCGAGGTTCGCGGCATGGGGCTGCTGATCGGCGCGGTGCTGTCCGATGCCTGGAAGGGCAAGGCCAAGGACGTGCTGAACGCCGCCGAGAAGGAAGCCGTGATGGTCCTGCAGGCCGGCCCGAACGTGGTGCGCTTCGCCCCGAGCCTGGTGATCCCGGATGCCGACATCGACGAAGGCCTGGATCGCCTCGAGCGCGCGATCGCCACGCTGACCCGCGGCTAAGCTGAAAACAGCCCGGCGGTTTTCAAGACCGCCGGTTTTTCCGGCCGGTACGCTGTCCGGCCGGTCCCCCGAGATTTTTACATGCGGTGACGCAGGACGCGTCGTGTCCGGAATTCAAGGACGGTATTCGATGATATGTCTGGTTAGAGGAGTGACGCCATGCTGGTGATGCGCCCCGCCCAAGTGGCCGACCTGCAGGAAGTGCAGCGTCTCGCCGCGGACAGCCCGGTCGGCGTCACGTCGCTGCCGGATGACGCGGAAGTGCTGAAGGAGAAGATCGTCGCGTCGGAGGCATCCTTCGCCGCCGAAGTGAGCTTCAACGGCGAGGAAAGCTATTTCTTCGTCGTCGAGGACACCGACAGCGGCCGTCTGGTGGGCTGCTCGGCGATCGTCGCCTCGGCCGGCTTCTCCGAGCCGTTCTACAGCTTCCGCAACGAGACCTTCGTGCATGCCTCGCGCGAGCTGAAGATCCACAACAAGATCCACGTCCTCTCGCTGTGCCACGACCTCACCGGCACCAGCCTGCTGACCAGCTTCTACGTCGAGCGCGGCCTGGTGAACACGCCGATCGCCGAGCTCAACTCCCGCGGCCGCCTGCTGTTCGTGGCCAGCCATCCGGAACGCTTCGCCGACGCGGTGGTGGTGGAGATCGTCGGCTACAGCGACGAGCATGGCGAGTCGCCGTTCTGGGATGCGGTCGGGCGCAACTTCTTCGACCTCAACTACAGCGAGGCCGAGAAGCTCTCCGGACTGAAGAGCCGCACCTTCCTCGCCGAGCTGATGCCGCACTACCCGATCTACGTGCCGCTGCTGCCGGACGAGGCGCAGGAGTCCATGGGCCAGGTCCACCCACGCGCGCAGATCACCTTCGACATCCTGATGCGCGAAGGCTTCGAGACCGACAACTACATCGACATCTTCGATGGCGGCCCGACCCTGCACGCGCGCACCTCGGGCATCCGCTCCATCGCCCAGAGCCGCCTGGTGCCGGCACGCATCGGCGACGCCGGGAAGGGCGCCCGCAGCTACCTGGTGACCAACGGCCAGTTGCAGGACTTCCGCGCCATCGTCGCCGAACTCGACTGGGTGCCGGGGAAGCCGGTGACCCTGAATCCTGAATCCGCCGAGGCCCTGGGCATCGGCGAAGGCGCCAGCGTGCGCCTGGTCGCGGTCTGAGGGAGTCCAGCATGATCGTTCGTCCTGTCACCAGCGCCGACCTTCCTGCCCTGCTGGACCTGGCCCGCAGCACCGGCACCGGCCTGACCACCCTGCCGGCCAACGAACAGCGCCTGGCGCATCGGGTCGGCTGGGCGGAGAAGACCTTCCGCGGCGAAGCCGAACGCGCCGACGCCGACTACCTGTTCGTCCTCGAAGACGATGACGGCAAGGTGGTGGGGATTTCCGCCATCGCCGGCGCCGTCGGCCTGCGCGAGCCCTGGTACAACTACCGCGTCGGCCTGGTGGTCAGCGCCTCCCAGGAACTCGGCATCCATCGCGAGATCCCGACGCTGTTCCTCGCCAACGACCTCACCGGCCAGTCCGAACTGTGTTCGCTGTTCCTGCATGCCGACCACCGCAGCGGACTCAACGGCCGGCTGCTGTCCAAGGCGCGCATGCTGTTCATCGCCGAATTCCGCGAGCTGTTCGGCGACAAGGTGATCGCCGAGATGCGCGGCATGTCCGACGAGGAAGGCCGCTCGCCGTTCTGGGAAAGCCTCGGCCGGCACTTCTTCAAGATGGAATTCAGCCAGGCGGACTACCTCACCGGCGTCGGCAACAAGGCCTTCATCGCCGAGCTGATGCCGAAGTTCCCGCTCTACACCTGCTTCCTCTCCGAGGAGGCGCGGGCGGTGATCGGCCGGGTGCACCCGAACACCGAACCGGCCCTGGCGATGCTCAAGGCCGAGGGCTTCAGCTACCAGGGCTACGTCGACATCTTCGACGCCGGCCCGGCCATCGAGGCGCCGACCGACAAGATCCGCGCCATCGCCGACAGCGAGACGCTGGTGCTGGCGATCGGCACGCCGGGCGACGACGCCGAGCCCTACCTGATCCACAACCGCAAGCGCGAGGAGTGTCGCATCGCAGCGGCACCGGCGCGGGTCGCCGCCGGTTCGCTGGTGGTCGATGCGCAGACCGCCAAGCGCCTGCGCCTGGCCGCCGGCGCCTCGGTGCGCGCGGTCGCCCTGTCGGCAAAACGCAGCTGATCCGTAACGGGATCAGGGGAGCCTAGAAGATGACGAGTTTGTATATCGCCGGCCAATGGCTGGCTGGCGAGGGCGAGGAATTCGAATCGCTCGATCCGGTGAGCCAGGCCCGCGTCTGGAGCGGCCGCGCCGCTTCGCCGGCCCAGGTGGAGCGCGCCGTGGCTGCCGCCCGCGCCGCCTTCCCGGCCTGGGCGCGGCGTCCGCTGGAAGAGCGCATCGCCGTGTTGGAGAAATTCGCCGCCACCCTCAAGGGCAAGGCCGACGAGCTGGCCCGCGCCATCGGCGAGGAAACCGGCAAGCCGCTGTGGGAAGCCGCCACCGAAGTGACCAGCATGGTCAACAAGGTCGCCATCTCGGTGCAGGCCCATCGCGAGCGCACCGGCGAGAAGAGCGGCCCGCTGGCCGACGCCACCGCCGTGCTGCGGCACAAGCCGCATGGCGTGGTCGCGGTGTTCGGCCCGTACAACTTCCCCGGCCACCTGCCCAACGGCCATATCGTTCCGGCGCTGCTGGCCGGCAACGCGGTGATCTTCAAGCCCAGCGAGCTGACCCCGAAGGTCGCCGAGCTGACCGTGCAGTGCTGGGCCGAGGCCGGGCTGCCGGCCGGCGTGCTCAACCTGGTGCAGGGCGCCCGCGACACCGGCGTCGCCCTGGCCGGCCATGCCGATATCGACGGCCTGTTCTTCACCGGCTCCAGCCGCACCGGCAACCTGCTGCACAGCCAGTTCGGCGGTCAGCCGCAGAAGATCCTCGCGCTGGAGATGGGCGGCAACAATCCGCTGATCGTCGACCAGGTGCAGGACGTCGACGCCGCCGTCTACACCATCATCCAGTCCGCCTTCATTTCCGCCGGCCAGCGCTGCACCTGCGCACGCCGCCTGCTGGTTCCCGCAGGTGCCTGGGGCGATGCGCTGCTGGCGCGCCTGGTGGCGGTGACCGCGACCATCAAGGTCGGTCGCTTCGACGAGCAGCCGGCGCCGTTCATGGGCTCGGTGATCTCGCTGAACGCCGCCGCGCACCTGATGAAGGCCCAGGAACAACTGCTGGACAAGGGCGCCGTGGCGCTGCTGCCGATGACCCAGCCGCTGGCCGGCGCCGCCCTGCTGACCCCGGGCATCCTCGATGTGACCAACGTCGCCGAGCGTCCCGACGAGGAATTCTTCGGCCCGCTGCTGCAGGTGATCCGCTACGCCGACTTCGACGCCGCCGTGCGCGAGGCCAACGCCACCCAGTACGGCCTGGCCGCCGGACTGCTGTCGGATTCGCGGCAGCGCTTCGAGGACTTCCTGATCGAGAGCCGCGCCGGCATCGTCAACTGGAACAAGCAGCTCACCGGCGCCGCCAGCAGTGCGCCGTTCGGCGGCATCGGCGCCTCCGGCAACCATCGCCCGAGCGCCTATTACGCCGCCGATTACTGCGCCTATCCGGTGGCCTCGCTGGAAAGCGAATCCCTCAGCCTGCCCGCCACTCTGTCCCCGGGGATCAGCCTATGAACGCCTATGAAATGAATTTCGACGGTCTGGTCGGCCCGACCCACAACTACGGCGGCCTGTCCTACGGCAACGTCGCTTCGCAGAGCAACAGCCAGGCGGCGTCCAACCCGCGCGAGGCAGCCAGGCAGGGCCTGGCGAAGATGAAGGCGCTGATGGAGATGGGCTTCAAGCAGGGCGTGCTGGCCCCGCAGGAGCGTCCCGCCGTCGCCTCGCTGCGCGCGCTGGGCTTCACCGGCAGCGACGCCGAGGTGATCGCGAAAGCGGCGAAGGAGGCCATGCCGCTGCTCGCCGCGGTCAGCTCCGCATCCTCCATGTGGACCGCCAACGCCGCCACCGTCAGTCCCAGCGCGGATACCGCCGACGGCCGCGTGCACTTCACCGCGGCCAACCTGAACTGCAAGTTCCACCGCTCCATCGAGCATCCGGTCACCAGCCGCATCCTCGGTGCGATGTTCAGGGACGAGAAGCACTTCGCCCACCACGCCGCGCTGCCGGCGGTGGCGCAGTTCGGCGACGAGGGCGCGGCCAACCACACGCGCTTCTGCAGGAGCTACGGCGAGGCCGGCGTGGAATTCTTCGTCTTCGGCCGCAGCGCCTTCGATGCGCGCTTCCCGGCGCCGCAGCGCTACCCGGCGCGGCAGACCCTGGAAGCCTGCCAGGCGGTGGCCCGTCTGCACGGCCTGGGCGAGGAGGGCGTGGTCTACGCCCAGCAGAATCCGGCGGTGATCGACCAGGGCGTGTTCCACAACGACGTGATTTCCGTGGGCAACGGCGAAGTGCTGTTCCACCACGAGGACGCCTTCCTCAACACCGAGCACGTGCTCGCCGAGCTGCACGACAAGCTCAGCCGCCGCGGCGGGCGCTTCCGCGCCGTCTGTGTGCCGCGCGCGCAGGTCACGGTGGAGGATGCGGTGAAGTCCTACCTGTTCAACAGCCAGCTGCTCAGCCGCGCCGACGGTTCGATGCTGCTGGTGGTCCCGGAGGAGTGCCGGCAGAACGAGCGGGTGTGGACCTACCTGTCGCGCCTGACCGCCGAGGACGGGCCGATCCGCGAGGTGAAGGTGTTCGACCTCAAGCAGAGCATGCAGAACGGCGGTGGCCCGGCCTGCCTGCGCCTGCGCGTGGCGCTGAATGACACCGAGCTGGCGGCGGTGAATCCCGGCGTGGTGATGACCCCGGCGCTGCACGACACCCTGGTCGCCTGGGTCGACAAGCACTACCGCGACCGTCTGTCCGAGGCCGACCTGGCCGACCCCCAGCTGCTGGTGGAGTGCCGGACGGCGTTGGACGAGCTGAGCCGGATCCTTAAACTGGGTTCCGTTTATCCCTTCCAGATCGATTGAGTATCCCGCCATGACCGAAAGCCTTCCGCTGATCCTCGAAGACGCCCACGGCGAACGCCGTGAAACCCATAGCGCGCGCATCGCCATCCGCCTGGAGGGCCGCGAGCTCTGGCTGGAGGCGGACGGCAGGGGTGGCCTGCTGGTGTACGTCGAGTCCTTCGAGGAGGACACCGAGATTCCGGTCCTGGTGGTCCGTCCGCAGGCGGTCAACCAGCTCCTGCTGAACCTGGAGCTGGAACCCGCCGAAGTGCACGAACATGGTCCAGACTGTGGTTGTGACCACGACCACTGAACGCTGTAGCCGCGGCCGATGCGGACCGCGCGGCCCGATGGAGACGTAGGCATGCTAGCCCTCGGCAAACTGCTCGAATTGACCCTCGCCGGCCGCGAGCCGACCGAGAAGATCCAGCTCACCGCCGACGGCACGCGCCTGCACTGGCTCGCCGAAGGCGCGCTGGAGGTGACGCCGATCGGCGCGCGCGACAATGGCCGCGACCTGATGCTGTCGGCGGGCATCCACGGCAACGAGACGGCGCCCATCGAACTGCTCGACAGCCTGCTGCAGCGCATCGCCCGCGGCGAGCTGAAGCCGGCGGCACGGCTGCTGTTCCTGCTCGGCAACCCGGAGGCGATGCGCCGTGGCGAGCGTTACCTGGAGCAGGACATCAACCGCCTGTTCTGCGGCCGTCACCAGGAAGGCAGCGGCAACGAGGCGCTGCGCGCTTCCGAGCTGGAGCGCCTGGCGGCGGTGTTCTTCTCCCGCGACGGACGCACGCGCCTGCACTACGACCTGCACACGGCGATCCGCGGCTCGAAGATCGAGCAGTTCGCCCTCTATCCGTTCAGCGAAGGCCGCGAGCATTCCCGCGCCGAACTGGCGCGCCTGCGCAGCGCCGGCATCGACGCCGTGCTGCTGCAGAGCAAGACGGGCATCACCTTCAGTTCCTACACCTATAGCCAGCTCGGCGCCGAGGCCTTCACCCTGGAGCTGGGCAAGGCGCGCCCGTTCGGCCAGAACCAGGTGGTCAACCTCGATCGCCTGGACGCCTGCCTGGTCGACCTGATCAGCGGCGCTGAAGCCGAACTGGACGGCACCCAGCTGGACGGCCTGCAACTGTTCGCCGTGTCCCGCGAAGTGATCAAGCACAGCGACCACTTCCGCCTGCACCTGGACGACAAGGTGGACAACTTCACCGAGCTGGAGCACGGCTACCTGCTCGCCGAGGACATCGGCGGCACGCGCTGGGTGGTGGAGGAGCAGGGCGCGCGGATCATCTTCCCCAACCCGCGGGTGAAGAACGGCCTGCGCGCCGGGATACTGGTGGTGCCGGTGGAGCTCTGAGGTGGCTCCGCAATAGGCTGTCGACTGTACTAGGGTTATTACCGACGACTGTTTCTGCTCGTCTTCATTGCTCCTGAAATGCGTTTGCGGCTCGCCCGTCTCTCCCGGGCGGGCCGCTTTTTTATCGAGCGATGCCGGCCTCTGGGATCTGCCGATGTTCCGTCCGGGAACAAAACCTCAACAGACCCCGGGGCATTTCGGGAGTAGAATCTGTGCCTTTTACGTCGGATGTAGTAAAACTACATGACGTCATGCCCCGGAATGTCCGGGCAAGGGAACAGGAATCAGGACATCCGGACATGCTCGAGCATCCGCTGAAGCGCTTCTTTCATTCCATGCGGGCCAAGCGACCATTCGACTGGGTGCGCTTCCAGCGCCGCGACCTGCTGCTGATCGATCATCCATTGTGCCAGGCCGTGTTCAGCCGCCAGGGCGCGCAGCTGCTGCATTTCCAGCCGCAGGGCGAACGCGCGCTGCTGTGGTGCAGCGGCGACTGGCCGAGCCTCAGTACCGCGCCGATCCGCGGCGGGATTCCGGTGTGCTGGCCGTGGTTCGGCAGCCATCCCACGGAAAGCGAGTGGCCCCAGCATGGCTGGGCGCGCCAGCGCGAGTGGCGCCTGCTGGAGGCCTACGCCGACGAAAGCAGGGTAGTGGTGAGCTGGCAACTGGACGTCGAGGACTGGCACGTGCGCCTCGACGCGCGGCTGGGACGCACCCTGGAAATGGACCTGTGCAGCTACCACGAGGATGACGGCGACTGCCTGTTCAGCTTCGCCCTGCAGCCGTACTGGCGGGTCGGCGCGTTGCGCCGGGTGGTGGTGCACGGCATGGAACTGGAATCCGCCCGCAACAATTCGGGGGCCGCGCGCCTGCCGGGGACCTGGAAGCCGAGCGGGGCGATCAAGCAGGTGCTCTACCACCCCGGCTCGCTGGTGCTGGAAGATGCCGGCTGGCAGCGCCGCCTGCGCATCGACAAGAACGCCAGCGCCGGCAGCGTCATCTGGCATCCGGGCAGCCGCGCGGTGAGCCAGATCGAGCCGGGCGAGGCGGAACGCTTCCTCTGCATCGGCGCCGCCGGCTACCGCCCGGGCGGCCTCATCCTCGCCCCGGGCGAGCGGATGCGCCTGAGTTTGCGGGCAGGACTCCTGTAACTGGGGTAGGGCGGGTGAATCCGCCCTACTCGAAATGCTCCGGCCAATTGTAGGAGCGGGCCATGCCCGCGACCGCCGTGCGGGCCGATGTCGCGCGCATGGCGCGCTCCTACAAGGGTCCTATCCCTCAACCTTCCTCGTCCAGCTGGTAGCGCGTCGGCACCAGGCTTTCCTTGATCCGCCGCAGATGCGGCTGGAAGTCCACGCCGCGGCGCAGGGTGACGCCGGTGGCGAGCACGTCGAGCACGGTGAGCTGGATGATCCGCGAGGTCATCGGCATGTAGATGTCGGTGTCTTCCGGCAGCGGGATGTCCAGGCTCAGGGTGCAGGCCTTCGCCAGCGGCGAGTCGGCCGCGGTCAGGCCGAGCACCGAGGCGCCGTTCTCCCGCGCCAGGTTCGCCACGTCCACCAGTTCGCGGGTGCGCCCGGTGTAGGAAATCACCACGAACAGGTCGCCGGTGTGCGCCACCGAGGCGATCATCCGCTGCATCAGCACGTCGCTCTGCGCCGACACCGCCAGGTTGAAGCGGAAGAACTTGTGCTGCGCGTCCAGCGCCACCGAGGCGGAGGCGCCGAGGCCGAAGAAGTGGATCTGCCGCGCCTGGATCAGCAGGTCGACGGCGCGGTCGATGACGCGCGGGTCGAGCAGCTTGTAGGCGCTGTCCAGCGAGGCGATGGTGCTGCTGAAGATCTTCCGCGTGTACGCCTCGGGGCCGTCGTCCTCGGCCACCGCCTGGGCGACGAAGGCGGCGCCGCTGGCCAGGCTCTGCGCCAGCTGGATCTTCAGCTCCGGATAGCCGCTCATGCCGAACGAGCGGCAGAAGCGGTTCACCGTCGGTTCGCTGACCGCCGACGCCTGGGCCAGTGCCGCGATGCTGAAGCGGGTCGCCTGCTGCGGATTGCTCAGAATCACTTCGGCGACTTTGCGTTCCGCCTTGTTGAGCTCTTCCAGGCGGGACTGGATTTGCTCCAGCAGGTTTTTCATCCGGGCTCCTTGGCTGGCTGGGCATTCGATCGGCCGGGCCTGTGGGTCCGGCCAGCGGCGCTATCCTAACTGCAGGTCGGCGGGCGACCAACTGCACAGCGCTTCACTAAAAATATGTTGTTTAATTACTACATATTTGTCTTAATTGCGTGGTTGCTAGCCTAATATCACTCAATATTTTCTTGGTAACAACAAATGCCTGACGTCCGAGTCTTGCCTTGCACGCTGGCGCTCTTCGGTGCGCTGGGTGACCTCGCCCTGCGCAAACTGCTACCGGCGCTGTACCAGCTCGATCGCGAAGGGCTGCTGCATCGCGACACCCGCATCCTCGCCCTGGCGCGTGCCACGGACGGGGCGCCGGAACCGCTGGCGGTGATTGAGCAGCGCCTGCGCCAGGCGCTGCCGGCGGCCGAATGGGACGACGGGGTGTGGACGCGCTTCCACGCCCGGCTCGCCTTCCTCGCCATGGACTTCGCCGATGCGCAGTCCTACGCCGCCCTGCACGCCGCGGTGGCCGACGAACTGCCGCTGGTGGCCTACTTCGCCACGCCGGCCTCGGTGTTCGGCGCGATCTGCGAGAACCTCGCCGCCATCGGCCTCGCCGAGCGCACCCGGGTGGTGCTGGAGAAGCCCATCGGCCGCGACCTGGAGTCGTCCCGCGCGATCAACGAGGCGGTGGCGCGCTACTTCCCGGAGAACCGCATCTACCGGATCGACCACTACCTGGGCAAGGAGACGGTGCAGAACCTGATCGCCCTGCGCTTCGCCAACAGCCTGTTCGAGACGCAGTGGAACCAGAACCACATTTCCCACGTGGAAATCACCGTGGCCGAACAGGTCGGCATCGAAGGCCGCTGGGGCTACTTCGACCAGGCCGGCCAGTTGCGCGACATGGTGCAGAACCACCTGCTGCAACTGCTCTGCCTGATCGCCATGGACCCGCCCAGCGACCTCAGCGCGGACTCCATCCGCGACGAGAAGGTCAAGGTGCTGCGCGCCCTCGAACCCATTCCGCCGGAACAGCTGGCCACTCGCGTGGTGCGCGGGCAATACACCGCCGGCTACATCAGCGGCAAGCCGGTGCCGGGCTATCTGGAAGAGGAACACGCCAACCGCGGCAGCGGCGCGGAAACCTTCGTCGCCCTGCGCGTGGATATCCGCAACTGGCGCTGGTCCGGCGTGCCCTTCTACCTGCGCACCGGCAAGCGCATGCCGCAGAAGCTGTCGCAGATCGTCATCCACTTCAAGGAACCGCCGCACTACATCTTCGCGCCCGAGCAGCGCTCGCTGATCAGCAACCGCCTGATCATCCGCCTGCAGCCGGACGAGGGCATCTCCCTGCAGGTGATGACCAAGGACCAGGGGCTGGGCAAGGGCATGCAGCTGCGCAGCGGCCCGCTGGACCTGGATTTCTCCGAGACCTTCCGCGCCGCCCGCGTGCCCGACGCCTACGAGCGGCTGCTGCTGGAAGTCATGCAGGGCAACCAGTACCTCTTCGTGCGCAAGGACGAAGTGGAGTTCGCCTGGATGTGGTGCGACCGCCTGATCGCCGGCTGGGAACGCCTCGGCGAGGCGCCCAAGCCGTATCCGGCGGGAAGCTGGGGGCCGCAGGCGGCGGTGGCATTGATCGCACGTGACGGGAGGGACTGGTATGGCGACCACTGATCTGCAACTTCCGGCCGGCGTCGGCTGGACCGAATGGGCCGACGCAGCGGCGCAGGCTGCGGGCCTGGCCGGATACGTGGCGGAACATCTGCGCGCGGCGCTGGCCGGGCGCGAACATGCCCTGCTGGTGGTTTCCGGCGGGCGCAGCCCGGTGGCCTTCCTCGAAGCGTTGAGCGGGCAGGAGCTGGACTGGGCGCGGGTCTGCGTCAGCCTGGCCGACGAGCGCTGGGTGCCGGAGTCGCATCCGGACAGCAATGCCGGACTGGTGCGCCGTCACCTGCTGCGGGGCGCGGCGGCGAAGGCGCGCTTCATCGGCCTGTACCAGCCGGCGGCCAGCCTCGACGAGGCCGCGCAGGCGGCGGACCGGCATCTGCACGAGCTGCCGCTGCCCATCGATGTGCTGGTGCTGGGCATGGGCGACGACGGCCATACCGCCTCGCTGTTCCCCGCCAGCCCGGGGCTGGAGCAGGCGCTCGACCCGCAAGGCGGGCGCCGCTGCCTGCCGATGTGGGCGCCGAGCGTGCCGCACCAGCGCCTGACCCTGAGCCGCCCGCTGCTGGCCTCGGCGCGCGTGCAGCTGCTGGCCATCCAGGGCCAGGCGAAACTCGCCACTCTGCGCGCGGCGCTGGCCGCGCCGGAGGAGCGGGTGATGCCGGTGAAGGCGTTCCTCCAATCTCCCTTGTCCATCCATTGGTGCCCTTGAGTCGCGGAGTCGTAATCCAATGAGCAACATCGAACTGAAAAACCAGCGAGTCGAGGAGATTTGCCAGCGCGCCGGCATCGTCCCGGTGATCACCATCGACCGCGAGCAGGACATCCTGCCGATGGCCGACGCCCTCGCTGCCGGTGGCCTGAACACGCTGGAAATCACCCTGCGCACCAAGCTGGGCCTGACCGCCATCCGCACCCTCGCCGAACAGCGTCCGCAGATGCACATCGGCGCGGGGACCATCCTCGACCCGCAGGGCTTCGTCGCGGCGGTGGAGGCCGGTGCGCAGTTCATCGTCACCCCCGGCTGCACCGAGGAACTGCTGAAGTTCGCCCTGGACAGCGAGGTGCCGCTGCTGCCCGGCGTGGCCACCGCTTCCGAGATCATGTACGCCTATCGCCTGGGTTACCGGCGCTTCAAGCTGTTCCCGGCCAAGGTCTGCGGCGGCCCCGAGGCGCTGAAGGCATTCGGCGGCCCCTTCCCGGACGCGCGCTTCTGCCCCACCGGCGGCGTCGCTCCGGACAATGTCGACCAGTACTTCAAGCTGCCCAACGTGATGTGCGTGGGCGGCAGCTGGATGCTGCCCAAGGCGCTGGTGGACAGCGGCGACTGGACCGGCATCGAGCGCCTGACCCGCGAGGCGGTGGAGCTGCTGCCGAAGAAATGACCACACTGAGTTGTCCCGATCTGGACGATGCCCGGCCTTGCGCCGGGCTTTTTTTTCAGCTTTGGGTCGCGGGCATGGCCCGCTTCCTACAGGGTTTCGCTGGAACGTTATCGTTCCCACGCTCCTGCGTGGGAATGCAGCTATCGACGCTCCCGCGTCGGAATGCGCGAACCTCACTTCCTGCCGCGCACGCAGCCGTTCTCGTCGAAGCTCACGCTGCGCGCGCCGTGCCGGCCGTTCGACCTGTACCGGTAATGCACATATCCATTCTGCTGCCTGACCACATCCGGCCGCCCCAGTGCGCTTTCCACGGCGGCGCGGGGCATGCCGGCCTTGACCTTGCCTTCGATGATGGCCTTGCGCAGTTCGCTGCCGACCACGCGGTTGCCGCAGCCATCGTCCTTCTCGCCGACCACCACGAGGTCTGCGGATTTCTCGCTGCGCTTGCGCGAGGGGGACTGCGGGCGCCTGGTACGGGGCGTGGTCTGGCGGGCCGGAGGAGCGGCGGCGGGAAGCAGCGTGTCACCGCCCGGTGGCGGATTGTCCGCCTCCTGCGACAGCTCGCGCTGGTCGCTGGCGCAGCCATACTGGCTGAAGATCACGCGCCCGTCGGAGCCTTCGCAACGGAACACGGTGGTGGCTGTTGCGGTCTGCAATAACAGCGGAGCGAGAAGGAGCAGGGCGGGACGAAGCGGGCGCATGGGCGGTCCTCCGTGATCGGGTCTGGAGGCAGCCTAGAAAGGTCTCGGGTAGGCACGCGCCGGATGTCCTGCAGGATACTTCGGGTATCACTTCGCACAATGAACCGGATGTGAACTTTGCGGTGCAAGCGATTGTTCTATCCTGACTTTTATCGCGCCAAAACGGCCGGGAGTGTTATCATTTCCGGAATCTGCCCAGCTCGGGCGCATGGGACACAACCATGGACATACCCAGTAGTTACTCAGAACCACGATTGCGAAAACACGACCTGATGTATTGATCCCCTCTGGCGCGTTCTGCCACTGGGGGTGGAGCGTGCTATGACCGAAGTAGAAGCCAAAAAGCCGCAGGAAAGCCTGCAGGACCGCCTGAGCCAGGTGGTCGACCTGCTGCAGAAGCACAAGCTGGTGGAAGACCTGACGCACCGTCAGGAAGGCCAGCACCACGACCTCGTGGAAAACCTCGTCCACCGGCAGAACCTCGCCGAGCTGCAGCGCAAGCTGGACGAGCTGCACCCCGCCGACATCGCCCACATCCTCGAATCGCTGCCGCTCGACGACCGCATGACGGTCTGGCAACTGGTCAAGGCCGAGCGCGACGGCGACATTCTCCTCGAAGTATCCGACGCGGTGCGCGAGACCCTGATCGCCGACATGGACGATCACGAGATCCTCGCCGCGGCCAAGGAGATGGACGCCGACGAACTCGCCGACCTGGCGCCGGAACTGCCGCGCGACGTGGTCCACGAGCTGATGGAAACCCTCGACGCTCAGCAGCGCGAGCGCGTGCGCTCGGCGCTGTCCTACGAGGAAGACCAGGTCGGCGCGCTGATGGACTTCGAGATGGTCACCATCCGCGACGACGTCAGCCTGGAAGTGGTGCTGCGCTACCTGCGCCGCCTGAAGGAGTTGCCGGGGCACACCGACAAGCTGTTCGTGGTCGACTACGACGGCGTGCTCCAGGGCGTGCTGCCGATCAAGCGCCTGCTGGTGAACGATCCGGACAAGCAGGTCGCCGAAGTCATGGCCACCGATCCGGTGACCTTCGACCCCGACGAGGACGGCTACGATGCCGCCCAGGCGTTCGAGCGCTACGACCTGATTTCCGCGCCGGTGGTGGACAAGAACGGCAAGCTGATCGGCCGCCTGACCATCGACGAGATGGTCGACCTGATCCGTGAGGAAAGCGAAAGCGAAGTGCTGAACATGGCCGGTCTGCGCGAGGAGGAAGACATCTTCGCCTCGGTGTGGAAATCGGTGCGCAACCGCTGGGCCTGGCTGGCCACCAACCTGGTCACCGCCTTCGTCGCCTCGCGGGTGATCGGCCTGTTCGAAGGTTCGATCGAGAAGCTGGTGGCGCTGGCCGCGCTGATGCCGATCGTGGCGGGCATCGGCGGCAATTCCGGCAACCAGACCATCACCATGATCGTGCGCGGCATGGCCCTCGATCAGGTCCAGCTCAGCAGCGGCAGCCGCCTGCTGCGCAAGGAACTGGGCGTGGCGCTGGTGAACGGTATCGTCTGGGGCGGCGTGATCGGTGCGGTCGCCTATTACCTGTACGGCAGCTGGCAGCTCGGCGCGGTGATGACCGGCGCCATGACCCTCAACCTGCTGCTGGCGGCGCTGATGGGCGTGCTCATTCCGATGACCCTGCAGCGCCTGGGACGCGATCCGGCGATGGGCTCCAGCGTGATGATCACGGCGATGACCGACAGCGGCGGTTTCTTCATCTTCCTCGGCCTGGCCACGCTGTTCCTGATGTAACGGCTGCAGGTCATCGGCCGACAGAAGCGGGCTCATGGACCTCCATGAGCCCGTTTCTTCATCCGCGCCAGCCTCGCGCAGCCACCCGGCACTGGCCGAAACGCTCCGCGCCTGCTGAACTGCTTTCAGCGGAGAAGATTCGGGATCGAGGCCATCAGCCATGCAAGCCACCCTGTTCAGCGTCGGCGATCCGGTGCCCTGGTTCCATTGCCGCACGCGCCTGAGGGAGCGTTTCTACTTCGACAACGTCGCCGGCCGGTACGTGGTGCTGTCCTTCTTCGAATCGGCCGGCGATCCGGGAACCCGCGGCTTCCTCGCGGAAATCCACGCCGCGCGCCAGCATTTCAACGACAACCACCTGAGTTTCTTCGGTGTTTCCACCGACCCCGACGACGAGAAGCAGGGCCGGATCGAGGATGAACTGCCGGGTGTCCGCTACTTCTGGGATTTCGATCGCGCGGTCAGCCGGCGCTATGGCGTCCTCGACGGCGACGGGCGTGTCCGGGCGACGACCTATCTGCTCGATCCGACGCTTCGCGTGCTGGCCGTGATCCCGCCGACGGTGCCGGTGGAAGAGCGGGCGCAGGCATTGATCCGGCATCTCGACGACCTGCCCGCCCTGCCCAGCACGCACCCGGCCACGGAACATGCGCCGGTGATCGTGGTGCCGCGCGTCTTCGAGCCATCGCTGTGCGAGGCCCTGATCCGCTATTACGAGGAGCAGGGCGGCACGGAGTCCGGCTTCATGGTGGAACAGGACGGCAAGACCATCGAGGTGAGCGACCATGCCCACAAGCGGCGCCGCGACTGTTTCGTCCAGGACCAGCAACTGACCGATGCCTGCACGCGGAGGATCAGGCGGCGACTGGTTCCGGAAATCGCCAAGGCGTTCCAGTTCCGCGTGACGCGCCTGGAGCGCCTGCTGGTGGCGTGCTACGACAGCGCCGAGGGCGGGCATTTCCGTCCGCACCGGGACAACACCACCAGGGGCACCGCGCATCGCCGCTTCGCCGTGTCGCTGTTCCTCAACAGCGGCGAGTACGAGGGCGGCTTCCTGCGCTTCCCGGAGTACGGCAACGCCCTGTACAGCGCGCCGACCGGCGGCGCGGTGGTGTTCTCCTGCTCGCTGCTGCACCAGGCGACGGCGGTGACCAGCGGGCGTCGCTACATGTTCCTGCCCTTCCTCTATGACGAGGCGGCGCATCTGGTTCGCGAGGAGAACCGGCAGTATCTGGTGAGCTGACGAACCGCTGGCAGGGCAGGGCTTCTTTAGCGGGAGGGGAGTTCAGCGGTCTGCCGGAAAGAAATGCAGAGCAGGCCCATGGGGATTCATGAGCCTGTTTCCATCGGCGCGGCCTGGCAGACGATGCCTTCGACGACCGGCATCAGCCTCGCGGGCCGGCTTTTTCATCCCATGCGATCTTCAGGCGTCGTTCTGCGCCAGCTCGGCATCGTGGGCGATCAGTGCGATCAGCGCGTTCTGCTGGCGATGGGTCAGCTGGCGGAAGCGTTGCAGCAGCTCGCGCTCGTGCGGGCTCAGTTCCGGGCTGTCCAGGCGCAGGCCGTGGCTGTCCTGCAGGGCGCCTTCACGGAGCAGGCTCTGCTCCAGGCGGGCAATGATCTCCGAGTTCATGCTGCGGTGATGACTGCGGGCGACCTCAGCGATGCGTTCACGCATGCCCTCGGGCAGGCGAACGACGAACTTGTCTGCGGTGCGGCTGGAGTAGGTGGGAGTTGCCTGTTTCAATGGGCGCATACATTAACCTGTTCAGTCGATAAGAACGGAGCGGTAGGAATCGGGTCTGGCGCTTTGACAGCGGGTTGCTCCGAATGTTCAGCGCGGAATGGGAGTTTTATTATTCTCCGCGGCTACCTGACCTGCATCCTAGACGTCATTGTCTGGCGGGTGAAGGCTAATTGCCAGTAGCGGATTTCCTAAATATGACAGAGAAGTGGACGCACTTTTCGTCGTCATTGGAAATTCCCCGGCAGATTAACCAATCGATCAAAAATGCGAATTGAACGCAGCCGAAGTTGGGTGCCATTTCAAATAAATCTGCAATATTTCCAGCGGCGCCTGTCCAATCCTGCACGAAGCCTGGACGAGACGACAGGCTTTTGATCGGCGGCCGTCACCGCGCCCCGGCCGGGCTGGTAATCTGCCGCGTCTGGAAAATTCAGAGAATCCTATGGCAGGCAGACTGATCTACCTGATGGGGCCCTCCGGTTCGGGCAAGGACAGCCTGCTGCTGGCGGCGCGCGAGGCGCTGGCGGCGCAGGGATGCCGGATCGCCCGGCGCGTGGTCACGCGCAGGAGGAAGGCCCACGGCGAGGATGCGCACAATGTATCGCCGGAAGAATTCGACGCGCTGGAAAGGGCCAGCGCCTTCGCCATGAGCTGGCGGGCCAACGGGCTCGCCTACGGGATTCCCCGGCAGATCGACCAGTGGCTGGCGGAAGGCTACGACGTGCTGGTCAACGGTTCGCGCGGCTATCTCGCCGAGGCGCGGCGCCGTTATCCCGGCCTGCTGGCGCTGCTGCTGAGCGTCACCCCGGACGTGCTGCGCCAGCGCCTGCAGGCGCGCGGGCGGGAGACGCCGGAAGAGATCGAGGCGCGGCTGGCGCGCAACGCCGCCTTCGCCAGGGGGCTGGAGGGGCCGGTGATCGTGCTGGACAACTCCGTCGGCCTGGACTGCACCACCGACCATCTGCTCGCGCTGCTGGGCGAGGCGCCGCGCGTCGCCAGCTGACAACCTCAGGCGAGCTTCAGCGACAGGCTCACCCCGTGTGGCGCGAAGCCCAGCGCGGCGTAGAAGCGATGGGCCATCTCGCGGTCCTGGTGGCTGGACAGCGCCAGCTTGTAGCAGCCCCAGTCCCGCGCCTGTTCGACGGCATGGCCGATCAGCGCCTGGCCGATGCCCTGGCCGCGGGCGCGGGTGTCCACCACCATGTCCTCGAGGATCGCCGAGCGCGCGAAGTCGTGGGCGATGTGTTCGATCAGGTGCAGGCTGCAGGTGCCCAGCAGCACGCCGTCGCGTTCGGCGACCAGGGTGACCTGCAGGGGATTGCGCAGCCGAAGCCGCCCGGCCAGTTGCACCGGGTCGGGCTCCGGGTCGTCGGAACCCAGTTGCGCCAGTAGCGGCGCCAGCGCCGGCGCATCGGCCGGAACCGCGACACGCACGGCGAAGGTGGCGAAGGGCGAATCGGGCGAGGCGGCGGAACTCATGGCTAACCTCCTGGCTGTGCTGAAAAATTATCGGCATGCCGGATGGCATTGGCATGACAAATCGTCCGGCGATGGTTAACATGCGGACCCACTTCATCGCGCGTCGTCCCCATAGTTCAAGGGATAGAATAAGCCCCTCCTAAGGGCTAGATACTGGTTCGAATCCAGTTGGGGACGCCATCCACCCCGCCCGTGGCCGGCCGCTCGCGCCGATTCCTGTCTCGCCCCTCTCCAAATCGCAGCAATCACCAGGCCGCGCCATTCGCCGCTTCGTCGTGGGCTAATCTTCTGGATGCACCGGCCGCTCCGCTTCACGCGCGTGGCGCTGCCGCACAGATCGCCGCCCGAAACGCAGGCAGCGCGTCCATTCATTCCAGACGATAAGGAGTGCGCAAAATGGCTGTTTTCACGCACGTAACAGTCGGCACCAACAACCTGCCTCAAGCTCGCGAATTCTACGATGACGTTCTCGGCAAGTTCGGCCTGAAGCGCCTCGCCGACCTGGGCGACAACGGCTCCATCTGGGGCGTGGATGCCCCCTCGTTCTTCGTCCTCAGGCCCGCCAACGGCCAGCCGGCCACGGTCGGCAACGGCGTCACGGTCAGCTTCGAGGCGCCCGACCGGGCTTCCATCGACGCCGCCCATGGCGCCGCTCTCGCGCGCGGCGGCCAGGATGAGGGCGCCCCGGGCCCGCGCAGCTGGAAGGAGAACGCCTACGCCGCGTACTTCCGCGACCTCGACGGCAACAAGATCGCCGCCTACTGCTTCAAGCCCGCCTGAAGCCCCGTTTCGCCAGCTCCCGCGCTGCGGCGCGGGAGCGCCACCAGCCGGTAGCGCGCCAGTTCCCCGGGCGACAGCACGCGCATGTCGTGCGGGGCGATGCCGTTCATGTCTTCCAGCAGGCTGGCGGAAACGTCCATCTCGCGCAGATACGCCGCCGGGCTGTAGCGGCTGGTGCCGTGGGCCGAGGCGGCCGCCGAATCGCCGGCGGGATAGTAGGGGCGGTGCAGGCCCACGTGCCCGCGCACCGTGCGCGCATTGCCGGCGGCCAGCAGGTAGACGCAGGCGCCCTGGCACACTGCGTTGGCCGGCACCAGCGCATCGAAGCCGGAATCCCGCAGCAGCCTGCCCATGCGGATCGCTTCGGCGACGCTGCCGCCGATGCTGTCCAGCAGCACCAGCTTCTTCTCGTACTTGCCCGGATTCTCGCGGATGCCGCGGATCAGCGCCTCATAGTCGCCGGGCGCGATGTCCTCGGAAACGCGCACCGCCAGCACCGGGCCGAGGCTCTTGTGCTGCGCGGGGCGCACGTCGACCCTGGCCATGGCAAGGGTCGAACAGAGGGCTGAAAGGGCGATCAGGGCGGCCCGGAATGCGCGACTGGGCATGACTGCGAAACTTCCTCTACCTATCTCATCGGCAGATGCAGAAGATAGCCTCTGCGAGGCATGGCCGAATAGTGGCAGTCGCTCAGAAAAGCCCCGGGCGCGGGTAACTGGCGATCCCGGCCTGATGGTGGATAACGCCGGCGGCGTTATCCACCCTGCGAGAGCGGATGGCCGGTGAATCGCGGCTCGCGCTTCTCGATGAACGCCTGCACCCCCTCGCGCGCATCCGCGCTGCGGGTGCTCGCCAGCAATGCCGCGCCTTCGATGTCCAGGTGGGTCTGCACATCGCGGCCCGCTGCGCCGTCGCACAGCTGCTTGACCAGCCCGAAGGCGGTGGTGGCGCCGCAGGCCAGGGTGCGGATCAGTGCTTCCGCCGCGCCGGCCAGTTCCCCCGGCGCGTGCAACTGGTCGAACAGCCCCATCGCCAGGCACTGCCGGGCGTCAAAGGTCTCGTTGAGGATGAACAGGCGCTTGGCCCGCGCGGCGCCGATGCGCTGGGCGACATGGTACGAGGCGCCGATATCCGGGGTCAGGCCGATGGCCGTATAGCCGCCGCGTACCCGCACCCTGTCGCTGGCGAGGACGAAGTCGGCGCAGCAGGCCAGGGCGATGCCCGCGCCGCCGGCGCTGCCATGCACCACGCTGACCACCGGCACCGGCAGGCTCGCCAGTTGCTTCATCGCTGGGTTGAGCCGTTCCAGCATGGCGCCGATGTGCTCGGGCAGGCGCTTGCGGTTCTCGACGAACTCGCCGATGTCGCCGCCGCTGCAGAAGCGCGGGCCGTTGGCGGAGATCACCAGCACGCGCAGATCGGCGCGGGCGATCTGCTCCACGGCATCGGCGAAGGCGGCGCAGAAGGCCAGGCTGATGGCGTTGCCGTCGTCCGGACGGTTGAGGACGAGGCGGGCGATGCCAGCTTCGACGCTGTAAAGAACTGGGGGCTGGGGGTTCAAGGTGGGTACTCCTGAAAAATAGCTTCCCGCTCCAACACCGGGTTCGCGAACAAGCTCGCTCCTACAGGGGCACGACGCTGCCGTGTAGGAGCGAGCTTGCTCGCGAACAACTCTCCCGGCGGCGCAGAGGCTGGCCTCCTGCGATGGAGCGAGGGTGACTCAGTTGACCCGCTGCACCGCCGGCAACCGATAGCGGCCGTCGAGCACCGCCGGCTCCGGGCCGTAGAAGCGCATGGTCAGGTTGAACGGGCCTTCCGGCGCCGGCAGCCAGTTGGCGGTGTCCGCCGGGCGCTCGTGCTGGATGACCAGGGTGATCGAGCCGTCGGCGTCGGTCTTCAGGCCGTCGGTGGTGCTGCCGATGCTGTAGCGGCGGAAGTCGTTCTCGACGAAGTACATGTCCGGGCCGTACAGCGACAGGTTCCAGAACACCGCCGCCGGCGGCTGCTCGCCTTTGGCGAAGCGCAGCACGTACCTGTGCCTGCCGCTCAGGGGGTCGCCCTGGTCGTCGATTTCGGTGTTCGGGTAGTAGACCTGCTCGGCGTTCTGCGCGCCGATCACGTTCCTGGTCAGCGTCGCGCGCAGCGGGAAGTCGTAGCCGGCGCGGCCGCCGAGCATGAAGTAGCGCCAGCCATTGGTGACTTCGCCGGGGTTCTGCCAGCGCTGGGCGACGATCTGCTCGCCGGCCTGCGCCGCGCGGGCCAGGCCGCGCAGGGTGGCCGCGTCCAGCGAGCGCCAGTCGAAGCCGCGGGCGATGCTCAGGCCGATGGTGCCGAAGCTGTCGATCAGCGACTGGTCGCGGTCGCCGGTGGCGGGCAGGAATTTCTGCATGGCCTGGCCGAGATAATCGAAGAAGCGCACGTTCTCCGGCGCGGCGCTGACGTAGTCGGCCGGCAGCTCGGCCTTCGGCGCCTTGTAGGCAAGGCCCTCGCGCTGGTAGGCAGACAGCGGCATCAGCTGGAAGCCCTTCTGCGCCTCGACGGCGAGCGGGATCTCGGCCGAGGTGGGGGCGTTGATGCGCGCGGCGACGATGGCGAAGTTGGTGCGCGACTGGATCAGCTGCATGCCGGCCGGCACCACGCCGCGGAAACCGGGTGCGACGATCAGGTAGTCGCCCGGCTGCGGGCCGGCGTTGCCGCCGATATTGGCCGTCACCTCGTCCAGCATGTTGCCGACCTGGATCAGCGACCAGCGCTTTTCCGGCAGCTGCGGTACGTGGAGCACGAAGGGTTCGCTGCGCAGGTCGAGGCGCGCATAGGCATCGATGGTCACGTTGTTGGGCGTGACGACGGTGCGGTCCCTGGCGGTCTTCAGCTCGGTGTGCTTGCGGAAGCTGTTCAGGTTGACCACGCCGGCCTTGATGCTGCGCAGCCCGCCCATGTCGTAGCGGACCAGCGGATAGCCCCAGGCGTAGGCCTGGATGCCCAGTGCGTAGGCGTACTCTTCGCGGGCCTGCTCGGCGGACATCGCGCTTGCCGTCCTTGCGTCGGCGGCCAGCGCAGGGGCGTAGGTGGGAACAAGCAGGGAAAGACCGAGGCCCAGGGCCAGTGCGAGTTTCGTTCTTGTCATTGTCGTTCTCGAAGCAACTGGAAGAGAAAGGCGAAGGCCGGCGCGGATGGCTCCGCGCCGGCCCCCCGGGGCATCACAGCGAGCGGGCGACGATTTCCTTCATGATCTCGCTGGTGCCGGCGTAGATGCGCTGCACGCGGGCGTCGATGTACATGCGCGCGATCGGGTACTCGAGCATGTAGCCGTAGCCGCCGAACATCTGCAGGCACTCGTCCACCACCTTGCCGAGGGTTTCGGTGGTCCAGAACTTGGCCTTCGACGCGGTGACCGTGTCCATGCTGCCGTCGAGCATGCGCTGCACGCAGTTGTCGACGAACACGCGGATGACGGTGGCCTGGGTGTCGACCTCGGCCAGCTTGAAGCGGATGTTCTGCTGCTCCAGCAGCGGCTTGCCGAACGCCTTGCGCTCCTTCACGTACTCGGTGGTCAGGCGTACCGCGCGCTCGATCGAGGCGCAGGCGCCGACGGCCACGCCGACGCGCTCGTAGACCAGGTCCGACATCAGCTGGCGCATGCCGTTGCCTTCCACGCCGCCGAGCAGGTTGGCCACCGGCACGCGCACGTCCTGGAACGACAGCTCGCTGGTGTCGGCGTTGTGCTGGCCGATCTTCTCCAGCACGCGGCCGACGCTGTAGCCCCGGGCGTCGCGGGTCTCGACGATGATCAGCGACATGCCCCGGCTGCCGGCATTCGGATCGGTCCTGGTCACCACCACCACCAGGTCGGCCATCGAGCCGTTGGAGATGAAGGTCTTGGCGCCGTCGATCACGTACTCGTCGCCCTCGCGCACGGCGCGGGTGCGGATGCCCTGCAGGTCGGAGCCGGCGCCCGGCTCGGTCATGGCGATGGCGCCGATCATCTCGCCGGAGGCCAGGCGCGGCAGGTACTTCTGCTTCTGCTCCTCGGTGCCGTGGTTGAGGATGTAGTGCGAGACGATGTGGTGCACCTGGACGCCGAAGCCCCAGTCGCCGACCGCCGCCTGCTCCTCGAAGAACACCGCCAGGTGGGCGAAGTTGCCGCCGCTGCCGCCGTATTCCTCGGGCATGTCCAGCGCCAGCAGGCCCAACTCGCCGGCCTTGTACCAGAGCTCGCGGTCGACGTGGTGCTGCTTGTACCAGCGCTCCTGGTGCGGCACGACTTCCTCGGCGAAGAAGCGCCGCACGTTGTCGCGGAAGACCTCCAGTTCGGAGTCCATCCAGGGGGAGGTGTAGGTTTGGCTCATGTCTCGGTCACCTGAGGAAATTCGTCATCGAAGCGGGCCTGTCCATGGCCGGCCCGCGAGGGTGGTTCAGCGCTTGCTCTTGGCCAGGAAGCCGGCGATCGCGTCCTTGTGGAACTGGGTGGTGAAGCACTCCTTCTCCGCGGCGAGGGAGAAGTCCAGCACCAGGTTCACGGTGTCGCGCAGGATTTTGTTCACCGACGCCTTGGTCGAGCGGATGGCGATCTGCGAGCCGCCGGCCAGGCGCTGGGCGAAGGCCTGGGCGCGGGCGACCAGTTCGTCGGCGGGCACCACGTCGGTGACCAGGCCGATGCGCTCGGCTTCCGCCGCGCTCAGCACGTCGCCGGTCATCAGGTAGCGCTTGGCGCGGGCCGGGCCGGCCAGCAGCGGCCAGATCGCCGAGCCGCCGTCGCCGGCGGTGACGCCGATGGATACGTGCGGGTCGGACAGTTTGGCGTTGTCGGCGGCGAACACCGTGTCACCGAACAGCGCGATGGTGCAGCCGAGGCCGACCGCCAGGCCGTTCACCGCGGTGATCAGCGGCTGCGGCAGTTCGAGGATGTCGATGATGATCTTGCGCGCCTCGACGAACAGGCGGTCGAGGTCTTCCTGCGGCATGCCGTGGAACCACGACAGGTCGCCGCCGGCGGAGAAGGCGCGGCCGGCGCCGGTCAGCACCACGGCGTCGACGCTCCTGTCCTGGGCGATGTCGGCGAACACCCGGGACAGCTCGGTGTGCAGCAGCGAACTGGTCGCGTTGAGGGTTTCCGGCTGGTTCAGGGTGACGGTCAGCACGCGGCCTTCCTGGCTGAACCTGATGGCCTGGTATTTCGAATAATCCATGGGGTGCTCCAGTGATCGGATGGGGTCAGGCAGCGGTGACGCCGCCGTCGACGGTGCAGGCGGAACCGGTGACGAAGGAGGCCTGCTCCGAGGCGAGCCAGGCGACCACCTCGGCCACCTCTCCGGGCTTGGCCATGCGGCGCAGGGCGGCGCGGTTGATGTCGGCCATGAGCTTCCTGTCCTGGAAGATGTTGTTGTCGCCCACTGTCATCGGGGTTTCGATGTAGCCCGGGCAGACGGCGTTGATGCGGATGCCGTGGCGGCCGGATTCCAGCGCCGCGGCCCTGGTCAGGCCGATCACGCCGTGCTTGGCGGCGCAGTAGGCGGAACCGCCGACGGTACCCTTCAGGCCCATGATCGAGGCAGTGTTGACGATGGCGCCGCCGCGTTCCCGCATGGCCTTGAGTTCGTGGACCATGCAGTTGAAGACGCCGGTCAGGTTGATGTCGATGACCCGCTGCCAGTTCTCCACGCCGTAGTCGGTGGTCAGCAACGGATAGCCGCCGATGCCGGCGTTGTTGAAGGCGATGTCCAGCTGGCCGAAGCGCTCCAGGGTCTGCTCGACCATGCGCTGGCAGTCGGCGTCCCTGCTGACGTCGACCTGCAGCGCCAGCGCCTCGCCGCCCAGCTCGGCGATTTCCGCGGCGCAGGCCCGGGCGTTTTCCAGGGAGATATCGGCGACCACCACGCGGGCGCCGGAGCGGGCGAACAGCAGCGCGGTGGCGCGGCCGATGCCGGAGCCGCCACCGGTGACGATGGCGACCTTGCCTTCGAGATTGTTCATTGTCGTTGCCTTCAGCAGGGGAGTCTGGGGACGATCATGCAGAAGGCGAGGGCGCTGCACCCTCGTCGGAAACGACGATTTGGCGTTCACGCAGGAGCGCGCCGGGGGCGCGGTTCGCGGGCATGGCCCGCTCCTACGGGGGAGCGCTCATCGTTCCCAGGCTCCTGCGTCCCCATGCGATGCGGCGGGTTGCACCCGCCCTACGTCAGAGCCATCCGCATTGCCGGGCGATAGCCACCGCGTGGGTGCGGCTGTGGCTGCCGAGCTTGGTATTGATGTTGCGCAGGTGGGTGCGCACGGTGGTTTCGCTGACGAACAGGCGCTCGGCGATCTCGCGGTTGCGCAGGCCCTCGGCGGACAGGCGCAGCACACGCAGTTCCTTCTCGGTCAGGGGTTCCACGCCTTCGGCGAGCGGGGGTTCCCCATGGCCGGCCAGTAGCCGCTCGAGCAGCGCCTTGGCCGCGTCCGGCATACGGCTGCCGCGCAGTTGCGCCAGTACGGCGAGCAGCGCCGGTCCCTCGTCGGCGAAGGTGCGCACGAAGCCTTCGCTGGCGGCGAACTGCAGCGCATCGAGCAGGTGGCGCCTGCCCTCGGCCTCCTCGCCGCCGGCGCACAGCGCCTGGCCGAGGAGTATCTGCAGCTTCAGCGCGCGGCGCTGGCGCTGCTGGTCGTGCGCTTCCTCCAGCGCCTGCCGGGCCGTCTCGACGGCCTGCCGCGTCCGGCCGCCGTGCAGGTCCAGGCGGATGCGCCCGAGCAGCGGCGAGTCGATATCGTTGGAGTGCATCGCCAGGCCCTGGTAGGGCGCCCAGACCCGCGCCTCGCCGGCCTTGTCGAGCAGCGCCGCGGCGTTCTGCAGGCTGCCTTGCAGCAGGGCGATGCGTGCGTGTTCGAGGCGGGCGCTGGCGACCAGGCGTGGCTGCGCCTTGCCGTGGCCGAGCCCTTCCAGTTCCGCCAGCAGCAGGTCGGCCCGTTCGCTGTCGCCGGCCAGCCGGGCGATGCGCGAAAGAGTCAGGTAGCTGGCGATGAGATGGTCGGGCGAAACGCTGTCGCGCACCATCGGCAGGTAGAGGTTGAGCAGGCGCTCGGCCTCGGCCAGTTCGTCGCGTTCGTACAGCGCCTCGGCCAGCACCGTCACCGCCAGCACGCTGCCGGACAGGTAGCGCACGGACTGCGGCCCGTCGCTCGCCAGCGCGTTGCGCAGCCGCGCCACGGCGCTGCGCAACTGGCCACGGGCGATCTCGATCAGCGCCAGCAGCCCCTGCGCCATGGTGACGATGAAGCTGTTGCCGCTGTTCAGGCGAATCCGGCTGCCGCGTTCGAGGAAGGCCTGTGCCTCGTCGAAGCGATTGGCGGCGGTCAGGCAGAAGCCGTAGGAATCGACGAGGATGCCATAGGCGAACGCCTGCTCCGGCGACAGCAGCTGCAGGCAGTGCTGCCAGCGTTGCGTGGCCTGGTGGATGTCGTCGGTCATGGCGCAGACGAAGGCCTGCACGGCTTCCGCCTGTCCGCGCAGGGCGGTATCGCCCGGCGCGCCGGTGTCGGGCTCGGGCAGGCGGCGGAGCATCTGCATGGCCTGCGTCGGGTAGGGGCTGAAGCCCAGTCCCCAGGCGCGGGTCAGCAGCAGCTGCGGGTGCTGCAGCAGGCGGTCGTTCAGCGCCGGCGTCTCGAACCAGCGCGCCAGCAGGCGGGTGCGTCCCTGCCAGAGCAGGCTTTCGGCATGGGCCTCCAGCAGGGCGAGGGTCTGCGCCGTATCGCCGCTGCGCAGGGCGTGCTCGATGGCCGGCACCGGCCGCTGTTGTTCCGCGTACCAGTCGCTGGCGCGGCGGTGCAGCGCCGGCAGGTCGCGGGCGCTGGCCTGGCGCAGCTGGTTGCGGAGGAATTCGCGGAACAGCGGATGGTAGCGGTACCAGCGCCGCTCGTTGTCCTGGGGGATGAGGAAGAGCTGGGCCTGCTCCGTGCGGGCCAGCAGCGCCGCGCTGTCGTCGCGCTGCAGCACGTGATCGCAGAGCGGCGCGCAGAGTTCGTCGAGCAGGCTGCTGCGGATCAGGAAGTCGCGCAGTTCCTGCGGCTGGCGCGCCAGCACGTCTTCCAGCAGGTAGTCGCCGAGCGCCGCATTGGTGCCGTCGAAGGTCTCGATGAAGCGCTCTGCATCGGCGCCGCCCTGCAGCGCCAGGGACACCAGCCAGAGCGCCGTGACCCAGCCTTCGGTGCGCTGCTGCAGGCGCTGCAGCTGCTCGTCGTCCAGCGCCAGACCGCGATGCCGGCGGAGGAAGTCGGCGGTCTCGGCGGCGCTGAAGCGCAGGTCGGCGGCGCTGATCTCCAGCAGTTCGCCGTGGGCGCGGAAGCGTCCGAGGCCGATGTCCGGCAGGCGCCGCGAGCCGATCAGCAGCTGGCCGTGGGCCGGCAGGTCATCGGCGACCTGCCGCACCAGGGCGAGCACCGTGGGATTGCGCAGCGCCTCGAAGTCGTCGAGGAAGAGGGTGAAGGGTTGCGACAGCGCCACCAGTTGATCGGCCAGGTCGATGGCGCCCGGGACTTCGTGGGCGCTGATCGCCAGCTCCGGTGCGATGTCCTGCAAGGCGCCGACCAGGTGGCTGACGAAGCGCGCCGCGTCGTTGTCGGCGTCGTCCAGGGTCAGCCAGGCCACCGCGCGGCCGGCCGCCGGCAGCGTCTCGAAGGCCTGGCGCATGATGGTCGACTTGCCGAAACCGGCCGGCGCATGCACCAGGATCAGCCGCGCGGCGGCGCCTTCGCGGATGCGCGCGAGCAGGTCGGCGCGCTGCAACGCCGCGCTGCGGACGGGCGGCGGCTGCAGCTTGGTGCGGCGCAGGCGGGCGCTGGCGGGAGGGGTTGGCGCGGTGCTGTTCGTCACTGTGGAGCCCCGGTCCGGAGGGAGTGGATCGAGCCTGGCATTCTAGCCCTGTGCAAAAGATCGAAGCGCTGGAGGCGTGTCGAGATGTTTTGGCAGGAGCATCCCCGGTGGGGCGAATGATGCGCCAGCCTTCCCGGGGCCTCAGAGGCTGCCGACCAGGTGCCCGCCGTCCACTTCCAGCACGGTGCCGGTGATGAAGGCGCCGGCATCGCTGGCCAGCAGCAGGAACGGGCCTTCCAGGTCCTGCAGGGTGCCCAGGCGGCGCATCGGCACGGCGTCGCGGATGTAGGCCTGGCCCTTTTCGCTGTCGAAGTAGGCGTCGTTCATCTCGGTGCGGAAGTAGCCGGGGGCGATGGCGTTGACGCGGATGCCGCTGCGCGCCAGCTCCAGCGCCATCACCCTGGTCAGCTGCACCACGCCGGCCTTGGCCGCGCCGTACATGGCCTGGCCGAAGCCGGGACGCACGCCGAGGATCGACGAGATGTTGATGATGCTGCCCGGGCGGCCGGCCTTGCTCAGGCGCTGCGCGGCGCACTGGGCGACGCGCCAGACGCCGTCGAGGTTGGTGGAGATCATGCCGTGCCAGTCGTCTTCGCTGATGTCCAGGCTGCGCTTGCTGTTGGCGATGCCGGCGTTGTTCAGCACCACGTCGACCACGCCGAAGGCCGCTTCGGCGGCATCGAAGGCGGCTTCGACGGCGGCGCGGTCGGTGACGTCCAGCGCCACGCCGATCGCCGCGCCGCCTGCCGCCTGGATCTCCGCGGCGATTTCCGCCAGGCGCTCGGTGCGGCGGGCGGCCAGTACCACGCGGCCGCCGGCGCGGGCGGCGGCGCGCGCCAGGTGGGCGCCTATGCCGCTGGAGGCGCCGGTGATCAGGACGGTCTTGCCGGCCAGGGAGAAGTTCGGTTGCGCGTTCATGCAGGTGCCTCGGGAGAATTCGGGCGGTAAACCGCGGATAAAAAGACGGCCACTTCGCTGTGGCCGTTAACACTCAAGGGGTTGCCGCCGCGGGCTGGTCGGCTGGATGTCAGGCTGCGGAGATCGCGCCGTCCACCACCATGGCGTGACCCATGGTGAAGCTGGCGTTGTCGCTGCACAGGTAGAGCACCGCGTCGGCGATTTCCTGCGGGCGGCCCAGACGGCCGGCCGGATGGTAGGCCGCCTTGTCCACGGCGCCGTCGATCACGCGCAGGCCCATGTCGGTTTCGATCAGGCCCGGGCAGACGGCGTTGACGCGCACGCCCTTCCTGGCGAATTCCACCGCCGCCGATTTGCTCAGGCCGATCACGGCGTGCTTGGAGGCGGAATAGATGCTCATGTTCTTCACGCCGCGGATGCCGGCCACCGACGCGGTGTTGACGATGGCGCCGCCGCCCTGGGCCGCCATCACCGGCAGCTGATGCTTCAGGCACTGCCAGACGCCCTTGACGTTGACGTCCATGATGGCGTCGAACTCGCTTTCCTCGAAGGTCGGCAGGCGGTCCTTCCGGCCTTCGATGCCGGCGTTGTTCACCGCATAGTCGAGACGGCCATAGGTGGCGACGGTCTGCTCGACCAGTGCCTTCACCTCGTCTCCCGACACCACGTTGCAACGAACGAAAGTGGCTTCGCCGCCCGCGCTGCGGATCATCTCGACGGTGGCTTCGCCGCCGTCGCCGTCGACGTCGCTGACCACCACCTTCAGGCCCTCGGCGGCGAAGGCGAGGGCCACGGCGCGGCCGATGCCGCCGGCGGCGCCGGTGACCAGGGCGACCTGGCCGGAGAATTTCATGCTCATGCTTTTCCTCGATGGCGGACCCGCACGGGCCCGCAGTCCGTTGTGGTTCAGGCGATGGCGCCGCTGGCGCGCAGGGTGTCGATGTCCGCCTCGGCGAGGCCGAGTTCCTGCAGGACTTCCAGGGTGTTGGTGCCATTGCGCACCACCTGGCCGGGCTCGGACGGCGTCCGCGAGAAGCGCGGTGCCGGCGACGGCATCAGCACGCCTTCGCTTTCGAAGAACATGTCGCGGGCCTGGTTGTGCGGATGGTTCGGCGCCTCGCTGAAATCCAGTACCGGCGCGAAGCAGGCGTCTGTGCCTTCCAGCAGTTCGCACCACTCGGCGCGGGTGCGGCTGAGGAACAGCTGCTCCAGCCTGGCGCGCATCGCCGGCCATTCCCGGACCGCGTACTGGGCCTTGAAGGCCGGATCGTCGGCGACGCCGCAACGCTGGATCAGGTCCTGGTAGAACTGCGGTTCCAGCGGGCCGATGGAGATGAACTTGCCGTCGGCGCAGGTGAAGCAGCCGTAGAACGGCGTACCGCCGTCGAGCATGTTGCTGCCGCGCTGGTCGTTCCACCGGCCCTTGTGGCGCATCTCGTAGTACATGCTGGCGAGCAGGGTGGCGCCGTCGCAGATCGCCGCGTCCACCACCTGGCCCTTGCCGGACTTCTGCGCCTCGAACAGCGCAGCGAGCACGCCGGTGACCAGGAACATGGCGCCGCTGCCCATGTCGCCGACCATGTGCAGCGGCGGGGTCGGTGCGCGGTCAGGGTGGCCCATGGCGTTGACCACGCCGGACAGCGAGATGTAGTTGAGGTCATGGCCGGCGGTCGGCGCCAGCGGGCCGCTCTGGCCCCAGCCGGTCATGCGGCCGTAGACCAGCTTCGGATTGCGCGCCAGGCATACGTCCGGGCCGAGACCGAGGCGCTCCATGACGCCGGGACGGAAGCCCTCGATCAGCACGTCGGCCCCGTCGATCAGCTTGAGCAGGACCTCGCTGGCGCCGGGCTTCCGCGGGTCGATGGCGATGCTGCGGCGGCCGCGGCCGAGCAGGCTGCCGTCGCCGTCGAAGAAGCCGGCCGCCATGCGGTCGATGCGGATGACTTCCGCGCCCATGTCCGCGAGGATCATGGTCGCCACCGGCGCCGGACCGATCGCGTTCATTTCGACAATTTTCACACCTGCCAGGGGGCCTGCCATCGGTTGTCTCTCTCTTGCGGGAAAACGCTTGGGCTCGCCGGGCGGTCCGGCGCATGCCTGCGCACCGGCCAGTTCCGGTGGCGCGATTGAAAAGTTCGGAGGCAAAGGTGACCCAGGCAGGCCTCTGGAACAATCGTCCGAAAATATGAACTGCAGCGTAGGCCAGGTCTGTCAGCGGCAGCCGTTCCCGCAGCCCGGGTGTGGCAGAATGCATGCCCTCGATCCTCGGCCACCTGGCGGCGAATGGCCGTGCCGGTGCGACGGGGGTGACCGGTCTGCTGGAGATTTGCATGCCCAAGCGCGAGTACCCGATGCCTCCCACCTCGTCCCCCGAAGCCGCCGCGCGCGATGCCCAGGCCGACCGGCAGGGGGCGGCCGGCGCGACGCACGGCCTGGTGCGCCAGGTGCTGGTCGAGCAGATGGGCAAGGCCGGTTCGGCGCGCCTGATCCTGGTTCATGCCGCCGCCGGCTTCGGCAAGTCGACGCTGTTGCGGCAGTACCGCGAGCATTGCCGCATCCTCGGCCGGCAGACGGCATGGCTGGCGCTGGACAGCGGCGACAACGACCTGTCGCGCTTTCTTTCCCGCCTCGATGGGCTGCTGCGGACGCCGGATGGCGGGGAGGACGGCAGCGAATCCCTGGCCGGCGGGCCCGAGTCGGCCTACACGTTGCTGGAGTCCATCGCCGCCCGGCAGCAGCCGCTGACCATCCTGCTGGACGATTTCGAAGTGCTGCAGAACCCTTCGGTGATCAGCTTCGTCCAGCAGGTGCTGGGCGTGCTGCCGCCGGGGGGATGCCTGGCGATCGCCTCGCGCACCGTGCCGGAACTCGGGCTCGGCCGGCTGCGGGTGCGTGGACAGCTGCTCGAGGTGAACCCCAATGCGTTGCGCTTCAGCCCGGAGGAGACCGCCGCTTTCCTGCGCGTCCACCATCGGCTCGCCCTGGGCGACGATGACGTCGCCGAACTGCATCGCTGCACCGAGGGCTGGATCACCGCGCTGCAGATGGCGGCGATTTCGCTGCGCGGCTGCGAGGAGCCGGCCGCCTTCATCGCCTCCTTCTCCGGCTCGAACCTCGATCTCGGCGCCTATCTCGCCGAGCAGGTCGTCGCCCGCCAGAGCGAGGAGTGCCGCCGCTTCCTGCTGCAGACCAGCGTGCTCGGCCGCTTCTGCGCGCCGCTCTGCGATGCCCTGACCGGGCGCGGCGACAGCCAGGAAATGATCGATCACCTGCTGCGCACCCACCTGTTCCTCTTCCCCGTGGACGATGGCCAGCGCTGGTTCCGCTACCACAGCCTGTTCGCCGCCTTCCTCGTCGAGGCCCTGGAGCGGCAGACTCCGGGGGCGGCGCGGGAGCTGCACCGGGCGGCGGCCCGCTGGTACTTCGAGGCGAACGAGCCGATTCCGGCCATCGATCACCTGTTCGGCGCCGGCGACGTCGAGGAGGCGGTCAGGCACCTCGGCGGCCAGCTCGACACGCTGGTGCGCGACGCCCGTTCGCGCCTGCTGGTGCGCTGGCTCGGCCAGGTACCGATGACGACGCTGATCCGTCGGCCGCGCCTGCGGCTGGTGTACGGCTGGGCGCTGATCCTCGGCCGGCGCTTCGCGGAGGCCCGCCGGCTGATCGAGGAGGGCGGGGAGGGGCTGGAAAGCGACAGCATCAACTTCGTGCTCCTGGCGCTCAGCGACCGCATGGACGAAGCCTGCGAAGTCGGCAGTACGCTGCTGGAGCGGCTGTCCACGGAGGATTACTTCCACTACGGCCTGGTCGCCAACACCCTGGCCTTCGTCCTGCTGGCGCTGGGCCGTCACGAAGAGGCGCGGCGATTACTGCTGCGGGTGCTGCCGCATGTTTCGCAATACGGTGCGAACTTCATGCGCAACGTGGCCGCCAGCGTCGAATGCATTCTCGACCTGGCCCAGGGGCGGCTGGCCAACGCGCAGGCGCGGCTGCAGGCGGTGGCCCAGCAATCCGGCGACAGGTACACGCGTCCCCAGTTGTCGCTGGACATGCTGCATGCCGTGGTGCTCTACGAACTCGACGAGCTGGACCGCGCACAGCGGCTGCTCGGCGAGACGCTGACCTTCACCATGGACGTCGGCGTGCCGGATGCGCTGATCAGCAGTCATGTGCTGCTCGCGCGCATGGCCTGGCTGGACGGCGACAAGGCCGCCACGCTGCGTTACCTGCACGACCTCGAGACGATCGGCAACGAGACCGACTCTTCCCGCAGCCTGTGTTCGGTCTGGATGGAGCGCGTGCGCCAGGCCATTCTCGAGGGCCGGCTCGACGCGGCGGCGCAGGCGATGCGCCAGGTCGACAGGCACAGCGGATGGGACCGGCCGGGCGTGTTCATGTACCCCAACGACGTGGACTATCCCGTCGTCGCGCGCATGCGCCTGCGCATCGCCCAGGGGCAGTTCGCCGCCGCCGCCGAGGGCCTGCGCGACGCCCTGGCCGACGCCGAGGCGCGTGGGCTGGTGCGACGGGGGCTCAAGTTGCGGCTGCTCCATGCCATGGCGGTGGATGGCCTGGGGCGAAAGGAGGAAGCCTTCGCCGTGCTGACCGAGGCGCTGCGTCTCGCCAGCCATGAAGGCTTCCTGCGCACCTTCCTCGAAGAGGGACCGCGCCTGGCGGACCTGCTGCGGCGCTGGGCGGTGCTGCACCAGCCGCGCAGCAGCAGCCTCGGAATAGTGCCGGCGTTCCTCGCCGATCTGCTGAAGCGCCTGGGTCGGCAGGCCGATCCGGCGCCGCAGGACGCGACCGCCGACGATACCCGCGAAACCCTGACGCGCCGCGAGCTGCAGATCATCCGCGCCCTGGCCGACGGGCAGCTGATACCGGAGATCGCCCGGACGATGTTCGTTTCGGAGAACACCGTGAAGACGCATATCCGCAACATCAGCGTGAAGCTCGGCGCCCACAGCCGCAACGAGTCCCTGGCCATCGCCCGGGCGCGCGGGTTGCTCGACTGACGGGTGGCGCTGCGCGCCGGTATAGCGGGTGATCGTTCCCACGCTCCTGCGTGGGAATGCCGCTCTCGACGCTCCCGCGTCGAAAGGGACGCAGGAGCGTCCCGGAATGGGTTCCCACGCGGGAGCGTGGGAACCATGGGAAACGCCGAACGTCCCGTAGGAGCGGGCCATGCCCGCGACCGGCCGTCAGGCCAGCACGCCGGGCGCCCGCGCGCGGACGATCGCCTGGGTGCGCCGCACCACGCCGAGCTTGCTGTTGATGTTCTTGGTATGCGCCTTGACCGTGTTGGTCGAGATGTACAGCCGCTCGCTGATTTCCGGGTTGGACAGGCCCTCGACGGCATGCGCCCCGCCGACAACTCCGACATGTTCAACGGCGCTCCCGATCGCTACGACTGGAAGCTGCCGGGCAAGCGGGAGATGTACATCCCCTGCAACAGCTACGCCCTGTCGTCGCCGAAGCTGAAGTACGCCGACATCCTCAAGCCCGGTCATATCGACCAGGACCTGACCCGCTACGAGCTGCATCGCGTGTGGGTCGTGGAAGGCACGGTGGCGGCACTTCTTCGCCGTTCAGGGGCTTTATGACCTGATCGCGGGACGTTACGCCCTTCTTGGTATGGTCAACGAATCCAGGTCCGGCCAAAACTTCGACTACCAGCCGAGCGTTCAGGAATTCACCCCGGCTGCCCTGCGCAACGCAGGCATTCGATAACCAAACGAGCGAACCTGGAATGCCTCTTTATTGGCACTATCGTTCCATATTCGCTCCGAGTAACAGTCAACCAAGCATGGAGAACAAGATGTCGCAGAAACCCTACGTTGCCGGTGTCGGCATGATCCCCTTCGTCAAGCCGGGCACCAGCGGCACCTACATCGAGATGGGCGCCGAAGCCACCCGCCTGGCGCTGAAGGACGCCGGCCTGGACTACAAGCTGGTCGAGCAGGCCTATGTCGGTTACGTCTACGGTGACTCCACCTGCGGCCAGGCTGCTCTGTACGAAGTCGGCATGAGCGGCATCCCGGTCCTCAACGTCAACAACAACTGCTCCACCGGCTCCAGCGCCCTGTTCCTGGCGCGCCAGGCCGTCGAAAGCGGCGCCGTCGAGTGCGCCATCGCCCTGGGCTTCGAGCAGATGCAGCCGGGCGCGCTGAAGAGCCACTGGGACGACCGTCCGGCGGCCATGAACAAGTTCGTCAGCATCACCGACGAGATCGCCAGTGACGTGCAGGGCCTGCCGATGGCCCTGCACATGTTCGGTGGCGCCGGCCGCGAGCACATGCAGAAGTACGGCACCCGGATGTCCACCTTCGCCGCGATCCGCGCCAAGGCCAGCCGCCACGCCGCCAACAACCCGCTGGCGATGTTCCGCAAGGTCGTCACCACCGAGGACGTGATGAACGACCAGGTGATCTGGCCGGGCGTGATGACCCGCCTGATGGCCTGCCCGCCGACCTGCGGCGCGGCTGCCGCGATCATCTGCTCCGAAGCCTTCGCCAGGAAGCACGGCCTGCGCACCGACGTGGTGATCCTGGCCCAGTCCATGGCCACCGACAGCCCGCTCGCCCACGAAGCCCGTTCGATGATCGAAGTGGTCGGCTTCGACATGGCCCTGCGCGCCGGCAAGGAAGTCTACGAGAAGGCCGGCGTCGATCCGCGCGACATCCGCGTCGCCGAGATGCACGACTGCTTCGCCCACAACGAACTGCTGACCTATGAATCCCTGGGCCTGTGCCCGGTGGGCGGTGCCGAGAAGTTCGTCCTCGACGGAGACAACACCTACGGCGGCCAGGTCGTCACCAACCCGTCCGGCGGCCTGCTCTCCAAGGGCCATCCGCTGGGCGCCACCGGCCTGGCGCAGTGCTACGAGCTGACCCGCCAGATCCGCGGCAGCGCCGAAGCCACCCAGGTGGAAGGCGTGAACCTCGCGCTGCAGCACAACCTCGGCCTCGGCGGCGCCTGCGTCGTCACCCTGTACGGCCGCGGCTGAACCCCTTGCGCGCGCACCCTCGGGTGCGCGCCGTGAAGAATCCTGAAAGGAGAGAAGTGAAATGGCAGACAAGAGTCTGATCGGCCGTTCCCTCGGCGTAACCACCGCCGACGTGGAGAAAGGTCGCCTGCGTTTCTTCGCCAAGGCCATTGGCGAAACCGACCCGGTCTACACCGACGAAGCCGCCGCCAGGGCTGCAGGCTACAAGAGCCTGCCGGTTCCGCCGACCTTCCTGATGTGCCTGTCCGGCGAAGGCCGCGACCTGGAAGCGCAGCTGAAGATCTACGAATTCGACCTGGGCCGCATCCTCCACGCCGAGCAGGGCTTCGTGTACCACAAGCCCGCCGTGGCCGGCGACACCCTGACCTTCGAGACCAGGGTCGCCGACGTCTACGAGAAGGCCGGCGGCCGCCTGCAGTTCGTGGTCAGCGAGACCCGCGTCACCAACCAGGATGGCGAGCACATCGCCGACATCCGTTCGTCCCTCGTGCAGCGCTGAGGAGCCCTCGATGAGCAACGTTCAATTTTCCGATGTCCAGGTTGGCGACGAGATCCCGCTGCTGAAGCTGGACCCGATCAACCGCACCACCCTGGCCCTGTACTGCGGCGCCTCGGGTGACCACAACCCGATCCACATCGACATCGACTTCGCCCGCAAGGCGCGCATGCCCGACGTGTTCGCCCACGGCATGCTCTCCGCCGCCTACCTCGGCCGCCTGCTGACCAGGTGGGTGCCGCAGTCGCAGCTGCGCAGCTACTCGGTGCGTTTCACCGGCATCACCCAGCTCGGCCACGTGCCGACCTGCACCGGCACCATCACCGAGAAGTTCGAAGCGGACGGCGAGAAGCGCGTTCGTGTCGCCATCCGCTGCGGCAACCAGTACGGCGAGGAGAAGCTCGTCGGCGAAGCCGTGGTCGCCCTGGCCTGATATCCCTTTAACCTGCCTGAACAGGAACAGATGAATGAAAAAGCTCGAAGGTAAAGTCGCCCTGGTAACCGGCTCCGGCCGTGGCATCGGTCGTGAAGTAGCCCTGCAACTGGCCGGCTACGGCGCCAAAGTGGTCATCAACGACCTGGACGCCGCTCCGGCCGAGGAAGTGGTTGCCGAGATCCGCGCCGCCGGCGGTGAAGCCGTGGCCTGCGTGGGCAGCGTGACCGCTGTCGACTTCGCCGATCGTTTCGTGCAGACCGCCGTGCAGAACTTCGGCGGCATCGACATCATCGTCAACAACGCCGGCTACACCTGGGACAACGTCATCCAGAAGATGTCGGACGAGCAGTGGTACGCCATCATCGACTGCCACCTGACCGCTCCGTTCCGCATCCTGCGCGCCGCCCAGCCGATCATCAGCGCCGCTGCCAAGGCCGAGAAGGCCGAGGGCAAGGAAGTCATCCGCAAGGTGGTGAACATTTCCTCCGTCGCTGCTGGCGGCAATGCCGGCCAGACCAACTACTCCTCGGCCAAGGCCGGCATCCTGGGCATGACCAAGACCCTGGCGAAGGAGTGGGGCCGCATGAAGGTCTGCGTCAACGCCGTCGCCTTCGGCTTCATCCAGACCCGCCTGACCGAAGCCCTGGCCGGCACCGACAGCAAGACCGTGAACATCGAGGGCCGCGAGATCAAGGTCGGCGTGCAGCAGTCGCTGATCGACGCCGCCAGCATGACCATCCCGCTGGGCCGTCCGGGCACTCCGAAGGAAGCCGCCGGTTCCGTGGTCATGCTCTGCCTGCCGGAATCCGACTATGTTTCCGCTCAGACCATCGTCTGCGGCGGCGGCAACGGCAGCCTGTAAGGCGCTCTTTTATTGGTTCCCCGCGTTCGCGGGGATGACGGGGGCTTCGAGGATCCGCCTCAATTCGTCTTTCCCGCGACGCGGGAATCCAATAAACCGTGCAAAAGCGGCCATGCCCGCGACTCCTCATACGGTCGCGGGCATGGCCCGCTCCTACACAAGATTCGTACCAGGCAACACAACAACAGAATTCGAGGTATCCGCCATGCTGGACAATTACCGCTCGCCCTGGATGGACGCAGATGTCGAGGCCTTCGCCGACAGCGTCCGCCGCTTTGTAGTCGATACCCTGGCGCCCCGTGAAGACAAGTGGCGCGAGGACCATCGCGCCGACCGCGAGTCCTGGCTCGCCTGTGGCGAGATGGGCATGATCCTGCCCGACGTGGATGTCGAATATGGCGGTGCCGGTGGTACTGCGGCGCACCTGGCAGTGGTCATCAATGAGCTGTCCTACGCGGGTGTCGCCGGTCTGGGCCTGGGCATCAACCATATCGTCGGTCACTACATCCTCGACGACGGCACCGAAGAGCAGAAGCAGTACTGGCTGCCGAGGATCGCTTCCGGCGAATGCATCTGCTCCGTCGCCATGACCGAGCCGGGCACCGGTTCCGACCTGCAGGCCGTGCGCACCCGCGCGGTGAAGCAGGGCGACAAGTACGTCATCAACGGCGCCAAGACCTTCATCACCAACGGCCAGCTGAGCGACATGGTCGCCGTGGTCGCCAAGACCGATCCGGAAGGCGGCTCCAAGGGCATCTCGATCTTCCTGGTCGATACCAGGCTGCCGGGCTTCCGTCGCGGCAAGTGCCTGGACAAGGTCGGCATGCCGTCCTCCGACACCTCCGAGATGTACTTCGACGACGTCGAAGTCAGCGCCGAGTGCCTGCTCGGCGGCGTGGAAGGCAGGGGCTTCTACACCCTGATGAAGCAGCTGCCCTACGAGCGCGCGCAGATCGCCCTGGGCGCGGCCGCTCAGATGGAGCGCGCGCTGAAGCTGACGGTCGAGTACACCAGGGATCGCAAGGTCTTCGGCAAGCCGGTGATCGACTTCCAGAACAGCCGCTTCGTGCTCGCCGACGTCAAGGCCACCGCGCTGGCCGGGCGTACCTTCTGCGACCACATCATCCAGCAGTGGATCGACGGCAAGCTGGATTCCACCCTGGCCTCCATGGGCAAGTTCTGGCTGACCGAGCGCAACAGCGAAGTCATCGACAAGTGCCTGCAGCTGTTCGGCGGCTACGGCTACATGAACGAGTACCCCATCGCCCGCATGTTCGCCGACGCCCGCGTGGCGCGCATCTACGGCGGCGCCAACGAGATCCAGCGCGAGCTGGTCGGTCGTTCGCTGTAAGCGGACGCCAGGGTCATCCCTTCATGGGATGGCCCTGTCATTCCCCGGCAGGCAATGTTTCGGTGTCGCGTGAATACCGCCGACGATGACCGAACGCTGTGCCTCAGTGTGCCTGTGCAAAGCCCCGCCTACTGACTTCCGATGCCTGGCGCGTCCGGGGCATCCAATGATGAATCTGCACCAAACGGGGGGCCCGCAGCATCGGCCTGCCCGGCTACAACAACAAAATCCGGAGGTTCTGATGTACATCACCCAAGGTCTGCACCGCCATCTGCAACGGCGGCCGAATGCGACCGCCATCCGCTTCCAGGGCCGCAGCGTGAGCTATGCCGAATTCGGCGAGCGCGTCGCCCGCCTGGCCGGAGCCCTGAAGCAGCTGGGCGTGGTCAGTGGTGACCGCGTGGCGATGCTGTCGGTCAACTCGCAGCGCTACATCGAATACTACCAGGCCGTGCCCTGGGCCGATGCGGTGGTCAACCCGGTGAACATCCGCTGGAGCGCCGCCGAGATCGTCTATTCCCTGGATGATTCGGACACCTCCGTGCTGATCGTCGACGACACCTTCCTCGCCCTGGGCAGGAAGGTCATGGCCGAGGCGAAGACCCTGCGCACGGTGATCTACGCCGGCGACGGCGAGACCCCGGAAGGCATGCTCGGCTACGAGGCGCTGATCGCCGCCAGCGCACCGGTGGAAGATGCGCGCCGCGAGGGCGATTCCCTGCTCGGCATCTTCTACACCGGCGGCACCACAGGCTTCCCCAAGGGCGTGATGCTCAGCCACAGCAACCTGTCCTTCTCGGCGCTAGGCGTGCTGAACAGCGGCAGCGCCCATGCCAACTGCAACTACCTGCACGTGATGCCGATGTTCCACCTGGCCGATTTCGCGGCCATGACCGCCCTGTTCATGAGCGGCGGCACCCATGTGGTGATGCCGTCCTTCGTGCCGAAGGCGGTGCTGGAAACCATCGCCAGCGAGCGCATCAACGAGATCCTCCTGGCGCCGACCATGATCCAGATGCTGCTGGATGCGCGCGACGCCGATCCGGAGCTGCAGAAGCTCGACCTCGGCTCGCTGGAGCGCATCGGCTACGGTGCCTCGCCGATCACCCCGGCGCTGCTCGATCGCGCCCGCGGCGTGTTCACCTCCGCCGGCTTCTCCCAGGGCTACGGCATGACCGAACTGGCGCCGCTGGCCACCCTGCTGGCGCCGGAGCACCACAGCGCCGAATACCAGGCCAGCGGCAAGATGTATTCGGCCGGCGTACCGGCGGTATGCGTGGAAGTGCGCATCGTCGACGCCGACGACAACGAAGTGCCGCGCGGCACCGTCGGCGAGATCACCGTGCGTGGCCCGAACATGATGATGGGCTACTGGAACAAGCCGGAAGCCACCGCCGAGGCGCTGCGGGGCGGCTGGATGCACACCGGCGACGGCGGCTACATGGACGAGGACGGTTTCGTCTACATCTGCGACCGGATCAAGGACATGATCGTGTCCGGCGGCGAGAACATCTATTCCGCCGAGGTCGAGACCGCCATCGCCAGCCACCCGGCCGTGGCCCAGGGCGCGGTGATCGGCATCCCCTGCAGCAAGTGGGGCGAGACCGTGCATGCGGTGATCGTGCTCAAGCCGGAAGCCCGCGTCAGCAGCGATGAGATCGTCGCCCACTGCCGCGAGCGCATCGCCGGCTACAAGTGCCCGCGCAGCGTCGAGTTCCGCGAGAGCCTGCCGCTGTCCAGCGTCGGCAAGGTGCTCAAGACCGACCTGCGCAAGCCGTTCTGGGAAGGCCACAGGCGCGGTATCGCCTGACTTCCGACTGGCCGTTCCCGGCGTCGCAGCCGGGAGTGGCCGGAATCTCATCCCTTCAGCTCAGCGGAACAATAAAAATGATCAAACGCTTTTCTGCGCTTTCAGGCATGCCCCTTCAGGCCCTCGGACTGCTCGTCTGCTCTGCGCTGCCGTTCGCTGCCCAGGCTGCGGAATCCCCGGCTGTCGCTCCCTACGAATTCCACAACGGCTTCCCGACCCGGCAAACGGTCGACCGCGTCTACGACGAGATCGACCTGAACCGCGCGGTGCAGGCCTATCGCTTCTTCTATCCGAGCGTTTCCATGTACGCCCTGTGGAAGAACCAGCTGGCCGCCGGCGTGGTGCCGAACCAGACGTTCAACCTGGTCCGCGGCAACCCGAAGCGCCTGGCCTTCACCGCCAACTCCGACACTCCCTACGGTTCGCTGCTGCTCGATCTTTCCGCCGGACCGCTGGTGGTGGAGCTGCCGCCGGGTCCGCTGATGTGCGTGAGCAACGACCTCAACCAGCGCTGGGTGGGCGACTTCGGCCTGCCGGGGGCGGATGCCGGCAAGGGCGGCAAGCATCTCATCCTGCCTCCGGGCTACGAGGGCGAGGTACCGGAGGGCTATTACGTCCACACCAGCAGCACCAACGGCCTGCTGCTGTTGCTGCGGGCGATGCCCAGGGGGGGCGTGCAGGCGGCCTTCGAGCTGATGAAGACGGTGAAGGTCCATCCGCTGGACCCGTCGACGCCGTGGAAGGAGCCGGTCTGGAACGACCTCGGCGACGCGGCGGGCGATTCCACCGTGCTGAAGTCCGAGAATTCCATGGACTACTGGAAGCTCCTGCACGAACTGATCGACAAGGAGCCGGCCTTCGAGCCGTACCGCAACTACTACGGCGAGATCGCCGCACTGGGCATCGTCAAGGGCAAGTCGTTCGCGCCTGACGAGCGCATGCAGCGCATCCTCACCAGGGCGGCGCAGATGGGCAACGTGCAGATGCGCGTGCAGTCCCTGGCCGACCGCCGCGCCGACCGCGCCGTATGGCCGGATCGCCAGTGGGAATGGGCGGTGCTGCGGCCGGAGAACGGCACCTTCGACATGCCCACCTACGCCGATCTGGAGGCCCGCGAGAAGTGGTTCTACCAGGCGATGGTGGAGTCGCCGGCGATGTTCCGTCGCGTGCCCGGCGCCGGCTCGCTGTACTGGCTGGGCGCCCGCGATGGCAAGGGCGAGTACCTCGACGGCAGCAAGACCTACAAGCTGAGCGTGCCGGTGCCGCTGCCGGCAAAGCTGTTCTGGTCGGTGACCGTCTACGACAGCGATACCCGCTCGCAGATCCAGACCGAGCAGAACCAGGCCGCGCTGCGTTCGCTGTACGACCTCAAGGACGCCGGCCAGAACGGCACGGTGGACCTGTACTTCGGCCCCGAGGCGCCGAAAGGGCAGGAGAAGCACTGGATCAAGACCACTCCCGGCAAGGGCTGGTTCACCTACTTCCGCATCTATGGGCCGGAGAAGGCCGCCTTCGACGGTTCCTGGAAGCCGGGTGATTTCGAGCAGCTGAACTGATCCGTCCCCACGGCCTGCGCGTGGGCGCGGGCCGCTTCTTTCAAGCACCGATCCTTCCGATACAACAAGCAGAAGAGGAATGAAGATGTCCATGCTGAAGAAAGGCCGCCCGGCGCTGTTCGCCGCCTGCCTGCTGAGCCTTGGCGTCGCCGGCGCCATCCTGCCGGCCACCAGCCAGGCCACTGCCACGACGTTCACCAGCGAACAGCTGCAGGAACGCATGCTCGAACGCCGTGCCGTCGAAGCGGCCCTGTGGGGCATGCCGCTGGTCAACTTCGACGCCATGCGCCAGGCCTACTTCCGCGATGCCGGCGCGAAGTACAACGACATCATGTACTGGTCCGGCCCGTCCGACTGGAAGAACCAGACCACCACGCCGAACCACTCGACCATCTACGTGATGTTCTTCAGCAACCTGAAGGACGGCCCGGTGGTGTTCGACGTACCGGCCACCAGCAAGGCCTCGCTCTACGGCGCCACCGTGGATGCCTGGACCGCGCCGCAGATCAACGTCGGCACGCTCGGCGAAGACAAGGGCAAGGGTGCGAAGTACCTGCTGCTGCCGCCCGGATTCAAGGGCGAGGCGCCGGCCGGCTACGTGCCGGTGCAGAGCGCCACCAACAACGTCTATGCGCTGTTGCGGGTGATCACAAAGTCCGTCGAGAAAGAGGACCTGGCCGATGGCGTCGACTACCTCAAGGGCATCAAGGTCTACCCGCTGGCCGACGCCGCCGCGCCGAAGGCCGGCCGCTACATCGATATCGCCGGCAAGGTCTATGACGGCATCGCCAGATTCGATTCCAGCTTCTACGAGTCGCTGGCGCGGGTGGTGGACGAAGAGGTGGTGCAGGAGCGCGACATGACCATGATGGGTCAGCTGCGCTCGCTGGATATCGGCAAGGGCCTGGCGTTCAGGCCGGATGCCCGGCGCAAGGCGATGCTCGAACGCGCCATCGGCGAAGCCCACGCCTACATGATGGAAGGCTACGACAAGACCGGTAAGACCATCTGGGCCGGCAAGCGCCAGTGGCGGAGCCTGGTTCCGACGGACGTCGCCATCCCCACCAGGTTGTCCTTCATCGAAGGGGACAGGGGCCTGAACGTGGATGAGCGTGCCTATGCCTGGTTCGGCATGTTCGGTCCGATCGTCCCGCCGGGGCCGCACTTCTATCTGAAGACCTACGAAACCGGCAAGGGCGAACCCCTGGACGGCGGCCAGAACTACCGCCTGACCATTCCCGCCAACGTGCCGGCCAAGGAGTTCTGGTCGGTGGATGTGTACGACGCGAAGACCGCCGGCTTCATCCGCGAGGCCAAGGTGGTCGGCCTCGACTCCTACAACAAGTCGATGAAGCAGAACGCCGACGGCACCACCGACCTGTACTTCGGGCCGACGCCGCCGGCTGGCAATGAAGGCAACTGGATCAGCACCAAGGCCGGAGAGCGCTTCTTCACCCTGTTCCGCATCTACGGTCCGGACCGCGACAAGCTGAAGGGCGGGTGGGTGCTGAACGACATCGAGCAGATCAAGTAAACCACTGCCGCTCTGCACTCCGCCTGGCGGCTACTGGCGTCCGGGCGGAGGTGGGGCTGCCGATTCAAGGTACCTCCATGAGCGGAATCCCATCCATTCCGGCGTCGGCAGTTGCCTGGCCGGCCGGCGTCGCCCTGCGCGACGAGACCGACATGCGCCAGCTCGACTGGCCGCGCATCGCCGCCTATCTGGCCGGCCACGGCCTGGTGCTGGACCCGCACATGCCGCCGCGCCAGTTCGTCGGCGGCCTGGCCAATTTCAACTTCCTGGTGCGGGTCAACGACACCTGGATGGTGCTGCGCCGTCCGCCGGATGGCCCGCTGCCGCCCGGCGCCAACGACATGGCCCGGGAACACAGGATTCTTTCGCGGCTGTGGGAGGAACTGCCGTTCGCCTCCCGCAGCCATCACCTGTGCGAAGACCCGGAGATCGCCGGCGCACCCTTCCTGCTGGTGGAATTCCGTTCCGGGCTGGTGCTGCATGGCGGCAGTCTCGGCCCGCTGGAACCGACCGTCGAAACCGGTCAGGGCCTGTCGCGGATGCTGGTGGACACCCTGGCGGCCATCCATGCCGTCGATCCCGAGCGCATCGGGCTGGGCGGCCTGGGGCGCCCGGAAGGTTTCTTCCGCCGCACGGCGCAGGGCTGGATCAGGCGTGCCGAGCTGGCCAGCGGCGGCGAGCTATGCCGCGCCGCGCAGGAAGCCGCCGGCTGGCTGCAGCGCTGCGCCGATCCGGCCGACAGCGCGCCGGTGCTGCTGCACAACGATTTCAAGCTGAACAACATCATCCTCGACCCGCAGACGCTCAGGCCGAACGCGGTGGTGGACTGGGACATGGGCACCCGCGGCGACGCGCTGTTCGACCTGACCACGCTGCTCAGCTACTGGAGCGAGCCGGGCGACCCCGACTGCATGTTGCGGCTGGAACAGATGCCCTCGCTGAACCCGGGTTTCGCCAGCCGCGAGTCCGTTGCCGCGGCCTACGCCAGGGCCACCGGCCGCTCGCTGGCGGACATCAAGCCGTACCGCGTACTGACCACCTTCAAGCTCGGCGTGGTGTTCCAGCAGTTGCACAGCCGCTACGTCAGCGGCGAGACCAGCGATCCGCGCTATGTCGGCTTCGGCCAGCTGGGCCTGGAGCTGCACGAATTCACTCTCGACGTCATCAACGATCGTATCTTCTGAGGTAACCAGGATGGATTTCACTCTGCCGCCCGAACTGCAGGAACTGCGCGAACGCACCCGTTCCTTCGTCCGCGAAGTCGTCATTCCCTACGAAAGGGACGCGCGCCGCACCGCCCACGGCCCCGATGAGTCCCTGCGCCTGGAGCTGGTCGAGCACGCCCGCGCCGCCGGCCTGCTCAGTTCCCACGTGGACAAGGAGTGGGGCGGGCTCGGCCTGTCCCACGTCGGCAAGGCGGTGGTGTTCGAGCAGGCCGGCTACTCGATGCTCGGCCCGGTCGCCCTGCACATCGCCGCGCCCGACGAGGGCAACATGCACATGCTGCAGGAGATCTGCAGCGAGGAGCAGAAGGCGCGCTGGCTGAAGCCGCTGGCCTCGGGCCGGGTGCGTTCCTGCTTCTGCATGACCGAACCGTCGCCCGGCGCCGGCGCCGATCCGTCGCTGCTGAAGACCACCGCGGTGAAGGACGGCGACGACTTCGTCATCAACGGCCGCAAGTGGCTGATCACCGGCGCGGACGGCGCGGCCTTCGCCATCGTCATGGCGCGCACCTTCGTCGACGGCGAGGATGTAGGCGCGACCATGTTCGTCACCGACCTGCCGGCCAGGGGCTTCGAGATCGTCCGCGAGCTGGACAGCATGGATTCGTCGTTCAGCGGCGGGCATGCCGAGATCGTATTCGACAACCTGCGCGTCCCGGCCCGCGACGTGCTCGGCGAGATTGGCGCCGGCTTCCGCTACGCCCAGGTGCGCCTGGTGCCGGCGCGCCTGACCCACTGCATGCGCTGGCTCGGCGCCGCCCAGCGCGCCCACGACATCGCCAGCGACTACGCGCGCAAGCGCGAGGCCTTCGGCAGCAGGCTGGTTGCCCACGAGGGCATCGGCTTCATGCTCGCCGACAACCAGATCGACCTGCACACCACGCGCCTGGCGATCTGGCACACCGCCTGGCTGCTGGATCAGGGCGAGCGGGGCAACAGCGAGAGCAGCATGACCAAGGTGTTCGCCTCGGAAGCCATCTGGCGCGTGGTCGACCGCAGCCTGCAGATCCTCGGCGGCCTGGGCGTGACCCGGGATACCGAGGTGGAGCGCATCTTCCGCGACGTGCGTGCCTTCCGCATCTACGACGGCCCGTCGGAAGTGCATCGCTGGAGCCTGGCGAAGAAGATCGCCAAGGGCTGATGCTCGTTGTCCTGTCCTCTCCCGCAACGGGGGAGGGCGGGGCTCATTCCACCCGCTGCTGGTGGCGAAGCGCCTGGTTCACCGTCAGCCAGCCCTGCACCGCGTCCTCTCCCGCCTCGCTGAAGGCCCGTTCCAGCAGACGCGCCTGTTCCAGACGCAGGGCCTTTTCCAGCCTGATGCCTTCCTCGGTCAGCCCGAGCAGCCGTTTGCGCTTGTCAGTGGGCGACGCCTCGCTGCTGATCAGGTGCATTTCCAGCAATTGCCGCAGCGGCATGTTCAGCGCCTGCTTGCTCACGCCGAGGGCGGCGAGCAGCTCCTTCACGCTGAGGCCCGGATAACGGGCGACGAAGAACAGGATGCGGTGGTGCACCCGGCTCAGGCCGCGGCGGCCGAGCATCTCGTCGGGTTTCGCGGTGAATGCCCGGTAGCCGAAGAAGAAGTCTTCCATGGCTTGCAGCTGAACGGTCGTCCGCATTAGGTCAGGCATATTGACGTATCCGCGAGGGCAACGTAGTTTCGGTCAACCAGTTTGACCCATTTTCCCCTGCCTACGCTACCGGTGATCCCATGGCCTTCTCCGAACGCATCGCCCGCCTGAAAAGCTCCCTGATCCGAGAAATCCTTGCCGCGGCGCAGCGTCCGGAAGTGATGTCCTTCGCCGGCGGCCTGCCGGCCGAGCCGATGCTGCCCAGGGTCGAGTGGGCGGACATGCCGGCGAGCATGGGCCAGTACGGCATGAGCGAGGGCGAGCCGGCATTGCGCGAGGCCATCGCCGCCGAGGCGCGCAAGCTCGGCGTGCCCTGCGAGGCGAGCCAGGTGCTGATCGTCAGCGGCTCGCAGCAGACCCTCGACCTGGCCAGCAAGCTGTTCATCGATCCGGGCACCGAGGTGCTGCTCGAAGCGCCGACCTACCTGGCCGCGCTGCAGGCCTTCCAGCTGTTCGGCGCCGACTGCCTGACCGTGCCGCTGGGCGCCGAGGGTCCGGACGTCGCCGCGCTGCGCCAGCGCCTGGAAACCAGCAAGCCGGCCTTTGCCTACCTGATCCCGACCTTCCAGAATCCGTCCGGCGTGCGCTACAGCGAAGAGCGCCGTGACGAAGTCGCCGCCATCCTCGACGAGTTCGGCGTGACCCTGATCGAAGACGAACCCTATCGCGAGCTGGTGTTCGACGCAGGCGCCGCCACCCCGCTGGTCAGCCGCCTGAAGAAGGCCAGCTGGATCTACACCGGCACCGTCTCCAAGACCCTGCTGCCGGGCCTGCGCGTCGGTTTCCTGATCGCCACCCCGGACCTGTTCCCGCACCTGCTGCGCCTCAAGCAGTCGGCCGACCTGCACACCAACCGCATCGGCCAGTGGCAGGCGCTGCAGTGGTTCGGCACCGAGGCGTACAGCGGCCACCTGGCCGAGCTGCGCGACTTCTATCGCATCCGCCGCGACGCCATGCAGGTGCAGCTGGAGCAGCACTTCGGCGACCTGGCCGAGTGGAACGTGCCCCAGGGCGGGCTGTTCTTCTGGCTGACCCTGAAGCACAAGATCGACACCCGCAGCCTGCTCGACCAGGCGCTGAAGCAGAACGTCGCCTTCATGCCCGGCGAACCCTTCTTCACCGACCCGGATGCCAATCCCGGCCATCTGCGCCTGAACTTCAGCCACGTCGCTCCCGAGCGCCTGGGCGAGGGCCTGCGTCGCCTGGCTGCGGTCATCCGTGAGGCGCAAGCGGCCCAGGCCGCCTGAGGAGGGACGATGTACAAGGTCTACGGCGATCATCTGTCCGGCAACTGCTACAAGGTCAAGCTGGCCCTGCACCTGCTCGGCCGGGAATACCAGTGGCAGCCGGTGGACATCCTCAAGGGCGGGACGCAGACCCCGGAGTTCCTGGCGAAGAACCCCAACGGCAAGGTGCCGGTGCTGGAGCTGGAAGACGGCTCCTGCCTGTGGGAGTCCAACGCCATCCTCAACTTCCTCGCCGACGGCAGCGACCTGCTGCCGAGCGAGCCGCGCCTGCGCACCCAGGTGCTGCAGTGGCAGTTCTTCGAGCAGTACAGCCACGAGCCGTACGTGGCGGTGGCGCGCTTCATCCAGTTCTACCTGGGCCTGCCGGAAGAGCGCCGCGCCGAGTACGAGAACTGCCACAAGGGCGGCTACAAGGCGCTGGACGTGATGGAGAAACAGCTGCGGCAGACGCCGTACCTGGTGGGCGAGCGCTATTCCATCGCCGACATCTCCCTCTACGCCTATACCCACGTGGCCCACGAGGGCGGCTTCGACCTCTCCGGCTACCCGGCGATCAACGCCTGGCTGGAACGGGTGGCGGCGCATCCGCGACACGTGACGATGCTCGGCTGAGCCTCGGCCCGCCCCCCGGAGAGCCCGCGATTTTCGCGGGCTTTTCGTATCCGGCCGCCTGACATCCGCCTCCCGCCGGTGCGGCTTGACCGGTATCAAGATGCCACGACCCTGCCACTCCTAAGCTCAGCGCCCAGTTTCGCCCGCAACAGTACCGGGGCCTGGCGGGCTGTCTCATTACCCCGGAAAGGAGGGGAAAATGGCCTATCTGGTCTGGCAGGACGATCTGAACACCGGGATCCAGGTCATCGACAATCAGCACAAGCGCATCGTCGAGATGATCAACCATCTGCACCACGCCCAGCAGACGCACGACCGCAGCGAGCTCGGCGGCGTCATCGAGGAGCTGGTGGACTACACCCTGTCGCACTTCGCCTTCGAGGAGACCCTGATGGAGGACGCCGGCTACCAGTTCAGCCGGGCGCACAAGAAGGTGCACGAACTCTTCATCAAGCGGGTGTCGGAGTACCGGCTGCGCTTCGAGGCGGGCGAGGACGTCGCCGAGGAACTCAAGGGCATGCTCGGGCGCTGGCTGTTCAACCATATCCGCAACGATGACTCGAACTACGTGGACGCGGTGAAGGCGAGCATGCACGAGTTGACCAGCGATCACAGTTCCGGCGGCTGGCTGTCGCGTTCGCTGAAGCGATTCTTTGGCTGAGCGGACGCGGAACGCCGTCCGTCGATCTATGCTCAGACCGCAATAATCACAGTGCCCAGGGGGAGTCGAGCATGAAATGGCTGGTTCGTAGTCTGATCCTGATTGCAGCGATGGTATCGACGGGCGCCGCGCTGGCGGCCGAAGGCAGCGGTGGTGATGCGGAACAGGCGCAGCGCGCCAGGCAGTTGCTGGAGAAGGCCGTGGCCTACTACCAGAAGGAAGGCGACAAGGCGTTCGCCGCCTTCAGCCGCCAGGGGGAATTCATCGACGGCGAACTGTACGTCTACGTGGTCAACAGCAAGGGCGTGATGCTCGCCAGCGGCGGCCCCTCGGTGGTGCTGATCGGCCGCGACATCACCCCGTCCCTCGACCGCACCCTGCGCGACGATTTCCAGAAGGCGCTGAAAACATCCGAAAGCGGCAGGATAGAAGAGGCCGAGTACCGCTGGAAGAACTGGGCGGACGGCCGCATCGAGCGCAAGCACGCCTACTACCAGCGCGTCGACGACCGCATCTTCGCCGTCGGCTACTACATCCCGCGGGCGGAGCCGGCGCAGGCCCAGGCGATGCTGGACAAGGTGGTCAAGGCCGTCGAGACGGAGCCGGAGGCGACCTTCAAGCGCATCAACGACCTGGACGAGGAGTTCATCGAGGATGACCTGTACGCCTTCGTGGTCGACCTGAATACCTCCCGCTACGTCGCCCACGGCTTCAACGCGCGGATGATCGGCACCGACTTCAGCAGCGTCAAGGACCCGGCCGGCAACCCCATCGGCCACGCCATGCTGCAACTGGTGAAGGACAAGGGCGAAGGCACCTTCGACTACCAGTGGCGCAACCCGGTAACCGACAAGATCGAGAACAAGCACGCCTTCCTGCACAAGGTGGACAACTACCTGGTGGCGGTGGGGTACTACACCCGCTGAGGCATACGGGAACGAAAAAACCGGCCTGATGGGCCGGTTTTTCATTGGCTGCCGTTTGGCGGCTCCGCGTAGGGCATAACGCGCCAGCGCTATCCGCCACACCGTCTGTGCCCTGCGCGGGACTCAGCGAATCAGGCTGAGGAACTCGCTGCGGGTCGCGGCGTTGTCGCGGAACTCGCCGAGCATCACCGAGGTGACCATCGACGAATTCTGCTTCTCCACACCGCGCATCATCATGCACATGTGCTTGGCCTCGATCACCACGGCCACGCCGAGCGCGCCGGTGACCTGCTGGACCGCCTCGGCGATCTGCCGCGACATGTTTTCCTGGATCTGCAGGCGGCGGGCGAACATGTCGACGATGCGCGCCACCTTCGACAGGCCGAGCACCTTGCCGTTCGGGATGTAGGCGACATGCGCCTTGCCGATGAAGGGCAGCAGGTGGTGTTCGCACAGCGAGTACAGCTCGATGTCCTTGACCAGCACCATCTCGCTGTTGTCGGAGCTGAACAGCGCGCCGTTGACGATTTCCTCCAGCGTCTGCTGGTAGCCGCGGCAGAGGTACTGCATGGCCTTCGCCGCGCGCTTGGGCGTATCGACGAGACCTTCGCGGGTGACGTCCTCGCCGAGCTGGGTGAGGATCGCCGAGTAGTTTTGTTCCAGGGACATGTAGCTACCTGTAGGCGTTTGGAGTGGGCGGAGGGTAGGGCGCGGGCGGCGTGCTGGCAAGGACCGGACGAGCTATTCGTCGCGGCCCTCGAGCATGGTCCGGCGCAGCATGACGTAGACCGCGCCGGTGCCGCCGTGGCGCGGCTGGCAGGAGGTGAAGCCGAGCACCTGCGGATGCTGGCGCAGCCAGGTGTTGACGTGGCTCTTCACCAGCGGCCGCTTGCCGTCGATGCGCGCCGCCTTGCCGTGGGTGACGCGCACGCAGCGGATCTCGAATTTCGCGGCCTCGGCGAGGAAGTCCCAGAGGGTTTCCCGGGCCTTCTCCACGCTCATGCCATGCAGGTCGAGGCTGCCCTCGAAGGCGATCTGGCCAAGCTTGAGCTTGCGCATCTGGCCTTCCTGAACGCCGTCGCGGGCCCAGTAGAGTTCGTCTTCCGCGCCGACGTCGATGACGAACAGGTCCGACAGCCCATCGACCTTGACCGCTTCCACCCGGGTGCTGGCGTTCTGCCGGCGCTGGGTCAGCTGCTGGCGATCGGCCTTGGGCTTGCCGGTGTCGGCCTGGTCCACGGTGATGCGCTTGACGCCGCGCATCTCACGTTCGAACAGGGAAAAATCGTCGTCTTGCATGGAGCCTCCGCGAAGAACCGGCAAGTTTACCGGATCAATCGCGCCTTGCGTTAGGACGTTGCCTTCAGTTGCGTCGCTTGAACAGGTGCGGCGACAGGCTGAGGTCGCCGGAACTGCGGGTGCGGCGACGGGCGACGCGCCAGAGCTTCACGCCCAGCCAGAGGGCGAGCAGGCCGATCACCAGCAGTACGGCGCCGGCGCCCGGCTCGATGTGCAGTTCGCCCAGGGCGGGTTGCCGGCGCAGCAGGGCGGCTACGCCGGCCAGCGAGGAAAGGACGCCCAGCGTGGCGATGATGGCGGCGAGGGCGGCGGCGAAGCGCCAGCGCCAGCGGGCCGGTCGCCGGGGGCGAAGGCGGCGTGGATCGAAACTATCGGACAACTTCATCCCGACTTCCTCATCTGATGATCGAGGCTATGACCGGTGCGGGTTGGACGGGTTCCAACCCCGGCTCGGGAAGCTCGGACACCGCGCTTTCGCGCGGTTCCACTGAGCGCGCACGCTGTTACAGCCTAATCGCTGATGCCCGTGGCCGCCGCCTGTCGGGACGGACGGCGGTCAGACCAGGGCCTGTGCCTGGGACACCACGGCCGCGAAGTTGTCGCCCAGCGCGGCGATTTCCGCCCGGTGCAGGTCCTGGGCGGCGAGCACTCCGCCTTCCGGAGTGGGGATGTCGCGGGTGGCGCAGGCGGCGTCCACCAGGGTGCAGCGGTAGCCGTAGTCCTTGGCGGCGCGCACCGTGGTGCTGATGCTGGAATGGGTCATGAAGCCGCAGACGATCAGGTCCAGGCGGCCGATGGCCTGCAACTGGTCATGCAGGTCGGTGCCGGCGAAGGCGTTGGGCATGCGCTTGTCCACCACCACCTCGCCGGGCAGCGGGGCGAGTTCGGGGAGGAACTGGCCGCGCTCGCCCTGCGGGTCGAGCATGCCGCCGTGGATGCCCAGATGGTGCACGTGGACGACCGGCGTGCCGTGGTTGCGCGCGCTGTCCAGCAGCAGGCGGATCTGCGCCACGGCGGCTTCGACGCCGGGCAGGGCCAGCACACCGCTACGGTATTCCTCCTGGGCATCGATGATTACCAGGGTGCTCTGACGCAGGGTCGCCGGCGGGTAGCCGCGACCGGTGATCTGCAGCAGGCTGAGCGGGAGGGACATGGCTGGACTCCTGATATTACGATCCAATCATTGTGGTCTGTAACGCGCCTCCTGTGAACCTTTGCCAGATGTGCACAAAGTGGTATTGACCGTTTGCCTGCGCTGGTCATCTGCCGGCCATGGACAGTTTTTCCGCAACGCCTAGAATGCGTCCCTTTTTGCCACCTGCGAGGACCTGCTTCGTGAGCGAATCCCGTTTGTTGACCCTGCGCGACCACATTCGCTGGGCCGTCAGCCGTTTCCATGCGGAGGGGCTGTTCTTCGGCCATGGCACCGACAACGCCTGGGACGAGGCGCGCCAGCTGGTGCTGGGCGCGCTGCACCTGCCCTGGGAAATCGCCGACGCCTACCTCGACTGCCGCCTCGAGGACGACGAGCGCGAGCACCTGATGGAACTGCTGCGCCGGCGCATCGAGGAGCGCGTGCCGGTGGCCTACCTGCTCGGCGAGGCCTGGTTCTGCGGCATGCCGTTCGTCGTCGACGAGCGCGTGCTGGTGCCGCGCTCGCCGATCGGCGAACTGATCGAACGCCGCTTCGCGCCCTGGCTGGCCGCCGAACCGGCGCGCATCCTCGACCTCTGCACCGGCTCCGGCTGCATCGGCATCGCCTGCGCCCACGCCTTCCCGCAAGCCGAGGTGGTGCTGGGCGACCTGTCCTTCGACGCGCTGGAAGTGGCCAACGTCAACATCGAGCGGCACGAACTGGGCGAGCGCGTCTACACCGTGCAGGGCGATGGCTTCTCCGGCCTGCCGGGGCAGCGTTTCGACCTGATCGTGTCGAACCCGCCCTACGTGGACGCGGAAGACTTCGCCGACATGCCCGCCGAATACCAGCACGAACCGGAACTCGGCCTGGCCTGCGGCGACGACGGACTGGACCTGGTGCGGCGCATGCTCGCCGAGGCCGCCGACCATCTCACCGCCCAGGGCACCCTGGTGGTGGAGGTGGGCAACAGCCAGGTGCACGTCGAGGCGCTGTATCCGGAAGTCGACTTCACCTGGCTGGAGTTCGAGCACGGCGGGCACGGGGTGTTCCTGCTCTCGGCGGCGCAGTGCCGGCAGCATCAGGAGCTGTTCCGTTCGCGGGTGAAGTAAGTCGCGGAGGGGCGCACCATGCTCACCATCACGCGCATGGCGCCTGGGTAGGGCGGATGAAACCCGCCGATTGGCGTTGGCGGGTTGCACCCGCGCCTCCCCGTAGGGCGAATAACGCGCCAGCGTTATCCGCCGCTAGCGAGCGTGACGACCGGAAACGTGGATGAGGCTTTTTTCATCCACCATCGCGGGGCCGCATGCGCGGCCATGGTGGATCGATGAAGCGTGATCCACCCTACGAAGGGCGGGACAGCGCAGTCAGCGCGTCGCCATCCAGATCAGCAGCCCGGCCTGGAACACCGCGAACAGCGTCAGGCAGGCGACCAGGAAGCGCAGGCTGGCGTCGTCGCGGCGGAAGGTCTCCAGGCGCTGCTGCAGCTGGCGGATCTCGTTGTCGCGGGCGAGCAGGTTGCGGTCGGCCTGTTCCAGCATCGCCGCGGCGTCCAGCAGCGGAATGAACTGCACCTTTTCCTTGTGCCAGTCGTCGTACAGCTCGCTGACTCGGCCGGCTGAGCAGCGCGCCCGCAGCATCCGCGCGTCCTCGTAGGCAACGTCGAAGCCCTGGGCGCGCAGCACGTGGTCGCGGCGCAGGCGGGCGTCGTCGTTCGGCACGTCCCTGATGCCCAGCACCGCGCCTTCCACCCGGTAGTGCGCCCATTTCTGCTGTGCCCAGGCGATGCCCTGGGCCAGCAGGAAGCGCCCCAGCCCGTGGTTGAGCGGTTCGGTGGAGAAGCCGCCGTCGGCGCCGAAGCGGACCTCGCGGTTGCGGTGGTCCGCCCAGACTTCCAGCAGGTTCTGGTCGCGGCGCACCTGCTGGCCGGGCAACTGGATGGTCAGGCGCAGCAGGCTCTGCTCGGCGTTGTGCCGTTCCACCCGGCCGAGCTGGACGAAGCGCAGCGGCCTCTGGCCGGTCTTCGGATCGGGAGGAAGCGGCGCCAGGCGCAGCAGGCGGAACTGTTCCGCCGGCAGGTCCGCCCACGGATGCGGCTTGACGGCCTGTTCGGCGAGGCTCGGTTCGCTGTCGGTCATGAGGAATCCTCGGGGCTGGCGAGGGGGCATCCCGTGGGTTATCGACCGTCGGCAGGGATTCTTGAGCCCGTCCGGCGATGGTTCGCAGGGCGGGGCGGGGCGGGTATACTGCGCGGCCTTTTCCGCATTTACGTTTTTGCAGAAATCTGCATTTGCAGATTTCTGTATTTCCAGGGAGCCTCGCATGTCCGGCAATACCTACGGCAAGCTGTTCACCGTCACCACCGCCGGCGAAAGCCATGGCCCGGCGCTGGTCGCCATCGTCGACGGCTGCCCGCCGGGGCTGGAGCTTTCCCTGGAAGACCTGCAGCGCGACCTCGACCGGCGCAAGCCCGGCACCAGCCGGCACACCACCCAGCGCCAGGAAGACGACGAGGTGGAAATCCTCTCCGGCGTGTTCGAAGGCCGGACCACCGGCACGCCGATTGGCCTGCTGATCCGCAACACCGACCAGAAGTCCAAGGACTACTCGGCGATCAAGGACCTGTTCCGCCCGGCCCATGCCGACTACAGCTACCACCACAAGTACGGCATCCGCGACTACCGTGGCGGCGGCCGTTCCTCGGCGCGCGAGACCGCCATGCGCGTGGCCGCCGGCTCCATCGCCAAGAAGTACCTGGCGACCCTGGGCATCAGCGTGCGGGGCTACATGAGCCAGCTCGGCCCGATCGAGATTCCGTTCAAGACCTGGGACAGCGTCGAGCAGAACGCCTTCTTCAGCCCCGATCCGGACAAGGTGGCGGAGCTGGAGGCCTACATGGACCAGTTGCGCCGCGACCAGGATTCGGTCGGCGCGAAGATCACCGTGGTCGCCGAAGGCGTGCCGCCGGGCCTCGGCGAGCCGATCTTCGACCGCCTGGATGCCGAGCTGGCCCATGCGCTGATGAGCATCAACGCGGTGAAGGGCGTGGAAATCGGCGCCGGCTTCGCCAGCGTCGCCCAGCGCGGCACCGAGCATCGCGACGAGCTGACCCCGGAAGGCTTCCTGTCGAACAACGCCGGCGGCATCCTCGGCGGCATTTCCTCCGGCCAGCCGATCGTCGCCAACCTGGCGCTGAAGCCGACTTCCAGCATCACCACCCCGGGCCGCTCCATCGACGTCAATGGCAATCCGGTGGACGTGGTCACCAAGGGCCGCCACGACCCCTGCGTCGGCATCCGCGCCACCCCCATCGCCGAGGCGATGATGGCCATCGTGCTGATGGATCATCTGCTCCGCCAGAGGGCTCAGAACGCCGATGTGCGCGTCGCCACCCCGGTGCTTCCGCAGCTTTGAGTCGTAGGGTGGGTTAGGCGCGCGCTGCCATGGCCAACGTCTGGCGCATTGAACAGGCGCGCCGTAGCCCACCGGCCAGGTCGTTCCCGGCGTTGCTGGTGGGTTACGCGGCGCAGCAGGTTCGGCGCAATACGGAGAGCCTGGCGTCGCGCCGCTAACCCACCCTACGTCAGTACCGATTCCCCGCCCATGTCCGCAGCTGTTCCCTACTGGCGCCTGTCCAGCTTCTACTTCTTCTATTTCTGCCTGCTCGGCGGGACGGCGCCGTTTCTCGCCCTGTATTTCGATCACCTGGGCTTTTCCAGCGCGCGGATCGGCGAGCTGGTGGCGATTCCCATGCTGATGCGCTGCGTCGCGCCGAACATCTGGGGCTGGCTTGGCGACCGCAGCGGCCGGCGTCTGGTCATCGTGCGCTTCGGCGCGCTGGCGACGGCGGCGAGCTTCGCCACCATCTTCATCAGCCACAGCTACGCCTGGCTGGCACTGGTGATGGCGCTGCACGCGTTCTTCTGGCACGCGGTGCTGCCGCAGTTCGAGGTCATCACCCTGGCCCATCTGGGCGAGAAAACCGCCAGCTACAGCCGCATCCGCCTGTGGGGTTCGATCGGCTTCATCTGCACCGTGGTCGGCCTCGGCTGGCTGTTCGAACGGGCCAGCCTGGACGCCTATCCCGTGGCATTGCTGGCGATCATGCTCGGCATCGTCGGCGCCAGCTGGTGGGTGCCCAACGCCCAGCCGGCGGTGCGCCACGACGAGGCGAGCGCCGGCGGCTTCCTGCAGCAGCTGCTGCGTCCCGGCGTGCTGGCCTTCTATGTCTGCGTCTGCCTGATGCAGCTGTCCCACGGCCCGTACTACACCTTCCTGACCCTGCACCTGGAAGCGCTCGGCTACAGCCGTGGCGTCATCGGCCAGCTGTGGGCGCTGGGGGTGGTGGCCGAGGTGCTGCTGTTCCTGTTCATGCCGCGCCTGCTGGGCAGCTTCAGCCTGCGTCAGGTGCTGGCCGCCAGCTTCCTGCTGGCGTCGCTGCGCTGGCTGCTGCTGGGCAGCCTGGCCGAGCACCTGCTCGTCCTGCTGTTCGCCCAGCTGCTGCACGCGGCGACCTTCGGCAGTTTCCACGCCGCCTGCATACACTTCGTCCAGCGCAGCTTCCAGGCGCGCCAGCAGGGCCAGGGCCAGGCGCTCTACGCAGCGCTGGCCGGCACCGGCGGCGCGCTGGGGGCGCTGTACTCCGGCTACAGCTGGAGCAGCCTCGGCGCCGCCTGGACCTTCGCCATCGCCAGCCTCGTGGCGCTTGGCGCGGCTTTCATCATCTGCACCCGCCTGAAAGAGGAGAGGGCATGAGCGACAACCGTGAACAGCTGACCCGGCAGATCATCGAAGCCGGGCGCTTCCTCTATTCCCGTGGCTGGTCGCCGGCCACCAGCAGCAACTATTCCACGCGCCTGGCCGCCGACCGCGCCCTGCTCACCGTATCCGGCAAGCACAAGGGCCAGCTCGGCATCGACGACGTGCTGGAAACCGACCTCGCCGGCAACAGCCTGGAGCCGGGCAAGAAACCGTCCGCCGAAACCCTGCTGCACACCCAGCTCTACGCCTGGCGCGCGGAGATCGGCGCGGTGCTGCACACCCACTCGGTGAACGCCACCGTGCTCTCGCGGCTGGTTCCCGGCGACCGCCTGGAACTGGAGGACTACGAACTGCAGAAGGCCTTCGCCGGGGTGACCACCCACGAAGGCCGGGTGATGGTGCCGATCTTCGACAACGACCAGGACATCGCCCGGCTGGCGGCGAAAGTGCAGCCCTGGCTGGACGCCCATCCGGACTGCCCGGGTTACCTGATCCGCGGCCACGGCCTGTACACTTGGGGAGCGCGCATGAGCGACGCCCTGCGCCAGGTGGAAGCCTTCGAGTTCCTGTTCGAATGTGAATTGAAAGAGATGAGTCTGCGCCGATGAGCAGTTTGACCGTTTATCACGAATCCCAGCCGGAACAGCCGCTGAAGCTGCTGACCCACGTCGAGGACATCGCTGCCACCCTGGCCGAGGTCGGCGTGCGCTTCGAGCGCTGGGCGGCCAACGCCCCGATCGCCCCCGGCGCCAGCCAGGACGAGGTGATCGCCGCCTACCAGCACGAAATCCAGCGTCTGAAGGACGAGCAGGGCTACGTCACCGTCGACGTGATCAGCCTGGACGCCGACAACCCGCAGAAGGACGAGCTGCGCGCCAAGTTCCTCGACGAACACCGCCACGGCGAGGACGAAGTGCGCTTCTTCGTCGCCGGTCGCGGGCTGTTCACCCTGCACATCGACGACCACGTCTACGCCGTGCTGTGCGAGAAGAACGACCTGATCTCGGTCCCGGCCGGCACCCGCCACTGGTTCGACATGGGCGAGCGTCCGTATTTCGTCGCCATCCGCCTGTTCAACAACCCGGAAGGCTGGGTGGCGAAGTTCACCGGCGAGGACATCGCCAGGCGTTTTCCGCTGCTGGAAGACTGAATAGCCGTCCCATCCCTGTAGGAGCGGGCCATGCCCGCGAGCATGCCCCGGTCGCGGGCACGGCCCGCTCCTACAAAGAGTCCCCCGGCGAGTGCGCAACCGACCCTCTGGAGTTTCTGCATGCCCATCAAAGCCATCCTCACCGACATCGAAGGCACCACCAGCGCCGTCAGCTTCGTCTTCGACGTGCTCTTCCCCTATGCCGCCGCGCATCTGCCGGACTATGTCCGCGAGCATGCCGGCGAGGCGGCGGTGGCCGAGCAACTGGCGGCAGTGCGTGCCGAGAGCGGCGAGGCGCAGGCGGATGTGGAGCGCTGCATCGAGATCCTGCTGGGCTGGATCGCCGAGGACCGCAAGGCCACGCCGCTGAAGGCGTTGCAGGGCATGGTCTGGGAGCAGGGCTACAGGGCCGGCCAGCTCAAGGGCCACGTCTATCCGGACGCGGTGGATGCGCTGCGCCGCTGGCACGAGGAAGGCTACGCGCTGTACGTCTATTCCTCCGGCTCGATCCAGGCGCAGAAGCTGATCTTCGGCTGCTCCGAGGCGGGTGACCTGACGCCGCTGTTCTCCGGCTATTTCGACACCACCTCCGGCGGCAAGCGCGAGGCCGACTCCTACAGCCGAATCGCCGGCGAGATTGGTCTGCCGGGAGACGAAATCCTCTTCCTCTCCGACGTGGTTCAGGAACTCGACGCCGCCCAGCAGGCCGGAATGCAGACCATCGGCCTGGCCCGCGAAGGCGGCGTGTTGGAAGGGCACGATACGGTCGCCAGTTTCGCGGTGATCGACCTGGCGCGGTTCTGAACGCTGCTGAGGGCTCTTTTCGTAGGAGCGAGGGGGACGCCCAGTTCTTGCTCGCGAACCATTCGGGTACAGGGCCTGTTCGCGAGCAAGCTCGCTCCTACAGGGTTACCCGAAGCGATGGTGCAGTGACCCTTGCGGGATGAACCCCGGCGGCGGACACTCGGCCGATGCACTACTGCCTGATCGAAACAGAACTCGGCTGGTTCGGGCTCGCCTGGAGTCCGCAGGGGCTTGTGCGTACCTGTCTGCCGGGGGAATCGCCGCAGACCCTGCGCGCGCGGCTCGACAAGCTGGGTTCTGAAACTGCGCAATGGCCGGCGTTCGTCGCCGAGGCGCGGGCGCTGGTCCTGGCCTATGCGCGCGGCGAGACGGTGTCCTTCGCCAGCCTGCCGCTGGACCTGTCGGCGGTCGGCGATTTCAACCGCCGCGTCTACGCCGACATCCTCCGCTTCGCCTGGGGCGAAACCACCACCTACGGCGACATCGCGCGCCGCCTGGGCGATGTCGGGCTGTCCCGCGCCGTGGGGCAGGCGATGGGCAGCAATCCGATTCCGCTGATCATTCCCTGCCACCGCGTGCTGGCCAGCGGCGGCAGGACCGGTGGCTTCTCCGCGCCGGGCGGCCGTGACGCCAAGCTGCGCATGCTGGCGCTGGAAGGTGTCGATGCCGATCCGCAGGCGGCGCAGACCGCCTTCGACTTCTAGCCGATAGCGCCCTCCAGACGCAGCAGCTGTTCCTTGCGAGCCAGCCCGCCGGCGTAGCCGGTGAGGCTGCCGTCGCGGCCGATCACCCGGTGGCAGGGCACGATGATGCTGATCGGGTTGGCGCCGTTGGCCGCGCCGACCGCGCGGACCGCCTTGGGCCGGCCGATGCGCCGCGCCAGTTCGGCGTAACAGGTGGTGTAGCCATAGGGGATCTCGACCAGCGCCTGCCAGACCTGGCGCTGGAACTCGGTGCCGCGGGCATTCAGGCGGACATCGAAGCGCTGGCGCTTGCCGGCGAAGTACTCATCCAGCTGGCGCGCCACCTCGTCCAGCAGTGGGCTGCCCTCGTGCCAGTCCGGCTCGGGGTAATGCTTCTGCTCCAGGTCCATGTAGAGCATTCTCAGGCCCCCTTCATCGCCGGCCAGCAGCAGGCGGCCGGTGGGGCTGTCGTGATAGCGGTAATGCATGGCGCTCAACCTCCATTCGCATAGCTTTGCCATAGATAGACGGCCGCATAGGCGCGCCACGGCCGCCAGGCTTCGGCGCGGCGGGCCAGTTCGCGGGCGCTGATGCCGTCGGCGCCCCACACCGCGGCCTTGAGCAGGCCGAGGTCGGCGGCGGGGAAGGCGTCGGGCTCGCCGAATGCGCGCAGCGCCACGTACTCCGCCGTCCACGGGCCGATGCCGGGGAGGGCGCAGAGCCGCTGCACCAGCGCTTCGGCGCCATCCTCCACATGCAGGGCGAGGGCGCCGCTGGCGCAGGCTTCGGCGAAGCGCTGCAGGGTCGCCACGCGCTTGCCGGGCATGCCGATGCCGTCGAGGTTCGCCCCGGCGATGGCTTCCGGAGTAGGGAACAGCCGCTGCGGGCCATCGACATGGGCGTCCGCAAGCGGTTCGCCGAGGCGTTCGACCAGCCGGCCGGTGATGGTCACCGCCGCCTTCACCGTCACCTGCTGGCCGACGATGGCGCGCACCGCTTGTTCGAAGGGATCGAAGGCGGTGGGCAGGCGCAGGCCGGGATGGTTTTCCAGCAGCGGCCGCAGCAGCGGATCGGCGCCCAGGTGGCGGGCGATCAGCTGCGGGTCCGAGTCCAGGTCGAACATCCGCCGCACCCGCTGCACCAGAGGCTGTGCATGGGCGGCGGCCTGCGGGCCGAGGTGCAGGCGCAGCTCCAGCGCGGGTTCGTCGTCCAGCGGGCGGACGCTGAACCAGCCGCCATGCCCGCCCAGGCGCACGCTGCGGCTGTAGCGGCGCGGCTCCAGGCGCTCGACGCCGGACAGGGCGCGCAGGGCGAAGTGGGCGTGGAACTGCCGCCAGTCCCAGGGCGCGAGGTAGGGCAGGCGCAGGGTCTGCGCGGTGTCGGGGATCATGTCGTTCATGGGCGGACGATAACCGCTGCGCGGGCGCCTGTCCTCCCGCATCCGACTTTCAAACTGGTCGTGAAGGTTCGACCTGTCATCCCCCGCAGCGTAGAATGCGCGCCTTCGTTTTTTCGGCGCACGGACCCGTTCCGCTGCGTTTCTGCCACTGTCCTGCCCGGGAGCCCGCTCATGCGTGAATATCTGGAAACCCTCTACGAAGGCTATGGCCAGCGTTTCAGCGTCGACAAGATGCTTCATGAAGTGCGTACCGAGCACCAGCATCTGGTGATCTTCGAGAATGCCCGCATGGGCCGTGTGATGGCGCTGGACGGCGTGATCCAGACCACCGAGGCCGACGAGTTCATCTACCACGAGATGCTCACTCACGTGCCGATCCTCGCCCACGGCGCCGCCAAACGCGTGCTGATCGTCGGCGGCGGCGACGGCGGCATGCTGCGTGAAGTGGCCAGGCACGCCAGCGTCGAGCACATCACCATGGTCGAGATCGACGGCACCGTGGTGGAAATGTGCAAGGAATTCCTGCCCAACCACTCCTGCGGTGCCTTCGAGGACCCGCGCCTGAACCTGGTGATCGACGACGGCATGCGTTTCGTCGCCACCACCCAGGAGAAGTTCGATGTGATCATCTCCGACTCCACCGACCCGATCGGCCCGGGCGAGGTGCTGTTCTCGGAGAACTTCTACCAGGCCTGCCGCCGCTGCCTGAACGACGGCGGCGTGCTGGTGACCCAGAACGGCACGCCGTTCATGCAGCTGGACGGCGTGCGCAATACCGCCGGTCGGATGGACGGCCTGTTCGCCGACTGGCACTTCTACCAGGCGGCGGTGCCCACCTACATCGGCGGCGCCATGACCTTCGCCTGGGGCGCCACCGACGCCGGCCTGCGCCGCGTACCGCTGGAAACCCTGCGCCAGCGCTTCGCCGGCAGCAGCATCGTCACCCGCTACTACAACCCGGAAATCCACCAGGGCGCCTTCGCGCTGCCGCAGTACGTGCTGCAAGCCATCGGCAAGCCGGCCAACTGAGCCATCCCGCCTGCGGAGACGTGACATTTTTTTCACATCTCCGCAGGCATCATCCTGCCCCGCCTGTATCATGCGGATACGATTGTGTTTCTCATTCGCGTTTCAGCTGTTCCACGGATGAATACAATCGGCCGCCGTCCCGTCGCCGCATCCTCTCCAGCCGCCCCGACCACCCGTCGCCCGGCCCGCATGGCGGGACCTTCGCCTGTCCGTACCTCCAACAACGGAAGCTCCACATGGGTCAACCGGAAGTCATGATCGATCGCCAAACCGCCTCGCGCCTCGTGCGGCCGACCGTCGCCAGCCACCTGAGATTCATCCTGTTCAGCACCCTGGCGCTGATGACGATGTTCTCCCTGCTGCGCCTGGCGCTGTTCCTCTACAACCGCGAGCTGATCGGCAACACCCCGGCGGCCACCTTCTTCGAAGCCTTCATCACCGGCATGCGCTTCGACATCCGCGCGGTGGTCTACGGCATCGCGCCGCTGGTATTCGCCCTGGCCGCCGGCCCGGCGATGGCCGCGCGCGGCCTGTGGCGCATCTGGCTGACCATCTTCGCCAGCATCACCCTGTTCCTCGGCGTGCTCGAACTGGACTTCTACCGAGAGTTCCACCAGCGCCTGAACAGCCTGGTGTTCCAGTACATGTCGGAAGACCCGAAGACCGTGATGAGCATGCTCTGGTACGGCTTCCCGGTGGTCCGCTACATGCTGGCCTGGGCCTTCGCCACCTGGGTGCTGTACAGCGTGTTCAAGCGCATCGACCTCGCCACCCGGCCGAGCGCCACGGGCCCGCAGCTCGCCGCCTGGTACCTGCGCGTGCCGGTGCTGCTGCTGGTGGTCCTGGTCTGCGTGGCCGCCGCCCGCGGCACCCTGCGCCAGGGCCCGCCGCTGCGCTGGGGCGACGCCTTCACCACCGAGTCGATGTTCGCCAACCAGCTCGGCCTGAACGGCACCCTGACCCTGATCAAGGCGGCCGAAGCGCGCTTCTCCGAGCACCGCGAGAACATCTGGAAGGCCACCCTGCCGGTCGAGCAGGCGCGCGACATCGTGCGCAGCATGCTGCTGCTGCCGGACGAGAAGCTGGTGGATGCCGACGAGGCCGCGGTTCGCCGCGACTACACGCCGCCGGCCGACGGCACCCTGCCGGTGAAGAACGTGGTGGTGATCCTGATGGAGAGCTTCGCCGGCCACTACGTCGGCGCGCTCGGCGCGAAGGGCGAGATCACCCCGTACTTCGACAAGCTGTCGAAGGAAGGCCTGCTGTTCACCCGCTACTTCTCCAACGGCACCCATACCCACCAGGGCATGTTCGCCACCATGGCCTGCTTCCCCAACCTGCCGGGCTTCGAATACCTGATGCAGACGCCGGAAGGTGGCCACAAGTTCTCCGGCCTGCCGCAGCTGCTCAGCGCGCGGCACTTCGAGGACGTCTACGTCTACAACGGCGATTTCGCCTGGGACAACCAGTCCGGCTTCTTCGCCAACCAGGGCATGACCACCTTCGTCGGCCGCAACGACTTCGTGAACCCGGTGTTCTCCGACCCGACCTGGGGCGTGTCCGACCAGGACATGTTCGCCCGCGGCAACGAGGAACTGGACAAGCTGGAGGCCACCGGCAAGCCGTTCTACGCGCTGCTGCAGACCCTCTCCAACCACGTGCCCTACGCGCTGCCGAAGGACCTGCCGGTGGAGCGGGTGACCGGCTACGGTTCGCTGGACGAGCACCTGACCGCGATGCGCTATTCCGACTGGGCGCTCGGCCAGTTCTTCGAGAAGGCGAAAAAGTCGCCGTACTACAAGGACACCCTGTTCGTGGTGGTCGGCGACCATGGCTTCGGCGTGCCGGACCAGCTCACCGAGATGGACCTGCACCGCTTCAACGTGCCGCTGCTGTTCATCGCCCCGGGCATCCAGGAGAAGTTCGGCACCAGCCGCGACACCGTGGGCACCCAGGTCGACATCGTGCCGACCATCATGGGTCGCCTGGGCGGCGAAGTGCGCCACCAGTGCTGGGGCCGCGACCTGCTGAACCTGCCGGCCGGCGACCAGGGCTTCGGCGTGATCAAGCCGTCCGGCGGCGAACAGGTGGTGGCGATCCTTGCCGGCAGCCGCATCCTGGTCAAGCCGAAGGAAGGCGACATCCGCATCTACGACTACCAGCTGGGTGGAAACCCGCGCGCCGAGCGTGTGCAGGACGTGCCTGACCAGGCGCAGCTGCGCGAGCGCCTGGAGTCCTTCATCCAGACCGCCACCAGGAGCCTGCTGGACAACACCGCCGGCGTGGTGCACGGCAAGCCGGACGTCGACTGACGGATCGCTGACGGCCGCCGGCCTTCTCCGCCCGGAGAGGGCTGGCGGCCACGGTTCCCGCCGCGTACCGGCTGCCGCCCGTCGCCGCCGAGGGGCCGATCCGCCGAAGTGACGGCATTCCGCCGCTAATGACGCTACCCTGAACCTGATGGTTGCCGATACTTTCCGGTGCGTTGCCCGTGTGGCACGTCCGTTGGCAGCCGTGCAGTGAACGTTGATCCAGTCTGGAGCTTCCCGGACACGTCAGGGCGACGGGAGCGGATTCGGCCCGAAGCCGGGCGCGCTCCGTGCCGGGTAGCTAGGGTTAATAACTCTGAATGTCACGAAAGGAGGTGCGTACCATGGAAAAGCCCCTCTCGGAAGATATCAGCGTCAACGTTTTGCGCCGCATGAAGGAAGGTGGATTCGACTTCGCGCGCATTCATCCCATCGACTTCTTCGCCATCTTTCCCGATGAACAGAATGCCCGGCAGGCTGCCCGGCAATTCCGCGGAGAGTCGCTGAGAGCCCAGGTCGAGGCTCGCCAGGACGGCAACTGGAACCTGCAGATAAGCAAGGTGATGTTCGCCACCCACGCTGCAATCGGCGCGTTCGAACACGATCTCGAGGAAATCGTGGTGCCACTCGGCGGCGTTCTCGATGGCTGGGGCGTCACCCAGGAAGTGACCACGCTACGGTGATTCGTAACGCCTGTGCCGCCGTGCGGCGGGCAGGCAGTATCCCACTCCCAGACCCTGCGGACAGGCGCCGTCACCGGTTTCCGGCGGCGCGCTGATCCGCGCGGTTTTCCCGCCCCGGACTTTCTCCCCCAGCGCCTTTGCGGCAGACTGCGCCGCGGAGGCCAACATGACCGATATCCTGATCCTTACCCACGCCGACTTCTGCCCGCCGGGCCACCTGGCGACGGTGCTCGACCGCGCCGGCCTGGACTTCGACGTGCGCCGCGCCGATCTCGGCGAATTCGACGGCTACGACCTGGAACGCCCGCGGGCGGTCGCCATCATGGGCGGGCCGATGAGCGTCAACGACGACCTGCCCTGGCTGCGCGACGAGGTCGCCGCGCTGCGCCGCTTCATCGAACGCCGCGTGCCGATGATCGGCCACTGCCTGGGCGGCCAACTGCTGGCCAGGGCGCTGGGCGCCGGGATTCGCCGCCAGCCCTATACCGAACTGGGCTGGCAGCCGATGCGCCGCCGCGAAGCGCGGAGCCCCTGGCTGGTGCACCTGCCGGACGAATTCCCGATCTACCAGTGGCACGGCGACACCTTCGAGTTGCCGGAGGGCGCCGAGCACCTGCTGTCCAGCCCCTGGTGCGACAACCAGGGGTTCAGCTGGGGCGGCTTCATCCTCGGCCTGCAGGGGCATCCGGAAATGACCGAGGAACTGGTCCACGGCTGGGTCACCGGCTTCCCCGAATACCTAGACCCGAGCCAGCCGAGCCAGGAGACGGCGGAGACGATGCTCGCCGACCTGCCGGGCCGGGTGGCGGCGATGAACCATGTGGCCGAGGGGATGTACCGGCATTGGCTGGGGTTGGCCGGACTGGCCTGATCGAACCTCACTCTTCGGGCAAGGCAGAACGTAGGGTGGATGGCGTTTTTCCATCCACCATTTCAGGGCCGGATGCGTGACCTTGTAGGAGCGGGCCATGCCCGCGAAATCGCGACGGGTCGCGGGCATGGCCCGCTCCTACAGGAACGACGGCATCTCCGTTCAATGCTTGAACATGATGTGCCGCGCCACCGTGTAGTCCTCCAGCCCGTACATCGACAGATCCTTCCCGTACCCCGACTGCTTGAACCCGCCATGGGGCATCTCGCTGACCAGCATGAAGTGGGTGTTCACCCAGGTGCAGCCGTACTGCAGGCGCGCGGCCACCCGTGAGGCGCGACCGATGTCGCGGGTCCATACGGACGACGCCAGGCCGTAGTCGGAATCGTTGGCCCAGGCGATGGCCTCGTCGGCGTCGCTGAACGGCGTCACCGAGACCACCGGGCCGAACACCTCGCGGCGGACGATCTCGTCGTCCTGCTGGGCGTTGGCCACCACCGTCGGTTCGTAGAAGAAGCCATTGCCGGCCACCAGGTTGCCGCCGGTGGCTATTTTGATGTGCGGGCTGGCCTTGGCCCGCTCGACGAAGCCGGACACCCGCTCGCGCTGGTCGGCGGTGATCAGCGGGCCGAGTTCGGTGGACGGGTCGTTCTGCAGGCCGGTCTTCAGGCTGGACACGGCGCTGGCGAGGTCGGCGACGAAGTTGTCGTAGATCTTCCTGCCGGCGTAGATGCGGCAGGCGGCGGTGCAGTCCTGGCCCGCGTTGTAGAAGCCGAAGGTGCGGATGCCGTCCACCACGTCCTGCAGGTCGGCGTCGTCGAAGACGATCACCGGCGCCTTGCCGCCCAGTTCCATGTGGGTGCGCTTCACCGTCTCGGCGGCGCTGCGGATGATCGCCTTGCCGGTGCCCACCGAGCCGGTCAGCGAGACCATGCGCACCAGGTCGTGGCTGACCAGCGGGCTACCCACCGTCGGGCCGCGGCCGAAGACCAGGTTGACCACGCCGTCGGGGAACAGTTCGGTGATCAGTTCGGCCAGGCGCAGGGCGGTCAGCGGCGTCTGTTCCGATGGCTTGAGCACCACGGTGTTGCCGGCCGCCAGCGCCGGGCCGAGCTTCCACGCGGCCATCATCAGCGGGTAGTTCCAGGGTGCGATGGAGGCGACCACGCCGATCGGATCGCGGCGGATCATCGAGGTGAAGCCGGGCAGGTATTCGCCGGCGGCGGAGCCGGTCAGGCAGCGCGAGGCGCCGGCGAAGAAGCGGAACACATCGGCGATGGCCGGGATCTCGTCGTTCAGAGCGGCGGCATAGGGCTTGCCGCAGTTGTCCGATTCCAGCCGGGCCAGTTCCTCGGCATGTTCCTCGATCCTGTCCGCCAGGCGCAGCAGGAGCAGGGCGCGGTCCTTCGGCGCGGTCTGCGACCAGCCGTCGAACGCCGTGTGGGCGGCGCGCACCGCGCCATCGACCTGGGCCTCGCTGGCCTCGGCGATCTTGCCGATGACTTCGCCGGTGGCGGGGTTGAGGACGTCCAGCCCTTCGCCTTCGCCGGCGACGAACTGGCCATTGATCAGCAGCTTGGTTTGCATGAGTTCGATCCTCCAGTCATTCCGGGAGAAGGAATCACTTGCCGCCTCCCGCGACGTTCTCGGTCCCCCGGGTCAGGTAGTAGGCGCCGAGGATCGGCACCATGGTGGCGAGCATCACCAGCATGGCGACCACGTTGGTCACCGGCACGTCGCGCGGGCGGGTCAGCTGGTTGAGCAGCCACAGCGGCAGGGTGCGCTCGTGGCCGGCGGTGAAGGTGGTGACGATGATCTCGTCGAACGACAGGGCGAAGGCCAGCATGCCGCCGGCCAGCAGGGCGGTGGCGATGTTCGGCAGGATCACGTAGCGGAAGGTCTGCCAGCCGTCGGCGCCGAGGTCCATGGACGCCTCGATCAGGCTGAACGAGGTGCGGCGGAAGCGGGCGATGACGTTGTTGTAGACGATCACCACGCAGAAGGTCGCATGGCCGATGACGATGGTGATGAAGCCGGGGTCGATGCCCAGGGTCTTGAACGCCGACAGCAGGGCGATGCCGGTGATGATGCCGGGCAGGGCGATGGGCAGGATCAGCATCAGCGAGATGCTTTCCTTGCCGAAGAAGTCCCTGCGGTACAGCGCGCCGGCGGCCAGGGTGCCGAGGATCATGGCGATCAGCGTGGCGACGCAGGCGATTCTCACCGACAGCCAGATGGCGTCGAGCACGTCGCTGCGCTGGGCGACGATGGCGAACCACTTCAGGGTGAAGCCCTGCAGCGGGAAGCTGTAGGCCGATTCCTCGGTGTTGAACGCATAAAGGAAGATCACCAGGATCGGGAAGTGCAGGAACACCAGCCCGCCCCAGGCCGCCAGCCGCAATCCCCATGAAGCCTTCTCAGAGCGCATCGAATGCTCCCAGCCGCTTGGCGATGGACAGGTAGACGGCGATCAGCACGATGGGCACCAGGGTGAAGGAGGCGGCCAGCGGCATGTTGCCGATCGCGCCCTGCTGCACGTAGACCATGGTGCCGATGAACAGCCCGCTGGGGCCGACCAGCTGCGGGATGATGAAGTCGCCGAGGGTCAGCGAGAAGGTGAAGATCGAGCCGGCCACCACGCCGGGGAAGGCCAGCGGCAGGATCACCTGGACGAAGGTCTGCCGCGGGTGCGCGCCGAGGTCGGCGGAGGCCTGCAGCAGCGACGGCGGCAGGCGCTCCAGGGCGGCCTGGATCGGCAGGATCATGAACGGCAGCCAGATGTAGGTGAACACCCAGAAGCGCCCGAGATGGGAGGTGGACAGGGTATTGCCGCCGACGCCCGGCACCTGCAGCAGGTATTCCAGCGGAGCGAGCAGGTGCAGCTTCTGGATCACCCAGTAGAGGATGCCGCCCTTGGCCAGGATCACCGTCCAGGCGTAGGCCTTGACGATGTAGCTGGCCCACATCGGCAGCATCACCGCGATATAGAAGAAGGCCTTTTCCTTTGGTCCGGCGAAGTGCGCCATGTAGTAGGCGATGGGGAAGGCGAGGATGGCGCTGGCGATCGACACCGCCACGGCCATGGAAAGGGTGCGCAGGACGATGTCGTAGTTGGCCGGGTTGAACAGCGCGACGTAGTTGGCCCAGGTCAGCTCCGGCGTCACCACCATGGTGAAGTCGTCGAAGGTGTAGAAGCTCTGCCAGAGCAGGGCGAACAGCGAGCCGATGTAGATCACCCCGAACCACAGCAGCGGCGGGATCAGCAGCATCAGCAGGTACAGCGTGCTGCGCCGGTAGAGGAAGCTGGAGAGGCCGCGCATCGCGCTCATGAAGCGGGCTCCTCGCGCAGCGGCACCAGCGCGCTGCGCGCCCAGCAGGCGGTGACCGGGTCGCCGGGCTGCGGGCGCGGTTCCTCGCGTTCGCTGTTGGGCAGCGCCGCCACCAGCTTGCCGCCGTCTTCCAGTTCGATCTCGTAGCGGCTGTTGGAGCCCATGTACTGCACGTCGAACAGCGTGCCGGAGACTTCCAGCTCGCCTTCGCCGGCGCGGCCGAAGCGCACGTGTTCCGGGCGCAGGGAGAATTCCCTCTGCTCGCCGAGCAGGCGCCGGGCGAGGTCGCCGCGCAGCACGTTGGCGGTACCGACGAACTCGGCGACGAAGCGCGTCGCCGGGCGCATGTAGAGGTTGCGCGGGGTGTCGACCTGCTCGATGCGGCCCTTGTTGAACACCGCCACCCGGTCGGACATCGACAGCGCCTCACCCTGGTCGTGGGTGACGAAGATGAAGGTGATGCCGAGCTGGCGCTGCAGTTTCTTCAGCTCGACCTGCATCTGTTCGCGCAGCTTGAGGTCCAGCGCGCCGAGGGGTTCGTCGAGCAGCAGCACCCGCGGGCGATTCACCAGCGCCCGCGCCAGGGCCACGCGCTGGCGCTGGCCGCCGGACAGCTGCGCCGGCTTGCGCGAACCGTAGCCGGCGAGGGCGACCATGCCCAGGGCCTCCTCGGCGCGGCGCAGCCGCTCGGCCCTGGCCACGCCCTTGACCTTCAGGCCGTAGGCGACGTTGTCCAGCACCGACATGTGCGGGAACAGCGCGTAGTCCTGGAACACCGTGTTGACGTCGCGCTCGTAGGGCGGCAGGCCGGCGGCCTCCTGGCCGTGGATGCGGATCGAGCCGGAAGTCGGCTGCTCGAAGCCGGCGATCAGCCGCAGGCAGGTGGTCTTGCCCGAACCGGACGGGCCGAGCATGGAGAAGAACTCGCCATCGCGGATCTCGATGGAAACCCGGTCGACGGCGCGCACATCGCCGTAGTGACGGCTCACGTCGGTGAACTGGACGGCTGTGGTCATGCTCGCTGCACCCGCCTTGCTGGTTGGCTACAGAAAAGGTAGTCCATGGCGGTTTCGTGCGCGGGCCGGGAGGCCTCTGACCCGTAGGGCGAATGAAGCGGAACGCTTCATCCGCCGGTGGAGTTGTACCGGGGGTGTGGCGGATAACGCTGGGGCGTTATTCGCCCTACAAGAGCGCTACGGTTCAACGCCCGCCCATGATCCCGATGTAGTCCTGCGTCCAGCGGCTGTACGGCACGCAGGTGCCCTGCGTGCACTTGGCCTGCGGGGTCTTCCAGAAGGCGATGCGCTCGAACTGGTCGTAGCCGTTGGTGGCGCAGCCTTCGGCGCCGAGCAGTTCGCTGGCCTTGCAGCCTTCCGGCACCGCCGGCACCGAGCCGAACCAGGCGGCCAGGTCGCCCTGGACCTTGGGCTCCAGCGACCAGTTCATCCACTTGTAGGCGCAGTTCGGGTGCTTGGAGTCCACGTGCATCATGGTGGTGTCGGCCCAGCCGGTGGAGCCTTCGACCGGGATGGTCGAGGCGATCGGCTGTTTCTCGGCTTCCAGCGCGTTCACCTGGTACGGCCAGGAACTGGAGGCGGCGACGCCCTCGTTCTTGAAGTCGCTCATCTGCACCGTGGTGTCGTGCCAGTAGCGGTGGATCAGCGCGTGCTGCTTGCGCAGCAGCTCGATCACCGCGGCGTACTGCTTGTCGTTGAGCTCGTAGGGGTCGTCAATGCCGAGGTCGGGCTGCGCGCTCTTCAGGTACAGCGCGGCGTCGGCGATGTAGATAGGCCCGTCGTAGGCCTGCACGCGGCCCTTGTTGCTCTTGCCGTCCGGCAGGGTCTGCTCGTTGAACACCACGCCCCAGCTGGTCGGCGCCTTGGGGAAGACCTTGGTGTTGTACATCAGCACGTTCGGTCCCCACTGGTACGGGGTGCCGTAGTGCACGCCGTCGACGGTGTGCCAGGGCGCGTTTTGCAGGCGTGGATCGACGTTCTTCCAGTTCGGGATCAGCTCGATGTTGACCGGCTGCACGCGCTTGCCGTAGACCAGCCGCAGCGACGCGTCGCCGGAGGCGGTGACCAGGTCGTAGCCGCCCTTGGCCATCAGGCTGACCATTTCGTCCGAGGTGGCGGCGGTCTTCACGTTGACCTTGCAGCCGGTGTCCTTCTCGAACCGGGTCACCCAGTCGTAGTTCTTGTCGCTGTCGCCGCGCTCGATGTAGCCGGGCCAGGCGATGATGTCGAGGGCGCCTTCGCCTTCGCCGAGCTGCTTGAGGGCCTCGGCGGCCTGCAGGGAACCGCCGGACACCAGGAGCGCGGTGGCGAAGGCCAGGGATAGGGGTTTCAGGGGAAACATGGACGGACTCCTGTCATTGGAAGTATCGGAGCCTCTGCGGCCGAACCGCGCCGTAAGGCGGGCTGCATGGCGCGCCGTTACCGCTTCGGCACGCTTTTGCAGCGTAGTTCGCCGCCGGAAAAGCCGCCACGGCGGCCTGCCTTGCGATGGGACGTACTCTTTTTGTAGGAGCGGGCCATGCCCGCGACCTGTCGCGATTTCGCGGGCATGGCCCGCTCCTACGGCCGCTCTGCGAATAGCGGACGCGCGCTCACGCTGCGTCGAGCATGGCCGACGCAGCGCATTGGCGGAGATGTCAGGAAATCAGACGAGAGAGATTGGGGATGATGAGGAGTACCGCGGTCACGATGACGATGACACTTGCCTGCCGAACTTTTCTCGATTGTTGAGTGGTCATGGCCTTCCCGCCTTTCTTGTTGTTGGCTGCGGCCCCGTCCGTGATTACGGCCCGGCGGAGGGGGAATCGCATGCCTTGGCTCTGGGGTTCATGGCCGCCCCGGCAAAACCCGGCGGCGGCATCAAGCGCTTGCAAGCCAGAGTCTAACCGCCGGACTGCGGCTGCTTAGACGATCTGGTAAGGATTTCGCCGGATCTTGGCATGTTCCACCTATATGGAAAGCATCCGATTGCTCTGGCTCGCGCCTTGACCGTTTGTCCGACGGCGGGGCACTGCTGCCGTCCGTCGGTGTGGAAACGGATCGTTCTACGGAGTCGTGAAAAAAATTGCCTGTTTTTTCATTTCCTGTTTCCATGTTTCATACGATGTGTTAAGAAATTTGACCGTGTTGCCAGCCCCATTTCAGGACCCACCGTTCATGCCGCTGCAAATCTGCATTCTGGAAACCGACATCCTTCGCCCCGAACTGATCGACGACTACACGGGCTATGGCCGGATGTTCCAGCAGCTGTTCGCCAAACAACCGATTCCCGCCGAGTTCAAGGTCTACAACGTGGTGGAAGGCCACTACCCGCCGGAGGACGAGCAGTACGACGCCTACCTGGTGACCGGCAGCAAGGCGGACTCGTTCGGCGACGACCCGTGGATCCAGACCCTGAAGACCTTCCTGCTGGATCGCTACCAGCGTGGCGACAAGCTGCTCGGCATCTGCTTCGGTCACCAGTTGCTGGCCCTGCTGCTGGGCGGCAAGGCCGAACGCGCCAGCCAGGGCTGGGGCGTCGGCACGCACAACTACCGCATCGAAGAGCAGCCGGCGTGGATGACTCCGGCGCTGGAGGACCTGACGCTGCTGATCAGCCACCAGGACCAGGTCACGCGCCTGCCGGAAAACGCCCGGGTGCTGGCGTCCAGCGACTTCTGCCCGGTGGCGGCCTACGCCATCGGCGACCAGGTGCTGTGTTTCCAGGGGCACCCGGAATTCATCAGCGACTATTCCCGCGCGCTGCTCGACCTGCGCAGGGACTTCCTCGGCGAGCCTGTCTACAACCAGGGCGTCGAGAGCCTGGGCGCGTCGCACCAGGGCACCACGGTGGCGGAGTGGATGATGCGTTTCGTCGAGATGGGGCGGAACGCGGCCTGACCGGGTTTTTGCAGGTCTACAGCCAGTCGGCCTGCTTGAAGCTGATGTACAGGCCGATGCAGCCCAGCACCAGCAGCCCCATGATCAGGAAATAGCCGTAGTGCCAGCGCAGCTCGGGGATGTATTCGAAGTTCATCCCGTAGATGCCGGCCACCGCGGTGGGGAAGGCGAGGATCGCTGCCCAGGCGGCGAACTTGCGCTGCACGATGCTCTGCCGCGATGACTCCAGCAGCAGGCCGACCTCGATGGTCTGGCTGGCCACGTCGCGCAGGGTGTTGAGGTCTTCCAGCAGGCGGTTGACGTGGATCGCGACGTCGCGGAAGTACGGGCGCATCTGCTTGTCGATGAAGGGGAAGTCGAGCTTCTGCAGCTCCTGGCAGATTTCCACCATCGGCGCCACGTAGCGCTTCAGCCTGAGCACTTCGCGGCGCAGGCCGTAGATCTTCTCGATCTGCTCCTGGGTCAGCGGACTGCGCAGCACGTACTGCTCCATTTCCTCGATCTCGCTGCGAATCGACTCGACCACCGGCAGGTAGTTGCCGACCACGAAGTCGAGCAGGGCATAGAGCACGAAGTCGGTGCCGTGGGCCAGCAGCAGCGGCCGCGCCTCGCAGCGCTGGCGCACCTGCGAATAGGAGGCGGAGAAGCCGTAGCGGGCGCTGATGATGTAGCCGACGCCGGCGAACAGATGGGTTTCCACGAACAGCAGGCGGTCGTCGGCGCGGATCGGCGAATAGATCACCATGAACAGCGCGTCGCCGAAGGTCTCCAGCTTCGGCCGGCTGTGCTTCTCCAGCGCGTCGGAAATCGCCAGTTCGTGCAGGTTGAACTGCCGTTGCAGGTTCAGCAGCTCCTCGCGCGTGGGTTCCTGCAGGCCGGTCCAGACGAAGTGGTCTGGCTGGCAGGACCAGCGATAGCCGTCTTCCAGGGGAATGTCGGCGACCTTCCGGCCCTTGCTGTACACGGCTGATGCGATGACACGGCCCATAGTCTCGTCCACCTGCTGGCTGGCGTTGCGTGCGGCGCGTGGCTGCACGGTTCGCCAACAAGTGTTGGGCATGCCGGCGCTATGCGCCAGCCAGGGCATTTCCGCAGGGGCATCCGGCGCTTGATGCGTATCAAGGGCATGCCGGGGCGCAGGGGTACGGTGGAGATGAGCGGCACCGCTGCCGTTTCCCCAACCAGAAAGGAATTCACCCCATGATTCGAGTAGTTACAGGCGACATCCTGCTCAGCAATGCCCAGGTCATCGCGCACGGCATCGCCCCGCAGGATCACTTCGACAGCGGCCTGGCGCTGGCCCTGCGAGAGTGCTGGCCGGCGATGGTGCGCGACTATCGCCACGCCACGCACTCCAAGGCGCTGGAGCCGGGCGCCATCTGGGTCTGGTCCGGCGTGGATGGCCAGGGCGCCACCCGCTGCATCGTCAATCTGCTGACCCAGGACATGCAGGGTTCCGGCCGCAGCGCGAAGCCGGCCAAGGCGACGCTGGAGAACGTCGGCCACTGCCTGCGCGAGCTGGCGAAGTTCGTGCAGAGCGAGAAGGTGAACAGCGTGGCGCTGCCGTGCCTGGCGACCGGTGTCGGCGGGCTGGACTGGAAGGACGTCAGGCCGCTGGTGGAGAAGCACCTCGGCGGTCTCGGCATCCCGGTGATTCTCTATGAGGTCTACCGCAAGGGCATGATCGCGGACGAAGGTCTGGACTGACCCTTTCCCTTGTCACCGCATAGCCCGGCCATCGCGCCGGGCTTTTCGTGTGCGTCCGGAGTCAGCCGCGCTGTGCCGAGGCTTCGACGTCGGCGCTGCTGGCGGCCTGCCGGGTCTGCTGCTGTTGCAGGGCGCCGTGGGTCAGCTGGAGCATGCGGTCCTGCATCAGCGGGGATTCCTCGGCGAAGCTGGCCTGGCTGGAGAACAGGGCGACGGTGGCGAGCAGGCTGGTGGCGAGAAGTGTGCGTTTCATGATGATTACCTCTTCGTTTCGTTGGGTACATCATCAGGTTAACGCGTAATAATTTTAGAAAAAGATGGGTTTATATTAATCAGTGTTGTGTTTTTGGTAACTGTTCCCTCCCCCGCACGGGGAGAGGGAACTACGGGATCAGTCAGCCCTGATGCTGCCGGTCCAGCTCGATGGCCTGGTCCAGGGTTTCCAGCAGCGCCTTGCGCACCTTCAGCTTGGTGTTGCGGTGGGCGGTCATATTGATCTTCTTCAGTTGCCGGGCGGCCTCCATGGCGGTCGCCATCAGCTGTTCGGCGGGCACCACCTTGTCGAGGAAACCGGCATCCACGGCGGCCTGCGGGTCGAACATCTCGCCATTGATCACCGAGCGGTGGAACGCCGACTTGCGCAGGCGGTCGCGCGCCAGTTCGATGCCGACGTGGTGCATGGTCATGCCGATCTGCACTTCGTTCAGACCGATGTTGAACGGTCCCTCGATGCCGATCCGGTAGTCAGCGGAGAGCAGCAGGAAGGCGCCCTTGGCCACCGCATGGCCCGGGCAGGCGACGATGACGGGGTAGGGGTGGGCGAGCATGCGGCGGGCCAGGGTCGAGCCGGCGGTGACCAGGTCGATCGCGTTCTGCGGTCCGGAGGTCATCACCTTGAGGTCGTAGCCGCCGGAGAGGATGCCCGGCTGGCCGGTGAGGATCACCACGGCGCGATCCTTCTCGGCCTGGTCCAGCGCATGGTTGAGGGCTTCGATGACGGCAGGGGAAATGGCGTTCACCTTGCCGTTGTCGAGGGTGAGAAGGGCAATTCCGTCTTCGAGTTGATAGGAGATCGGCGCACTCATGGTGAGAAGGTCCTGACAGGAAAGAGACCTGAACATACTGGCGACCATCCCGACCGTGAAGGACGCAGACCGACCGGCGGGTCACGCGGGCGGGCGCCGGACTGGATAAATCGCCATCATTTGCCTAAGGTCGTTCATAGTCGCGATAAGCCGATCGCGTCGAGAAATAGCGGATTTGGCTGAATAAACGGTTGAGTCGGCGGGAAGAAGGCAGCAATATGACTCGATCAATGTTGACAGCCTGCCGTTCGGGACTTGTCGTTCGATGGGTGCCTTCCTTCGGGCACGCCGCACGAGGATCAGGGAGAACGGGCAGTTTCAGATGGCTGTCCAACTCGGGAGTGAGTCGACGGAGGCATGCTCCGTCCGAACATCAATTCAGCTGCGGGTCGTGTCGTGGGGCCCGGAAAGGAGAGAGCAAGTGAGTGAGTCGTTGTCCATCCATCATGATGAGTCCAGCCACCAGTTCGTGACGACTGTTGACGGCCATCGCGCCTATCTGGCCTACATGGATCTGGGCAAGCAGACGCTGGATATCTATCGGACATTCGTGCCGGACAACCTGCGCGGCCGGGGAATCGCCGCGGCGCTGACCGAGCATGCTCTGCAGTACGCCGAGCGCAGGGGCTACAGCGTCATCCCGTCCTGTTCCTACGTCGAGCGCTATCTGGAGAGGCGCCAGCGCCAGACCGAACGCGCGGGCTGAGGCTCACGGGCCACACACGAAAACGCCGGGTCGAGACCCGGCGTTTTGCGTTTCAGGCTGCGGATCAGCCGCGCTGACGCTTCGGCAGCACGTCCTTGAGCTTGGCGTGCATGCTGCGGATGCTCTTCTCGGTGGCGTCCCAGTCGATGCAGGCGTCGGTGATGGAGACGCCGTACTGCAGCTGGCAGAGGTCCTTCGGAATCGGCTGGTTGCCCCAGCCCAGGTGGCTTTCCACCATCAGGCCGACGATCGAGTCGTTGCCCTCGACGATCTGGTTGCTGACGTTGTCCATCACCAGCGGCTGCAGCGCCGGGTCCTTGTTGGAGTTGGCGTGGCTGCAGTCGACCATGACGTTCAGCGGGATGCCCGCCTTGCGCAGGTCCTGTTCGCACAGCGCCACGCTCACCGAGTCGTAGTTCGGTTTGCCGTTGCCGCCGCGCAGCACCACGTGGCCGTAAGGGTTGCCCTTGGTGGTGACGATGGACACGCCGCCTTCCTGGTTGATGCCGAGGAAACGGTGCGGGCTGGAAACCGACTGCAGCGCGTTGATCGCCACGGTCAGGCTGCCGTCGGTGCCGTTCTTGAAGCCGACCGCGGAGGACAGGCCGGAGGCCATTTCGCGGTGGGTCTGGGATTCGGTGGTGCGCGCGCCGATGGCGGACCAGCTGATCAGGTCCTGCAGGTACTGCGGGGAAATAGGATCGAGCGCCTCGGTGGCGGTGGGCAGGCCCATCTCGGCCAGGTCGAGCAGCAGCTGGCGGCCGATGTGCAGGCCGTCCTGGATCTTGAAGGAGTCGTCCAGGTAGGGGTCGTTGATCAGGCCTTTCCAGCCGACGGTGGTGCGCGGCTTCTCGAAGTACACGCGCATCACCAGGAACAGGGTGTCGGAGACCTCGGCGGCCAGCACCTTCAGGCGCTCGGCGTATTCGTGGGCGGCCTTGACGTCATGGATCGAGCAGGGGCCGATCACCACGAACAGGCGGTGGTCCTTGCCGTCGAGAATGTCGCGGATCACCTGGCGGCCATGGGCCACTGTCTGGCGGGCGGCTTCGGTGAGGGGAATTTCGCGCTTGAGCTGCTCCGGTGTGATCAGGGTCTCGTTGGAGGCAACGTTAAGGTCGTCGATCTGTAAATCAGCCATCGTGGTACTCAGGTCAGGTCACGGGTGCCGGCCACCGGAAACCCCCATGCGATGGGGCGCAGGCGGATATGTCGCTAAGGGGAAGCTGAACCTTAACGTGTCAGGCGCCGCCTCGACAATGGGGAAGGCGCCTTTGTTCCGGCGAAAACCGCCGGCTCGCCGGTTTCACACCGCGCAGTACAACGGGAAATTGGCGGCGTGCTGGGCGATCCACTCCAGCGCGGTGCGTTCGGCCGGCAACGGGGCGCCGAGCTCGCGCTCCTGTTTGCGCCGGTAATGCTCGATATGGCAGATCTGCTCGACCATCCGCGCGCGGAACATGGATTCCTCGTCGAGGAAGGCGATCCCGACCAGATAGTCGCTGGCCTGTTTGCGGCTCCAGGCGATCACACCCTCGTAGCGCGCGGCGTCGCCGAGCAGCGGTATGTGGACTTCCACCTGGGTGCCACGGCGAAAGCCGCGCGGCGAGTTGCACGCGACGCCGCCGAGGCTGCTATTGTGCAAGCGCTGGCGGGGAAAGACCGTCTCCCGGCGAATCAGGAGTTCCACGGGCAGGTCGCACGGGTGACTCAGGAATTGACGCATGACGGAATGCTCCGACTGCCTCGTTATCTTTATTCAGGCTTGAGTATAGTGCCCGCCCTGGAACTGACCGACCTCGACGCCGATCGCCGTTTGCTGTCCATGCCCGGCGTTTCCCTGCTGGTGTTCACCAGCGACGGCTGCGCCTCCTGCCGCTGGGCGCGGACCACGCTGCCCGGCTTCGAACTGCCGGTGGACCGCCTGTGCTGGGTGGACGCGGGGCGCAATGGCGGGCTGGTCGAGCGCTACGAAGTCTTCCACCTGCCGGCGCTGTTCCTGATCCGCGACGGGCACTTCCATGGCGAACTGAGCGCTCCGTTGCGCGCCGGGCCGCTGGCCGATGCCGTGGGCTCGGCGCTTTCGCGTCCGCCCGAGGAACTGCCCTGAGCGGCGGGACCGGCTTTCACATTGGGGGAATGAGATGAGCAGGGGACTGGACGACAAGCTGGTGGTGGCGATTTCCTCGCGGGCGCTGTTCGACCTGCAGGAGAGCCATCAGGTCTACGAAAACGAAGGCGTCGAAGCCTACCGCCAATACCAGATCGCCCACGAGGACGAAGTCCTGCAGCCTGGCGATGCCTTCGCCCTGGTGCAGAAGCTGCTTGCCCTCAACGCCGCCGGCGAGCGGGCCCAGGTCGAGGTGATCCTGGTGTCGCGCAACAGCGCCGATACCGGACTGCGGGTGTTCAACTCGATCCAGCATCACAGCCTGGACATTTCCCGCGCCGCCTTCGTCGGCGGGCGCAGTCCCTATCCCTACCTCGCGGCGTTCGGCTGCCACCTGTTCCTCTCGACCCACGCGGACGACGTGCGCAATGCGCTGGATGCGGGATTCGCCGCGGCGACCATCCTCTCCGGCGGCGCGCGGCGGGAAGCCAGCGGCGAGTTGCGCATCGCCTTCGATGGCGATGCGGTGCTGTTTTCCGACGAGGCCGAGCGGATCTACCAGCAGGGCGGCCTGGAAGCCTTCCAGACCAGCGAGCGCGAGGCCGCCCGCGAACCGCTGCGTGGCGGCCCGTTCAAGCCCTTCCTGGCGGCGCTGAACCGCGTGCAGCAGGCCTTCCCCCAGGAAAGCTGCCCGATCCGCACGGCGCTGGTCACCGCCCGTTCGGCGCCGGCCCACGAGCGGGTCATCCGCACCCTGCGCGAATGGGATATCCGCCTCGACGAGTCGCTGTTCCTCGGCGGCCTGGACAAGGGCGCCTTCCTCGAAGCCTTCGCCGCCGACGTGTTCTTCGACGATCAGCCGGGACATTGCGAGAAGGCCCGCGAGCTGGTCGCCACCGGCCACGTTCCCCACGGCGTGACCAACGAGCGCGAGGTCGCGGGCTAGCCGCGTCGCTGCGCAAGCCCACCTGCTACTCTGCTCTAAGGTCTGTCGCGTGGGCCGTTCAGGAGGCCGCATGATCCATTCGATTCTTTACGCCACCGACCTTGGCCTCTATGCCCCGTACGTTCTCCAGCATGCTCTGTCCCTGGCTCGCGCCTATAACGCCGAGTTGTATGTGGTGCATGCCGTTGAACCGCTCGGGCTGTTCGCCGAGTCGGTACTGAAAACCTATCTGGACGAGAAGACCCTGGCCGAGCTGCGCGCCAGCGGGCTGGGCAATGTCATGGACAGCATCGAGAAGCGCGTGATGGAAGGCTTCCGCGATGAACTGGGGGAGCCGCGCCAGGATGCCGAGCTGATCCGTTCCGTGCGCGTGATCCAGGGCGATCCGCCGCTGGTGATCCTCGACGAGGCGAACCGGCTGTCGGTCGACCTGATCGTGGCCGGCAGCCACAGCTACGGCGCGGGGATGAACACGCCGCTCGGGCGTACCGCGGGACGCCTGGTGCAACTGGCGGAAGTTCCGGTGTACCTGGTGCCGATGCTGCAGCATCGCGGCAGGGATATGTGACGGGAACCGGTCGGCGGGTCGCGCGCCGGCTTTAGACGAATGGTATGCAGGGGCGAAAAAAGCGTCTAACTTTATTCCTTAAACCATTAATATGGTTATAAAACATAAGCCCCTCATCGCGGGCCGCGACATCCATTTCGAGGAATCTCCATGAAGCTTCAGCAACTGCGCTATATCTGGGAAGTCGCGCACCATGACCTGAACGTTTCTGCCACCGCACAAAGCCTCTACACCTCGCAGCCCGGCATCAGCAAACAGATCCGCCTGCTCGAAGACGAGCTGGGCGTCGAAGTCTTCGCCCGCAGCGGCAAGCACCTGACCCGCGTGACCCCGGCGGGCGAACGCATCATCAACACCGCCGGCGAAATCCTGCGCAAGGTGGAAAGCATCAAGCAGATCGCCCAGGAGTTCTCCAACGAGAAGAAGGGCACGCTGTCCATCGCCACCACCCACACCCAGGCCCGCTATGCGCTGCCGGGCGTGATCAGCAACTTCATCAAGCAGTACCCGGACGTCTCCCTGCACATGCATCAGGGCACGCCGATGCAGATCGCCGAGATGGCTGCCGACGGCACCGTCGATTTCGCCATCGCCACCGAGGCGCTGGAGCTGTTCGGCGACCTGATCATGATGCCCTGCTACCGCTGGAACCGCTGCGTGATCGTGCCCCAGGGCCATCCGCTGACCAAGCTGCCGAAGCTGACCCTGGAAGTGCTCGCCGAGCAGCCGCTGGTCACCTACGTCTTCGGCTTCACCGGCCGTTCCAAGCTGGACGAGGCCTTCAACCAGCGTGGCCTGGTGCCCAAGGTGGTGTTCACCGCCGCCGACGCCGACGTCATCAAGACCTACGTGCGACTCGGGCTGGGCGTGGGCATCGTGGCGCACATGGCGGTCGATCCGAAGCTGGACAGCGACCTGGTGATGCTCGACGCCAGCCATCTGTTCGAATCCAGCATCACCAAGATCGGCTTCCGCCGCGGCACCTTCCTGCGCGGCTTCATGTGCGACTTCATCGAGAAGTTCGCCCCGCACCTGACCCGCGACCTGCTGGCCAAGGCCGTGCAGTGCCACAACAAGGCGGAGCTGGACGAACTGTTCGAAGGGATTGAGCTGCCGGTCTACTGAGCGCGGCGCGAACGAAAAGGCCCGGCTTGCTGCCGGGCCTTTTTCGTTGGGGCGCTTCGCCGGCGGGTTGCACCCGCCCTGCTGCGTCAGTACGTAGGGTGGATCATGCTCCATCGATCCACCATGGCCGCGCATGCGGTCCCGCAATGGTGGATGGAAGAGCGCCATCCACGTTTCGCTGACCCCCTGTGTTCCGCGTAGGGCGGGTGAAACCCGCCGACACCGCCCTGGCAAGGTCAGAGAAAGTCGAGATCGTCGCGGCGGGCCAGTTCGGCCAGCGCTTCCGGCGAGTCGAGTGGAGTTTCCTCGCGGCTCTCCAGCACTTCGTGGAGGAATTTCAGGAACACGGTGTAGACCTCCTCGCGGCCGTCATCGTGACGGACCACGAAGAAGGGCGCGCTGTCCACGCCGTACTGCGCGGCGATCATCCAGCCGGTGCCGGCCGGATTGCGTTCGTCGGCCACCAGGGTGCGGTCGATGCGCCCCAGATAGCCGCCTTTCTCCAGGCGCTCCTGTACTTCGCGGCATTTGCGGCAGTCCTGGCCGTCGGCCAGGACCTTCTTCACCATGGTGATGCGCATCGGGCTTCTCCTTGCGGTGGCCCAACCCGTGGATCAGGCCTTGGTAATCAGGTTGCCGGCATGCAGGCCGCATTCCTTCTGGGTGGCTTCTTCCCACCACCAGCGGCCTTCGCGCTCGTGCTGGTTGGGCAGCACCGGGCGGGTGCAGGGCTCGCAGCCGATGCTGATGAAACCACGCTCATGCAGGCTGTTGTAAGGAAGTTCGAGCATGCGGATGTAAGCCCAGACTTCCTCGCTGGTCATGTTCGCCAGCGGGTTGAACTTGTACAAGGGGCGCTCCGGCGTGGAGAAGGCGCCGTCCACCTCGACCACCGCCACCTGGCTGCGGGTGCCCGGGCTCTGGTCGCGGCGCTGGCCGGTGGCCCAGGCGCGCACGGTCGACAGCTTGCGCTTCAGCGGCTCGATCTTGCGGATGCCGCAGCATTCGCCATGGCCGTCCTTGTAGAAGCTGAACAGGCCCTTTTCCCTGACCAGGGGTTCCAGCAGGCGCGGATCGGGGGAGAGCACCTCGATATCGATCGAATAGTGCGTGCGCACCTGCTCGATGAAGCGGTAGGTCTCCGGGTGCAGGCGGCCGGTATCCAGGCTGAACACCCTGACGTTCTTGTTCAGCTTCCAGGCCATGTCCACCAGCACCACGTCCTCGGCGCCGCTGAAGGAAATCCAGAGATCATCGCCGAAATGCTCGAAGGCGAACTTGAGGACGTCCTGCGGGGATTTCTTGGCATAGGTCGCGGCGGTTTCCGCGACGTCGAACGGATGGCTCATCAGGCGAAATTTCCTAGTTGTATGCACGCGAGGCGCTATGTGGCCGGAATGGTAACAAATAGGCGGTTATGCCCCTAAATAACCATCGGGAAGGAGGACTGTGGTGTTCGGCTATAAGCCCCGCGTTGCGCCGGCTGCAGGGAGCGGATAGAGTGCCGCCTTCTGTCAAAAACCATGCGGGGAATCGTTCGTGGAAATCGCCTGTCTCGACCTGGAAGGGGTACTGGTTCCGGAAATCTGGATCGCCTTCGCTGAAAAAACTGGAATCGAAGCGCTCAAGGCGACCACCCGCGACATCCCGGACTACGACGTGCTGATGAAGCAGCGCCTGCGTATCCTCGACGAGCATGGCCTGAAGCTGTCCGACATCCAGGAAGTGATCGCCACCCTGAAGCCGCTGGAAGGCGCGGTGGAATTCGTCGACTGGCTGCGCGAGCGCTTCCAGGTGGTGATCCTCTCCGACACCTTCTACGAGTTCTCCCAGCCGCTGATGCGCCAGCTCGGCTTCCCGACCCTGCTGTGCCACAAGCTGATCACCGACGAGACCGACCGCGTGGTCGGCTACCAGCTGCGCCAGAAGGACCCCAAGCGCCAGTCGGTCATCGCCTTCAAGAGCCTGTACTACCGCGTGATCGCCGCCGGCGACTCGTACAACGACACCACCATGCTCTCCGAAGCCCACGCCGGCATCCTGTTCCATGCGCCGGAGAACGTGATCCGCGAGTTCCCGCAATTCCCGGCGGTGCACACCTACGAGGACCTGAAGCAGGAATTCCTCAAGGCGTCGAACCGCCAGCTGAGCCTGTAAGGCTGGCTGTGACGAAAAAGCCCCGAGATTTCGGGGCTTTTTCATGTCTGGCGATTCGTTTGCAGGAGCGCGCCATGCTCGCGATTGCGGGCATGGCCCGCCTGCAATGTTGCCGGCCCTTATCGTTCCCACGCGGGAGCATGGGAACCATGAAAGACAGTTGCGCCTACATGCTTTCCAGGGTGCGCAGCAGCACGCCGACCTTGGTCAGCGACTCGTCGTACTCCGCCTGCCAGTCCGAGTCGGCGACGATGCCGCCGCCGCCCCAGCAGCTCGCCTGGCCGTCCTTCACCAGTAGCGTGCGGATGGCGATGGAGCTGTCCATCTCCCCGCGCACGTCGATGTAGAGCAGGCTGCCGCAGTAGATGCCGCGGCGGGTCGGCTCCAGTTCCTCGATGATCTGCATGGCGCGGATCTTCGGCGCGCCGGTGATCGAGCCGCCGGGGAAACTGCCGAGCAGCAGGTCGAAGGCGTCCTTGCCGGGCGCCAGTTCGCCGGTGACGCTGCTGACCATGTGGTGCACGTTGGGATAGCTCTCCAGCGCGAACAGCTCCGGCACCCGCACCGAGCCCGGCCGGCAGCTGCGGCCGAGGTCGTTGCGCAGCAGGTCGACGATCATCAGGTTTTCCGCACGGTCCTTTTCGCTGGCCAGCAGTTCCGCGGCGTTGGCGGCGTCCTCCGCCGGCGTGCGGCCGCGCGGGCGGGTGCCCTTGATCGGGCGGGTTTCCACCTGGCGCCGGTGCAACTGGATGAAACGCTCCGGCGACAGGCTGAGAATGGCGCCCTGCGGAAGATTCAGGTAACCGGCGAAGGGCGTCGGACAGGCCCTGCGCAGCGCCTGGTAGGCCAGCCACGGCGAGCCGCTGCAGGGGGCGCGGAAGCGCTGGGTGTAGTTCACCTGGTAGCAGTCGCCGGCGAGGATGTAGTCCTGCACGCGCTGCAGGGCTGCCTGGTACTGCGCCTTTTCCAGGTCGGCGCGGAAGCCGGCCTGCAGGCTGAACGGTGGTAACTGGGGCGTGGTCGCCTCGCCGGCGAACAGCTCGGTCAGGCGCCGGCGCTCGGATGTCTCCAGGCGCGGATGGAACACCAGTTGGCTGGTGCGCAGCTGATGGTCGCTGACCAGGGCCCACAGGTACAGGCCGAGGCGCGCGTCCGGCAGGGCGAGGTCGTCGCGACTCCGGCTGGGCTGGCGCTCGATGCGGCGGCCGAAGTCGTAGCTCAGGTAGCCGATCAGCCCGCCGGTGAAGGGCAGTTCCAGGCCGTCCGGCGCTTCGGCCTCGCCGATGCCCGCCAATGTGGCACGAAGACGGATGAAGAAGTCTTCGGCCGATTCGCCTTCGCCAGGCGCCAGTTCCTCCACCGGCCAGGCGCTGAACAGATCGAAGCGGCTGCGCTCGGCGCCCGGCCGGCCGGCGTCGAGCAGCACGGCGCCCGGCGCTTCGCTGATCGCGGCGAAACGGGCGGCGGGCGATTCGTGGTAGGGAATCGGGTGTACGGGGCAGTGGGGCATGAAGGCGAGGCGAGCAGGAGGTGAGGGCGGATTCTAGACTGCCGCGGACGTCGATCCTAGAGTCCGTGCGGCAGACGGTCGCGCGGGCTCATGGTCGGGTCGCCTTTTGGCAATTGAGCCCAGCGCCGAGCCTCCTGTAGGAGCGACTGTCCTGGTATTTCAGCGCATTTTGTTCGCGAGCAGGCTCGCTCCTACGGGTGCAGCGTTGACATGTAGGAGCGAGCTTGCCCGCGATCCCGTGTGGGAGCGGGGGCGTCCGGGAACGATGCAGCCTGCACCGAAGCTCGCTCAGACTTCCTTCGGCCGCACATGCCCGAACAGCCCCTGGGAGAAGCGCACGCGCTCCTCGGGGGGCTCCTTCACGCCCTTGGCGCGCAGCTCTTCCAGGCGCGCCTCGACGGCATGGGTGCGCAGGGTCAGGCCGCAGTCGTTGGCGATCTGGATGTTCAGGCCGGGGCGGGCGTTGAGTTCCAGGATCAGCGGACCCTTGTCCTGGTCCAGCACCATGTCCACGCCGATGTAGCCCAGGCCGCACAGTTCGTAGCAGCCGGCGGCGAGCTTCATGAAGCCGTCCCAGTTCGGCAGTTGCACGCCATCCACCGCGTTGGCGGTATCCGGGTGCTTGCTGATCTTGTTGTTCAGCCAGGTGCCCTTGAGCGTCACGCCGGTGGCCAGGTCCACGCCGACGCCGATGGCGCCCTGGTGCAGGTTGGCCTTGCCGTTGGACTGGCGGGTCGGCAGGCGCAGCATGGCCATCACCGGGTAGCCCATCAGCACGATGATGCGGATGTCCGGCACGCCCTCGTAGCTGATGCTCTTGAAGATCTGGTCGGGCGTGACGCGGTACTCGATCAGCGCGCGGTCGCGGTGGCCGCCGAGGGAGTAGAGGCCGGTGAGGATGCTGGAAATCTGGTGCTCGATTTCCTCGTGGCTGATGATCCGCCCGGAGACCGTCTTGTAGCGGTCCTCGAAGCGGTCGGCGATGACCAGGATGCCATCGCCGCCGGCGCCCTGCGCCGGCTTGATCACGAAGTCGCTGCGCTCGCCGATGATGCCGCGCAGCTTGTCGATTTCCTTCTCGGTCTCGATGATCCCGTACATCTCCGGGACATGGATGCCGGCCTCGATGGCGCGCAGCTTGGTGATGATCTTGTCGTCGACGATGGGGTACAGGTGCCGCTTGTTGTACTTCAGCACGTAGTCCGCATTGCGTCGGTTGATGCCCATGATCCCCTTGGCTTCAAGGGCTTTCCAGCGTTTGATCAGGCCGAACATGGCTCAGTCCTTCAGGAAGGCTTTGAAGCGGAACAGCTCGGTCAGCCGGTAGCCGCGGTAACGGCCCATGGCGAGCATGAATCCGACCAGGATCAGCAGCACCGCCGGGAAGGTGAACACGAAGTACACCAGCTCCGGAACGCGCATCAGGATGTGCGCCAGCGAGGCGGCGAACAGCGTGCCGATGGCGGCCTTCATGGCGTGGGCGGCGCCGCGCTCTTCCCAGGTGATCGACAGGCGTTCGATGCTCATGGTCAGGATCACCATCGGGAAGAGGGCGATCGACAGGCCGCTTTCGAAGCCGAGCTTGTGGCTGAACAGGCTGATCACCGCGATCATCACCACCACGAAGGTCAGCACCACCGACAGGCGCGGCAGCATCTGCAGCTTCAGGTGTTCCAGGTAGGAGCGTAGCGACAGGCCCAGCGCGGTGACGATGGTGAACAGGGCGATGCCCCACTGCAGGCCGGTTTCGCGGAAGGCCAGGGCGATCAGCACCGGGGTGAAGGTGCCGAGGGTCTGGATGCCGATCAGGTTGCGCAGGACCAGGATCACCAGCACGCCGAACGGGATCATGATCATGATCTGGAAGGTCTGCTGGGTGGACAGCGGCAGGCCGTACAGGGAGTACTCGAGGAAGTCCGCGTCGGAAGTCTCGTCGGACAGCTTGGCCAGGCGGATGGCGTTCATCTCGCTGCTGTTCAGGCTGAAGCTGACCTGCGGCCGCTTGCCGCCTTCGACGGTCACCAGGCTCTCATCGCCCAGCCACCAGATCAGGCGGTCGGAGGGCAGGCCCTGTTCGCCGGTTTCCGGGTTGAAGTACAGCCAGTCCTTGCCGTTGTAGCTGCGCAGCCAGAGTTCCGGCGATTGCTGCTGGTTGGCCAGCAGGCGCAGGGTGTGCACCCGCTCCATCGGCACGTGGGCGATGGCCAGCAGGGTTTCGACGACGTGCGAACGCTTCTCCAGGCTGGTGTCGCCGGCGAGCAGCAGCTTGACGTTGTCGTCGCCCAGGTTGTTGGCGCGCTTGATGGTTTCGCTGACGAAGGTCTCGACGTCCGCCGAGTGCTGGCGGATGGGGGCGAGCAGGGCTTCGGCGGCGATCTTGTCCGGGCCTTCCAGGGGCGGGCTGTCGCGGAAGATCGGGCCCTTTTCCTTGACCTTCTCGCCGCTGAAGCGCTTGGTCAGCACCAGGCGGTAGTAGAGGGTCTGCTTGCCGTTGGCGCGGCGCGAGGACCAGGTCACCTTGCGGTTGCCGTCGGCGCGGTTGATGCTCACGCCGTAGTTGTTGGAGACGAAGCTCTCGTTGAGGCTGACGTAGTCCTGGGTCAGCGGGGGCACGAACATCTGCAGCTTGACCGGCGTCTTCGGCGTGGCGACGAACTCGACCTTGGCGTCGATGTTCCACAGGTCATCGGTCTCGGCCTCGGTCATCGGGATGCCCAGGACGAAGATCTGGTAGGCGGTGATCGCGATGCCCAATGTCACCAGGGCGGCGATCAGGACCTTCAGATGCAGGGTAAGAGAGCGCATGCGGATTACTCGGCAGGTTTGGCAACGGGTTCGCAGCCGGGCTTGCCGGCGGCGTACTTGAGACTCGGGTCGACCAGCGCGCCGAAGCGCTTGAGCGCGTCGGAGCCGATCAGCAGCGGGTACTGGAAGGCGCTGCGGTCGGTGAGGTTCACCTCGATGGCGCGGCGCACCTTGCCCATGCAGACATCCAGTTCGATGACCGGGCGGGCGGTGTAGGTCTTTTCTTCATCGGGGTCGAAGTCGCCGTGGCGGCGCTTGATCTTGCTGATACGTGCCAGCGGGCGCTCGATCGCCTGGCTGTCGGCGTCGTCGGTGGCCAGGTGGAAGCGCACCCAGGTCTCGCCGTCGCGCTTGAAGCGCTGGATATCCCGCGCGCTCAGCGATGCGGTCTTGGCGCCGGTGTCGAGCTTGGCCGCGAGTTCCACGCCGAGGGCGTCGATGCGGGCGTATTCGTTCAGGCCGTAAACCGTCTTTCCGGCGGAATGGGCGGCGCCGGAGACAAGGAAGGCAAGCAGGAAGAGCAGGGCGGTGGGCTTGAGTCTCATAGGTCCTGGTGCGTGGGACGGCCGCGAGGCCCTGGGGAATGAATTGGTCCGGCAAATGCCTCGGGTTGTGGTCAAGCCCTTGTCCGGCGGGGCTTTGCGGTCGCTGCGGCGGACAAAAGCGGGCGGCATTCTACCATGCGGTTTTTCGCCGGCGACAGTCGATTGGCCATCCTGCGGGGCATTTGTGCCATGTCGCGGCCCGTTGGTCGGAGAGTGGTGCCTGTGGCCCAGAGAAAAGCCGGCTCTTGGCCGGCTTTTCTTTTGCATTCAATAGCTTGAGCTTTACTTGAGACGCCGTTCGACGCCCTTTTCGACAAGAATCTTCGCCGATATTTCCTCCACCGAGAAATGCGTGGAGTTGATGTAGTTGATGTTCTCGCGGCGGAACAGGTTCTCCACCTCGCGCACTTCGAACTCGCACTGGGCGAAGCTGGCGTAGCGGCTGTTGGGCTTGCGCTCGTTGCGGATGGCGGTGAGGCGATCGGGATCGATGGTCAGGCCGAACAGCTTGTGCTTGTGCTGCTTGAGCGCATTGGGCAGTTGCAGGCGCTCCATGTCTTCTTCGGTGAGCGGGTAGTTGGCGGCGCGGATGCCGTACTGCAGGGCCATGTACAGGCAGGTGGGCGTCTTGCCGCAGCGCGAGACGCCGACCAGGATCAGGTCGGCCTTGTTGTAGTAATGGGTGCGGGCGCCGTCGTCGTTGTCGAGGGCGAAGTTCACCGCATCGATGCGGTCCATGTAGTTGGTGTTGTGGCTGATGCTGTGCGACTTGCCGACCGAGTAGGATGAATCTGAAGATAATTCCTGCTCCAGAGGGGACAAAAAGGTCGAGAAGATGTCAATCATGAAGCCGTTCGACTGAGCCAGCACGGCACGGATCTCGCGGTTCACGATGGTGTCGAAGATGATCGGACGCAGCCCGTCCTGCTCGGCAGCGGCGTTGATTTGCTGTACCATTGCGCGCGCTTTTTCTTCGGTATCGATGTAGGGCCGCGTCAGTTTGACGAAGTTGATGTTCTCGAACTGCGCAAGGAGGCTTTGCCCGAGGGTTTCGGCCGTGATGCCGGTGCCGTCGGAGATAAAAAATGCCGTACGTTTCATTTGCGCTGCGGGCCTTAAGGTAGGAACGATTCTTGGTTATGATAGGCCGCGCTTTTTGCCAGGCCGATTGCCGGGCATTGTCACTTATTTTTCAGGCCCAGGCCAGGAAACGGCGGCGCAGCCCCAGCCCTGTTTGAGCTTTTCAAACATTTAGTGGAGAGATCACCTTGGTAGAGTACGTAGTTTCCCTCGATAAGCTCGGCGTCCACGATGTCGAACGTGTGGGGGGCAAGAACGCATCCCTGGGCGAAATGATCAGCAACCTCGCCGGCGCCGGCGTTTCGGTTCCGGGTGGTTTCGCCACCACCGCTCAGGCCTACCGGGATTTCCTCGAGCAGAGCGGCCTGAATGATCAAATCCATGCGGCGCTGGACGCCCTTGATGTCGATGACGTGAATGCCCTGGCCAAGACCGGCGCGCAGATCCGCCAGTGGGTGATGGACGCCGAGTTCCCCGCCCAGCTGGATGCCGACATCCGCAAGGCCTTCGCCGAAATGGCCGGCGGCAACGACAACATGGCCGTGGCCGTACGCTCCTCCGCCACCGCCGAAGACCTGCCGGACGCCTCCTTCGCCGGCCAGCAGGAAACCTTCCTGAACATCCGTGGCGTGGACAACGTGATCCGCGCCGCCAAGGAAGTATTCGCTTCCCTGTTCAACGACCGCGCCATCGCCTACCGCGTGCACCAGGGCTTCGACCACAAGCTGGTCGCCCTGTCCGCCGGCGTGCAGCGCATGGTCCGCTCGGAAACCGGCACCGCCGGCGTGATGTTCACCCTGGATACCGAATCCGGCTTCCGTGACGTGGTGTTCATCACCGGCGCCTACGGCCTCGGCGAGACCGTGGTGCAGGGCGCGGTGAACCCCGACGAATTCTACGTGCACAAGCCGACCCTGGAAGCCGGCCGCCCGGCCATCCTGCGTCGCAACCTGGGCAGCAAGGCGATCAAGATGGTCTACGGCGACGAAGCCAAGGCCGGCAAGTCGGTCAAGGTGGTCGACGTGGAGAAGGCCGATCGTGCCCGCTTCGCCCTGACCGACGCCGAGGTCACCGAACTGGCCAAGCAGGCGCTGATCATCGAGAAACACTACGAGCGTCCGATGGACATCGAGTGGGCGAAGGACGGTGACGACGGCAAGCTGTACATCGTTCAGGCCCGTCCGGAAACCGTGAAGAGCCGCAGCAGCGCCAACGTCATGGAGCGCTACCTGCTGAAGGAGAAGGGCAAGGTCCTGGTCGAAGGCCGCGCCATCGGCCAGCGCATCGGCGCCGGTCCGGTCAAGGTGATCCACGACGTTTCCGAGATGGACAAGGTCCAGCCGGGCGACGTGCTGGTCTCCGACATGACCGACCCGGACTGGGAACCGGTGATGAAGCGCGCCAGCGCCATCGTCACCAACCGCGGCGGCCGTACCTGCCACGCGGCGATCATCGCCCGTGAGCTGGGCATTCCGGCCGTGGTCGGCTGCGGCAACGCCACTGCGCTGCTGGAAGACGGCCAGCGCGTGACCGTTTCCTGCGCCGAAGGCGACACCGGCCTGATCTACGAAGGCGAACTGGGCTTCGACGTGCGTCAGAACTCGGTCGACGCCATGCCGCAGCTGCCGTTCAAGATCATGATGAACGTCGGCAACCCGGACCGCGCCTTCGACTTCGCCCAGCTGCCGAACGAAGGCGTGGGCCTGGCCCGTCTGGAATTCATCATCAACCGCATGATCGGCGTGCACCCGAAGGCGCTGCTGAACTTCGCCAGCCTGCCGGCCGACGTCAAGGAAAGCGTCGAGAAGCGCATCGCCGGCTACGACGATCCGGTCGGCTTCTACGTCGAGAAGCTGGTGGAAGGCGTCAGCACCCTGGCCGCGGCCTTCTGGCCGAAGAAGGTCATCGTGCGCCTGTCGGACTTCAAGTCCAACGAATACGCCAACCTGATCGGCGGCAAGCTGTACGAGCCGGAAGAAGAGAACCCGATGCTCGGCTTCCGCGGCGCCTCGCGCTACATCAGCGAATCGTTCCGCGACTGCTTCGAGCTCGAATGCCGGGCGATGAAGAAGGTCCGCAACGAGATGGGCCTGACCAACGTCGAGCTGATGGTTCCGTTCGTCCGCACCCTGGGCGAAGCCTCCCAGGTCGTCGACCTGCTGGCGAGCAATGGCCTGAAGCGTGGCGAGAACGGCCTGCGCGTCATCATGATGTGCGAACTGCCGTCCAACGCCCTGCTGGCTGACGAGTTCCTCGAGTACTTCGACGGCTTCTCCATCGGCTCCAACGACCTGACTCAGCTGACCCTGGGCCTGGATCGCGACTCCGGCATCGTCGCCCACCTGTTCGACGAGCGTAACCCGGCGGTCAAGAAGCTGCTCGCCAATGCCATCGCCGCCTGCAACAAGGCCGGCAAGTACATCGGCATCTGCGGTCAGGGCCCGTCGGACCACCCGGACCTGGCCAAGTGGCTGATGGAGCAGGGCATCGAAAGCGTCTCGCTGAACCCGGACTCGGTTCTCGACACCTGGTTCTTCCTCGCGGAAGAGCAGGTCTGACGACCCTTCGATCAACTGAAAAGGGCGGTGCATAACCGCCCTTTTTTGTGCCAGCCGAAATCATGCAAAGCAGTAGTGAGCTGTTTCCCGTCGCGCTGTTGAGCGCCGAATTGCGCGGCGACCTGACCGAAGACGTCTACCGCCTGAAGCCCGGCAACAGTCAGGATCCCAGCGTCGAACTGGCGCTGACTCGCCTGGGTATGCCGGGGAAAGAGGAGGCGCGGGGCGTCCCGGTCATCCTCCTGCACGGCAGTTTCTCCAATCGCCGCTTCTGGTATTCGCCGAAGTGCGTAGGGCTGGGGCCGTACCTGGCGCGCGCCGGTTTCGATGTGTGGATTCCGGAGATGCGCGGGCACGGCCTGTCGCAGCGCAATCTCGATTACTCGCGCAACCGGGTGGCCGACTATGCGCGCTACGACCTGCCGGCCATCGCCCGCTTCGTCATCGAGCAGAACGGCGGCATTCCGCACTGGATCGGCCATTCGCTGGGCGGCATCACGCTGGCCGCGGCGTTCGGCGGGGGATATCTGGGCGAGCCGGAGGCGGCCAGCGTGGCGCTGTTCGGCAGCCAGGTCAGTCGAACCTACTGGCCGCTCAAGCTGCCGCCGGTGGAGTGGAGCGGGCGTTTCCTGCTCAGGCGTTTCGGCCGGCTATCAGGCCCCAGGCTTCGCCGTGGCCCGGAGGACGAGCCGATCGGCCTGGCGCTGGAGGCGCTGCGCTGGTACGGCCTGTTCGGCCGCTTCGGCGATGGCGAGCGGGACTGGTGGCAGGGCCTGGAGGCCGTGCGCGTGCCGGTCCTGGCGGTCGCGGCCGATGGCGACCATCAGGACCCGCCCTGGGCCTGTCGAACCCTGCTGGAACAGTTCGGTTCCGACGTCCGCGAGTACCTCCGCCTGGGGCGTCGCCAGGGATTCGCCGAGGATTACGGCCACGTCGACATGCTGATCGGCAGGAACGCCCGGGGCGAGGTCTGGCCTCTGGTGCGGCACTGGCTGGAGCATGGCGCATTGCCGAAGCGTGCGGACGCGCCGGCATCGGTCTGAAACGTGGCGGCATCGCTGCGATTTTCCAGCGTTTCGTGCGGGCGTGGCAGTCGCTAGACTGGAACGCCTGAAAGATCTTCGTGCCTGGCGAGCGGGCGTATTCATTCGATAGCGGTGTTCATTGGAGGAGCTTCTCATGCATTACGTAACCCCCGACCTGTGCGATGCCTATCCTGACCTGGTGCAGGTCGTCGAGCCGATGTTCAGCAATTTCGGCGGACGCGATTCCTTCGGCGGCGAAATCGTCACCATCAAGTGCTTCGAGGACAACTCGCTGGTCAAGGAGCAGGTGGAGAAGGACGGCAAGGGCAAGGTGCTGGTGGTCGACGGCGGCGGTTCGCTGCGTCGCGCGCTGCTTGGCGACATGCTGGCGGAGAAGGCGGCGAAGAACGGCTGGGAAGGCATCGTGGTGTACGGCTGCATCCGTGACGTCGACGTGATCGCCCAGACCGAGCTCGGCGTGCAGGCCCTGGCCAGCCATCCGATGAAGACCGACAAGCGCGGCATCGGCGACCTCAATGTGCCGGTGACCTTCGGCGGCATCACCTTCCGCCCGGGCGAGTTCGTCTACGCCGACAACAACGGCATCATCGTTTCGCCGCAGGCGCTGAAGATGCCTGAGTGAACCCGGCGCCCCCGGCGCTGTCCGAGCTGGGCCGGAAGTCATTGTCTCGCAATGATTTCCGCTGCCGTTTCGGGGAAGCCCGCGGCTGTTCCGGCGGGTTTCCTGCCATTCATGGGATGAAGGCATGCAGCAATACGAAAGCGCCACCGAGCGCGGGTTGATCTACGGCTACGTCCTCGACGGGCGCGGTGGCGGCCGGCAGGTGGCGCGCAACGAACTGCCGCTGCTGGACCTCAGGCCCGAGGAAACCCTCTGGCTGCACTGGGACCGCGGGGTTCCGGAGGCCCAGGTCTGGTTGCGCGAATCCAGCGGGCTGAACGAGTTCGCCTGCGATCTGCTTCTGGAGGAAGCGACGCGCCCACGCATCCTCGACCTGGGGGCGGAGCGCCTGCTGGCGTTTCTCCGCGGGGTCAACCTCAATCCTGGCGCAGCGCCGGAAGACATGGTCTCCCTGCGCGTGTTCGCCGAGTCGCAGCGCCTGATTTCCCTGCGCATGCGCCCGCTCAAGGCGGTCGCCGAGGTGTGCGCCGACCTGGATGCGGGGAAGGGTCCGAAGACCAGCTCGGAGCTGCTGCTGGCCCTTGCGCATTACCTGACCGATCGCGTGGACACCCTGGTCGGCGGCCTCGCCGACAAGCTCGACGGCATGGAGGAAGCGATCGAGGACGACGAGCGCAACATTCCCGACCAGCACCAGCTGCGCGTCCTGCGCCGCCGCGCGGCCGGCCTGCGCCGCTACCTGGCGCCGCAGCGTGACATCTACCTGCAACTGGTTCGCCTCAAGCTGTCGTGGACTGTCGAGGACGATGCCGATTACTGGAACGAGCTGTGCAACCGGCTGACGCGAAATCTGGAGGAGCTGGAGCTCATCCGCGAGAGGATCAGCCTGATCCAGGAGGCGGAACATCGCAGAATCACCGAACGAATGAACCGCACCATGTATCTCCTTGGTATCATTACCGGTTTCTTCCTGCCGCTGAGCTTCGTGACCGGGCTCCTGGGTATCAATTTGGGCGGTATTCCCGGCTCGGACGCTCCACACGGCTTCGCCGTGGCATGCGTCATCGTCGCCGGCATCGGGGCGTTCGAGTGGTGGGTGTTCCGCCGGCTACGCTGGCTCTGATGTGACTTGTGAAACCGGGGCTGCGTCAAGCACCACACAGAGGCGAGGTGTGCATGCACGATCCATTCGAAGAATCCCTGCGCGACCTGTTGCGGATGCCGCCGGAGCGGCCCGACGACGAGAAGCGCCTGGGGCGCGTGCTGAAGACCGCCAACCGGCAGGTCGGCGCCGGAGATCTATTCAGTCTCATGGGGCACTGGCTGGAAGCGCTGGTGATCGGCGTCAGCAAGGGCGCTGCGCATCTTGCCCCCGTATCGCGTCAATCGCAGAATCCCGCACCTTCCGCTGACAAGGCCGACTGAACATGCAATTCGACATCTGGACGCAAAGCCTGCTCACAGCCATGAACACCCTGTGGGGCAAGCTGGCCGGCTTCATTCCCAACCTGCTCGGCGCCCTGGTCGTCGTGCTGCTGGGCTTCATCGTCGCCAAGCTGCTCGATACCCTGCTGTCCAAGCTGCTCGCCAAGCTCGGCCTCGATCGGCTGATGGCCGGCACCGGCCTCACCAAGCTGCTGCTGCGCGCCGGCATCCAGGTGCCCGTCTCCACGCTGGTGGGCAAGATCATCTACTGGTTCGTGCTGCTGATCTTCCTGGTTTCGGCCGCCGAATCCCTTGGCCTGCAGCGCGTGTCGGCGACCCTGGACATGCTCGCGCTCTACCTGCCGAAGGTGTTCGGCGCGGCGCTGGTGCTGATCGTCGGCGTCCTGCTGGCGCAGCTCGCCAACGGCCTGGTCCGCGGCGCCGCCGACGGGGTGGGGCTGGAGTATGCCAATGGCCTGGGGCGCGTCGCCCAGTGGCTGGTGATCATCATCAGCATCTCGGTGGCCATCGGCCAGCTGGAGGTCAAGACCGACCTGCTGAACAACATCATCGCCATCGTGCTGATATCCGTCGGTTTGGCGGCGGCCCTGGCGCTGGGGTTGGGAAGCCGGGAAATCGCCGGCCAGATCATCGCCGGCATCTATGTGCGGGAGCTCTATCAGGTCGGGCAAGAAGTGAAAGTGGCTGATGTCGAAGGCATCATCGAGGAAATTGGCACCATCAAGACTATCCTGCTGACGGAGGAGGGGGAGTTGGTTTCCATCGCCAACCGCAGCCTGCTCGATCAGCGTGTGACCAGTCGCTGAGATGATTCCGCGCCGATGCGCTCGCCGAGAGCCGCATCGGTTTCCGACACGATCCGGCCAGACCTGACTTGAACAAGCCGCACTCATTGCCCTTGCGCTACGACCCGCGCCAGCTCACCGACGAGGAGCTGGTTCAACGCGCTCACGAGGAACTCTTCCATGTGACGCGGGCCTATGAAGAGCTGATGCGCCGTTATCAGCGCACTTTGTTCAACGTCTGCGCGCGTTACCTGGGCAATGACCGGGACGCCGATGATGTATGTCAAGAAGTGATGCTGAAGGTTTTGTATGGTCTGAAGAACTTCGAAGGTAAATCGAAGTTCAAAACTTGGCTATACAGCATCACTTACAACGAGTGCATTACCCAGTACCGCAAGGAACGACGCAAACGTCGATTGCTTGACGCCCTGAGCCTCGATCCAGTGGAAGAAGCGTCGGAAGAGAAGGCGCCCAAGGTCGAGGAAAAGGGGGGGCTGGACCGCTGGCTAGTTCATGTCAATCCCATCGATCGGGAAATTCTGGTGCTGCGTTTTGTTGCGGAACTGGAGTTCCAGGAGATCGCGGACATCATGCACATGGGCCTGAGCGCGACGAAGATGCGCTACAAGCGGGCACTCGATCGCCTGCGCGAAAAGTTTTCCGGCGAAGCCGAAACATAGCCCTGGAAATATTGTCACTCTATTTGGCGAGTTCTGATAAACTTGCAACCCAAGTTGTGCGGCCTATAGTTCGGCAACTTACTGACCACCAAGATGGGGATTTAACGGATGAAACTGAAGAACACCTTAGGCGTCGTTATTGGCTCCTTGATCGCCGCCTCCGCTGTGAACGCGTTCGCCCAAGGCCAGAACTCGGTCGAGGTGGAAGCCTTCGGCAAGCGCTACTTCACCGACAGCGTTCGTGACATGAAGAACGGCAATCTGTACGGTGGCTCGATTGGCTACTTCCTGACCGATGACGTCGAGTTGGCGCTTTCCTACGGTGAATACCACGACATGCGTGGCACCTACGAAACCGGCAACAAGAAGGTGCACGGCAACCTGACCTCGCTGGATGCGATCTACCACTTCGGCACCCCGGGCGCCGGCGCCCTGCGTCCGTACGTCTCGGCTGGTCTGGGCCATCAGAGCATCACCAACATCCACGACGCCAACGGCAGCCGTCAGAACCTGACCATGGCCAACGTCGGTACCGGTCTGAAGTACTACTTCACCGAGAACTTCTTCGCCAAGGCCAGCCTCGATGGTCAGTACGGCCTGGAGAAGCGTGACAACGGTCACCAGGGCGAGTGGATGGCCGGCCTGGGCGTCGGCATGAACTTCGGTGGCGGTGCCGCTCCGGCTCCGGCTCCGGAACCGGTCGCTGAAGTCTGCGCCGACTCCGACAACGACGGCGTCTGCGACAACGTCGACCAGTGCCCGAACACCCCGGCCAACGTCACCGTCGATGCCAACGGCTGCCCGGCCGTGGCTGAAGTCGTTCGCGTCCAGCTGGACGTGAAATTCGATTTCGACAAGTCGAAAGTGAAGGAAAACAGCTACGCGGACATCAAGAACCTGGCTGACTTCATGAAGCAGTACCCGTCCACCAACACCACCGTTGAAGGCCACACCGACTCCGTCGGCACCGACGCCTACAACCAGAAGCTGTCCGAGCGTCGTGCCAACGCCGTTCGTGACGTGCTGGTCAACGAGTACGGTGTGGAAGGTGGTCGCGTGGACGCAGTCGGCTACGGCGAGAGCCGTCCGGTTGCCGACAACGCCACCGCTGAAGGCCGCGCGGTCAACCGTCGCGTAGAAGCCGAAGTGGAAGCCCAGGCCAAGCAGTAATCCTGCTCCTGGCTCCCGAGAAAAACCCGGCCCAGGCCGGGTTTTTCTTTGTCCGGGATTCGTGCTCAGGCGCTGCGGGCAACGGCCTGTTCCGCCGCGACAGCCGCAACCTCGCCGATCACCAGGATCGCCGGGCTTTTCAGCTGGAAGCTCGCCGCGTCCTCCAGCAGCGTGCCCAGTTGGCCGCGCTGCTCGCGTTGCCAGGGAAGCGAGGCATTCTCGATCATCGCCACCGGCATGCCTGGCGACATTCCTCCGCTCAGCAGGCCATCGCGGATTTCCTGCAGCCGGGCCACGCCCATGTACACCACCAGCGTGGTGCCGCCCTGGGCGAGGGCGCTCCAGTTGGGCGCGCTGTCGTCCTGGGTGTGGGCAGTGACCAAAGTCACGCCGCGGCTGATTCCGCGCAGCGTCAAGGGAATGCCGCATTGGGTGGCGCCAGCCAGTCCGGCGGTGATGCCGTTGACCAGTTCGCAGTCGACGCCCCGCGCGGACAGCCATTCGGCTTCCTCGCCGCCTCGTCCGAAGATGCACGGGTCACCGCCCTTGAGCCGGGCCACGCATTTCCCCTGGCGGGCGTAGCGCAGCATCAACCGGTGGATGAACGCCTGGGGAGTGGAGCGGCAGCCGCCGCGCTTGCCGACGCGGATCACCCGTGCGGCGGAGCAGTGTTCCAGTACTGCGGGATTCACCAGGTCGTCGATCAGCACCACTTCGGCCTGGCGCAGCGCGCGCACCGCCTTGAGGGTCAGCAGTTCCGGGTCGCCGGGGCCGGCGCCGATGAGCCAGACTTTGCCGTTCATATCATTCTCCGATCGTGAGAAACAAAAAAGGCGTCCCGCCGGTTGCCCGGCAAGGACGCCTTTGTCCAGTGTCCCGATCGCTCGGGAAGTGCGGCCTCTGCGTTGAGGAACGCGCTTTAGTGAATTGTCGAATTGTTCATTGCAGGCAGCGTGCCAACCGGTGCAGCCCCGAAATCGCCTGTTTTCGCGAATCTCCACGCACGCCTGCACTGCCATGGTGCGCCAGCGTTCCAGCCGGGGGCGTCAGCCCTTGAGCAGCCAGAACAGCAGGACGAGGTTGAGCAACAGCGAGCCCAGCGCGACCGAGCGCCAGACTTTCAGTGGCTCGCGCTCCAGCAGCGGGCGAGGTCGCGGGGCAGGCTGACGCTCGCCGTGTTCGAGGGCCAGCAGGGCTTCCTCGGCGGTTTCGAAACGTTGTGCCGGCTCGCTCGCCACCGCCTTCAGCAGCCAGTCATCGAGCCAGCCTGGCAGGTCCGGGCGATAGCGGCTGGCCGGGGTCGGGGCGCCGAATCTTGGATGCTGGAACGCCTCGATCTCGCCGTAGGGATACTGTCCGGTCAGCAGCAGGTAGAGCGTCACCCCGCTGGCGTAGAGATCCTGCCGGGCATCCGGCGCGGCGCCGGCGAAGGCTTCCGGGGCGAGATAGCTCGGGGTACCGGGCAGGCTGTGGGCTTCGTCTTCGGACAGTCCGGGACAATAGGCGAGGCCGAAGTCGAGCAGGCGCAGTTCGCCGTCGTCGCCGCGATGCAGGTTCTCCGGCTTGATGTCGCGGTGGATGATATTGCGCCGATGCAGCTGGCCGAGCGCGCGCAGCAGGCGCGGGGCGAGGTCCAGCCAGTCGCTGAGCTGCAGCGGGCCGTCCAGCAGCAACTGCCTGGCCAGCGTCCGGCCGGGGTAGTCGCGCATCACGTAATAGAGATGCTGTCGTTGCGGCAGGCTGTGCAGTTCCGGGAAATGGCGGCTCTGCACGCGGCGCAGGAACCACTCCTCCAGCAGCAGCGCCTGGGCGGCGGCGGGATCGTCGAGCAGTTCCGCCGGAAGGGTCTTCAGCAGCCAGCTGCGTTCCTGCGGATCGCGAACCCGGTAGATCAGCGACTGCCGCGATTGTCCGGCACGACCGTCCACATCCCAGCCTTCGAAGCTCTGGCCGTTGCGCAGCGCTGGCGGGGCGGGCCAGTGGGCGAGCTGGGCCAGGGTGTCGCCGAGGGCCGCCTGGGGCAGGGCGTCGATGCGTACCAGCAGCGCGCTGGCATTGTCCTGGCTGCCGGCGAGATGGGCGGCATTGACCAGCGCGTCCACGCAGCCCTGCAGGCCCTGGGCGTCGCCGACGATCTGGCGGATACGGTTGTCGCCGAGAGTCGCCCAGACGCCGTCGCTGACCAGCAGGAACGACTGCCCGGACTCCAGCTCGCCGTCGCGATAGTCCACCACCAGATGCTGGTCGAGGCCCAGGGCCCGTTTCAGCACATGCTCCATGCCCGGTTGTTCCCATACGTGGTCCCGGGTCAGGCATTCCAGCTGCCCGTCCTGCCAGCGATAGAGCCGGCAGTCGCCGACATGGGCGAGGGTGAAACGCCGGCCGCGCAGGATCAGCGCGGTCAGCGTAGTGAGGAGCGGCTGGCCGCCGCCGTTGGCCTGCAGCCAGCGGTTGTGCGATAGCAGCAGGCGATCCAGCGACTGGGCGACCGCCCAGGTCTCCGGGGTGGCGTAGTAGTCCTGGGCCAGTGCCTGCAGGGTCACGCGGGCGGCCAGGCCGCCGTCGGCGCACTGGCTGACGCCGTCGGCGATGGCGAAAAGGTGTCCCTTGCTCGCCGCCAGGTCGGCAGGCGGGGTGACCACGCGCACGGCGTCCTGGTTCTCCGCGCGCGGCCCGCAGGCGCTCGCCTGGGCGAACTCCAGGCGCAGGACGTTCGGGCCCTGCGCCTGGTCGATCATGGCTGGCTGGTTCATACGCGCGCGGCGGTGACCGCGGCGGAGCCCCAGGTGGTGCGCCAGCGCTGCTTCACGCCCTGCAGGCCGAACCAGGCCACCACGCCGAGGCTGGCGAACAGCCAGAGGCCGAGCTGATAGTCGCCGGTGGCCTGCTTGATCGCGCCGAGTCCGGCGGTGAGGCAGAAGCCGCCGATGCCGCCGGCCATGCCGATCAGCCCGGTCATCACTCCGATGGTCTGGCGGAAACGCTGCGGCACGAGCTGGAACACCGCGCCGTTGCCCGCCCCCAGGCTGAGCATGGCGACCACGAACAGGGCGAGGGCGACGAAGGAGCTGGGCAGGTTGAAGCCGACGGCGGCGATGCATACCGACGCGACCGTGTACATCGCCAGCAGGCTGCGGATGCCGCCGATGCGGTCGGCCAGGGCGCCGCCGAGCGGGCGCATCAGGCTGCCGGCAAAGACGCAGGCGGCGGTGTAGTAGCCGGCCTTCACCGGGTCGAGGCCGTACTGGTCGTGGAAGTAGCCGGGCAGGGTACTGGCCAGCCCGAGGAAGCCGCCGAAGGTCACGCTGTAGAAGAACATGAACCACCAGCTGTCGAGATCGCCCAGCGCCTTCAGGTAGTCACGCAGCGACTTCGCCGGCGCGCGTTCGGGGGCATTGCGTGCGCAGAGGGCGAAGACCGCCAGGGCGAGCACCAGCGGAACCAGGGCGAAGCCGAACACGTTCTGCCAGCCGAATGCAGCTGCGATGGCCGGGGCGAACAGCGCGGCGAGCACGGTGCCGGAATTCCCCGCGCCGGCGATGCCCATGGCCTTGCCCTGGTGCTGCGGCGGATACCACTGCGACGCCAATGGCAGGGCGACGGCGAAGGAGGCGCCGGCCACGCCCAGCAGCACGCCGAGCAGGAGCGCCTGTTCGAGGCTGTGGATGCCCAGCTGCCAGGCGCCGAACAGGGAGGCGATGACGATCACCTGGCCGAGCAATCCGGCGCTTTTCGGCGACCAGCGGTCCGCCAGCAGCCCCATCAGGAAGCGCAGCACCGCTCCGGAAAGGATCGGAGTGGCGACCATCAGGGCGCGTTCCTGGGTGGTCAGTTGCAGGTCGGCGGCTATCTGCACGGCCAGCGGGCCGAGCACGTACCAGACCATGAAGCTCAGGTCGAAATAGAGGAAGGCGGCGAACAGAGTCGGCGTGTGGCCGGCTTTCCAGAAGCTTGTATTCATCGAACACCTCATCAGCAACGGTTGCATGCCCGCGTCGCTGCCCTCGCTGCATGCAGCGGGGCTGCGGGCTCCTGATTTCCCGCTGGACGGCTGCCAGGGCGCGTCCGGGCCCCAGCACCGGGGCCGAAACGAAAAGGCGCCGCTCCACTCCCGCCGGAACGGGGATGGAAGCGACGCCTTTGTCGTTGAGCTTGGGTAACCGCCGTTGATTACCACGCAGGGTGACCAGCAATTGCCGGGCCAGTTTCGCCGTTGCCGGTGATTCTGCGGGTTTCGCTAGGGATGAGGGATGCGGCCTGGGCCATTACGGGGCGCGGGGTGGCTCCGGCGCGCCCGCGTGGGGCATGGCTCAGGCCAGCCAGTTGGCCTGCGCAGGAATGGCCTTGCGGACTTCCTCGGGAATGGGCACGACTTTCCTTGCCCGGTAGTCGAAGAACACGAAACCGGTCTTGGCCATGGCGATGAGCTTGCCATCCTCGATGCGGGTGACGCGGAAGACGATGTCGCCGCCGTACTTGTTGAGATCCATCATGCCCATGTCGAAGCGCAGCTTGTCGCGGGCGAAGGCTTCGGCGCGGTAGGTGGTGGCCAGGTCGGTGGCTACGTAGCCGATGCCGTTGGCGTCGACGCCTTCGGTGATGTGGCACTCGTAGAGGAAGCGCGCCCGGGCTTCGGAAATCATCGAGATCATGGCGTCGTTGCCGAGATGGCCGCCGCCGTTGATGTCGGTGGTGCGGACGGTCAGCACGGTGTGATAGCAGTACAGATGTTCGGGAAATTCCAGGGTCAGGCGGGCCACGATGTTCCTCGGCGAGGGTGTCTGGGTGTGACCTGGATTCTAGTGGGTAATGGCGGGGGAGAGGATCATCCGAATGGACTGTATTTCGGATGGATGCTTTTTTAAGGATTATCCGAAGTATTTCCGGTGGGGTTCTTATATTGCATCTAGATGCAGGATAGATATTCGATCTTGCGGTTCGATGTAACTATCGGATAACCAGCATGCGGATCTTATATATGAGTGGGGTAGCCGGGCGTCCCTGCCCGGTCATTATTCAGCATGCGGCCAGTTGCGCGCCTGCCATCTGGTTTTCCGCTTTCTGGCTTGCCCACTTCACCAGCAGCGTCATCGTGACGAAGCCAAGGGCGATGATGAGCGGATAGGCGAACATGATCTCGCCGAGCGAATACTTCCAGTTCAGCGGGCGGGCGATGCCCAGCATGGCCGCGTAGAACCAGGACACTCCCGAAACCACGCCCGAGAATACCGTAAGGGTCCGGGTATTGACCTCCAGCTTCAGCAGCGAGCCGGCCTTGCTCATGGCGGGCATGACGAGGCTGTGCAGCAGGAAGCCGTTGATGGTCAGCAACACCACGATGAGGATCTTTGCCTGAAGCTTCGGGTTGAGGAAATATTCGGAACCCTTGACCAGATAATCCAGCGAGATGATGCCGATGCCGGTAGCCCAGAGCACCGCAAGGGCGAGCAATACCGTTTTCTTCAGGGAATCGAGATGGTTCTTGTCGTCATGGGAGTTGTTATCGCCACGGACAAGTTGCTTGATCATTGCCAGGTCGCTGGTCAGGACCAGGCCGATCGCCACGCAGCAGGCGATCAGGTGGGCATAAACGATGCCCATGCGAATCAGTTCCATGGTTGCTTCCTGCTTGAGCAGCGAAGTCATTAGGTGATGCAGCTCCATGGGGGTTACCTCTTGTTTTACAAATAAGTTGGTGTGCGATGCAGTGGGCACCAATTAATGTAATTTTTTCGCTTGATAGTTTTTCTAGTTCAGACTGGGTTCACGCTGCTTCATGTGAATCGTTCCTCATATGTTCAAACGCCAACCTCTTTTTTCAGGGAAAAAGAGGCCCCCGGTGCACATCAGGATGTGCAGCTCCAGATTTCGAATAGTTATGTGCGTGGCTGATCAGGGCTGGGTAGTGGGTAGATCAGCGCAGGCATCAATCTGAGTGCCGGCTGGCTGGATTGTTCAAAAATCGAGCAAAATGCCCGACGGACGGCAGCTCCGGCAGGGCAGCTCCAAGTCCATGAAAAACCAAGCAAACCTTGCCGGACGGCGGTTTCAGCCAGTTCGCCGGGAAGTTTCCTGGTTTCGCTGAAAATGGCGTCAATGGGCTGCCTGATCGGCGTCGTACGCCGACGAACGGTGTCTTCAGTTTCCGAGCATTTCGTGCATGGCGATGACCTGCTCGGCAACCTGGATGAGCTTCTGCTGCCGGCTCATCGCCTGGCGCCGCATCAGGGTGTAGGCGTTTTCTTCCGTGCAGCCTTTCATCTTCATGAGCAGGCCCTTGGCCAGTTCGATGCGCTTGCGCTCGGCGAGCTGCTGGTCGCGGGCATGCAGTTGCGCGCGCAGTGCCTGGTCGCTTTCGAAGCGGGCCATGGCGACCTCCAGGATGGGGCGCAGGCGGTCGGTCTGGATGCCTTCGACGATATAGGCGCTGACCCCGGAGCGGATGGCCTGGCGCATCACCTGCGGGTCGTGTTCGTCGGTGAACATGACGACCGGGCGGGGCTGGTCGCGGGAGACCAGGACGACCTGCTCCAGCACGTCGCGGCCGGGGGAATCGGTGTCGATGAGGATCACGTCCGGACGCAGCGCCTCGACCCGCTGCGGCAGGTCGGCGGTCAGCCCGGATTCGTCGACGACATCGAAACCGGCCTCCACCAGCGCGCTCTTCAGGCGGCCGACTTTCTTCGGGGTGTCGTTGATCAGCAGGATACGCAGCATGGGACGCCTCGCGTGGCGATTCAGAGGGCGGAGGGCAGGGCGTGCAGCGGGAAGCCGCGGGCGTAGCCGGCAGGGTCGCTGCCGTCCCAGATGCGCCCATCGATCAGCCTGGAGCTGCGTGATTCGCCGTCCGGCACGGGGATGCCCAGGGCGCCGGCCGCTTCGCGGTACAGCGCCAGCTGCTGCACCTGGCGGGCGACGCCCGGATAGTCCGGATCGTCGCGCAGCAGGCCCCAGCGGCGGAACTGGGTCATGAACCACATGCCGTCCGACAGCCAGGGCATGTTGGCCTGGCCGTCGGCGAAGAAGCGCAGCGGATGGGCGTCCTGCCAGGCGTGGCCGAGGCCGTCCTGGTAGCGGCCGAGCAGGCGTGGCTCGATGCTGGACAGCGGTGCGTCGACGTACTCGGCGCTGCTCAGCAGGCGCGCCACGCCGCGCTGGTTGTCCTCGCTGGCCTCGATGAAGCGGCTCGCTTCGAGGATGCTCATGACCAGCGCGCGGGCGGTGTTGGGGTATCGCTCGACGAAGGCGCGGGTGGTGCCGAGCACCTTCTCCGGATGGTCCGGCCAGATCGTCTGGCTGGTGGCCAGGGTGAAGCCCATGTCCTGCTCGATCGCCAGCGCGCCCCAGGGGCCGCCTGCGCAGAAACCGTCGATCCGCCCCGCGCGCAGGTGGGCGACCATCTGCGACGGCGGCACCACCAGGGTGTCGACGTCGCGCAGCGGGTGGATGCCGTGGCTGGCCAGCCAGTAGTAGAGCCAGAGCGCGTGGGTGCCGGTGGGGAAGGTGTGGGCGAAGGTCAGGCGTGCACCGTCATGGAGCACGTGGCGCTGCAATGCTTCGGCGCTGGTCACGCCGTCGCGCATCAGCGGGGCGGAGAGGTTGATCGCCTGGCCGTTCTGGCAGAGGCCCATGAGCACGGCCATGTCGGTGGCCGGTGCGCCGCCGATGCCCAGCTGGATGCCGTAGATCAGCCCGTAGAGGCCCTGTGCGGCGTCCAGCTCGCCGCTGAGCAGGCGATCGCGCAGATTGGCCCAGGACGCCTGCCGGCGCAGGTTGAGGGTCAGTCCGTAAGGCTGGGCGAAACCCTGGGTGGCGGCGACCACCAGGGATGCGCTGTCGGTCAGGGCCATGAAGCCCAGGTTCAGCGCGCTCTTCTCCGGAGCGTCGGAGCCGGCCACCCAGGCCAGGACGTCCGGACGATTGCTGGTGTTGTCGGTCATTGCCACCCTCTGAACGAAAAGGCGCCGCTTCACCCGCGATCGCTGCGGGCGGAGGCGACGCCGCTGTATGCCGCGGCCCTGCGTCGGGCTGCCTGTTGCCAGTGCAAAAGCAAGCGCTATGCCAGGCGGGGAGGGTAGTGCGGAAAAGAAGAAGCCCCGCACTATGGCGGGGCTTCTTCATTGCCGATGAGGCTTAGGCTTGAACGACCGGGATCTTGGCGTTCGCAGCGGCTTCCTTGTACTCGGCGATCTGGTCGAAGCTCAGGTAGCGATAGATGTCGGCAGACATGCTGTCGATGTTCTTCGCGTACTCCATGTACTCCTCGACGCTCGGCAGCTTGCCGAGGATCGAAGCGACCGCAGCCAGTTCGGCGGAGGCCAGGTACACGTTGGTCGAGTCGCCCAGACGGTTCGGGAAGTTACGGGTCGAGGTGGACACCACGGTGGCGCCGGTCTGGACGCGAGCCTGGTTACCCATGCACAGCGAGCAGCCCGGCATTTCCATGCGGGCGCCAGCGCGGCCGTAGATGCCGTAGTAGCCTTCCTCGGTCAGCTGGTGCTGGTCCATCTTGGTCGGCGGAGCCAGCCACAGACGGGTCGGGATACCGCCCTTGACCTTCTCCAGCAGCTTGCCGGCAGCGCGGAAGTGGCCGATGTTGGTCATGCACGAACCGATGAACACTTCGTCGATCTTGTCGCCGGCGACGGCGGACAGCGGACGGGCATCGTCCGGATCGTTCGGGGCGCAGAGGATCGGCTCGTTCACTTCGGCCAGATCGATCTCGATCACGGCGGCGTATTCGGCGTCCTTGTCCGCTTCCATCAGCTGCGGGTTGGCCAGCCATGCTTCCATGGCCTGGGCGCGACGCTCCAGGGTGCGGGCATCGCCGTAGCCTTCGCCGATCATCCAGCGCAGCAGGGTGATGTTGGACTTCAGGTACTCGGCGATGGCCTCTTCCGGCAGCTTGATGGTGCAGCCGGCGGCGGAACGCTCTGCGGAGGCGTCGGACAGCTCGAAGGCTTGCTCGACGGTCAGGCCGTTCAGGCCTTCGATCTCGAGGATGCGGCCGGAGAAGATGTTCTTCTTGCCCTTCTTCTCGACGGTCAGCAGGCCGGCCTTGATGGCGTAGTAGGGGATCGCATGGACCAGGTCACGCAGGGTGATGCCCGGCTGCATTTCGCCCTTGAAGCGCACCAGAACGGATTCCGGCATGTCCAGCGGCATTACGCCGGTGGCGGCAGCGAAGGCTACCAGGCCGGAACCGGCCGGGAAGGAGATGCCGATCGGGAAGCGGGTGTGCGAATCGCCGCCGGTGCCGACGGTGTCGGGCAGCAGCATGCGGTTCAGCCAGCTGTGGATGATGCCGTCGCCCGGACGCAGGGATACGCCACCGCGGGTCATCATGAAGTCAGGCAGGGTGTGGTGGGTGTTGACGTCGATCGGCTTCGGATAGGCCGCGGTGTGGCAGAAGGACTGCATCACCAGGTCGGCGGAGAAGCCCAGGCAGGCCAGGTCCTTCAGCTCGTCGCGAGTCATCGGGCCGGTGGTGTCCTGGGAGCCGACGGTGGTCATCTTCGGCTCGCAGTAGGTGCCCGGACGGATACCTTCGACGCCGCAGGCCTTGCCGACCATCTTCTGCGCCAGGCTGTAGCCCTTGCCGCTGTCGGCAGGCTGTTCCGGCTTGGCGAACAGGTCGGATGCGCCCAGACCCAGCTCGGTACGGGCCTTCTCGGTCAGGCCACGGCCGATGATCAGCGGGATACGGCCGCCAGCGCGGACTTCGTCGAGCAGCACCGGGGTCTTCAGTTCGAAGGTGGTGAGGACTTCGTCGGTGCCGTGCTTGCAGACCTTGCCAGCGTACGGGTAGACGTCGATGACGTCGCCCATGTTCATGTTGGCGACGTCGAACTCGATCGGCAGGGCGCCGGCGTCTTCCATGGTGTTGTAGAAGATCGGGGCGATCTTGTTGCCGAAGCAGAAGCCGCCTGCGCGCTTGTTCGGCACGTAGGGGATGTCGTCGCCGAAGAACCACAGCACCGAGTTGGTGGCGGACTTGCGGGAGGAGCCGGTACCGACCACGTCACCGACGTAGGCAACCGGGAAGCCCTTGGCGAGAACCGCTTCGATCTGCTTCAGCGGGCCCTTGACGCCCGGCTCGACCGGCTCGATGCCGTCGCGGGCCATCTTCAGCATGGCCAGCGCGTGCAGCGGGATGTCGGGACGCGACCAGGCATCCGGAGCCGGGGACAGGTCGTCGGTGTTGGTTTCGCCCGGGACCTTGAACACGGTCAGGGAGATCTTCTCGGCCAGGGCCGGCTTGGATTTGAACCACTCGCCGTCAGCCCAGGACTGCAGCACGGCCTGGGCCGCGGCATTGCCCTTCTTGGCGCGCTCGGCGACGTCGTGGAAGGCGTCGAACATCAGCAGGGTGTGCTTCAGCTGCTCGGCGGCGGCGTTGGCCAGCTCGGCGCTGTCCAGCAGTTCGACCAGGGTGGCGATGTTGTAGCCGCCCTGCATGGTGCCCAGCAGCTCGATGGCGCGGGCCTTGTCGATCAGCGGGGAAGTGGTTTCGCCCTTGGCGATGGCGGAGAGGAAGCCGGCCTTGACGTAGGCTGCTTCGTCCACGCCCGGCGGAACGCGATTGGTGATCAGGTCCAGAAGGAACTGCTCTTCGCCGGCCGGCGGGTTCTTCAGCAGTTCGACCAGGCCTGCGGTTTGCTCGGCGTTCAGCGGCTGGGGTACGACACCCAGGGCAGCACGCTCTTCTACGTGTTTGCGGTAGGCTTCAAGCACAGTATTTCCCTCATCAGTGGTCCCGGAGGACGCGTATCCAGGAGGTCTCACCGATCCATTCGTCAGGCATGGTGGACGGTAATCCACGGACCTACGACGGCACCGGCGGCCTCCAGACAGAAGCTGTTTTCAAAGTTTTACGCCGGAAGGCCAGGGACGAGAGTGGGTGGGCGCTCGAGGGAAGTGCCCACACCATGCGGCTGCCGGTATCTGTGCTCGTGACGCTTTGAAAACAGCTTCGAACGGACAATGGCGCCAAAAAGGCGGGCTGATTCTAAAGGAAATCCGCCCCGAAGGTAAGCCGATTCGCTTACTGCTAAAGGATGATCTTGCCTGGGCAAAGGGCTAAGATGCCATTTTTTCTTCCCTTGGTCGGCATGTCTTCACAGCGCATCAAAACCCCCTGCGTCGGGCTCTGTTCGACGGTCTACGGCGATCTCGTCTGTCGCGGCTGCAAGCGCTTCCATCACGAGGTGGTGAACTGGAACCTCTACAGCGACGAGGAAAAGCGCGCGGTCTGGAAGCGGCTCGAAGTGCTTCTGGTGCAGGTCATGATGGCCAAGCTCGAGGTCTTCGATCCCCGGCGCCTGCGCGCGCAGCTGGAGCAGCGGCAGATCCGCTTCGTGCCTGAGCAGTCGCCGTATTGCTGGGCCTACCAGCTCATCGCCCGCGGGGCGCGGATGATCAACCAGGTGGACGCCTACGGGCTGGCGCTGCTGCCGGAATTCCGCGAATGGACGTTGCCGGACCTGCGCGACGCCATCGATCGGGAATTCTTCCTGCTCTCAGAGGCCCATTACGAGCGCTACATCGCGCCGAAATTCCTGCGGGAGGGGCTGGACCTGCGCGTCTGACTCGCTGCAGAAACAGGAAAGGCCGCCTCGCTGGGCGGCCTTTCTGCTTTCTACGGCCTCATTCCTGGGTGATCAGCTCTTCCAGGTGCGCGCTGATCTCGTCCGGCTTGAGCACCAGCACGTCGCTTTCCAGGGTGTCCAGCACCACTTCCGCCGTGTTGCCGATCAGCGCGCCGGACAGGCCGGTACGCGCCACCGTGCCGATGACGGTGATGGCTGCGTTCAGGTCATGGGCGGCGCGAGGAATCAGCACATCGGCCGGACCTTCCTCGACGTGCAGATGTTCATTGTCGACCCCGTATTCCGCCTGGAAGGCCTTGCACGCCTCGCGATAGCGCGCCTCGATGGTTTCGCTCAGCTGGAAGGTGGGATCGGCTGCCGAAAGCATGGGCGACGGGTGCGCGGTGATGACGTGCAGGCTGCCGTGGGCCAGGCCGGCGATATCGTAGGCATGGCTGATGATGGTGGCGTGCAGCTTGCGATGTTCCGCATCGCTGTTGCCCACGTCGACGGCGGCGAGGATGTTCCGGCCCGCCCAGGGCGTCGGATTCTTCACCAGCAGTACCGGGCTGGGGCAGTAGCGCAGCAGCTTCCAGTCGTCCGGAGTGAGCAGGGCCTTCTTCAGCGGGTTGTCGGGGGTGTGCTGCTTGACCACCAGGCCGCAGCCTTCGGTCTGCTGCTCGGCGATGATGGTGCGGTGCAGGCTGTCTTTCCACGCCTGCCGGCTGGAGGCGCTGAAGCCTTCCTGGCGCAGGCTTTCGGTCAGGTCGCCGAGTCGGGCGGAGTGGTCGCCATGCCGGGTGCAGGCCAGCAGGTGCAGGTGGGACTGCGTGACATTGGCGATCAGCTTGGCGCGCTTCAATGCGATGCCTTCTGGCTGTTCGGGGTCCACAACTACGAGGATGCTACGGATGGCTTGCATGATCGTCTCCCTGAGTGCGCGTCGTTCATAACTCTAGTAGCGATCCGGCGAATATGACCTTGAGGCATATCAAGGGCGGAACTGGCTGCGGCCCGCCTCCTTCGTATAATGCTCCGCCTTGAGGGTAGCGGCCAGCGGCGCGGCTGTTGCCGAATATTATGAGTGGAGCGAGTCATGCTGTCTGAAATCAGGGATTTCCTCGGTTGCGCGACGCCTGCGGCGTGGGTGCAGGCCGCCTTGCAGGACCAGGAAGTCCTGTTGATCGATCACAAGAACAACGAGTTCAAGGCCGCCAGCACGGCGCTGGCGCTGATCGCCAAGTACAGCAACCACGAGGACCTGGTGAACTTCATGTCGCGCCTGGCGCGCGAGGAGTTGCGCCATCACGAGCAGGTGCTGGCGATCCTGAAGAAACGCCGGATTCCCCTGCGCACCGTTCATGCCGGACGCTATGCATCAGGTTTGCGCGCGCTGGCGCGCAATCACGAGCCGCACAAGCTGGTGGATACCCTGATCGTCGGCGCCTTCATCGAATGCCGCAGCTGCGAGCGTTTCGCGGCGCTGGTCGAGCATCTGGATGCCGATCTGGCCAAGTTCTATGGCTCGCTGCTGAAGTCCGAGGCGCGGCACTTCCAGGGCTATCTGAACCTTGCGCGGCGCTATGGTGACGAGGCCGATATCGAACGGCGAGTGGCGGAAATCCGCGCCGTGGAGGCGGAGCTGATTTCTACCCCGGACGCCGAGTTCCGTTTCCACAGCGGCGTTCCCCTGGTTGCCTGAGGCGGTCGCGCTCAGCGTTCCATGATCTGCTTGACCTGGCTCTGCGGGATGATCTGCTCGCGGCCCTCGTGATCCTCGAAACGGATCATGCCGCTGGACTTGTCCAGGCGCGGCTTGTTGTCGGTGGTGATGAGATTGCCGTCGACGGTGGAGATGATGTACTCCGATGAGCAGCCGGCAAGGCCGAGCAGGCAGGTTGCAAGCAGAATCCAGCGAGTCTTCATGGCTGGCCTCGCATGAGAGGTGGCGCTACCTGCAAGTATAGTTGCGCCACGTCTCCGGCCCCGTCCGCTCAGGAGTCGGAAAGCTCCAGTGGGAAGGGTGCCTGCCGCAGTTGGCCGTCCGCTCCCGCTTCCAGCGCCCAGCCCTGGCGATCCCAGTCGCCCAGGACGATGCGTTGCGCCGGCTGGCCATCCAGTTGCAGGTCATGCACCGCCGGTCGGTGGGTATGGCCGTGGATCAGGGTACGCACGCCATGCTGGCGCATCAGTCGCGGCACCTCTTCCGGAGTGACGTCGACGATTTCGCTGGCCTTCATGCGCGTCTGTGCGCGGCTTTCCTTGCGCAACTTGCGCGCCAGCTTGTGACGGGTGGAAAGCGGCAGGTTGCGCAGGATGAACAGCGAAAGCGGATTCCGCAGCCAGCGGCGCAGGCGCATGTAGGCCTCGTCGCGGGTGCACAGGCTGTCGCCGTGCATCAGCAGCACGGGCTCTCCATCCAGGTGGATCACGCTGGGATCGGGGAGGAGGGTGCAGCCGGCTTCCCGGCAGAACGCCCTGCCGATCAGGAAATCGCGGTTGCCGTGCATCAGGAAGATGCGCGTGCCGCTGTCGGCCAGTTCGCGCAGGGCCCGGGCGATGGAGCGCTGGAAATCGTCCATGCCATCGTCGCCGATCCAGGCTTCGAAGAAGTCGCCGAGGATGTACAGGGCTTCGGCTTGTCGGGCACGGGTGCGGAGGAAATGCAGAAACGCCCGGACAATGTCCGGGCGTTCCGCTTCGAGATGCAGATCGGAGATGAACAGGACGCTCATCGCCTCATTCGCCGACGATCTCGGCTTTCTCGATGATCACGTCGTCGGCCGGCACGTCCTGGTGGCCGGAGCGCATGGTGGTGGCCACGCCCTTGATCTTGTTGACCACGTCCATGCCGTCGGTCACCTGGCCGAACACGCAGTAACCCCAGCCCTGCACGGTCGGCGCGCTGTGGTTGAGGAAGTCGTTGTCGGCGACGTTGATGAAGAACTGCGCGCTGGCGGAGTGCGGCTCCATGGTGCGGGCCATGGCGATGGTGCCGATCTTGTTGGCAACGCCGTTGTTGGCCTCGTTCTTGATCGGAGCGCGAGTGGCCTTCTGCTTCATGCCCGGCTCGAAGCCGCCGCCCTGGATCATGAAGTTGTTGATCACCCGGTGGAAGATGGTGTTGTCGTAGTGACCGCTCTTCACGTACTCCCGGAAGTTGGCCGCGGTTTCCGGGGCCTTGTCTTCGAAGAGTTCCAGGGTGATGACGCCGTAGTTGGTATGCAGCTTGATCATGAGGGGGTTCCGCTCGTTGGGGAAATCGAAAGCCTGTCAGGGGCTTGACAGCTTCGGGTATCATAAGCGCTTTGGTTTGGCCGGCCTACCCTGGCCGCGCATCAGCTAGATCAAGGACCCCATGAGCAAGCCTACCGTCGATCCCAAAGAAGGCACCGTAGCCGCCAACTTCCTGCGCCCCATCGTCCAGGCCGACCTGGACAGCGGCAAGCACACGAAGATCGTCACCCGTTTCCCGCCGGAGCCCAACGGCTACCTGCATATCGGTCACGCCAAGTCGATCTGCCTGAATTTCGGCCTGGCCAGGGAATTCGGCGGCGATTGCCACCTGCGCTTCGACGACACCAACCCGGCGAAGGAAGACCAGGAATACATCGACGCCATCGAGAGCGACGTGCGCTGGCTCGGCTTCCAGTGGGCGGGCGAGGTGCGCTACGCCTCCGACTATTTCGACCAGTTGCATGAATGGGCCGTCCACCTGATCAAGGCCGGCAAGGCCTATGTCTGCGACCTTTCGCCGGAAGAAGCGCGCGCCTATCGCGGCAGCCTGACCGAGCCCGGCCGCAACAGCCCGTTCCGCGACCGTTCCGTCGAGGAGAACCTCGACCTGTTCGCGCGCATGAAGGCCGGCGAGTTCCCGGACGGCGCCCGTGCGCTGCGGGCGAAGATCGACATGACCTCGCCGAACATGAACCTGCGCGATCCGATCCTCTACCGCATTCGCCATGCCAATCATCACCAGACCGGTGACAAGTGGTGCATCTACCCGAGCTACGACTTCACCCACGGTCAGTCGGACGCCATCGAGGGCATCACCCATTCGATCTGCACCCTGGAGTTCGAGGATCACCGTCCGCTCTACGAATGGTTCCTGGAGAACCTGCCGGTGCCGGCGCAGCCGCGCCAGTACGAGTTTTCGCGCCTGAACCTGAACTACACCATCACCAGCAAGCGCAAGCTCAAGCAACTGGTGGACGAAGGTCATGTGTCCGGCTGGGACGATCCGCGCATGTCGACCCTCTCCGGCTATCGCCGTCGCGGCTACACCCCGGAATCGATCCGCAATTTCTGCGAGATGGTCGGCGTCAACCGCGCCAGCGGCGTGGTCGACATCGGCATGCTGGAGTTCAGCATCCGCGACCATCTGGATGCCACCGCGCCGCGCGCCATGTGCGTCCTGCGTCCGCTGAAGGTGGTCATCACCAACTATCCGGAAGGCCAGGTGGAAAACCTCGAGCTGCCGCGCCATCCGAAGGAAGACATGGGCGTGCGCGTGCTGCCGTTCGCCCGCGAGATCTACATCGATCGCGACGACTTCATGGAAGAGCCGCCGAAGGGCTACAAGCGCCTGGAGCCGAACGGCGAGGTGCGCCTGCGCGGCAGCTACGTGATCCGCGCCGACGAGGCGATCAAGGATGCCGACGGCAACATCGTCGAGCTGCGCTGCTCCTACGATCCGAACACCCTCGGCAAGAACCCGGAAGGCCGCAAGGTCAAGGGCGTGATCCACTGGGTGCCGGCCGAAGGCAGCGTCGAGTGCGAAGTGCGCCTGTACGACCGTCTGTTCCGCTCGGCGAACCCGGAGAAGGCGGAAGAGGGCGGCAGTTTCCTCGACAACATCAACCCGGATTCGCTGCAGGTGCTCAGCGGTTGCCGCGCCGAGCCGTCGCTTGGTCAGGCTGCGCCGGAGGATCGCTTCCAGTTCGAGCGCGAGGGTTACTTCTGCGCCGACCTGAAGGATTCCCGACCGGGCAGGCCCGTGTTCAACCGTACCGTCACCCTGCGTGACTCCTGGGGTCAATGACCGTGCTGCAGATCTACAACACGCTGAGCAAGACCAAGGAAGACTTCAAGCCGCTGGTCGGCAACCAGGTGCGCATGTACGTCTGCGGCATGACCGTCTATGACTTCTGCCATATCGGCCATGCGCGGGTGATGGTGGCGTTCGACGTGATCGCCCGCTGGCTGCGCCAGCGCGGCTACGACCTGACCTACGTGCGCAACATCACCGACATCGACGACAAGATCATCCGCCGCGCCAACGAGAACGGCGAGCCGTTCGAGGCGCTGGTCGAGCGCATGATCGCTGCGATGCATGAGGACGAGGCGCGCCTGAGCGTGCTGCGTCCGGATGCCGAGCCACGCGCCACCGGCCACATCGCCGGCATGCACGAGATGATCCAGACCCTGATCGACAAGGGCTTCGCCTATGCCCCGGGCAATGGCGACGTCTACTACCGGGTCGGCAGGTTCGTCGGCTACGGCAAGCTGTCGCGCAAGAAGATCGAGGACCTGCGCATCGGTGCGCGCATCGAGGTCGACGAGTCCAAGGAAGACCCGCTGGACTTCGTGCTCTGGAAGGGCGCCAAGCCGGGCGAGCCGAGCTGGGAGTCGCCGTGGGGACCGGGGCGTCCGGGTTGGCACATCGAGTGCTCGGTGATGTCCACCTGCTGCCTGGGCGAGACCTTCGATATTCACGGTGGAGGTCCGGACCTGGTGTTCCCGCACCACGAGAACGAGATCGCCCAGAGCGAGGCGGCCACCGGCAAGCTCTACGCCAAGGCCTGGATGCATGCCGGGGCCGTGCGCGTGGATGGCGAGAAGATGTCCAAGTCCCTGGGCAACTTCTTCACCATCCGCGAGGTGCTGGAGAAATATCATCCGGAAGTGGTGCGTTACCTGCTGGTTTCCAGCCACTACCGCAGCCCGATCAACTATTCCGAAGACAGCCTGAAGGAAGCCAAGGGCGCGCTGGAGCGTTTCTATCACGCGCTCCGGGGCCTGCCGTCCGTCGCTCCGGCGGGTGGCGAAGCCTTCGTCGAACGCTTCGGCGCGGCCATGGACGATGACTTCAATACGCCGGAAGCGGTGGCCGTGCTGTTCGAGTTGGCTCGCGAGGTCAACCGTCTGCGCGACAGCGATGCGCAGGCGGCGGCCGGGCTGGCGGCGCGCCTGAAGGAGCTGGGCGCTCTGCTGGGTGTGCTGCAGCTGGAGCCGGATGCCTTCCTGCGGGCTGGCGCCGAGGGCAAGATCGACGCGGCCGAGGTCGAGGCGCTGATCCAGGCGCGTCTGGAGGCGCGTGCGGCGAAGAACTGGGCGGAGTCCGACCGGATTCGCGACCAGTTGTCCGCCATGGGCGTGGTCCTGGAAGACGGCAAGGGCGGCACTACCTGGCGCCTGGCCGAATAATCCGGTTGCGCATATGAAAAAGGCCGCTGATGCGGCCTTTTTCGTTCCTGTCCGTTCAGTTGTGCAACTGTTCGGCGGCGTACAGGGTGTTTTCCAGCAGGCAGGCGCGGGTCATCGGGCCGACACCGCCCGGTACCGGGGTGATCCAGCTGGCACGCTGTGCCGCGACGTCGTATTCCACGTCGCCCACCAGTCGGCCGTCGGCCTGGCGGTTGATGCCGACGTCGATGACGATGGCGCCTTCCTTGATCCATTCGCCCTTGACCAGGCCCGGCTTGCCGGCGGCGACCACCACCAGGTCGGCCTGGCGCACGTGCTCGGCCAGGTCGCGGGTGAAGCGGTGGGTCACGGTGACGGTGCAGCCGGCCAGCAGTAGCTCCAGCGCCATGGGGCGGCCGACGATGTTGGAGGCGCCTACAACTACCGCGTTCATACCGTACAGATCGGCGCCGGTGCTGCCGAGCAGGGTCATGATGCCTTTCGGGGTGCACGGGCGCAGCAGCGGGATGCGCTGGGCCAGGCGGCCGACGTTATAGGGATGGAAGCCGTCCACGTCCTTGTCCGGGTGGATGCGTTCGAGCAGCTGCGAGGCATCCAGGTGCTCCGGCAGCGGCAACTGGACGAGGATGCCGTCGATGGCCGGGTCGGCATTGAGGCGGTCGATCAGGGCGAGCAGGTCGGCCTGGGTGGTGTCCGCCGGGAGATCGTAGGCCTGGGACAGGAAGCCGACCTCTTCGCAATCCTTGCGCTTGTGCGCGACATAGACCTGAGAGGCGGGATCGCTGCCAACCAGAATCACGGCCAGGCCGGGAATGCGCAGTCCCTGCTGGCGCCGCTCGGTGACGCGTTGGGCTATCTGCTGGCGGAGGCTGGCGGCGATCGCTTTGCCGTCGATCAGTTGTGCAGTCATGCGGAGGGTTAACCATCGAGTCGGGTGAAAAATGGACGCGCATTTTCGCACGCCGTCCCCTGAAGGCAAAGGCACGGTATCCCCGATTTGTCGTAACTCCTTTATCTCAATGAAATTTTTTTAAAAAAAGCGTTGACGGGTATCGGCCTCATCGATAACATGCGCCCCGCTTGTCGAGCACAGCCTGAAGCAAGATCAGAAGGCGATGCGAACCGGTTCGGTGGTTTTAAGCTGAACTGCTTAGCAAAGGGTTGCAGCCACTAAAGCGCCCGTAGCTCAGCTGGATAGAGCATCCGCCTTCTAAGCGGATGGTCGCAGGTTCGAGTCCTGCCGGGCGCGCCAGATGGCGTTCGGTACAAGCATGTAATATGGTGGGCGTAGCTCAGTTGGTAGAGCACAGGATTGTGGCTCCTGGTGTCGTGGGTTCGATTCCCATCGTCCACCCCATATTCCGAAGCGCCAGGCCCAGAGCCTGGCGTTTTCGTTTCTGCGATTCCCTGCGGACGTGGTGAAATTGGTAGACACGCCGGATTTAGGTTCCGGTGGCGCAAGCTGTGAGAGTTCGAGTCTCTCCGTCCGCACCATTCTTTCTCCGATCATCCTGTATCCGTGAGTTTTCGCGCGCTCCGCTAGGGTGACTTCTGCATTTCTACCTAATAGAATGCTTGCCCTTGATTCTGGGGCCGGAGCGACCGGCTTACGTCTGTGCCACGAGGAATATCCATGCAAGTTTCTGTTGAAAGCACCTCCGCTCTTGAGCGCCGCATGACCGTTGGCGTGCCGGCCGAGCGCATCGAGACCGAAGTCAACAAGCGTCTGCAGCAGACCGCTCGTCGTGCCAAGGTTCCTGGCTTCCGTCCCGGCAAGGTGCCGATGAGCGTGATTCGTCAGCGCTACGAAGCATCCGCTCGTCAGGAAGCGCTGGGTGACCTGATCCAGGAAACTTTCTATGAGGCCGTAGTCGAGCAGAAGCTGAATCCGGCTGGCGCGCCGTCCGTGGAGCCGAAAATCTTCGAGAAAGAGAAGGGCCTGGAGTACGTCGCTACCTTCGAAGTCTTCCCCGAGTTCGAAGTTGCCGGTTTCGAAGGTGTCAATGTAGAGCGCCTGCAGGCCGAAGTAGGCGATGCCGATGTCGACAACATGCTGGAAATCCTGCGCAAGCAGAACACCCGTTTCGAGGCTGTCGAGCGTGCCGCGCAGAACGACGACCAGGTGAACATCGATTTCGTCGGCAAGATCGACGGCGAAGCCTTCGCTGGCGGTTCCGCCAAGGGCACCCTGCTGGTGCTGGGCTCCGGTCGCATGATCCCGGGCTTCGAGGAAGGCCTGGTTGGCGCCAAGGCAGGCGAAGAGCGCGTGCTCAACGTGACCTTCCCGGATGACTACCAGAATCTCGACCTGGCCGGTAAGGCTGCCGAGTTCACCGTCACCGTGAACAGCGTCAACGAGCCCAAGCTGCCGGAACTGAACGAAGAGTTCTTCTCCCTGTTCGGCATCAAGGAAAGCACCCTGGAAGGCTTCCGCGCCGAAGTTCGCAAGAACATGGAGCGTGAGCTGCGTCAGGCGATCAAGTCCAAGGTGAAGAACCAGGTGATGGAAGGTCTGGTTTCCACCAATCCGATCGAAGTGCCGAAGGCCCTGATCGGCAACGAAGTGAACCGTCTGCGCGTACAGGCCGTTCAGCAGTTCGGTGGCAACATCAAGCCCGAGCAACTGCCGGCAGAGCTGTTCGAAGAGCAGGCCAAGCGCCGCGTAGTGCTGGGTCTGATCGTCGCCGAGCTGGTCAAGCAGCACGAGCTGAAAGCCGACGAGGCGCGTGTTCGCGAGCTGGTCGAGGAAATGGCTTCCGCTTACCAGGAACCCGAGCAAGTTGTTGCCTGGTATTACAAAAATGACCAGCAACTGAACGAAGTTCGCTCGGTTGTACTGGAAGAACAAGTCGTGGATACTGTCCTGCAGAAGGCCAACGTGACCGATAAGCAGGTATCTTACGAAGACGCGGTCAAGCCTGCCGAAGCTCCGCAAGCGGCCTGATTCTTCTCTTCGTTCGATCCGTCATGAGCCAGCCTTCGGGCTGGCTTATGCGTCTTTGAGACATGACTATCCATAGGGAGTGATCGTCGGACATGCCCCAGATTCCTTTCATGCCGCAAGTTCCAGATGTTCAGGCTACCGGCCTGGTGCCGATCGTGGTGGAGCAGTCCGCCCGTGGCGAGCGTTCCTACGATATCTATTCCCGTCTCCTCAAGGAGCGGGTGATCTTCCTGGTCGGCCAGGTCGAGGACTACATGGCCAACCTGGTGGTTGCCCAGCTGCTGTTCCTCGAAGCGGAAAACCCGGACAAGGACATCCACCTGTACATCAACTCCCCGGGTGGCTCGGTCACTGCCGGCATGGCCATCTATGACACCATGCAGTTCATCAAGCCGGACGTATCGACCATCTGCATGGGGCAGGCCTGCAGCATGGGCGCCCTCCTGCTGGCCGGTGGCGCTGCGAAGAAGCGTTACTGCCTGCCGCATTCGCGCATGATGATCCACCAGCCGCTGGGCGGCTTCCAGGGCCAGGCCTCGGATATCGAGATCCACGCCAAGGAAATCCTCTTCATCAAGGAACGTCTGAACCAGGTTCTGGCGCACCATACCGGCCAGCCGCTGGATGTGATTGCCCGCGATACCGATCGCGACCGCTTCATGAGCGGCGACGAGGCCGTCAAATACGGCCTGATCGATCAGGTTCTGACCCAGCGTCAACAGGTGAGCTGAGCCTCGCCGCCTCACCGCGGCCGGCTGTCCGGCCGCTCTGCGGGCTTGAAAATGCCCGCATTTGCCTTCATCTTGTGTTGCAAGCCTACCCCCGATTGGAACGATCGAATGACTGATACCCGCAACGGCGAGGACAACGGCAAACTGCTGTATTGCTCCTTCTGCGGCAAGAGCCAGCACGAAGTGCGCAAATTGATTGCCGGCCCCTCGGTCTTTATCTGCGACGAGTGCGTCGACCTGTGCAATGACATCATCCGCGAGGAGGTGCAGGAGGCACAGGCGGAAAGCAGTGCGCACAAGTTGCCGGCGCCGAAAGAGATCCGCGCCATTCTCGATCAGTACGTGATCGGCCAGGAGCGTGCGAAGAAGGTTCTGGCAGTAGCGGTATACAACCACTACAAGCGCCTGAATCAGCGCGAGCGCAAGGACGATGTCGAGCTGGGCAAGAGCAACATCCTGCTGATCGGGCCGACCGGCTCGGGCAAGACCCTGCTGGCCGAAACCCTCGCGCGTCTGCTCAACGTCCCCTTCACCATCGCCGACGCCACCACGCTGACCGAGGCGGGCTATGTAGGTGAGGATGTCGAGAACATCATCCAGAAGCTGCTGCAGAAGTGCGATTACGATGTGGAAAAGGCCCAGATGGGCATCGTCTACATTGACGAAATCGACAAGATTTCCCGCAAATCCGACAATCCTTCGATCACTCGCGATGTATCCGGCGAGGGTGTTCAGCAGGCCCTGCTGAAGCTGATCGAGGGTACCGTGGCTTCGGTTCCGCCGCAGGGTGGCCGCAAGCATCCGCAGCAGGAATTCCTGCAGGTCGACACGCGCAACATCCTGTTCATCTGCGGTGGCGCCTTCGCCGGTCTGGAGAAGGTCATCCAGAACCGTTCGACCAAGGGCGGCATCGGCTTCAACGCCGAAGTGCGCAGCCCGGACATGGGCAAGAAGGTCGGCGAAGCGCTGCGCGAAGTGGAGCCGGAGGATCTGGTCAAGTTTGGTCTGATTCCGGAATTCGTCGGTCGTCTGCCGATCATCGCGACGCTCGACGAACTGGACGAGGCCGCCCTCATGCAGATCCTCACCGAGCCGAAGAACGCGCTCACCAAACAGTACGCCAAGCTCTTCGAGATGGAAGGCGTGGACCTGGAATTCCGCCCTGACGCCCTCAAGGCGGTCGCCCGCAAGGCTCTGGAGCGCAAGACCGGCGCCCGCGGCCTGCGTTCCATCCTGGAAGGCATGCTGCTCGACACCATGTACGAGATTCCGTCTCAGACGGATGTCAGCAAGGTCGTCATCGACGAAAGCGTCATCGATGGCTCGTCCCAGCCGCTGCTCATCTACGAGAACACAGAGCAGCCCGCCAAGGCCGCGCCTGAGGCGTGATGCAAGAAGGGCCCCTCGGGGCCCTTTTTCTTTCCCTATCTACCGCGCTTGTATTTTCCCTGGCCTAACCCCATCTTAGGCCCAAGGGTTTTCCCACTCGTTTTTGGCCAAGTGCCGCTGTAGAGCCGAATATCATGAAAACACTCGTCGAGTTGCCCCTGCTGCCCCTGCGTGACGTAGTGGTCTATCCGCACATGGTCATTCCGCTGTTCGTTGGACGGGAGAAGTCCATCGAAGCCCTGGAAGCCGCCATGACCAGCGACAAGCAGATCCTGCTGCTGGCGCAAAGGAACCCCGCCGATGACGATCCGGGGGAAGATGGCCTTTATCGCATGGGGACCGTGGCCACCGTGCTGCAGCTGCTGAAACTGCCGGACGGCACCGTCAAGGTGCTGGTCGAAGGCGAGCAGCGGGGCCAGGTGGAGCGTTTCCTGATCAAGGACGCCCATTGCCGCGCCGAAGTGGCCATCATCGATGAGGCTCCGGTCGGCGAGCGCGAGTCGGAAGTGTTCATCCGCAGCCTGCTGAGCCAGTTCGAACAGTACGTCCAGTTGGGCAAGAAAGTGCCTGCCGAGGTGCTTTCCTCGCTGAACAGCATCGATGAGCCCGGCCGCCTGGTAGACACCATGGCGGCCCACATGGCGCTGAAGATCGAGCAGAAGCAGGAAATCCTCGAGATCACCGAGCTGTCCGCTCGGGTCGAGCACGTCCTGGCGATGCTGGATGCCGAAATCGATCTGCTCCAGGTCGAAAAACGCATTCGTGGCCGCGTCAAGAAGCAGATGGAGCGCAGCCAGCGCGAGTACTACCTCAACGAGCAGATGAAGGCGATCCAGAAGGAACTGGGCGACATCGACGAAGGGCACAGCGAAGTCGACGATCTGAAACGCAAGATCGACGAGGCGGGCCTGAGCAAGGAGGCCCATGCCAAGGCGAATGCCGAGCTGAACAAGCTGAAGCAGATGTCGCCGATGTCGGCCGAGGCCACGGTGGTGCGTTCCTACATCGACTGGCTGGTCAATGTGCCGTGGAAGGCCGAGAGCAAGGTTCGCCTCGATCTGTCGCGCGCCGAAGAGATTCTCGATGCCGATCACTACGGTCTGGAAGAGGTCAAGGAACGGATCCTCGAATACCTCGCCGTGCAGAAGCGCGTGAAGAAGATCAAGGGCCCGGTGCTCTGCCTGGTCGGCCCGCCCGGCGTCGGCAAGACCTCGCTGGCCGAATCCATCGCCCGTGCGACCAATCGCAAGTTCGTGCGCATGGCCCTGGGCGGCGTGCGTGACGAGGCCGAGATTCGCGGTCACCGCCGCACCTACATCGGTTCGATGCCCGGTCGCCTGATCCAGAAGATGACCAAGGTCGGCGTGCGCAACCCGCTGTTCCTGCTCGACGAAATCGACAAGATGGGCAGCGACATGCGCGGCGACCCGGCCTCGGCGTTGCTTGAGGTGCTGGACCCGGAGCAGAACCACAACTTCAACGATCACTACCTGGAAGTCGACTACGACCTGTCCGACGTGATGTTCCTCTGCACCGCCAACTCCATGAACATCCCGGCGCCGCTGCTGGACCGCATGGAGGTCATTCGCCTGCCGGGCTATACCGAGGACGAGAAGGTCAACATCGCCTCGAAATACCTGGTGCCGAAGCAGACCGAGGTCAACGGCCTGAAGAAGGGCGAGCTGGCGTTCGAGGAAGCGGCGATCCGCGACATCATTCGCTATTACACCCGTGAAGCCGGTGTGCGTAGCCTCGAACGGCAGATCGCCAAGGTGTGCCGCAAGGCGGTGAAGGAGGGGGGCAAGGCCAGGCGCATCGAAGCCGTGGTGACTCCGGAGAATCTGGAGAATTACCTGGGGGTGCGCAAGTTCCGCTACGGCCTGGCCGAGCAGCAGGACCAGGTGGGGCAGGTCACCGGCCTGGCCTGGACCCAGGTGGGTGGCGAGCTGCTGACCATCGAGTCGGCCATCGTTCCCGGCAAGGGGCAACTGACCAAGACCGGCTCGCTGGGCGATGTCATGGCCGAATCCATCACCGCGGCGCTGACCGTGGTGCGCAGTCGGGCGAAGAGCCTCGGCATTCCTGCGGATTTCCATGAGAAGCAGGACATCCACATCCACGTTCCGGAAGGGGCCACGCCCAAGGATGGCCCGAGCGCGGGCATCGGCATGTGCACCGCGCTGGTTTCCGCGATCACCCAGATTCCGGTTCGCGCTGACGTGGCCATGACTGGCGAGATCACACTTCGTGGCCAAGTGCTAGCTATCGGTGGTTTGAAAGAGAAACTTTTGGCCGCGCACCGGGGTGGAATCAAAACTGTGATCATTCCTGAAGAAAATGTTCGGGATTTGAGGGAAATTCCGGACAATATTAAGGCTGATCTTGTTATTAAGCCGGTTAAATGGATTGACGAAGTCCTCCAAATTGCGCTGCAATACGCCCCGGAGCCCTTGTCCGATGCGGCTCCCGAGATGGTTGCAAAGGATGATAAGCGTGAGTCTGATTCCAAGGAGCGAATCAGCACGCATTAGCCGGGGGCTTTCTTGACACTGTTTTTGGGCCCTTGTTATAAAGCGGCACTTGCTTTGTCGGTTGGCAATCCAGCACCCGTTTTGCTTTTCTCTTACACGTAGAAACATACTCAACAGAAATAAGGGGACTTAGAGTGAACAAGTCGGAACTGATCGATGCAATTGCCGCATCTGCTGATATCCCGAAAGCTGTTGCCGGTCGCGCACTGGACGCAGTGATCGAGTCCGTAACTGGCGCCCTGAAGGCTGGTGACTCCGTCGTGCTGGTCGGCTTCGGTACTTTCGCAGTCAAAGAGCGTGCCGCCCGCACCGGTCGCAACCCGCAAACCGGCAAGCCGATCAAGATCGCTGCCGCCAAGATCCCGGGCTTCAAGGCCGGTAAAGCCCTCAAGGATGCTGTAAACTAAGCGTCTTTTTGTGCTTGACCCGAACCGGTCCGAAATCAGGGCTGGTCGCGGAGCGGTGATTCGAAGGTCCATGAACTGCCGAATCACCGAGGGTCACGGGTAGATATCCCGATGCTCCGCCAGTTACGAGAAGGCGCATCCATGGATGCGCCTTTCTTATGTCCGCATCTTTTACCACGCCGCGTCGTTAGCGACGGCAGGCCGTGGCCGCTTTTGGGGGCCGCATGCTGCAGAACATCAGGGACAATTCTCAAGGCTGGATCGCCAAGACCATCATCGGTGTCATCGTCGTGCTGATGGCGCTGACAGGCTTCGATGCAATCATTCGTGCCACCGACCACGAGAATGTCGCAGCCAAGGTAGATGGCGAGGAGATCAGCAGCGCTGAATTGCAGCAGGCAGTCGACATGCAGCGCCGGCAGCTCATGCAGCGCCTGGGCAAGGATTTCGACGCCTCCATGCTGGATGAGAAGCTGCTGAAGGACGCTGCCCTGAAGGGGCTGGTCGACCGCAAGCTGCTCCTGCTCGCTGCGAAGGACGACAAGTTCGCCTTCTCCCAGCAGGCGCTCGACCAGGTGATCCTGGAAACGCCGGAATTCCAGGTTGAAGGCAAGTTCAACGCCGATCGCTTCGATCAGGTCATTCGCCAGATGGGCTACAGCCGTCTGCAGTTCCGCCAGATGCTCGAGCAGGAAATGCTGATCGGCCAGCTGCGCGCCGGCATCGCTGGCAGCGGCTTCGTCACCGATTCCGAGCTGCAGGCCTTCGCGCGTCTGGAGAAACAGACCCGTGATTTCGCCACCCTGACCTTCAAGGCCGATCCGGGCAAGAGCAAGGTCGAGGACGCCGACATCAAGGCCTACTACGATGCGCACAAGGCCGAGTTCATGAGCCCGGACCAGGTCGTCATCGAATACGTCGAGCTGAAGAAGTCCGCCTATTTCGACCAGGTGGAAGCCAAGCAGGAAGACCTCGACGCGCTCTATCAGAAAGAGATCGCCAACATCTCCGAACAGCGGGATGCCGCGCATATCCTCATCGAAGTCAACGACAAGCAGAACGAGGAGCAGGCCAAGGCCAAGGTCGACGAGATCAAGGCGCGCCTGGCCAAGGGCGAGGACTTCGCCAAGCTGGCCAAGGAAGTCTCCAACGACATCGGCTCCGCTGCCAATGGCGGTGAGCTCGGCTACGCCGGCCGTGGCGTTTACGATCCCGCGTTCGAGGATGCGCTGTTCAAGCTGAAGAAGGACGAGGTTTCGGAGCCGGTACGCACCGCGTATGGATGGCACCTGATCAAGCTGCTCGGTGTCCAGGCTCCGGAAGTGCCGAGCTTCGAAAGTCTGAAGCCCAAGCTGGAGCAGGAGGTGAAGAGCCAACTGGTCGAGCAGCGCTTCGTCGATGCCACCAAGCAGCTGGAGAGCGCAGCCTACGAGGCCGCGGACCTGACCCAGCCGGCCCAGGACATGGGCCTCAAGGTGCAGACCAGCGCGCCGTTCGGACGCGAGGGTGGCGACGGCGTGGCGGCCAACCGCCAGGTGGTGCAGGCGGCGTTCAGCCCCGAAGTGCTGGACGAGGGCGCGAACAGCGGCGCGATCGAGCTCGACCCGAACACCGTTCTGGTCCTGCGCGTGAAGGAGCACCGCAAGCCGGCACAGCAGTCGCTGGAAGAGGTCAGCGCTTCGATTCGCCAGCGCCTGCAGCACGAGCATGCGGCCGCCGAGGCCAAGTCCCGCGGCGAAGCGCTGCTGGCCGATCTGCGCAGCGGCAAGACTCCGGTCGGGCAGGCTGCGGAAGGCCAGACCTGGAAGGTGGTCGAGGCTGCTTCCCGCAGCCAGGAAGGCGTCGATCCGCAACTGCTGCAGCAGGTGTTCCGCATGAGCCGTCCGAGCGCTGCCGACAAGCCAGTGTTCTCCGGCGTCGGCATGGGCAATGGCGACTACGTGCTGGTGCGCCTGAATGGGGTGAGCGAGCCTGATGACGCGCTGTCCGATGAGGACAAGGCCATGTACCGGCGCTTCCTGGCGTCGCGTCGCGGCCAGGAAGACTTCTCCGCCTTCCGCCGCCAGATCGAGGGGCAGGCGAAGGTCGAGAAGTACTGACCAGGAAAAAGGGCCGCAGAGATTGCGGCCCTTTCTCTTTATGGCTGTCCATTCGCCCGCTTCGCGAGAATGGATTCCAGGTACGAAAAAGGCCGCATTGCGCGGCCTTTTTCGTTCAGTGGAGAGGAGCTTATTCCTCGTCCATCTGCCCCATCGCGGTGGTGTTGAAGCCGCCGTCGACGTAGAGGATCTCGCCGCTGATGCCGCTGGCCAGGTCCGAGCAGAGGAAGGCGGCGGCGTTGCCGACTTCGTCGATGGTCACGTTGCGGCGCAGGGGAGTCTGGCGCTCGTTGGCGGCCAGCATCTTGCGGAAGCTCTTGATGCCGGAAGCGGCCAGGGTGCGGATCGGGCCGGCGGAAACGGCGTTGACGCGGGTGCCTTCCGGGCCGAGGCTGCCGGCCAGGTAGCGTACGCCGGCTTCCAGGCTGGCCTTGGCCATGCCCATCACGTTGTAGTTCGGCATGGTGCGCTCGGCGCCCAGGTAGGACAGGGTGAGCAGGCTGCCGTTGCGGCCCTTCATCATCTCGCGGCCGGCCTTGGCCAGGGCGACGAAGCTGTAGGCGCTGATGTCGTGGGCGATCTTGAAGCCTTCGCGGGTGGTGACTTCGGTGAAGTCGCCGTCGAGCTGGTCGCCCGGAGCGAAGCCTACCGAGTGGACGATGATGTCCAGGCCATCCCACTTCTTGCCCAACTCGCGGAATACCGCTTCGATATCCTCGTCCTTGGCCACGTCGCAGGGGAAGCACAGGTCGGCGCTGGAGCCCCAGCCGGCGGCGAATTCTTCCACGCGGCCTTTCAGCTTGTCGTTCTGGTAGGTGAAGGCGAGCTCTGCGCCCTCGCGGTGCATCGCCGCGGCGATGCCGGAGGCGATGGACAGTTTGCTGGCGACGCCAACGATCAGTACGCGTTTACCGGCGAGAAAACCCATGTTCGTTCCTTCCTCTTTCTGGTCGATCGTTAATCGGCTTCCGCGGGAGCCATGAAGGCGGCTTCCAGCAGTTGCTGCGTATAAGGGTGTTGCGGGGCGGTGAAGATCTCCTCAGCCTGGCCCTGTTCGACCACCTTGCCATGCCTGATCACCATCAACTGGTGGCTCAGGGCCTTCACCACCGCGAGATCGTGGCTGATGAAGAGGTAGGTCAGGTTGTACTTGGCCTGCAAGCGACGCAGGAGTTCCACCACCTGGCGCTGAACGGTCCGGTCGAGCGCCGATGTGGGCTCGTCGAGCAGGATCAGTGCCGGCTTCAACACCAGTGCGCGGGCAATGGCGATACGCTGCCGTTGCCCGCCGGAAAATTCGTGAGGGTAGCGATGCCGGGTTTCCGGATCCAGGCCTACCTCCACCAGTGCCGCAATGATCGCCTGTTCCTGCTCCTCGCGGTTGCCGATGCCATGGATATCCAGGCCTTCGCCGACGATCTGGCCCACCGACATGCGCGGGCTGAGACTGCCGTACGGGTCCTGGAACACCACCTGCATCTGCCGGCGTAGCGGCCTTACGCCGCTCTGCGTCAGCCCCTCCAGGTCGTTGCCGTCGAAGTGGATGGCGCCGCGACTTTCGATCAGACGCAGGATGGCCAGGCCGAGGGTGGACTTGCCGGAGCCGCTTTCGCCGACGATCCCCAGGGTCTGACCCCGGGGCAGGCTGAAATCGACTCCGTCCACTGCCTTGACGTGATCCACCGTGCGCCGGAACACCCCTTTCTTGATCGGGAACCAGACGCGCAGGTCATCCACCTTCAGCAGCACCGGCCCCGGCGGGTTGTCCGCAGGGTTGCCACGTGGCTCGGCGCCGAGCAGTTCCCGGGTATAGGGATGCTGCGGCGCCTGGAACAGGTTTTCACACAACGCCTGTTCGACGATGCGACCGCGCTGCATGACACATACCCGATGCGCAATTCTTCGCACCAGGTTGAGATCGTGGGTGATCAGCAGCAGCGCCATGCCCAGGCGTTCCTGCAATTCGCGCAGCAATTCGAGGATTTTCAGCTGCACGGTGACGTCGAGCGCGGTGGTCGGTTCGTCGGCGATCAGCAGTTCCGGCTCGCAGGCCAGCGCCATGGCGATCATCACCCGCTGCCGCTGGCCACCGGAAAGCTCGTGCGGGTAGGCCTTGAGCCGGCTTTCCGGGTTGGGGATGCCGACCAGTCCGAGCAGCTCCAGGATCCGCGCCCGCGCCTGCTGGCCGTTCATGCCCTTGTGCAGGGCCAGCACCTCGCCGATCTGCTTCTCGATGGTGTGCAGCGGGTTGAGCGAGGTCATCGGCTCCTGGAACACCATGGCGATGCGGTTGCCACGGATGCGCCGCAGCTTGCCTTCGGATTGGCGCAGCAGGTCGTACTTGCCGTAGTGGACGGTGCCGCTGGGATGGCGCGCGGTGGGGTAGGGCAGCAGGCGCAGGATGGAATGCGCGGTCACCGACTTGCCCGAGCCGCTCTCGCCGACGATGGCCAGGGTCTCGCCCTTGCGGACGTCGAAGCTGACGCCATCGACCGCGCGCACCACTTCCGTGCCGGAGAGGAATTCCACCGACAGGTCGCGGACCTCGATCAGGTTTTCGCTGTTCTGCACGCTCATCTCATTTCCTCGGATCGAAGGCATCGCGGGCGGCTTCGCCGATGAACACCAGCAGGCTGAGCATCACCGCGAGGACCACGAAGGCGCTGATGCCCAGCCACGGCGCCTGCAGGTTCGACTTGCCCTGGGCCACCAGTTCGCCCAGCGAAGGCGAGCCGGCGGGCAGGCCGAAGCCGAGGAAGTCCAGCGAGGTGAGGGTGCCGATGGCGCCGGTGAGGATGAACGGCATGAAGGTCAGGGTGGAGATCATCGCGTTGGGCAGGATGTGGCGGAACATGATCATCCCGTTGCGCATGCCCAGCGCCCGCGCGGCGCGCACGTATTCGAGGTTGCGCCCGCGGAGGAACTCGGCGCGCACCACGTCGACCAGCGCCATCCAGGAGAACAGCAGCATCAGCCCGAGCAGCCACCAGAAGTTCGGCTGCACGAAGCTGGCGAGGATGATCAGCAGGTAGAGCACCGGCAGGCCCGACCAGATTTCCAGGAAGCGCTGGCCGAGCAGGTCGACCCAGCCGCCGTAGAAGCCCTGCAGCGCGCCGACCAGCACGCCGATCAGCGAGCTGAGGATGGTCAGGGTCAGGGCGAACAGCACCGAGATGCGGAAGCCGTAGATCACCCGCGCCAGCACGTCGCGGGCCTGGTCGTCGGTGCCCAGCCAGTTCTCCGTGCTGGGCGGCGCCGGGGCGGGCACGCGCAGGTCGTAGTTGATGGTCTCGTAGCTGTAGGCGATCGGCGGCCACAGCACCCAGCCGTCCTTCTCCGCGATCAGCTGGCGGATGTAGGGGCTCTTGTAGTTGGCCTCCATGGGGAACTCGCCGCCGAAGGCGGTTTCCGGATAGCGCTTGAACACCGGGAAGTACCACTGGCCCTCGTAGCGCACGGCCAGCGGCTTGTCGTTGGCGATCAGCTCGGCGCCGAGGCTGAGGCCGAACAGCACGAGGAACAGCCAGAGCGACCACCAGCCGCGTTTGTTGCTCTTGAAGCGCGCCCAGCGGCGCTGGTTGATGGGAGACAGGCGCATCGGTCACTCCCGGGTTTCGAAGTCGATGCGCGGATCGACCAGGGTGTAGAGGATGTCGCTGACCAGCTTCATGATCAGGCCGAACAACGTGAAGATGAACAGCGTGCCGAACACCACCGGATAGTCGCGGTTCAGCGCCGCCTCGAAGCTGAGCAGGCCGAGGCCGTCGAGGGAGAAGATCACCTCGATCAGCAGCGAGCCGGTGAAGAAGATGCCCAGCAGCGCCGACGGCAGGCCGGCGATGATGATCAGCATGGCGTTGCGGAACACGTGGCCGTAGAGCACGCGGCGTTCGGTCAGGCCCTTGGCGCGGGCGGTGACCACGTACTGCTTGCCGATCTCGTCGAGGAAGCTGTTCTTGGTCAGCAGGGTGAGGGTGGCGAAGTTGCCGATCACCAGCGCGGTGATCGGCAGCGCCAGGTGCCAGAAGTAGTCGCGGATCTTGCCGCCGAGGCTCAGTTCGTCGAAGTTGTTGGAGGTCAGCCCGCGCAACGGGAACCAGTCCCAGTAGCTGCCGCCGGCGAACAGCACTACCAGCAGGATGGCGAAGAGGAACGCCGGGATGGCGTAGCCGACGATGATCGCCGAGCTGGTCCAGATGTCGAAGTGGCTGCCGTGCCGCACCGCCTTGGCGATGCCCAGCGGAATCGACACCAGGTACATGATCAGCGTGCTCCACAGGCCGATGGAGATCGACACCGGCAGCTTCTCGACGATCAGGTCGGTGACCCTGGCGTCGCGGAAGAAGCTCTGGCCGAAGTCCAGGTGCACGTAGTTCTTCAGCATGATCCAGAAGCGCTCGGGCGCCGGCTTGTCGAAGCCGTACATGCGCTCGATTTCCTTCACCAGCTCCGGATCGAGGCCCTGGGCGCCGCGATAGTGCGAGCCGGCCGAGGCGACTTCGCCGCCGCCGCCGGAAATGCGCCCGGTGGCGCCGCCGCTGGCCGCGTCGAAACCCTCCAGCTTGGCGATCATCTGCTCGACGGGGCCGCCCGGCGCGGCCTGGATGATGATGAAGTTGACCAGCAGGATGCCGAACAGGGTGGGAATGATCAGCAGCAGGCGCCGCAGTATGTAGGCCAGCATCAGGGCGACTCCTGCTCGCCGGCGGCGGCCGGCGCCGGCTTGGCGACCGGTTCGGCGGTCTCGCGCGCCTGCCACCAGGCCATCGGCGCGTAGCTGAAGGGCGGCAGTTTCTCCGGGCGGGCGATGCGGTTCCAGTAGGCCAGGCGCCAGCTGTCCAGGTACCAGTTGGGCACCACGTAGTGACCCCAGAGCAGCGCGCGGTCGAGGGCGCGGGCGTGGCGCACCAGGCTTTCCCGCGAGTCGGCGCCGATCAGGCCTTCGACCAGGGCGTCGATGCCGGGATCGCGCAGGCCGATGAAGTTGCGGCTGCCGGGCTTGTCGGCGCTGCTGGAATGCCAGAATTCGCGCTGTTCGTTGCCCGGCGAGCTGGATTGCGGCCAGCTGCTGACGATCATGTCGAAATCCCGCGAGCGCAGGCGGTTGATGTACTGAGACACGTCGACCCGGCGGATCTGCATGTCGATGCCGAGTTCCGCCAGGTTGCGCTTGAACGGCAGCAGCACGCGCTCGAAGTCGGCCTGGGCGAGGAGGAATTCGAAGGCCAGCGGCTTGCCGTCGGGGCCGACCATCCTGTCGTCGACGATCTTGTAGCCGGCGTCCAGCAGCAACTGGTAGGCCTTGCGCTTCTGCTCGCGGATGATGCCGCTGCCGTCGCTGACCGGCGGCCGGTAGACGGTGGTGAAGACCTCGGGCGGCAGCTTGTCGCGCAGCGGTTCGAGGATCTTCAGTTCCTCGGCGTCCGGCAGCTCGTGGGCGGCCATCTCCGAGTTCTCGAAGTAGCTGGCGTCGCGCTTGTAGGCGCCGAAGAACAGCTGCTTGTTGGTCCACTCGAAGTCGAACAGCTGGACGATCGCCTCGCGCACGCGCACGTCCTGGAACACCGGGCGGCGGATGTTGAAGGCGTAGCCCTGCATGCCCCAGGGATTCTCGTTGTGCAGCTCCTCGCGGACGATGCGGCCGTCGCGCACGGCGGGGGAGTCGTAGGCGGTCGCCCAGTTCTTCGCGATGCGTTCCTCGATGAAGTCGAACTGGCCGGCCTTGAACGCCTCCAGCGCCACGGTGAGGTCGCGGTAGGAGTCGATCACCACGGCATCGAAGTTGTTGAAGCCGCGGTTCACCGCCAGGTCGTCGCCCCAGTAGTCCTTGACCCGCTCGTAGCGGATCGAGCGACCGGCGTCGACCTTGGCGATGCGGTAGGGACCGCTGCCCAGCGGCGGCTCCATGTTGGTCTTGCCGAAATCGCGGCTGGCCCACCAGTGCTTGGGCAGGATCGCCAGCTGGCCGAGGATCAGCGGCAGCTCGCGGTTGCCGGCGTGCCTGAAGTCGAAGCGCACGCGCAGCCTGTCCTCGGCGACCACCTTGTCGACGTCCGCGTAGTAGTTGCGGTACATCGGGTCGCCCTGGCTCATCAGGGTTTCGAAGGTGAACACCACGTCCTCGGCGGTCACCGGCGTGCCGTCGTGGAAGCGCGCCTGCGGCCGGAGGTAGAAGCGCACGAACCTGTGCTGCGGGTCCTTTTCGATCTTCTCCGCCAGCAGGCCGTATTCGGTGAACGGCTCGTCCAGCGAGTGGAAGGTCAGGGTGTCGTAGATCAGGTTGATCTGCGGCGCCGCGTTGCCCTTGGGAATGAAGGGGTTGAGGCTGTCGAAGCCGCCGAAGTCGGACAGCCGCAGGGTTCCGCCCTTCGGCGCGTCGGCGTTGACGTAATCGAAGTGCTTGAAGCCGGCCGGATATTTCGGGGCTTCGTCGTACAGGGTCAGGGCATGCTGCGGCGCAGCCTGCGCAGCAGCGGACAGGCCGAGCAGCAGCCCGAGGAGCAGGGCCGCGCGGCGGGGGCGGATCATAACGGTTTCTCCTGGGCGGTTTGCCACCAGGCGCGCAGGCCCAGCGTGTAGGGCGGCGTGGTGACGAAGGCGAACCGGTTGCGATAGGCCAGACGGTGCTTGTTGATGTACCAGTTGGGGATGCAGTAGTACTGCCACAGCAGGGTGCGGTCCAGGGCGCGGGTGGCGGCGACCTGGTCGTCGCGGGTGCGGGCGGCGAGCAGCTTTTCCAGCATGGCGTCGACCACCGGATTGGCGACGCCGGCGTAGTTCCTGCTGCCCTTGAGGTTGACCTGGCTGGAATGGAAGTACTGCCATTGTTCGAGGCCGGGGCTCAGGGTCTGCTGCAGCGTCATCAGAATCATGTCGTAGTCGAACTGGTCCAGCCGTTGTTTGTACTGGGCGCGGTCCACCGTGCGCAAGCGCGCGTCGATGCCGATGTTGGCGAGATTCTCCCGGTAGGGCTGCAGGATCCGTTCGAGGCTGGGGTTGACCAGCAGGATCTCGAAGCGCAGCTGCTGCCCCTTGGCGTTCAGCAGGTGGTCGCCGGACAGCTTCCAGCCGGCCTCGCCGAGCAGGATCAGCGCCCGGCGCAGGGTTTCCCGCGGGATACCGCGCCCGGCAGTGGACGGCAGCTCGAACGGGCGGGTGAAGACCTGCGGCGGCAGCTGCCGGCGGTAGGGCGACAGCAATTCCCGCTCGCGTCCAGCCGGCAGGCCGCTGGCGCTGAACTCGCTGTTGGGGAAATAGCTGTTGGTGCGCAGGTAGGCGTCGTTGAACAGGGCGCGGTTGCTCCATTCGAAGTCGAACATCAGGCCCAGCGCCTCGCGCAGCCTGCTGTCCTTGAACAGCGCACGGCGGGTGTTCATGAACAGCGCCTGGGTCTGGGTGGGGATGCGATGGGGGATTTCCGCACGGACGATCTCGCCGCGGCGCATGGCGGGAAAATCGTAGCCATTGCGCCAGTTCTTCGCCTGGTGCTCGATGTACATGTCGAACTCGCCGGCCTTGAAGGCTTCGAAGGCGATCCCGGCGTCGCGGTAGAACTCCACCTCGACCCGGTCGAAATTGTATTTGCCGCGGTTGACCGGCAGCTTCTCGCCCCACCAGTCCTTCACCCGCTCGAACACCAGCTGGCGCCCCGGGACCACCCGGGTGATGCGGTACGGGCCGCTGCCCAGCGGCGGATCGAAGGTGGTCGCGGCGAAGTCGCGGTTCTTCCAGTAGTGCTGCGGCAGCACCGGCATCTCGCCCAGGCGCAGGATCAGCAGCGGATTGCCGCGGCGCTTGAAGACGAAGCGGATGCGCCGGGGCGAGAGGATGTCCACCCGCTGCACTTCCTGCAGGCTGGTGCGATAGAGCGGATGGCCATGCCTGAGCAGGGTGCGGTAGGAGAATTCCACGTCCCGGCTGGTGATCGGCCGGCCGTCATGGAAGCGCGCCTGCGGACGCAGGTTGAACACCACCCAGCTGCGGTCGTCGGCGTACTCCACGCTGCCGGCGATCAGGCCGTAGCTGGCCGCCGGCTCGTCTCCGGACGGGTCGTAGAAGCCGGTGCCCACCATCAGCGGCTCGTTCAGCTCGTTGATGCCGTACTGCAGGAAGTCCGCGGTGGAGATCGGGCTGGTGCCCTTCAGGGTGTAGGGATTGAGCGTGTCGAACGAGCCCAGCCCCATCAGGCGCAGGGTGCCGCCCTTGGGGGCGTCGGGATTGACCCAGGCGAAGTGGGTGAAGTTCGCCGGGTACTTGAGCGCGCCGAACTGCGCGTAGCCGTGGCTTTCGGTGATATCGGCGAAGCCGGGGAGGCTCAGCATCAGGCCGAGGAGCAGGAATGGCAGGCGACGCATCAGGCGTTGGTCCGGACCTAGGCTTGGTGGCAGGCGAATGCCGCACAGTAACAGCTTGTCGCGCCTGTAAAAAGCCGGAAGCGCCATGGGCGACGGATATCGCCCGTGGCATTTCCATGGTCTGTCAGCGGCTGGCGGTGTCGAGGTAGAGGGTCAGGGTCTGGCCCGGTTTCAGGGCGCGGCTGCTGCGGGGATTCCAGCGCTTGAGATGCTTCATCTCGACATTGAAGCGCTTGGCGATCAGGTACATGGAGTCGCCCCGCTTGACCTTGTAGTAGGTCGCGTTTTCCCGCGCGGACTTGCCGGCGGAGGCGAGCTGCTGGCCGCCGCCCAGCTTGAGCACCTGGCCGGCCTTGACCGTGCTGCCCTTCAGGCCGTTCAGGCGCTTGAGGTCGTCGACGCCGACGCCGGTGTTGCGGGCGATCTGCCAGAGACTCTCGCCGCTCCTGACCTTGTAGGTGGTGCGTTTGGCCGCCGGACGCTGCTCGACCTGGGCCAGTTGTCGCGGGCTTTGCGGCTCGATCAGCGGACGGCCGGGCTGGCCGGGGATCACCAGGGACTGGCCCTGGCGTACACGGTTGCCGCTCAGGCGATTGGCGGATTTCAGCTCGGCGACGCTGAGGTGATAGCGCTTGGCGATGCTGTGCAGGCTGTCGCCGCGGCGCACGCGGTAATTCTGGTAGGTCGCCACTTCCCGCGGCTTGAGCGTGGCGAGGCTGGCCTTGACGGTTTCCGCCTTGTCCAGCGGCACCAGCAGCTGCTGCGGGCCGTCCATGGTGATGCGGCGCTTGAAGGCTGGGTTGAGCAGGTACAGCTCGTCCTCGTCGAGATCGGCGATGGCAGCGACGCGGGACAGGTCCAGGCCGGGCTTGACCCGCACCGAGGCGAAATAGGGCTCGTTGGCGATCGGGCTGAGGCGGATGCCGTAGGCTTCCGGTTCCATGACCAGCTGCGACAGGGCCAGCAGCTTGGGCACGTAGTCCTGGGTTTCCTGCGGCAGCCGCAGGTTCCAGTAGTCGGTCGGCAGGCCGAGCCGCTCGTTGCGCTCGATGGCCCGGCTGACGGTGCCTTCACCGGCGTTGTAGGCGGCGAGGGCGAGCAGCCAGTCGCCGTTGAACATGTCGTGCAGGCGGCTCAGGTAGGTGAGCGCGGCATTGGTCGAGGCCTTGATGTCGCGGCGGCCGTCGTACCAGCTGGTCTGGCGCAGGTTGAAATGGGTGCCGGTGGTGGGGATGAACTGCCACAGGCCGACCGCCTGGGCGTGGGAAATGGCCAGCGGGTTGTAGGCGCTCTCGATCGCCGGCAGCAGCGCCAGCTCCAGCGGCATGTCGCGTTCTTCCAGGCTCTCGACCACGAAGTGCAGGTACGGGCTGCCGCGCTCGCTGGCCCTTTCGATGAACGACGGGTTGCTCATGTACCACAGGCGCTGGCGTTCGATGCGCGGATTGGTGTCGATCTCGTCCTGCAGCTGGAAGCCGCTGCGCATGCGGTCCCAGATGTCGTTGTGGGATTCGCTCCAGGCCGGGTTGAACTGCACGTCGACGGCGCGCGCGGCGGGAGTGGACTGCGGCTGCTGGCTGACGTGACTGCTGGTCTGGCAGCCGGCGAGGGCTCCCGCGCAGAGCAGGAGCGCGACCTTGATGGCACGAGCCAATGCGTCTAGATCGAGGGCTTTGCAGGTCTTTGGCGGCATTGGCTGAGGGTCTGTTCCGAGGCGAAAATTTCGGGGATTCTAAAAACCGCCTCGGAGGTGGTCAAGATTTCGCCAGTACCTAGAAGCTGTCCTTCCACTGGCGGATACGTGCGAATACTTCCTCCGGAGTGCGGATTTCCTGGCCGGCCCGTTCGTCGGCGATTTTCTTAACGGATGTTTCCGACACGCGAAGGAAGGGATTCGTCGCCCGTTCGAGGCCGATGGTGGAAGGCAGGCTGATGCGACCTTCCTCGCGCCAGCGGCTGACTTCGTCGAAGCGCGCCTGTACCTCCGGATTGCCCGGTTCCACCGCGCGGGCGAAGCGCAGGTTGCTCAGGGTGTACTCGTGGGCGCAATAGACGCGGGTCGCGCCGGGCAGCGCCGCCAGACGGCTGAGGGACGTATGCATCTGCGCCGGCGTGCCCTCGAACAGACGGCCGCAGCCGGCGGCGAACAGCGTGTCGCCGCAGAACAGCAGCGGCTGTACCGGGTCGGCGTGGTAGTAGGCGATATGCCCGAGGGTATGCCCGGGGACGTGGATCACCTCGAAGCCGAGGCCGAGCACTTCGACCCGCTCGCCGTCCTCCAGCGCCAGGTCGCGGCCCGGGATGTTCTCCCCGGCGGGGCCGAGCACCCGGGCGCCGGTCTGCGCCTTCAGGCGCGCCACGCCGCCGACGTGGTCGGCGTGGTGGTGGGTGACGACTATGTCGCAGAGCTGCCAGCCCGGATGCGCGTCGAGCCAGTCTTCCACCGGCCTGGCGTCGCCTGGGTCGACCACGGCGCAGCGGCGGCTGGTCATATCCTGCAACAGCCAGATGTAGTTGTCCGAAAAGGCGGGCAGGGCGTCTATCTGTATCATGGTCGAGAGTCGCTAACGGGAATCGATTGGCGCATATTAGTGCGGATATGCCGTCCTGTGTCGGTCCATGCGGGCCGCATGACAACCTGTCAGGGGGTGGTGATGATCGAACAGCAAGCCTTTGCCCACGCCGATGCCGACTGGCTGCGGCTGATCGGACAGGCCCGCGACTGGTTCGCCGGGCCGATCGGCGGAATGATGCTCGCCGAGGAGCAGCGCCTGCTCGCCGATGAGCTGGAACGCTACTTCGGCGGTTACCTGGTGCACTACGGCCCCCACGCCGAGCTGCCTTCGTCCACCGGCAACATCCAGCGCGGCGTGCGCCTGGGGCCGCCGCTGCCGGGCGTGGAAATCGCCTGCGACGAATGCGCCTGGCCGCTGGGCGAGCACGCCGCCGACGTGGTGCTGCTGCAGCACGGCCTGGATTTCTGCCTTTCCCCGCACCGCCTGCTGCGCGAGGCCGCGCGCAGCGTGCGCCCGGGCGGCCACATGCTGGTGATCGGGGTGAACCCCTGGAGCGCCTGGGGCATGCGTCACTACTTCGCCCGCGACGCCCTGCGCCGCGCCCGCTGCATATCGCCGGCGCGGGTCTGCGACTGGCTCAACCTGCTCGGTTTCGCCCTGGAGAAACGCCGCTTCGGGTGCTATCGTCCGCCGCTCGCGTCGGCAGCCTGGCAATCGCGCCTGGCACGGCTGGAAGGCTGGGGGGATGTCACCCAGGGTTCCGGCGCCGGCTTCTATCTATTGGTGGCGCGCAAACTGGTGGTGGGCCTGCGTCCGCTGCGCCAGAGCAAGCGCGAGCCGCGCGGCCAGCTGGTGCCGCTGCCGGTGGCTAAGGTCAGCCGCCGGGATTCCGAGCTGTAATTTCAGGGCGATATGAGCGAAGAGAAAGTCGAGATCTATACCGATGGCGCCTGCAAGGGCAATCCCGGCCCCGGCGGCTGGGGCGCCGTGCTGTTCTACAAGGGCGCCGAGCGCGAGCTGTGGGGCGGCGAGCCGGAAACCACCAACAACCGCATGGAGCTGATGGCCGCGATCATGGCCCTGGCCGCGCTCAAGCGGCGCTGCGACGTGCGTATCGTCACCGACTCGCAGTACGTCATGCAGGGCATCACCGAGTGGATGGCCAACTGGAAGAAGCGCGGCTGGAAGACCGCCGCCAAGCAGCCGGTGAAGAACGCCGACCTGTGGCAGGCGCTGGACGAGCAGGTCAACCGCCACCAGGTGGAATGGCGGTGGGTGCGCGGGCATACCGGGCATCCAGGCAACGAGCGCGCCGACATGCTGGCGAACCGCGGCGTGAGCGAACTGCAGCGCTGAGCCGCTAGACGAAATCCTGGCCGCCGAAGCCGCGCGGCAGCCGCTGCCGGCCCGGCAGTCGGGCCAGGTGATTTTCCCAGGCCGCGCGCCAGTCGCGGCTTTCCGTCGCTTCCCTGCGAGCCTTGCGCGCCGCGCGCCGGGCCGCGTTGCGCGCGTTCCTGCGGGCTTCCTTGAATGCTTCGGTATTGCGGCAGTTGCGGCACTTCACCCGGTTCAACTCGCGGGTGGAGACGAGATTGTCGCCGTGGCGTCCGCAGGCGAGATGCCCGCCGATCCTGAAGTGGGTCACCATGGGTACACCTCCTGGGGTGTTTCCGTGAGTCCTTGTTGTCTGGGACTTCCCGCCCTTGTCCGCGGTTCGCTTTATCTGCCCTGCGGCAGCAGTCGCCGGGTGGAACGAGGCGCCGGGCAATCTGGTGTAAACTTCCCGGCTTTCATCCGTCCTTGCCCGTGGAGATCAGCTTCCCGTGTCCAGTCCCGTTTCCGGCAACCGCCTGGTAGTCCTCGATACCGAAACCACGGGCATGCCCGTCACCGATGGTCACCGGATCATCGAGATCGGCTGCGTCGAGCTGGAAGGGCGGCGTCTCACCGGCCGGCATTTCCACGTCTACCTGCAGCCGGACCGGGAAGTGGACGAAGGCGCCATTGCGGTGCATGGCATCACCAACGAGTACCTCAAGGACAAGCCGCGCTTCCGCGAGGTGGCCGACGAGTTCTTCGAGTTCATCGCCGGCGCCCAGCTGATCATCCATAACGCGGCGTTCGACGTCGGTTTCATCAACAACGAGTTCGCCCTGCTCGGCCAGCAGGAGCGCGCCGAGGTCAGCGACTATTGCAGCGTGCTCGACACCCTGCTGATGGCCCGCGAACGCCATCCGGGCCAGCGCAACAACCTCGACGCCCTGTGCAAGCGCTATGGCGTCGACAACTCCGGCCGCGACCTGCACGGCGCACTGCTCGATGCCGAGATCCTCGCCGACGTCTACCTGGCGATGACCGGCGGCCAGACCAGCCTGTCGCTGGCCGGCAATGGCGCCGAAGGCGACGGCAGCGGCCGGCCGCAGGCCAGCCCGATCCGCCGCCTGCCGGCGGACCGCCCGCTTACCCGGGTGATCCGTGCCAGCGAAGACGAACTGGCTGCCCACCTGGCGCGCCTGGCGGTGATCGAGAAATCCGCCGGCGGCCCGGCGCTGTGGGCGCAGATGGAAGCGGCGACGGAGTGAGTCATGGTTCCCACGCTCCTGCGTGGGAACCATAAGGACGCATGCCTCCTGATGCGACCTTTTATTACAGCCTCTGGCACCCCGGGTTCCGCCTCGCTGGGCGAGCCTTTACCCTGAAGACTTCGACGGGAGCATTCCGTCAGTTTCCGGGGCTGATAATGTACAAAGACCTGAAGTTCCCCATCCTCATCGTCCATCGCGACATCAAGGCCGACACCGTAGCCGGCGACCGCGTCCGCGGCATCGCCCGGGAGCTGGAGCTGGACGGCTTCAGCATCCTATCCACCGCCAGTTCCACCGAAGGCCGCATCGTCGCCTCCACCCACCACGGGCTGGCCTGCATCCTGGTCGCCGCCGAGGGGGCGGGGGAGAACCAGCGCCTGCTGCAGGACGTGGTCGAGCTGATCCGCGTAGCGCGGGTGCGCGCGCCGCAGCTGCCGATCTTCGCCCTCGGCGAGCAGATGACCATCGAGAACGCGCCCGCCGAGTCCATGGGCGACCTGCACCAGTTGCGCGGCATCCTCTACCTGTTCGAGGACACCGTGCCGTTCCTCGCCCGCCAGGTGTCGCGGGCCGCGCGCAGCTATCTGGAAGGCCTGCTGCCGCCGTTCTTCCGCGCGCTGGTCGAGCACACCGCGCAATCCCACTATTCCTGGCACACGCCGGGGCACGGCGGCGGCGTCGCCTATCGCAAGAGCCCGGTGGGGCAGGCGTTCCACCAGTTCTTCGGCGAGAACACCCTGCGCTCGGACCTCTCGGTATCGGTCCCCGAACTGGGCTCGCTGCTCGACCACACCGGTCCGCTGGCCGAGGCGGAAGCCCGCGCCGCGCGCAATTTCGGCGCCGACCACACCTTCTTCGTGATCAACGGCACCTCGACGGCGAACAAGATCGTCTGGCACTCGACGGTCTGCCGCGACGACCTGGTGCTGGTCGACCGCAACTGCCACAAGTCGGTGCTGCACTCGATCATCATGACCGGCGCGATCCCGCTCTACCTGTGTCCGGAGCGCAACGAGCTGGGCATCATCGGGCCGATTCCGCTGTCCGAATTCAGCCGCGAGTCGATCGCCGCGAAGATCGCCGCCAGCCCGCTGGCGCAGGGCCGCGAGCCGAAGGTCAGGCTGGCCGTGGTGACCAATTCCACCTACGACGGCCTCTGCTACAACGCCGAGATGATCAAGCAGGCGCTGGGCGACAGCGTCGAGGTGCTGCACTTCGACGAGGCCTGGTTCGCCTACGCCGCCTTCCACGATTTCTACGCCGGCCGCTACGGCATGGCCACCAGCCGCAGCGACGCCGGCCCGCTGGTGTTCGCCACCCATTCCACGCACAAGATGCTCGCCGCCTTCAGCCAGGCGTCGATGATCCACGTGCAGGAGGGCGGCGCCCGGCCCTTCGAGCGGGCGCGCTTCAACGAAGCCTTCATGATGCACATCTCCACCTCGCCGCAGTACGGCATCATCGCCTCGCTGGACGTGGCCTCGGCGATGATGGAAGGGCCGGCCGGTAGCTCGCTGATCCAGGAAACCTTCGACGAGGCCCTGAGCTTCCGCCGCGCGCTGGCCAACGTGCGGCAGAACCTGGTCGCCGGGGACTGGTGGTTCTGCGTCTGGCAGCCGCCGGCGGCCGAGGGCACCGACGAGGTGCGCACCCGCGACTGGGCGCTGGAGCCGAACGCCGACTGGCACGGCTTCGGCGATGCGGCGGAGGACTACGTGCTGCTCGACCCGATCAAGGTCACCCTGGTGACGCCGGGGCTCACCGCCGACGGCAAGCTGGACGAGAAGGGCATCCCGGCGGCAGTGGTCAGCCGCTTCCTCTGGGAGCGCGGGCTGGTGGTGGAGAAGACCGGCCTGTACTCCTTCCTGGTGCTGTTCTCCATGGGCGTGACCAAGGGCAAGTGGAGCACGCTGGTCACCGAGTTGCTGGAGTTCAAGCGTTCCTACGACAGCAACGCGCCGCTCACCGACGCCCTGCCCAGCCTGGTCCAGGCCGGCGGCGCGCGCTACGCCGGGATGGGCCTGCGCGACCTGTGCGACGAGCTGCATGCCTGCTACCGCCAGCACGGCACCGCCAAGGCGATCAAGCGCATGTACACCGTGCTGCCGGAAGTGGCGATGCGTCCGGCCGATGCCTATTCCCAGCTGGTGCGCGGCGAAGTGGAGCCGGTGCCCATCGACAGGCTGGAAGGGCGCATCGCCGCGGTGATGCTGGTGCCCTATCCGCCGGGCATCCCGCTGATCATGCCGGGCGAGCGCTTCACCGAGGCGACCCGCTCGATCCTCGACTACCTGGTGTTCGCCCAGACCTTCGCGCGCAGCTTCCCCGGCTTCGATTCCGACGTGCACGGCCTGCAGGCGGAAGACGGCGATGGCGGGCCCTGCTATACCGTTGAGTGCATCAGGGAATAGTCACGCCACAGGCTAAGGGGAACAGATGACCGGGGAGAGCGCAGCCAAGAAGGGCAGCATGGGGTTCTGGAGCTGTACCGCCCTGGTCATCGGCAACATGGTCGGCTCGGGAGTTTTCCTGCTGCCGTCCAGCCTGGCGGCGTATGGCGGTCTCAGCCTGTTCGGCTGGCTGGTATCGAGCACCGGCGCGGTGCTGCTGGCCTTCACCTTCGCCCGGCTGGCGCGGCTCAACCCCGGCGCCGGCGGGCCCTACGCCTATACCCGCGACGGCTTCGGCAGCTTCGCCGGCTACCTCTGCGCCTGGACCTACTGGAAGGCCGCCTGGATCGGCAACGCGGCCATCGCCGTGACCCTGGTCGGCTACCTGCGGGTGTTCATCCCGGCGCTGGCCGACCCGATCCTGATGGTCGCCACGGCGATCGGCTCGATCTGGTTCTGCACCTTCGTCAACCTGCGCGGCATCGGCGCCTTCGCCGTGATGCAGAACGTCCTCACCGTGCTGAAGCTGGTGCCGCTGCTGCTGGTCGGCATCCTCGGCTGGTTCCATTTCAATCCTGAATACCTGAGCATTCCGGCGCGCGCGGAGTTGCCGGGCATGGGCTACGCCCAGGCGATCGCCACCACCGCGGCGCTGACCCTGTGGTCGTTCATCGGCCTGGAGTCGGCCACCGTGCCGGCCGACGACGTGCGCGACCCGAAGCGCACCATCCCGCGCGCCACGCTGTTCGGCACCCTGGCCGCGGCGGCGGTGTACATCCTGTCGATCACCGCGGTGCAGGGCCTGATGCCGCCGGAGGTGCTGGCCCGCTCCACCTCGCCGTTCGCCGACGCCGCGCGCATCCTGCTCGGTGACTGGGGCTACTACCTGGTGGCCGGCGGCGCGGTGATCGCCTGTCTCGGCGCACTCAACGGCTGGGTGCTGCTGCAGGGGCAGATTCCGGTGGCGCCGGCGCGCGACGGGCTGTTCCCCGAATCCCTTGGCAAGCTGAACAGGAACGGCGCGCCGGCCAACGGCCTGTGGGCCTCGGGGCTGCTGGTGACGGTGCTGGTGCTGGTCGATGGCCACGGCGATCTGGTCGACGTGTTCAACGTGATCATCCTGCTCGGCACCATGACCGGCGTGGTGCCCTATGCCTTCTGCACCGCCGCGCTGCTGCAGCAACTGGCGGTCAGGCCCGAGGACTTCTCGGCGCGCTCGCGGCCGCGCCTGGTGGCGATCGGCACGCTGGGCTTCCTCTATTCGCTGTGGGCGCTGTACGGCACCGGCCAGCAGGCGATCTTCTGGGGCTTCCTGGTGCTGATGGCAGGGATTCCCATGTACACCTGGCGGCAATGGCGCAACCGCATGAACGGCGTGGCGGTCACCGCTCCAGACTGAACCGCGCGAAGGAAAGTCAAGAGCGGGCCCCCAGGATCGGCGGCCCGCTGCCGGTTTTGCGAGCGGCTTCATGACCGCTCCCGTGGCCCGCGTCACATACCCCGTGATCGACTTTCGCCCTTGCCTTGTTATAGTGGCGCGGATTTGCCGACCACAAGAATCGCATCAGGGCAGAGCAGGAGTTCCCCCGTGACCGAGTACAAAGCCTTCCGCGTCGAACTCGTCAACAAGATCGCCCACGTGGCGATCAACCGTCCCGAAAAACTCAACGCCATGAACGAGGATTTCTGGAAGGAAATCGTCGACATCTTCCGTTGGGCCGACGAAACCGATGAAGTCCGCGTGGTGGTGCTGAGCGGGGCAGGCAAGCACTTTTCCGCCGGCATCGACCTGATGATGCTGGCCCAGTCCGCCAGCCGGCTGGGCAAGGACGTCGGCCGCAACGCCCGCATCCTGCGCCGGCGCATCCTCGAACTGCAGGAATCGTTCAATGCCGTGGATCGCTGCAGCAAGCCGGTGATCGCGGCGATCCAGGGCTACTGCCTGGGCGGCGGCATCGACTTGATCTCCGCCTGCGACATGCGCTACTGCTCGCTGGACGCGCAGTTCTCGATCAAGGAAATCGACATGGGCATGGCCGCCGACGTCGGCACCCTGCAGCGCCTGCCGCGCATCATCGGCGACGGCATGATGCGCGAGATGGCCTACACCGGGCGCATGGTCGGCGCCGAGGAAGCCCAGCGCATCGGCCTGGTGAACCGCACCTACGCCGATCACACCACGCTGCTCGACGGCGTGTTCGAGCTGGCCTCTCAGATCGCCGCGAAATCGCCGATCGCCGTCAGCGGCACCAAGCAGATGATCCGCCACGCCCGCGACCAGCGCATCGAGGACGGCCTCGAATACGTCGCCACCTGGAACGCGGCCATGCTGCAGTCGGCCGACCTGCAGGCGGCGGTCGCCGCGCACATGAGCAAGCAGCAGCCCGAATACGCTGATTGATACCCTTCCAGGCGTGCGCACAGGAGGCGCAGCAGGCGATGGTTACAGGACTTACCTCCCTGAGTCTGGTGCGCGACGAGCTGTTCGCCACCATGGAGCAGGCCGAGCAGAATCTCGAGCATTTCATTGCCGAGCGACAGAACGGCAGCCTGCTGCAGCACGCCGTGGAATGCCTGGACCAGATCCGCGGCACGCTGAACCTGATCGAACTGGTGGGCGCCGAACTGCTGGCGCAGGAAGCCCTGCGCCTGGCTACCGACATTCCCGCCGGGGCAGGGGAGGAGCGCGACGGCCAGCTCGCCGCCCTCGGCAACGCCCTCTACGTGCTGCGCCGCTACCTGGAAAACCTCGAAGCCCAGCGCCTGGAAATCCCCGAACTGCTGTTGCCGGCGATCAACGACCTGCGCCTGGCGGCCGGCCATCCGACCCTGCCGGAAAGCTTCTTCTTCAGCGCCCGCCTCGATCTGCCGCGCCCTGCAGCAGGCGAGGCGAAGACTCCGTCGGCAGAGAACCGCGAGCGCGAGTTGCGGCGCATGCGCCAGATGTACCAGATCGGCCTGCTCGGTCTGGTGCGCGAAGACAACCTGTACGGCGGCATGAAGCTCATGAGCCGCGCGCTGGGGCGCCTGGACGAGGTGCTGGGCAGCGGCGCGCGCTCGCGCCTGTGCTGGATCGCCGCCGGTGCGCTGGAGGCCCTGGTCGACGCCCAGATGCTGCCGCGCAAGCCGCGCAAGCTGCTGTTCGCGCGCATCGACCGGGAATTGCGGCAGATGCTCTCCAGCGCGAATTACGAGGCGCCGCGCGGCCTGCTCAAGGAGCTGCTCTACCTGGTCGCCATGGCCGACAGCAACGGGCCGCGCGCCAGCCAGCTGCGCGAGGTGTTCGGCCTGGCGCCGCTGCCGTTCACCGATCACCTGCTGGAAGACGAGTCGCAACGCCTGTCCGGCCCCGGCCGGGCGGTGCTGCGCTCGCTGTCGGCGGCGATCCGCGAGGAACTGGCGGCGGTCAAGGACCAGCTCGACCTGATCGGCCGCGGCGCCTACCAGCCCGAGGCGCTGGTGGCGCTGCACGTGCAGCTGGGCAAGCTCGGCAAGACCCTCGGCATGATCGGCCTGAACTCCGCGGCCAAGGTCCTGCTCGCCCAGCTGACCCCGGTTTCCTCCTGGGTCGCCCGCGGCGCGGTGGAATCCCCTGCGGCGCTGGATGCGCTGGCCGACGTGCTGGTCTACGTGGAAAGCGTGGCCGGCAACCTGGAACGCGGCGATAACATGGCAGCCCGCGCCGAGCCGAAGATCGACCAGGAGCCGGAATCCTTCGCCGCCCACCAGCTCGCCGAGGCGCGCATCGTGGTGATCGAGGAAGCCCAGGCCGGACTGGCGCTGGCCAAGCGGGCGATTTCCGCCTACCTCGAATCCAACGGCGACAAGCTGCACCTGGCCAACGTGCCGTCGAGCCTGCAGGCGGTGCGCGGCGGCCTCTGGTTCCTCTCCCAGGAGCGCGCGGCGCTGCTGCTCGGCGCCTGCGCCGACTACATCCAGCGGCAGATGATCGAGTCGGCGCAGATGCCCTCGGAACAGATGCTGGAAACCCTCGCCGACGCCCTGACCGGCCTCGAATACTATCTTGAGGGTGGCGCCGTGCTGCGGCCGCAGGGCCAGCCGGACGTCCTCGACATCGCAAGCGAAAGCGTCAAGGCGCTGGGAATGGAGGTGAGGTCCTGATGCGTACCGGCCGTTGGGAAAATGCACTGCTCGATCCGTCCGCCGCCGGCGGCTGGGCCGTCGCCCATTGCCGGCAGCAGTTCCTCGGCGACAGCAATGGCGTGCTGTTCCCCCGCGAATGGCTGAAGCGCCAGGACCTGAGCGTGCTGTCCGAACACGGCATCGGCCATTTCGATGGCGACCCGGTGTTCCTGCTGGAAATCGACCAGCCCTACCCGCTGGACGGCTGCAGCTGGATCGGCCTGCGCCAGTTCATGATGCAGGCGGAGAAGGACATCTTCGCCATGCTCGGCTTCGCTTCGCAGATCGGCACCTGGGCGCGGGAGAACCGCTTCTGCGGCGGCTGCGGCCAGCCGATGCAGCGCATGCCGCGGGACCGCGCGATGCTCTGCGAAAGCTGCGGCATCCAGCGCTACCCGCTGCTCTCGCCGAGCATGATCGTGCTGGTGACCCGTGGCGACGAACTCCTGCTGGCCCGCTCGCCGCGCTTCGTGCCGAGCATGTACAGCACCCTGGCGGGCTTCGTCGAGCCCGGCGAGACGGTGGAGCACTGCGTGGCGCGCGAGGTGCGCGAGGAAGTCGGGCTGGAGATCGGCAACATCCGCTACATGGGCAGCCAGTGCTGGCCGTTCCCGCATTCGCTGATGCTCGGCTTCCATGCCGAATACGTCAGCGGCGAGATCGTCCCCCAGGCGGACGAGATCGAGGATGCCCAGTGGTTCGGCATGGATGCGCTGCCGCTGCTGCCGGCGGAGCGCTCCATCGCCCGCTACCTGATCGAACTGTTCCTGGCGCGCCGCTCAGGCCGCGCCGAACCAGTGCTGCCAGACTAGGCGCACGGTCAGCGCCAGCACCACCAGGATGAACACCGGGCGGATGAACTTCGCACCGCCGCCGATGGCGGTGCGCGCGCCGAGGTAGGCGCCGATCATCAGCGAGCCGCCCATGCTCAGGCCCATCAGCCAGAGCACCTTGCCGGAAGCGACGAACACCGCCAGCGAGACGATGTTGCTGACGAAGTTCATGCTGCGCGCCACGCCGCTGGCGCGTACCAGGTCGAGCGGATACATCAGCAGCGTGCTGACCGTCCAGAACGCGCCCGTGCCGGGGCCGGCGACGCCATCGTAGAAGCCCAGCGACAGCCCCTGCGGCCACTGGCGGCCTTGGGCGACGTGCGGATTGGCGTCCAGCGGCGCCTCGGGCGTCTTGCCCAGCAGCAGGTATAGGCCGCAGGCGAACACCACCACCGGCAGCAGCCGGTTCAGCCATTCCGCCGGGAGGAAATGCACGCTCCAGGCGCCGAGTGCCGCGCCGATGGCGGTGGCGACCAGGGCGTTGCGCCACTTGCCCGGATCGAACAGCTTGCGCCGGTAGAAGGTGAAGCTGGCGGTGGCCGAGCCGAAGGTCGCGCTCAGCTTGTTGGTGCCCAGCGCCAGGTGCGGCGGAACGCCGGCGGTGAGCAGGGCGGGAATGGTCAGCAGGCCGCCGCCGCCGGCGATGGCGTCGATGAAGCCGGCGAGGAAGGCGACGGCGGCGAGAATGGCGAGGGTGAGGGGATCCACGGCGAGTTCGAGGGGCATTGAAGGTCCAGTCTGTTTCCGGGGGCTGGCTGGCCGCGCGCATGCGGGGTGCGCATAATGCCGCCAATTGTAGAGGGAAGGAATCGATTCCATGCAGTACGACGGTCTTGCCTGGGCGTTCGCGCTGGTCGCGCTTCTGGCCGTGCTGGTCGCCGCGCGCATCCTCTTCGACCGCCACTGGTTCCTCGGCTGGCTGCGCGGTTGCGCGGGGCTGGCCTGCGTCGCCGTCGCCGTGCTGCTGGCGCTGGCCGGCTGGGACCTGGGCAGCTACGCCACGCTGCCCCAGGAGCGGCCGCTGGCGACCCTGAGCTTCAAGCGGGAGGCGCCGCAGCGCTATCAGGTGAAAGTGCTGGAGGGCAACCACGAGCGCACGGTCGAGCTGGACGGCGACCTCTGGCAGCTGGACACCCGCATCATCCGCTGGAAGGGCCTGGCGGCGCTGCTCGGGCTGCAACCCGGCTATCGCCTGCAGACGCTCGGCGGGCGCTTCTTCGCCATCGAGGAGCAGACCCGGGCGAAGCCCGTGGCGCTGGCCGGGAGTTCCCGTGGCGTGGACGTCTGGCGCTGGCTGAACGAAGGCCGGCACGACCTGTTCCTGCTGGAGGCGAAGGCGGGGCGGGTGAACTTCCTGCCGATGGCCGACGACGCGGTGTTCGCGGTGCGCCATGGGCCGGTGGGGCTGTATGCCGAGCCGATGAACCAGGCGGCGCAGCAGGCGATGCGGGAGTGGAATTGAAGGGGCGCCATACCCTGTAGGAGCGATCCGATTGCCATCCCACGCCGGTGTGGCCGGATGGGAACGTAGGGTGGATGAGGCTTTTTTCATCCACCATTGCGGGGCCGCATGCGCGGCCATGGTGGATCGATGGAGCCGATCCACCCTACGTTGGAGCGCGCGCGGCGGGTCTCAGGCGAGGTAGCCACCATCCACGTTCAGCGACACGCCGGTGGTGTAGCTGGACGCGTCGCTCGCCAGGTACAGCACCGCGCCGGCCATCTCGCTCGGGTCGGCCACGCGCTTGAGCGGGATGCGGGTCAGCGCGCTGTTGCGGATGGCGTCGTTCTTCACCAGGGCGGAGGCGAATTTGGTGTCGGTCAGGCCCGGCAGCAGGGCGTTGCAGCGGATGCCGAACTGCGCGCACTCCTTGGCGAAGACCTTGGTCATGCTGATCACCGCGGCCTTGGTCACCGAGTAGATGCCCTGGAATTCGCCGGGGGTGACGCCGTTGATCGAGGCGACGTTGATGATGCTGCCGCCGCCGTTCTCCTTCATCAGCTTGCCGCCTTCGATGGACATGAAGTAGTAGCCGCGGATGTTCACGTCGACGGTCTTCTGGAAGGCGCCCAGGTCGGTTTCCAGCACGTTGCAGAACTGCGGGTTGGTCGCGGCGTTGTTGACCAGGATGTCGAGGCGGCCGAACTGCTCGCGAATCTGCGCGAAGACGCTCTGGATCTGCTCCATCTCGCCGATGTGGCAGGCGATGGCGGTGGCCTTGCCGCCGTCGGCGACGATCGCGTCGGCGACCGCCTGGCAGCCGTCGATCCTGCGGCTCGAGACGATCACGTGGGCGCCCTGCTGGGCCAGCAGCCTGGCGATGGCTTCGCCGATGCCGCGGCTGGCGCCGGAGACGAAGGCGATCTTGCCGTCGAGGTCGAACAGGTGGGTCTTGGACATGTTATTCCCCTTGAGTGATTCGGATTACAGGCGGGATCTGGCGATGACCTGCAGGCACATCTGCTCCAGCAGCTTGTTCATGCCGATGAACTGGGCGAAGCGCTTGTCCTTCGTCTGGCCGTGGAAGTAGCGGTAGTAGATCTGCTGGACGATGCCGGCCGTGCGGAACAGGCCGTAGCAGTAGTAGAAATCGAAGTTGTCGATGCGGATGCCGGCGCGGTCGGCGTAGTACTCGACGAACTCACTGCGGCTCAGCATGCCCGGCAGGTGGCTGGGCTGGCGGCGCAGGAGCTGGATCGGCGCCGGATCGTCGGCCTCGATCCAGTAGGCGAGGGTGTTGCCCAGGTCCATCAGCGGATCGCCGATGGTGGTCAGTTCCCAGTCGAGCACGCCGATGATGCGTATCGGGTTGTCGCGATCGAGGATCACGTTGTCGAAGCGGTAGTCGTTGTGCACGATGCCCGGCTTGTGGTGGTCGGCCGGCATCTTGTCGCGCAGCCAGGCCCTGGCGACTTCCCAGCCCGGTGCGTCCGGGGTCATGGCCTTCTCGTAGCGGTCGCTCCAGCCTTCGATCTGGCGCTTCACGTAGCCTTCCGGCTTGCCGAGATCGGCCAGGCCGCAGGCGTCGTAGTCGACGTTGTGCAGTTCCACCAGCTTGTCGATGAAGCTCAGGCACAGCGCGCGGGCCTGGCTTTCGTCCAGCGTCAGCCCCTCGGGCAGCTCGGCGCGCAGGATGATGCCGTCGACCCGCTGCATGACGTAGAACTCGGAGCCGATCAGCGCTTCGTCGGTGCAGTGCAGGTAGGCCTTCGGGCAGTAGGGGAAGCCGGCGTTGAGGCGGTTGAGGATGCGGAACTCGCGGCCCATGTCGTGCGCCGACTTGGCCTTGTGGCCGAACGGCGGACGGCGCAGCACCAGCTCCTGGTTGTCGTACTGCAGCAGGTAGGTCAGGTTCGAGGCGCCGCCGGGGAACTGGCTGATCCGCGGTTGTCCCTGCAGGCCGGGGATATGCGCCTTGAGATAGGGATCGATGACGGCAGCGTCGAGTTCTTCGCCTTCGCGGCTGCGGATGGTCTGGTCGGTCAACGACATGTCGGGCCCTTTTGTTATCTGTCTCGGCATCTGGCGGCACGCTCGCCAGCCTGGGAAATCCACCTGCCGTATCAGGAACGGCAATGATGGTGTGCTTCGATAATTGGCTAATCTAATGTCCGCTCCCCGCCCTCACAAGCGCGACGGGCCGTTATTGGCGAGGGTGTTGGACGTCGATCAAACAGCCTGATTCGCCCGTCACGACTGGGCTGGCGGACGAAAAAAAACCGGAGCGCGAACTCCGGTTTTTCTGCATTCCTGGGTGGCCTTCAGGCTCAGACCGGGAACAGCTCGCCCAGCTTCAGGGCCAGCATCATGTCGCCTTCGGCGCGCAGCTTGCCGGCCATGAAGGCCTGCATGCCGTCGGTCTCGCCGCTGGTGATGCCCTTCAGGGTCTCGCTGTCCATGATCAGGGTGACGTTGGGGTTCTCGGCGTCGCCCTGTACCACCTGGCAGGTGCCGTCCTTGACGACCAGGTAGTGGTTGTCGCCGTCGTCGATGTTGAACTGGAACACCAGATCCAGGCCGGCGGCGGCGCTGGCGTTGAACTTGCTCTGCATGGTGGAGACGATGTCAGCAACTGAGGTCATGGTTCTATTCCTTTTCCAGGTTTCTTGATGCGATCCGTGAAATCGCAGTGGGCCGGGTTCATCTATAGGTGATGAGCTCCGGCGACTTCAACAGTTCGAGATGCACGTGACTGTTGAAGGAAGCCAGGGCCAGTTCGTCGCCGCGGAATTTCAGGCGGCTCAGCGAAGTGTTGACGATCTGCCAGTTGAGTTCGAAGGCGTTCAGCGGCGGCACCCTGGTGACCAGCTGGAGCATGGCGGTGATGGTGCCGCCGGAGGTGAAGATGCCGATCTTCTCCCTGCCGCTGGCCTGCTCCAGCACGCGCTGCAGGCCGTCCTGCACGCCTTCGAGGAAATGCTGCCAGCTCACCAGGCCGTCCTTCTCGTGTTCGCCGGAAATCCAGCGCGAGACCACCAGGGAGAACAGGCGCTGGAACTCGGCGCGATGTTCGGCGGCGTTGCGCATGATGTGCAGCGCCTGCGGTTCCGCATCGAGCAGGTCGGGCAGGTGGGCGCGGATCACCGCGTCGGCGTCGAATTCGTTGAATGCGGAATCGACTTCCAGCTGCGGCACAGCGATGCCGGCTTCGGCGATGCGGCCGAGCGCGGCTTCGGCGGTGTGGCGCTGGCGCTGCAGGTCGCCGCTGATGCAGCGGTCGAACTGGATGCCGAGGCTCGCCAGGTGCGTGCCGAGGATTTCCGCCTGGCGCACGCCGGTGGGCGAGAGCTGGTCGTAGTTGCTGGAGCCGAAGGAGGCCTGGCCGTGACGAATCAGGTAGATGGAGCCCATGCGAGGACCTCGGCCTGTATGAAAAGTCTGGCGAGGTTATGAGGAAGCCCTGGGGCTGTCAACGAAAAATCATACGTTTGTTTGAATTGCATTCGCCCCCCTGATATGGCCGCTGCGGGGCGGCATGGTTATGCTTGCGGGTCTGCATGCGGCGACTGCATCGAGGAGGGAGTGTGGAGTTTCTAGCCGATTACGCAAGTTTCCTGGCCAAGACCTTTACCGTGCTGGTGGCGGTGGTGGTGATCCTGGTGGTCGTGGCCGCCCTGCGCGACCGGGGCCGGCGCACGGGGGGCGGACATCTCGACGTGCGCAAGCTGAACGACTTCTACAAGGAGCTGCGCGAGCGGCTGCAGCACAGCGTGCTGGACAAGGATCGCTTCAAGGCCCTGCGCAAGGCCGAGGCCAAGGAAGCCAAGCGGGCGAAGAAGGCCGGCGAGCAGAAGAACCGCGTCTATGTGCTGGATTTCGACGGCGACCTCAAGGCCTCCGCCACCGAGCACCTGCGTCATGAGGTGACCGCGCTGCTGAGCATGGCCACGCCCCAGGACGAGGTGGTGCTGCGCCTGGAAAGCGGCGGCGGCATGGTGCATGGCTACGGCCTGGCGGCGTCGCAGCTGGCGCGCATCCGCGAGGCCGGCGTGCCGCTGACGGTGTGCGTGGACAAGGTGGCGGCCAGCGGCGGCTACATGATGGCCTGCATCGGCCAGAAGATCCTCTCCTCGCCGTTCGCCATCCTCGGCTCCATCGGCGTGGTCGCCCAGTTGCCCAACGTGCACCGGCTGCTGAAGAAGCACGATATCGACTTCGAGGTGCTCACCGCCGGCGAATACAAGCGCACCCTGACGGTGTTCGGCGAGAACACCGAAAAGGGCCGGGAGAAGTTCCAGGAGGACCTGGAAACCATCCATGAACAGTTCAAGGGCTACGTCGCCCGCTATCGTCCGCAGCTGAGCATCGAGGAAGTGGCGACCGGCGAGGTCTGGCTCGGCCAGGTGGCGCTGGGCAAGCAGCTGGTGGACGAGATCCGCACCAGCGACGAATACCTGGCCGCCCGCGCCCGCGAGGCCGACGTCTATCAGTTGAGCTTCGTGCGCAAGAAGAGCGTGCAGGAGCGCTTCGGCATCGGCGCCTCCGCGGTGATCGACCGGGTCCTGGTGACCTGGTGGGAGCGCCTGGCGCGCAACCGCTTCTGGCAGTGACAACGAACGACGACGAACAGGAAGCTGAAGAGATGAGTGGATTCAAGGCGCTGTGGGTGACCGAGACTGACAATGGCGGATTCGCCCAGCAGGTCGTCGAGCGGCAGATCGCCGACCTGCCGGCGGGCGAGGTGCTGGTGCGCGTGCGCTATTCCTCGCTGAACTACAAGGATGCGCTATCCGCCAGCGGCAACCGCGGGGTGACCCGCAAGTATCCGCACACGCCGGGCATCGATGCCGCCGGCGTGGTGGAGGAATCCTCCTCGGCGCAGTTCGCCGCCGGCGACGAGGTGATCGTCACCGGCTACGACCTCGGCATGAACACCGCCGGCGGCTACGGCCAGTACATCCGCGTGCCTGCCGCCTGGCTGGTGAAGCGCCCGCAAGGGCTCGGCCTGCGCGAGGCGATGATGCTCGGCACGGCCGGCCTGACCGCCGCGCTGTGCGTCGACAAGCTGGAGCGTTCCGGCGTCATGCCGGCTTCCGGTCCGGTGCTGGTCACCGGCGCGACCGGCGGCGTCGGCAGCATCGCGGTGATGCTGCTGGCGAAGCTGGGCTATAGGGTGGCGGCTGCCACCGGCAAGCCCGAACAGGCGGAACTGCTCAGGCGCCTCGGCGCGCAGCAGATCGTCGATCGCGCGGCGGTTGCCGAGGGTGGCGACAAGCTGCTGCTCAAGGAGCAGTGGGCCGGCGCGGTGGATACGGTCGGCGGCGACATCCTGTTCAACGTAGTGAAGTCGCTGCAGTACGGCGGTAGTGTGGCCGCCTGCGGCCTGACCGCCGGCGCCTCGTTCAAGGCCACGGTGATGCCGTTCATCCTGCGCGGGGTGAACCTGCTGGGCGTCGACTCGGTGGAACTGCCGCTGGCGGTGAAGGCGGCGATGTGGGACAGGCTGGCCGGCGCGTGGAAGCTGGATGGGCTGGAGCAGCTGGTGCGCGAGGTTGGGCTGGATGAGCTGCCGGGGGAGATCAGGAAGATCCTGGCTGGCGGTCAGACGGGGCGGGTGGTGGTGAATCTTGGCTGAGTAATGGGTCGCAGGCATGGCCCGCTCCTACAGGTGAGCGGCTTATCGTTCCCACGCTCCTGCGTGGGAATGCAGCTCTCGACGCTCCTGCGTCGAAAGGGACGCGGGAGCGTCCCCGGATGGGTTCCCACGCGGGAGCATGGGAACCATAAGAAAAACGCCCCGCATTTGCGGGGCGTCTTCGTTTCACGCTGCCTCAGGCCGGCTGCTGGCGGCGGCGGAACAGCGGTTGCGGCTGCTCCACGGAGGTCTGGTAGACCTCGCGGAAGTCGTCCAGGCTGGCCAGCGCGTCATGCGGGTCGCGGTCGGCGCGGATGGCGTAGGCGTCGAAGCCGCAACGGCGCATGAAGAACAGCTGGTCGCGCAGCACGTCGCCGATGGCGCGCACTTCGCCCTTGTAGCCGTAGCGCTCGCGCAGCAGGCGCGCGGTGCTGAAGCCGCGGCCGTCGGTGAAGGCCGGGAAGTTCACGGCGATCACCTGGAACTTGTCCAGGTCGTCGGCGATGGATTCCGGCTCTTCATCGCTGTCCAGCCATACGCCGAGGCCGCCGTCGCGGCCGCGCAGGGCGGGGCCGTGTTCCAGCCACAGGGCCAGCGGGATGATCACGTCGTCGCAGTTCGGCACGCTTTCCAGCGTCGCGTCCTTGGGAAGCAGGTGCCAGCGATCATCTACGACTTCGCGGCCCTTAATGATTCGCTGCATATACGCGCTCCTTGAACAGGTCGATGCCGATGCGGCGGTAGGTATCGAGGAAGCTTTCCTCCTCGCTGCGCTGTTCGACGTAGACCTTGATGATCTTCTCGATCACGTCGGCCATTTCATCCTGGGCGAAGGACGGGCCGAGGATCTGCGCCAGGCTGGCCTCGCGGCTGGCGCTGCCGCCGAGGGACACCTGGTAGAACTCCGCGCCCTTCTTGTCCACGCCGAGGATGCCGATGTGGCCGACGTGGTGGTGGCCGCAGGCGTTCATGCAGCCGGAGATGTTCAGGTCGATTTCGCCGATGTCGAACAGGTAGTCGAGATCGTCGAAGCGGCGCTGGATGGCCTCGGCCACCGGGATCGACTTGGCGTTGGCCAGGGAGCAGAAGTCGCCGCCCGGGCAGCAGATGATGTCGGTCAGCAGGCCGATGTTCGGCGTGGCGAAGCCGTTCTCGCGCAGTTCGCCCCAGAGGGTGAACAGCTGCGACTGCTCGACGTCGGCGAGGATGATGTTCTGGTTATGGCTGTTGCGCACTTCGCCGAAGCTGTAGCGGTCGGCCAGGTCGGCGATGGTTTCCAGCTGCTCCGCGGTGACGTCGCCCGGCGAGGTGCCGGTGGGCTTCAGCGACAGGGTCACGGCCACGTAGCCGGGCTTCTTGTGGGCGAAGGTGTTGCGCGAACGCCAGCGGGCGAAGCCGGGGTGCTCGGCGTCCAGGGTGGCGAGGGCGGCGTCCTGGTCTTCCAGGGCCTTGTAGGCCGGGTCGACGAAGTGCGCGGCGACGCGGTGCACTTCCGCTTCGGTCAGGGTGCTCGGGCCGTCCTTCAGGTTCGCCCATTCGGCATTGACGCGCTCGGCGAAGACATCCGGACCCAGTGCCTTGACCAGGATCTTGATCCGCGCCTTGAACTTGTTGTCGCGGCGGCCGTAGCGGTTGTACACGCGCAGGATGGCGTCGAGATAGCTGAGCAGGTGCTGCCAGGGCAGGAATTCGTTGATGAAGCTGCCGACGATCGGGGTACGGCCGAGGCCGCCGCCGACCAGCACGCGGAAGCCGAGTTCGCCGGCTGCGTTCTTCACCGCTTCCAGGCCGATGTCATGCACTTCGATGGCGGCGCGGTCGCTGGCGGCGCCGTTCACGGCGATCTTGAACTTGCGCGGCAGGTGGGCGAATTCCGGGTGGAAGGTCGACCACTGGCGGATGATCTCGCACCACGGACGCGGGTCGACCACCTCGTCGCGGGCGATGCCGGCGAACTGGTCGGTGGTGGTGTTGCGGATGCAGTTGCCGCTGGTCTGGATCGAGTGCATCTGCACGGTGGCCAGCTCGGCGAGGATGTCCGGCACGTCTTCCAGTTCCGGCCAGTTGAGCTGCACGTTCTGGCGGGTGCTGATGTGCGCGTAGCCCTTGTCGTAGTCGCGGGTGATCTGCGCCAGCTTGCGCACCTGGCGCGAGGACAGCAGGCCATAGGGCACGGCGATGCGCAGCATGGGCGCGTAACGCTGGATGTACAGGCCGTTCTGCAGGCGCAGCGGGCGGAATTCCTCACCGGTCAGTTCGCCTGCCAGGTAACGGCGGGTCTGGTCGCGGAACTGCTTGACGCGGTCTTCCACGATCCGTTGATCGTATTCGTCGTAAACGTACATGGGTGATCCTGTGGTCAGGCTACAGCGTCGTCTGAACGCGCACGGCTACGCGCTCCACGCAGAGTGGGCCGCAAGATACCAGCTAGGGAATATGCGTAAAAGTGATGTTTGAGTATATGGCGAGAACTTTCTGTTCTAAGTGCAGGAAGTTACTTTCGATTTCATTGATTCATGCCTGTTCCCGGCCAGCCTGGAGCCTGCCGAGGGCAGCCGGCAGGCTGGCGAGAACCGATCGGCGGTAGCCGCTCAGGCGTCCCGGCCATGGGCGCTGTCGGCCAGTTGGCCGGCGTCCACGCGGACGAAGATGGAGTCGCCGATCGCCGTCAGTGTCTCGCCGGCATAGACCTCGCAGATGATCCGGGTCTTGCGCCCGACCTCGCCGTCGGCCCGGGCGCGCAGGGTCAGCGGCACGCCCATCGGGGTGGGCTTGATGTACTTCACGCCGAGGCTGCCGGTGACGCATTCGATGCGCGGCTGGCTGCCCGGCTCGCGGCCTTCGGCGCGGTAGTGGCAGGCCATCGCCGTCCAGTTCGAGTGGCAGTCCACCAGCATGGCGATCAGGCCGCCGTAGACCAGCTCCGGCCAGCCGGTGTACTTGGCTTCCGGCAGGTGCTCGGCCATGACGTGGATGCCGTCCTCATGCCAGTAGCTCTTGATGTGCAGCCCGTGGGGATTGCCGGAGCCGCAGCCGTAGCAGACGCCTTCCGGAGCGACGATGTCCTGCAGTGAAGCGATTTCCATTGCGCAGCCTTCATCTGTAGCGAAAGACGCCAACTATCGGCCTTTTCGGCGCTTTTGCAAACCGTCCCGCTCATCCTTGAGGGTTATGGCGGGCTGGTCTTAACTGCAGGTGTGGTCCACCGATAAACAATAACAAGGGGGAAACATGAGTCAGGAATCCAGCAACAACCGCGACAGCGTCGTCGACGCCCGCGCCGCATTCATTCTGATCCTCCTGGCGGTGGCGACCGCCGTCTTCTGGGTCAGCCACCAGTAGCAGCAGCCACGAGCCCCGCGAGGGGCTCTTCGTCTTTTCCCTGGTTACAGGCCGCTCGCCTTCAGCACCAGCTGCACCACCCCGTACAGCACCAGCACGAACACCAGCGTGAACAGCACGCCCAGCGCGATGAAGTGGCTGGCCTTGCCATGGCTGAAGTCGCGCGCGCGGTTCTTCCCGCTCTGCACGCCGAAGGCGGCGGCCACCACGCTGTGCAGCATCTGCCAGAAGCTTGGCGGTTTTTTCTGCGGTTCGTCGTTCATCGTTGCCACTGGTTTCTCCTTTTTATCCGTGGTCATTCAATTGTAGGGGGCATCCTCGCGATAGCTCGGTCGGTCGCGGGCATGGCCCGCTCCTACAGTTCGATCTGCGTCCACTGCCGCTTCTGCCACATTACCGCGAAGATCGCCGAGGCCAGCCCGCGCTGGATGATCTGCATACTCCAGATCGCCAGCAGTCCGCCGCCCAGCACCGGGCCGACCAGGTAGGCCAGCGGCAGGAAGAACAGCCACTGGTTGCCCAGGCTCACCGCCATCACCGTGCGCGTGGCGCCGGCGCCGAGCAGGGCCTGGGTGAGCACCAGGGCGGTGGCGTCGATGACCATGCCGATGCCGGTGATCGTCAGTGGCAGGCGGCCCAGTTCGATCAGCGTGGGGTCGCGCATGAACAGCTGCAGGATCGCCTCCGGGAACAGCCAGAACGGCGTGCCGAGCAGCGCCAGTCCGCAGGCGGCGACCTTCACCACATCCCAGCCCCAGCGGTGTGCGGCGTCGAAGTCGCCTTCGCCCATGCTCTGGCTGACCAGGGTGGTCGCCGCCATGCCCAGGCCGATGCCGGGCAGGATCAGGAACAGCGCGAGGTTGATCAGCACATGGGCCACCGCCAGCTCGCGGGTGCCGACCTGGCCGATGATCCAGAACAGCAGGGTGATGCCGGCGGCGAAGAAGAACTGCTGCAGCGAGTTGGGCAGCGACAGCCGCAGCATGGTGCGCACCTCGCGCTCGCACGGGCGGCGGGCGAGGAAGCCGCGGTGGCGGGCGTCGCGCCAGGTCAGCGAGGCGTAGGTCAGCGAGCCGAGGTACAGCGCCAGGGTGGTGCCGAAACCGCTGCCCACTGCGCCCATGCGCGGCAGGCTGAACAGGCCGTGGATCAGCGAGTAGCTGATCAGCGCGTTGGCCAGGTGCATCACCACCAGGGTGCGCATGTACATGCCGGAGCGGCGGGTGCCGTTCCAGTAGCCGCGGAAGGAGAAGTTCAGGCCGACGGCGAGCACCGACAGCGAGCGCAGCTCGAAATAGGGCGTGGCGACGGCCAGCACCTCGGGATCGTCGGTCAGGCTGCGCACGATGGGATCGGCCAGCAGCAGGCAGAGCAGGGTGACCGGCAGGGAGATGCCGAGGGCAACGAGGATTCCGCAGTTCAGCGGGTCGGCCAGTTCGCCGTTGCGTCCCTCGCCACGCCGCCGCGCCACCAGCGCCTGCACGCCGGCGCCCAGCCCCATGACCAGCGAGATGGCGACGAAATTGGCGTAGCTGCCGATACCCACCCCGGCCAGGGATTTCTCGCCGAGGTGCCCGACCATGGCGGCATCCACCAGGTTGAGCAGGCTCTGGCTGAGCATCCCGCCGATGATCGGCAAACCGAGGCCGAGAATGTTCTGAAGACGCTGGCGCTCGAGCATGATGTCCCTGCTGCTTGGTCGTCAGTGGTCCGGCGATTGTTCTCGATGCGCGGGGCAGCATGCCGGTCGCTGCGCGCCTGCAGGAAAGACTAGCCCAAGGCCTCCTCGACTGCCCGGCGTGAGGCATGGGTGGCGAACGGTGAGGAGTCGTGTTGCAGATGCAGGGCGAATGAAGCGGAACGCTTCATCCGCCGGCAAGGCCGCGCCGATGGGGTGGCGGATAACGCTGGCGCGTTATGCGCCCTACCTGGACATTCCAGCGAAACCGCCTAGAGCCAGCTTGCTGGCGAACCGGGTTTTCCCTCAATGCTGGCGTGGAAGGCGAGCACGGCAATCGCCAGCAAGCTGGCTCCTACAGGTCGAGGCAGGGACTGACCTGTAGAAGCCGGGCCATGCCCGCGACATCCGCAGGATGGGGCGGGACGCAGGAGCGTCAGGCCTGCGCTTCCTCGCCTTCTTCCCAGTCGAAGAAGTTGTGCCAGCAATCGCTCAGCGGGCCGATCTCGTGGTTCTTGCACCACGGCTGGGCGTCCATCCACTGGCGGGTCTTTTCGCGGTCCTCTTCGGTCATGCTGCCGACGCCGGCCTGGCACAGGTAGCCGGTGATTTCCGACTCGTCCGGGTTGCCGCCACCGCCGAAGACCCAGCCCTGGGCCTCGACGAAGTCGATCAACTGGTCCAGCGCACCGTCGAGATCGGTGGTGGCGCTGTCGTAGGTCAGTTCGAAGGTGAAGCCGAATTCCTGGAATTCGTCCAGGCGCAGTTTCTTGCGCAGGCGGCGCTTGCGCGGTTTTTCCATCTGTTCGGGGGTGAGGAATTTCATTATCGAGCTCCTGGGAATCAGTTGTCGTAGCCGAGGTTCGGTGCCAGCCAGCGTTCGCTGACCGCCAGGTCCTGGGCCTTGCGTGCGCTGTAGCTTTCCACCTGGTCCCTGTCGATCTTGCCGACGGCGAAGTACTGCGCCTGCGGATGGGCGAAGTACCAGCCGCTGACGGCGGCGGCGGGGAACATGGCGAAGTGTTCGGTGAGGGTCACGCCGCTGGCGCCGGACTTGTCCAGCAGCTCGAAGAGGGTGCCCTTCTCGGTGTGGTCCGGGCAGGCCGGGTAGCCGGGCGCCGGGCGGATGCCGACGTACTGCTCCTTGATCAGCGCCTCGTTGTCGAGGTGTTCGTCCTGTGCGTAGCCCCAGTATTCCTTGCGCACGCGCTCGTGCAGCCACTCGGCGCAGGCTTCGGCGAGGCGGTCGGCGAGGGCCTTGACCATGATCGAGTTGTAGTCGTCGCCCTTGGCCTGGTAGGCCCTGGCGACTTCCTCGGCGCCGATGCCGGCGGTGGTGATGAAGCCGCCGACATAGTCCTGCACGCCGCTGTCCTTCGGCGCGACGAAGTCGGCCAGGCTCAGGTTCGGCTTGCCGTCCGGCTTGACGGTCTGCTGGCGCAGGTGGTGCAGGGTAGCCAGCGTCTCGCCGTTGTCGCCGTAGACCTCGATGTCGTCGTCCTGCACCTGGTTGGCCGGCCAGAAGCCGAACACCGCGCGGGCCTTGATCAGCTTCTCGTCGATCAGCTTGTTCAGCATCGCCTGGGCGTCGTTGAACAGCGAGGTCGCCGCTTCACCCACCACCTCGTCGGTGAGGATGCGCGGGTACTTGCCGGCGAGGTCCCAGGAGATGAAGAACGGCGTCCAGTCGATGTATTCGGCCAGGGTGCGCAGGTCGATGTCTTCCAGCACCTTGATGCCGGTGAAGGAGGGCGTCGGTGCCGTGTAGCCGGCCCAGTCGAAGGTCGGCTTGTTCGCCACCGCCTTGATGTAGGGCAGGCGCTCGGTGCGCGCGCTGCGGTTGGCGGTGCGCTCGCGGACTTCGGCGTAGTCGGCGCGGGTCTTGGCCACGTAGTCGGGCTTCAGTTCCTTGGACAGCAGGGTGGTGGCCACGCCCACCGCGCGCGAGGCGTCGGTGACGTAGACCACTGCGTCGTTGTGGTACTGCGGGTCGATCTTCACCGCGGTGTGCGCCTTGGAGGTGGTGGCGCCACCGATCATCAGCGGCAGCTGGAAGTTCTGCCGCTGCATTTCCTTGGCGACGTGGACCATCTCGTCCAGCGACGGGGTGATCAGGCCGGACAGGCCGATGATGTCGCACTTCTCGGCGATGGCGGTCTGCAGGATCTTCTCCGCCGGCACCATCACGCCGAGATCGACGATGTCGTAGCCGTTGCAGCCGAGCACCACGCCGACGATGTTCTTGCCGATGTCGTGCACGTCGCCCTTCACCGTGGCCATCAGGATCTTGCCCTTGGCTTCCGGCTTGTCGCCTTTCTCCGCTTCGATGAAGGGAATCAGGTGGGCCACCGCCTGCTTCATCACGCGGGCGGATTTCACCACCTGCGGGAGGAACATCTTGCCGGCACCGAACAGGTCGCCGACCACGTTCATGCCGGACATCAGCGGGCCTTCGATGACCTCGATGGGGCGCGCGCACTTCTGCCGGCACTCCTCGGTGTCTTCGACGATATAAGTGGTGATGCCCTTGACCAGCGCGTGCTCGAGCCGCTTCTCGACGCTATGGCTGCGCCATTCCTCGTCCTCGACTTCCCTGGCCGCGCCGCCGCCCTTGTACTTGTCGGCGATGGCGAGCAGCGCTTCGGTGGCGTCCGGGCTGCGGTTGAGCACCACGTCCTCGACCTTGTCGCGCAGCTCGGCCGGAATCTCGTCGTAGATTTCCAGCTGGCCGGCATTGACGATGCCCATGGTCAGGCCGTTCCTGATCGCGTAGTAGAGGAACACCGAGTGGATCGCCTCGCGCACCGGGTTGTTGCCACGGAACGAGAAGGACACGTTGGACACCCCGCCCGAGCTCAGCGCGTAGGGCAGGTTGTCGCGGATGTAGGCGCAGGCGTTGATGAAGTCGACCGCGTAGTTGTTGTGTTCCTCGATGCCGGTGGCGACGGCGAAGATGTTCGGGTCGAAGATGATGTCTTCCGGCGGGAAGCCCACTTCGTTGACCAGGATGTCGTAGGAGCGCTGACAGATTTCTTCCTTGCGCGCCTGGGTGTCGGCCTGGCCGGCTTCGTCGAAGGCCATCACCACCACGGCGGCGCCGTAGCGCTTGCACAGGCGGGCGTGGTGCTTGAACTGCTCGACGCCTTCCTTCATGGAGATGGAGTTGACGATGCCCTTGCCCTGGATGCACTTCAGGCCGGCCTCGATCACTTCCCACTTGGAGGAGTCGATCATGATCGGCACGCGGGAGATGTCCGGCTCGGAGGCGATCAGGTTGAGGAATCGAACCATGGCCGCCTTCGAGTCCAGCATGCCCTCGTCCATGTTGATGTCGATCACCTGGGCGCCGGCTTCCACCTGCTGCTGGGCGACTTCCAGGGCTTCCGCGTAGTTCTCCTCGCGGATCAGCCGGGCGAACTTCGCCGAGCCGGTGATGTTGGTGCGCTCGCCGACGTTCACGAACAGCGAGCTGCGGTCGATGGTGAACGGCTCCAGGCCGGACAGGCGGCAGGCCTTGGGTATTTCCGGAATCACCCGAGGCGGATGCTTGGCGACCGCCTTGGCGATGGCCTCGATGTGCGCCGGGGTGGTGCCGCAGCAGCCGCCGATGATGTTGAGGAAGCCGGAGGCGGCGAATTCTTCCACCACCACGGCCATTTCCGCCGGGGTCTCGTCGTACTCGCCGAAGGCGTTCGGCAGGCCGGCGTTGGGGTGGGCGGAGACGAAGGTTTCGGCCTTGGTCGCCAGCTCTTCCAGGTACGGGCGCAGTTCCTTGGCGCCGAGCGCGCAGTTCAGGCCCACCGAGATCGGCTTGGCGTGGCGCACCGAGTTCCAGAACGCCTCGGTGGTCTGGCCCGACAGGGTGCGGCCGGAGGCATCGGTGATGGTGCCGGAGATCATGATCGGCAGCTCGACGCCGAGCTCTTCGTAGACGCCCTGCACGGCGAAGATCGCCGCCTTGGCGTTGAGGGTGTCGAAGATGGTCTCGATCAGGATCAGGTCGGCACCGCCCTCGATCAGGCCGCGGGTGGCCTCGCTGTAGTTCTCCACCAGTTCGTCGAAGGTGACGTTGCGGAAGCCGGGGTCATTGACGTCCGGGGAGATCGAGCAGGTGCGGCTGGTCGGGCCGAGCACGCCGGCGACGAAGCGCGGCTTGTCCGGGGTTTCCAGGGTCTTGGCATCGGCCACTTCACGGGCCAGGCGCGCGCCCTCGACGTTCAGTTCGTAGACCAGCTCTTCCATGCCGTAGTCGGCCTGGGAGACCTGGGTGGCGTTGAAGGTGTTGGTTTCGAGAATGTCGGCGCCGGCGTCCAGATAGGCCTTCTCGATGGCCTGGATCACGTCCGGACGGCTCAGCAGCAGCAGGTCGTTGTTGCCCTTCACGTCGCTCGGCCAGTCGGCGAAGCGGGTGCCGCGGTAGTCCTCTTCCTGCAGCTTGTAGCTCTGGATCATGGTGCCCATGCCGCCATCGAGGATCAGGATGCGTTCCTGGAGGGCTTTCTGGAGGGCTTGCAGGCGGGCGGCACGGTCGGACATGGGGAACTACCTGGATTCTTCTGGGTGTGGCAACGGAGCGCAGATCATAGCAAACCTGCATGGTTTTTTAGCGGCGGAGCGGTTTGCATGAATTTGGCTCATGTTGAGTTCGGCGCCGTTTTGGCCGGATGGGTGTCGGAGTGGCTAGAATCAGCCTTTCATGCTGGTTGGAGATTTTCATGTTGCTGCGCGCCGCTGCCGCGATGTCTGCCTTTTTCATGCTGTTCGCCGCATCTTCCGCGGCCCGCGAAGTCTCCTACAGCAAGGATGTGCAGCCGATCTTCACCGCCAAGTGCGTGGCCTGCCACGCCTGCTACGACTCGCCCTGCCAGCTCAACCTGAGCGCCGCCGAAGGCGCCCGGCGTGGCGCGAACAGCCTGCCGGTGTATGACGGCGCACGGACGAAGGCGCAGGAAACCACCCGGTTGTTCCTCGACGCCCACGGCACCGATGCCTGGCGGCGCAAGGAATTCTGGTCGGTGCTGGATGGCCGCGACGGGCAGGCGGCGCTGATGGCGCGGATGATCGACCTGGGCCGCGCGCATCCGCTGGAGCCCAACGCGAAGATTCCCGAGGGGCTCGACCTGTCGATCGGCCGCAGCAACCAGTGCCCGACGCCGGACGGCATCGACGAGTTCGTCAGGAAGAACCCGCGGGTCGGCATGCCGTTCGCCGTCAGCGGCCTCACCGAGCAGGAATACGCGACCCTCACTCAGTGGCTGGCGCAGGGCGCGCCGGTGGACGAGCAGCCGCTGCAGCCGAGTGCCGCGGAGGCGTTGCAGGTCGCCGAGTGGGAAGCCTTCCTCAACCGGCCGGGCGCCCGCGAGGGGCTGGTGTCGCGCTGGCTGTACGAGCACCTGTTCCTGGCGCACCTGTACTTCGCCGAAGGGGGAGAGCCGGGGCACTTCTTCCAGTTGGTGCGCTCGCGCACGCCCAGCGGCCAGCCGATCGATCCCATCGCCACGCGCCGGCCCAACGACGACCCGGGCAGCACCTTCTATTACCGCCTGTGGCCGATCCAGGGCGTGATCGTGCACAAGACCCACATCACCTATCCGCTCAGCCAGGCGAAGCTCGAACGCACCCGGCAGTTGTTCCTCGGCGGCGACTGGAACACCGACAGGGTGCCGGGCTACGGCCTGCAGCATCGTGCCAACCCGTTCGAGACCTTCGCCGCGATCCCGGCGCGGGCGCGCTACCAGTTCATGCTGGACAACGCCGAATACTTCGTCCGCACCTTCATCCGCGGGCCGGTCTGCCGCGGGCAGATCGCCACCGACGTGATCCGCGACAACTTCTGGACCTTCTTCCAGGACCCGCAGCACGACCTCTACGTCACCGACCCGGAATATCGCGCCAGGGTCACGCCGCTGCTGGCGCTGCCGGGGCAGATCGACGAGATGGGCAGCATGCTGGCGCAGTGGACCACCTACCGCGACAAGCGCAACGACTACGAGGAACTGCGCCTGGACGCCTACGAGGATGCGCCGGCGCCGACCTGGGCGGACATCTGGAGCGGCAACGACAACGCGCTGCTGAGCATCTTCCGCCAGTACGACAGCGCCTCGGTGCGCAAGGGCCTGATCGGCGGCGTGCCGCAGACCATGTGGTGGATGGACTACCCGCTGCTGGAGCGGACCTACTACGGGCTGGTGGTCAATTTCGACGTCTACGGCAACGTTTCCCACCAGGCGCAGACGCGGCTGTACTTCGACCTGATCCGCAACGGCGCCGAACAGAACTTCCTGCGCCTGATGCCGGTGGCGGCGCGCCAGCCGCTGCTGGACGACTGGTACCAGCGCAGCGCCAGGCTGAAGATGTGGATGGACTACCAGAAGCTGGACAACGATGCGCCGACCGGTCTGTTCCTGCCGGAGAAGGGCGCCAAGGATGCCTTTGCCCGGCAGGTGCTCAAGCGTTATGCCGGCCTCGATGCCCGGCCCGACCCGATCAACCTGTGCCAGGGTGGCGACTGCTATCGCCCGGACGTGGCGCGGCCGCTGCAGGAGGCCGAGCAGGCCTTCAGCCGACTGGTCAGCCGACCCGCTGCGGGGCTGAAGGTCATCGACTTTTTCCCCGAGGCGACCGTGCTGCGCGTCGAGCTGCCCGGCGGCAAGCGCGAGGTCTACACGGCGCTGCGCAACCGCGCGCACAGCAACGTGGCCTTCATGATGGGCGAATCGCTGCGCTACCAGTCGGGGCTGGACACCCTGACCATCTATCCGGGCGTGCTCTCCAGCTATCCGAACTTCATGTTCGACCTGAAGGCGGGGGAGGCGGGCGCGTTCGTTTCCGCGCTGGAGCAGGTGAGGGAACAGGCCGATTTCGACCGGGTGGTGGAGCGCTGGGGGATTCGCCGCAGCCATCCGCAATTCTGGTTCTATTTCCATGACCTGGATGCCTACCTGCGCGAGACCGAGCCGGTGGAGGCGGGCGTGCTGGATATGAACCGCTACGAGAATCTCTGACGGCGGCAACGCTACGTAGGATGGCGTGGAGCGCAGCGATACCCATCACCCGCCGGGACAGCATGGGTATCGCAAGCTCCACCCATCCTACGATTGTGGCCCGTGGCTACTTGCGAACTATTCCTACCAAAATGCTAGGGCTTTATCCGGGATGGTCTGATGACGTAAACTGGCCGCACGTTTGCGAGGAGTTGCCATGAGCGCCATCACCATTACCGAAGCTGCCCAGGACTATCTGGCCGAGCTGCTGTCGAAGCAGGACACCCCTGGCATCGGCATTCGCATCTTCATCACCCAGCCGGGCACCCAGTACGCGGAAACCTGCATCGCCTACTGCAAGCCGGGCGAGCAGAAGCCGGAAGACACCCCGGTCGGCCTGAAGGCTTTCACCGCCTGGATCGACGGCATCAGCGAGCCGTTCCTGGAAGACGCCATAGTCGACTACGCCACCGACCGCATGGGCGGCCAGCTGACCATCAAGGCGCCGAACGCCAAGGTGCCGATGGTCAACGAAGACAGCCCGATCACCGAGCGCATCAACTACTACCTGCAGACCGAGATCAACCCCGGTCTGGCCAGCCACGGCGGGCAGGTGAGCCTGGTCGACGTGGTCGAGGACAACATCGCCGTGCTGCGTTTCGGCGGCGGCTGCCAGGGCTGCGGGGCGGTCGAGCTGACCCTCAAGGATGGCGTCGAGAAGACCCTGAAGGAGCGCATCCCGGAGCTGAACGGCGTGCGCGACGTCACCGACCACAGCAACAAGGAAAACGCCTACTACTGAGGCGGGCTTCCACGAAAAAGGCGACCTTCGGGTCGCCTTTTTCATGTCTGCGGGGTGGCCGTCAGGCGCCCTGGTAGCCGATCGGCTTGAGCACCCGTTTGGTCGATGCGGGATTGCGCACCAGGGCATCGCCAGTGCGACGCGGCCGGGCCAGCAGTTCGCCGCCGCAATTCGGGCAGCGTCCGCTCAACAGGGTGGTGGCGCAATCCCGGCAGAAAGTGCATTCGAACGAGCAGATCAGCGCATCGGGGCTGTCGCCCGGCAGGTCACGGTCGCAGCATTCGCAGTTCGGGCGTAGTTCCAGCATCGCGGGCTCCTTGCATCGTTGCGGATCGTTTCAGTCTAGGAAACGACAAGCCCGGCATGTGGCCGGGCTTCGCTGGAACGGGCAACGATCAATCCGGCATGCGCCAGTCCTGCAGCTGGTATCCCTCGCGGTTCAGCTCGTCGCGCGCCTGGGCCAGCAGGCCGGCGAGTCGTTCCGGGTCCGAGTAGGCGGCGCGGGGGATGCGGGTCAGCCCCAGCAGTCGGGTTCCGGTGCGATCCACGACGGACAGGTCGAGGCTGCGGTCACCTGCTTCGTCCACCCAGGTGATGCAGTTGAAGGGTTGAAAGGCTCGTCCGGTGATCAGCAGAGCCTCGTTGAAACGTAGGGTCGCGTTCATGGGGTGTGTCTCTCTGCGGTTGTCCATTACTGAAGACTGGCGTGGCGCCATTGCGTTCGTTCACGCAATTGATGTTTTCAGAGCCGAAGAAAGTCACAACAGGAGTCGCGTTTACGAAAATCCCTGTCGCTCTGCGACGAACGGAGCGATCAGGCACATGCCGGGCGCGGTCCCTGAACGAGAGGGCGGAAGAAGAGGAGCTGGTGGGGAAAAACGAAGCGAATCGGCGGGCGTTTAAAGAACCATCATAACGGCTAATCGACCTGCGTCCATCCTATTCTAGAAATAGTCTGCATGATCGCGAAAATTCATCTGTTTTTCCTTGAATTTTCATCTTCACGAGCGAGTCTAAAAACAGGGAGACCGCAAATGGAGGTGGAAATGTCCCGTCACCGCAAACCGCTGACCCCGCAAGAACTCGACGAACTTCAGGAGCGCACCGGTCCCGCCGCGGATCTGGATTTCTACGAGCGCCGCGAAGTGCAGAAGAGCCGTCACAAACTCCGCTGATCCGAGGCATGACCGCCCGCCGCTGGCGACGTAGACGCGACGCCGCGGTGGGCGATTGGCGCAATCGATGAGATGCGCATTTCATATTGAGATAATTGTTTTGCCGTGAGACTCATGTCTCATTAGATTCTCTGGTAGCCATTCTTGCTGCCGGAGGGTCGGACCATGGCAATGTCGCACGACGAAATGGATCGCAGGATCGACGAGCACTTCCGCTTCGAGGCGGAAGACGACGTCGAAGGCGTACTGACGACCCTGGCGCCGGATGTCGAGCACGACATCGTCGGCAACCCCGGCGGCCCGACCCACGGTCGCGAATCGGCGCAAGCCTTCTACCAGGGCCTGTTCGGCGATCTGTCCGAGGGCCGGGTGGAAACCCTGCACCGTTATTACGGCGAGAACTTCCTGGTCGACGAGTCGCTGTGGTTCGGCAGGGCGCCGGGCCGGCCGTTTGGCGTGGAGGGCAGGGACCGGCCGCTGCAGTTCCGCCTGCTGCACGTGGTCGAGTTCGCCGGCAATGGCGAGATCCAGCGCGAGAACGTGTGGGTCGATCTCGCCGCCGTCCTCCAGCAGCTGCCGCAGGACTGAGCCCATGGACGCACGCAAGAACCAGCGCCCGAACCAGAAGCGCCGGACCCGCAAGGACCTGCTGCAGGCCGCCAACCGCCTGCTCCGCGAGGGGCGCAACCCGAGCCTGGAGGAAATCGCCGAGGAGGCGATGGTTTCGCGGGCGACGGCCTACCGCTACTTCCCCGGCGTCGACGCGCTACTGCTGGAAGCCTCCCTCGATCTCGCCGTGCCCGATCCGGCGGAGCTGTTCGAGCCGCTCGCGAGCGATGATCCGGTCGCCCGTCTCGACCATCTCGAAGCGGTGTTCCACGAGATGACCCGCAGCAACGAGCCACAGTTGCGCCTGATGCTGATGAACTCGCTCAGGCCCGGCGCGGGCGGCGAGGAGGAGGGCGGTACGCCGCTGCGGCAGAACCGCCGCGGTCCGCTGATCGACGCGGCTCTCGCGCCGGCCCGCGAACAGTTCCGTCCGGAAGCGCTGGACAGGCTGCGCAGCGCCCTGGCGCTGCTCTACGGCACCGAGGCGATGCTGGTGTTCAAGGACGTCCTGCAGCTGGACGACGCCGAGGCGCGCGAGGTGACGCGCTGGGCCGCACGCGCTCTACTGGAAGCGGCATGCAAGGGCTGAGCCGTCAGTTCGGCTGGCAGCGCTTGCCCTCGTACTCGTGCCGGTCCAGCACGTATTCGCGGCCGTTCCAGCGCTCCACCGGGAAGCAGAAGCCCGGCCCGCCGACCTCGATGTCCGGCCAGCCGCCCGCGCCTTTGGTCTTCAGGAAGCTGGGCATGCCGGTGCCGTTGGTGATCCGCTTCCATTTGCCGTTGGCCTGCTTGCTGACGATGCTGTAGCCGGCGCCGGTATGGCCGTAGCAGTAGGTGCCGCCCTCGCTGATCACCGCTTCGGGGCGGCCGTCGCCATTGAGGTCCAGCACCTGGTCGATGCTGCCCGGCGTGTACGACGTGGTGCCGCGATCGTCGCAGCCACTGCTCCACTGCTGGCCCTTGAGAATGAACCCGGCCGCCGTGAACGCCGCGGCCTGGTCGGCCGGCGAGAGTTGTGTCGAAGCCGCCAGCGCCGCTGCCGAGGGCAGGGCGGCGCTGGCGCAGATGAGCCAGACGATCGCTTTCATCAGGTTTTCCTCCCCGTTCCCTCATGCAGTAAAGCCCAGTCTTGGGCGCCTTCGTTGCGCCAGCAGGTGGATTGCGATAATCGCCCAATGTGTCGATAATCGCCCAATCTCTCCGCCCGCCTGCGAGGAATCCCTGCATGACCGACGAACCCCGTGTCAGCCCGCCGCCACTGGCGCCGCCCATCGTCGCCTCGCCGGCCAAGCGCATCGAAGCCTTCACCGGCGACCCCAACTTCATGACTTCCCTGGCCCGCGGCCTGGCGGTGATTCACGCCTTCCAGGAGCGCAAGCGCCACCTGACCATCGCCCAGATCAGCCACCGCACCGAGATTCCCCGCGCGGCGGTGCGCCGCTGCCTGCACACGCTGATCAAGCTGGGCTACGTCACCACCGACGGGCGCACCTATTCGCTGCTGCCGAAGGTGCTGACCCTGGGCCACGCCTACCTGTCGTCGACGCCGCTGGCGGTCACCGCGCAGCCGATCCTCGACCGCCTCAGCGAGCAGCTGCGCGAGGCCTGCTCGATGGCGACCCTGGAAGGCGACGAGATTCTCTACATCGCCCGCTCGGCCACGCCGCAGCGCCTGATTTCCGTGGACCTCAGCGTCGGCAGCCGGCTGCCGGCGTACTGCACGTCGATGGGACGGATCCTGCTCGCCGCGCTGGACGACGCGGCCCTCGACGAATATCTGGAGCATGCCGAGCTGCAGGTGAAGACCAGCCGCACCCTGCACACCCCCGAGGCGCTGCGCGCCAATATCGAGGAAGTGCGCCGCCAGGGCTGGGTGATCGTCGACCAGGAACTGGAGGTTGGATTGCGCTCACTGGCCGTGCCGCTGAAGGATTCCGCCGGCCAGGTGCTCGCGGCGCTGAATGTCGGCACCCACGTCGGGCGGGTGTCGCGGCAGGAGCTGGAGACGCGTTTCCTGCCGGTGTTGTTGGAAGCGAGCAGGGAGCTGAGCACCCGCCTGTTCCATTGACGCTCGCGGATAACCGGAAAAAATCCATCCGCGGGACAAGTGCGTAGGGTGGATCGCGCTCCATCGATCCACCACGGCCGCGCGGGCGGCCCCGCAATGGTGGATGGAAGAGCGCCATCCACCCTACGTTTCGTTGACCTGCTGTATTCCCATTTCGGCTTACACCTGTGCCTCCCGCGCCTCGCGCGCTGCGATCTGCTGGCACAGCTCGATGATCTGCTCGCGCATCCAGCGGTTGGCCGGGTCGCGGTCGGTGCTTTCGTGCCAGTAGAGGTGGGTTTCCAGGCGCGGAACGTCCTTTATCGGCAGGTCGGTGTAGTGCAGGTTGTGCTGGCGGGCGAAGCGTTCCGGGACGGTCATCGCCATGTCGGTCTGCTGCACCACCATCGACGCCATCAGGTAGTGCTGCGAGCGCAGCGCGACCTTGCGTTGCAGGCCCATCTTGCCCAGCGCCAGGTCGGCATAGCCGAGCCCGCTGCGGCGGCTGGAGATGTTGATGTGGGCGAGCGACATGTACTCGTCGAGGGTCAGCTTCGGCTTGGCCAGCGGATGGCCGGGACGCATGGCGCAGACGTAGCGGTCTTCCAGCAGCTTGACGTGGCGCACTTGCGGGTCGGTGTTCACGGGCGCGTCGACGGCGAAGTCCAGGCGCCCGGCGGCCAGTTCGGTGGTCATTTCCCGGCGCTTGGCGAGGAAGCTCTCGATGTGCACGTTCGGCGCCTGGCGGCGCAGGCGCTGGAACAGCGGCGGCAGGATTACTTCCTCGGTGAGGTCGGTCATGCTGATGCGGTAGGTCTTGTTCGCCTGCGCCGGGCTGAAGGTGCGACTTTCCTGCACCGACACGCGCAGCTGCTGCAGGGCGCTGCGCACCGGGCCGATGATGTTCTGCGCCATCGGCGTCGGCACCATGCCCTGCGCGGTGCGCACGAACAGCGGGTCGTTGAAGGTCTCGCGCAGGCGGGCGAGGGCGTTGGAGACGGCGGGCTGAGTGATGCCGACGATCTGTCCGGCGCGGGTCAGGTTGGCTTCGGTATAGATGGCGTCGAAGACGATGAACAGATTCAGGTCGACCTTGTTCAGGTTCATTGCACGTGGCTCCGTTTGTACTTCTTGTGGGCCGCATCATACCCGCATGTATCGGGAGATATATATGGATCATGAATGTTGATGGACGTCGATAATAGGTTAGGTAAATTCGAAGTCCTGTTCTAGCCTCTTACCCAACCCATCCGCCAGAAGGTAGCCATTCATGGATTTCGCCTACTCCGCCAAGGTTCAGGGTCTCCGTGAGCGCGTCACCGCGTTCATGGAGGCATACGTCTATCCGGCCGAAAAGGTCTTCGAGCAGCAGGTCGCCGAGGGCGACCGCTGGCAGCCGACCGCCATCATGGAAGAGCTGAAGAACAGGGCGAAGGCCGAGGGCCTGTGGAACCTGTTCCTGCCCGAATCCGAATACGGCGCCGGCCTGACCAACATGGAATACGCCCCGCTGGCGGAGATCATGGGCCGCTCGCTGATCGGCTCCGAGCCGTTCAACTGTTCCGCGCCGGATACCGGCAACATGGAAACCATCGTTCGCTACGGCAGCGAAGAGCAGAAGCGCACCTGGCTGGAGCCGCTGCTGCGCGGCGAGATCCGTTCGGCCTTCGCCATGACCGAGCCGGGCGTGGCCTCGTCGGACGCCACCAACATGCAGGCCACCGCCGTGCGCGATGGCGACGAGTGGGTGATCAACGGCCGCAAGTGGTGGACTTCCGGCGCCTGCGATCCGCGCTGCAAGATCATGATCTTCATGGGCCTGACCAACCCGGACGCGCCGCGCCACCAGCAGCACTCGATGATCCTGGTGCCGAGCGACACCCCCGGCGTGAAGATCCTCCGCCCGCTGCCGGTATTCGGCTATGACGACGCCCCGCACGGCCACGCCGAGGTGCTGTTCGAGAACGTCCGGGTGCCCTACGAGAACGTCCTGCTTGGCGAAGGCCGCGGCTTCGAGATCGCCCAGGGCCGCCTCGGCCCGGGCCGCATCCATCACTGCATGCGCTCCATCGGCATGGCCGAGCGCGCCCTCGAACTGATGTGCCAGCGCGCCGTCGAGCGCACCGCCTTCGGCAAGCCGCTGGCGCGCCTGGGCGGCAACCTCGACCACATCGCCAACTCGCGCATCGAGATCAACCAGGCCCGCCTGCTGACCCTGAACGCCGCCTACATGATGGATACCGTGGGCAACAAGGTCGCCCGGAGCGAGATCGCCCAGATCAAGGTGGTGGCGCCCAACGTCGCGCTGAAGGTGATCGACCGCGCCATCCAGATCCACGGCGGCGCCGGCGTCTCCAACGACTTCCCGCTGGCCTACTGGTACTCCATGCAGCGCACCCTGCGCCTGGCCGACGGCCCGGACGAGGTGCACCGCATGGCGATCGGCAAGTACGAGCTGGGCAAGTACATGGCGAAGTGATCGTCTGTACGGACCGTAGGGCGGGTGAAACCCGACAGGTTCCTCGCTCCGGAGTGGCGGGTTGCACCCGCCCTACGGCTTTTCGGCGAAGTCAGGTGCGTTCCCTGTTGTTGCCGGTAGCGCGCTTCTCGTCGCTGACGATGCGCAGCGCCTCTTCCCCGCTGGGGCGGGTCTTCAGCAGCGACAGCAGGATGCCGCCGGCCAGCAGGCCGAAGGTCACGCCCAGCGACAGCACCGCCGGGAACTTGCCGATGAAGCCGTGCAGGAAGATCTTCGCGCCGATGAACACCAGCACCAGCGCCAGGGCGTACTTCAGGTAGACAAAGCGGTGGATCATCGCCGCCAGCGAGAAGTACAGGGCGCGCAGGCCGAGGATGGCGAAGATGTTCGAGGTGTAGACGATGAACGGTTCGCGGGTGATGGCGAAGATCGCCGGCACGCTGTCCACGGCGAACACCAGGTCGGCCAGTTCGATCAGTACCAGCGCGAGGAACAGCGGCGTGGCGTACAGCACCAGCTTGCCGCCGGCGTCCGGCAGGCGCACCAGGAAATGGTGCCCGTGCAGTTGCGGCGTCACCCGCATGTGCCGGCGCAGGAAGCCGATCACCCGGTTGTGCTCCAGGTCCGGCCCCTCGTCGTGCCGCACGAAGAGCATCTTCACCCCGCTGAACAGCAGGAAGGCGCCGAACAGGTACATCACCCATTCGAACTCCGCCACCAGCTTGGCACCGAGGCCGATCATGATGCCGCGCAGGACGATGGCGCCGAGGATGCCCCAGAACAGCACCTGGTGCTGGTAGCGGCGGGGGATGCCGAAGAAGCCGAAGATCATCGCCATGACGAACACGTTGTCCATCGACAGCGACTGTTCGACCAGGAAGCCGGTGTAGTACTCCACCGCCCGCTCCGCGCCGAACTCGTGCCAGACCCAGCCGCCGAACGCCAGCCCGCAGGTGAAGTAGCCGGCGTAGAGCAGCAGGCTCTCGCGCACGCCGATCTCGTGGTGGTCGCGTTGCAGGACGCCGAGGTCGAGCACCAGCAGGAACACGACGATGGCGAGGAAGGCCAGCCAGAACCAGCCGGGCGTGCCAAGGAATGGAGTGGTGAGGAATGAATGCAGTGCGGTCATTTAGGGCCCCTTGCTGCTTGTCGGTTGTCGGAAAGTGACTCCGACATGGCGGTCAAGGCAGACCGTCAGAGGGGCCCGGCGTCACTCCCGGAAAGGTAAGCATGGCACGTGGCATGGGCAAGGAGAGGGGAGTAACAGAATCCTACAGGCGCCGCCCAGGCTCTCATGACTCGCTGTGTAGGTCATTTCTGGTCGGTTTGTAATAGCTATCTGCATCTGCAGATTAGTCTGACAGGCGAGTCAGATTCGGCTGAGTCCATTTCCTATCCGTTATTCCTAGGATCGTCGTCATCAGGGTCTGGCGAGCGGCGACCGTGCTTCCGGGATTTTCGCGGAACCGCCCCGCCTCACGACGGCGATCCTTCGCCGGCTCCCCCTTCCGCTGCGAGCGGTCGAGCACGTCCGCCCAAATGGTGAATCGCGATGAAGCAGAACAAGCTGTGGGCCGCCGTGCTGGTCGGCTGCCTGACCCTGGCCGGTTGCAAGGAGGCGACTTCGAATCCCGCCACTGCGGCTACCGCGCCTGAACCGCCGGTGCAGCGCAACCTGATCGGCGTGCCGGCCCTGCCGGTCATCCAGGATGCGGTGCTTTCCCTGTCGCCGACCTTCGCCGGCAAGCGCAACGTGGCGGTGATGGGGCAGCTCTGCGCCCTGGCTCGCGGGGAGACCGACCAGGCGCGGGTGAATGAATTCCTCCGCGGGCAGGGCATCGATGCCGCGAAGGTGCCGCTGCAGGGTGACCCGCTTTCGCTGCTGGTGAATGACGACCGCTCCGGACAGACCACGGCCTGTGCCGCCTACCTGGCGACGAGCGTGCTGACCGAGGTGGATGCCGGCGAATTCATGCGTTCGGTCCAGGTCCCGCTGCAGGAAGAGGCGAAACCCGTGCAGCCGGCGCCGCGCACGACGAAGAAGGACGGGAAGCCGAAGGAACAGCCGGCGCTGGCAGCACAGCCGAAGACCCGCACGGTGCTGCAGGTGGACGATGCGCTGCTGGCCGAGGTCCTGCCGATCAAGCTCGCCGAGGCGCGCGCCGATGCGGATGTGTTCGCGCTGATCGCGGCGGAACTCCAGCGTCGCCCGGGGCTGTCGGTCCCGGAATACCGGGATGAGGCGAGGCAGCTGTTCTCGCGCCTGGCGCCGGTCTATCTGGAGCGCATCAAGACTTCCCTGCCGCCGGCGAACACGACCTACAAGCTGGTCCGTCTGGATACCGACGCCTTCGTCTTCACCAATTCCCGCGGCAGCCGTTTCGAATACACCAGCGATGGCCTGCGGCTGTGGCAGAACGGCATTCTCTGGTATGGCGAAGGGCAGTTGCTGGGGCAGGAGTACCAGCTGCAGGCGATGTACTTCCCGGAAGCGGTGAACGGCCTGCTGGCGCCGCTGAAGCAGTAGCGGCGGGTTCGCTCCCGCAAGGCACGGAGGGCGCCCAGACGTAGGGCAATGAAATTCCTACGACGTCCAGGCGCCAACCCGTAGGAGCGAGCTTGCTCGCGAACGGAGTAACCGGGGAATTCCTCGGTAGGGCGGTTCGCGAGCAAGCTCGCTCCTACGAAAAGCAAACTCGCGAACGAATCGCCGCGCTGGCCTTCAGGCCAGCTTCAGCCAGATCGGCGCGTGGTCGGAGGGCTTTTCCATGCTGCGGATGTCGTAGTCCACGCCCGCCTCGACGATCCGCTCGCGGATGCCGTGGGAGGCCAGGATCACGTCGATGCGCAGGCCGCGCTTGGGCTGGTCCTCGAAGCCGCGGCTGCGGTAGTCGAACCAGCTGAAGCGGTCGCTCACCTCGGGGTTGAGCAGGCGGAAGCTGTCCACCAGTCCCCATTCCTTCAGGCGTGCCAGCCATTCGCGCTCTTCCGGCAGGAAGCTGCACTTGCCGGCCTTCAGCCAGCGCTTGCGGTTCTCGTCGCCGATGCCGATGTCGCAGTCTTCCGGCGAGATGTTGATGTCGCCCATCACCACCAGCGGCTGCGAGGGGGCGAAGCTGGTTTCCAGCAGCGTCTGCAGGTCGGCGTAGAAGCGCTGCTTGGCCGGGAATTTCACCGGGTGGTCGCGGTTCTCGCCCTGCGGGAAGTAGCCGTTCATCACGGTGATCGGCTGGCCGCTGGCGTCGAGGAAGGTGCCCCAGATGAAGCGCCGCTGGGAATCCTCGCCGTCGCCGGGGAAGCCGCGCTGCAGGTCGACGGGCTGCTGGCGGGAGAGCAGCGCGACGCCGTAGTGGCCCTTCTGTCCGTGGTAGTGCACGTGGTAGCCCAGCGCCTCGATCTCCTCGCGGGGGAACTGGTCGTCGGCGACCTTGGTTTCCTGGAGGCCGATCACGTCCGGCTGGTGGCGCTCGATGACGGCCTGGAGCTGGTGGGGCCTGGCACGCAAGCCATTGATATTGAAGGAAACGATTTTCATGCGAGGCGTCCTGGCAAAAGCCTGATGCTAGCCCATGCCTGGCTTTCCTGGCGACCCCGGGCTAGTGTTCGGAGCTGGGAAAATAACCAGAACAAGAGTCGTCCCCATGCCCGAGACCAGCGCCGAAGTCCACCTGCTCGACAGCTCCTACGTCCGTGAAATCCGCTCGCTGCTGTACCACGCCTATCGCCATGAACCGACCTTCGCCTATCTCTTCGAGTCCGACCGCCCGGGGTTCGACCAGCGGGTGCGCGCCACGGTGCGCGAACTGGTCAACCAGCATTTCGCCGAGGAACTGCCGGCCATCGGCCTGACCATCGAGGACCGCCTGGTGGCGGTGGCGCTGATCGCGCCGCCGCAGCGCCGCCTGGACATCACCGAGAGCTGGTCGTGGCGCATGCGCATGCTGCTCACCACCGGCTTCCGCTGTACGCGCCGCTACCTCGACTACCACGCCGCGGTGCTCGGCTGCCTGCCGCCCGGTCCCTATCACGTGCTGCCGCTGCTCGGCGTGCATCCGGAGTTCCAGGGCAGGAAGCTCGGCGAGCGCCTGCTCGATGCGCTGCACGCCTGGTGCGCCGAGGACGGCGGTTCGCAGGGGCTGGTGCTGGATACCGGCAACAGCCGCTACCTGGACTTCTACCAGCGGCACGGCTACCGGGAACTTGGCGAGGTGGCCCTCGGGCCGATCCGCGAGCACGTGCTGTTCCACCCCAACCCGCAGCCGGAGAGCCGGCTCTCCATGCCGGGCTAGATGTTGCGGTAGAGCACCACGGCCGCGCGCAGCCTGCCGCGGCCGAAGCGGCTCATCCTGTCGAATTCGGCATGGCTCACCGGGATGTACTGGCAGTCCAGCGGTTCGCGGTGGCGGCTGTGGTCGATATCGGGGTCGTGCAGATAGACGAAATCCTCGTCGCAATCGGTGACCACCACCCAGTGCGGAGTCCGCGAGCTGGTCAGCCGGGAGCCGCTGATCAGCACCAGCGGCTGGCCGCCGGCCTGCAGCGCGCCGGCGATGTCGAGCTGGCTGACCAGTAGCTGCTCGACGCTGCTCTCGGCCAGGGCGGCGCTGAAATCCTCATGGACCAGGCGCATGACCTCGCGCTTTTCCTCGTTGCGTACGCCGTCGAGGAACAGCGGGCCGTCCTCGGACAGCTGCAGGCGCACGCGGAATCCCCGCCGCCAGGCCGCCAGCGCCAGTCCCTGCGGGCTGCAGCCGCCCGGCCCGGCGTTCATGTAGATGATGGTGGACTCGCGCCACAGGCGCAGTTCCTCGCGGCGGTCCAGCGACCGCTGCGGGTCGAGCGCGGCCATCGCCATCAGCAGGCAGGCGGGGCCGCAGGTGAATTCGGTCGATTGCGGGTAGAACGGCACGTGGCGCTGGGCGCGTTCGCTGATCTGGCGGATGCATTTCTCGTAGCGCTGCGCTTCGCCGTGGTCCGCGTAGTAGTCGGGCAGCGTCTCGAACGGGCGATAGCCATTGCGCTCGAACAGGGCGACGGCGCCACGGTTGTCCGGTGGGATTTCCAGGCGTACGTAGGCGCAGTCGTGTTCCAGGGCCGCTTCCTCCGCGGCTTCCAGGAGCTTCTGGCCGAGGCCGATGCCACGGGCGCGGGGTGCCAGGGCGATGGAGTAGAGGCGGGCCAGCGAGGTGCCCTGGTGGAACAGCACCAGCACGTAGCCGAGCAGGCTGGCTTCCGCCTCGGCGACGGTCAGCGCGGCATTGGCACGGGCGATCATCCACTGGAAATTGCGCCGGGACAGGCGGTCGTGCTCGAAACAGTGTTCTTCCAGCTCGACCAGCGCGCTGACGTCATCGGGTTGGGCGGGACGCAATCGAAGGTTCATGGCAATCCGTTGATGGTGCGCAGGGCGCTGCCCGTGGATTGAACGAGTGCGGCCACGAACTCGTGGTCGATGGTCGAGTATTGTCCCGGATCGGTGCAGGGGCAAGGCGCGGCGGGACCTGCGGCCACCGCGCGGAGCGCTGTTCGGCGGCGGAGGGCGGGGGCTGAAGCCGTGCTATCGCGAGAGGGGACATGGGGGCCGTCTATCTGGAGGAATAGCGACGCTTTGTCATCTTTGGTGGTATTTCCGGGTAAAAGTCGATGGACGGCACAGGGTAGCGTCAAGGAATTGCTACCTTATATCGAGAAGGGCGCCAACGGACTGTTTTCTATGGTTTTTCAAATTAATGGCGCCAAGGAATATGCCATGCTCGAAGCCGCCGCCAATCTTCGTCGCTTGTTGGTGGTCGACCCCTGCGATGACTGCCGGCAGTTGCTGCCAAGACTGCGCACAGCCGGCTGGGAAGTGGATAGCTGCAGCATCGATCGCGCCGTGGAGCGCAACTGCGACGTGGGCCTTCTGCGCCTGCATCCGGAGTTGCTGGATCGCCCTGAACCGGTCAAGGAGCTGATTCGGCGCAGCGGCGTCGAATGGATCGCGGTGCTCAGTCCGGGCGTGCTGTCCGGCCGTGGCGTAGGCGATTTCGTCTGCGAGTGGTTCTTCGATTTCCATACCTTGCCCTTCGATGTCGCGCGCGTCCAGATCACCCTCGGGCGGGCCTTCGGCATGGCGCGGCTGCGCGGGCGCGGCAGGGACCACTCCGAGGCGCGCCAGCACGAGCTGCTCGGTGAGAGCCGTGCGGTGCGCGAACTGCGCCGGCTGCTGGAAAAACTGGCGCCGACCGAATCGCCGGTGCTGATCCGTGGCGAGAGCGGGACCGGCAAGGATCTGGTGGCGCGCACGCTGCACCGCCAGTCGCGGCGCGCCGGCAAGCCGTTCGTGGCGATCAACTGCGGCGCGATTCCCGAGCACCTGATCCAGTCCGAGCTGTTCGGCCACGAGAAGGGCGCCTTCACCGGCGCGCACCAGCGCAAGATCGGACGCTTCGAACAGGCCAACGAGGGCACGCTGTTCCTCGACGAGATCGGCGACCTGCCGCTGGAACTGCAGGCCAACCTGTTGCGCTTCCTGCAGGAGAAGCAGATCGAGCGGGTCGGCGGCAACCAGCCGATTCCCGTCGATGTGCGGGTGCTGGCGGCTACCCACGTCGACCTGGAGGCGGCGATCGAGGCCGGGCATTTCCGCGAGGACCTGTACTACCGGCTGAACGTGCTGCAGGTCTCGACTTCGCCGCTGCGCGATCGCATTGGCGATATCGCCGTGCTGGCCAACCATTTCGCCCACCTCTACAGCGTCGAGACCGGACGCCGCCCGCGGCGCTTCAGCGAGGGCGCCCTGGTCGCCATGGCGGCGCACAACTGGCCGGGCAACGTGCGCGAGCTGGCCAATCGCGTGCGCCGCGGGCTGGTGCTGGCCGAGGGGAGGCAGATCGAGGCCGCCGACCTGGGGCTGGAAGAACAGAAGCAGAAGGCCGAGCAGCGCTCGCTGATTTCCCTGGAAGACTACAAGCTGAACGCCGAGCGCCGCGCCATGTGCGATGCCCTGGCGCTGTATGGCGACAACCTCAGCGTCGCCGCGCGCATGCTGGGCATCTCGCGGCCGACCTTCTACCGGTTGCTGCACAAGCATCAGTTGCGCTGAGCGGTTTCGGGGCTTCCCGTTCGCTGCGATATCCGCGCGTATCCCCGTCGTCTATCCCTTGTGGCGCGCCAGGCGGGCGGTCGCGGGCATGCCCGCAGGTTCGCGAGCAAGCTCGCTCCTACGAGGTGAGGCCGCACTGCCTGCAGGAGCGAGCTTGCTCGCGAACACAATGCGCTGAGATACCCGGACAGTTGTGGCTTCTCGATCGTTCCCACGCGGGAGCGTGGGAACGATGGCATTTGGCCGGGGCGGGTTTCAGAAGTAGTAGGGGAATTTCACGCTGAAGCTGAAGTCCGGCGCGTCGGGGGTCAGGCCGATGGCCAGGTTGGGCACTATGGTCAGGTTCGGGCTGACGGCGTAGGTCAGGCCCCAGTTGAAGTTCGCCGAGTTGGCGTCGCTGCCGCTGATGGTCTGCCAGTCCTGGCCGTCGGGCTTGATCTTGCTCTTGCGGGCGATCAGGTCGGTGACCGAGAACGACATGCTCATCTTCTCGTTGAGGGCGAAGGCCACGCCGCCGCCGACCTGGAACCAGTCGCCCAGGTCGACCTTGCCGCCCAGCCTGGTGCCCTGGTTCGGGCTGATGTCGCTGAACGACTCTTCCTTGTTGTAGGTGTACGACAGGCTGGCGAACAGCACCGCCGGGTCGACCGTCTTGACCAGCGAGATGCCGGGGGTGATCGACCATACGCCGTTGCCGGTGGGCAGGTCCTCGGGGACGCTGAGGTTGTCGTTTTCCGCCGAGCGAACCAGCTTGATGCCGTACGGGTCCTTGCCGGTGGGGGCCTTGACCCGCAGGCTGACCACCGCGTCCGGGCGGCTCGCGGTTTCATCCATGAACTTGTAGGCGATGCCGAAGTTGACGTCGCCGATGGTGGGATCGCGGGTGACCGTTTCGTCGGTCGATTGCGCGGTGGAGTTGCCCGCCCCGGCGGACTGGAAGTCGCTCTCGCGGTAGACCACCGGCACGTTCAGGTCGACCTGCCAGCGGTTGTTCCAGTTGTAGCGGCCGGTGAGGTCGAGGGTCCAGTAGTCGGCGTTGATGTTGTCCACGCCGATACTGCCGAGAAAGATGGTGTCCAGCGCCAGGAAGCCGTTGAGGATCAGTTGGCGGGTGTCGTAGTGGGTGTAGGTGAGCCCGGCCTCCATGCTGAAGGCGCCGTTGCCGAAGAAGCCGCTGGCCTCGTCGTAGAGGTTTTCCACGCTCTTCGGCGGGGCCGCGTCCTCCTTCAGCGATTCGCCGTAGGAACTGGTCGGCGACGGCTTGTTGGTGGCGGTCACCAGCTTGCGGGGTTTCTCCGGGCCCGGGGGCTGGTCCTCGACCTGGCGTACGCGCTGCTCCAGTACCATCAGCGCCTTCTGTTGGGCTTCGTAGCGCTGCTTCAGTTCCAGCAGCTCCCGTTTCAGGGCTTCCACCTCGGCCTCGTTCGCGGCAGCGACGTGGGTCGAGGAAAGCAGGGCGGTTGCGCAGATTGCAGCGCGGAGCGAACGATGCATGGCGTGGCGTCCCTTCTTTCTAGTACGGACAGACGTGGCGCCAGCGGCTCACAGGCCCATGGCACGCAGTCCCCTGATCTGATCGAGCGTGCCTTCCAGACTAGTCGACCCCGCACCGTTGCGCAGGACCACGCTCAATTCGGCGATATTGCTGACCTGGTTGCTCACGCCGGCCATGTTGGCCGCCTGCAGCAGGCCGCCGGCGCCGAGGCGCTGCAGGCTGCTGCCCTGGTCGCCGGCATTGATGGCGAGCTGGATGCCGCCCTTGCCGGGGCTGATGGTGACGGTGCCGGCGCCGTTGCTCTGGCTGATGCTGCGCTCCAGCGGCTGGCCGTTCTGCACCGGGACTGGCGCCTGGCTACCTTGCCTGATGTCGATGTCGACGTTGTTGTAGGCGGTGTTGTAGTCGCCGGCGGCGCGCACGCTCTGCGTCACGCCCTGGGTGCGGTCGAGCCCGCCGCCGCCGCTGATGCTGCCCTTGGGTCCATCCAGGGCGTCGCCGTGGCCGGACTCCTTGTAGGTGGTCACGTAGAACTGCGGCTTCACCGTGGATTGCTGGATCTGCATGCTCGCCCGGGCGCCTATGCGTTCGCCGGAGGCGTTCTTCCAGGTGCTGTCGAGGACTACACCGAAGCTGATGATGCGGCCGGGCAGGACGTAGCGGCCGCGCAGTTGTGCGAGTTCCTGGTCCTTGAGTTCGACCGGCCTGAAGAGGCCGGCGCCGTGGGCCGGGATGCTGGCTGCCAGGCAGGTGACGGTCAGCAGCGTGATGATCTTCATGTGCAACTCCCGGATTCTTTTCCTTGCCCTAGAAGAAGTCGCTCTGGATGAAACCGAACTCCATCAGTTCGGCATCCCTCACCGGCTGGAAGGCATCCAGCCGGTCCCGGGCGGTGAGCGGTTCGGGGGGCGAGAGAAGAGCGTTGGTCTTGTCGTAGCCGGGGCCGATCACGGCGAAGACGATGCCGTTCCAGCCCTTGACGAAGTCGTCGATGGTGTAGCGCTTGTGACCCAGGACCGGGTCGCCGATGTACACGTAGTTGTTCCGGGTGCGCTGCAGCACGACGAAATGCTTGTAGCCGCGGATATCCAGCAGGACGATCACCGGGATGCGGATCCTCTCCAGCGCGGAGGGTTGTATCCGGTAGCCGCGGGCGCGCATGCCGATGGCTTCGGCATAGTGCTTCATGTCGAGCATGGAGAAGCCCATGGTCCGGACCAGGTCCGGATCGGCCCGCACCAGCATGCCCTTGATGACGAATTCTTCATCGACGTCCAGCTGGTAGGCCTGGCGCAGGATGGTCGCCATGGAGGCCGCGCCGCAGCTGAAGTCGGTTTTCTGTTCGACCAGATTGGCGAAGCGCCGCTCGCGGATGCTCTCGACCTGCTTGTAGGCCAGCCCTCCGCCGGGCAGCGCGGCGACGGGCATTCGTGCGGCCTCGGTGACGCCGGAGGAGAGGAGGGCGAGCAGCAGGAGGGCGGACGTGCGCATGATCGTGACGCCTGTATCGGCTCTGGGGAAGGAGGCTCCGTTGCCGGAGCCTCCCGATCGCGCTGCTATCGCTTACAGGCAGGTCTGGCAGCCGGCAGCGATGGTCAGCGAGTTGGCCTGCTGGTTGCCCACGCCAGCGGCGACGTTGGCGCCGACGTTACCCTGTGCACCGTTCAGCGAGTTGTTGACGGTGGCGGTGTTGATCACAGGAGCCGTCCAGCCGCTGAACACCAGCACCTGGTGAGTGGCATAGCCGCTCAGGTACACATCGCCCTCTTCGTGGAAGAACATCGGGTCGAGGTCAGGCTTGCTGTGGCGGCCATAGCCTTTCTTGCCATCGTCCACCACGACGCCATAGCCCTTGCCTTCGTACTTGCCGTGCGCCTTGAACTCGCTGCGCAGGGTCACCTTGTCGAACTCGGGCACTGCGGTGTTGGCCACGACGTTGCCGGTGGTGTCCTGATCGACCGGTCCTTCGGCGATGGCGAAGCGACCGCTGGATACCGCGGCGGCCATCATGTTTTTCTGCTGGTTGAAGTCGCCGGCCGCAACGTTCACGCCGATGTTGCCGGACGAGTCGTTGGCGGAACCGTCCAGGTTGGCGGTGTTGGTGGTGGAGAAGTTCAGCGCGGTATTGCCGGTCTGGTACTGGTTGGCGCTGGTGGATGCATAGGCTCCGCCGAAGATCCATTCTGCGTCGGAGCTGGCCAGTGCGGTCTCGTTGTCCTGCTGGTTCATGTCGCCGGCAGCGACGTTCAGCCCGGCGTTGCCTTCCACATCGTTCAGCGAGTCGGTTACCTCCGCGTCGTTTTCCGTCGCCTGGTTGATCACGAAGTTATCGGTATTGTTCTGGCTGTCCTCGAGGGTCGCCACTGCGCCGGCGAAGATCCGCGGGTCCGTGTGCGGATCGTACGGCGGCCGTTTCTGGTGATGCTCGTGACCATGACCGCGATCATGCCGGTCGTGACGATCATTCCGATCGTTCGCTTGTACAGCTACAGCCATGACCGCTGCTACAGCGAAAACCAGAGGCTTGAGAGCCATTGATGGTTTCATGGTGTATCTCCTTGCCTGTTAGCGTGCTTAGTGTTTCTGGTTCTTGGGGTCATTCGACCCGGATGCTCAGGGTGTTGCCCATACGATTCCCCACCCCGGCACTCTGGTTCAGCTGGACGACGCCGCGGCTGCCGGCAAATGCCTGGTCGCTGATACCGACCTCCCGGCTGCCGATGGCGCCATTCCCCGAACCGGAGCTTTGCGACAGCGTCACGTTCTGCTGCGAGAGCACGCTGTCGTCGACACTCTGCGGACCGGCGCCGACGCTGATCCGCATGACATTCACCTGCTGGTTGCCGGCCCCGGCGCTCTGGTTCACCCCCAGTGCGCCATCGCCGCTGGAAAACGAGTCGCCGCCGATGACCGCCCTGGCCGCCATGTCCCGGGCGGCGCTGGTCACCACCCGCTGGCGGACCTGGGCGCTGGCCTGGCCATTGGCGCCGATGGCGATGGCGCGGGTGTTGGCCTGCTGCTGCTGGTCGCCGGCGGCCTGGTTGAGGCCGAAGTTGCCCTGGTAGCCGGCGCCGGAATTGTCGATGGTCGAGCTGTTGATGACGGCCGGCCCCCCGGCATGGGCGGCGGCGCTGCAGAGAAGGGCGAGAAGCAGCAGCCTGGCGTCCATGTCAGCGGCTCCCGCCAGTCAGGATGCGCAGGGGCGCGAGGCCCTGCTGGAGGCCGCGGTTGACGGTGTTCGAGATGCCGCTTCCGCTGGTCGATCCACCCTGGGCGCCCAGCCCGTTGTTGCCGCTCAGGCCCTGGGTGGCGCTGTTGTCCATGCCGAGCAGATGGCCGCCGGGCATGATCTGCCGTTGCAGGCTGGAGCCGCTGGTGACGTTGGCGTAGTCGGTGTCGCTCAGCTCCCCGGTCAGCCGGGTGACGTCGTCGGAGCGGTTGGCGTTGACGGTGACCGGATTGGGATCGGGCACCATGGTCGGACGGGTGGCGATGCGAGGCTGGACCTCTCTATGGACGACGATCTCGCCGCCGCGATCCTCCGCGGCCGAGTGCATCGGAATGCCGGCCATGCAGGTGAAGGCGGCGAGCAGGCCGATGGTGCGGTAGTCGATGATCCCCATGATGGCGGTTCCTGTGGTGCGCTGTGCCCTATGCAGCGATACCCGGATAGAGCAGAACCTGTGCCTGATTGGCTTTTCCCTTTCTGATCAATTGCTTGGAAAAACATCATGTAGAGGTTTGGGAGATTTGTGTTGCATCTGTGATACGCCGGCCCGCATCGCCGGAATCGAAGGGAAGCCGCGGAAACAGCGGGCTCGAGCCGTGGTTGCCATCATTTGTCTCGCCGGTGTTACAACTTCCCGCGAAAGTCGGGTGTTCTCGCGGATTCCGCGGCCTGCAGTGAGGCGGATTGTTTCAGCGGCGATACGATCGGGCGTCTGACGGCGGGAATCGGCAGCGAAAAGCTGGCTTCGTGATATCGCAATGCCTTGATCGAGTGGTCAGGTTCCGTCCCGTGCCTGCCCGTGGCCGTGCCGCGCAGGAGAAAATTTCACGACATTCGCGCCGGGAGCCGGTCGATGCAGTAGCATTGCCGGCCTTTGTCATGCGTTTCGTGCGCCGTGGGAAGCGGCGGAACGCGGTCTTTTCGAACGAGAAAGCGGAGCTGTCCGCGCGGGGGAAAGTTGTATGGAACTGTGGAGCGCCTTCCAGGCCTTCATTCTGGGAGTGGTCGAGGGGCTGACCGAATTCCTGCCGATATCCAGCACTGGTCACCAGATCATCGTCGCCGATCTGCTGGGCTTCGTCGGCGAACGTGCGCAGGCTTTCAACATCATCATCCAGCTGGCCGCCATCCTCGCGGTGGTCTGGGAGTTCCGCGGCAAGATCATCGAGATCATCCTCGGCCTGCCGAGCCAGCGGCCGGCGCAGCGCTTCACCGCCAACCTGCTGATCGCCTTCTTCCCGGCGGTGGTGCTCGGCGTCGCCTTCGCCGACGTGATCCACCACTACCTGTTCAACCCGGTCACCGTGGCCGCCGCGCTGGTGGTGGGCGGACTGGTCATGCTCTGGGCCGAGCGGCGCACGCACGTCATCCGCGCCGAACACGTCGACGACATGACCTGGAAGGACGCCCTCAAGGTCGGCTGCGCCCAGTGCCTGGCGCTGATTCCCGGCACCTCGCGGTCCGGCGCCACCATCATCGGCGGCCTGCTGTTCGGCCTGTCGCGCAAGGCGGCCACCGAGTTTTCCTTCTTCCTGGCGATGCCGACCATGGTCGGCGCCGCGGTCTACTCCGGCTACAAGTACCGCGACCTGTTCCAGCCCGATGACCTGCCGGTGTTCGCCGTCGGCTTCGTGACTTCCTTCATCTTCGCCATGATCGCCGTGCGCGGCCTGCTGAAGTTCATCGCCAACCACAGCTACGCGGCCTTCGCCTGGTATCGCATCGCCTTCGGCGTGATGATCCTGGCCACCTGGCAGTTCCACCTCATCGACTGGAGCACGGCCCAGCATTGAATCGCTCGCAGGAGTCCGCCGTGGAACGCGACGGGGTCATCAGCCGCTGGGACGATGACAAGGGCTTCGGCTTCATCCGCCCGCAGGCCGGCGGCGCGGAAGTCTTCCTGCATATCTCGGCATTTCGCGGCGATCGCCGGCCAGTGAGCGGTGATCAGGTGTGCTTCGTGGCGGGAACCGACAAACAGGGACGGCCGCGCGCTGAACATGCGCGGCTGGCCGGGCTGGCGGTCGACCGGCCGCAGATCCGCCGCAAGCCGACTGCCCCGGTCACCCGCGAGAAGGTCCGCGAGGGGCGGCGCCTGGCCGCGCCGCGCAGCCAGCCGTCGCTTGCCCGCAGCCTGCCGTTGCTGGCCGTGCTGCTGGCGCTGCCGCTGGCCGGGATGGCGGTCTGGCTCGCCGAAGGGCATGCCTGGTGGCTGCCGGCGCTCTATCCGCTGCTCAGCGCCGCCGCCTTCCTCGCCTACTGGCGCGACAAGCGCAGCGCAGAGCAGGGCGCCTGGCGCACGCCGGAGCAGACCCTGCACCTGCTCGAACTGCTCGGCGGCTGGCCGGGCGCGCTGCTGGCCCAGCGCGCGCTGCGCCACAAGACGCGCAAGCTGTCCTACCAGGCGCTGTTCTGGGGCATCGTCGCCCTGCATCAGCTGGCCTGGGTCGACTGGCTCAGCGGTGGCCGGCTGCTCGGCTGGGCCGGCGGCTCGCTCGGCATCCCGCTCGGCTCATAGCGGCGTCTGGCTGCGGCCGAACTCCTCGACGAGGAAGTCGAGCAGGGCGCGCACCGCCGGCAGCAGCCCGCGGCGATGCGGATAGACGGCCTGCAGGTAGGCGTCCGCGAAGCTCCATTCCGGCAGCACCCTCGCCAGCCGGCCTTCGGCCAGCTCCGTCTCGCAGTAGTAGTGGGGCAACTGGGTCACGCCCAGACCGGCCAGGGCGGCGTTCTTGCGCAGGTTGAAGTCCTCCACCGCCAGCCGCGCTTCCAGCGCCGCTTCGCGGACGATTCCGTCCGGCCCGCGCAGGCTCAGGTGCACCCGGCGGTCGTTCTCCAGGGCGCCGAGTATCGGCAGGGCGGCCAGGTCCGCCGGCTGTTCCAGGTGCACGCCGCGCAACAGCTCCGGCGACGCCACCAGTACCGATCTGGCCGGGCGCAGGCGCCGGCTGATCAGCGAGGGATCCTCGTCATCCGGGGCGCGCACGCGCAGCGCCACGTCGACGCCTTCGTTGACCAGGTCGACGCGGCGATTGGTCAGCAGCAGTTCCAGGTTGATCTGCGGATAGCGGACGAGGAAGCCCGGCAGCATGTCGTTGAGCCAGGTCTCGGCGAGGCCGATCGGGCTGGACAGCCGGACCCGCCCGCGCGGTTCGGCGCTCAGCTGGGCGGCCACCTCGTCGGCCATTTCCGCTTCCACCAGCATCGCCTGGCAATGCCGGTAGTAGCGTTCGCCGATATCGGTCAGCGCCAGCTTGCGCGTGGTGCGCTGCAGCAGGCGCACCTTCAGGCGCTCCTCCAGCTCCGCCACGCGTCGCGACAGGCGCGACTTCGGCAGCCCCAGCACACGCCCGGCAGCGGCGAACCCGCCGGCTTCCACCACCTTGGCGAAGTAATAGAGATCGTTGAGGTCCTGCATGGGATTGTCCTGCTGGTGGGACGATGCATCGCATTTTTACCGACTTATCGCTGATTGACTACGCCGGTAGCCTCTCGTCCCATCAAGCAACCCACTCGGAGCTCAGCATGAAACTTCTGCACATCGATTCCAGCATCCTCGGCGACGCCTCCGCCTCGCGCCAACTGAGCCGCGAAGTCGTCGATGCCTGGCGCGCCGCCGAGCCGGGCATCCAGGTGACCTACCGCGATCTCGCCGCCGACGCCATCAGCCACCTGTCGTCCGCCAGCCTGGTCGCCGCCGGCACCCCGGCCGAGCTGCGCGACGCTGCGCAGAAGCACGAGGCGGAGCTGGGCGAGAGCACCATCGAGGAATTCCTCGCCGCCGACGCCATCGTCATTGGCGCGCCGATGTACAACTTCACCGTTCCCACCCAGCTGAAGGCCTGGATCGACCGCATCGCCGTGGCCGGCAAGACCTTCCGCTACACCGAGACCGGCCCGGTCGGACTGGCCGGCGGCAAGAAGGTGATCATCGTCTCCACCGCCGGCGGCCTGCATGCCGGCGAGCCGAGCGGGGCGGCCCACGAGGACTACCTGAAGCTGGTGCTCGGCTTCGTTGGCATCACCGACATCGAAGTGGTACGCGCCCAGGGCCTGGCCTACGGCGAGGATCCGCGCCAGCAGGCCATCGGCGCCGCCCGCCAGGGCATCGCGGCACAGTTCGCCGCGGCCTGATCCGGCCGGAAACGAAAAAGCCGCCCCTTTCGAGGGGCGGCTTTTTTGCATTCATACAGGTCAGGGAAGGGCTGGACTCATGGTTCCCACGCAGGAGCGTGGGAACGACAAGGCGGTCTCGGTCAGACGATCACGCCCTGGCTGCGCAGGTAGTCGTCATAGCTGCCGCTGAAGTCGGTCACGCCGTTCTCGCCCAGCTCGATGATGCGGGTGGCGAGGGAGGAGACGAACTCGCGGTCGTGGCTGACGAAGATCAGCGTGCCCGGGTAGTTCTCCAGCGCCAGGTTGAGCGCCTCGATGGATTCCATGTCCAGGTGGTTGGTCGGCTCGTCCATCACCAGCACGTTGGGCTTCTTCAGGATCAGCTTGCCGAACAGCATGCGACCCTGTTCGCCACCGGAAATCACCTTCACCGACTTCTTGATTTCGTCGTTGGAGAACAGCATGCGGCCGAGGGTGCCGCGCACCAGCTGCTCGCCGCCCTGGGTCCACTGGGCCATCCAGTCGAACAGGCTGTAGTCTTCTTCGAAGTCTTCGGCGTGGTCCTGGGCGAAGTAGCCCACGTCCGCGCTGTCGGTCCACTTAATGTCACCCGCGGTGGGCGCCATTTCGCCGACCAGGGTGCGCAGCAGGGTGGTCTTGCCGATGCCGTTGGGGCCGATGATGGCGATGCGCTCGCCGGCTTCCACCTGCATGCTGAGGTTCTTGAACAGCGGACTGCCGTCGTAGCCGTTGCTCACCTTCTCCAGCGTCACCGCCTGGCGGTGCAGCTTCTTGTACTGCTCGAAGCGGATGAACGGGCTGACGCGGCTGGACGGCTTGACCTCTTCCAGCTGGATCTTGTCGATCTGCCGGGCGCGGCTGGTGGCCTGCTTGGCCTTGGAGGCGTTGGCCGAGAAGCGGCTGACGAACTGCTGCAGTTCGGCGATCTGCGCCTTCTTCTTGGCGTTGTCCGACAGCAGGCGTTCGCGGGCCTGTTCGGCGGCGGTCATGTATTCGTCGTAGTTGCCCGGGAACAGGCGCAGCTCGCCGTAGTCCAGGTCCGCCATGTGCGTGCACACGCTGTTCAGGAAGTGGCGGTCGTGGGAAATGATGATCATGGTGCTGTTGCGCGCCGTGAGCACCGATTCCAGCCAGCGGATGGTGTTGATGTCCAGGTGGTTGGTCGGTTCGTCGAGGAGCAGCACGTCCGGATCGGAGAACAGCGCCTGGGCCAGCAGCACGCGCAGCTTCCAGCCCGGGGCGACGGAGCTCATCGGGCCGAAATGCTGGTCCAGCGGAATGCCCAGGCCGAGCAGCAGCTCGCCGGCGCGGGACTCGGCGGTATAGCCGTCGAACTCGGCGAACTGCACCTCCAGCTCGGCCACGGCCATGCCGTCTTCCTCGCTCATCTCCGGCAGGGAGTAGATGCGGTCGCGTTCGGCCTTGACGCTCCACAGTTCCTCGTGGCCCATGATCACGGTGTCGATCACCGAGAAGTCTTCATAGGCGAACTGGTCCTGGCGCAGCTTGCCCAGGCGCGCGCCGTTCTCCACCATCACCTGGCCGCCGGAGGGCTCCAGCTCGCCGCCGAGGATCTTCATGAAGGTCGACTTGCCGCAGCCGTTGGCGCCGATCAGGCCGTAGCGGTTGCCGTTGCCGAACTTGACGGAGACGTTTTCGAACAGCGGCTTGGCGCCGAATTGCATGGTGATGTTTGCGGTGGAGATCAAGTGCTTTACCTATCAATGACTTATGAGGCACCAATTTCGGCGGATACCGATTCGATACCAATACTGTGCTGTTCCAGTTCGCCCCGGTCGGAGCCGGAATGGGAGGCGGGGGAAAATGCGCGGGTGTAAAAAGGCGGCGATTATAGCAGGACTCCAGCGTTCTCTGCTGTGCGGGCGAGAGGCGGCCGCTCGGGCGAAATCCGCTGGCGTGCCGGGCTTTTTCTTCCCGTTGTGAGGATTTTCAGGGATTAATGCCGCCGCTCCCCGGCGACAATGATTGCAGTTGAAAGCCTTCAATGACCTGCTTCAGAATCCTTCGCCTGCAATTTCTGGGGAGACAGCATGAAAATTCTGGATGAGCGTAATGATCTGAAGCGGTACCTGGAGCAGGTGAGCGGAAAGAACATCACCATCGTCTCAGGCTTTGCCAGCGACACCGAGTCGCTGGTCGATACACTTCTCGCCAATGGCAACCGGCTGGACATGCTGGTCGGCACCGTCAATTCCTTCACCTCGCCGGACTTCATCGAGCACTGCCTGCGCCAGGCGGATGCCGGCCTCACGCTGTCGGTGGATTTCCGCTACCAGGCCAGCGTCAACTGGAAGCTGGTCCTGATCGAGCCGGACGTGGTCATAGTCGGCTCCGCCAACTTCACCGAAGTGGGCCTCAGCCTGAGCCGCGATACCTGCGTGCTGGTGGAGAACGCCGGCCTGTACGCCGACTACCAGGCCAAGATCGCCGCGCTGAAGACGACCGAGGGCGTGCTGCCGTGCGTCGAGTCGCAGCGCTTCGACGACGAACTGGACGCCTACCGCCAGGTGCACCTGCGCATGCAGGCCGGGCTGGCGCGCAGCGCGCAGTACCTGGACGGCGAGAGCTGGCTGGCCGACGAGACCAACCAGAGCATTCCGCTGTTCATCTGGTACAGCGACCACTCCGAACAGTCCGAGGACGAGGCGCGCAACCACCTGCGCTCCAGCAGCGACGGCGTGGCCTGGGACGACGTCCGCGAGTTCTTCACCTACGAATGCGCCGAAGGGGCGCTGCCGTACGAGGAAGGCGACGTGGTGCTGACCGCCCGCTGCAACGGCTCGCACATCGCCTTCTACACCTTCGACCGCATCCTCTATCGCAACGGCACCTACTACATCTATGCCTACCGCAAGACGCGCTACACCCAGCCGTTCAAGCTGGACGACGCCCGCGAGCGGCTGCGCGATGCGATTCCGCACTGGTACGAGGAATGCCGGACCGCCATCACCCGCTCCGATATCGCGCGGATGATTCACTGACGAATCGGCTGCGGCGGAATTCCGCGGGCATGGCCCGCTCCTACAGGTTTACCCAGGTGTACTGAAACAGCGGTTGGACGTAGGGGATCAGCGAAACGTAGGGTGGATGGCGCTCTTCCATCCACCATTGCGGGGCCGCCTGCGCGGCCGTGGTGGATCGGTGGAGCGTGATCCACCCTACGCACTGTCTTCCCCGCGAACGCGGGGATCCAATAAACACGCGATGATGTTGTAGGAGCGGGCCATGCCCGCGACAGGTCGGCGGTGCCAGCGATTGTCGCGGGCATGGCCCGCTCCTACGGAAAGTCTTGCCGTAGGTGGCTCTCCCGGCATGGGAGCGATCAGGAAATCCTTCCCCAATGAAAAACGCCCCGGAGCCGAAGCCCCGGGGCGTTTTTCTTCGCTCGGCTCGCGAACCTCAGCGCATCAGAAGATGCTGATGGGGTACTCGACGAAGGCGCGGACTTCGTTGCCGTCCGAGTTGTAGGCGCTGGCGTCGTTGGAGACGCGCACCCACGAGCCGCGCAGGCGCAGGGACAGGTTCTTCGCCGGACCTTCCTGAACCACGTATTGCAGCTGGTTGAAGATCTCGCGCTCGGTGCCGTCGCTGGTGTCGGCGGTCCTGATGTTGTCGCCGCGCACGTAGGCCACGCGGTAGCTCAGGCCCGGAATGCCGTAGGCACCGAAGTCGATGGCGTAGCTGACCTGCCAGGAGCGCTCGTCCTCGGCGTTGAAGTCCGACCAGTAGGAGTTGGCCAGCCAGATGGTGGTGCCGCCGTCGCCCAGGGCGCCAGTCGGGACGCCGTCGACTTCCTGGTAGAAGCCGTAGTTGTAGCCGGTATCGCCGGTGCTGCGCTGATGGGCGAGCATGAAGGAGTGGGCGTCGATCGCGTAGGTCGCGGCCAGGCTCCAGATGGTGTTGTCGCGGTTGCCACCGTAGAACTGGTCGGCGAAGTCGCTATCCAGCTTGGTCTTGTAGCCGTTGAAGTCGAAGGTCAGCGACTGCTTCTCCTGCAGCGGCACGACGTAGTTCAGGTTGACGTACTGCTTCTTCGCCACGTCTTCGTTGTCGGAAGCGTAGAGCGAGGCGCTGAAGTCGTCGGTGAACTTGTAGCTGCCGCCGTAGACGTCGATGCGCTTCAGGTGGCCGCTGTCGGAACCCGTGGCGCTCTTGCGGACTTCCTGGGTGAAGCGGCCGACGTTCAGCTCCAGGCCTTCGATTTCCCTGGAGGTGACCAGGGTGCCGTTGAAGCTTTCCGGCAGCAGGCGCGAGTTGTCGTAGCTCAGCACCGGCAGGGCGGGCATCTGATCGCCGATCTTGATCACGGTGTTGGAGATGCGCGCCTTGATCGCGGCGCCGCCACGGGACAGGTCGTCGGCGGCGTGGCCGCTGTCACCCTGCTTGAAGAAGTCGATGCCGGCGGCGCCGCTGCGGCCCTGGCCGCCGTCCAGACGCACGGCGTACATGCCGAAGACGTCCAGGCCGACACCCACGGTGCCCGGGGTGAAACCGGAAGTGAAGGTGGCGGTCGCCGCCTGGCCCCACTCGGACTTGTCTTCGTTGCCGTGCTTGAAGTCGCGGTACATGTAGCCGTTGCGCAGGAACAGATCCAGGTGGCTGTCCTCGACGAAGCCCTTGGCGCTGGACTGGTCGTCGGCCATGGCCTGGGTAGCGAGGATGCTCAGTGCGAGCAGGCTCATCCGTTTGTTCAACATCTTGTTATTTCCTAATCATTGGTTCGAGCAGTGGCCACGCTGGAAAAAGCTTTCCGGTCCCGCGCTCCTGCGCAGGTTCTGGCGTCGCATGCCGATTGTTGGAGTTATTGGAATTGCTCGGGGCGGATCGCTGGCCCCTGAGGGGGCAGGATCATATCAGAAGGATGGCGATTTCCAGGAGTCTCTCCGGAAAAGCAGAAAACTCCCAGGAGTCGATGCCGGCATATCGGTAAAGGTGCTGCCGGCCGGAGAGCGCGCGCGACGCGCAGGGCGCGCAGGATCGCCCGCGCCGCGCGACGTGGAAGTCAGGAGGTGGCGGCCGGTTCCGCCGCGGCCTTGTCCGCCGCGGCATCCACTTCCGCATCGTACAGGCAGCAGCAGTTGCGCCGGCGCTTGGCCCGGTACATGGCGCTGTCGGCGGCCTTGAGCAGGGTATCCGCAGTGTTCGCGTGCAGCGGATAGAGGGCGATGCCGATGCTCGGGGAGATCACGTCGATGAGGAGATCGCCGAGGGCATAGGGTTCGCCGAGGGCCTTCAGCAGCCGTTCGCCCAGCGCCATGGCCTGGTGCTGGTCGGAGCTGTGCAGCAGCACGGTGAACTCGTCGCCGCCCAGGCGGAACGACAGGTCGGGCTGGCGCAGGCTGCCACGCAGGCGGCTGGCCACGGTGATGAGCAACTGGTCGCCGACATCGTGACCGTGGCGGTCGTTGACATCCTTGAAGTGATCGAGGTCGATGAACAGCAGCGCGGTCACCTCCGACTCCTCGGCCGGCCGGTTCAGGTGGGCCTCCAGCTGTTCCTGGAAGGCCTTGCGGTTGCCCAGGCCGGTGAGCGCGTCGCGGTAGGCCATGTCCAGCAACTGGCTCTGGTAGGCCATCTGCTCGCTGATGTCGCGCAGGATGCCGCGAAAGCCGGCGACTCCCTTGCCGCCCTTGCCGAGGATCACCGAGAAGGACGCCTCGAACCAGCGCAGGTTGCCATTGTGGCACTTCAGCGGCGTGCGGAAGGACAGCTGGTGCCGCTCCAGCAGGATCTGGCGTAGCCGCATCGGTTCGGGGTGACCTTCCTGGGGCTCGAACAGGGCGCTGAAGGGATGGCCGATCAGCCTGTTCGGGGTATATCCGAGCATGCCGTACAGCGCCCGGTTCGCCTTGCTGATCCGGTCGAACATGTCGATTTCGAGGTAGCCGTCGCTGATCGAGTCGAGCACCGCCTGCCCGCGGTCCTCGCTGCGCGCCAGGCGTTCGAGCATGCCGTTGAGCTCGCCGGTCAGCTGGCCGATCTCGTCGTCGCCGTCACCGCTCAGGTGCGGCAGCGGTGAGTCGGGGCCGATGCTGGCGATTTCGCGGTTCAGCTTCTGCACGCGGCGCAGCACCCAGAATTCCAGGCCGAGGTAGCCCAGCGCCAGCGCGACCACGCCGGTCAGCGTCGTCAGCATGAGGAAGAAACCGATCGCCTCCTTGCCTTTCACGTAGAAATACCGCGGCTGGATGATCCGCAGGCGCATTTCCGGCTCGCCCTGGCTGTTGAGCATGCGCAGGTCGATTTCCTGCTGCTGATGTTCGTCGAGCTGGCGGGGAGCCACATGGAAATTGGTGTTGCGCAGGTACATGTGCCCCGGAATCAGCGACCAGTTCAGCTCTTCGCCGCCCGGCGGCAGGAAGCGCAGGTCGCCGCCGATGAAGCGCTTGAGCAGCGCCTGGCGATGCAGGCCGAGGAAGCGGCCGGCTATCGCATTGCCCGCCGGCGTGGCGGTGCCCGCGCTATTGCTGATCGGGCTGCTCACCAGCACGGTCGGAACGCCCTTGATCAGCAGCATCTGTGCGGTGGAATGGCGAGGGCTGGCATGCGGTTGCAGCAGGCCGAGGTCCTCCGCGTGACTGAGAACGGAGCCGCGCAGCTCGTCCCGCGTGGGCTGGGTGGCGCCGCGGCGCAGCTCGAGGCGGTCAGGCATGATCCATTGCTCGCCGAGGATCTTCCCCTGGTTGTCGAAGAACAGCAGGAAGTTGAAGTCCTGGTTCCGCACCGAGTCGATATCCAGGTTGGGGTGGGTGACCTCGTTGCCATGGCCGATACGGATGGAGTCGTAGAGCGGGTCCGACCAGGCGGAGACGCGCAGCACGTCGAGGCTGCGGCTGATGAAGCTGTCGAGCTGGAGGGCGAGGCTGTTGGCCTCGCCCTCCAGTTGCTCCTGTTCGTAGGCGTCGAAGCGGGTCAGCAGCTCGGTCTGGGCCAGTACGTAGGCCAGCAGCAGCGTCATGAAGATGAGGGGGGCGGCAAGACAGAACAGCCGCTTACGAAGGCTCAAGGGAGGGGCTCCTTGTACGGCTTTGAATGAGGCCGGGACGCCCCGGAGTTCGCCGGGAGTCAGGGCAGGCTTATCGTTGGAATGTGATGATTTTCACACTTTCGAACGAGGAACCCCCTTGACCTGAAGCAGGCTTTTTCTGGGCGCTAACCGCCCTCAGCGTTGCAGTTCCGGCAGGTCGCGGTACAGCTCCAGCGCCTGCGGGTTGGCCAGGGCGTCGGTGTTCTTCACCGGCCTGCCGTGCACCACGTTGCGCACCGCCAGTTCGACGATCTTGCCGCTGATGGTGCGCGGGATATCGGCCACCGCGACGATCTTCGCCGGCACGTGGCGCGGCGTGGTGTTGGCGCGGATGACCTGGCGGATGCGCTGCTGCAGCTCGTCGGTGAGCGGCACGCCGTCGCGCAGGCGGACGAACAGCACCACGCGCACGTCGCCCTGCCAGTCCTGGCCGATGGCGATGGATTCCAGCACGTCCTCGATCTTTTCCACCTGGCGGTAGATCTCCGCCGTGCCGATGCGCACGCCGCCGGGGTTCAGCACCGCGTCGGAACGGCCATGGATGACCAGCCCGCCGTGGGCGGTTTCCTCGGCGTAGTCGCCGTGGGCCCAGACGCCGGGGAAGGTGTCGAAGTAGGCGTGGCGGAATTTCTCGCCGTGCGGATCGTTCCAGAAGCCCACCGGCATCGACGGGAAGTGCCGGGTGCAGACCAGCTCGCCCTTGTCGCCGTGCACCGGCTGGCCGGCTTCGTCCCAGACCTCCACCGCCATGCCCAGGCCCTTGCACTGCAGCTCGCCGCGCCAGACCGGGCCGGTGGGATTGCCCAGGGCGAAGCAGGAGACGATGTCGGTGCCGCCGGAAATCGAGGACAGGCAGAGCTCTGCCCGGATGTCGCGGTAGACGTAGTCGAAGCTCTCGTGGGCCAGCGGCGAGCCTGTGGAGAGGATCGCCTTCAGGCGCTCCAGCCGGTGCGTCTCGCGCGGGCGCAGGCCGGCCTTCTCCAGCCCGGCGATGTACTTGGCGCTGGTGCCGAACACGCTGATGCCCTCGGCGTCGACCAGGTCCATCAGGCGCTCGGGGCCCGGATGGAAGGGCGAGCCGTCGTAGAGCACCACGGTGGCGCCGATGGCCAGCCCGGAAACCAGCCAGTTCCACATCATCCAGCCGCAGGTGGTGTAGTAGAACAGCGTGTCGCCGGCCGTCAGGTCGGTGTGCAGGCCGTGTTCCTTGAGGTGCTGCAGGAGCACGCCGCCAGTGCCGTGGACGATGCACTTGGGCACGCCGGTGGTGCCGGAGGAATAGAGGATGTACAGCGGATGGTCGAACGGCACGGCGACGAACTCGGGCGCGCCGCCGGGCTGGTAGAAGTCCTGCCACAGCGCCACCTTGCCGGCGCAGCGGAAGTCCCCGACGCGCGCCTCGGGACGGCTGTAGGGCACCACCAGCAGCTGTTGCAGCGAGGGTAGGCGTTCGAGGATCTCGTTGAGCTTGGCGGTGAGGTCGAGGTTCTTGCCGGCGTAGCGGTAGCCGGCGCAGGCGACCAGCACCTTCGGTTCGATCTGGCCGAAGCGGTCGATCACGCCCTGGGTGCCGAAGTCCGGCGAGCAGCTCGACCAGGTGGCGCCCAGGCTGGTGGCGGCGAGCATGCCGACCACCGTCTGCCAGGTATTCGGCATGCAGGCGGCGACCCGGTCGCCGGGGCCGACGCCGGCGGCGCGCAGGCTCTTCTGCAGGCCGGCGACGTGGGCGGCGAGTTCCGCGTAGCCGAGCACCTCGCGGCTGCCGTCCTCGCCGACGGCGACCAGCGCCGGATGGCGGTCGCGGCGGTGCAGCAGGTGCTCGGCGAAGCTCAGGGTGGCGCCGGGGAACCAGCGCGCATCCGGCATCGCCGGGCCTTCCTCCAGCACCGCCCGCGGCGGGGTGCGGAAATTGACGCCGAAGAAGTCGACGATCGCCTGCCAGAAATCGGCGCGCCGGGCGACGCTCCAGGCGTGCAGCCCGGCGTAGTCGCTCAGCTGCAGGCCGTGGCGCTGGTTGACGTGGCGGCGGAAGGCATCCATCCGCGTGGCGGCGATGCGTTCGGGACTGGGACTCCAGAGCGGCTGGTTCATCGGTCTCTCCAACGGTACTGCCTATCTTTATAGTGCAGTCAGGCCGGAGTCGGTTCCGGTGCAGGGCGCATCAGCCCCGCCGGAACTGTAGGAGCGGGCCATGCCCGCGAATCGCGCGCATGGCGCGCTCCTACAGGTGGGTCTGGCATGGGGTGGATGGCAAAGCGCCAATGGAGCCTGGCACCGGCTTCGCGGCGGATAACGCTGGCGCGTTATGCGCCCTACCCGGAAGCCCCGCCCACTCCTGCGAAGCACTCACTGCGCCACCCATCCCCCGTCCATGTTCCACGCCACGCCACGCACCTGGGCGGCGGCGTCGCTGCAGAGGAACAGCGCCAGTTCGCCGAGCTGCTCCGGGGTGACGAACTCCAGCGACGGCTGCTTCTCCGCCAGCAGGTCGTGGCGTGCCTGGTCCGGCTCGACGCCGGCGGCGATGCGCGTGTCGATCTGCTTCTGCACCAGCGGGGTCAGCACCCAGCCCGGGCAGATGGCGTTGCAGGTGATCGGCGTGGTGGCGGTTTCCAGCGCCACCGTCTTGGTCAGGCCGAGCACGCCGTGCTTGGCGGCGACGTAGGCGCTCTTCTGCGCCGAGGCGACCAGCCCGTGGGCCGAGGCGATGTTGACGATGCGGCCCCAGCCGCGCCGGCGCATGCCCGGCAGCGCCAGGCGGGTGGTGTGGAACACCGCGGAGAGATTGATGGCGATGATCGCGTCCCAGCGCTCCACCGGGAATTTCTCCACTGGCGCGACGTGCTGGATGCCGGCGTTGTTGACCAGGATGTCGACGCCGCCGAACTCGCGCTCGGCGTAGGCGATCATCTCGGCGATCTGCTTCGGGCTGGACATGTCCGCCGGGTGGTGTCCGGCCTTGACGCCGCAGGCGGCGATGCTGGCGACGGCGGCGTCGACCTCGCCGAAGCCGTTCAGCACCAGGTTGGCGCCGGCCTCGGCGAGCTTGCGCGCGACGCCCAGGCCGATGCCGCTGGTGGAGCCGGTGACCAGTGCGGTCCTGCCTTTGAGGTTCATGGGGTTCTCCTGTGTGTCAGGGGTGTTGCGTCATGCGTGAGATGCCCTGTAGGAGCGAGCTTGCTCGCGAACAAACCCCGCTGCGGGGCTCGGTTCGCTACGAAAAGCACCGTAGCCCCGGATTACCTGCAGGAGCGGAACATGCCCGCGACCCGCCACGTTGTCGCGCGCATGGCGCGCTCCTGCAGGTCCTCAGGCTTTCGCCAGCAGCGCCCGTGCCACGCGCGAGCCGTTCGGCTTGTCGAGCACCGCGCAGATGCGCTGGCCGGCGGCGATCAGGGCGTCGAGGTCGATGCCGGTCTCGATGCCCAGGCCGTTGAGCAGGTAGACCACGTCTTCCGTGGCGACGTTGCCGGTCGCGCCCTTGGCGTAGGGGCAGCCGCCGAGGCCGGCGACCGAGCTGTCGAACACGGCGATGCCTTCCAGCAGGCCGGCATAGATGTTCGACACGGCCTGGCCGTAGGTATCGTGGAAGTGCCCGGCCAGACGCTCGCGGGCGACGCGGGCGCCGACCACTTCGAACATGCGGCGGGTGGCGCCGGCGGTGCCGACGCCGATGGTGTCGCCGAGGGAAACTTCGTAGCAGCCCATGGCGTCCAGCTCGGCTGCGACTGCCGCAACCTGCTGCACGTCCACTTCGCCCTGGTACGGGCAGCCGAGCACGCAGGAGACGTAGCCGCGCACGCGAATGCCATGCTGGCGCGCCGCTTCCATGATCGGCACGAAGCGCTCCAGGCTTTCCTTGATCGAGCAGTTGATGTTCTTCTGCGAGAACGCCTCGGAGGCGGCGGCGAACACCGCGACTTCCTCGACCCCGGCTTCCAGCGCGGCCTCGAAGCCCTTCATGTTCGGCGCGAGAGCGGCATAGGTGATGCCCGGCTTGCGCTGGATGCCGGCGAAGACTTCCGCCGAACCGGCCATCTGCGGCACCCACTTGGGCGAGACGAAGCTGCCGACCTCGATGTAGCCGAGCCCGGCGGCGGTGAGGTCGTCCACCAGGCGCACCTTGTCGGCGACGCTGATCGGTTGCTTCTCGTTCTGCAGGCCGTCGCGCGGGCCGACTTCGACCAGGCGGACGGAGGTTGGCAGTGTCATGAATTGTCCTCTTATGGATTCGGGCGAAGGCGGGTTTGCTTTTTGTAGGAGCGAGCTTGCTCGCGAACAGCCTCGGTGTCAGGCGGGTTCGCGAGCAAGCTCGCTCCTACGAAGGGCGGGGCGTCGCGTTATGCGCTGGCTTCTTCCAGCTCCACCAGCGCCGCGCCTTCCGACACCAGCTCGCCTTCGCTGCAATACAGCGATTTCACCACGCCGGCGTGCGGCGCGCGAATGCTGTGTTCCATCTTCATCGCTTCCAGCACCACCAGGGTGGCGCCGGCTTCGACGGTCTGGCCCGGTTCGACCAGGATGCGCACGATGCTGCCGTTCATGGGCGCGCCGAGGCCGCCGTGGTGGCCGTGGGCGGCTTCCGCTTCGGCGATGGGGTCGAAGCGCTGGATTGCCAGCATCTCGCCGTTCCACTCCAGATAGAGCGCATCGCCGCGGCGCAGGGCCAGATGGCGGTGGCGCTTGCCGTCGATGGCGACTTCCAGCCATTCGCCGTTCAGGTAGGCGATCCGCGCGCCGCCGGCATGGCGCAGGCGCACGACGTGCCGCTCGCCCTTGCAGGTCAGGTGCAGGTCAGTCTCGCCCGGCAGGCCGCTGCGCCAGCCATTGCGCGCGGACCACGGCGAATGGGCATCGTCCTGCCGCACATGGCGGGCTTCGGTCTGTGCCCAGCCTTCGGCCGCCAGTTGCCAGAAGTCTTCCGGCAGCGCGGCGGGGGCGGGGAGCAGGGCGTCCTGATGGCGGCCGATGAAGCCGGTATCCAGCTCCGCGGCGGCGAAGGCCGGATGGGCCAGCACGCGCTGCAGGAACGCCAGGTTGGTCTTGACCCCGCCGACCGCGGTTTCCGCCAGCATCGACAGCAGGCGCGCGCGGGCTTCCTCGCGGGTTTCGCCCCAGGCGATCAGCTTGGCCAGCATCGGGTCATAGAACGGCGATACCTCGTCGCCTTCGCGGATACCGCTGTCCACCCGGCGGCCGGGGCCGGCGGCAGGTTCGCGGTACAGCGCCAGGCGGCCGCTGGCGGGCAGGAAGCCGCCTTCCGGGTCTTCGGCGTAGAGGCGCACTTCGATGGCGTGGCCGTTCAGCGGCACCTGCTCCTGGCTGATCGGCAGGCGCTCGCCACGGGCGACGCGGATCTGCCAGGCGACCAGGTCGAGGCCGGTGATGGCTTCGGTGACCGGGTGCTCCACCTGCAGGCGGGTGTTCATCTCCATGAAGAAGAACTGGCCGCTGCCTTCGTCGTAGAGGAATTCCACGGTGCCGGCGCCGACGTAGCCGATGGCCTGGGCCGCGCGCACGGCGGATTCGCCCATGGCGGCGCGCAGCTCGGCGGAAAGGCCGGGGGCGGGCGCTTCCTCGACCACCTTCTGGTGGCGGCGCTGGATCGAGCAGTCGCGCTCGTTGAGGTACAGGCAGTTGCCGTGCTTGTCGGCGAAGACCTGGATTTCCACGTGGCGCGGCTTGGTCAGGTATTTCTCCACCAGCATGCGCGAGTCGCCGAAGCCGGACTGCGCCTCGCGTTGCGCGGATTCCAGCGCCTCGGCCAGTTCGCTTTCGCGCTCGACCACCTTCATGCCCTTGCCGCCACCACCGGCAGCGGCCTTCAGCAGCACCGGATAGCCGATACGCGCGGCTTCGCGCTGGAAGGTCGCGTAGTCCTGGGCCTCGCCGTGATAGCCGGGCACCAGCGGCACGCCGGCGTCTTCCATCAGCGCCTTGGCGGCGGATTTGCTGCCCATGGCGTCGATGGCGCTGGCCGGCGGGCCGAGGAAGATCAGCCCGGCCTCTTCGCAGGCGCGGGCGAAGCCGGCGTTCTCCGAGAGGAAGCCATAGCCCGGGTGGATCGCCTGGGCGCCGGCGGCCTTTGCCGCTTCCAGCACGGCGTCGGCACGCAGGTAGCTTTCCGCCGGCTTGGCGCCACCGAGGTCGATGGCAATGTCGGCTTCCTCGACATGCCGGGCGTGACGGTCGGTAGCGCTGTGCACGGCGACGGTGGTCAGGCCGAGGGCCTTGGCGGTGCGCATGACCCGGCAGGCGATCTCGCCGCGGTTGGCGACCAGGAGGGTTGTAATCATTGTTCTTGCTCCCTTCTTGGGGTGGTGCGCGATTGTTGCTGCCCGTGTCGACGTAGGTTGGGTTGAGCCTGCGAAACCCAACGAACCGAACCTGGCGTCTCCGAGCGATTCGCGTTGGGTATCGCTTCGCTCAACGCCAACCTACAAGAGCGCATCGGCATCATTTCTCTTCCTGCCAGGCCGGTTTGCGTTTTTCCAGGAAGGCGTGCAGGCCCTCCTGTCCCTCGGGGCTGATGCGAATGCGGGCGATGGCCGCTTCGGTATAGCGGCGCACATTCGGCGTGAGTTCGCCGGCGCCGATCTCATGGAACAGTGCCTTGCACGCCACCAGCGCCTGCGGGCTGTTGTTCAGGAGATTGGCTACCCAGGCGTCGACCTGGCCATCCAGTTCGCCGGCCGGATAGCTTTCGGCGAGCAGGCCGAGCTCGCGGGCACGGGCGCCGCCGAAGCGCTCGGCGGTCATGGAATAGCGGGTCGCCGCGCGCTGGCCGATGGCCTTGGTCACGAACGGACCGATGGTCGCCGGGATCAGGCCGATGCGCACTTCCGACAGGCAGAAGACCGCCTCGTCCGAGCCGATCGCCATGTCGCAGCAGGCCACCAGGCCGACGCCGCCGCCGAAGGCCGCGCCTTGCACCACGGCGAGGGTCGGCTTCTTCAGGTGATGGAGGTTGTGCAGCAGTTCGGCGAGCTGCTGGGCGTCGGCGAGGTTGCCGTTGTAGTCCAGGCTGACCGAGTGCTGCATCCACGCCAGGTCGGCGCCACCGGAGAAGTGCTTGCCGCGGCCGCGCAGGACCAGCAGGCGCACCTTCGGATCGTCGCCCACTGCGTCGAGGGCGCGGATCAGCTCGGCGATGGTCTCGGCGTTGAAGGCGTTGTTCTTGTCCGGGCGGTTCAGCCAGAGGGTGGCGACGCCGCGGTTGTCGATTTCGAGCTGGATGTTTTCAAAAGTGCTCATGGAAAAATCCTCAAGGGCTGCAGGCTTCAGGCCACAGGCTGCAGGCGCGTTCTCGCCTGCAGCCCATAGCCTGCCGCCTGCAGCCGCTTACATCCTGAATACGCCGAACTTGGTCGGCTCGACGGGCGCATTGAGCGAGGCGGAGAGGGCGAGCGCGAGCACTTCGCGGGTCTGCGCCGGATCGATCACGCCGTCGTCCCACAGCCTGGCGCTGGAGTAGTACGGATGCCCCTGGCGCTCGTACTGGTCGAGGATCGGTTTCTTGATCTTCGCCTCTTCCTCGGCGGACAGCGCATGCCCGGCACGCTCGGCCTGCTCGCGCTTGACCTGGGCCAGCACGCCGGCGGCCTGTTCGCCGCCCATCACGCCGATCCGCGCGTTCGGCCACATCCACAGGAAGCGCGGATCGTAGGCGCGGCCGCACATCCCGTAGTTACCGGCGCCGAAGCTGCCGCCGATGATCACGGTGTACTTCGGCACCTGGGCGCAGGCCACCGCGGTGACCAGCTTGGCGCCGTGCTTGGCGATGCCGCCGGCCTCGTACTTCTGGCCGACCATGAAACCGGTGATGTTCTGCAGGAACAGCAGCGGGATGCCGCGCTGGCAGGCCAGTTCGATGAAGTGCGCGCCTTTCTGCGCGGCCTCGGCGAAGAGGATGCCGTTGTTCGCCAGGATCGCTATCGGGTAGCCGTGGATATGGGCGAAGCCGCACACCAGGGTGGTGCCGAACAGCGCCTTGAACTCGTCGAATTCGCTGCCGTCGACCAGGCGGGCGATGATTTCGCGCACGTCGAACGGCTGCTTGCTGTCCACCGGGATCACCCCGTACAGCTCCTCGGCGGCATACAGCGGCGCGCGCGGGGGCAGGGTGGTCAGCTTGCCCTGCTTGCTCCAGTTGAGGTTGGCGACGCAGCGGCGGGCGATGGCCAGCGCGTGCTCGTCGTCATCGGCATAGTGGTCGGCCACCCCGGAAACCTTGCAGTGCACGTCGGCGCCGCCCAGTTCCTCGGCGCTCACCACCTCGCCGGTGGCGGCCTTCACCAGCGGCGGGCCGGCGAGGAAGATGGTGGCCTGGTTGCGCACCATGATGGTCTCGTCGGACATCGCCGGCACGTAGGCGCCGCCGGCGGTGCAGGAGCCCATCACCACGGCGATCTGCGGGATGCCCTGGGCGCTGAGGTTGGCCTGGTTGAAGAAGATCCGGCCGAAGTGCTCGCGGTCGGGGAATACCTCGTCCTGGCGCGGCAGGTTGGCGCCGCCGGAGTCCACCAGATAGATGCACGGCAGGCGGTTCTGCTGGGCGATGGTCTGCGCGCGGAGGTGCTTCTTCACGGTCAGCGGGTAGTAGGTGCCGCCTTTCACCGTGGCGTCGTTGCCGACGATCATGCATTCCACGCCTTCGACGCGGCCGATGCCCGCCACCAGCCCGGCGGCGGCTACGTCCTCGCCATACACCTCGTGGGCGGCGAGGGCGGACAGTTCGAGGAACGGCGAGCCCGGGTCGAGCAGGCGGTTGATGCGCTCGCGCACCGGCAGCTTGCCGCGCGCGGTGTGCTTGGCGATGGCAGCGGCGCCGCCGCCTTCATGGACGCGGCCGAGCACGGCGCGCAGGTCGTTCACCTGTTCGAGCATGGTCGCGGCGTTGGCGGCGAATTCGGGCGAGCGCGGGTTGATCTGGGTGTGAAGGATGGCCATGAAAACCTCGAAAAGAGCGCTGTAGGCTGGAGGCTGAACGAAAGGGCTGCGGCAACTCTTTCGTTCAGTCGCACCGATGGGTATCGCTCCGCTCCACCCATCCTACGAATCTGGAGGCTGAACGAGGACTGCGACAGCTCTTTCGTCCAGCCTTCAGCCTCTAGCCTCCAGCGGCTTTTGTTATTTGGTCTCGTTGAACAGCTCGCGCCCGATCAGCATGCGGCGGATTTCGCTGGTGCCGGCGCCGATCTCGTAGAGCTTGGCGTCGCGCAGCAGGCGGCCGGTGGGGAACTCGTTGATGTAGCCGTTGCCGCCCAGCAGCTGGATGGCGTCCAGCGCCATCTGGGTGGCGCGCTCGGCGGTGTAGAGGATCACCCCGGCGGCATCCTTGCGGGTGGTCTCGCCGCGGTCGCAGGCCTGGGCCACCGCGTACAGGTAGGCGCGGCTGGCGTTGAGCTGGGTGTACATGTCGGCGACCTTGCCCTGCACCAGCTGGAACTCGCCGATGCTCTGGCCGAACTGCTTGCGGTCGTGGATGTACGGGACGATCACGTCCATGCACGCCTGCATGATGCCGACCGGGCCGCCGGAGAGGACCACGCGCTCGTAGTCCAGGCCGCTCATCAGCACCTTAACGCCGCCGTTCAATTTGCCGAGGATGTTCTCTTCAGGCACTTCGACGTTGTCGAAGAACAGCTCGCAGGTGTTCGAGCCGCGCATGCCCAGCTTGTCGAACTTGTTGCTGCGGCTGAAACCTTTCCAGTCGCGCTCGACGATGAACGCGGTGATACCGTGCGGGCCCTTTTCCGGCTCGGTCTTGGCGTAGATCACGTAGGTGTTGGCGTCGGGACCGTTGGTGATCCAGGTCTTGCTGCCGTTGAGCACGTAGCGGTCGCCCTGCTTCTCGGCGCGCAGCTTCATGGAGACGACGTCGGAGCCGGCGTTCGGCTCGCTCATCGCCAGCGCGCCGATGTGCTCGCCGCTGACCAGCCTGGGCAGGTATTTGGCTTTCTGCTCCTGGGTGCCGTTGCGCTTGATCTGGTTGACGCAGAGGTTGGAGTGCGCACCGTAGGACAGCGCCACCGAAGCCGAACCGCGGCTGATCTCTTCCATGGCGATCACGTGGGCCAGGTAGCCCAGCCCCGAGCCGCCGAATTCCTCTTCCACGGTGATGCCGAGCAGGCCCATGTCACCGAACTTCTTCCACATGTCCATGGGGAAGGCGTTTTCCGAATCGATCTGCGCGGCGCGCGGCGCCAGCTCGGTGGCGACGAAGCTGCGGACCTGGTCGCGCAGCATGTCGATGGTTTCGCCGAGGCCGAAGTTGAGGGACGGATAGCTCATTGGGTTCACCTTCTTTCTTGTATTCGGGGATCAGGAAGCGACGGTTGCTTTCTTGTCGGTTTCGGCCATGGCCGCCAGGCAGCGTTCCTCGGCCGTGTCCAGTTCCAGCTGCATCTGCTGGATGTCCAGGAGTTGCTGGTCCAGCTGGGCGCGGCGTGCGGAAATCTTCTGCATGAAGGTTTCCAGCTGCTTGTGGTTGCCGCTGCTGGGGTCGTAGAGATCGATCAGTTCCTTGCACTCGGCCAGCGAGAAGCCGATGCGCTTGCCGCGCAGGATCAGCTTCAGCGCCACCAGGTCCTTGGGGCTGTAGATGCGTTCCTGGCCGCGGCGCTCGGGGCTGAGCATCCCCTGTTCCTCGTAGAAGCGGATGGCGCGGGTGGTGACGTCCAGTTCGCGGGCCAGCTCGGAAATACTGTAGGTGATGGGCATGGCATTGCTCGTTCGTTTACCTTTACGTTAACGTAAACCTGCGCTGGGGGACTGTCAACTCGCCTGCCGGTGGTTTTCGCGGGGATGCAATGCGTGGCGTGGTCTGGGAATTGCCTGACAGCAGTCACGGAAAGAAGTCTTGCCGATCTACCGCTTTACTGTCGGACGGTGCGGGTGTAGACAACCCTCACAGCCTGCCTGTTATGCCGCCGCCCGTGCTGGCGCGGACAGACCTGGAGCGATGCATGACCATTACAAGAACAATGAATGACGATCTCCTGCGCGAAGCACTGCGCGCCCGTGAAAAGCTGCAGAGCGAAGGCGAACTGCCCGCCGGCGTGCTGCGCGAGGAAATCGACGCTTCCTGGCGGCGCAGCCTCGACCATGGCCTGGATTGTTCCAGCGGCGTCGAACAAGGGCTGGACAACCGCACCAGGCCCGAGGTGCTGCTGGCCAACAACCGCCTGCTGCTGGACGCCGCCACGCCGGAGCTGGACTACCTGCTGCAGCGCCAGGGCAGGGAAAGCCTGATCATCCTCGCCAACGCCGACGCCACCATCCTTTCCGTCGAAGGGCCGCACGATCACCTGAAGAGCCGTGGCCTGGCCGACATCACTCCAGGCACCTGCTGGAGCGAGGCGGCGCGCGGCACCAATGCCCTCGGCACGGCGCTGGTGGAAGGGCGGCCGACGCAGATCGACTGCGGCGAGCACTATCTGGAACGCCTGAGCCGCTTCTCCTGCACCTCGGTGCCGATCGCGGGCCCGCAGGGCACGCTGCTCGGCGTGCTCGACATGACCCGCGAGGGACCGCTGTCCGGCCCGAAGGAAAGCCTGTCGCTGCTGAGCCTGGCGGTCTGCCAGATCGAGGCGCGGCTGTTCACCGTCAGCCATCCGGGACAGGTGGTTCTCGCCTTCCACAGCCGCCGCCAGTATCTCGATTCGCCCTGGCAGGGTCTGCTGGCCTTCAGCCTCGATGGCCGGGTGCTCGCCGCCAGCGGCCAGGCCTGCCAGTTGCTCGGCATGCCGCGCGAGGCGCTGGTCGGCAAGCGCAGCGAGGAACTGCTCGGCATGCGCGGCGAACAGCTGCTGGCGCGCCTGCAGCCGGGCGGCATCGGCGGTCTCCAGACGCCCAAGGGCGAGCTGTTCTACAAGACCCTGCAGGCGCCGCTGCGCAGCAACGCGCTGTCCGTGCCGGCGCGTGTCACCGCCAAACCGGCGCAGACCTCGCCGAGCCTCGAAGTGCTGGCCGGCAACAACCCGCGCTTCGCCCGCGCCCTGCGCATGGCCCGCCAGGGCCTGGTCAACGACCTGCCGGTGCTGCTGCTCGGCGAAACCGGCAGCGGCAAGGAAGTGGTCGCCCGCGCCCTGCACCAGGCCAGCGCGCGCAGCGACAAGCCCTTCGTCGCGGTGAACTGCGCGGCGATCCCGGAAGGCCTGATCGAATCGGAACTGTTCGGCTACCGCGAAGGCGCCTTCACCGGCTCGCGGCGCGGCGGCATGGTCGGCCGGCTGCAGCAGGCCCACGGCGGCACGCTGTTCCTCGACGAGATCGGCGACATGCCGCTGGCCCTGCAGGCGCGCCTGCTGCGCGTGCTGCAGGAGCGCAAGGTGGCGCCGCTGGGCGCCGGCGAGGAGCAGGACATCGATGTCGCGCTGATCTGCGCCACCCACCGCGACCTCAAGCGCCAGGTGGAGGAAAAGCACTTCCGCGAGGACCTCTACTACCGCGTCAACGGCATCAGCGTGCGTCTGCCGGCGCTGCGCGAGCGCGACGATCTTTCCGAACTGGCGGTCAGCCTGCTGGAACGCATGGGCGCGCGCGGCGTGAAGCTGAGCGACGAGTTCGCCGCGCTGGTCGCCGGCTACCACTGGCCGGGCAACATCCGCCAGCTGGAGATGGTCCTGCGCACCGCCCTGGCGATGCGCGAGGAGGGCGAGAGCCTGCTCGACCTGGAGCATCTGCCGGACAGCATGCTCGACGAGCTGAACGCCGGCGCCCGGCCGCAGGCCGGCAGCATCCGCGAGAACGAGCTGGAGCTGATCCGCCAGTCGCTGGACCGCCACCAGGGCAACGTCTCCGCCGCCGCCGACGCCCTGGGCATCAGCCGCGCCACCCTCTACAGAAAACTGAAACAGTTGCGTAACTGATGCCCCGACTGATCACCCGTTTCATCGACAGCGACGACCGTCAGTCGCTGGACGATGCGCTGCACTGGCTGTACGGCTTCGTGCGCCCGCACCGTATGGCGATCCTCGGCCTGCTCGGAATGTCGTTCTGCGCCTCGCTGCTGGTGCTGGCGCAGCCCTGGCTGACCAAGATGCTGATCGACGACGGCCTGCTGGCGCGGGACTTCCCGACGCTGGTGCTGGTCGCCATCGCCATGATCGGCGCCGGCCTGCTCGGCACCGCGCTGTCCGGGGTCAACCGCTTCCTGCACACGCGGCTGTCCGGGCGCATCCTGTTCTCCCTGCGCGATGCGCTGTACCGCCACCTGCAGACGCTGTCGCCGAACTTCTATGGCAAGCGGCGCATCGGCGACCTGATGTCGCGACTGGATGGCGACGTCGCGGAAATCCAGCGCTTCGCCGTGGACTCGCTGTTCTCCGCGGTTTCCAGCGTGATCGGCCTGGTCGGCGCGCTGGCGCTGCTGCTCACCCTGTCCTGGCAGCTGTCGCTGCTGGTGGCGCTGCTGATCCCCCTCGACGTGCTCTGGCTGCGCTGGATGCGGCGCAAGGTCGAGCGCGAGGCGCGCAGCCTGCGCGAGCGTTCGGCGGACATGTCGTCGTTCTTCGTCGAGACCCTGCCGGCGATGAAGTTCATCCAGTCCGCCGGCCAGCAGACCCGCGAGTCGCAGCGCCTGGAAGGGCTGGGGCAGGGCTACCTCGGCCAGCTGCTGCGCCTGCAGCTCACCGAATTCTTCACCCAGGCGGTGCCGGGCACGCTGATGTCGCTGTCCCGCGCCTGCGCCTTCCTGGTCGGCGGCTACTGGGTGATCCAGGGCAGCTGGCAGCTCGGCTCGCTGATCGCCTTCTCCACCTACCTCGGCATGGCCATCGGCCCGGTGCAGAGCCTGCTCGGCCTGTACGTGGCGCTGCAGCGCATGACCGTCAGCCTCGGCCGGGTGATGGAGCTGCGCCGCGAGCAGCCGGGCGTGCAGTCGCCCGCCGTAGCGCAGCCGATGCCGGCAGTGGGCGAACTGCGCTTCGACGGCCTCGGCTTCAGCCACGCCGGCCGCGCGCAGCCAGTATTGCGCGAGGTAAATGCGCGGATTCCGGCCGGCGCCAAGGTGGCGCTGGGCGGTGCATCCGGTGTCGGCAAGTCGACCCTGATCGACCTGCTGCAACGCTTCTACGATCCGGAGCAGGGCCGAATCCTCCTCGACGGGACGGACCTGCGCGAGCTGGACCTGTTCGAACTGCGCCGGCGCATCGCCGTGGTCAGCCAGGACATCGTGCTGTTCCGCGGCAGCCTGGCCGACAACCTGGCCTACAGCGCGCCCCACGTCAGCCGCGAGGAAATCGTCCGCGTCGCCGAACTGGCCCGTCTCGATGCGCTGATCGAATCGCTTCCCGAAGGTCTCGACAGCCCGCTGGGCGAACGCGGCCAGCAGCTTTCCGGCGGCCAGAAACAGCGCATCGCCATCGCTCGCGCGCTGCTGCAGGACCCGCTGATCCTGGTGCTCGACGAGGCCACCTCGCAGGTGGACGAAGCCACCGAGCGCGAAGTGATCGCCGCCATCGACCGGCTGTTCGCCGGGCGCACGCGCATCCTTATCAGCCACCGTCCTTCGACCCTGGCCGAGGCCGACCTGCATTTCGAAATGGAAGGCGGCAACCTGAATCTGCGCGAGACGGTGAGCCATGGCTGAGCTGCATATCGGCGTCGTCGACAGCGGCCATGGGCCGGAGCAGGGCGGTCTGGTGCTGGCGGGGCGACGTTTCTTCCTGAGTGACGAGGGATCGGGCGAGGGCGACTTGCTGCCCGATGCGCTTGGCCACGGTAGCGCTGTGCTGCAGGCCATCGCTTCCCGGGCGCCGGTTGCGCGCTTCAGCGTGGCGCAGGTGTTCGATGGGCGCGGCGTCACCAGTCCGTTGCAGATCGCCGGGGCGTTGCGCTGGCTGTGCGAGCGCGGAGTGCGGTTGGTCAATCTCAGCCTCGGTGTACGCCAGGATCGCCCGTTATTGCGTGATGCGGTGGCGGAGCTGGTGGCGAGCGGGACGCTGGTTTGCGCGTCCAGTCCGGCGCAGGGCGAGCCAGTGTTTCCGGCCAGCTATCCGGGGGTGATCCGGGTGACTGGCGATGCGCGCTGCGGGGCGGGGGAGTGGTCCTGGCTGGATAGTCGGCAGGCGGACTTCGGTGCGGCTGTGAGCAGTGGTGGGCAGGCCGGTTCCAGCCTGGGCTGCGCGGCGTTCTGTGGGCATCTGGCTGGGCTTTTGACTGAGCATCCCGAGGCGAGCAATGAATGGCTGGTGCAGCGAATGCGCGAGGGTGCCGCTTATAGAGGAAGAGAATTCAGGGTGGCGCCGTGAGCATCCTGATCCTCGGTGCCGGCCCCGCCGGAGCCGCCGTCGCCCTCGGCCTGCGCCGTCTTGGTCATGAAGTTGCGATCGTCAGCGAATGGCGCCGCTTCGCCGCGGTGGAAGGTGTATCCCAGCGTGTCCTCGATGGCCTGCGCCATGCCGGCCTGAGCAACGCCATGTCCTGCGCCGCGCCGCCCTCCCAACGCCGCGTGCGCTGGAACGGCGGGGAAACCGCGCAGAACGTCGAATTCATCATCGACCGCCCGGCTTTCGACCGCGGCCTGCGCGAAGACCTGCGCCTGGCCGGTATCGAGGTCATCGAAGGTCGCGTTGTGGCAGTGGAATCGTCCGCCGAAGGCCATCGCGTGCGGCTGGATGGCGGTGCCGAGCTGAACGCCGATTTCCTCGTCGAGGCCCGTGGCCGCCAGGCGCCGCTGGCCAGCAAAGCAGGCAAGGCACTGCGCGGGCCGGAAACCCTCAGCCTGCTCAATCGCTGGCAGGGCGAACCGGGCCCGGCCACCAGCGCAGTGGAAAGCCTCCCCGACGGCTGGGCCTGGATGGCGCGGCTGGGCGATGGCCGCTGCTACTGGCAGATGACCCTGGATGTGGCGAGCACAGAGTTGCCTGGAAAGGAGCAACTGCTCGACTGGTGCCGCGAGCGCCGCGGCGCCTCGCAACTGGCGCAGGAATTCTTCGGTTCAGCGGCGGAAAACGAACTGGAGCTGCACGCCCGCAGCAGCACCGCGATCCTCTGCCTGGAAGCCTGCGGCGACAACTGGATTCGCGTGGGCGATGCGGCGATGGCGGTGGACCCGCTGTCCGGCAACGGCATCTTCCAGTCGCTGTCGTCCGCGCTGCAGGCGCCGGTGGTGATCAACACGCTGCTGCGCGCACCGGAACGGGCGGAGCTGGCGCGGCGCTTCCACCAACAGCGGGTCGAGCAACTGTTCCTGCGCTTCGCTCGTGTCGGGCGGGATTTCTATGCGGAAGAGACGCAGTGGCAGGACCGCCCGTTCTGGCAGGCCCGCAGCAGTTGGCCCGACGACCAGCCGAGCCACGCCGCACCGGATTTCGCCGCCCTGCGCATCGAGCGTGCGCCGGTGCTGCGGGATGGGCTGGTGGACGAAGCCGAAGTGGTGATCAGCCCGGACCAGCCGCTGGGGATCTGGCACCTGCAGGGGCTGGAACTGGCGCCGTGGCTGCGGCGTATGCGCAGCGAGCCGGCAGCGCAGGTACTGGCGGATTTGCCAGCGGAGCAGCGGCGGCTGTTCCAAAGCTGGTTGCTTTCGCAGGGTTATCGGCCGTAGCGAGCACAGCTCCCTTGTAGGCGCAACTGTCTTCACATCGGCGCGGCGTATCCCCTCACCCTAACCCTCTCCCAGAGGGAGAGGGGACCGTTCGGAGGCGCCGGGTGGCACGGCATTCATTCTGACGCCAATCTGCCCCCTCTCCCTCTGGAGCGGGGCGCGCAGCCAGGGCTGGGGTGAGGGAACCCACGACGCCAGACTTTCCCGTAGGAGCGGGCCATGCCCGCGACAGCCATGTCCGGGTCGCGGGCATGGCCCGCTCCTACAGGGTTGTCACCCCGTTCCCACGCTATCAGCCCCGCCCCTCCAGGCAATTCTCGATATTCCAGCCATACAGCCACTGGATCGCATCGTAGAACTGCTCCTGGCTGCGGCCGACCCACAGCTGGTTGCGCACCAGGCGTTCGACGCCCTTGGCGTGGTAGAGGCGGCCCATTTCCCGGGCCGACCAGACCACCCGCGCGGTACGCGGGATGCGGATCGATTCGTAGAGGCGGAACGCCGCTTCCAGGTCGTGGCCGCAGGCCTTGACCGCCTGGCCGAGCACCACGGCGTCTTCCAGCGCCATGCAGGCGCCCTGGGCGAGGTACTGGGTCATCGGGTGGGCCGCATCGCCGAGGATGGTGGCGCGGCCTTCGCCCCATTTCTCCACCGGCTCGCGGTCGGCGGTGGCCCAGCGGCGCCAGGAGGTCGGGCGGTCGAGCATCTGGTGCGGACGCTCGTGGATGCCCTCGAAGTAGGAAAGCACCTCTTCCTTGCTGCCGTCGGTGACGCCCCACTGTTCTTCCTGGCGGCTGTGGAAGGTCACCACCAGGTTGTACTGCTTGCCGCCGCGCAGCGGGTAGTGCACCAGGTGGCAGCGAGGGCCGGCCCAGAGCATCGGCGCGTTGACGCGCAGGTCCTCTGGCATGTCCGCCACGTCCACCACGGCGCGGTAGACCACGTGGCCGGTGACGCGCGGCGGGTCGCCGATCAGCCTGTCGCGGACCACCGACTTGACGCCGTCGCAGCCGATCACCGCGTCGGCGCGGTAGCTGTTGCCGTGGGTGTCGACCAGCGTCACGCCTCGCTCGTCCATCTCCATGCGCTCGATGCGGGTCGAGGTCCTGAAGCGGATCAGCGGGTTCTTCTCCACCGCTTCGAGGATCGACAGATGGATGTCGGCGCGGTGGATCACCCCGTACGGGTTGCCGAAGCGCTGGCGGAATTTCTCGCCCACCTCGATACGCCCGACTTCGTGGGCGTCGATGGCGTCCATCATGATCAGGTGGTCGGTGAACACCGAGCGGTTGCGCGCCGCTTCGCCGACGCCGAGGGCGTCCAGGGCGGAATAGGCGTTCGGGCCGAGCTGGATGCCGGCGCCGATCTCGCCGATCTGCTCGGCCTGTTCCAGCAGCAGCACGGCGATGCCCTGCTGGGTGAGTGCCTGGGCGGCGGCGAGGCCACCGATGCCGCCGCCGACGATGATGATGGATTGTTGGGCAGTCATGCTTCGCTTCTCCTTCCGGGACGGATCGGAACTTCTTATTGGATGAAATCGGGTTGCCGGCCGGGGGCGGCCTGCTGGAACGCCGGCTGCGCCAGGCAGTGGCGGTACACCTCGAGCACGCGCGGATAGCCGCCGAGGTCGCAGCCGAAGCGTTCGGCGTTGGCCACCTGTGGCACCAGGCAGCAGTCGGCCAGGGTCGGTTCGTCGCCGAAGCAGTAGGGGCCGTGGCCGTGGCGCTGCAGCAGCACTTCCACCGCGGCCAGGCCCTCGGCGACCCAGTGGCGGTACCAGGCGTCCTTCTGCTCGGCGGATACGCCCAGCTCCTTCTGCAGGTAGCCGAGCACGCGCAGGTTGTTGATCGGGTGGATGTCGATGGCGATCAGGTTGGCGACTTCCAGCACCCGTGCGCGCTGCAGGGCGTCCTTCGGCAGCAGGGGCGCCTGCGGGTAGCGCGCGTCGAGGTAGTCGATGATCGCTATGGACTGGGTCAGGGTAACGCCGTCGTCGTCCACCAGCACCGGCACGCCGCCCACCGGGCTCAGCTCGCGGTGCTGCGCGCCGCGCTGCTCGCCGGCGCGCAGGTTGACGCCGTGGTAGTCGTGCGCCAGGCCCTTGAGGGCGAGGGCGATGCGCACCCGGTAGGAGGTGGAACTGTTGAAGAAACTGTAGAGCTGCATGATCGGATTTCCGGGTGGTTCAGTGGATTGCCAGGGGCGTTCTGCGGGCGTTAGCGGCGTAGTGCGCGCCCTTGAGGAAGATCGCCACGGCGGCGACGAGGGCCGGCAGCATCAGCAGGCCGAAGATGCTTTCGAAGTCCAGGCCGAGGCCGAGCATGAAGCCGCCGATCAGGGTGCCGCAGACCGAGCCGATGCGGCCCACGCCATGCGCCCAGCTGACCCCGGTGGCGCGGCTGGACGTCGGGTAGAAGCCCGCCGCCAGCGCGTTGGCGCCGACCTGCGAGCCGCTGACGCAGAAGCCCATGCCGGCCACGCTGAGGATCAGCAGCGGATAGCTGGTGTGGAACTGGCCGATGGCGAACAGGCAGCCCGCGCCGGCGCTGTAGGCAACGACCAGCACCCGGTGCGGGTTGAAGCGGTCCATGCAGCCGCCCAGGCAGATGGCGCCGAGGGTGCCGCCGATCTGGAACATCGCGCTGATCATCGCCGCCTGGCTGAGATCGAGGCCGGTGTCCTTGATCAGGATCGGCAGCCAGTTGGTCATCATGTAGATGATCAGCAGGCTCATGAAGAACGCCAGCCAGAGCATCAGCGTGCCGATGCGCAGCTGTTCGCCGAGGATCAGGCGGATCGGCGATTTCGATGGCTGGTCCAGTTCGTCGTAGTGGATGCGGAAGCTGCCGTCCCAGTTCCGCGGCAGCGGGGCGATGCGGCGCAGGATGGCGGCGATGCGTTCGCTGGCGGCGTTGCGCTGCACCAGGAAGCGCGCCGATTCCGGCAGCAGCGCGAGCAGCAGCGGCAGCAGCGCCAGGGGCAGCACGCCGCCGAGCAGCAGCACGCTGCGCCAGCCGAGGGCCGGCACCATGTGCGCGGCCACCACGCCGCCCAGGGCGGAACCGAGGGTGAAGCCGCAGAACATGCTGGTGACCATCAGCGAACGGCGGCGCTCCGGGCAGTATTCCGAGGTCAGGGTGATGGCGTTGGGCATGGCGCCGCCGAGGCCGAGGCCGGTGAGGAAGCGCATCAGGGCGAGCGTCTCGACGTTCGGCGCGAAGGCCGCCGCCAGGCTCCAGCCGCCGAAGCACAGCACGGAAAGCAGCAGCACGGTCTTGCGGCCGAAACGGTCGGCCAGCGGGCCGGCGATGAAGGCGCCGAGCATCAGGCCGATCAGCGCGGCGCCGAGCACCGGGCTCAGCTGGGCGGAGGTCAGCCCCCATTCGTCGCGCAGCGCCGGGGCGATGAAGCCGATCGCGGCGGTATCCAGGCCGTCGATGGCCGTCACCAGGAAGCACAGCAGGAGGATCAGCCACTGGAAGGGCACGACCGGCTTGCTGTCGATGAAATCCTGTACATCCACGCTGTTGTTGTTATGAGTGGACATGAGGCGTCCTCCGGGCCGGCGGGCAGGCGCCGGCCACGTGATGTGAGTCGGATTCTGGGTGGGATGCGGGGCCGAAGGCAGGCGGCCCCGCCGGCCGTCAGATGACGCGGACCTGGATGTCGCCGAGGCCGTCGACGCCGCCCTGCATGAGGTCGCCGGCGACCACCGGGCCGACGCCTTCCGGGGTGCCGGTCATGATCAGGTCGCCCGGCTGCAGCTCGAAGAAGCGCGACAGGTAGGCGATGGTTTCCGGCACCGACCAGATCAGCTTGTCGATATCGCTGCGCTGCCTGTCGCTGCCGTTCACCTGCAGCCAGATGCCGGCCTGCGTGGGATGGCCGACCTGGGCGGCCGGGTACAGCGGGGCGATCGGCGCGGAGGCGTCGAAGGCCTTGCCGATCTCCCACGGGCGGCCCATCTCGCGCATCTTCATCTGCAGGTCGCGGCGGGTCATGTCCAGGCCCACGGCGTAGCCCCATATGTGCTCGTTGGCCTGTTCCAGCGGAATGTCGCGGCCGCCCTTGCCGATCGCCACCACCAGCTCGATCTCGTAGTGGTAGTTGCTGGTCTCGGCCGGGTAGGGCAGTTCCAGCACCTTGCCGTGGGGCACGCTGACCACCGCGTCGGCTGGCTTGCAGAAGAAGAACGGCGGTTCGCGATCCGGATCGAAGCCCATCTCGCGGGCATGGGCGGCGTAGTTGCGGCCCACGCAGTAGACGCGGCGTACGGGGAACTGCGCGTCGCTGCCGGCGACGGCCAGGGTGGTCGGCGCGGCGGGCTGGAATACGTAAGTCATGGATTTCTCCTCGGTTCAGTGGGTTTCGCGCGATTCGCGCAGGATGCCGAGCGCTTCCTGAACCGGGCGGTCGGAATAGCTGAACAGCACGCAGTCGTCGTTGGCATGCAGGCTCACCGGCGCCCAGCTCGGCACGACGAAGATGTCGCGCGGACCGAAGTCGAAGCGCTTGCCGGCGATCTCGGCATGACCCAGGCCTTCCACCACCGAGTACACGGTGGCGTCGGAGCTGCGATAGGTCCTGCCCTGGAAGCCGCGCGGCAGCATCTGCATGAAGGTGCCGATGGTCGGCATCGCCCAGCCGCCGGTGGCCGGGTTCACGTAGCGCAGCTTGATGCCGTCCCATTCGTCGAGCGGGCCGCCGCGCAGCAGGGTTTCCAGCGCCTCGCGGGTGCGCGCGTAGGGGTAGCTGAAGATCGGCGAGGTGGGCGACTTCACCTGGTGGCGCACCGGCAGCATGTTCGTGCCGTAGCGCGCCATGCTGGTGCCCTCGGGGCGGCTGATCGGCTGCTCGGGTTTCTCGTAGCTTTCCGCGAAGCCGGCGTCGAGCAGGCGGATCAGCGGGATGTCCAGGCCGTCCAGCCAGACTACCGGCTGGCCGCCTTCGGTCTCGACTGGGTTGCCGTGGTCGTGCCAGGTCCAGGACGGGGTGATGATGAAGTCGCCCGGCTCCATGGTGGTGCGCTCGCCGTCCACCGCGGTGTAGGCGCCGCGGCCCTCGACCACGAAGCGCAGGGCCGACTGGCTGTGGCGATGGCTGGGGGCGATCTCGCCGGGCAGGATCAGTTGCAGGCCGGCGTACAGCGACGAGGTGATCGCAGCCTGGCCGCGGATGCCGGGGTTCTCCAGCACCAGCACGCGGCGGATGGCTTCCTCGGCGGTGATCAGGCGACCGGCTTCCATCAGGAAGGGACGCAGCTCGTCGTAGCGCCACAGCGCCGGAACGCAGGCGCCGCTGGGGGTGGCCGGAACCAGGTTGTGCAATTGTTCCCAGAGCGGGAACAGGTCCTGGGCATCGAGGCGCGAATAGAAATCGGCGCGGGCGGCGCTGACGTTTTCCATGCTGTTCATCTGATCACCTGTGGCAGGTTGCGAAGCGCTTCCGGCGGCGGGGCGCGGGAGCTTTGTTGTTGGCCGGATGAAGTCCGGTCCGTTTGTGAGGGAATTAATACGCCTCGGTCGTATGCTGGAATAATGATATTTCCGGATGAACCTATATGTTTTCGGGTATGGGAAAGCCATGAACTGGACTCGCCGCCTGCGTCTGCGTCACCTGCAACTGCTGGTCAGCCTCGCCGAGACCGGCAGCCTCAGCGACACCGCCAAGCTCGCCCACACCACCCAGCCGGGATTGTCGAAATGGCTGAAGGAACTGGAGGAGGACGCCGGCGCCGAGCTGTTCGAACGCCATGCCCGCGGGCTGCGGCCGACGGCGCAGGGCGAGGTGCTGCTCAGTCACGTGCGGCGCCTGCTCAGCGAGATGGAGCGGGCGCAGAGCAATCTCGACGCGCTGCGCGAGGGCTTCGCGCCGAACGTCGCCATCGGCACCTCGCCGGCCTCGGCGCCGAGCCTGGTGCCGGACGCCATCCTGTATTACCTGGGGCGCCATCCCCGCGCCCACGTCTCGCTGCAGGAAAGCACCATGAACGTGCTCCTCGACCGGCTGGAGTAGGGCAAGCTGGACGTGGTGGTCGGCCGCCTGGACAACTACCAGCCGCGCGAGACGCTGCACCACGAGACGCTGTTCCGCGAGCCGATGTGCGTGGTGGCGCGGCCGGGGCATCCGCTGATGGGGCGCGACGACATCGGCTGGGACGATGTGTGCCGCTACGACTGGATACTCTGGCCCGCCGGCACGCCGCTGCGCAGCAGCCTGGACATGGCGCTGAGCCACGCCGGGCGCAAGCCGCTGTCGTGCCGGGTGGAGTCCTCGTCGCTGATGGCCAACCTTTGGCTGATGCAGAACAGCGACATGCTTTCCGCGGCGTCCATGCGCGTCGCCGAACACTTCACCCGCCGCGGCCTGCTGCGCTCGCTGGACTTCTCCCTGGAGGCGGACGGACTGATCGGCATGTGCTGGCGCGACGAGCAGCACCAGGACAGCGCGCTGCTCGACCTGCTGGAGAGTCTGCGCCAGGCCGCGCGCGAGCCGATCCGCAGGGTCGCCGACATGGAATTCGGCCCTCCGAGCGACTGAAGGCGGCGCCGGGCGCGTGTTACACTGCGCCGCTATGTCAGCCTGTCCAGGGAGTCCGGGATTCGTCCGGGACGCCGCGAAATATCGGTCATTTGCAGCGATAAAGCAGGAATCGAACCGGCAAGATAGCCGGTCGCGGCTGAAACCATGAAGCGCTGGAACGGGGGAGCGCATGCGGCTGAAGTGCATCAAACTGGCGGGGTTCAAATCCTTCGTCGATCCGACGACGGTGAGTTTCCCGAGCAACATGGCGGCGGTGGTCGGCCCCAACGGGTGCGGCAAGTCCAACATCATCGACGCCGTTCGCTGGGTGATGGGCGAAAGTTCGGCGAAGAACCTCCGTGGCGAGTCGATGACCGACGTCATCTTCAACGGCTCGAACACCCGCAAGCCGGTGACCCAGGCCTCCATCGAGCTGATCTTCGACAACTCCGACAACTCGCTGATCGGCGAATACGCCGCCTACGCCGAAATCTCCATCCGCCGCCGCGTCACCCGTGACGGGCAGAACACCTATTTCCTCAACGGCACCAAGTGCCGCCGCCGCGACATCACCGACATCTTCCTCGGCACCGGCCTGGGGCCGCGCAGCTACTCGATCATCGAGCAGGGGATGATTTCCAAGCTGATCGAGGCGAAACCCGAGGAATTGCGGAATTTCATCGAGGAAGCCGCGGGCATCTCCAAGTACAAGGAGCGCCGCCGCGAGACCGAGAACCGCATCCGCCGCACCCAGGAAAACCTGGCGCGCCTGAGCGACCTGCGCGAGGAACTGGAGCGGCAGCTCGATCGGCTGCACCGCCAGGCGCAATCGGCGGAGAAGTACCAGGAATACAAGGCCGAGGAGCGGCAATTGCGCGCGCAGCTCGGCGCCTTGCGCTGGCGCGACCTGAACGAGCAGGTCGGCCAGCGCGAGCGGATCATCGGCGACCAGGAAGTGGCGTTCGAGGCGCTGGTGGCCGAGCAGCGCAGCGCCGACGCCAGCATCGAGCGCCTGCGCGACGGCCATCACGAGCTGTCGGAACGCTTCAACCAGGTACAGGGGCGCTTCTACTCGGTGGGCGGCGATATCGCCCGCGTCGAGCAGAGCATCCAGCATGGCCAGCAGCGTCTGCGCCAGTTGCAGGATGATCTGCGCGAGGCCGAGCGTTCCCGTCAGGAAACCGAATCCCACCTCGACCACGACCGCACCCTGCTGGCGACTCTCGGCGAAGAGCTGGAAATGCTCGCGCCGGAACAGGAAACCAGCGCCGCCGCCGCCGAAGAGGCGAGCGCCGGGCTGGAGGAATCCGAGCAGCGCATGCACGAATGGCAGCAGCGCTGGGATGCCTTCAACCAGCAGAGCGCCGAGCCGCGCCGCGAGGCGGAGGTGCAGCAGTCGCGCATCCAGCATCTGGAACAGAGCCTGGAACGCCAGGGCGAGCGCGAACGCCGTCTCGGCGAGGAGCGTGGGCAACTTGCGGCCGATCCGGAAGATGCGGCGATTCTCGAACTCAACGAACAACTGGCCGCCGCCGAACTGAGCCTGGAAGAGCTGCAGATTCAGGAGCTGGAACTGGTCGAGCGCCTGGAGCAGGTGCGCCAGGCCCTGCAGGACGGCTCCGCGCAGCAGCACCAGGCGCAGGGCGAACTGCAACGGCTGAACGGCCGCATCGCCTCGCTGGAGGCGCTGCAGCAGGCGGCGCTCGATCCGGGTGCCGGTGCGGCCGACTGGCTGCGCGAACAGGATCTGGCCCAGCGGCCGCGTCTCGCCGAAGGGCTGCGCGTGGAGCCGGGCTGGGAGCTGGCGGTGGAAACCGTGCTCGGCGCCGATCTGCACGGCGTGCTGCTGGACGATTTCGCCGGGCTGGCGTTCGACAGCCTGGAGAAGGGCGAGCTGCGCCTGCTCGAACTGGGACGCAGCGTCGCCGGAGCTGCGGGCAGCCTGTTGGACAAGGTGCAGGCGGCGTTCGACCTGTCGCCCTGGCTGGGCAAGGTGCGTCCGGTGGAAAGCCTGGAGCACGCGCTGGCCGGGCGCGCCGCGCTGGGCGAGGGCGAGAGCCTGGTCAGTCGCGACGGCTACTGGGTCGGCAGGCACTTCCTGCGCGTGCGCCGTGGCGACTCCGCCGACAGTGGCGTGCTGGCCCGTGGCCAGGAGCTGGAGCGTCTGCAGCAGGACCGCGAGGCACTGGAGATGCGTCTCGGCGAGATCGACGAACAACTGGCCCGCCAGCGCGACGAGCAGCGCCAGGCCGAGGAGCGCCGCGAGCAGCTGCGCCGGCGCATCCAGGAGGAAGGCCGCCAGCAGGGCGAGCTGAAGGCGCAGCTGTCCGCGCAGCAGGCCAAGGTCGAGCAGCTTGTGCTGCGTCGCCGCCGGCTGGACGAGGAACTGGCCGAACTGGCCGAGCAGCGCGCGCTGGAGCAGGAACAACTCGCCGAAGCGCGCATGCAGCTGCAGGAAGCGCTGGATTCCATGGCGATGGACACCGAGCGCCGCGAAGCCATGCTCGCCGAGCGTGACGCCCTGCGCGAACGCCTCGACCGCATCCGCCAGGAGGCCCGCCAGCACAAGGACCATGCGCACCAGCTGGCGGTGCGGGTCGGTTCGCTGCGCGCCCAGCACGAATCCACCCGCCAGGCGCTGGAACGTTTGGACGGCCAGGCGGTGCGCCTGGTCGAGCGCTGCGAGCAGCTCAGCCTCAATCTGGAGGAGGGCGCCGCGCCGCTGGAAGAACTGCGCCTGCGCCTGGAAGAGCTGCTCGACCGGCGCATGGAGGTGGAAGAAGAGCTGAAGACGGCGCGCCTGACCCTGGAGGACGCCGACCGCCAGCTGCGCGACGCCGAGAAGCGCCGCACCCAGGCCGAGCAGCAGTCGCAGCTGCTGCGCAGCCAGCTGGAGCAGCAGCGCATGGAATGGCAGGGGCTGACCGTGCGGCGCAAGTCTCTGCAGGAACAGCTCCACGAGGACGGCTACGACCTGCACACCGTTCTTGGCACCCTGCCAGCGGAAGCCAGCGAGAAGGCCTGGGAGGAGCGCCTGGAAGGCGTCGCTTCGCGCATCCAGCGCCTCGGCCCGATCAACCTGGCGGCGATCGACGAGTACCAGCAGCAGTCCGAGCGCAAGCGCTACCTGGATGCGCAGAACGACGACCTGGTGGAAGCGCTGGAAACCCTGGAAAACGTCATCCGCAAGATCGACAAGGAAACCCGCAACCGCTTCAAGGAAACCTTCGACCAGATCAATGCTGGCCTTCAGGCACTATTTCCCAAGGTTTTCGGCGGCGGTCACGCCTATTTGGAACTTACCGGCGAGGATTTACTCGATACGGGGGTGGCGATCATGGCGCGCCCGCCGGGCAAGAAGAACAGCACCATCCATCTGCTGTCCGGCGGGGAGAAGGCGCTGACCGCATTGGCGCTGGTGTTCGCCATCTTCCAGCTCAATCCGGCGCCGTTCTGCATGCTCGACGAAGTCGATGCGCCGCTGGACGACGCCAACGTCGGGCGTTATGCCCGCCTGGTAAAGGAAATGTCGGAGAAAGTGCAGTTCATCTATATCACCCACAACAAGATCGCCATGGAAATGGCCGATCAACTGATGGGGGTGACGATGCACGAGCCGGGATGTTCGCGCCTGGTGGCGGTTGACGTGGAAGAGGCCGTGGCACTGGCGGAAGCCTGACTCGGAGTTTTCCGAGCAATTACATAACCTGTTGATTCAATGGGAGTTGTAGCGTGTACCGAAGCTGTTCGCAGAAAGTTGCAAAGACCCCTACAGCACTCGCCGGGGTGAGTGTAAAGTTATACCTTGGCATGCTAGCTTAATGCCCACTTTGTATTGCGTGGCAAACCTCATGCTTTACTTGAAGTTCAGGCCACGGTTCAAGGGATAGGAACTCCCGTTTTTTTTCATCATCATTTTCATCAGGGGCAATGGGATTACATGGATATCGGTCTACGCGAATGGCTGATCGTCATTGGGCTTATCGTGATCGCCGGCATTCTGTTCGACGGTTGGCGACGCATGCGGGGCGGGAAGGGCAAGCTGCGCTTCAAGCTGGACCGGCATTTCGCCAACCAGCCGGATGACGGCGACGACAATCCGGAACTGCTCGGTCCTTCGCGAGTGGTGGAACATCGCGAACCCTCGCTGGACGAGCACGAGCTGCCCAAGGTCGGCGCCAGGGACGCGCGCGGCAAGGGCCGCGGCGAACCGCGCCAGGGCGACCTGAACCTCGGCGATCCGGCACCGAACCTGCTCGGACCGCTGGATGAAGAGGACTTCCCCGATCCGCTGGAGGAAACGCCGAAGGAGAAGCCCCGGGGCAAGGAGCGCAAGAAGGATCGCCAGGCCGCTGCCGCTTCGTCGGCGCCTGCCGCTCCGGTCGAGGAAGTGCTGATCATCAACGTGATCTCCCGCGAAGAGGGCGGTTTCAAGGGGCCGGCGCTGCTGCAGAACATCCTGGAAAGCGGCCTGCGTTTCGGCGAGATGGACATCTTCCATCGCCACGAGAGCATGACCGGCAACGGCGAAGTGCTGTTCTCCATGGCCAACGCGGTCAAGCCGGGCACCTTCGACCTGGACGACATCGACAACTTCAGCACCCGCGCGGTGAGCTTCTTCCTCGGCCTGCCCGGCCCGCGCCATCCGAAACAGGCGTTCGACGTGATGGTGGCGGCGGCGCGCAAGCTCGCCCACGAGCTGAACGGCGAACTGAAGGACGAACAGCGCAGCGTGCTGACCGCCCAGACCATCGAGCACTACCGTCAGCGCATCATCGAGTTCGAACGCCGCGCCCTGACGCAGAAACGCTAGAATCCAGCTGCGAGCGGCAAGCCTGAAGCCCCAAGCCAAACTTGGGGCTTTGCTTTTCCGGCCGCTCGCCAATTGCCGCCCGAGGCTTTCCGATGACCGATTCCCAGACCGCCGCCGAGCGAATCGCGCAGTTGCGCAGCGAGCTCGACGCGCACAACTACCGCTACTACGTGCTCGACGAGCCGAGCGTTCCAGACGCCGAATACGACCGCCTGTTCCGCGAACTCCAGGGCCTGGAAGAGGCGCATCCCGAACTGGTGACCCCGGAGTCGCCGACCCAGCGCGTGGGCGGCGCCGCTGCCTCGGCCTTCGGCGAGGTTCGCCACGAAGTGCCGATGCTCAGCCTGGGCAACGCCTTCGAGGAACAGGACCTGCTGGACTTCGACCGCCGCGTGCGCGAGGGCCTGGGTGAGCTGCTGCCGGCCGGCGACCTGTTCGGCGGCGGGGCGGAAGTGGAATACAGCTGCGAGCCCAAGCTCGACGGCCTGGCGGTCAGCCTGCTCTACGAGAACGGCCGTCTGGTGCGCGGCGCCACCCGCGGCGACGGCAGCACCGGCGAGGACATCAGCGCCAACGTGCGCACCGTGCGCAACATCCCGCTGCGCCTGCAGGGCGAGGGTTGGCCGGCGGTGCTGGAAGTGCGCGGCGAGGTATACATGTCCAGGGCCGGCTTCGAGGCGCTCAACGCCCGCGCCATGGAAACCGGCGGCAAGACCTTCGCCAACCCGCGCAACGCCGCTGCCGGCAGCCTGCGCCAGCTCGACGCGAAGATCACCGCCAGCCGGCCGCTGGAGTTCTGCGCCTATGGCGTCGGCCGGGTGGAGGGCGAACTGCCGGGCACCCAGGTGGGCATGCTGGAGCGGCTCAAGGCCTGGGGCGTGCCCATCAGCCGCGAATTGAAGCTGGCCAGGGGTGTGAAGGCCTGCCTGGACTACTACCGCGACATCGGCGAGCGCCGTGCGAGCCTGGCCTACGATATCGATGGCGTGGTGTTCAAGGTCAACAATATCGAGGACCAGCAGCAACTGGGCTTCCGGGCGCGCACCCCGCATTGGGCCGTTGCCTACAAGTTCCCGGCGCAGGAAGAGCTCACCGAGCTGCTCGACGTGGAATTCCAGGTCGGCCGCACCGGCGCGGTGACCCCGGTGGCACGCCTGAAGCCGGTGCAGGTGGCTGGCGTGACGGTCTCCAACGCCACCCTGCACAACATGGATGAAGTGGCGCGCCTGGGCCTGATGATCGGCGACACGGTGATCATCCGTCGCGCCGGCGACGTGATCCCGCAGGTGATGCAGGTGGTGACCGAGCGCCGCCCGGCGGACGCCCGTCCGGTTCCTGTGCCCAGCGTGTGCCCGGTGTGCGGCTCGCACGTCGAACGCACGCAACTGGTCAAGCGCAGCAAGGGCAAGGAGTCGGTGAGCGAGGGGGCGATCTACCGCTGCGTCGGCCGGCTGTTCTGCCAGGCCCAGCTCAAGCAGTCGATCATCCATTTCGTCTCGCGCCGCGCCATGGACATCGACGGCCTTGGCGACAAGATCGTCGAGCAACTGGTGGACAAGGGCCTGGTGAAGTCGCCGGCCGACCTCTACCTGCTGACCTACGAGCAGGTGGTCGAGCTGGAAGGCTTCGCCGATCTCTCCACGCGCAACCTGCTGGCTTCGATCGCCGGCAGCAGGCGCCCGGCCCTGGCGCGCTTCATCTACGCACTAGGCATCCCCGACGTCGGCGAGGAGACCGCCAAGCTGCTGGCCCGTGCCCTGGGTTCGCTGGCGCGCATCCAGAAGGCGCTGCCGGAAGTGCTGACCTACCTGCCGGACGTGGGGCAGGAAGTGGCCTACGAGATCCGCAACTTCTTCGACGACGAACACAACCGCAAGGTCATCGCCGAACTGCTCGAGCGCGGCATCGAACTGCAGGACGAAGGCGAGGTGGCTGCGGAATTCGCCGCCTGCGCGACCCTGCCGGACTTCATCGACAAGCTGAACGTTTCCGGTATCGCCGCCACCGGCGCGAAGAAACTGGCGGAGAATGCCGGCGATCTGGACGGCATCATCGCCCTCAGCCAGGACTGGCTGACCCTCAGCGTGCTCAAGGGACTGAACGAAAGGGCCAAGCAGTCGCTGCGCGAATACTTTGCCGACGCTGAAAAAGTCAGCCGCGCCCGCGAGGTGGAAGCCCAGTTGCGCGAGTTCGGCATGCACTGGAAGAGCGAGCGCAAGACGGTCGAAGGCCTGCCGCTGGCCGGCCAGACCTGGGTGCTGACCGGCACCCTGGAGGCCATGAGCCGCGACGTGGCCAAGGAGAAGCTGGAGAGCCTGGGCGCCAAGGTGGCCGGCTCGGTTTCGGCGAAGACCCATTGCGTGGTCGCCGGCCCCGGCGCGGGTTCGAAGCTGGCCAAGGCGCAGGAGCTGAATGTGCGGGTAATGGACGAAGACGGGCTGCTGAAGCTGCTCGCCGAACATGGGCTGGATGCCTGAGCATCCAGCCAATCTGAAATCTATCAATGACGGAGTAACGACATGGCTTTGACCAAGGACCAACTGGTTCGCGATATCGCCGAATCCCTCGACCTCACCCAGGCATCCGTGCGCGGCGTGTTCGAGCAGTTGGCGCAGATCGCCCAGGACAGCCTGGAGAACGACGGCGAACTGACCCTGCCAGGCATCGGCAAGCTCAAGGTCAGCGAGCGCGCGGCGCGCCAGGGGCGCAATCCGCAGACCGGCAAGACCATCGAGATCGCCGCGAAGAAGGTGGTGCGCTTCGTGCCCGCCAAGGCGCTGGCCGACTCGCTGAACTGATCTTCCTGCCCGTCGCCGGTGCGGCGGGCGCATTGCGCAAGAGGACGACATGGACAAGGCAAGAAGACAGCGGCTGCTGGGCGTCCTCGCCCTGGTTCTGCTGTTCGGGCTGTATCTGGCCTGGAGCGAGCGCCCGCAGGTTCTCCTGCATTACCCGCAGGGCGGTTCGGCGGTGAGCTACAGCTTCAAGGAGAATGGCGAGGAACGCCTGGCTGGCGAAATCCGCCCCGGCGAAACCCGCCAGTTCCCGCTGCGGCTGTGGCGCAGCGGCGAATACCGGATCGCCTTCAGCTTCCATCGCGGCGCCGAGAAGTACGCCAGCTTCAGCAGCCGTCCCGGCTACGGCAAGCTCGACCTGTACCTCGGGCCGGATCTGGAAGTCTCCACCCAGCCGCTGCCCGAGGGGCTGATCCCCGCGCAATGACCCTGGCGGCGGCCGTCCTTGCGGGCGGCCGCCGCCTGCCGCTTCACAGGTAGTCCAGCCTCACCAGCAGATTCTTCGGTGACTGCCCGTGGATGCGGAATGCCAGGCCATCGTCCATTGCCTCCGAAGGCTGGCCGCCCAGCTCGGTGACCGTGATCCGTACCGGTCGATGCGGGGTGCCCGGGTCGACGGCGCTCACCTGTGGCACGACGCTGCATCCGCCGAGCTGGAAGCTGACATTCCGCGCAGGGCCGGCTTGCATGATGCAGGAGGGCTCTACCACCGCCCCGTGGAACCTTATGATCCCGTTCTCGGCGAGGGCGTTTGCGCTGCAGCCCAGAAGCAGCGCGCCGATGATTTTTATCTGCGACATTCTGATTTCTCCGCACGCTATTGGGGAAAATCCCGTATTCAGCGTAGGCAGCATCCTCAGAGGTCCATGTAGGGCACTGGCTAATTTTTGTAGGAAAGCTGCATCCAAGTATGTCTGCGAATACTTCATGGCGCCGTAAGTGCTTGAAGTAGTTGTAACTTGTGCGCAAGCCGGTACAATGGCGCGGCCCGCCGACTGGCGGGCGTCGTTATGGTGGCCCCGTCGGTCCCCCCGCAACGATTACCCGTTAACCTGGTCAGGTCCGGAAGGAAGCAGCCATAGCGGGAACATCGTGTGCCGGGGTGTGGCTGGCGGGGCCGCCTCCATTTCGGGCTGCCGAAATCTCTGCGGCCTCCTGCGCCAGCCGCAGCAAATCCCTAGCAGTTGTAGACGCCCACCGCGCAACGCCGTGCCGTGCGTCGTGCCACGCCGGCCACGCTCACTGGCGTCAGCGGACGGCCGATCACCGCTTCGGCGGGTGGGATCAGGTGGAAGCCGACCAGTCCGGGAACCGAGAGCGTTTCGCCCAGTTGCTGGGCGCCGTAGCCGATGGCCGTGACGAGCAGGAAGCCGCCAAAATACCGGAAGATGCTCATTTCTTGCCTCCCATCACGAAGTTCTTCGGCAACTCGTCGGATTCGGCGAGCTCTTTCAGGTCGACTTTCCTGGCGTTCGCCGGCGCGCTGAAGCTGTAGTCCTGCGCGGCCACTTCATCCCCGCCTTTCCAGTCGCGGAAGCTGATGCTGTATTGCGGGCTGTGGGCGACGTGCTTGGAGGTGATGACGTAGCGGCAGGGGTAGGGCTTGTCGCCCTGGGCGATCCAGATCTGCCAGTCGACTTCCTTGGTGCGGAAGGCCAGGTAATCGCATTCGGTGCCGCCGATCACGCCGCTGCCCAGGTCCTTGACGTCGGTGACGTCGGCCATCAGCTCGCCGTAGACATCCGACAGCAGCAGGTCGGCAGCGGGCAGGGGGCGGTTGTACTTGTCGCGCAGTTCGTCGACCAGATGGTCGATGTCGCCTGGTATCTCGACCTGCACGTAGGCGTTGGCGTTCTTGCCGAGCAGGGTCGTGGTCTTGCCGTCGAAGAACATTTCCATGTTGGCGAAGCCGCCATGGCGCGTGGCGTGGAGCTTGTCCGGGCGGGTGAGGGTGACGTCGCCGGAGTTGGCCAGGGCGAGTTTCTGGTCATCCTTGGTGACGACTTCGAGATCGGCGTCGTAGCTGAACGACAGCGCCTTCTGCGCAGCCAGGAAGTCGGACATCTTTTTCAGCAGGTTCCTGGCGTCGGCCTCGTCGGCCAGTGCGGCCAGGGGAACTGCGGCGCCGAGCAGAATGGCCAGGGCCATGGAAGCGAGGCGGAAAGCGGACGTTCTACGCAACTTGCGGGCGATCTTGTTCATTTGATGGCACCCATGGGATCGATGTAGGAAACATCTGCAAGCCACAGGTATAGCCGAGGGCTGGCGCGGCGCAGCGCCGCCTGGCGGATAGCCGCTGCGTCAGCGGTAATGCTGGAGAATGCGCTCGATCTCGCCGGAATCCTTCATCGCGGCGAGAGCGTCGAGGATGGACTGGGTGGGCAGTTCCGGCGAGTCGAGCACCAGGCAGCCCAGCGCGGTTTCCTCGATCACGTCCACCGGCTGCAGGCGGCGGGCTTCCGGCAGTTCGCGATTGAACCAGTCCAGCGCGATTTCGCTGCTGATCGCGTAGCGATAGCGGCCGGCCAGCAGCTTTTTCAGTACCAGTTCCTGGTTGCGCGCCTCGTCGCGGACCAGCCGGCCGCTTTGCAGCAGCGGCCGCAGGCGCGGGTAGCGATAGCCGAGGACGGTGCCGACGGGCTCGCCGGTCAGCTGGTCGATGCGGGCCGGCATCAGGCCGCGGCCGACCAGCAGGTCGCGCTGTACCATCAGCGGGGCGCTCCAGCGGTAGTCCTGGAACTGGTGTTCGACCCATTCCGGCGCCACGTAGCAGCGCACGTCGATGTCGTGCCTGAGCAGCGCCTGCTCGACCCGGGCGCGCGGCAGGATGCGGAAGTCCGGCTTCAGCCCGACCCGCTGCGCCGTGCCGGTGAAGAAGTCGAAAAGGATGCCGCCGGTCAGCCGGCCTTCCTCGATGCGCGCCAGCGGCATCGCCCAGCTGTCCACCACGGAAAAGCGCAGGACCCGGGGTTCGGCCTGGGCCAGGGTGGCGAGCAGCAGCAGGGCGAGGGTCAGGACACGCATCGAGGCACCGTGAACGGCAGGGTCCGGACACAATGCCTGTCGGTCGTCGGGCTGCCAAGTTGCAAAATGCGTACGGTGTAGCATCGGGTGCAATTTATGCCCCTCTTCGCTACGATTAGCCGATTCCCCCGATGCAATGGAAATTCAATGAGTTATCAGGTTCTCGCGCGCAAATGGCGTCCGCGCACATTCCGCGAAATGGTCGGCCAGACCCATGTGCTCAGGGCCCTGATCAACGCTCTGGACAACCAGCGCCTGCACCACGCCTACCTGTTCACCGGCACCCGCGGGGTCGGCAAGACCACCATCGCGCGCATCCTCGCCAAGTGCCTGAACTGCGAGACCGGCGTCAGCTCCACGCCCTGCGGGCAGTGCTCGGTCTGCCGCGAGATCGATGAGGGCCGCTTCGTCGACCTGATCGAAGTCGACGCCGCCAGCCGCACCAAGGTCGAGGACACCCGCGAATTGCTGGACAACGTGCAGTACTCGCCGACCCGCGGCCGCTACAAGGTCTACCTGATCGACGAAGTGCACATGCTCTCCACCCACAGCTTCAACGCCCTGTTGAAGACGCTGGAGGAGCCGCCGCCGCACGTGAAGTTCCTGCTCGCCACCACCGATCCGCAGAAGCTGCCGGTGACCATTCTGTCCCGCTGCCTGCAGTTCTCGCTGAAGAACATGCCGCCGGAGCGGGTGGTCGAGCACCTCAGCCACGTGCTGAACGCCGAGAACGTGCCCTTCGAGGAAGACGCCCTGTGGCTGCTCGGCCGCGCCGCCGACGGCTCGATGCGCGACGCCATGAGCCTCACCGACCAGGCCATCGCCTTCGGCGAAGGCAAGGTGCTGGCCGCCGACGTGCGCGCCATGCTCGGCACCCTCGACCACGGCCAGGTCTATGGCGTGCTGCATGCCCTGCTGGAAGGCGATGCCCGCGCGCTGCTGGAAGCGGTGCGTCATCTTGCCGAGCAGGGCCCCGACTGGAGCGGCGTGCTCGCCGAGCTGCTCAACGTGCTGCACCGCGTGGCCATCGCCCAGGCGTTGCCGGAGGCGGTGGACAACGGCCAGGGCGACCGCGAAAAGGTGCTCGCGCTGGCCCGCGCGCTGCCCGCCGAGGACGTGCAGTTCTACTACCAGATGGGCCTGATCGGCCGCCGCGACCTGCCGCTGGCGCCGGACCCGCGCAGCGGCTTCGAGATGGTCCTGCTGCGCATGCTGGCGTTCCGTCCGGCCGATGCCGACGGCGCGCCGGGATCGCCACTAAAGGACCTGGGGATCAGCACGGCCACGGCTGATCCCGACAACAAACCAGTGGCCGGCGCCAGCGTGGCGGCGCCGGTCATTGCGCCGTCCACGGCGAGCATTCCGGTGGTCAGCACCGTGCCGGCCGCCGCTCCGGCGCAGCCGGTCGCCCAGCCGCAGCCCGTTGCGCCCGCGGAACCCGAACCCGAACCCGAACCTGTGCCCATGGCGGAAACGCCGGCGCCTGCCGTAGCGGCAGAAGCCATCGAAACGCCGGCCGCCGAAGTCGTCGACCTGCCCTGGGAAGAGCCCGCCGCGCCGCAACCCGTGGCCAGCGCAGCTCCCGCGCCGGAACCGCCGGCTCCTGCCGTCGAGCCGGCCGCCGTCGCCGTCGAGCAGTCCGAGGCCGATGACGACGAGCGCGACGAGGAGCCGCCGCCGGCCGAGGACTACTACGAAGTCGACATGGACTCGCTGTCCTACCTGGACGGCGAGGATGCCCAGGCGCAGGCCGAGCCCGAACCGGAACCCGCCGCTATGCCGGCGACCGGTCTCGCCGCCGAATGGCTGGACCTGTTCCCGCGCCTCGGCCTGGCCGGCATGACCGCGAGCATCGCCGCCAACTGCAGCCTGGTTTCGGTGCAGGACGACGTCTGGCACCTGCACCTGGACCCGGGGCAGAGCGCGCTGTTCAACGCCAACCAGCAGCGCCGCCTGAACGATGCGCTGAACCAGTACCATGGGCGTACGCTGAAACTCGAAGTGACCCTGCACAAGCCCGAGCAGGAAACCCCGGCCCAGGCCGCGGCGCGCAAGCGTGCCGAGCGCCAGCGCGAGGCCGAGGCGTCGATCGAGGCCGATCCGTACATCCAGCAGATGAAGCAACAATTCGCCGCGGTGGTCCGCACAGGTACCATCGAACCCCTGGAAGCGAAGGCCTGACCCGGCCTTCCTGACATAGATAATCGAGGTGATCGAAATGATGAAAGGTGGCATGGCCGGTCTGATGAAGCAGGCCCAGCAGATGCAGGAAAAGATGCAGAAGATGCAGGAAGAGCTGGCCAACGCCGAAGTCACCGGCCAGTCCGGCGCCGGCCTGGTGAGCGTGGTGATGACCGGTCGCCACGACGTCAAGCGCGTCAGCCTGGACGACAGCCTGATGCAGGAAGACAAGGAAATCCTCGAGGACCTGATCGCCGCCGCGGTGAACGACGCCGTGCGCAAGATCGAGCAGAACAACCAGGAGAAAATGTCCGGCATGACCGCCGGCATGCAGTTGCCGCCCGGCTTCAAGATGCCGTTCTGAGCCCGTCCCGCGCAGAATCGTCATCCTGTAGGAGCGAGCTTGCTCGCGAATGGCTTCCTTGCAGAGCGTTCGCGAGCAAGCTCGCTCCTGCGTCTATCCAGCCCACCCATTCTTCCCGGTTCCTTCCATGAGCTTCAGCCCCCTGATCCGCCAACTGATCGACGCCCTGCGCATTCTTCCCGGAGTCGGGCAGAAGAGCGCCCAGCGCATGGCGCTGCAACTGCTGGAGCGTGATCGCAGCGGCGGGTTGCGGCTGGCGCAGGCGCTGACCCGGGCGATGGAAGGGGTCGGACATTGCAAGCAGTGCCGCACCCTGAGCGAAGAGGATCTCTGCCCGCAGTGCGCCGACCCGCGCCGGGACGACTCGCTGCTCTGCGTGGTGGAAGGCCCGCTGGACGTGTTCGCCGTGGAGCAGACCGGCTATCGCGGCCGCTACTTCGTGCTCAAGGGGCACCTGTCGCCGCTGGATGGCCTCGGTCCGGAAGCCATCGGCATTCCCGAACTGGAAGCGCGCGTCGATGCCAGCCAGTTCAGCGAGGTCATCCTCGCCACCAACCCCACCGTGGAAGGCGAGGCCACCGCCCACTACATCGCCCAGCTGCTGTCCGGCAAGGGACTGGTGTTGTCGCGCATCGCCCATGGCGTACCGCTGGGTGGCGAGCTGGAGTTGGTGGACGGCGGCACGCTTGCCCATGCCCTCGCGGGACGGCGCCCGATCGGGTCGTGAAATCCCGCTGATCTTGTAAACCAAGCAAGCGCTAGGTAAGTTTCCTGGATCTCATCCAGGAACCTCGCCATGCCCGTATTCCAGAAATACTTCGACGAGTCGCATCAACTGGTGCGGGATTCCGTTCGCCGTTTCGTCGAGCGGGAAATCCTGCCGTACATCGACGACTGGGAAGAGGCCGAGGAATTCCCCCGCGAGCTGTACCGCAAGGCGGGCGCTGCCGGCATTCTCGGCATCGGTTATCCGGAAGCGTTCGGCGGCAGTCATGAGCTCGACCTGTTCGCCAAGGTGGCGGCGAGCGAGGAGCTGATGCGCTCGGGTTCAGGCGGTCTGGTGGCGGGGCTCTGTTCGCTGGATATCGGCCTGCCGCCGCTGCTCAAATGGGGACGGCCGGAGCTGCGTGAGCGAGTGGTTCCGCAGGTGCTGGCCGGTGAGAAGATCATGGCGCTGGCGGTGACCGAGCCGTCCGGCGGCTCCGACGTCGCCAACCTGAATACTCGCGCAGTTCGCGATGGTGACTGCTACCGCGTTACCGGCAGCAAGACCTTCATCACCAGCGGCGTTCGTGCCGACTACTACACGGTGGCGGTGCGCACCGGCAGCGAGGGATACGGCGGCGTCAGCCTGCTGCTGGTGGAGAAGGGCACACCGGGCCTTGGCGTCGGCCGCAAGCTGAAGAAGATGGGCTGGTGGGCCTCGGACACCGCCGAACTGTTCTTCGACGATTGCCGCGTGCCGGCGGAAAACCTGATCGGCATGGAAAACATGGGCTTCGCCTGCATCATGGCGAACTTCCAGAGCGAGCGTTTGGCGCTGGCCATCATGGCCAACATGACCGCGCAACTGGCGTTGGAGGAATCGCTGCGCTGGGCCGGCGAGCGCGAAGCCTTCGGCAAGCCGCTGGCCGGTTTCCAGGTGCTGCGCCATCGCCTTGCGGAAATGGCCACGCAGGTCGAGGTGTCCCGCGAGTTCACCTATCGACAGGCGGCGCGGATGGCGGCAGGGCAGAGTGCGATCCGGGAAATTTCCATGGCCAAGAACTTCGCCACCGACGTCTCCGACCGCGTGGTCCACGACGCCGTGCAACTGCTCGGCGGCATGGGCTACATGCGCGGCAGCCTGGTGGAGCGCCTGTACCGCGACAATCGCATCCTCTCCATCGGCGGCGGCACGCGGGAGATCATGAACGAGATCATCGGCAAGCAGCTTGGCCTGTGAGGCGAACGGTCCGGCGCGCGGTCAGCGAGCCGACGTAGTAGTGCGGCTCGGTACGCTGCATACGTTGGCTGGAGGCGCCGGTATCGGGGAAGGGAGCAGCGGCGTTTCGCCGCTCTGATACGAAGGCGGGCCGTTGATGGCCCGCCTTGTATCGACTCAGATATGCAGGGCGTGCCCCAGTGCCTTCAGCGCCGCTTCCTGCACCGCCTCGCCCAGCGTCGGGTGGGCGTGGATGGTGCCGGCGATGTCTTCCAGGCACGCGCACATTTCCAGCGACTGGGCGAAGGCCGTGGACAGCTCCGACACCGCCTTGCCCACGGCCTGCCAGCCGAGGATCAGGTGGTTGTCCTTGCGCGCCACCACGCGGACGAAGCCGTCGTGGGATTCCAGGGTCATGGCGCGGCCATTGGCGGCGAAGGGGAAGGTCGCCGTCAGCACGTCGTGGCCGGCGGCCTTGGCCTGATCCGGCGACAGGCCGACCACCACCACTTCCGGATCGGTGAAGCACACCGCCGGGATCGCCGTGGGGGTGAAGGCGCGGCGCTTGCCGGCGATGATTTCCGCGACCATCTCGCCCTGCGCCATCGCCCGGTGCGCCAGCATGGGTTCGCCGGCGATGTCGCCGATGGCCCAGACGTTGCGCATCGAGGTGTGGCACTGCTCGTCGATCTTCACGGCGCGGCCGTTCATGTCCAGGTGCAGGGCTTCCAGGTTCCAGCCGGCGGTGTTGGGGTGGCGGCCGACCGCGACCAGTACCTGGTCGGTCTCGATCACCCGCTGTGCGCCCTGGACATCGCGCACGCGCAGGCCGTGGCCGCCCGGTTCCAGGCCCATCACGCTGTGGCCGAGGTAGAGCTCGACGCCCAGCTTGCGCAACGCGGCGGCGACAGGCTTGGTCAGCTCCTCGTCGTAGGTCGGCAGGATGCGCGGCTGCGCTTCCACCACCGTCACCTCGACGCCCAGCTTGCGATAGGCAGTGCCCAGCTCCAGGCCGATATATCCGCCGCCGACCACCGCCAGGCGCCCGGGCAGAGCCTTGGGCGCCAGTGCCTCGGTGGAGGAGATGACGTTGCCGCCCAGCGGCAGGAAGGGCAGTTCCACCGACTTCGAGCCGGCCGCCAGCAGCATGTGCTCGCAATGGATCTGCTGGCTGCCGCCATCGGCGAGATCGACTTCCACCGTCTTGCCGTCGACGATCCTGGCCCAGCCATGCACCACGCTGACGCCATGCTTCTTCAGCAGCGCGGCGACGCCGGTGGTCAGGCGGTCGACGATGCCGTCCTTCCATTCCACGGTGCGGGCGATATCGATGCCCGGCGCCTGCACGCTGATGCCCAGCGCCGACTTGCCGGCGAACTCGCGGGCCTTGAGGTATTCCTCGGCGGCGTGGATCAGCGCCTTGGACGGGATGCAGCCGATATTCAGGCAGGTGCCGCCGAGGGCGGCGCCTTCCACCAGCACGGTGCGGATGCCCAACTGCCCGGCGCGGATGGCGGCGACATAGCCGCCGGGGCCGCCGCCGATGACCAGGAGTGTGGTTTCAGTTACTTGAGCCATCGACGCTTACTCCAGGAACAGGGTGGCGGGGTGTTCGAGCAGGGCGCGCACGGCCTGGATGAAGGCCGCCGCGTCCATGCCGTCGACCACCCGGTGATCGAAGGACGAGGACAGGTTCATCATCTTGCGCACGACGATCTGGCCGTTGACCACCATCGGCCGCTCGACCATGCGGTTGACCCCGACTATGGCCACTTCCGGATGGTTGATCACCGGCGTGCTGACGATCCCGCCGAGGGCGCCGAGGCTGCTCAGGGTGATGGTCGAGCCGGACAGTTCCTCGCGGCTGGCCTTGCCGTGGCGCGCGGCTTCCGCCAGGCGCGCGACTTCCGCGGAGTTGCCCCACAGGTCGCGAGATTCGGCATTGCGCAGCACCGGCACCATCAGGCCGCTGTCGCTCTGGGTGGCGACGCCCAGGTGCACCGCGCCGTAACGGGTGACCACGTCGGCCTCGTCGTCGTAGCGGGCGTTGAGCTGCGGGAACTCGCGCAGGGCGACCACCATCGCGCGGGCGATGAAGGGCAGCAGGGTCAGCTTGCCGCGCGCCGCGCCGTATTTGCCGTTGAGGTGCTGGCGCAGGGCTTCCAGGTCGGTGACGTCGATTTCCTCGACGTAGCTGAAGTGCGGAATGCGCCGCTTGGCCTCGGCCATCTTGCGGGCGATCTGCCGGCGCAGGCCGATTACCGGGATCTTCTGCTCGTCGTGGCGCGCGGCGTAGCCGGAGGCCACGGTGGCGCCGCCGTGGGTCAGGTAATGCTCCAGGTCGTCCTGCAGGATGCGTCCGGCCGGGCCGCTGCCCTGTACGAACTGCAGCTCGACGCCCAGGTCGCGGGCGCGCTGGCGCACGGCCGGGGAGGCCAGCGGCTTCTCGCCCGGCGCCCGGCGCGGAGCCGGTGTTGGAGCAGGGCGGACTGCCGGGGCGACCGGCTTGTGCTCCACGCGCGGTTCAGCCCTGGCTGGTTGAGGTGCGGGCTGCGCAACCGCTTCCGCCTTGGCCGGCGCTTCTTCCTGCGCCTTCGGCTGCGCGGCTTCCTTCAGGTTGCCCTGGCCTTCCACTTCCAGGCGGATCAGCTCGCCGCCCACGGCCATCACCTGGCCCGGCTGGCCGCCCAGGGCGAGGATCTTCCCGGCCACCGGCGAGGGGATCTCCACCGTGGCCTTGTCGGTCATGACTTCGGCCAGCACCTGGTCCTCATGGACCTCGTCGCCGACCTGTACGTGCCACTCCACCAGCTCCACTTCGGCAATGCCTTCGCCGATGTCCGGCATCTTGATGACGTGAATGCCCATTCAGACCTCCATGGCACGTTTGAAGGCGGCGCCGACCCGCGCCGGCCCGGGGAAGTAGTCCCATTCCTGGGCGTGCGGGTAGGGGGTGTCCCAGCCGGTCACGCGCGCGATGGGGGCTTCGAGGTGGTGGAAGCAGTTTTCCTGGACCAGCGACATCAGCTCGGCGCCGTAGCCGCAGGTGCGGGTGGCCTCGTGGACGATGACGCAGCGGCCGGTCTTCTTCACCGACTCGACGATGGTGTCCAGGTCCAGCGGCCAGAGGCTGCGCAGGTCGATGATCTCGGCGTCGATGCCGGTCTCCTCGGCGGCGGTCTGCGCCACGTAGACGGTGGTGCCGTAGGTCAGCACGGTGAGCTCCGAGCCGGGGCGGGCGATCACCGCCTTGTCCAGCGGCACGCTGTAGTAGCCCTCCGGCACCTGGCTGGCCGGGTGCTTGGACCAGGGCGTCACCGGGCGGTCGTGGTGGCCGTCGAACGGGCCGTTATACAGGCGCTTGGGTTCGAGGAAGATCACCGGGTCGTCGTTCTCGATGCAGGCGATCAAGAGGCCCTTGGCGTCGTAGGGGTTGGACGGCATCACCGTGCGCAGGCCGCAGACCTGGGTGAACATCGCCTCCGGACTCTGGCTGTGGGTCTGGCCGCCGTAGATGCCGCCGCCGCAGGGCATGCGCACCACCATCGGCACGATGAAATCGTTCACCGAGCGGTAGCGGATGCGCGCCGCCTCGGACACCAACTGGTCGGTGGCCGGGTAGACGTAGTCGGCGAACTGGATTTCCACCACCGGGCGCAGGCCGTAGGCGCCCATGCCGACGGCGGCGCCGATGATGCCGCTCTCGGAGATGGGCGCGTCGAACACCCGCGAGGTGCCGTACTTCTTCTGCAGGCCTTCGGTGCAGCGGAACACGCCGCCGAAGTAGCCCACGTCCTGGCCGAACACCACGACGTTGTCGTCACGTTCGAGCATGACATCCATCGCCGAGCGCAGCGCCTGGATCATGGTCATGCTGGTCACTGCCTGGGCGTTTTCCGTTTGCGGGTTCATGGCATTCATACCCCGAGCTCCTGGCGCTGCCGGCGCAGGTGTTCCGGCAGGTCCTTGTAGACGTCGTCGAACATGCTGGCGGCGCTGAAGACGTGGCCGTCGACCAGCGAACCGTGGCTTTCCGCTTCCTTCTGCGCGGCGATCACTTCGGCTTCCAGCTCCTTCTGCAGCGCTTCGTGCTGCTCCTCGGACCAGATGCCGAGGACGATCATGTGCTGCTTCAGGCGGGCGATCGGGTCGCCCAGCGGGAAGTTGGTCCAGTCGTCCGCCGGGCGGTATTTCGACGGATCGTCCGAGGTCGAGTGCGGGCCGGCGCGGTAGGTGACCCACTCGATCAGGCTAGGCCCGAGGTTGCGCCGGGCGCGTTCGGCGGCCCATTGCGAAGCGGCGAAGACGGCGAGGAAGTCGTTGCCGTCGACCCGCAGCGAGGCGATGCCGCAGCCCACGCCGCGGTTGGCGAAGGTGGTGCCTTCACCGCCGGCGATGGCCTGGAAGGTGGAGATCGCCCACTGGTTGTTGACCACGTTGAGGATCACCGGCGCGCGGTAGACGTGGGCGAAGGTGAGGGCGGTGTGGAAGTCCGCTTCGGCGGTGGCGCCGTCGCCGATCCAGGCCGAGGAAATCTTCGTGTCGCCCTTGATCGCCGAGGCCATGCCCCAGCCCACCGCCTGGATGAACTGGGTGGCGAGGTTGCCGGAGATGGAGAAGAAACCGTATTCGCGGCTGGAATACATGATCGGCAGCTGGCGGCCCTTGAGCGGGTCGGCCTCGTTGGAGAGCAGCTGGCAGATCATGTCCTTCAGCGGGTACTCGCGGGTGATCAGGATGCCCTGCTGGCGATAGGTCGGGAAGCACATGTCGCCGTCCTTCAGCGCCATGGTGTGCGCGGTGGCGATGGCTTCCTCGCCCAGGCACTGCATGTAGAAGGACATCTTCTTCTGCCGCTGCGCGGTGGTCATGCGCGCGTCGAAGATGCGCGTCTTGAGCATGGCGCGCATGCCGCGCAGCAGCTGCTCGCTGCCCAGCTGCGGGTTCCACGGGCCGACGGCGCGGCCTTCGTCGTCCAGCACGCGCACCAGGCTGTAGGCCAGGTCGCTGGTCGCCGCCGGCTCGACGTCGATGGCCGGCTTGCGTACGGTGCCGGCGTCGGACAGATGCAGGTAGGAGAAATCGGTCTTGCAGCCCGGTCGTCCGGTCGGTTCCGGCACGTGCAGGCGCAAGGGTGCGTAGTCACTCATGGGTTGCCTCCAGCCTCGATGGCTCAAGGTTGATCGAATGGGATCAGGAACGAACGAGCGTGGCGGGCGGATGCAGCGGGCCCGGCCGGGCGGGAGGGGAGAAACGATGCGCGCGGGTGCGGCGGGGGAGGTGTTGGTGCGTGACATCACTCATGGTGAGGCCCTCGTCGTTTGTTCTTGTGAATTCAGTATATGCTTCGGCTGCTAGTTTTTTGCTCCAAATTGACTAGGTGGAACCTGTCTGATTAGTATCTTTGAACCATAAAATCCTTGATTGGTAGAACTGAGCAGCCATGGCCGAACTCGACCGCATCGACTTGAAGATTCTCCGCGCCCTGGCCGAGGACGGCCGCCTGAGCTGGCGCGATCTGGCGCAGAAGGTGGGCCTGTCGCTGACCCCGACCCTGCGCCGGGTGCGCCGCCTGGAAGAGGAGCGCTACATCCAGGGCTATTTCGCGAGCCTCGACGAGGAGCGCCTGTCCGGGGCGATGAGCGTGTTCGTCTCCGTCTCCTTAGAAAAGCAGACTGGCGACTACCTCGCCCGCTTCGAGGAACGCATCGTCGACGCGCCGCAGGTGATGAGCTGCTTCCAGATGACCGGCGACGCCGACTACATGCTGCGCGTGGTGGTCAAGGACCTGGCGGCCTACCAGGCGTTTCTCACCAATACCCTGACGCAGATTCCGGGGGTGGCGGGGATCAAGTCGGCGTTCGCGTTGAAGTCGGTGATGCTGAGGTCGGCGCCGCCGATCTAGCGGGGCCGGAGCGGGCGCGGGGGAACGATGCTGGGGATTCGCCTGGTTCCTGCAGGAGCAACGGTCTTCGCCGATAACGCCACGCCGATGGGATGGCGGATAACGCTGGCGCGTTATGCACCCTACCCGGACATTCCAGCGGAATCGTGTAGGAGCAACTGTCTTCACATCTGCGCGGCGCAGCCCCTCACCCTAACCCTCTCCCGGAGGGAGAGGGGACTGTCCTGAGTTGCCGGTTGGCACGTCATTTATCCTGACGCCAATCTGCCCCCTCTCCCCTTGGGAGAGGGCTGGGGTGAGGGAATCCCCAACGCCGAATGTCCTGTAGGAGCGGGCCATGCCCGCGACATCGGCGGCGCCGGCATGGCCCGTTCCTGCGGGATATCAGAAACTCCTGCTGACCCCCGCCACCACCGTCGCCGAGCAGACGTCATCGAAGCCCATGTAGCTGGCGCACTCCGCCTCGGACAGGTCGGTGTCGATGTAGCTCAACGACCAGTCCAGCCCCAGCAGCGTGCGACTCAACTTGGCTTCCCATTCGTGATAGCTGTCCCGCGCGCTGCCGCCACGGGAGACGAGCAGCGGGTCCTTGTAGTCGACCACCCCGTAGCGCACTTCCGCCCCGACGTCCCAGGGCAGCGTGGTGCCGTAGCCGAGGTAGCTGTAGAGCATGCTCTGGTCGCCGGCGAGGTCGTCGGAGTAGTAGGCGCCCACGCGCGCGCCGTAGACGTTGAGGTCCGCGTGGTACTCGCTGTAGTTGAAGTCGCTCAGGCGCGGATAGACGTAGTCGATGTACGACACATCCAGCGCGATATCGTCGCTGATCTGCCAGTAGTAGCCCGCGTAGTAGTCCAGTTCCTGGCGGGTGCGGCTGCCGAAGCCGAAGTCGACGTTGGAACTCCAGACCCCGAGGTACAGCCCGCTGGCATGCATCAGGGTGGCCGAACCCTGGATGGCCGGGTCGTTCTGCGTCTGCGAGATGCCGCGGGTGCGGTAGTCGCTGAACAGGCCGGCTTCCAGCGCCAGGCTGAAGTCGTCGTCGAGCTCGATGGCCTGGGCCGGCGTCCAGGACGCCAGCAGGCTGCCGGCGAGTGCGAGGGGGATGCAGCGTTTCATCGGAAGTCTCCGTTGTTATTGTGATGACTGCGGATGCGCACGGGCCCCGGGCAGCCCTCCCGGCAGGAGGACCCGTGCTGCGATGGAGTTGCGGGAGGGGAATCAGGAGGTGGGGCAGGGCGCGGGCGTCCACGCTTCTTCGTCGATCTCCGCCATGCTCAGCGCGGCGGTTTCCCGCAGCAGGAAGGAGCACAGCGCGACTATGCCCAGCGCGAAGGCGCCGTACAGCGAAACGCCCAGGGTGTCGTGGCCGGTGGCGATGAGGATCGCCGTGGCCGCGCTGGATGCGGTGCCGCCGCCCAGCGCCGCGCCGATCTGGTAGCAGGCGGACATCCCCGAATAGCGCATCGACTGCGGGAACTGCTCGGCGAGGAAGGCCGGGATCGGGCCCTGGGTCGCGCCCATGAAGGCGCCCACCGCGATGTAGGCCGCGCAGGAGAGCGGCAGGCTGTGCTGGTTTACCAGCGGGAAGAAGGCGAACAGCCCCAGCGCCATGATCACGCAGCCGAGGATCATCACCCTGCGCCGACCGAGGCGGTCGGAGAGGAGGGCGAACAGCGGCGCGGTGATGACGATGGCGACGGACAGCGCCAGGTCGAACATCAGCGCCTCCGTGCTGCCGTAGCCGACCTGGGTGGCGTAGGCGAGGAAGAAGGTGCTGCCGATGTAGGCGATGGTCACGTAGCCGAAGGCGATGCCGGTGCACAGCAGCATCTCCCGCGGACGCGAACGCAACGCCTCGACCAGCGGGATGTGCGCCGGCTCCCGGTGCTCCAGGGCCTTCTTCTGCGCCGGGTTCTGCAGGCGCGCGTAGAGGCCGATCAGCACCAGCACGCCGCCGAGCCAGAACGGGATGCGCCAGGCGAAGCTGGCCAGGTCGTCGTCGAAGGCGGTGCTGACGATGGCGAACACCGCCGCGCCGAGGATGCCGCCGATGCCGATGCCCATGCTCGTGAAGCTGCCCCACAGGCCGCGCTTGCCGGGCGGCGCCGACTCGATGCCGAACAGCGCCGCGCCGCCCCATTCGCCGCCGGCGGCGAAGCCCTGGATCAGCCGCAGCAGCACCAGCAGCGCCGGCGCGGCGAGGCCGATGGAGGAGTAGCTGGGCAGGCAGCCGATCAGCAGGGTGCTCAGGCCCATCAGCAGCAGGGTGATGACCAGCGCCTTCTGCCGGCCGATGCGGTCGCCGTAGTGGCCGAAGACCATGCCGCCCAGCGGGCGGGCGAAGAAGCCGGAACCGAAGGCGCCGAACGCCACCAGGGTGGCGGTGAGCGGGTCCATGTCGGGGAAGAACACCTGCGGGAAGACCAGCGCCGCCGCCGTCCCGTAGATCACGAAATCGTAGAACTCCAGCGCCGTGCCCATGCCGGAGACGAAGAACGTCCGCAGCGCGGAGGGCGCCGCCTGATTGTCGTTGGTCATTTGCCTTACCTTTCTTGTACTTGTCGGGGCCATGCGCGAAGCCGCCGTTTCCGGCGGCTCGCAGTTGGGCGCTAGAAGCGCTGGTAGCCGTTCGCGGCGAGGAACTTCGGATTGCCGGCGGCGTATTCCAGCGCGCAGTTCCCGGTATCGATGGCGATGGTCAGCAGGGTCTCCCAGCGCTCGGTGGCCGGCAGGCCGGGGTCCGGGGTGAAGCAGATCGGCGCGTTCTCGCCGGCGGCGCCGCACATGGCGTCGGCGCGGGCGCGCAGGTCGGCGGTGGTCATCCGTTCGAGCTGCGCGTTCACATGGTCGAGACGGGCGTAGGTGGTGGAGACGTCGGCGGTGCGCTCGCCGAGGGTCAGGCCGGCATCGAGGAAGTGGTTGGTGTGGGTGATCCAGCCATCCGCGCGCGGCGGCACCGCGGCGATGGCCTGCGGCGACATCTCGATGCTCGCCACCCGCGGCGACGCATCCTCGCGGGAGAACACCGTCAGCACGGTGGAAGCGCTGACCCGCGCGGAGCGGGCGAGGGCGATGGCTTCGTCGACGCTGGTCGCCTCCTCGAGGATGCGCCGGGCGATGGCGTGCACCGGCACCCCGGCGCTGCCGTCGTCGCTGGCGTGGTGCAGGATGTTGAAGTGCAGGCCGAGGCCGGCGCTGTTCACGCCGATCTTGCCGAGCATGCCGAATTCGGTGAACAGCTTGACGCTGTGGCCGGCGCTGCCAACGAGCTGCAGCATGAGGCCGTGGGGCACCAGCGAATCGTGCCAGTCCCAGGTCTGGATGGTCCGCGGAAGCTGCGCGCCCCGCGGGGCGAACACGGCGGTGGAGCATTCGCCTTCCTTCGAGGCCGGCATCACCGCGAGGATCTCGGTGCGCGCATTCAGGCTCGCCAGTTGCCAGAGGGGCAACTGCGCCGCGTCGGCCACCGCCGCCACTTCCTGCGCCAGGGCCGGGCTCCATGCCTCCAGGCTGCCCAGGCTGGCTTCGCCGAGGCTGCGCACGCGCTCCGGCTCCACGCCGACCTGGGTGAAGAAGTCGAGGTAGAGCGAGGTGGTGTGGCGGATCTGCTCCGCCCATTGCTCACCGATCTGGCGCCCACGGGCCTGCGGGTCTCGGGTTTCGGTGACGAAGGTATGGACTTTCACTGCGGGTGTACCTGTTCGGATTGACGAAAAAACGCCGCCGGAGCGCCCCGGCGGCAAGGCGAGGGATCAGGGATTGCGGGCGAAGACTTCGCGGCCGGCGAACCAGGTGCGCAGTACCCGGGTGTCGCGCAGGGCTTCCGCTTCGGCCTGGAACACGTCGCGATCGAGCAGGATCATGTCGGCCTGCTTGCCGGGCTTCAGCGAGCCGATGCTGTCGTCCAGGCGGATCGCGCGGGCGGCGTTGAGGGTGTAGGCCTGGAACATGGTCTCGCGGTCGATGGCCTCGTCGGCGTTCAGCACGCCTTCCGGCCCCTTGCGGCTGAGCGCCTGGTAGATGGCCGGCCACGGATCGGGGGTGGTGATCGGCCAGTCGCTGGCGCCGGCGATGGTGGCGCCGTTCTTCAGCAGCGAATGCGCCGGGTACTGGTAGCGGAAGGCGGTGTCGCTGACGTAGGGCTTGACCAGGTCGACGCTGAGCTCGTCGGCGCTGGCCCAGAACAGCTGCATCGAGGCGATCACGTCGAGCGGCCTGAAGCGCGCGAAGTCCTGCGGACTGACCATCTGCAGGTGGGTGATGGAGTGGGGAATGCCGCTGCTGCGCGCCTTGCGGGCGTGCTCGATGGCGTTCAGCGATTCGCGCACCGCGCGGTCGCCGATGGCGTGCACGTGCACCAGCCAGCCGCGGGCATCGGCGGCGTCGACCAGCGCGCCGAAGCCCTCGGGATCGAACAGCAACTCGCCGCTCTTCTCCGAGCCCCTGTAGGGTTCGAGCATGGCCGCGCTGTGCGCCGGGTGCTCGGCGACGCCGTCGGCGAAGACCTTGATGCCGGGCAGGGTCAGGTTGGGCACGCCCCGGAACTGCTGGCGCACCTTGTCCAGTTCGTCGAGGTCGGCCGGTTTGGCTTTCGAGTCGGCCATCAGCAGCGCGGCGACGTGGGCGCTGAGTTCGCCCTTCTGCGCCAGCGTGCGGTAGGTCGGCAGCACGCCGAGGGAATTGTTGCCGATCGGGCCGCCGGGGATTTCGTTGGCCAGCGGGTCCATCCAGGCGGTGATGCCGAGGCTGTTGTAGTAGCGCAGCGCATCCCGCGCGCCGGTCAGCAGTTCCTCGTCGCTCGGCAGCGGCAGCAGTTCCTGCGCGGCGTACAGGCCGGCGTCGACGAGGAAGCCGTTGGGGCGGCCGTCCGGGTGATGACCGATGGTGGCGAGTTCCTCGCCCTTCAGGCTCTTCACCCTGGCGGCGTCGATGCCGGCGCGCTTCAGCATGGCCTGGTTGGCCCAGCCGGTGTGGAAGTCCCAGCCGGCGAAGAGGATCGGCGTGGCGGCCCACTCGCCGGCGTTGAAGCGCCGTTCCAGTTCGTCGAGCCGGTCCCAGTAGCTGGTCGGCAGGCCGCCCACCACGAGGAATTCCCCGCGACGCGCCTTGCCGTCGTCGCGCCACTGGCGCAGGCGCTGCTCCAGTTCGTCGAGAGGCAGCAGCTTGCCGTCGAGATTGGCCTGGTGCATCTGCAGCCCGCCCTTGGCGACGTGGGCGTGGGAGTCGATGAAGCCCGGCATCAGCACCTTGCCGTCGAGGTCGAGGACCCGGGTCGACGGCTGTTTCAGGCGCAGCACCTCGGCGTCGGAACCCACCGCCAGCAGCTTGCCGTCCTCCACCGCCACCGCCTGCTGCAGGGGCTGGCCCGGTTCGGCGGTGTAGACCCTGGCGTTGTGCAGGATCAGGTCGACAGCGGCCATAGTTTCCAACGGGGAACAGGCGAGCGCGCTGGTGAGCAGCAAGGGGAAGATCGGCTTCATCGGGTTGGCCTTCGGTTTTTGTTAGTCTGTAGCGAAGGCTAAACAACCGGTGGCGATTGAAGAATGCCATCTCCCGCACAACTTCTGTGCCTGTCAGGAATAGATCGATGGACAAACTGAGCGCCCTGACCATGTTCGTCGCCACCGCCGAGTACGGCAATTTCAGCCGCGCCGCCGAGCAACTGGGGAGGACGCCTTCCGCCCTGACCAAGGCCGTGGCGCAGCTGGAGGACGAGCTGGGCGCGCGGCTGTTCGAGCGCACCACCCGACGGATGGCGCTGACCGAAGCCGGTCATCTCTACCTGGAAGGCGCGCGTCAGGCGCTGATGCAGCTGCGCCTGGCCAGCGAGGGCGTCGAGCAGCTGCAGCACGAACTGCGCGGCAGCCTGCACATCACCGCGCCGCCGTCGTTCGGCCCGGCCTTCCTCACCCGGGTGTGCTGCCGCTTCATGCGCGACCATCCGCAGGTGAACCTGGAAGTGGAATTGAGCGATACCTATGTCGACCTGGTGGAAGGCGGCTGCGATCTCGCCCTGCGCGACGGTCCCACCGACCTGCCCGGCGTCATCGCCCAGCCGCTGGTGGAGAACCGCATCCTGCTCTGCGCGAGCCCGGCCTACCTGCAGCGCAAGGGTGGCGACGTGACCCTGGAGAACTACCAGCAGCACGACTGGCTGATCTTCCGCCACCCGCTGCTCAACCGGCATTTCTGGTGGGTGACCCAGGGCGACCAGCGCATCCGCCTGACCCAGCCGGTCCCGCGCCTGGCCAGCGACAACTACGACTTCCTCCTTGCCTGCCTGCTGGACGGCCAGGGGCTGCAGTTCATCCCGCAATGGAGCGCCGCGCCCTACCTGGCGCGCGGGGAACTGCTGGAGGTGATGCCGGAGTACTGGCGCGAACCCAGCGACTTCGGGCCGTGGGTCTACATGCTCTACCTGTTCCACCGGCGCAATACGCGGAAGGTGAAGGTGTTCATCGAATACCTGAAGGAGCACTGGCGGGAGCGGAGCCTTTGATTCGGTAGGAATCGCGCTCCATCGATCGAGCATCGTGCCGTGCGGAAGGTGGATGAAAAAAGCCTCATCCACCCTGCGCCAGCCGGCAACACCGTCGTTCATCGCCCATGCGTTCGAACCGATGAATCGCGCCGCCAATATGGATCACTTCCCCATCTGTTGCCTTTTGGGCTACAAATGTTGCTGTTAAGGCAACGAAATTGGAGTGGGCATGTCTCTGGCGACCTTGTTGTTCAGCGATTATCGGCGAAAGGTGCTGGGGCTGCTGTTGCTGCATCCCGAGGCGCGTTATCACCTGAGGGAGATTTCCCGCCTTACCGGAACCCAGCCGGGCACGCTCACGCGCGAACTGGGCAAGCTGGCCGATGCCGGCGTGTTGCTGAAGGAGCGCCAGGGCAATCAACTGCTCTATTCGGCGAACCGGGAATGCCCGGTCTTCGAGGAGTTGGCGAGCATCCTCCGCAAGACCAGCGGGCTCGCCGATGTCCTGCGGGAAGCGCTGCTGGGGATCGCCGAACAGGTGGAGGCAGCTTTCGTGTTCGGCTCGATGGCCAGCGGCAAGGCTTCCGCCAGCAGCGATATCGACCTGATGCTGATCGGCGATTGCGGCTTCGCGGATGTGGTCGAGCGGCTGTACCCGCTGCAGGCGCAGTTGCGTCGTGAGATCAACCCCAAGGTCTACAGCGTGGCTGAATGGCAGAATCTGGTCGTTCAGCAGGGGGCGTTCGTTCGGGATGTCCTCGGCAAGTCCCGGCTGTTCGTATTGGGTAGCGAGGACGAACTCCACATGATCGGAGCACAAGGATGACTCTCGAAAATCTTCTCGGCCTGTCGCTGGAAGCGATCGAGCCATCGTGCCGTGCAGGAGGTGGATGAAAAAAGCCTCATCCACCCTACGCCAGCCGGCACCACCGTCGTTCATCGTTCCCACGCGCGTGGGAATGCATCCCGGACGCTCCTGCGTCCTTTGCGGGACGTATCAATACAACGCCATCCCCGAACGCAACCCTCGATTATTGCAACCTGCGCACCAATCCCTTTCCAAAACCCCTCTGTGTGTCAGACGCGTCCTACACTAGATTGCAGGTGTGGCCGGGGCGCATCGCTCGTGGCCCGAACACCGGAGGTTCCACCATGAAACGCACTTCACTCTGCCTGCTGGCTGCGCCGCTGATGCTGTACGGGATGGCTGCCGGCGCTGCCGAAACCCCAGTCGTCTACCAGTACGGCATGCAGCTCGACATCGACCATGTGATCAGCATCGAGCAGCCCAACGACCGTTGCGAAGTGAGCCCGGCGCAGATGACCTACGTCGACTCGAAAGGGCAGGTGCACGTCCTCGAATACCTGCGCCAGACCGAGATGTGCAGCGACGTCTGAGTCCCGTCGTACTCAGCGGATACTCCCGGCCAGTTCGAAGATCGGGATGTACATCAGGATGACGATGACGCCGATGATCAGGCCGATGAAGGCCATCAGCAGCGGTTCGAACAGGCGCACGAACCATTCGATCCAGCGGCTGATCTCCTCGTCGTAGAAGTCGGCGGTGCGTTCCATCATCTTGCCGAGATTTCCCGACTGTTCGCCGGCCCGCAGCATGCGCAGCGAGACCGGGGTGGACAGGCCGTATTCCTCCAGCGCACGCGACAGCGCATAGCCCTCGCGGATGCGGGCGGCGGCGTGGTCGAGGCGGCTGCGGGAGGCTGCGCCCAGCAGATTGCGCACCATGCCCATGGCGGTGACGATCGGGATGCCGCCCTGCAGCAGGATGCCCAGCGAGCGGTAGAAGCGCGCCAGTTCGTACATCAGCAGGCGCTGGTGCACCGCCGGGATCCTCTCCAGTTGCCGGCCGAGCAGGGCGCGGAAGCGTGGCTGGCGCCAGAGCAGGGCGAGCACCGCCAGGGCCAGCGCGGCGCCGCCGAACACTTCGGTCTGGTGCGCGTTGAGGAACAGCCCGGTATTCATCAGCACCCGCGACAGCCATGGCAGGTTCGAGCCCAGCCCTTCGAATACCAGGCTGAAGCGCGGCACCACGTAACCCATCAGGAACAGCATCACGCCGCCGCCGACGAGCAGCAGCAGCAGCGGGTAGACCGAGGCGCTGACGATCTTCTGCCGCACCTCGTCCATGCGGTTGCGGTAGGCCACGTAGCGGCCCAGCGCGTCGCCCACCGCGCCGGTCTTCTCGCTGGACTGCACCAGCGCCACGTACAGCGCCGGGAATATCGCCGGGAACTGGGTGAGCGCCTGGGAGAACGACTTGCCCTCGTAGAGCAGGCGCACCAGCTCTTCGAGGGTCTTGCGCGCGCCTGGCGAGGATTCCTTTTCCGCCAGGCTTTCCAGCGCGTCGATCAGCGGCAGGCCGGCGTTCAGCAGGGTGGTCAGTTCCTGGCTGAACAGCACCAGCGGGAACTGTTCCTTGCCGCGCAGGCTGGCCAGCGACCAGCGCTGTTCGTTGTGCAGCGCGAGGACCCGCACCCCCTGGTCCTCGGCCTGGCGCCGGGCGTCGGCCGCACTGTTGGCGTCGACCACCAGCGACACCACCCCGGACTGCTTTCCGACACCCTTCACGAGAAAGCGCATGCCGATGCCCCCGCCTACTGCTGCCAGCTGTTCACGTCCGCGTTCTCGCCATCGCCGCCCGGCTGGCCGTCCTTGCCCAGCGAGCTGAGGTCGTAGTCGCCGTTGTCGCCCGGCGCCTTGTACAGGTAGTCGCGACCCCAGGGGTCCTTCGGTACGCTTTTCTGCAGGTACGGACCCTGCCATTTCGCTTCGTCATTGGGGCGCACCACCAGCGCCTGCAGACCCTGTTCGGTGGAAGGGTAGTGGCCGAGTTCGAGGCGGTAGAGATCCAGCGCCTTGCCCAGGCTTTCCACCTGCGCACGGGCTACCTTTACTTCTGAGCGGCCCAGTTGGCTGAAGTACTTGGGCGCGACGATGCCGGCCAGCAGGCCGAGCACCACGAGCACGACGAGAAGTTCAAGCAGGGTGAAAGCACGCTGGCGGGAATGCGCGAACCGTGCGCGGTAATTCATGGTCGCCTCCAATGCTGTTTTTTTCTGATGCTGCATGACCGAGCATAGTCCGTCCCTGCAAGAGCCATGCACGAACCCGTCGAAATGCCGTGGAGCGCTTGTAACGCCGGCGATACAGGGGCGGCACGGGCCTTGCCTCGGTGTTTCGGCAGTGGGGAATTTCCCCGGAGTGCGCAACACAGGAGGTTCGGGGGATGCGTGGACTCATCGCCGCATTGCTGCTCGCCCTGGTCGCCGGCAACCAGGCCGCCGCGGACATCTACGTGTCGCAGGGCGCCGATGGCAGCCTCACGCTGTCGAACATCAAGCGTCCCGGGCGCAGCTACATCAGGGTGGTGCGCGAGCCGCCGCCGGTGCGCGTGGCGGCGAAAGCCGCCGTCGACAAGCGTCCCGCCGAGCAGCGGCCCTACGCGGAAATCGTCAGCGCCGCGGCCGACGCCAATGACCTGCCGCCGGCCCTGCTGCATGCCGTGATCAGTACCGAATCGCGTTACAACGCCTCGGCGCTGTCGCCCAAGGGCGCCGCCGGGCTGATGCAGCTGATGCCGGACACCGCGCGGGACATGGGCGTGGCCGACGTCTGGGACCCGGCGGCGAACATCCAGGGCGGCGCGCGCTACCTGAAGAGCCTGCTGCAGATGTTCGACAACGACATTCCCCTGGCGGTGGCGGCCTACAACGCCGGACCGACCGCCGTCGCCCGCAGCGGCCGGGTGATCCCGCCCTATGCGGAAACCCAGCGCTACGTGCCCAGCGTGCTGGGCGAATATCGGCGCTTGCGTGGATTGAAACCGGACGCTCCGCTCTGACCCGCTGATTGGGGAAAGCTGCCCCCCGCATCGGGGGATTTGCCCCAGTGGAAAGTTTCCACATGTTTGGAAACAAATTGAAATACAGCGACTTCCGCCATTCCGAATGGATGGCACGCTAATTGACGTGGCGCTCATATCGGCCCTGGAGGCCTGGGGGAGAGCGTCATGAGCGAACGCGGTCGGCAGCAGGGGATTTTCGGTTGGAGCGGCACCGGGCTGGCGGTCCTCTCGCTGCTGCTGGGCGGCGGCCAGGCGCAGGCGGCGGTGCAGTGCCAGCGCAACCTGGTGGCCAATGTGGTCGCCATCGACCAGCCGCTGATGTTCAACCGCCTCGGCGCGCAGAACGTCAACGGCATGATCTACGCCCTGCGCCGCGACGTGGTGGACGACCAGGGCGTGCTGCTGAGCCGCGGCGGCGCGGCGGTTCCCGGCCGGGTCGCGCTGCGCCCGGACAAGCGCCCGCGCCCTCTGGTGCTGCGCGTCGCCGCCGGCGACTGCCTGACCGTCAACCTGCAGAACCTGCTCGCCTACCAGGCCAACCCGCACGGCAGCCACGGGCAGGGCGGCATAGGGGAGGAAGAGGACGAGGCGCCGGAGCCGGGTGTGGAGGAGGACGACCAGGTCAGTGACCGCCACGTCGGCTTCCACGTCAACGGCATGCAGGCGGTGGGCTCCATCGCCGACATCGCCAGCAACGTCGGGCGCAACGGCAACTACCTGGTCGAACCCGGCGCCAGCCACAGCTACGTGCTCTACGCCGAGCGCGAAGGCGCCTTCGCCGTCGGCAGCCAGGGCGCCACCTTCGGCGGCGAGGGCAGCGCCGGCAACGCCGGCAACGGGCTGTTCGGCCAGGTGGTGGTCGAGCCGAGGAATGCCCGCACCTACCGCAACGCCGTCACCGAGGAAGAGATGCGCCTGGCCAGCGCCGGCCGCACGCCGGCCGGCCAGCCGGTGATCGACTACGAGGCGCGCTACCCGAACCGCGAACCCTGGATCACCGAAGGCAGGGCCGGGATGCCGATCCTCGCCATGGTCGAGGGCAACGAGATCATCGACAGCGGCAGCGACGCCATCGTCATGGGCCCGCAGCCCGACGGCAGCTTCCCGCCCTCGACCTATCCGCTGGAGAGCAGGGGCAAGCGCAACCCGGCGCTGCCCAACCGCCTGGAAGCCTTCCGCGATTTCTCCGCGCTGTTCGAGGATGAGGGCGTGGTGACCCAGGCGTTCCCCGCCTGGTGGGCCGACCCGGTGTTCGGCCACGTGCTGCAGCCGGGCCGCGACGGCTTCATGATCAACTACGGCAGCGGCGGTATCGGCGCGGAGATCGTCGCCAACCGCCTCGGCGTCGGGCCGATGCACGACTGCCTGGACTGCGCCTTCGAGGAGTTCTTCTTAAGCGCCAGCGCGGTGGGCGACGTCGGCATGCAGGTGGACGTGCCGGCCAACGTCGGCCTGGAAAACGTCGGGCCGGGGCAGACGCCGCCGCCGCAAGCCACTGGCGTCAAGGCGAGCATGGCGCTGTTCCCGTCCGAGCCGTCCAACGTCAACCACAGCTACATCGGCGACTTCGTGAAGATCCGCAATACCCACCAGGGCAAGGAACAGCACGTGTTCCACCTGCACGCCCACCAGTGGCTGTACAACCCCAACGACGACAACTCCGACTACATGGACGCCCAGGGCATCGGCCCCGGCGCTTCCTATACCTACGAGATCGCCAACGGCGGCTCGGGCAACCGCAACCGCGTGGCCGGCGACGCCATCTACCACTGCCACTTCTACCCGCACTTCGCCCAGGGCATGTGGAACATGTGGCGGGTCCACGACGTGTTCGAGGAAGGCACCAGGCTGGCGGTTTCCGCCCAGGGCGCCGATGGCTTCCACAGCGTGCCCTTCGCCCTGCGCAGCGGCCTGCCGGCGCCGGGGGCGCGGGCGTTGCCGGACGGGGAAATCGTCGCCGGCACGCCGATCCCGGCCATCGTCCCGCTGCCGGGCAAGGCCATGCCGCCGATGCCGGGCAAGGTGACGGTGGTGCCGAAGCTCGGCGAGCGCCTGGTGGCTGGCGACGATGAGAGCGAAACCGTGGTGGGCGCCATCGGTTCGCTGGCGAAGATCGACCGCAGCCCGGAGAACTACAACGCCGACGGCAGCCTGAAGAATCCCGGCTTCCCGTTCTGGGTCGGCGGCATGGAGAGCAGCGTCGGCCAGCGCCCGCCGACCCCGCCGCTGGACATGCTCGATCCGGACAGGGCCCGCGCCCTGCACGATTCCGGCAACCCGCTGTGGGCCAACCTCGACCCGAACCAGGTGGCCGGCTGGGACGGCGGCCTGCCGCGGCATGCGCTGGACGGCATCGCCGCCGGCGGCGAAGCGCTGGTCACCACCTCGCCGCTGGACTTCACCAAGGAAATCACCCGCGCCAGGCCCATCTACCTGCCGGAGGAGGGCACCGACGTCGAGCAGGCGGCCATGGCCTACCACGCCCGGCTCGACCACCCGAGCTACGCCATCCTGCCCGGCCGCCAGACCCGCCCGGCGGCGTTCCGCACCAACGGCGCCCCGCCGGTGGCCGGCGCGCCCTTCTACGAACCGTGCATGGACGACCGCCAGAAACGCCTGACCAGCAGTGCCGGCGCGGGGCTGTTCAACAGCGGCGAAAGCCTCGCCGCCATGACCTTCAGCGGCGCCTCGCCGTTCACCGCCGACCACCCGCGCGTGTACAAGGCCGCCGACATCCAGTTCGACGCGGTGTTCAACAAGGTCGGCTACCACTTCCCGCAGTCCCGCGCCATCGCCCTGTGGGAGGACGTCTGGCCGGTGATCAGCAAGCAGAAGGCGCCCGAGCCGATGGTCATGCGCATCGACACCTTCGACTGCGTGATGTACCAGCAGACCAACCTGATCCCCGCCTACTACGAGATGGACGACTACCAGGTGCGCACGCCCACCGACGTGGTCGGCCAGCACATCCACCTGCCGAAGTGGGACCTGACCGCCGCCGACGGCTCCGGCAACGGCTGGAACTACGAGGACGGCGTGCTTTCCCCGGCCACCGTGGTCGAGCGGATCAACGCCATCCGCGCGTACGACGCCTGCCAGCCGAACGACCCGCGCAACGGCACGGCGGACTGCCCGCAGGCCAGGGCGCATCCGTTCTTCAGCCACTACGGCCGCGCCGACTGGCTGGGCGCGCGCACCGCCATGCAGCGCTGGTTCGCCGACCCGGTGGTGAATACCCGCGGCATCGACCGCGGCCTCGGCACCATCTTCACCCACGACCACTTCGGCCCCTCGACCCACCAGCAGATCGGCCTCTACGGCACCGTGCTGGCCGAGCCGGCCGGCTCCACCTGGGCCCAGGCGGAAACCGGCGAGCCGCTGTACACCCGGCACGACGGCGGGCCGACCTCCTGGGAAGCGCTGATCAACACCGGCGACCTCGACGGCGACGGCAGGAACGACAGCTACCGCGAGTTCTTCCTCGAATACACCGACTTCCAGCACGCCTACGAGGCCGGCGTGTACGTCGGCGCCGGGCCGGACGGGGTGCCCGACCCGGCGGCCTATCCGGCCGGCGGCGACAGCTTCCGCTATGCGATCAACCCGCCCATGCGCGGCGGTTCCGGCAGCCTCATCGACGGCGGCACCGACCTCGCCGGCGGCCTGATGCCGGGCTGCCCGAGCCGGCCGTGCCCGCAGATCATCGACGGCGAGGACCCCGGCATGTTCTCGGTCAACTACCGCAACGAGCCGCTCGGCCTGCGCATCTACGACCCGCTGAAGACCGCGCCCGACGGCAAGGCCGGCATGCAGGCCGATGGCTATGCCGGCGACCTCGCGTTCGCCCTGCAGAGCCGCACCGACCGCAGGATCGACGCGCTGAACAAGCGGCCCGGCGAGATCACCCATGCGGTCGGCCCCACCGGCGGCACCACCACCTTCCCGCCGCACATCAACCAGGGCGACATGCCCGGCGACCCCTTCACGCCGATGCTGCGCACCTACACCGGCGACAACGTGCGCCTGCGCGTGCACGCCGGCGGCTACGAGGAAACCCACAACGTCACCCTGCACGGCGTGAAGTGGCTGCATTCCGGCAGCGGCTTCGGCAGCAGCCCGAATTCCGGCTGGCGCTCGGCGCAGATGATCGGCATCTCCGAGCAGATGGGCTTCAACACGCCGGTGAGCATGCTCTCCAGCGCGGCCGGCGACACCGCCGACTACCTGTACTCCATGGATGCCTCGCTGGAAGGCTACTGGTCCGGCATCTGGGGGATCATGCGCAACTACACCGCCCCGCGCGCCGACCTGGCGGCGCTGCCGAACAATCCGAAACCGCTGGCGGCGCGCAACACCACCGCGTTCAGCGGCATCTGCCCGCGGCTGTCCCCGAATCCGACGGGGATCGGCAGCCGGCCGACGCCGCAGCGCAACTTCGAGGTGGTGGTGGCGCTGGCCAACGACATCCTGCCCAACCCGCTGAACCTGGCCATCGGCGATCCGCGGAACGCCGGCCAGCACGTCGGCGGGCCGCTCAAGGCGGACGGCGGCACCCTGGTGTACAACCCGCGCGCGGTGAGCATTCCGCAGGTCACTGTGGTGGAGCCGGAAGAAGGCACGGTATCGACCATCGGCGGTCACGCCGGCCCGCTGCACGATCCGACCGCGATCCTCTACGTGCGCAAGGCCGACCTCGATCCCGCCAGCGGCAGGCTCAAGCCCGGCGTGCCGGTCGAGCCGCTGGTGCTGCGGGTGAATGCCGGCGACTGCGTCAACGTCACCCTGGAGAACCGCCTGCCGGAAGTCATGCCGGACCTGGCGACCATGGCGGTGACGCAGAACGCGATCAAGCGCGACCGCTACGACGCCCGCGGCTCCACCACCTTCGGCAACAACCTGATGCGCCCGTCCAGCCATGTCGGCATGCACGCGCAGCTGCTGGCCTACGACATGACGAAATCGGATGGCTTCAACGTCGGCCTGAACGCCGTGCAGACCGTGCCGCCGCGGGCCGGCAGCAGCGGCGCGTATCCGACCCGCAGCTACCAGTACTACGCCGGCCACCTGGAGCGCGAAGGCAAGCCGGTCGCCCAGGCCGGGCGCAACGTCGACAACATCACCGCCACCCCGGTGGAGTTCGGCGCCCTCAACCTGACCTCGGCGGACCTCATCAAGCAGCCGCAGAAGGGCCTCGGCGGGGCGATGGTGGTGCTGCCGGCCGGCGCGACCTGGACCGAGGACGCCAGCTCGCGGGCCAGCGCCACGGTGCAGCCGCCGGCCCCGGAGCCGGCCTATCGCGACTTCGCCCTGGTGTTGCAGAAGAGCCTGGGCCTGCGCTGGGCCGACGGCGCGCCGGTGGAGAACATCGGCGGCGAGGGCGCCGGCATTCCCGCCGACACCCAGGACAGCGGCGCCATGGCGATCAATTCGCGCAGCGAGCCGCTGTGGTTCCGCTTCGGCCTGGCGCCGGACACGCCCTTCGGCCATGCCGGCGGCTCCGGGCTGGCGGACCTGCCCAACGCCTACATGGCCTACAGCAACGCGCTGGTGGGCGGCGACCCGGTGACGCCGGTGCTGCGGGTGAAACCGGGGCAGCCGTTCCGCACCCATCTGCTGCTGCCGGGCGGCGGCAGCCGCGGCACCACCTTCCAGCTGGCCGGGCACGTCTGGTCGTCCAGCCCGTTCCTGGCGGAGAAGACCGATGCCGAGGGATTCCCGCTGGCGCAGTCCGGCGTCGGCTCGACGCGCTTCGGGCTGAATCCGCTGGCCGCCTACATCGGCGCGCAGGAGAACATCCTGCCGGCGGCGCACTTCAGCTTCATGTTCCCCAGCGCCGGGGGCGCCAACGCGGTGAAGGGGGACTACCTGTTCCGCGACTATGCGGGGTTCGGCAACCTCTCGGGACTGTGGGGGATATTGCGGGTGACGGATGAGGCGGGGCAGTGAGGGCAGGGGAATCCCATGGTTCCCACGCTCCCGCGTGGGAACGATTGAGGCAGGGAGGGACCTCGTGGGAGCTTCGGCCAATGGCAGGGGGGAGTGTGCGGCAGACCGCCGGGCCGTGGGTCGCGGCGGCTGCCGGCTGTCACAGGGGTGTCATACCGGAATTGGGGACATAAACCCGTCGATTCCCCAGTTTTTCAATGGCGGATTTCACAAGTATTTGAATTTTAACGCGTCAATTTAATGGCTTGGTGATTGCATGGTGATATCCCGCTACTTCGGGAGGGGAGGGATTCGCCATGCGATGCGACAAACCAACATTCACCGACAGGCTGCTGCCCGCTGGAGCGGCACCGGATTCATGGCCCTGGCCTGCCTGTTCGCCGCCGGCGAGGCGGAAGAAGCGCAGGCCGCCGCGGCCAGTTGCCAGCGCACGCTGGTCGCCAACGTGGTCGCGCTCGACCAGCCGCTGATGTTCAACCGCCTCGGTGCGCAGAACGCCAACGGCATGATGTTCGCCCTGCGCAGCGACGTGGTGGACGACCAGGGCGTGCCGCTCAGCCGCGGCGGCGCGGCGGTTCCCGGCAAGGTCAGCCTGCGCCCGGACAAGCGTCCGCGCCCGCTGGTGCTGCGCCTCGCCGCCGGCGAGTGCCTGCAGGTGAACCTGCACAACCTGCTGGCGTTCCAGGCCAACCCGAACAGCGATCACGACGAGTTCGAGGAAGAGGAAGGCGAGCTGGAGGAGGAAAACCAGGGCGAGAACTCCTTCAAGGTGGATGACCAGGTCACCGACCGGCATGTCGGCTTCCTGGCCAACGGCATGCAGGCGGTGAACTCCATCGAGGACATCTCCGCCAACGTCGGCCGCAACGGCAACTTCCTCGTCGCGCCCGGCAACAGCCGCAGCTACACCCTCTACGCCGAGCGCGAAGGCGCCTTCGCCGTCGGCAGCCAGGGAGCGACCTTCGGCGGCGAGGGCACCGCCGGCAACGTCGGCAACGGCCTGTTCGCTCAGGTGGTGGTGATGCCGAAGAAGGGCCGCGCCTACCGCAACACCCTCACCGAGGAAGAAATGCGCCTGGCCACCACCGGCCGCACGGCCGCCGGCCAGCCGGTGATCGACTACGAGGCGCGCTACCCGAACCGCGAGCCTTGGATCGCCGAAGGCAAGGCCGGGCTGCCGATCATCAACATGGTCAACGGCACGGAAATCGTCGCCAGCGACAGCGATGCCATCGTCATGGGCCCGGAAGCCGACGGCAGCTTCCCGTCGTCCACCTACCCGCTGGAGAGCAAGGGCAAGCGCAACCCGGCGCTGCCCAACCGGCTGGAACCCTTCCGCGACTTCGCCGTGATGTTCCATGACGAGAACGCGGTCACCCAGGCCTTTCCCGGCTACTGGGCCGACCCGGTGTTCGGCCACGTGCTGGAGGCCGGCCGCGACTCCTTCATGATCAACTACGGCGCCGGCGGCATCGGCGCGGAAATCCTCGCCAACCGCCTGGGCGTCGGGCCGATGCACGACTGCCTGTCCTGCGCCTACGAGGAATTCTTCCTCAGCGCGCACACGGTGGGGGATATCGCCCAACTGGTGGACGTGCCGGCCAACGTTGGCCTGGAAAACCTCACCCCCGGCCAGACGCCGCCGCCGGAAGCCACCGGCGTCAAGGCCAGCATGGTGCTGTACCCGGCCGAGCCGTCGAACGTGAACCACAGCTACCTGGGCGATTTCGTCAAGATCCACAACACCCACCAGGGCTACGAGCACCACATCTTCCACCTGCACAGCCACCAGTGGCTGTACAACCCCAACGACGACAACTCCGACTACATCGACTCCCAGGCCATCGGTCCGGGCGCCGCCTATCTCTACGAGATCGCCAACGGCGGTTCCGGCAACCGCAACCGCGTGTCCGGCGATGCCATCTACCACTGCCACTTCTATCCGCACTTCGCCCAGGGCATGTGGGCCATGTGGCGGGTGCACGACGTGTTCGAGGAAGGCACCAGGCTGGCGGTTTCCCAGGAGGGCGAGGACGGCTTCCACGACACCCCGTTCGCCCTGCGCAGCGGCCTGCCGGCGCCGGGCGCCCGCGCGCTGTCGGATGGCGAGATCATCGCCGGCACGCCGATTCCGGCCATCGTGCCGCTGCCGGGCAAGGCGCTGCCGCCGATGCCGGGCAAGGTGAGCGTGGTGCCGAAGCTCGGCGAGCGCATGGTGGCTGACGACGACGGCGGCGACGGCGAAACGGTAGTGGGCGCCATCGGCTCGCTGGCCCAGGTCGACCGCAGCCCGGAGAACTACAACGCCGACGGCAGCCTGAAGAACCCCGGCTACCCGTTCTGGATCGGCGGCATGGAAGCCACCGTCGGCCAGCGCGCGCCGACCCCGCCGCTGGACATGCTGACCCCGCAGAAGGCCCAGCAGTTGCGCGATTCCGGCAACCCGCTGTGGGTCAACCTCGACCCGAACCAGGTGGCCGGCTGGGATGGCGGCCTGCCGCGGCATGCGCTGGATGGCGTGGCCGCCGGCGGCGAGGCGGCAGTCACCACCACGCCGCTGGACTTCTCCAAGGAGCTGCTGCGCGCCCGCGCGGTGTTCTTCCCGGAAGAGGGCACCGATGTCGAACAGGCGGCCATGGCCTTCCACGCCAAGCTGGAACATCCCAGCTACAAGCTGCTGCCGGGGCAGCCGCCCATGCCGGCGGCGTTCCGCACCAACGGCGCTCCGCCGGTGGCCGGCGCGCCGTTCTACGAGCCGTGCATGGATGACCGCCAGAAGCGCCTGACCAGCGCCGCCGGCGCCGGCCTGTTCCACAGCGGCGAAGGCCTGGCCGCGGTGAGCTTCGCCGGTTCGTCGCAGTACACCGCCGACAATCCGCGCGTGTACAAGGTGGCGAACATCCAGTTCGACGCGGTGTTCAACAAGGTCGGCTACCACTATCCGCAGACCCGCACCATCGCCCTGTGGGAAGACGCCTGGCCGACCATCACCAAGCAGAAGGCGCCGGAGCCGCTGGTCATGCGCCTGAACACCTTCGACTGCGCGATGCTCCAGCAGACCAACCTGATCCCGTCCTATTACGAGATGGACGACTACCAGGTGCGCACCCCGACCGACGTGATCGGCCAGCACATCCACCTGCCGAAATGGGACCTGACCTCCGCCGACGGTTCGGCCAACGGCTGGAACTACGAGGACGGCGTGCTTTCCCCGGCCAGCGTGGTCGAGCGCATCCATGCGATCCGCGAGTTCAACCAGTGCGCGGATGGCGTCGAGTCCGCCACCTGCCCGAAAGCCAGGGAACACCCGTTCTTCGGCAACTATGGCCGGGCCGACTGGCTGGGTGCGCGCACCGCCATGCAGCGCTGGTTCGCCGACCCGGTGGTGAACACCCGTGGCGTCGACCGTGGCCTGGGCAACATCTTCACCCACGACCACTTCGGCCCGTCCACCCACCAGCAACTCGGCCTCTACGCCACGGTGCTGGCGGAACCGGCCGGCTCGACCTGGGCCCACTCGGAAACCGGCGAGCCGCTGTACACCCGGCATGACGGCGGGCCGACCTCGTGGCAGGCGACCATCACCGCTGGCGACCTGGACGGCGACGGCAGGAACGACAGCTTCCGCGAGTTCTTCCTGGAGTTCACCGACTTCCAGCACGCCTACGAGGCCGGCGTGTACGTCGGCGCCGGGCCGGGCGGCATCCCCGACCGCAACGCCTTCCCGGCGACCAGCGAGACCTTCCGCTATGCCCTCAACCCGCCGGTGCGCGACCAGCAGGGCACCCTGATCGATGGCGTGGTGGAACTGCAGGGCGGGCTGAAACCCGGCTGTCCGCAGCGTCCATGCCCGCAGGTCATCGATGTCGAATCGCCCGGCATCTTCACCGTCAACTTCCGCAACGAGCCGCTCGGCCTGCGCGTCTACGACCCGCTGAAGACCGGCCCGGACGGCAAGCCGGGGATGCAGGCCGACGGTTATGCCGGCGACCTCGCCTACGCCCTGCAGAGCCGCACCGACCGCAAGATCGACGTGCTGAACAAGCGGCCCAGCGAGATCGCTGCGGCGGTCGGCCCCACCGGCGGCACCACGCTGTTCCCGCCGCACATCAACCTGGGCGACGAGCCGGGCGATCCGTTCACCCCGATGCTGCGCGCCTACACCGGCGACAACGTGCGCCTGCGGGTGAATGCCGGTGGCTACGAGGAGGAACACAACCTCACCCTGCATGGCGTGAAGTGGCTGCACCAGGGTACCGGCTACGGCAACAGCTCCAACTCCGGCTGGCGTTCGGCGCAGATGGCCGGCATCTCCGAGCAGTTCGGCTTCATCGCCCCGGTGGCGATGCTGTCCAGCTCGGAGGGCGAGACCGCCGACTACCTGTACTCCATCGATGCCTCGCTGGAGGGCTACTGGAACGGCGTGTGGGGCGTGATGCGCAACTACGCCACGCCGCGTCCGGACCTGTCGCCGCTGGTGAACAACCCGCGTCCGCTGGTGGCGCGCAACACCACCGCGTTCGACGGCATCTGCCCGCGGTTCACGCCGAACCCCACCGGCATCGGCAGCCGGCCGACGGTGAAGCGCAACTTCGAGGTGGTGGCGGCGCTGGCCAACGACATCCTCGGCAACCCGCTGAACCTCACCATCGGCGACCCGCTGTACACCGGCCAGCACGTAGGCGGCCCGCTCAAGGCGGACGGCGGCACGCTGGTCTACAACCCGCGCCAGGTGAGCATCCCGCAGGTGACCGTGGTCGAGCCGGAGGAGGGCGAGGTGATCACCATCGGCGGTCATTCCGGCCCGCTGCATGACCCGACCGCGATCATGTACGTGCGCAAGGCGGACCTCGACCCGGCCACCGGCAAGCTCAAGCCGGGCGTGCCGATCGAGCCGCTGACCCTGCGGGTGAACGCCGGCGACTGCATCAGCATCACCCTGGAGAACCGCCTGCCGACAGTGATGCCGGACCTGCCGACCATGGCCGCGCTGCACCCGGTGGTGAAGCGCGACCGCTTCGGCCAGCACGGCGCCACCAGCTTCGGCAACAACCTGCTGCGTCCGTCCAGCCACGTCGGCCTGCATGCGCAGCTGCTGGCCTACGACGTGACCAAGTCGGACGGCGCCAACGTCGGCCGCAACAACGTGCAGACCGTGCCGCCGCGCGCCGGCAGCAGCGGCGCGTATCCGACCCGCAGCTACCAGTACTACGCGGGGCACCTGGAGCGCGAAGGCAAGCCGGCCACCCAGGCCGGGCGCAACGTCGACAACATCATCGCCACTCCGGTGGAGTTCGGCGCCCTCAACCTGACTCCGGCCGACGTCATCAAGCAGCCGCAGAAAGGCCTGGCCGGCACCATCGGCGTGATGCCGCAGGCATCCACCTGGACCGAGGACACCAGCTCGCGGGCCAGTGCCACGGTGAAACCGGCGGCGCCGGGCGTGCCGTACCGCGACTTCCTCACGGTCTGGCAGAAGGCGCTGAACATGCGCTGGGCCGACGGAACCCCGGTGCAGAACTCGGCGGCGGAAGGGCTGGGCATCGCCGCCGACCCGCAGGACAACTCCAACATGGCGATCAACTACCGGACCGAGCCGATGTGGTTCCGCTTCGGCCTGGCGCCGGACGCGCCGTTCGGCCGCGCCCAGGGCTTCGGCCTGGCGGACGTGCCCAACGCGCACATGGCCTACGCCAATGCGCTGGTGGGCGGCGATCCGGTGACGCCGATCCTGCGGGTGAAACCGGGGCAGCCGTTCCGCACCCATGTGCTGATGGCCACCGGCAGCAACCGTGGCACCACCTTCGCGCTCGCCGGCCACCTGTGGGCGTCCAACCCCTTCCAGGCGGAGAAATCGGATGTCGAGGGCTATCCGCAGTACCCGACCGGGGTCAGCTCGACGCGCTTCGGCCTCAACCCGATGGCGCTCTATATCGGCGCCCAGGAAAGCATCCTGCCGGCCACCCACCTCAGCCTGATGTTCCCCAGTGCCGGGGGCGCCAACGCGGTTCCGGGGGACTACCTGTTCCGCGACTACGCCGGTTTCGGCAACCTCTCGGGGCTGTGGGGCATCCTGCGGGTGAGCGACGAACCGGTGCAGTGAGGTGGCCGCGACGTAGGGCGGAGGACGTGTAGGAGCCAGCTTGCTGGCGATCCGTGGTTTCGACCGGCACCCCATCACCTGGGGAAACACCGGATCGCGAGCAAGCTCGCTCCTACAAAAGCACCACCATTCCTGGGCCGCGTGGGCGGCCATGGTGGATCGATGAAGCGTGATCCACTCTACGTTGCCACAGAAATCGAGTTTGCCGAGGTTCGCCGATAGTGGGTGGGGGAAACCGGGTGGTTTCCCCCTTATTTTTTGGTTTGAATCCGCAAGTCACTGAATCCGCAAGAAAAAATCTGATGGCATAGCGATTGCACCTGGCCTGTTGCAGGACTGTGAATGCACAGCTCAGGGGAGACACGTCATGCAAAGCCATCTATCGACTTTCAGGGACAGGGTCCTTGCCCGCTGGGGCGGCAAGGGACTGATGACCCTGGCGCTTCTGTTCGCAGGCGGTGAGGCGGAAGAAGCGCAAGCGGCAGCCAGCTGCGAACGCACCCTGGTCGCCAACGTGGTCGCGCTCGACCAGCCGCTCATGTTCAACCGCATGGGCGCGCAGAACATCAACGGCATGATGTACGCCCTGCGCAGCGACGTGGTGGACGACCAGGGCGTGCCCCTGAGCCGCGGCGGCGCGGCGGTTCCCGGCAGGGTCAGCCTGCGCCCGGACAAGCGTCCGCGCCCGCTGGTGCTGCGCCTGGCCGCCGGCGAGTGCCTGCAGGTGAACCTGCAGAACCTCCTGGCCCTGCAGGCCAACCCCAACGGCAGCCACCCCGAGGGCGGGCTGGAAGAGCACGAGCCGGAACTCCTGCCGCTGGAAGCCAACGACCAGGTCGCCAACCGCTACGTCGGCTTCCACGTCAACGGCATGCAGGCGGTGAATTCCATCGAGGATGTCGCCGGCAACGTCGGCCGCAACGGCAATTACATGGTTCTGCCGGGCAGCAGCCGCAGCTACACCCTCTACGCCGAGCGCGAAGGCGCCTTCGCCGTCGGCAACCCGGCCACCAGCTTCGGTGGCGAAGGCAGTGCCGGCAACGTCGGCAACGGCCTGTTCGCCCAGGTGGTGGTGCTGCCGAAGAAAGGCCGCGCCTACCGCAACACCCTGACCGAGGAAGAGATGCGCCTGGCCACCACCGGCCGCACCGCCACCGGCCAGCCGGTGATCGACTACGAGGCGCGCTACCCGAACAGCGAGCCGTGGATCAGCGAAGGCCGGGCCGGGCTGCCGATCATCAACATGGTCAACGGCAGCGAGATCGTCGCCAGCAACAGCGATGCCCTGGTCATGGGCCCGGAGGCCGACGGCAGCTTCCCGCCGTCCACCTACCCGCTGGAAAGCAAGGGCAAGCGCAACCCGGCGCTGCCCAACCGACTGGAAGCCTTCCGCGACTTCGCCGTGATGTTCCAGGACGAGGCCGTGGTCACCCAGGCGTTCCCGGGTTTCTACGCGGACCCGGTGTTCGGCCACGTGCTGGAGCCGACCCGCGATTCCTTCTTCATCAACTACGGCTCCAACGCCATCGGCGCCGAGCTGATCGGCAACCGCCTGGGCGTCGGGCCGATGCACGACTGCCTGTCCTGCGCCTACGAGGAGTTCTTCCTCAGCGCGCATACCGTGGGCGATGCCGGCATGCTGGTGGACGTCCCGGCCAACGTCGGCCTGGAAACCCTGCCGCCCGGCCAGGCGCCGCCGCCGGAAGCCATCGGCATCAAGGCGAGCATGGCGCTGTATCCGGCCGAGCCGTCCAACGTCAACCACAGCTACATCGGTGACTTCGTCAAGATCCACAACACCCACCAGGGCTACGAACACCACATCTTCCACCTGCATTCGCACCAGTGGCTGTTCAACCCCAACGACGACAACTCCGACTACATGGACGCCCAGGCCATCGGCCCGGGTGGCGCCTACACCTACGAGATCGCCAACGGCGGTTCCGGCAACCGCAACCGCGTATCCGGCGACTCCATCTACCACTGCCACTTCTATCCGCACTTCGCCCAGGGCATGTGGAACATGTGGCGGGTCCACGACGTCTTCGAGGAAGGCACCCAACTGGCGGTCTCCCAGGAAGGCGAGGACGGCTTCCACGACACCCCGTTCGCCCTGCGCAGCGGCCTGCCGGCGCCGGGCGCCCGCGCGCTGCCGGATGGCGAGATCATCGCCGGCACGCCGATTCCGGCCATCGTCCCGCTGCCGGGCAAGGCCATGCCGCCGATGCCGGGCAAGGTGAGCGTGGTGCCGAAGATCGGCGAACGGCTGGTGGCTGACGACGACGGCGAGGAAGGCGGCGACGACCATTCCAGCGTGATGGGCGCCATCGGCTCGCTGGCGAAGATCGACCGCAGCCCGGAGAACTACAACGCCGACGGCAGCCTGAAGAACCCGGGCTACCCGTTCTGGATCGGCGGCATGGAAAGCAGCGTCGGCCAGCGTCCGCCGACCCCGCCGCTGGACATGCTCGACCCGGACAAGGCCCGCGCCCTGCGCGATTCCGGCAACCCGCTGTGGGCCAACCTCGACCCCGAGCAGGTGGCCGGCTGGGACGGCGGCCTGTCGCGGCACGTGCTGGATGGCGTGGCCTCCGGCGGTGAAGCGGTGTTCGCCATGACCCACCTGGACTTCTCCAAGGAGATCACCCGCGCCAAGGCGATCTTCCTGCCGGAGGAGGGCACCGACGTCGAACAGGCCGCCATGGCCTACCACGCCAAGCCCGAGCACGCCAGCTACAAGCTGCTGCCGGGACAGCAGCCGCAGCCGGCGGCGTTCCGCACCAACGGCTCGGCGCCGGTGGCCGGTGCGCCGTTCTACGAGCCGTGCATGGATGACCGGCAGAAGCGCCTGACCCTGTCGGCCGGCGCCGGCCAGTTCTTCAGCGGCGAAAGCCTGGGCGCGATGAGCTTCAGCGGCGCCTCGCCGTTCAGCGCCGACCGCCCGCGCGTATACAAGGCCGCCAACATCCAGTTCGACGCGGTGTTCAACAAGGTCGGCTACCACTTCCCGCAGGCGCGCAGCGTCGCCCTGTGGGAGGACGCCTGGCCGATCATCACCAAGCAGAAGGCGCCGGAGCCGCTGGTCATGCGGATCAACACCTTCGACTGCGTGATGTACCAGCAGACCAACCTGATCCCGTCCTACTACGAGCTGGACGACTACCAGGTGCGCACCCCGACCGACGTGGTCGGCCAGCACATCCACCTGCCGAAGTGGGACGTGGTATCCGCCGACGGCGCCGCCAACGGCTGGAACTACGAGGATGGCGTGCTTTCCCCGGCCACCGTGGTCGAGCGCATCCATGCGATCCGCGAGTTCAACCAGTGCGCCGAAGGCGACGAGTCCGCCACCTGCCCGAAAGCCAGGCAGCACCCGTTCTTCGGCAACTACGGCCGCGGCGACTGGCTGGGTGCGCGCACCGCGATGCAGCGCTGGTTCGCCGACCCGGTGGTGAACGTCCGCGGCATCGACCGTGGCCTGGGCAACATCTTCACCCACGACCACTTCGGCCCGTCCACCCACCAGCAGCTCGGCCTCTACGCCACGGTGCTGGCGGAACCGGCCGGTTCCACCTGGGCCCACTCGGAAACCGGGGAACCGCTGTACACCCGGCATGACGGCGGGCCGACCTCGTGGCAGGCGATGATCACCACCGGCGACCTGGACGGCGACGGCAAGAACGACAGCTTCCGCGAGTTCTTCCTCGAGTACAGCGACTTCCAGCATGCCTTCGAGGCCGGCGTGTATGTCGGCGCGGGGCCGGACGGCATCCCCAACGGGGCGGCCTATCCGGTGACCACCGACACCTTCCGCTACACCATCAACCCGCCGGTGCGTGGCCAGCAGGGCACGCTGCTCGACGGCAACGTGGAGCTCAACACCAGCCGCCTGCCGTTCTGCCCGATCCGTCCCTGCCCGCAGGCGATCTCGGTGGACGACCCCGGCATGTTCACCGTCAACTACCGCAACGAGCCGCTCGCCCTGCGCATCTACGATCCGCTCAAGGTCGGCCCGGACGGCAAGGCGGGCATGCAGGCCGACGGCGATGCCGGCGACCTCGCCTTCGCCCTGCAGAGCCGCACCGACCGCAGGATCGAGGCGCTCAACAAGCGGCCCAGCGAGGTGACCTACGCGGTCGGCCCCACCGGCGGCACCACCACCTTCCCGCCGCACATCAACCAGGGCGACGAGCCGGGCGATCCCTTCACCCCGATGCTGCGCGCCTACACCGGCGACAACGTGCGCCTGCGCGTCAACGCCGGCGGCTACGAGGAGGAGCACAACGTCACCCTGCACGGCGTGAAGTGGCTGCACCAGGGCACCGGCTACGGCAGCAGTTCCAACTCGGGCTGGCGTTCGGCGCAGATGGTCGGTATATCCGAGCAGATGGGCTTCATCGCCCCGGTGGCGATGATGTCCAGCTCGGACGGCGACACCGCCGACTACCTGTACTCCATGGACGCCTCGCTGGAGGGCTACTGGAACGGCATCTGGGGCGTGATGCGCAACTACTCGACCCCGCGCACCGACCTGGCGGCGCTGCCGAACAACCCGCGGCCGCTGGTGGCGCGCAACACCACCGCGTTCGACGGCATCTGCCCGCGGGTCACGCCGAACCCCACCGGCATCGGCAGCCGGCCGACGGTGAAGCGCAACTTCGAGGTGGTGGCGGCGCTGGTCAACGACATCCTGCCCAACCCGCTGGGCCTGACCATCGGCGATCCGGCCCGTCCGACCGAGCACGTCGGCGGCCCGCTCAACCCGAACGGCGGCACCCTGGTGTACAACCCGCGTCCGGTGAGCATCCCGCAGGTGACCATCGTCGAGCCGGAGGAGGGCGAGGTGATCACCATCGGCGGGCAGTCCGGTCCGTTGCATGACCCGACCGCGATCATGTACGTGCGCAAGGCCGATCTCGACCCGGCCACCGGCAAGCTCAAGCCGGGGGTACCGATCGAGCCGCTGACCCTGCGGGTGAACGCCGGCGACTGCATCAACGTCACCCTGGAGAACCGCCTGCCGACAGTGATGCCGGACCTGCCGACGCTCGCCACCATGCATGGCGTGGTCAAGCGCAACCGCTTCGACTCGCATGGCGCGACCACCTTCGGCAACAACCTGATGCGTCCTTCCAGCCACGTCGGCCTGCATGCGCAGCTGCTGGCCTACGACGTGACCAAGTCGGACGGCGTCAACGTCGGCCGCAACTGGGTGCAGACCGTGCCGCCGCGCGCCGGCAGCAGCGGCGCCTGGCCGACCCGCAGCTACCAGTACTACGCGGGTCACCTGGAGCGCGAAGGCAAGCCGGTCACCCAGTCCGGGCGCAACGTCGACAACATCATCGCCACTCCGGTGGAGTTCGGTGCCCTCAACCTGTCGCCGGCCGACGTCATCAAGCAGCCGCAGAAAGGCCTGGCCGGCGCCATGGGCGTGATGCCGCTGGCATCCACCTGGACCGAGGACACCAATTCGCGGGCCAACGCCACGGTGAAACCGGTGGCGCCGGGCGTGCCGTACCGCGACTTCACCATGGTCTGGCAGAAGGCGCTGAACATGCGCTGGGCCAACGGCGCGCCGGTGGAGAACATCGCCGCGGAGGGCGCGGGTCTGGCCACCGACCCGCAGGACAACACCAACATGGCGATCAACTACCGGACCGAACCGCTGTGGTACCGCTTCGGCGTCGCTCCGGACTCGCCGTTCCCGAGCGCCCAGGGCTTCGGCCTGGCGGACATCGTCGACGCGCACATGGCGCACAGCAACGCCCTGGTGGGCGGCGATCCGCTCACCCCGGTGCTGAAGGTCAAGCCTGGCCAGCCGTTCCGCATGCACATCCTGATGGGCATCGGTGGCAGCCGCGGCACCACCTTCCAGCTCGGCGGCCACGTCTGGGCGTTCAACCCCTACCAGTCGGAGAAGACCGATGGCGAGGGCTACGCGATGTATCCGACCGGGGTCAGCTCGACCCGCTTCGGCTACAACCCGCTGTCCAAGTACATCGGTGCCCAGGACAGCGTCCTGCCGGCGTCCCACCTCAGCCTGATGTTCCCCAGCGCGGGTGGCGTCAACGCGGTGCCGGGCGACTACCTGTTCCGCGACTATGCTGGATTCGGGAATCTCTCCGGACTGTGGGGCATCCTGCGGGTGAGCGACGAACCCGACCCGGCGCAGGTGCCGGTGCGGTGAGGAAGTAGGGCGGATGACGCCGCAGGCGTCATCCGCCATTCCCGGCTGCGATTCTTTCGGCGGATAACGCTGGCGCGTTATTCGCCCTACGGGAGTCCTGATCAAGTGGGGAAAACCTGGGTCAATTCCCCAATCCTGTTTTCGCTCCCCAGAGCAACTCACTGAATTTCCTGGAAAAATGTCGATGGCATAACGCTTGCACCAGACACTCTGGCAGAGGTGCGGAAGGCTGCGATGGCGGTCTTCCGGCTGTCACGAAGCGCCCGCGCGGGGTGGGCGATCATGGAGGGACACAGAAGTGAATGCCGTACTCAAGGGATTTTGCGTTCTGTTTGCTCTGCTTCTTTGCCTGATCATCGGAGGTATGGCCAGCCAGGTGAAACCCCGGCCGGTCGAGCAGAAGAAGGCCGCACCGCCGGATACCACGTCCATCGCGGCCTCCGGCGCGCAGCGCCTGGTGCGCGACGGCGTGACGGTGGAGTTCGAGGCGAAGCCGCTCAACGCCGGCGAGCAGCTCACCGAAGGCGCCTTCGCCGACCTGCGCTTCCGCATCACCGACAGCAACTCCGGCCAGCCGCTGTCCGGCATCGTCCCCGGCGCCTGGCTCGACCAGGCCAAGTCGGGCCTGTCGAAGGAGCAGAGCGACCAGGAATGCCGCGCGCGCACCGGCCTCTACCTGAAGAGCAGCATCGGCATCCGCCCGCTGCTCGACCTCAACAGCTACTACCTGATGGTGCTGAACAAGGACAACAGCCTGACGGTGATCGACCCCACCGTGCTGGTCGGCGGCACCACCAGCACCCTGACCAGCATCCGCCTGAAGGGCACGCCGATGGACTGGGTCGGCACCGCCGACAGCAAGCGGGTGTTCGTCAGCATGCCGGAATCCGGCGAGATCGCCGTGGTGGATACCGAGAAGTTCCAGGTGGTCGGCAACATCCCCGCCGGCAGCAACCCGGTGCGCGTGGTCCTGCAGCCGGACGAGCGCTACCTGTGGGTCGGCAACAACGCCAGGGATGACAAGAGCGGGGTGACGGTGATCGACACCCGCTCCCTGAAGACCGTGGCGCACCTGCCGAGCGGTGCCGGCCACCACGAGATCGCCTTCAGCGGCGACTCGCGCCTGGCCTTCGTCAGCAACCGCGACAGCGGCACCCTGAGCGTCTACGAGGTCACCACGCAGAAGCTGCTGAAGACCATCGAGACCGGCGCGCACCCGCTGTCGGTGGCCTATTCGCCGCTGTCCCAGGCGGTCTACGTGGCCGACGGCAAGGACGGCAGCATCGTCGTGATCGACGCGCAGAGCCTGGAGCTGCGCAAGGTGATCAGGAGCAGGCAGGGCCTGGGGCCGATGCGCTTCAGCCGCGACGGCCGCTTCGCCATCGTGCTGAACACCCTGGAGAACCGCGCCGAGGTGATCGACGCCGCCAGCGACGAGATCATCCATGATCTGGAAGTCGCCGCCGAGCCCTACCAGCTGGTGTTCACCCGCGCCTATGCCTTCATCCGCGGGCTGGCCACGCAGAAGGTGACCATGCTCAACCTGTCCTCCCTGGGCAAGGGCAAGAAGCCGATCCTGCAGGCCTTCGATGCCGGCCCGGCGGCGCCGCGGGCGGCCGGCAACCTGCCGCTGGCGGACGGCCTGACGGTGGGCCGCGACGACCAGTCGGTGTTCGTGGTCAACCCGGTGGACAACACCACCTACTACTACGCCGAGGGCATGAACGCGCCGATGACCGGCTACCTCAACCGCGGCAACGCCCCGCGCGGCGCGCGGATCGTCGACCACAGCCTGCGCGAGGAACAGCCGGGGGTGTACAGCGCGCGGATCAAGCTGCCGGCCGCCGGCCGCTTCGACGTCGCCTTCATCCTCAACCAGCCGCAGATCGTCCACTGCTTCGCCACCGAGGTGGCGGTCGACCCGGCGATGGAGCAGCGGCTGGTGGCGCCGCGCATCAAGTTCCTCATCGACAAGCCGGTGGTGAAGGCCGGCAGCGAAGTGCCGGTGCGCTTCCAGATCGTCCAGGGTCGGGGGGATATCCCCAGAACCGGGGTAACCGACCTGCGCCTGCGCTACTTCCTCGCCCCCTCGTCGCGGCCGCTGGAAGTGCCGGCGAAGGAGGCCGGGGACGGCGTCTACGAGGCCGTGGTGAAGCTGGACGAGGCGGGGGCCTACTACTTGCATGTCCGTTCCCAGTCACTCGGGCTGGGGCCGAAGGAACAGACCTTCTCCAGCCTGCGAGTGGTTCCGGAGCAGTCGGTAGCCACCGGACTGGTCCGCTGAAGACGACGAACGAGTCAAGGAGAAGGCGATGAACAGGTTCCCCGCGGGTATCGCACTGACATTCCTCGGCCTGCTGGCATTCAGCGCCAACGGCCATGCCCATTCGACCGGCGAACATGGAGAGCACGCCGGCCACTCCGGGCACATGATGGAGGAGGTGAAACACCAGGAAGCCAGCGAGGTCAGCTTCGCCAACGTGCCGCTGCTCGACCAGCGGGGCAGGGAGATCCACCTGAAGCAGGACCTGGTGGAAAACCGCATCGTCGTCATGGGCTTCGTCTACACCAGCTGCACGACCATCTGCCCGCTGGTGTCGTCGATCATGAGCAAGGTGCAGGCCGAGCTGGGCGACCGCGTCGGCACGGAAGTGCAGCTGGTGTCGATCAGCGTCGACCCGCAGCGCGACACGCCCTCGCGGCTGGAGGCCTACGCCCGGCGCTACAAGGCGGGGCCGGGCTGGAGCTGGGTGACCGGCACCCAGCCGAACATCGAGGAAACTCTCAGGGCCCTCGGCGCCTGGTCGGCCGACTACGAGAGCCACCCGCCGCTGATCATGGTCGGCGACGGCAACAGCCAGCACTGGACGCGCTTCTACGGCTTCACCGATCCCTCGGTGCTGGTCGCCAAGGTCAGGGAGCTCGAGACCCTGCGCGGCTTCAAGGCCGCCGGCGTGACCGACGTCAGCGGAGGGGCGCAATGATGAGCCGTTCCCCGCTGCAGGCCCTCGCCTTCGGCCTCTGCCTGCTCGCCGGCAGCGCCACCGCCCACGAAGGACACGCCGGGCACGGCGCCGAGGGCAAGGACAAGGCCGTCAAGGCCGCACCCGCCATCCCGCCGGGCCAGCCCGGCGCGGCGACCCGCGACGCCGCCACCTATTTCACCGACAGCCTGCTGCAGGACCAGGACGGCCGCGAGCTGCGCTTCTACAGCGACGTGCTGAAGGACCGCGTGGTGCTGCTCAACGTGGTGTTCACCAGCTGCGGCGACGCCTGCCCGCTGATCACCCGCAAGCTCAAGGAGGTGCGCACGGCGATGGGCGAGGACCTGGCCAGGCGGGTGTACTTCGTCTCGCTGAGCGTCGATCCGACCAACGACACGCCGGAGAAGCTCAAGGAGTTCGCCCGCAAGAATGGCGCGGATGATCCGAACTGGCTGTTCCTTACCGGCGACAAGATGTCCATGGACCTGGTGCTGTCGCGCCTCGGCCAGCTGGTGCCGACCCCCGAGCAGCATTCCACGCTGATCGTGGTCGGCGACGTGGCCAACAAGCGCTGGAGCAAGGTGCGCCCGGACTCGCCGCCGGCGGCCATCGCCCAGCGCCTGCAGTTCCTCGCCGAGCCCGTGGCGGGGCGCTGACCATGCTGCGCCCGGTAGCGCTGTTGCTCGGCGCCTGGCTGGCCGTGTCCGGTCCGCTGGCGGCGCTGGAGCTGACGCCGGAGGAGGCGGCCGGCAAGCGGGTGTTCCAGCAGGGCATTTCCGCCAGCGGCGACGAGATCAGCGCACGGGTCGGCCTCGGCAGCGGCATGCTGCTGCCGGCCAGCGCGGTGCCCTGCGCCAGTTGCCACGGCAACGACGGCCGCGGCCGTCCGGAAGGCGGCATCCGCCCGCCGGACATCACCTGGCAGCGCCTGACCACTCCCTACGGCCAGACCCTGGCCAACGGCCGCAGCTATCCGGCCTACGACGCGGCGGCGTTCGGCCGCGCCATCGGCGAGGGCGTCGACCCGGCGGGCAATCCGCTCGACCCGGCGATGCCGCGTTTCGTCCTGTCCATGCGCGACCAGGCCAACCTGATCGCCTATCTCAAGCGCCTGCAGGACGAGCGCGACCCCGGCATCGAGCAGGGCGTGCTGCGCATCGGCACCCTGCTGCCGTCCAGCGGCCCGCTGGCGGGCGTGGCGGAGACGGTGGCGGGAGTGCTCAACGGCGGCATCGAGTCGATCAACGAAGCCGGCGGCATCCACGGCCGGCGCCTGGAGCTGGTGGTCGCCGACCCCGGCGCCGACCGCCTGGGCGCCGAGGCCGCGCTGCGCCGGCTGCTCGACGAGGAACAGGTGTTCGCCCTCGTCGCGCCGCTGGCGCCGGCCCTGGGCGACGGCCTGGGCGCGCTGCTGGAGCCGCGCAAGGTGCCGCTGCTGGGCGTGCAGTCGCTGTTCGGCGCCAGCGAGGACAGCCCGATGGTCTTCGAGCCGCTGCCCGGCGTGCGCGAGCAGATCCTGGTGCTGGGCAACTACGCCTCCTCCGAACTGTCGCGCTACGGCAGCGACGCGCTGGTGGCCTACCCGCTGGACGACAGCCAGGAAAGCCTCGCCCGCAACCTCGCCGAACGCCTGCGCGGGCAGGGCTGGAGTTCGGTGCGCCTGCAGGGCTACCGCAGCGGCGGGCCGGGCGCCGAGCTGGCGCAGGAGCCGGTCGAGTCGGTGTTTTTCCTCGGCAGCGCGGCGGACTTCAGCGGGCTCGCCGAATCCTTCCGCGAGGCGGGGCAGACGCCGTACCTGTTCGCCGCCTCGACCCAGGTCGCCGGCGCCCTGGCGCGGCTGCCGGAGCGCTTCAACGGCCACCTGCTGCTGGCCTATCCCTTCGTCCCCGGCGACTGGACGCCGGCCGGCACCCAGGCGTTGCAGGCAATTCGCCAGCGCAGCGGGCTGGATGGCCGCTACGCTGTAATGCAGGTGGCCAGCTATTGCTCGCTGATGCTGCTGAGCGAGGGGCTCAAGCGTGCCGGCCGCGATCTCAGCCGGGAGAAGCTGGTGCAGGCCCTGGAAGGCCTGCAGGGTTTCGCTACCGGGCTGACCCCGCCGCTGGGCTTCGGCCCCGGGCAGCGGGTCGGCATGGACGGCGCCCATGTGGTGGAAGTGGACATCGTGGAACAGCGTTTCCGTCCGGTGGGGCCGTTGATCCGGCTGGATACGCCGCTGTAGGAGTGGAGCAGGGATGATGACGTACGCGAATCTTCTTGCGGCGCTGCTGCTGGGCAGTGCCGCCCTGGCCCAGGCCGACGACGGCCAGGCGGTGGCACGGGTGAACGGCGCGGAGATCGGCGAGTTCCGCCTGGAGCGCTATTTCAACGACTACCTGGAAGCCCAGGGGCGCAGCATCGGCGCCATCCGCAACCCCAACCTGTACAAGCGCCTGCGCCGCGCCGCCCTCGACGAGCTGATCGACAAGGAACTGCTCTGGCAGGAGGCCCGGCGCCGCGGCCTGGTGGCCGACGAGGCGGCGGTGCAGCAGCAGTTCCAGGCGACCCGCGCGGCCTTCCGCGACGAGCAGCGCTTCGCCGAGCGGCTGGCCGAGGATGGCTTCGACGAAGCGAGCTACACGGAGTACCTGCGCCGCGAGCAGGTGTCGCAGCGGATGCTCGCCGAGCTGAGCCAGCCGAAGCCGCCCAGCGACGAAGAGGTGCGGCGCTTCTTCGAGGAGAACCGCGCGCGCCTGGAGCGGCCGGAGCAGGTCCATGCCCGCCACATCCTGCTGAAGATCGAGCCGGGCCAGGATGCGGCGGAAGTCGAGCAGCGCATCCTCGCCCTGCGCGGGGAAATCCTCGCCGGCGCCGACTTCGCCGAAGAGGCGCGCAAGCATTCCCGGGATTCCAGCGCGGCCAGCGGCGGCGACCTCGGCTTCTTCGCCCGCGGCAGCATGCAGCCGCCGTTCGAGGAAGCCGCCTTCGCCCTGCAGCCGGGTGAAACCAGCATGCCGGTGCGCACCGTGTACGGCTGGCACCTGATCCGCCTGGAGGGCCGCCAGCCGGCCGAGCCGATCGAGGAGAGCCAGGGCCTGGCGATCGTGCGCGACTACCTTGCCGAACAGAACCGCAGCCGCGCCAGCGAGGAGGCGCTGCAGCGCCTGCGGGATGCCAGCAGGATCGAGCTGGCCAGGGGGCAGTAGCAATTGGGGATATTCCCCCGCTTCCGGGGAAAAGCGTTTCGGGTGGGTCAAAGTTCCCCTCGGAAGTGGGGAAAGCCGGAGGGGCTGGCGCCGCGAGATGGGCGCAATCCCGCGTAACAAGGCCGCGAGCGGAAGATTCCATACTTGGTACAGGGAGTGCATCGGTCAGGACGAGGCTGGTGCTCCCTGGCCGGGAAGCGGGATCTACCCAGATACAGGAGTCCACCTTGAGGAACAAAATTCTGGTAGTCGAGGATGAACAGATCCTTGCTCAGAACCTGGGGGCGTACCTCGAGGCACAGAGCATGGAGGTTCAGATCGCCTTCGATGGCGGGAGTGCCATCCGCGTGGCAAGAAGCTTCGCGGCGGCGGTGGTGGTGCTCGATTACCGTTTGCCCGACATGGAAGGGTTCGAAGTACTCGCCGCCATCCGCAAGGAGCGGGACTGCCGCTTCGTGCTGATGACAGGTCATCCGACCAGCGAGGTGTGTGAACGGGCAGCGCAGTTGGGAATCGGCCACATCCTGTTCAAACCCTTTCCCCTGGTTGAACTGGCTGGGGTCATCAACAGGCTGCTGGGCAGGCGGAGCGACACCGGGCCAGAGGAAGGAGCAGTACGAGCCGAGGAGTTCGTCGAGCGGCGCAAGGCAACAGCGGAAAGTTTCCCCTTGCGCCTCTACGACGGCAGCTGGGTACTCACGGATCGCCGGCGTTCGGAGCCGGAATCCGAGGGTGATGAGGGCGATCGGCGGCCGAACGGGGAAAAGGGTCACAACTACAATAAATGAAGTACCCGGTGCGCTGGGCATGGTTGTGGCGTCGGGTAAGACCCCAGGGATAGTGGAGAATCTTCCATGGACAGAATTTCCCTCGTGGTAGGGCGGCTTCCGGTCGCCGCGGCACCAACGGAACTGGAATCGCGACTGCCCGCTGCCATGCTGCGGAGCGCGCGTGAACGCGCCGAGAGTCAGGGCGAACGCACGCTGGAGGCGCTGGAGGCGATCTCCGGCATGGAACCCCCGGCCTTCGTCCGCAGCCTTGGCGCAACCCTTCACTATCCGGTGCTGGACTGCGAGACGCTGTTCTCCTGCACCCCGGTGTTCGAGCGCGTCACCCTGGCCCAGGCGCTGAAGCGCGAATTCGTCATGCTGCGCATCGGCCAGGAAACGGTCGGGGTGTTCGCCGATCCCTTCGACGACGCCCGCCTGGCCTGGATCGACCAGTGTCTGCGCGGCGCGCCGCTGTACCTGGCGCATTCCGCCGACCTCAAGGCCTACCTGGCCCGTCACGAGGAAAGCTTCCACGCGGTGGAGGCGCTGAACGCCGGCGCGGCCGGCGCGGTGGAGGCCGACCACCTGGAAACCCTGTCGCTGACCAGCATCAGCGAGGACTCCAGCGTGGTGGTCAAGCTGGTCAACTCGACCCTCTACGACGCGCTGAAGATGCACGCCAGCGACATCCACCTGGGCACCACCGGCAGCGGCCTGGTGATCAAGTACCGCATCGACGGCGTGCTCAACAGCATCAGCAAGGTCCAGGGCAGCGACCTGGCCGAGCAGGTGATCTCGCGGGTCAAGGTGATGGCCGAGCTGGACATCAGCGAGAAGCGGGTGCCGCAGGACGGCCGCTTCAAGATCGGCATCAACGGCCGGCAGATCGACTTCCGCGTGTCGATCATGCCGAGCATCTTCGGCGAGGACGCGGTGCTGCGCGTGCTCGACAAGCAGGACCTGGCCGACCGCGTGCACGGCGTGCGCCTGGAGGCCCTCGGCTTCGAGGAGAAGAGCCTGCGCGCGCTGCGCCGGCTGGCCGCGGAGCCCTACGGCATGGTGCTGGTCACCGGCCCCACCGGCAGCGGCAAGACCACCACGCTGTACGCGATGATCACCGAGATCAACCACGGCGTGGACAAGATCATCACCATCGAGGACCCGGTGGAGTACCAGCTCCCCGGCGTGCTGCAGATCCCGGTCAACGAGAAGAAGGGCCTGACCTTCGCCCGCGGCCTGCGTTCGATCCTGCGCCACGACCCGGACAAGATCATGGTCGGCGAGATCCGCGACCCGGAAACCGCGCAGATCGCCGTGCAGTCGGCCCTTACCGGCCATCTGGTATTCACTACCATTCATGCCAACAACGTGTTCGACGTGATCGGCCGTTTCAGCCAGATGGAAGTCGATCCGTACAGCTTCGTTTCCGCCCTGAATGCCGTACTGGCACAGCGCCTCATCCGCCTGGTCTGCCCGACCTGCTCGACGCCGGTGCAGCCGAGCGAGGAGGAACTGCGCGCGTCCGGACTGGAACCCGACGCGGTTCACGACTATCACTTCGTACACGGCGCCGGTTGCGGACGCTGCAGGGGGAGTGGCTATCGCGGGCGCACCGCGATCGCCGAACTGCTACAGCTTGATGATGAAATCCGCCAGATGATCATCGAACGCCAGCCCATATCGCGGATCAAGGAAGTCGCCTGCCGCCGCGGTTTGAAGCTGCTGCGCGGCTCCGCCCTGGAGCTGGTGCGCGATGGACGTACCACCTTGGAGGAAATCAACCGTGTCACTTTTGTCTCCTGACCGATATGTGGCAGTTCTTGGGGGTTCCGCGGTTGGTTTGTCCCGTCAGCGTGGCAAGACCCGCGAATGGCTCGGCAGCGTCAGCTTCATCGGCGAGCGCTTTCCGGCCTGGCCGCTGGCGATCGATACCCTCGAATGCATGCTCCGCGAACACGTGCGCGGGCGCGCCGAACTCTGCGTGGCGCTGTCCAGCCACTACTGCCGGTTCTGCCTGGTGCCGTGGAGCGAGCAGATAGTCGCGCCGGCGGAACTGCAGGAATACGCGCGCTTCTGCTTCGACGAGGTCTACGGCCCGCCGGAAGAGCAGTGGACGCTGTGCATCTCGCCGGAAGCGGCGGGGCAGCCGCGCCTGGCCGCGGCCCTGCCGGAGGCGCTGCTGGAAGCGCTGCGTGGCCTGGCCGGCAAGCTCGGCGTGCGCCTGGAAGGCGTGCAGCCGTACCTGATGGCGGCCTTCAACCGCTTTGCCAGGAGCCTGCCGCAGAAGGACTACCTTTTCGTCGTCGCCGAACCTTCGCGCAGCACCTTGCTGCTCGCCGGCGACAACCGCTGGGGGGCGGTGCGCTCGCTGGGTGTCGCGGACACCGACGAGGCACTGGATGAACTGATCGCGCGCGAATGCGAGCTGCGTGGCGGCGACGATGCCGCCGAGCCGCTGAACGTGTTCCTGCATGCCCCTGGCCGTTTCGACGACACCCCGCAGCTGGCGGGCGTGGAGGTGCTCACGCTGCAGCTTCCGCACGCTGGTGTGCGGGATGTGCTGTACAGCATGGCAATGGCGGTGAACTGAGATGCGCCCGCTCGATCTGGACTTCCAGCCGCGCCGCCGCAGCGGTCCGCTGGGCTGGTGCCTGCTGGCCGCCGCGCTGGTGCTCGGCACCGGGGTGCTGGGCGCACAGCACTGGGTCGAGGGACAGACCCGCGAACGCCTGGCGCAGGCGCAGCACGCCGAAGGCCAGCTGGGCGTGGGGCAGGGCACGCAGAGCAGGCTGTCCGCCGCCGAACTCCGCGAGCAGCAGGTCAACCTGGCGGAAATGCGGCGCATCTCCGCCCAGCTGCGGCGCCCCTGGGAACGCCTGTTCATCACCCTGGAAACCCTGCCGCGCAAGGATGTCGCGCTGCTCTCCCTGACTCCCGACGCGCGCAAGGGCCAGCTGCGGATCACCGCCGAGGCGCGCGACCTGGAAGCCATGCTGGCATTCCACCGCCAGTTGGAAGAGAGCGGGGTGCTGGTCGACGTATCGCTGCTGAACCACGAAGTCGTGCAGAAGACCCCCGAGCACCCGGTTCTCTTCAACCTGCTGGCCACCTGGGAGGTGGGCGATGCGAATCCCTAGGCTGATCCTCCTCGAACAGTTGCAGCGCCTGGGCTGGCCGGGACTGGCCGGGATCGGCGTGGGCGTCCTCGCCCTGGGCTACGCCGCCTTCGGCCTGCTGCCGGCCTGGCAGGCGCTGCAGGCGGCCGAGCAGCGCAGCCGCGAGGCCGGCGAGTACCTGCAGCAGGTGGAGAGCGGCAGCGTGGAGGCGCCGGTGGTGCCCGGCAAGCAGCTCGACGAGTTCCGCAGCAGACTGCCGACCCAGCTCGACGCCACCACCGCCATCGACCGCATCTACGCCCTGGCCGGCCAGGAGCGGATCACCCTGGCGCGCGGCGAATACTCCCTCGGCATCGATCCGAAGACCCGCCTGGCGCGCTACCAGATCCTCCTGCCGGTACGCGGCAGCTACCCGCAGCTGCGCCGCTTCATGCACGCGCTGGTCAACGAGCTGCCGGCGGTGGTGCTGGAGGACGTGGATCTGCAACGCAAGCGGATTGCCGACACCGAGCTGACCGGACGCATCCGCATGACCCTTTATCTGTCGAGGTCATGATGGACGCCCGTCGCGGAACCTTCTGGCTGGTGTTTCTCGGGGCCGCCGCCGCGCTCGCCCTGATTCCCGAATACTTCTTCCCCGAGGAGGAGGCCGCGCCGGCCGTGCAGGTCGCCCCGCGCAAGCCGGCCACATTGCCGCTGCCGGAGCAGGCCGCGCAAACCGCCGCCGTGCCCCGGGCCGGCGCTGCGTCAGGCGCCGCGCCGCGCGCCGCCGGCAACCCGATGCAGGCCGACCTGTTCCCGGCGCAGAGCTGGCGCAAGGCGCCGCCGCCACCCAGCCCCGCCGAGATGGCCGCCCGGGTGCCGCCGCCACCCCCGCCGCCGCCGATGGCCCCGCCGCTGCCGTTCCAGTTCATCGGCCGGATGTCCGACGACCGCCAGGCCCGGGTGTTCCTGCAGAGCGGCGACCGGGTCTACACCGTCCACCCCGGCGACGTGATCGACGACACCTACCGCGTCGACCGCATCACCGCCACCGAACTGACCTTCACCTATCTGCCGTTGCATCAATCCCAGTCACTGGCTGTAGGGAGTGCGCCATGATTCCGTTCAACCGTTTCCGCCAGGCGAATTCCGCTGTGCTGGCGCTGGCCATCGGCACGATGCTGCTGGCCGGCTGCGCCACCAACCAGCAGCGGGAGCAGGGACTCGCGCTGATCGAGGCGAGGAAGTACGAGGAGGGCCTGACCCATCTGGCCAGGGCGGTGGAAGACGACCCGCGCAACGCCGAGCTGAAGGTGGCGCTGACCACCGCGCGCGCACGGGCCGTCGAGGAACTGCTGGGCGGCGCCGACCTCGACCGCAGCCAGCGCGACTTCGCCTCGGCGCAGATCGGCTACGAACGGGTGCTGGGCATCGAGCCGAACAACGTCCGCGCGCGCAACGCCATGCGCGAACTGAAGCGCATCGGCAGCCTGGGCGAGATGGTCCGCCAGGGCCAGACCGACCTGCGCCGCGGCGACCTCACCGGCGCCGAACGCGAGGTGCGCGCGGTGCTCTCCCTCGACCCCGGCCACCAGGGCGCCCTCGACCTGCAGCAGAACATCGAGCTGATCCGCTCGCGCACCAGCACGCCCTATCCGCAGTTGCGCTCGCGGCTGGAGCGGCCGGTGAACCTGGAATTCCGCGACGCCAACCTGAAGGTGATCTTCGAGGTGCTGGCGCAGGCCTCGGGCCTGAACTTCATCTTCGACAAGGACCTGCGCCCGGACCTCAAGGCCACCATCTTCGTGCGCCAGGTGCGCATCGAGGACGCGATAGCGCTGCTGCTGCAGCAGAACCAGCTGCGGCAGAAGGTGGTGAACGACAACACCGTGCTGATCTACCCGGATTCGCCGCAGAAGCAGAAGGACTACCAGGAACTGGTGATGCGCACCTTCTACCTGACCAACATGGATGCCAACACCGCGCTGAACCTGATCAAGACCATGCTCAAGACCCGCGACGTGTTCGTCGACGAGCGCCTCAACACCCTGACCATGCGCGACACCCCGGACGCCGTGCGGCTGGCGGAGAAGCTGTTCTACTCCCAGGACCAGTCCAACCCGGAAGTGGTGCTGGAGGTCGAGGTGATGGAAGTGAACAGCCAGCGCATCCGCGACCTCGGCCTGCAGTGGCCGAACACCTTCGGCCTGGTCGACGACGGCGGCAACGCGGTGGACTTCCTCAACGAACTGCGCGGCATCACCTCGAACCGGATCACCATCAACCCGTCGCCGCAGCTGCGCATCAACGACCAGGACAACGACGTGAACACCCTGGCCAGCCCGGTGATCCGCGTCAGCAACCGCGAGCAGGCGCGCATCCACATCGGCCAGCGGGTGCCGATCGTCAGCGCCACCTCGGTGCCCTCGACCCAGGGCCCGGTGATCACCGAGAGCATCACCTATCTCGACGTCGGCCTGAAGCTGGAAGTGCAGCCGGTGGTGCACCTGAACAACGAGGTGGCGATCAAGGTCGCGCTGGAGGTGAGCAATGCCACGCCGCTGGCGCCGACCCAGCAGGGCACCATCCCGGTCCAGGTGGATACGCGCAACGCGGTGACCACCCTGCGCCTGCACGACGGCGAGACGCAGATCCTCGCCGGCCTGATGCGCAACGACAAGCAGTACGCCTCCAACAAGGTCCCCGGGCTGGGCGACATCCCCGGCCTGGGCCGGCTGTTCGGCAGCAACAAGGACACCTACACCAAGGCCGAGCTGGTGCTGTCGATCACCCCGCGGATCATCCGCAACCTGCCGTACCAGAGCCCGTCGGACATGGAGTTCGACACCGGCACCGAAAGCGCCATGCAGGTCCGCCCGGTGGACATGTCGCTGGGCGATGCCGACGTGCTGCCGGCGGACCAGCCGCAACCGGCGCAGGTCGCCCCGGCCCTGCCGCAGCCCGCCCAGGCGCTGCCGGCTCCCGCCGCTCCGGCGCCGCTGGCCGCGCAGCCGGCGACGGTGCAGTCGACGAGCATGCCGGCGATGGCGGTGCTGCCGCAGCCGGCGTCGCCGCCGAAGGTCACGGTCTCGGTGGGGCCCTGAGCCATGCGCGGCGCCCGGGGCTTCACGCTGATCGAGGTGGTGATCACCCTGGTCATCCTCGGGCTGCTCGCGAGCATCGCCGCGCCGCTCGCCGAAACCGTGATCCGGCGTGGCAAGGAGCAGGAGCTGCGGGATGCGCTGTACCAGATCCGCGACGCGCTGGACGCCTACAAGCGCGAGGCCGACGCCGGGCACATCGAGAAGTCGGTGGACAGCAGCGGCTACCCGCCGAGCCTGGACGTGCTGGTGGACGGCGTGCGCGACGTGCGCAGCCCGAAGGGGGCGAAGATCTATTTCCTCCGCCGGCTGCCCCGCGATCCCTTCTCCGACCCGAAGGATTCGCCGAGGGAGAGCTGGGGCCTGCGTTCCTACGACAGTTCGGCGGACGAGCCGCGCGAGGGGCAGGACGTCTTCGATGTCTATTCCAGGGCGCCCGGCAAGGGGCTGAACGGCGTTCCCTATCGGGAGTGGTGAAGTCATGCGCAAGGCAAAGGGTTTCACGCTGATCGAACTGCTGGTGGTCATGGCGATCATCGCCACCCTGATGGCCATCGCCGTGCCGCGCTATTTCAACAGCCTCGAGACTTCCAAGGAGACCGCGCTGCGCCAGAGCCTGTCGGTGATGCGCGAGGCGCTGGATCACTACTACGGCGACAAGGGGACGTACCCGGAAAGCCTCGACGAGCTGGTCACCGACCGCTACCTGCGCAGCCTGCCGGTGGACCCGATCACCGAGCGCAACGACCTGTGGCTGGTGGTGCCGCCGCCCGACGGCGTTCCGGGCGGCGTCGCCGACGTGCACAGCGGCGCCACCGGGAGCGCCAGGGATGGCAGCCAGTATGCGGACTGGTAGCGGCGCGGCGGCCGGCCAGCGGGGTTTCACCTATTTCGGTGTGCTGTTCATCGTGGTGGTGATGGGGCTGATGCTCGCCTCGGTGGGGGAAATCTGGGGAACCACCGGCAAGCGCGAAAGGGAACGCCAGCTGCTGTGGGTCGGCACGCAGTATGCAAGTGCATTGCGTAGCTACTACGGCAGTTCGCCGGGACTGGCGCAGTACCCGACGCGGCTGGAGGACCTGCTGGAAGACAAGCGTTTTCCGTCGCCGAAGCGGCACCTGCGCAGGCTCTATCCGGACCCCATCACCGGCAGTACCGAGTGGGGCATGGTGCTGACCATCGATGGGCGCATCTCCGGGGTGTACAGCAAGTCGCTGGAGCAGCCGCTGAAGGTGAAGGGATTTCCGTCGCGCTGGGAGAAGTTCGAAGGCATGGAGAGTTATTCGGATTGGCAGTTCGTCGCCGAGAAGGACCTGGCGGACAGCACGCAGTCGGTCAATCCGGCGGCCGGGCAGTCCCTGCCGGGTATTCCGGGGCAGTCGCAGCCGGGGATTCCCGGGCAGTCGCCAATGCAGTCCAGTCCGCTCGGGCCGCAGCAGTAGAGGAGTAGGGCAGATGCTCGGTTTCGTTCAACGCCTGCTTTCGGGCAGCCGGTCGGCGCGCTGCTGCGGGGGGCTGCTCGGCGCGCTGGGCCTGGCGCTGCTGCTGGTGGCGGCACCGGCGCCGGCCTCCGAGGAGGACGAGATGATGGGCTTCCTGGTCGACGACTCGATCTCGCACATCGGCCACGAGTTCTATCGCTACTTCAGCGACCGCATGCGCGACACCAGCCGCCTGGATTTCAACCTGGTGATCCGCGAGCGGCCCGATGCGCGCTGGGGCAGCCTGATCATCGTCGAGTACGAGCAACGCGTGGTGTACCGGCGCTTCCTCCCGCCGAACACCTCGGAACTCCGGGCCATCGCTTCCGAGGCGGCGGACCTGGTGAAGCAGCAGATCGTCCGCAGGAAGCTGGAAGCACAACTGCAGGACAACACAGACCTGGAGAAGGATGAACTATGAACAGGAAAACGCTAGGGCTCCCGGCCTGCCTGTGGCTGGCGAGCAATCTGCTGTCCGGCTCGGCCGTGGCCTCCCAGCTGGTCTACACCCCGGTCAACCCGTCGTTCGGCGGCAACCCGCTGAACGGCCAGTGGCTGCTGAACAACGCCCAGGCCCAGGACGATCACAAGGACCCCGATCTGCGCAGCAGCGCGCTGTCGCCCCTGGACCGCTTCACCAACCAGCTGCAGTCGCGCCTGCTCTCGCAGCTGCTGACCAATGTGCAGAACGGCAATACCGGGACCCTGAGCACCGACGATTTCATCGTCAACCTGGTCAACGATTCGGGAGCCCTGACCATCCAGATCACCGACCGCGCCACCGGTGAGATTTCCGAGATCGTCGTCGACGGTCTGAACTGACGTGACCACAAGGAAGACAAGGCCATGAATGCAGTGATGAAAGTCGTACTGCTGGTAGCCGCCATCGCCATCCAGGGCTGCGCCTTGCGCGACCCGATGCCGGCGGAGCAGGGCAAGCAGCCCACACTGACGCCAAGGACTTCGACCTACTACGACCTGCTCGCCCTGCCGCGGCCGAGGGGCAAGCTGGTGGCGGCGGTCTACGGTTTCCGCGACCAGACCGGGCAGTACAAGCCGGTCCCGGCCAGTTCCTTCTCCACCAGCGTCACCCAGGGCGCGGCGAGCATGCTGATGGATGCCCTGCAGACCAGCGGCTGGTTCATGGTGCTGGAGCGCGAGGGCCTGCAGAACCTGCTGACCGAGCGCAAGATCATCCGCGCCTCGCAGAAGAAGCCCGACACGCCGGTGAATATCCAGGCGGAACTGCCGCCGCTGCAGGCCGCCAACCTGATGCTGGAGGGCGGGATCATCGGCTACGACACCGACGTCCGCACCGGCGGCGACGGCGCGCGCTACCTCGGCATCGGCACCTCGGTGGAATACCGCGCCGACCAGGTGACGGTGAACCTGCGCGCGGTGGACGTGCGTACCGGCCAGGTGCTGGCCAACGTGATGACCACCAAGACCATCTTCTCCATCGGCCAGAGCGCCAGCGTGTTCAAGTTCATCGAGTTCAAGAAGCTGCTGGAGATCGAGGTCGGCTACACCACCAACGAACCGGCGCAGCTCTGCGTGCTGGCGGCGGTGGAGTCGGCGGTGGCGCACCTGATCGCCCAGGGCATCGAACGCCACATGTGGCAGGCGGCCGATGCCAACGCGGCGACCGACCCGACGCTGAGCAAGTACCTGACCCAGAACAATCCGCCGCTGACGGCGACGAACTGAGCCGACCCGTAGGGTGGACGTGGCTTTTCACGTCCACCATCGGAGGCGGGATTCGGGGCGGGTGGGTGCAACCCGCCATTTCGCGGCTACCGGCGGGTTGCACCCGCCCCACGATTCCCCACCCAACTCCGCGTTCTTTCCCCACAATCGGGCCGGATTCCCCATCGGCCCGATTTTTTCTTTTCCATGGAAGTGTTCGATATTCGCACGAATAGTCGATTATCGCATTGTTCGCTCCCCGGCCCGCGGATAAGGTTTTCCCAACGGCATCACCGGATGCCCTGGATGACCGAACGAGAACAACCATGGCCGAACTCCTCACTCTCCGCGAAGCAGTCGAGCGTTTCGTACACGACGGCGACACCGTCGCCCTCGAAGGCTTCACTCACCTGATTCCCACTGCCGCCTCCCACGAGCTGATCCGCCAGGGCAAGAAAGACCTGCACCTGGTGCGCATGACGCCCGACCTGGTCTACGACCTGCTGATCGGCGCCGGCTGCGCGCGCAAGCTGACCTTCTCCTGGGGCGGCAACCCCGGCGTCGGTTCGCTGCATCGCCTGCGTGACGCGGTGGAGAAGCAGTGGCCGAACGCGATCGAGATCGACGAGCACAGCCACGCCGACCTGGCCAACTCCTACGTCGCCGGCGCCTCGGGCCTGCCGTTCGCCGTGCTGCGCGCCTACGCCGGCTCCGACCTGCCGAAGGTCAACCCGAACATCAGGTTCATCGAGTGCCCGTTCACCGGCGAGCAACTGGCCGCGGTTCCCTCGGTACGCCCGGACGTCACCGTGATCCACGCGCAGAAGGCCGACCGCAAGGGCAACGTGCTGCTGTGGGGCATCCTCGGCGTGCAGAAGGAAGCGGCCCTGGCGGCCAGGCGCTGCATCGTCACCGTGGAAGAGATAGTCGACGACCTGAACGCGCCGATGAACGCCTGCGTGCTGCCGACCTGGGCGCTCTCCGCCGTCTGCCACGTTCCCGGCGGCGCGCATCCGTCCTACGCCCATGGCTACTACGAGCGCGACAACCGCTTCTACCAGGCCTGGGACCCGATCGCCCGCGACCGCGAGAGCTTCACCGCGTGGATCGATACCTATATCCGCGGCACCAGGGATTTCGCCGAGTTCCAGAAGAAAATCGCGGAGGGCAAATGATGAGCGCCTACAGCACCAATGAAATGATGACCGTCGCCGCCGCCCGCCGCCTGAAGAATGGCGCCGTCTGCTTCGTCGGCATCGGCCTGCCGTCCAAGGCTGCCAACCTGGCGCGCCTGACTTCCTCGCCGGACGTGGTCCTGATCTACGAATCCGGCCCCATCGGCGCCAAGCCGAGCGTGCTGCCGCTGTCCATCGGCGACGGCGAACTGGCCGAGACCGCCGACACCGTAGTGCCCACCGGCGAGATCTTCCGCTACTGGCTGCAGGGCGGCCGTATCGACGTCGGCTTCCTCGGCGCCGCCCAGGTCGACCGCTTCGGCAACATCAACACCACCGTCATCGGCGACTACAACAACCCGAAAGTGCGCCTGCCGGGCGCCGGCGGTGCGCCGGAAATCGCCGGCAGCGCCAAGGAAGTGCTGATCATCCTCAAGCAGTCGCACCGCACCTTCGTCGACAAGCTGGCCTTCATCACCTCGGTCGGCCATGGCGAGGGCGGCGATCATCGCAAGCAATTGGGCCTGCCCGGCAAGGGGCCGGTGGCGATCATCACCGACCTGTGCATCATGGAGCCGGAAGCCGGCAGCAACGAATTCATCGTCACCTCGCTGCACCCGGGCGTGACCCGCGAGCAGGTGATCGAGAATACCGGCTGGGCGATCCGCTTCGCCGAGTCCGTAGCCGAAACCGTTGCCCCGACCGAGGTCGAGCTGAGCGCGCTGCGCGCTCTGGAAGCCCGCACCGCGGCCGCCCACGGCCAGCAGGGAGGTGAGGAATGAGCCGCGAAGTCTATATCTGCGATGCCGTGCGCACGCCCATCGGTCGCTTCGGCGGCGGGCTCTCGGCGGTGCGCGCCGACGACCTGGCCGCCGTGCCGATCAAGGCGCTGGTCGAGCGCAATCCGCAGGTGAAGTGGGACGAGCTGGACGAGGTCTACCTCGGCTGCGCCAACCAGGCCGGCGAGGACAACCGCAACGTCGCGCGCATGGCGCTGCTGCTGGCCGGCCTGCCGGAGAGCATCCCCGGCGTGACCCTGAACCGCCTGTGCGCCTCGGGAATGGACGCGGTGGGCACCGCCTTCCGCGCCATCGCCAGCGGCGAGATCGAGCTGGCCATCGCCGGCGGCGTGGAATCCATGTCCCGCGCGCCCTACGTGATGGGCAAGGCCGACAGCGCCTTCGGCCGCGGCCAGAAGATCGAGGACACCACCATCGGCTGGCGCTTCGTCAATCCGCTGATGAAGGCCCGGTACGGCGTGGATGCCATGCCGCAGACCGCCGACAACGTGGCCGATGAACATCAGGTCAGCCGCGCCGACCAGGACGCCTTCGCCCTGCGCAGCCAGCAGCGCGCCGGCGCAGCCCAGGCCGCCGGCTACTTCGCCGAGGAAATCGTCCCGGTGGTGATCAAGGGCCGCAAGGGCGAGACGGTGGTCGACGCTGACGAACACCTGCGTCCGGATACCACGGCCGAAGCGCTGGCCAGGCTGAAGCCGGTCAACGGCGAAGGCAAGACCGTCACCGCCGGCAACGCTTCCGGCGTCAACGATGGTTCGGTGGCGCTGATCCTGGCGTCCGCCGAAGCGGTGAAGAAGCATGGCCTGACGCCTCGCGCCAGGGTGCTCGGCATGGCCAGCGCCGGCGTCGCGCCGCGGGTGATGGGTATCGGCCCGGTGCCGGCGGTGCGCAAGCTGCTGGAGCGCCTGAACCTGTCGGTCAGTGACTTCGACGTCATCGAGCTGAACGAAGCCTTCGCCGCCCAGGGCCTGGCGGTCACCCGCGATCTGGGCATCTCCGACGACGACGCCCGGGTCAACCCCAACGGCGGCGCCATCGCCCTCGGCCACCCACTGGGCGCCAGCGGCGCTCGCCTGGTCCTCACCGCTGTCCATCAACTGGAAAAGAGCGGCGGCAAGCGCGGCCTGTGCACCATGTGCGTAGGCGTGGGGCAGGGCGTGGCGCTGGCTGTAGAGCGCGTATAACAGCCCTCTCCGAACCGCGTAGGATGGGTGGAGCGAAGCGATACCCATCATTTCCGGCGCCAGCCATTCGGCGGGCGCCGCTGCTGATTTCCGGGAGCCCTTGATGCCCACCGTAAAACTCGCCGATGGCGACCTGAACTACCTCCTAGAAGGCCCGGCCGACGCTCCGGTGCTGGTGCTGTCCAACTCCCTGGGCACCGACCTGCACATGTGGGACGTGCAGATCCCCACCTTCACCGAACACTTCCGCGTGCTGCGCTACGACACCCGCGGCCATGGCGGCTCGCTGGTCAGCGCAGGCCCGTACAGCATCGAGCAACTCGGCCGCGACGTGCTGGCCCTGCTGGACAGTCTGGACATCGCCAGGGCCAGCTTCTGCGGCCTGTCCATGGGCGGCCTGATCGGCCAGTGGCTGGCGATCAACGCGCCCGAGCGCATCGAACGCCTGGTGCTGTGCAACACCGCCGCGAAGATCGGCACTCCCGAGGTGTGGAATCCGCGCATCGACAGCGTGCTGGCCGGTGGCGCACAGGCCATGCGCGAGCTGCGCGATGCCTCCATCGCCCGCTGGTTCACTGCCGATTTCGCCGAGGCCGAGCCGGGCAAGGTCGAGCCCATCGTCGGCATGCTGGCGCAGACCTCGCCGGAAGGCTACGCGGCCAACTGCGCCGCCGTGCGCGACGCCGATTTCCGCGAGCAGCTGGATACGATCCAGGCACCGACCCTGATCGTCTGCGGCAGCGCCGACCCGGTGACCACCACCGAACACGGCCGCTTCATGCAGGAACGCATCCGCGGCGCGGAACTGGCCGAGTTCCATGCGGCGCACCTGTCCAACGTTCAGGCGGGCGACGCTTTCACCCGCCGCGTATTGGACTTCCTCCGCGGCTGAAAACGAGATCGCGGGCATGGCCCGCTCCTACAGGTCGAGGCCGGGTTTGACGATTGTAGGAGCGGGCCATGCCCGCGACCTGGCGGGTGCAACCCGCCAACCTTACCCGCGGTTGCGCCGGAACAACCCCGGATACTCGATCACCAGCCCATCCGCATCCACCTCCAGCACCGCCCGGAACCCGCTGCCTCCCAGGTTCTGGTACAGGTAGTGCCCCGCATCGAGCCGCGTATATCCCTGGCGCATGCGCCGCGGCTGCAGCTCCGGCGCCTCGATGAAGACCATCTCCAGTTCGGCACGCTGCCCATCCACCAGCTGCAGCCGGCGGATCGGAAAGGTATTGGTGAACGGCGTCGGCCAGATATCGATATCCAGGCAGCCCTCCAGCTCCGGCAGCGGCGTGCCATCGGCGAGCTGCCAGTGGCCGTCGCCGTCGGCCAGCAGATGCAGTTCGCGGTCGCCGGCCTCGCTCTCCACGCGCAACTGCGCTTCCCGCAGATGCCAGCGTTGGTCCCAGCGCAGGCTGTATTCCAGCTGATAGGGCGGCTGGCGTTCCTCGCCGATCGCCCGCAACTGGCTGTCGGCGCGCCCATCCTGCAGGCGCAGGGATTCCCAGCTGGCGGCCGGCTTGTGCCAGATTCCCGTCCAGCCCAGTTCCTTCAGCATGGCTCGTCCAGCAGCAGGCCAAGGCGCAGGCGCCTGGGCAGGCGGCGCACCACCAACTGGTGCGAGCGGGTCAGCGCGGCGCGCAGTTCGGCGTCGTCCATGGGATAGGGGCGGCTCATGGCGATCCAGCGGGCGCGGGCGAGGTAGGGCGCCGGGCGGATGCCGGGGCGGTCGACGTAGCCGAGGAACAGTTCGTCATCGACCTTGAACGCCAGCCCGCCGCCGTCGGGATCGAGGAAGTCGAGAATGGCGAACATCTTGTTGCCCGCCACGGAGAACACGCGGTTGCTGCCCCACTTGATGTCTTCGCGGGCGCCGGGCAGTTGCAGGCAGAAACGGGCGATCTGTTGCGGCGTCATCGGCATTCCCCCGGGCCGGGATCAATCGCGGAAATAGACTTCCACCAGATGGTAGCCGAACTGGCTTTTCACCGGCCCGTGCACCACGCCGACCGGCTTCCTGAAGATCACCATGTCGATGGATTTGACCATCTGCCCCGGACGCACCTCGCCCAGATCGCCGCCGCGCTTGCCGGAGGGGCAGGTGGAGTGCTTCTTCGCCAGGGCGGCGAAATCCTCGCCCCTGGCCAGCCGCTGCTTGAGCTGTTCGGCTTCGGCCTGGGTCTTGACCAGGATATGGCGGGCCATGGCGACGGGCATGGGTGGTTCCTCTGTCTTGGGAAAGGCGCATTGTAGCCGGCGGCGAGGGGGCGGTGATGCAGGTCGCATTTCCGTAGCCGTAGCGTTGTGCCATGTCGGACCCGTCCCTAGAGTGCATCCGAATATTCCTAGAAGTGGGCCGGCCGGCTCGCCAATATCCCTTGCGTATGGATGCACGAACATGGATATCCAGTCGATGCTGAAGATCCTGGCCAGCCAGGACGGTTCCGATCTCTATCTCTCCACCGGCGCACCGCCCTGCGCGAAGTTCAACGGCGTGCTCAAGCCCCTCACCGGCGAGCCGCTGAAGGCCGGCGACGTGGCGCGCATCGCCTGGTCGCTGATGGACGACGAGCAGAAGACCGAATTCGAACGCGAGCTGGAGATGAACCTGGCGATCGCGGTGGGCAACGTGGGGCGCTTCCGCGTCAACATCTTCAAGCAGCGCAACGAGGTTTCCATCGTGGCGCGGAACATCAAGCTGGACATCCCGCGCTTCGAGGACCTCAAGCTGCCCGAGGTGCTGCTGAAGACGGTGATGGAGAAGCGCGGGCTGGTGCTTTTCGTCGGCGGCACCGGTTCGGGCAAGTCGACCTCGCTGGCGGCGCTGATCGACTACCGCAACCGCAACAGCGGCGGGCACATCATCACCATCGAGGACCCCATCGAGTACGTGCATCGCCATCGCAAGTCGATCATCAACCAGCGCGAGGTCGGCGTGGATACGCGCAGTTTCCACGCCGCGCTGAAGAACACCCTGCGCCAGGCGCCGGACGTGATCCTGATCGGCGAGATCCGCGACCGCGAAACCATGGAGCACGCCCTGGCCTTCGCCGATACCGGCCACCTGGCGATCTCCACGTTGCATGCCAACAACGCCAACCAGGCGCTGGACCGCATCATCAACTTCTTCCCCGAGGAGCGCCGGCCGCAACTGCTCAACGACCTCGGCAACAACCTCAAGGCCTTCGTCTCCCAGCGCCTGGTGCGCACCACCGACGGCAAGCGCCGCGCCGCGGTGGAAGTCCTGCTCGGTACCTCGACCATCAGCGATCTGATCAAGCGCAGCGAGTTCAGCTCGATCAAGGAGATCATGGAGAAGTCCCGCGCCCTGGGCATGCAGACCTTCGACCAGGCGCTGTTCGACCTGGTGGTGGAAGGCGTGATCAGCGAGGACGAGGCGGTGAAGAATGCCGACTCGGCGAACAACCTGCGCCTGAAGCTCAAGCTGTACCGCGACGGGGCGGTATCGGTGGCTGCACCGGTGGTGACGCCGAGCGCGCCGGCGGAGGCCAGCAACTGGGGACTGGAACTGATCCTCGAGGAACTCCAGGAAGAGGATGGCGGCTCCCTGGCGCATTGACGCGGCGGTCGCTGATCGCACGGAACGAGGCGCGATCAAGCTGGGCGCGGGGCGACTTCTTGGGTACCCTGTCGCTCCCGCCTTCGAGCGTTCATTCCCGCGTTCCAGCGTCCTGTCCCTGTCGATGAGTACCCCCAGTTCGCCACTGTCCGGCGTCAATCGCCCGTTCATGGGCATCCTTCTGATCGTCCTGGCGACCTTCATGTTCGCCAGCCACGATGCCCTGTCGAAGTACCTCTCCGGGTTCTATTCGATCCTGCTGGTGGTGTGGGCGCGCTATATCGTGCACACGCTGCTGATGGCGGCGATCTTCCTGCCCCGATCCGGCCTGAGCGTGCTGCGCACCCGTCATCCGCTGCTGCAGTCGCTGCGCGCACTGTGCCTGCTGGCGACCAGCTTCTTCTTCGTTTCCGGGCTGCAGTTCATTCCGCTGGCGGAAGCCACTGCGGTGGTATTCCTCACGCCGCTGCTGGTGACGGCGCTATCCGTGCCCCTGCTGCGCGAGCGCGTCAGCCTGGGCCAGTGGCTGGCGGTTTCCCTCGGTTTCGTCGGCGTGCTGATCATCGTGCATCCCGGCGGCGACCTGTTCACTCCGGCGGTGCTGTGGCCATTCGCGTCGGCGGTGAGCTTCAGCTGCTATCAGCTGCTGACCCGCAAGCTGAGCGCGGTGGACAGCGCCACCACCAGCAACTTCTTCGCCGGGCTGTTCAATACCCTGCTGGTGAGCGCGCTGGTGCCGTTCTTCTGGCAATGGCCGACCGCCTGGCACGCCGTGCTGATGCTGGCCCTGGGAGCCTGCGGAATGCTCGCGCACCTGGGGCTGACCCAGGCGTTCCGCTACGCCGCGCCTGCGCTGCTGGCGCCGTTCAGCTATTGCCAGATCATCTTCGCCGGCCTGCTCGGGCTGGTGGTGTTCGGCCATGTGCCGGGACATGCGACGCTGCTCGGCATCCTGGTGATCTGCCTGAGCGGCATCGCGGCGGCCTGGCTGCAGCGGCGCAACTGAGAGGGAGAGGGGCGCCGGGTCGCGCCCCGAAGCGCTCAGCGTTCGTCGAGGGCGAACGCGGTGAGGCAGTGGGTGGGGACGCCGGCGTCGTTCAGCTTGGCCGAACCGCCCAGTTCCGGCAGGTCGATGATCGCGGCGGCCTCGAAGACCCTGGCGCCCATGCGCCGCACCAGCTGGGCGGCAGCCAGTAGGGTGCCGCCGGTGGCGATCAGGTCATCGAAGATCAGCACGCTGTCGCCTTCGCACAGGCTGTCGGCATGGACCTCCAGCAGTGCTTCGCCGTATTCGGTCTCGTAGGGCTGGGCCAGCACGTCCGCCGGCAGCTTGCCGCGCTTGCGGAACAGCACCAGCGGCTTGTTGAGTTCGTAGGCGATGATCGAGCCGATCAGGAATCCCCGCGCGTCCATCGCGCCGATATGAGTGAAGTCCGCCTCGACGTAACGCTGGATGAAGCTGTCCGCGACGAAACGCAAGGCGCGCGGCGACTGGAACAGCGGGGTGATGTCACGGAATATCACACCGGGCTTCGGGAAGTCGGGCACTGCGCGGATCAGGGATTTCAGGTCGAGCTGAGTGAGGATCATGCTGGTAGGCACCTGGTGAAGGTGAAGGCTTTTTCGAAAGGCAAAAGTATAACGGGCCCGTCTTTCGACGAGCCCGTTTTCGATGGCCGGAGAAGAAGCCGCTTGCCTGGAATCAGTTTTCCAGCTCGCCACCCGCCAGGGCGCAGAGCTCGATGGAATCCAGGATGCGCACTTCCTTGCCGTCGGCGGCGATCAGGCCGTTCTGCTGGAAGCGGGTGAAGACGCGGGAAACCGTCTCCACGGCCAGACCGAGATAATTGCCGATCTCGTTGCGCGACATGCTCAGGCGGAACTGCTGGGCGGAGAACCCGCGGGCGCGGAAGCGCGCGGACAGGTTGATCAGGAAGGTGGCGATACGTTCGTCGGCGGTCTTCTTCGACAGCAGCAGCATCATCTGCTGGTCGTCGCGGATTTCCCGGCTCATGACCCGCAGCAACTGGCGGCGCAGTTGCGGGAGCTGCTCGGACAGTTCATCCAGGCGCTCGAAGGGGATTTCGCAGACCGAGGTGGTTTCCAGAGCCTGGGCGGACACCGGGTAGGTATCGGTATCCATGCCGGAAAGACCGACCAGTTCGCTGGGCAGGTGGAAACCGGTGATCTGCTCTTCGCCGTTATCGGTGATGCTGAAGGTTTTCAACGCCCCCGAGCGAACGGCGAAAACGGCGCTGAACACATCGCCCTGGCGGAACAGGAAATCACCCTTCTTCAGCGGACGACCGCGTTTGACAATCTCATCCAGCGCGTCGAGGTCGTTGCCATTGAGGGACAGCGGAAGACACAGGGGGGCCAGGCTGCAGTCCTTGCAATGCGCCTGCGGCAGCGCACGCAACTTGATGGTTTCGGCCATGGGTTGAAATCCTTGAGTGGGGAAGGCGTATGAAAAGTAAGGGTACCGCAGGGCGGGGGGCGGGTGCCAGCAAAGCCGAGTCTGAACTGTTACGAAAATTCCCTTTATCGGAACGATCTGACGAGTTTTTCAGAGTATTCCTAAGCCAATCTCAGCGCATTGCGCAGCCGAGACGGAAACGTCATGCCTTTAGAGCGGCACCGGTGCATTAACGCACCGGTGGATGCAGGAAGCGGGAACAACCACAGGATCAGATGACGCGGGAGAAGCGCTGGATGTTCTGCATCGGCAGATAGTGATCGAACAGCATGCAGATCGAACGCACCAGCAGCCGGCCCGCTGCCGTGACATCGATACCGGTATCGCTGAGCCTGATCAGGCCGTCATCGGCGAAGTGCTGCAGCTCCGGCCAGACGCTGGCGAAATAGGTGTGGAAGTCGATATCGAAGGCTTGTTCGATCGCGGTGAAATCCAGCTGGAAGTGGCAGATCAACTGCTGGATCACCGCGCGGCGGATACGGTCGTCCGGGCTGCAGTGCAGGCCGCGGCGGGTCGCGAGCTGGTTGTTGTCCAGGCTGTTCTGGTAATCGGTGATGTCGTTGCTGTTCTGGGCATAGAGGTCGCCGATCTGGCTGATGGCGGATACGCCAAGACCGATGAGGTCGCAATGTCCGTGGGTGGTGTAGCCCTGGAAGTTGCGCTGCAGCGTGCCATCTTCCTGGGCGCTGGCCAGTTCGTCATCCGGCAGGGCGAAATGGTCCATGCCGATGTAGCGATAACCCGCCGCGGTCAGCTGCTCGGTGGTGCGCTGGAGCATTTCCAGCTTCTCTGCGGGGCTGGGCAGTTCCAGTGCGTTGATCCGCCGCTGCGGCATGAAGCGTTCCGGCAGGTGGGCATAGTTGAACACCGATAGCCGGCTGGGCTGCAGGGCGATCACCTGCTCGACGGTGCGGGCGAAGGTGGTGGGGTTCTGCCTGGGCAGGCCGTAGATCAGGTCGATGTTCACCGAACGGTATTGCAGTGTGCGCGCGGCATCGATGATGGCGCGGGTTTCGTCGTAGCTCTGCCGGCGGTTTATGGCCTGCTGCACTTCGAGGTCGAAATCCTGCACGCCGACGCTGACCCGGTTGAAACCGAGCTCGCGGAGCAGGCCCATGGTCGACCAGTCGGCCTCGCGGGGGTCGATCTCGATTCCGTAGTCGCCGGAGTTGTCTTCCTGCATGTTGAAATGCTGGCGCAGCTTGCCGAGCAGTTCACGCAACTGGTCCGGACTGAGGAAGGTGGGCGTGCCGCCGCCGAAATGCAGCTGTTCCACCGGCTGCTCGCTGCCGAGATGGCGGCTGACGATCTCGATTTCGCGGATCAGACGAGCCAGGTAAGGGGCGCTGCGGCCACGGTCCTTGGTGATGACCTTGTTGCAGGCGCAGTAGTAGCAGATGTTCGCGCAGAACGGGATGTGGACGTAGAGCGACAGCGGTCGCATCGCTTTGCGGCTATCGCGCAGCGCATGCAGCATGTCGAAGGGTCCGACTCCTTCGTGGAACTGCACTGCGGTGGGATAGGAGGTGTAGCGCGGGCCGGCCAGATCGTAGCGGCGGATGAGATCCGCGTCCCAGCGTATGTTTTCGAGCATGCCCTTGTCCCCGGGTTAGAAGAGCGTTTCGGAGAGTCTAGGGAGGGGCGACATCTCGCCGCTTGATTTGTATCAAGCGCCCTTGCCAGGCGGTGTGGCGAAGGAGGTATGCATTTCGTGGCCCATGATCCAGGCCTGATGGGGCCCCGGCAGGGTCCACAGGCCGAAGAGAATGACCAGCAGGCCACCGGCCAGGCGAACGCTCCGGCGTCGCAGCAGGGCGGTGATGCGTTCGGCGGCCAGGCCGGTCGCCAGCAGCACCGGCCAGGTGCCGAGGCCGAACGCGAACATCAGCAGGGCGCTGTCGACGGCCGAGCCCTGGCTGGAGGCCCAGAGCAGGGTGCTGTAGACCAGCCCGCAGGGCAGCCAGCCCCACAGGCCGCCGAGCAGCAGCGCGCGGGGCATGCTGGCGACCGGCAGCAGACGGCTGGCGATTGGCTGCAGGTGACGCCAGAGCCCGCGTCCGATGGCTTCGATGCGAGTCAGGCCGTGCCATACGCCCGCCAGATAGAGCCCCATCGCGATCAACAGCAATCCTGCAACGACGCGCAGCGCTCCGGCGAAAGGTGTTCTGGCGATGGCCCAGCCGGCGAGTCCCAGCAGCAGCCCTGCGCAGCTGTAGCTGAGGATTCGCCCGAGGTTGTAGGCGAGCAGCAGGCGCAGTCTTCTGCCGCGCTGCTCGACCGGAATCGCCATGGTCAGCGCGCCCATCAGGCCGCCGCACATCCCCAGGCAATGACCGCCGCCGAGCAGGCCGAGGACGATGGCGGAAACCAGCAGCGGCGCCAGTTCAGCCATTCGGCCTGTCCTTCGGGTTGTCTTTCGTTCCGGCCTGGTCCTGCGGATCGCCTTCGGCCTCGTCGACTCCGGCCTGGTGCCTGGGATCCTCGTCGTCGAACAGGATGCTGTGGGCGGGACTGTCCATGTCGTCGTACTGGCCGCTGTTGACTGCCCAGAAGAAGATCCAGATGGCGACCGCGACGATCAGGATGGCGATGGGAATCAGTACATAGAGCGCAGGCATATCATCTCCATCGGAACTTCAGGTCGCTGCCGGCCGGCTTCACTCGAAGCGGGCGCTGCCGGTCGACAGGACATCGCTGGTGCGCTGCGGACTGGGTGCGGGTTTCAGCTCGGGCGAGCGGGTCAGGCGCAGGGCATTGAGCACCACCGTCAGCGAACTGATGGACATGCCGACCGCAGCCCAGACGGGAGTGATCCACCCCAGGGCGGCGAAGGGCAGCATGATGCCATTGTACAGTCCCGCCCAGCTCAGGTTCTCGACGATTATGCGCCGGGTGCGGCGAGCCAGGCCAAATGCGAGGACCAGGCTTCCCAGGCGGTTCGACAGCAGCACGGCATCCGCATTGGTCTTAGCCAGGTCGGTTGCCGAACCCATGGCGATGCTGATGTCCGCCGCCGCCAGAACCGGCACGTCGTTCACGCCGTCGCCAAGCACCAGCACCCGGTGGCCTTGCTGGTGCAGTCGATGCAGCATCGCCAGCTTGTCGTCAGGGCGCAGTCCGCCGTGCCATTCATCGATGCCCAGCTCCCGGGCCACGCTGGCGACCATGGGCGAGCTGTCGCCGGAGAGCAGAAGCGTGCGCCAGCCCTGGGCACGGCAGGCATCGAGGAGGGCAGGGGCGTCTGTCCGCAGACGGTCGTCGAGCACCAGCCAGGCGAGGGGGCCGCGGTCGCTGCCCAGCAGCAGCCATTGGCCGGCTTCGTTCGGTGCCGCCGGGATTTCCGCTCCGCTGAGGTCGCAGACGAAGGCCGGCTGGCCGATACGCAGTCGATGTCCGTCGAGCAGTCCTTCCAGGCCGAGGCCGGGGTGGGACTCCACCTGTTCGGCAGCCTGCGGGGCGCGGCCGAAGGCGCGGGCGATGGGGTGCTCGGAGCGATTTTCGAGCGCGGCGGCGTAGGCGAGGCACCGGTCCGCATCGAGTTCGGCCAGCGGGTGGATGGCGCGAAGGGTGAGACGGCCTTCGGTCAGCGTCCCGGTCTTGTCGAAGATGACCGTGTCGATCTGCCTGAGACCTTCCAGTACGTGGCCGCGGGTCAGCAGCAGACCGAGCTTGTGCAGGGTGCCGGTGGCTGCCGTGAGTGCGGTTGGCGTGGCGAGGGACAGGGCGCAGGGACAGGTGGCGACGAGCATCGCCAGCACTACCCAGAAGGCGCGAGAAGAATCGTGCTGCCACCAGTACAGGCCGACCAGGGCTGCGAGGACCAGCAGGATCAGCAGGAACCACTGGGCGGCGCGGTCGGCGATTTCGGCAAGGCGCGGCTTGTCGGACTGTGCGCGTTCGAGCAGGCGCACGATGGCTGACAACCGGCTGTCGCTGCCGACTGCCCGTACCTCTATGGTCAGCGGGCCTTCGACGTTCAGTGTGCCACCGGTGACGCTGTCGCCTGCTGAGCGGGGTTGCGGCAGGTATTCGCCGGTCAGCAGCGACTCGTCGATGCTGGATTGTCCCGACTGGATCACGCCATCGGCGGGGACCACCGCGCCGGGTTGCACCAGCACCCGGTCACCCGGCCGCAGTTCGCTGAGCAGGATGCGCGTCGTCTGGCCCTGATGATCCAGGCGCAGGCAGGATGCGGGCAGCAGGTTCACCAGTTGGGCGGTGGCCGCGGCGGTGCGTTCGCGAGCCCGTCGTTCCAGGTAGCGGCCGGCCAGCAGGAACAGCGCGAACATGCCCACGGCGTCGAAATACAGTTCCCCTACGCCGGTGATGGCCGTCCAGATCCCGGCCAGATAGGCGCCGCCAATCGCCAGGGAAACGGAGACGTCCATGGTCAGGTGGCGGGTGCGCAGGTCGCGGAGGGCGCCGCGGAAGAACGGCTGGCAGGAGTAGAAGACGATCGGGGTGGTGAGGAACATCGCTACCCAGCGCAGGATGGCATGCAGTTCCGGGCTGAGATCGATGTTGAATTCCGGCCAGGTGGCCATGGTCGCCATCATCGCCTGGAACCACAGCAGGCCGGCCACGCCGAGCTGCCGCAGGGAGCGCCGGTTTTCCTCGGCCAGGCGCTCGGTGGCCTCGTCGGCCTGGTAAGGGTGGGCGGCATAGCCGATCCTGCGCAGTTCGGCGAGCAGCGCGCTCAGGGGCAACTGGCTATCGGACCAGCGTACGTGCAGGCGGTGGTTGGACAGGTTCAGCCCGGCTTCGGCGACGGCGGGCAACTGGCGCAGGTGCTTTTCGATCAGCCAGCCGCAGGCGGCGCAACTGATGCCTTCCATGAGCAGTGTGGTTTCGGCCAGTTCGTCCTGATGCTGAACGAAGGATTGCTGGACGTCCGAGCGGTCGTAGAGGGCCAGTTCGTCGCCGAGCTGGGCCGGCAGCACTTCGGGGTTGACCGAGGCTTCGCTGCGATGCCGGTAGTAACCTTCCAGGCCGCTCGCGACTATGGTTTCGGCGACTGCCTGGCAGCCGGGACAGCAGAACTCCCGGGTCTCGCCGAGGACCCGGGCAGTAAAGCGGCTGCCGGGAGGGACGGGCAGGGCGCAGTGATAGCAGGGGAGGGGAGCACTCATGGGCGCTCTACTTCGTCTCCCTTGAGCGGCTCGTCTCCCAGGACCAGAGAGCTGCCCGGGGCAATCTGTTCTTCTTCGAAGAGGCGCCAGGACTGCCCCGCCTCTTCACCGATTATCTCGACGAAGCGGCGACCATGGATGGCTTCATCGAGATGGCCGGTGTAGCGGCCGGGCTGCGCCGGGCTCGGCAGCAGTTCGATATGGCGGTCCTGGGCTTCCAGCGTCGGCGAAATCAGGTTGAGCATGACCTTGGGCGGCTGGCTTCCCCCGGACAGGCGCAGTTCGACTTCGCCGGTGAGGTCATCGAAGGTCACCCGTGCCTGCAGCCCAAGACGTTGGGCCAGGTGCTCGCGATCGAGCGAGCGGTTGATGCCTTTGCCGGCCTCGTAGTAGTTGTCGGTGACGAGGGGGTCCTGGTTGGTCGTGGCGATGTGCACGAACGTCAGGCTGAGAATGACCGACGTGCCGAGCATGCCGATGATGATCCAGGGCCAGAGGTGCTTGTACCAGGGCTGTACGGGCGTTGGCGAGGCCGACTGCATACTCTCGTTCTCACAAATGGGCCGCGCAACCGGGACGTTCGAGTCCCCGTGCGGGCAATACACAAAGGAGGGATTCTACGCGCTCTGGATATCGCCGGCATCCACGAAAGGCGGAGTGCCGGCGAATCGTCGAGATCAGCGAAGCCTCGGGCCGATGAAGCGGCTGGACGCTTCCTTGCTGATGTCCGGGTTGTCCACGGACTGGATGGTGAAGGTGATCTCGTTGGTCGTGGAGGGCAGCTTTTCCGGATCGATCGACAGTTCCACCGGCATGCTGAGGATGTCGCCGGCGCCGATCTTCACTTCCTGCCTGCCTTCCAGCCTGAGCCCGTCAAGGCCCTTCGCGCCCAGCACGTAGGTGTGATCCTGCTGATCCTTGTTCATGATCTTCAGGCTGTACACGTTCTCGATCCGGCCTTCGGCGTTCTCGCGGTACAGCACCCGGTCCTTGCTCACGTCGAAGCCCACCAGTGGCCGCAGCACGATGGCGGTGACGAGCAGGCCGATCATCGCGGTCAGGGCGATGGCGTAGCCGATCAGGCGCGGGCGGACCAGGTGGGTCTTCTGACCGGAAAGGTTGTGCTCGGTGGTATAGCTGATCAACCCGCGCGGATAACCCATCTTGTCCATGATGCTGTCGCAGGCGTCGATACAGGCCGCGCAGCCGATGCATTCGATCTGCAGGCCGTCGCGGATGTCGATGCCGGTCGGGCAGACCTGGACGCACATGGTGCAGTCGATGCAGTCGCCCAGACCCTGCGCCTTGTAATCGAGACTCTTCTTGCGTGGGCCGCGTTTCTCGCCCCGGCGGGGATCGTAGGAAACGATCAGGGTGTCCTTGTCGAACATCACGCTCTGGAAGCGGGCGTAGGGGCACATGTAGATGCACACCTGTTCGCGCAGCCAGCCGGCATTGCCGTAGGTGGCGAGGGTGAAGAAGCCGACCCAGAAGTAGGCCCAGCCATCGGCCTGTCCGGTGACCATCTCCGCGATCAGTTCGCGGATGGGGGCGAAGTAGCCGACGAAGGTAATGCCGGTCGCCAGGCCGATCAGCAGCCACAGGCTGTGCTTGGCGGCCTTGCGGGCGAGCTTCTGACCGCTCATGGGGGCCTTGTCCAGCTTCATGCGCTGGTTGCGGTCACCTTCGGTGACCTTCTCGCACCACATGAAGATCCAGGTCCAGACGCTCTGCGGGCAGGTATACCCGCACCAGACCCGGCCGGCGAACACGGTGATGAAGAACAGGCCGAAGGCGCAGATGATCAGCAGGCCGGAGAGCAGGATGAAATCCTGTGGCCAGAAGGTGGCGCCGAAGATGTAGAACTTCCGCTCGGGGAGGTTCCACCATACGGCCTGCCGGTCATTCCAGGTCAGCCAGACAGTGCCGAAATAAAGCAGGAAGAGGATGGCCCCCCCGCCCATTCGCAGGTTTCGGAAGAAACCGGTGAAGGCGCGGGTGTAGATTTTTTCACGGGAGGCATAAAGGTCGATGTTGTCACCGCTGCCCTTCTTGGGAGGGGTGACATCATGAACGGGAATCTGTTTGCTCATCAGTGCGTACCACGGCGGTGGGAGGGCGCCCTGTCAGTACATGCCGAGCAGGGTCAGAATTATGCTTGCACGCTTGGCAATGATACGGCCTGCAAAGCGCCATCACGGTGCGACCGTTGGTCGCGCTGGTCCATCATCAATGATAGCGGAGGCCCGAAACAGAGCGGCGCCGGTAAAGACCGGCGCCGCTCTGGCGTAACGCGGAAGGAGAGGGGAGGGCTTATTCGGCGCTCTTCTCGCCTTCACCCTGGGACAGGCTGTAGACATACGCGGCCAGCAGGTGGACCTGGTCGTTGCCCAGGCGCTCTTCCTGCGCCGGCATCTGGCCCTGACGGCCATAGCGGATGGTCTGCTGCAGCTGAGCGAAGCCGGAACCGTAGATGAAGCCGGCCGGGTGCGTCAGGTTCGGCGCGCCCATGGCCGCGGTGCCCTTGCCTTCCGGACCATGGCAGGCCACGCAGTTGGCAGAGAAGATCTTCTGGCCATTGGCGACATGCTCTTCGGTCACGCCTTCCGGCAGCTTGCGGCCGTCCAGCTTGGTATGGACGAACGCAGCGACGTCCTGCACACCCTGTTCGCCCAGTACTTCACCCCAGGCCGGCATGGCTGCGTGGCGACCGCCCATGATGGTGGTCTTGATTTCCGCGGTCGCGCCGCCCCAGCGCCAGTCGGCGTCGGTCAGGTTCGGGAAGCCGTAGGAGCCCTTGGCGTCGGAACCGTGGCAGACGGAGCAGTTGGAGGCGAACAGGCGGCTGCCCATTTTCAGGGCCTGCTCGTCCTTGGCTACGTCTTCGATGGGCATCGCAGCATATTTGGCGAAGATCGGACCATACTTCTCGTCCGCCTTGGCCATTTCCTTTTCCCACTGGTGTACGCCGGTCCAGCCCGGCTCACCGTTGGCGAAGGGCTTGCCGTCGGTGACTTCCTGGTAGCCCGGCAGCAGGCCTTTCCAGTTGCCGAGGCCCGGATAGAGGACCAGGTAACCCAGGGCGAAGACGAAGGTGGCGACGAACAGCATGAACCACCACTTCGGCAGGGGGTTGTCATACTCTTCGATTTCGTCGAACGAATGGCCGACGGTCTCGTCGGTCGCCTCGCTGCGTTGACCGCGGCGGGTGGCGAACAGCAGCCACGCCAGCGCGAAGATCGTGCCCAGGGTAAGTACGGTGACGTACACACTCCAGAAGGTTGTCATTCTTTGTTGCTCCTAGAAGCTTGCTCTTGCTCGACGTGCTTTTTGGCTACCGGGTCATCCGCGAAGGGCAGCATCGTGGCTTCGTCGAAGCTTTTCTTGCGCTTGCCGCTAAAGGCCCACAGCAGGACGCCGATGAAGGCAACCAACACCACTACGGTACCGATACCGCGAATAGTCCCGATATCCATCACGTTCACCGTTTGGTTTTGATAATGGTGCCGAGGCCTTGCAGGTAAGCCACGATCGCATCCATTTCGGTCTTGCCTTTCACGGCATCACGTGCACCGGCGATATCCTCGTCGGTGTAAGGCACGCCCAGCGTACGCAGCGCTTCCATCTTGGTGGCGGTGTCCTTGCCGTCGAGCTTGTGCTCGACCAGCCAGGGGTAGGCCGGCATCTTCGACTCGGGCACCACGTTGCGCGGGTTGTACAGGTGCGCACGGTGCCAGTCGTCCGAGTAGCGGCCGCCGACGCGGGCCAGGTCCGGGCCGGTACGCTTGGAGCCCCACAGGAACGGGTGGTCCCAGACGCTCTCGCCGGCGACGGAGTAGTGGCCGTAGCGCTCGGTTTCGGCGCGGAACGGACGGATCATCTGCGAGTGGCAGCCAACGCAGCCTTCGCGGATGTAGATGTCACGGCCTTCCAGTTCCAGGGCGGTGCGCGGCTTCATGCCTTCGACCGGCTTGTTGGTGACGTCCTGGAAGAACAGCGGGACGATCTGGGTCAGGCCGCCGATGCTGACGGCGATGACCATGAAGAAGGCCAGCAGGCCGATATTCTTCTCGACTGCTTCGTGCTTCATCAATGTGCTCCTACAGCGGGAATCTGGGCGGCAGCGTCGGCATCAGCCGATTTGGACGCACGCACAGTACGGAAGGTGTTGTAAGCCATCAGCAGCATACCGGTGGCGAAGAAGGCGCCGCCCAGTGCGCGGACCATGAAGCCCGGATGGCTGGCCTGCAGGGCCTCGACGAAGGAGTAGGTCAGGGTGCCGTCGGTGTTCACCGCGCGCCACATCAGGCCCTGGGTGATGCCATTGACCCACATGGAGGCGATGTACAGCACGGTGCCGATGGTGGCCAGCCAGAAGTGGGCGTTGATCAGGCCGACGCTGTGCATCTGCTCGCGACCGAAGACCTTCGGAATCAGGTGGTACAGCGAGCCGATGGAGATCATCGCTACCCAGCCGAGAGCACCGGCGTGTACGTGGCCGATGGTCCAGTCGGTGTAGTGCGACAGGGAGTTGACGGTCTTGATCGCCATCATCGGGCCTTCGAAGGTGGACATGCCGTAGAAGGCCAGGGATACCACCAGGAAGCGCAGGATCGGGTCGGTGCGCAGTTTATGCCAGGCGCCCGAGAGGGTCATCATGCCGTTGATCATGCCGCCCCAGCTCGGAGCCAGGAGAATCAGCGACATCACCATGCCGAGGGACTGCGCCCAGTCCGGCAGGGCGGTGTAGTGCAGGTGGTGCGGGCCGGCCCAGATGTACAGGGTGATCAGCGCCCAGAAGTGCACGATGGACAGGCGATAGGAGTACACCGGACGCTCTGCCTGCTTCGGCACGAAGTAGTACATCATGCCGAGGAAGCCGGTGGTCAGGAAGAAGCCTACGGCGTTATGGCCGTACCACCACTGGATCATCGCATCGGTGGCGCCGGAGTAGATCGAGTAGGACTTGAACAGGCTGACCGGGAGTTCCAGGTTGTTGACGATGTGCAGCATCGCCGTCACAACGATGAAGCCGCCGTAGAACCAGTTGCCCACGTAGATGTGCTTGGTCTTGCGCTTGACGATGGTGCCGAAGAACACGACCAGGTAACTGACCCAGACCACTGCCAGCAGGATGTCGATCGGCCATTCCAGCTCGGCGTATTCCTTGGAGCTGGTGTAGCCGAGCGGCAGGGTGATGGCGGCGCCGACGATCACGGCCTGCCAGCCCCAGAAGGTGAAGGCGGCGAGACTGTCAGAAATCAGGCGGGCCTGACAGGTGCGCTGGACAACGTAGTAGGAAGTGGCGAACAGAGCACAGCCACCAAAGGCGAAGATCACCAGGTTGGTGTGCAACGGGCGCAGACGTCCGAAGCTGGTCCACGGGAGGCCGAAGTTGAGCTCGGGCCACACAAGCTGTGAGGCGATGAAGACACCGAGCCCCATTCCAAGTATCCCCCAGACCACCGTCATGATGGCGAACTGGCGGATAACCTTATAGTTATAAGCAGTCGGACTGATTGCAGTGCTCATTCTAAGGTTCCACGGTTTTAGGGTATTTAGGGACAAAAAAGCGGCGGCAAGTATGGAGAAAGCGGGTAGGCATTGCAACGCGCCAAGCCTTGCCCGGCGCCTGTTGGATGCCTGTCTCAGAGCGCTTTCGCCTACCGTCACGGGGTCGATTGCTCAGGTATTCGGACTGAGCAAAAACCTGAAAGAGATGAGGTCGCGTTAGCCGTATTGCAGGTTTGCGAATGGAAACAGCTTAGTCGCGGGTAGGAAGGGTGTGAAGGAAATGTCTGACGAGGTGCGACACTTCGCCGCGTGAGGAGAGAGGGGGTAGCTCGCGCCCGGAGAAAGGCGCGAGCGGAGGGGTCAATTGGAGTTGGTCTGGCCGGAAAGGTTATAGATGTAAGCAGCGAGGATATGAATCTTGTCCTTGCCGAGGTAGGGTTCCTGCGCCGGCATCTGGCCCTGGCGGCCATAGCGGATGGTCTGTTGCAACTGGGTGAAGGACGAGCCGTAGATGAAGCCGGCCGGATGGGTCAGGTCGGGGGCCCCCATGAGAGCGGTGCCCTTGCCTTCCGCTCCATGGCAGGCGGCGCAGGTGGTGGCGAACAGCTGGCCGCCGTTCTCGATCTGCGCTTCGGAAGCACCTTCCGGAGCCGCGCGCCCGGCGAGACGGGTGGTCACGAAAGCGGCCACGTCATGCACGCCCTGGTTGCCCAGCACGTCGCCCCACGCCGGCATGGCTGCCATGCGGCCGCCGAGGATGGTGGCTTCGATGGTCTTGGCGTCGCCGCCCCAGCGCCAGTCGGAGTCGGTCAGGTTGGGGAAGCCCGCCGAACCCTTGGCGTCGGAGCCATGGCAGATGGAGCAGTTGGTGGCGAACAGGCGTTCGCCCATTTTCATCGCCTGCGGATCCTTCGCGACTTCTTCCAGGGGCATGGCGGCATATTTGGCGAAGATCGGTCCATATTTCTCCTGCGCCAGTGCCTCTTCGCGTTCCCACTGCTTGACACCGGTCCAGCCATCGTAGCCGGGCAGCAGGCCTTTCCAGTTGCCCAGACCCGGATACAGCACCAGGTAGCCCGCGGCGAACACGATGGTGCCGAGGAACAGCATGAACCACCACTTGGGCAGGGGGTTGTCATATTCCTCGATGCCGTCGAAAGCGTGGCCCATGGTCTTGTCGGTGGTCCCGGCGGATTCGCCGCTGCGCGTGGCGAAGATCAGCCACAGCAGTGCAATCAGCGAGCCGACGGTCAGTACGGTGATGTACAGACTCCAGAAGGTGGTCATTCTTTATTGCTCCTTGAAGCTTGCTCGTGCATGACGTGCCTGTCGGTTACCGGATCGTCCGCGAACGGCAGCAGCGCGTCCTCGTCGAAGCGCTGCTTGCGCTTGCCGCTATAGGCCCACAGCAGAACGCCGATGAAGGCCACCGTCACGACGATGGTTCCCAGCCCGCGAATCAGTCCGATATCCAAGGCAGTCACCGCTTGTTCTTGATGGAGGTGCCGAGGACCTGGAGATAGGCGACGAGGGCATCCATTTCGGTCTTGCCCTTGACGGCGTCTCCCGCCTGCTGGATGTCGGCGTCGGTGTAGGGCACGCCCATGGTGCGCATCACGCTCAGCTTCTTGCCGGTGTCGCGGCCGTCGAGCTTGTTCTCGACCAGCCAGGGATAGGCCGGCATCTTCGACTCGGGCACCACGTTGCGCGGGTTGTACAGGTGCGCACGGTGCCAGTCGTCAGAGTAGCGGCCGCCGACGCGGGCCAGGTCCGGGCCGGTACGCTTGGAGCCCCAGAGGAACGGGTGGTCCCAGACGCTCTCGCCGGCGACGGAATAGTGGCCGTAGCGCTCGGTTTCGGCGCGGAACGGACGGATCATCTGCGAGTGGCAGCCAACGCAGCCTTCGCGGATGTAGACGTCGCGGCCTTCCAGTTGCAGGGCGGTGTATGGCTTCATGCCTTCCACCGGCGTGTTGGTGACGTCCTGGAAGAACAGCGGGACGATCTGGGTCAGACCGCCGACGCTGACGGCGAGCGCCATGCACAGGGCCAGCAGACCGACGTTCTTTTCGAGTGTTTCGTGTTTCATGGTCGGTCTCCTCAGGCCATCTGCGCCGCGGCACGCATTTCGGCCGGCCTGGCGGCCGCCACGGTGCGATAGGTGTTGTAGGCCATGATGAACATGCCCAGCAGGAAGATCGCGCCGCCGACCATCCGCACGATGAAGCCGGCATGGCCTGCCGCCAGCGCTTCGACGAAGGAGTAGGTGAGGGTGCCGTCAGCGTTCACCGCCCGCCACATCAGGCCCTGGGTGATGCCGTTGACCCACATGGAAGCGATGTACAGCACGGTGCCGATGGTGGAGAGCCAGAAGTGGGTGTTGATCAGGCCGATGCTGTGCATCTGCTCGCGGCCGAACACTTTCGGGATCACGTGGTAGAGGGAGCCGATGGACACCATGGCGACCCAGCCCAGCGCGCCGGCGTGCACGTGGCCGATGGTCCAGTCGGTGTAGTGGGAGAGGGAGTTGACGGTCTTGATCGACATCATCGGACCTTCGAAGGTCGACATGCCGTAGAACGCCAGGGATACCACCAGGAAGCGCAGGATCGGGTCGCTGCGCAGCTTATGCCAGGCGCCGGACAGCGTCATCATGCCGTTGATCATGCCGCCCCAGCTCGGCGCCAGCAGCACCAGCGACATTACCATGCCCAGGGACTGCGCCCAGTCCGGCAGCGCGGTGTAGTGCAGGTGGTGCGGGCCGGCCCAGATGTAGACGGCGATCAGCGCCCAGAAGTGGACGATGGACAGGCGATAGGAGTAGACCGGGCGTTCGGCCTGCTTGGGTACGAAGTAGTACATCATCCCGAGGAAGCCGGCAGTCAGGAAGAAGCCCACCGCGTTGTGGCCGTACCACCACTGGATCATGGCGTCGGTGGCGCCCGAGTACAGCGAGTAGGACTTCATCAGGCTGACCGGAACTTCCAGGCTGTTGACGACGTGCAGGATGGCGACGGTGAGGATGAAGGCGCCGAAGAACCAGTTGCCCACGTAGATGTGCTTGGTCTTGCGCTTCATCAGCGTGCCGAAGAAGACGATGGCGTAGCTGACCCAGACGATGGTGATCAGGATGTCGATCGGCCATTCCAGTTCGGCGTATTCCTTCGAGCTGGTGTAGCCCAGCGGCAGGCTCACGGCGGCCAGCAGGATGATCAGCTGCCATCCCCAGAAGGTGAACGAGGCCAGGGTGTCGGAGAACAGCCGCGCCTGGCAGGTGCGCTGTACCGAGTAGTAGGAGGTGGCGAACAATGCGCAGCCGCCGAAGGCGAAGATCACCGCATTGGTGTGCAGCGGGCGCAGGCGTCCGAAGCTCGTCCAGGGGAGGTTGAGATTGAGATCGGGCCAGACCAGTTGCGCCGCGATCAGGACGCCGACGGCCATGCCGACGATGCCCCATATCACTGTCATGATGGCGAACTGGCGGACCACCTTATAGTTATAAGCAGACTGATTGGTTGTGCTCATGCTATTGGGCTTCCATCCACGGTTATTGGCTAGCCCGTCCCGCCGGAGCTCACGGCAGGACCGTTGCTCCCATCCGGGACAGGTAGTGATTTGCTTACATTGGCGGAGTGAGAATGGAAAAAGGCGGGGCAGAGAATATTGATAGCGATCAATTGCCTTCAGAAACTCGGAAGGCTCGGACCTGTGGCGATTTGCCGCTCTTATGGAATCAGGCGCAGGGGGAACGGGCGGCGACGCTGATATTGGCGCATGGAGCGGGGGCGCCGATGGACAGTCCGTTCATGGAGGAAATGGCGACGCTTCTCGCCCAGCGGGGAGTTGCGGTGGCTCGCTTCGAATTTCCCTACATGGCTGCGCGCCGCCTCGATGGCCGCAAACGGCCGCCGAATCCTCAGGCGCAGTTGCTGGAGTGCTGGCGCGAAATCTACCGCGAGGTGCGGGAGACGACCGACGGCGCGCTGGCCATCGGCGGCAAGTCCATGGGCGGGAGAATGGCGAGCCTGCTGGCCGACGAGCTCGGGCCGGCCGCGCTGGTCTGCCTGGGCTACCCCTTTCACGCGGTGGGCAAGCCGGAGAAGCTGCGGGTGGCGCACCTGGCGGACATGACGACGCCCACCCTGATCGTCCAGGGCGAGCGCGATCCGCTGGGAAATGCCGGGGAAGTGGCCGGCTATGCGCTGTCGCCGGCCATCGAGCTGTGCTGGCTGCCCAGCGGCGACCACGACCTGAGGCCGCTGAAGGCCTCGGGCTTCACCCACCAGCAGCATCTGGCGAGCGCGGCGGACAGGATCGCCGCCTGGCTGCGGGAAAGCATCCAGGCGGGCGCAGCCTCCCTCAGTGGTTGAAGCGCTCCACCAGCGAATACTGGCTGTGCGCGGTGTTGGTCAGCTCCTCGCTGAGCAGGGCGGTGCGCTGCGCTTCGCCGGACGTCTGGTCGGCGAGGTTGGCGATGGTGCTGATGTTGCGGTTGATCTCCTCGGCGACCGCGCTCTGCTCCTCGGCGGCGGCGGCGATCTGGGTGGTCATGTCGGCGATGTTGGCCACCGCGTCGCTGATGCCGGACAGCGCGTCGTCGGCACGCAGCACCCGCGCGACCCCTTCGTCGGCCTGACGGCGGCCGACTTCCATGGCGCGCACTGCTTCCTCGGCGGTCTGCTGCAGCTTGGCGATGAGCTGGTGGATCTGCTCGGTGGATTCGCCGGTGCGCCGCGCCAGCGAACGCACCTCGTCGGCCACCACGGCGAAGCCGCGGCCCATCTCGCCGGCGCGTGCGGCCTCGATGGCGGCGTTCAGCGCCAGCAGGTTGGTCTGGTCGGCGATGCCCTTGATCACGTCCACCACGCCGCCGATCTCGTTGCTGTCCTGGGCCAGCTGGCTGACGGCCAGGCCGGTGTCGCCCACCGAATGGGACAGGCGCTGGATCGCCTCGCGGGTTTCCGCGGCGATGCTGCGGCCTTCGCGGGTCAGGTCGTTGGCCTGGCGGGTGGCGTCGGCGGTGCGCTGGACGTTGCTCGCCACTTCCTGGGTGGTCGCGGCCATTTCGTTGACTGCGGTGGCCACCAGTTCGGTTTCCTGGCGCTGGCGTTCCAGCCCGGCGGAACTGCTGTGGGCCAGGGAATCCGCCTGGCGGGCCTGGCCGGCGAGGTATTCGGTGCTGTCCTGCAGGCGGGTGAGGCAGGTCCGCAGGCGTGCCCCCTGGCTGAGGATCGCCATCTCCAGGCGCGCCTGGGCACCACGGCTGTCGGTGTACATCTGCGCGATCAGCGGGTCGGAGGTGGTCTGGTCGGCCAGGCTCAGCAGGCGCTTCAGGCCGCGGTGTTGCCAGCGCAGCCCGGCGAGGCCGAGCGGTACGGCGAGCACGGCGGCGAGGGCGAAGCCCCAGGACGAGTCGAGCCAGACGCCGATGAGGAAGGCGATCTGGCTGATCAGGATGAACGGCAGCCAGTCGAGCAGGACCGGCAGCCAGCGGTCGCGGCGCGGGATCGCCGGCTTGCCGGAGTTGATGCGCCGGTACAGCGCCTCGGCGCGGCGCACCTGCTCCTCGCTGGGTTTCACCCGCACCGACTCGTAGCCGACCACCTGGTCGTGGTCGAAGATCGGCGTGACATAGGCGTTGACCCAGTAGTAGTCGCCGTTCTTGCAGCGGTTCTTCACCACGCCCATCCACGGCCGGCCCTTCTTCAGGGTCTCCCACATGTGGGCGAAGACCGCCGGCGGCACGTCCGGATGGCGCACCAGGTTGTGCGGCGAGCCGACCAGCTCGTCGCGGCTGAAACCGCTGACGGCGATGAAATGCTCGTTGGTGTAGTTGATCACGCCACGCTTGTCGGTGGTGGAGATCAGGCGCTGATCGGCAGGGAAGGTTGTTTCACGCTGGGTGATCGGCTGGTTGTTGCGCATTGGAAGAATCCACGGAGAAGGCTGTCGTCTCCCGATATCGGCCGATACCCGTGAAAGTTGAATGGGCATTCAGGTTCCTGCCCGTGGAAGGAAAACCCTCCGGCCGCAGCCGGAGGGCGCCCGCTCAGATCAGGCTGCGCAGCACGTAGTGCAGGATGCCGCCGGCCTTGAAGTATTCGACCTCGTTGAGGGTGTCGATGCGGCAGAGCACCTCGAAGTCGTCGCGGACATGGCCGTCATGGATGACCTGCACCAGCAGCGTCATGTGCGGCTTCAGTTCCTTGTCCAGGCCGCGGATGTTCAGCAGCTCCGTGCCGGTCAGCTGCAGCGAGTGGCGATCCTGCCCCTCGTGGAACTGCAGCGGCAGCACGCCCATGCCCACCAGGTTGGAGCGGTGGATGCGTTCGAAGCTCTCCGCGATCACCGCCTTCACCCCCAGCAGGTTGGTGCCCTTGGCCGCCCAGTCGCGCGACGAGCCGGTGCCGTATTCCTTGCCGGCGATGATCACCAGCGGAGTTCCCTCCTGCTGGTAGCGCATCGCCGCGTCGTAGATCGACAGCTTCTCGCCGCTGGGAATGTGCCGCGTGTTGCCGCCTTCCTCGCCGCCGAGCATCTCGTTGCGGATGCGGATGTTGGCGAAGGTGCCGCGCATCATCACCTCGTGGTTGCCGCGCCGCGAGCCGTAGGAGTTGAAGTCGGCGTAGGCCACGCCGTGTTCGCTGAGGTAGCGGCCGGCCGGGCTGTCCTTCTTGATGTTGCCGGCCGGGGAGATGTGGTCGGTGGTCACCGAGTCGCCGAGCACCGCGAGAATCCGCGCGCGGACGATGTCCTCCACCGTCGGCGGCGCGCTGGCGATGTTCTCGAAGAACGGCGGGTTCTGGATATAGGTGGAATCGGCCTGCCAGGTGTAGGTCTGCGCCTGCGGCACCTGGATCGCCCGCCAGCGCTCGTCGCCCTGGAACACCTCGGCGTATTCCTTGTGGAACATCGCGGTGTCGACCTTGGCGATTGCCTCGGCGATTTCCTGCTGGCTCGGCCAGATGTCCTTGAGATAGACCGGCTGGCCGCTGCTGTCTGTACCCAGCGGGTCGCGGGTCAGGTCGGTGCGCACGCTGCCGGCCAGGGCGTAGGCCACCACCAGCGGCGGCGAGGCCAGCCAGTTGGTCTTCACCAGCGGATGCACGCGGCCCTCGAAGTTGCGGTTGCCGGACAGCACCGAAGCCACCGCCAGGTCGGCCTTCTGGATCGCCGCCTCGATCGGTTCCAGCAGCGGGCCGGAGTTGCCGATGCAGGTGGTGCAGCCGTAGCCGACCAGGTCGAAGCCGAGCAGGTCGAGATAGTGGTCTAGCCCGGCGGCGCGGAAGTAGTCGGTGACCACCTTGGAGCCGGGCGCCAGCGAGCTCTTCACCCAGGGCTTGCGCTGCAGGCCCCGTTCCACGGCCTTCTTCGCCAGCAGGCCGGCGGCCATCATCACGCTGGGGTTGGAGGTGTTGGTGCAGGAGGTGATGGCGGCGATCACCACCGCGCCGTCCTGCAGCCGGTGGGTCTGGCCTTCGTGCTGGTAGTCGATCTCGCCGCCGGGCTTGGCCTGCAGCGCGACGAAGTCGTCGAAGGCCTTGCCGACGCTGCCCAGCGCGACCCGGTCCTGCGGGCGCTTGGGCCCGGCCAGGCTGGCTTCGACCTCGCCCATGTCGAGCTGCAGGGAGTCTGTGAACAGCGGCTCGTGGCCCTTCTCGCGCCACATGCCCTGGGCCTTGCTGTAGGCCTCCACCAGTTGCACCGTGGCTTCCGGGCGGCCGGACAGGCGCAGGTAGCCGAGGGTGATCTCGTCCACCGGGAAGAAGCCGCAGGTGGCGCCGTATTCCGGCGCCATGTTGGCGATGGTGGCGCGGTCGGCCAGCGGCAGGTCGGCGAGGCCGTCGCCGTAGAACTCGACGAATTTCCCCACCACGCCCTTCCTGCGCAGCATCTGCGTCACGGTGAGCACCAGGTCGGTGGCGGTGATGCCCTCGCGCAGCTTGCCGGTGAGCTTGAAGCCGATCACCTCGGGAATCAGCATCGACACCGGCTGGCCGAGCATCGCCGCCTCCGCCTCGATGCCGCCGACGCCCCAGCCGAGCACGCCGAGGCCGTTGATCATGGTGGTGTGCGAATCGGTGCCCACCAGGGTGTCGGGGAAGGCGTAGGTGCGGCCGTCCTCGTCCTTGCTCCAGACGGTGCGGGCCAGGTATTCCAGGTTGACCTGGTGGCAGATGCCGGTGCCCGGCGGCACCACGCGGAAGTTGTCGAAGGCGCTCTGGCCCCAGCGCAGGAAGGCGTAGCGCTCGCCGTTGCGCTGCATCTCGATCTCGACGTTCTCGGCGAAGGCCGCCGGGCTGGCGAAGCGGTCGACCATCACCGAGTGGTCGATCACCAGGTCGACGGGGGAGAGCGGGTTGATCCGCTGCGGATCGCCGCCGGCCCTGGCCACCGCATCGCGCATGGCGGCGAGGTCGACCACCGCCGGCACGCCGGTGAAGTCCTGCATCAGCACCCGCGCCGGGCGGTACTGGATCTCGCGTTCGGAGCAGCGTTCCTTCAGCCAGCCGGCCAGGGCTTCGAGGTCGTCGCGGCTGACGGTGTGGTTGTCCTCCCAGCGCAGCAGGTTTTCCATGAGGACTTTCAGCGACATCGGCAGCCGGCCCAGGTCGCCGAGGGCTTTCGCCGCTTCAGGCAGGCTGTAGTAGTGATAGGTCTTGCCGGCGACATCCAGGGTGCGCAGGCAATTCAGACTGTCCACGGAGGGCATGGCGTTCTCCTCTGTCTCGACGGCGCACGGCAATGCGCGCCGCGTGGAAAGACTCCGGAACACTCAAGCTAGACTGCCCAGCGGGGTCTTGCCATCTTCACTGGACTGGCGCGCAGCCGTTGTCGTTCCAATGGATCGACCCCGGCCCGACGGATATTCCGCACATATATATGTGAAACCGGAGCGCCCAGCCTCTATAGTGCGCGGCCGAGGAGACGCCCCGATGAACACCCTGTTACTGCATTGCCGGCCGGGCTTCGAGAACGAGGTCTGCGCCGAACTGTCCGAACACGCCGCGCGCCTGGACATTCCCGGCTACGCCAAGGCCCGGCCGTCCACCGCCCATGCCGAATTCATCTGCCAGGATGCCGACGGCGTCGACCGCCTGATGCAGCGCCTGCGCTTTTCCGAGCTGATCTTCCCGCGCCAGTGGGCACGCGGCACCGGCTTCATCGAACTGCCCGAGCAGGACCGCATCGGCGTGCTGCTGGAACAGCTGGCGGCCTACCCGGTGTGCGGCAGCCTGTGGCTGGAAGTGTTCGACACCAACGACGGCAAGGAACTCTCGACCTTCTGCCGCAAGTTCGAGAAGCCGCTGCGCAGCGCGCTGGTGAAGGCCGGCCGGCTGCGCGAGGACCCGGCATTGCCGCGCCTGCTGCTGACCTTCCGCTCCGGCCGCGAGGTCTTCGTCGGCCTGGCCGATCCACGCAACAGCGCCATGTGGCCGATGGGCATCCCGCGCCTGAAATTCCCCCGCGAGGCGCCGAGCCGCTCGACCCTCAAGCTGGAGGAAGCCTGGCACCACTTCATCCCGCGCGCCGAATGGGACAAGCGCCTGGCGCCGAACATGCTCGCCGTCGACCTGGGCGCCGCGCCCGGCGGCTGGACCTGGCAACTGGTCAACCGCGAGATGCGGGTGATCGCCGTGGACAACGGACCGATGGCGGAGAACCTCATCTATTCCGGCCTGGTGGATCACCAGCGCGTGGACGGCTACCAGTTCCGCCCGCGGCAGATGGTCGACTGGATGGTCTGCGACATCGTCGAGAAGCCGGCGCGCACCGGTTCGCTGATCGAGACCTGGATCGGCGAGGGCCTGTGCCGCGAGGCGGTGGTCAACCTCAAGCTGCCGATGAAGCAGCGCTACGCCGAGGTGCGCAAGATCCTCGGACGGCTGGAAGACAGCTTCGCCGAACGCAAGCTGCGCGTGCAGATCGGCTGCAAGCAGCTCTACCACGACCGCGAGGAAGTGACCTGCCACCTGCGCCGGCTGGAACGCGGCGAGCGCGGATGATCGCCAGCAGGCTCGGTCCTACGAAGAGCGGGAACGTACCTGTAGGAGCGAGCTTGCTCGCGAATCCTGTGTACAAGCGGGCCATGCCCGCGACCTGTCGCGCCCGGGTGCGCTTCTACAGGATTCACCATCGGTGCCTCGTAGGGGGGATGGAAAAGCGTCATCCGCCGTTTGTACGGAGGGTCCGGAGGCTCACATCGTCCCCGCGCTCCCGCATGGGAATGCCGCCCTGGACGATCAGACCTGGTTGTTGGCCTGCCCACCGTCCACCGACAGCACCGAGCCGGTCATGAACGAGCCGGCATCGCTGGCGAGCAGCAGCAGGGCGCCGTCCAGCTCCTGCAACTGGCCGAGGCGACGCATCGGCACCTGACGGCGGATGTAACCCAGCCCGGCTTCGGTTTCGAAGAACTCGTCGTTGATCTCGGTCTTGAAGTAGCCGGGGGCGATGGCGTTGACGCGGATACTGTGGCGCGCCAGTTCCAGTGCCAGCGATTTGCTCAGCTGGACCACCGCCGCCTTGGCTGCGCAGTAGTGGCTCAGGTTGGCGCCGACGCGCAGGCCGAGCATCGAGGCGATGTTGACGATGTTGCCCGGGCGACCGGCCTTGACCAGGCGTTGCGCGGCGACCTGGGCGACGCGCCAGACGCCGTCGAGATTGGTCGACAGCATGTTGCGCCAGTCTTCCTCGGTGATCTCCAGTGGGCGCTTGTCCTGGCCGATGCCGGCGTTGTTGACGATCACGTCGACCACGCCGGACTGCGCCTCGGCGACATCGAACGCCGCCTCGACGCTTTCGCGGCGGGTGACGTCCAGCGCCACCGCCAGCACTTCAGCACCCCTGGCGCGGATTTCCCCGGCCAGTTGCTCCAGGCGGTCGACGCGGCGGGCGCCGATCACCACGCGCGCGCCGTAGTCGGCGACGGTCCGGGCGTAGTGCGCGCCGATGCCGCTGGACGCGCCGGTGATGAGCACGGTCTTGCCGGCCAGGGAGAAAATGTTCTTGTCCATCAGAAAACCTCGAACAGGCCGGAGGCCAGCACGCTCATGCGACCGAGGTTCCAGCCGGCGGTGCCGGCGGGCATGCCGGTGCCCATCACCAGGTCCTCGATCTCCGCGGCTTCGATGCCGGCGCGCTCGACGGCGGCGCGGATGGCGAAGGACGCCATGGTCGGCGAGGTGGTGTCGTTGAACGCACCGCGAAAGGCCTTGGCGATCGGCGTGCGGGCGGTGGAGAGGATGACGGCTTCTTTCATGATGGTGTCCTGGGGTCAGATCTTTTCGATACGGGTCTTGCCGGCGGCGACCAGGCGCTCCAGCAGTGGCGCCGGCTGGAACCACATCTCGCCGTAGGCGCCGAGTTCCTGGCGGTAGCGCTGGATGCCGGCCAGCACCTGGTCCAGGCCGAGGGTTTCGGCGTAGTGCATCGGGCCGCCGACATGGCCGGGGAAGCTGTAGCCGTTGATCCACACCAGGTCGATGTCGCTGGCGCGCAGGGCGATGCCTTCGTCGAGCAGCTGGATGCCCTCGTTGATCAGCATGAACAGGCAGCGGTCGTGGATTTCCTGCTCGGTGATGTCGCTCCGGCGGGCCACGCCCAGTTCGGCGGCCACCTTGGCGGCGATAGCGGACACTTCCGGGTCGTCCTTGCGCTCGCGGTCTTCGTACAGGTAGAAGCCGCGGCCGGTCTTCTGGCCGAAACGGCCGAGCTTGTACAGCTCGTCGCCGACGATGTGGTAGCTGGAGTCATGTTGGGTGGCTGCCAGGTTGGAATTGCGCACCAGGAAGTTCACGTCGATGCCGGCGAGGTCGAGCATGCTGAGCACGCCCATGTTCAGGTCCAGGCCGGTCAGCACATTGTCGACCTGGGCCGGTGTCGCGCCTTCCAGCACCAGGCGGTGTGCCTCGCGGGAATAGGGTTCGAGCATGCGGTTGCCGATGAAGCCGAAGCACACGCCGGACACCACCGGCAGCTTGCCGATGCGCTTGCCGATCTTCATGGTGGTGGCCAGTACCTCCGGCGCGGTGGCGTTGCCGCGCACCACTTCCAGCAGGCGCATGACGTTGGCCGGGCTGAAGAAGTGCAGGCCGATCACGTCCTGCGGGCGGCGGGTGGTGGCGGCGATGGCATCGACGTCCAGGCTGGATGTATTGCTGGCGAGGATCGCGCCCGGCTTGCACACCTCGTCGAGGGTGCGGAACACCTGCTGCTTGATCTCCATCTTCTCGAACACCGCTTCGATCACCAGGTCGGCGTCGGCCAGGTCGGCGTAATCCAGGGTGCCCTGCAGCAGCTCCATGCGCTGTTCCAGTTGCGCCTCGCTGAGCCGGCCGCGCTTGACGCTGATCTCGTAGTTCCTGCGGATCTGCGCCAGGCCGCGATCCAGCGCCTCGGCCTTCTGTTCCAGCAGCTTCACCGGGATGCCGACGTTGGCGAAGTTCATGGCGATGCCACCGCCCATGGTGCCGGCGCCGATCACCGCGACCTTCTCGATGCTGCGCAGCGGGGTGTCGGCGCCGATGCCCGGAATCCGCCCGGCTTCGCGTTCGGCGAAGAACACATGGCGCAGGGCGGCGGATTGCGCCGAGACTTCGGCCTGCTTGAACAGCTCGCCTTCACGGGCCAGGCCCTGTTCCAGCGGCAGGTCGCAGGAAGCTTCGACGGCGGCCAGCACCAGGCGCGGGGCGAGACGGCTCTTCCAGCGCAGCTCGTTGTCGGCGCGGAACTTGTCGAAGAAGTCGGCGGGCAGGCCGGCGGCCGGCTGGGGGAAGCGCTCGGCCGGGCGCGCCGGGGCGTCGTTCGCCAGCAGCTCGGTGGCGAAGGCGCGGGCGGAGTCCAGCAGGGTTTCGGCGCTGTCGGCGAGGCGATCGAGCAGGCCGAGCTGCAGGGCGCGGGAAGCATCGATCGGCTGGCCGGAGATCATCATGTCCAGCGCCGGTTCGGCGCCGATCAGACGCGGCAGGCGCTGGGTGCCGCCGGCGCCGGGCAGCAGGCCGAGGCTGATTTCCGGCAGGCCGAGGCGGGTTTTCGCTTCGCCGATGCGGTAGCCGCAGGCCAGCGCCAGCTCCAGGCCGCCGCCGAGGGCGAGGGTGCCGATGGCGGCGATCACCGGCTTGGTGGATTGGGTCAGGCGCACCAGCAGGTTGGGCAGGTGCGGATCGGCGAAGGCTGCCGCGCTGCCGAATTCGCTGATATCGGCGCCGGCGCTGAACAGGCCGTTGTCGCCGTGGATGATGATGGCGCGCACGGCGGCGTCGGTGGAAGCGCGCTCATAGGCTTCGAGGATGGCGGCGCGCAGCGGCTGGCCGAGGGCATTGACCGGCGGAAGAGCCAGACCGATCAGGGCCAGGTCGCCTTCGACGCGGTAGTTGATGAGTGTGGTCATGGTGAATTCCGGGTGTCGTTGTCGTTTGGTCGGGGTCGCGGGCATGGGTGACCTTGTAGGAGCGGGCCATGCCCGCGACCGTCGTTGAATGTCAGAACCACTCGTCCTGCATGTCGAAGCACACGCGGTTGCCTTCGCGGAGCACGCGGGTCTGGCCTTCGATGGTGGCCAGTTCCCAGTCCATGAAGTAGCGCGCCGCCTGCAGCTTGCCGCGGTAGAAATCGGCCTCGCTGCCATCGGCTCCGCCGTCCAGCGCAGCGCTGGCGATGCGCGCCATGCGCAGCCACAGCCAGCCGACCAGCACGCGGCCGAATACATCGAGGTAGAGAGTGGCGTTGGCGTGGCCGAGGGCGGCGTCGGCGGCGACCTGCGGCTGCAGCTCGGCGGTGACCTGTTCGAGGGTGCCGAGGGCGTCGCCCAGGCGTGCGGCCAGCGGCGCGCAGGCAGCGTCGGCGCTGGCTTCGGCCAGCGTGGCATGGACCCTGCTGAGGAACAGGCGATAGCCGGCGCCGCCGTTCTGGCCGATCTTGCGGCCGAGCAGGTCGATGCCGTGGATGCCTTCGGTGCCCTCGTGGATCGGGTTCAGGCGGTTGTCGCGGTAGTACTGCTCCAGCGGATATTCGCGGGTGTAGCCGGCGCCGCCGAGGACCTGGATGCCGATGTCCGAGGCGATCACGCCGTAGCGCGAGGGGAACGACTTGACCATCGGGATCAGCAGGTCGAGCAGTTCCGCGGCATCCTTGCGCTCGCTCTCGCTGGCGGCGCTGTGGGCGTCCTCCACCAGGCTGCTGGCGTACAGGCACAGCGCCAGGCTGCCCTCGGCGTAGGCCTTCTGTTGCAGCAGCATGCGCCGCACGTCCGGGTGCCGGACGATGCGCACCTGCGGGCTGAGCGGGTCCTTGTCGCTCAGCAGGCGGCCCTGTGGGCGCTCGCGGGCGTAGTCCAGCGCGTGGATGAAGCTCTGGTAGGCCAGGCAGGATGCGCCGAGGGCCACGCCGATGCGCGCCTCGTTCATCATCTGGAACATGTAGGAGAGGCCCTTGTGCGCCTCGCCGACCAGATAGCCCACCGCGCCGTCCCTCTCGCCGAAGCTGAGCACGGTGGAGGTGGTGTTGCGGTAGCCCATCTTGTGCAGCAGGCCGGCCAGCGCCACGTCGTTGCGCTCGCCGAGGCTGCCGTCCGCGTCGACCAGGCGCTTCGGCACGAGGAACAGCGAGATGCCCCTGGTGCCCGCCGGCGCGCCTTCGATGCGGGCCAGCACCATGTGCACGATGTTGTCGGTCAGCTCGTGGTCGCCGCCGGAGATGAACATCTTCTGGCCGAACACCCGGTAGCTGCCGTCTCCAGCCGGCCGTGCGGTGGTGCGGATGTCGCCGAGCGCCGAGCCCTGTCCCGGCTCGGTCAGCGCCATGGTGCCGCTGAAGCGGCCATCGAGCATCGACGGCAGGAAGCGTTCGCGCAGTTCCGGGCTGGCGAAGCTCTTCACCAGGTTGGCGGCGCCGATGGTGAGGAACGAATAGGCCACGCTGGAAATGTTGGCCGCATAGAAGTACGCGGTGCAGGCGCGCAGGATCACTTCCGGCAGCTGCAGGCCGCCGTCTTCCGCATCGTGGTGGGCGGCGAGGAAGCCGGCTTCGGCGAAGGCGTCCCAGGCGGCCTTGGTTTCCGGGATCAGCTGCACGCGCTGGCCGTCGAAGGTCGGCTCCTCGGCATCGCCCTTGTGGTTGTGCGGGGCGAAATATTCCGCGGCGACGGTGCGCGCGGTGCGCAGGGTGGCGTCGAACACCCTGCGGTCGTGCTCGGCATAGCGCGGGCGCTGCAGCAGCGCTTCGGTGTCGAGCAGTTCGTAGAGCTGGAATTCCAGCTCGCGTTCGTTGAGCAGCAGGTCGGTCATGGTGACTCTCACAAGCGGTGGCGGGGATCAGCGGCCGAAGGCGCTGTCCGGAATGTCCATCAGGTTGGCGCTGCCGCTTTCGATCAGCGCGCGGTGCTGGTCCGCGCGCGGCAGCAGGCGCTGCAGGTAGAAGCGGGCGGTTTCGCGCTTGCCGATGTAGAAGTCGGAATCCGTGTTGCCGGCAGCCAGCTCGCGTTCGGCGATGGCGGCGGCGCGCAGCCAGTGATAGCCAACCAGGGTGTAGCCGGCGAGCATCAGGTAGTCGAAGGCAGCGGCGCCGATCAGGTTGGCATCGGTCTGCTGCCGGCCCCTGATCCAGCCGGTCAGCTCACGCCAGGTGGCGACATGGCGGGCCAGTTGGCTCGCCAGCTCGGCCGGGGCATTGCCGCTGGCGCAGAAGCTGTCGATCTCGTCGAGCAGCGCATGCAGCTCGGCGCCGTCGTCGGCCAGTACCTTGCGGGTCAGCAGGTCGATGCCCTGGATGCCGTTGGTGCCTTCGTAGATAGCGGTGATGCGCACATCGCGGGATATCTGCTCCATGCCCCATTCGCGGATGAAGCCGTGGCCGCCGAACACCTGCACGCCGAGTTGCGCGGCCTCGATGCCGGCCTCGGTGAGGAAGCCCTTGGCGATCGGAGTGAGCAGCGCCAGGCGGCGAGCGGCGGCGTCCTTCACGGCAGCGTTGGCGCCGTGGTGCAGGCGGTCGACCAGTTGCGCGCAGGCCAGGTTGAGCATGCGTCCACCCTCGGCGTAGGCCTTTTGCGTCAGCAGCATGCGGCGCACATCCGGGTGGCCGATGATCGGATCGGCTGGCTGTTCCGGTTGCAGACGCGGCTCGGCACGCATCTGCACGCGTTCGCGGGCATAGCGCAGGGCGCCCTGGAAGCTCGCCTCGCAATGACCCTGGCCCTGCTGGGCGACTGCCAGGCGCGATTCGTTGATGAAGGTGAACATGGCGCTCATGCCACGGTTGGCCTCTCCGAGCAGGTAGCCGGTGGCGCCGTCGAAGTTCATCACGCAGGTGGCGTTGCCGTGGATGCCCATCTTGTGCTCGATGGAACCGCAGCTCACGCCGTTGCGCTCGCCCAGGCTGCCGTCGGCGTTGACGAGGATCTTCGGCACGGCGAACAGCGAGATTCCCTTGACTCCGGCCGGTGCGCCCTCGATGCGGGCCAGCACGAGGTGGATGATGTTCGCGGTGATGTCGTGATCGCCGGCGGAAATGAAGATCTTGCTGCCGCTGATGCGGTAGCTGCCGTCCGCCTCGGGCACGGCGCGGGTGCGCAGCAGGCCGAGGTCGGAACCGCAGTGGGCTTCGGTGAGGCACATGGTGCCGCTCCAGCGGCCGTCGATCAGCGCCGGCAGGAAGCGCGCGCGGAGGTCGTCGGCGCCGTGGGCGTCGAGGGTGCTGACAGCGCCGCTGCTCAGCGTGGGGTACATGTTCCAGGCATGGTTGGCGCTGAACAGCATGTCGTTGATCGCGCTGGCGAGCGAGCCCGGCAGACCCTGGCCGCCGAATTCCCGGGGTTTCTCCAGTGCCGTCCAGCCGTTTGCGGCGAACTGCCGGTAGGCCGCGGCGAAGCCGGGCGGGGTGGTCACCTGGCCGTCCCGCCACTGGCAGCCCTGTTCGTCGCCGATCCGGTTGAGCGGCGCCAGCACTTCCTCGGCGAAGCGCGCGCCTTCCTCGACGATGGCATTCAGGGTGTCGCTATCCACGGCCTCACAGCCTTGCAGTTGCTGGTAGTGACCGGGCAGGTCGAGCAGTTCGTGGATGACGAAGTGCAGGTCGCGCACGGGGGCCTGGTAGCTGGGCATAACGAATTCCTTGCGGGTGAGTCATGCCGGGTTTTTTAACAATTGCAGGCAGGCTCCCGCGTCCAACCATGGGTGGATTTGCGGCTGGAGGCGGGTGGAGAAACGGGTGGATTCAGTCCAGCAGGTTCAGCGTCCGCGCCGCCTGCAGCGCACCTTCGCGGTCGCTGGCGTCGAGCTTGCGGAACAGGTTGTTGATGTGCGTCTTCACCGTGCTCAGGCTGATGTACAGGCCGTCGGCGATCTGCTGGTTGCCCTGGCCGCGGGCCATGCGCTGCAGGACGTCCTGTTCGCGGCGGGTCAGTGGTTCGAGCAGTTGCTGGCTCTCGCCGGGACCGTTGGCGAGCAGGCCGTGGAGCAGGCGGTTGAGCTGTTCGCGCGGCGGCAGCGGCTGCTCCAGTCCGGCCTGGCGGCGCACCTGCGGCGACAGCAGCTGGCGGAACAGCTCGGCCATGTCGCGACCCTCGTGCTGGGCAAGCTGGCCGAGGCCGTGGGCGCTGGCCAGCTGCAGCGCCTGGTCGAGGCGGGCGAGGGCTTCGCTGGCGGCATGACGGTCCTGCAGCAGGGCGGTTTCAAGCAGCAGGACGTCCAGCAGGAGCAGGCGGTTGTCTTCCGCCTCGGCCTGTTCGCGCAGGTTGCCGGCGATCTGCTCGGCGGCTTTGTGCTGGCCCAGGTGGCGCTGCACCCAGGCGTAGGCCAGCCATTCCGCGGGTTGTAGCTCGGCACCGTACTGGCGGCGGCACCAGTGCCATTCCTGCAGCCAGCCGAGGATGAAGTCCTGGTCGCGCTCGCGCACCGCCAGCCGCGCGCGCCAGGCACCGGCCAGCCGGTAGAGGGCGAACAACTGGTACTGACGGGCGATGCGCCGTGCTTCGTCCCAGCGCGCGCGGGCCTGCTGCAGGTTGCCCATGGCCGAGTACAGGCACGCCTGGAAATGGAAGACCCAGGGCAGGCCGGCGCAGTGCGGGAACACCACCGCGATCGCCTCGGCCTGGCTCAGTCGCTGCGCGGCCTGTTCCAGGCGGTTCTGCTGCAGCAGCGCCAGTCCCTGGCCGAGGTTGTGGAAGGTGTCGTAGAAATTCCGCGGTGCGCTGGAGGGCAGCGGCTGGTCGAGCGCGAGGAAGCGCGCCGCCGCGTTGTCGGCTTCTCCCCGCGCCAGTTCGATCCTGCCGAGCAGCAGGTGCAGGCTGTTGGTGTAGCCGCTGAAACCGAGAGTCTCCAGCTCATCGACGGCGCGCCCGGCATGTTCCCGGGCAGCGTGCAGCCGGCCCAGGCCGAACAGGCAGCTGGCGCGGTTGAAATGCAGCACGGCGGTGGCTGCGTTGGTCTGCGGAAAGCGTTCCAGTGCGCTGTCCACCACGCGGATGCCGTGGGCCAGGTTGCCGCCCAGACAGGCGACGCTGCTGCGCACGAAGGCCAGGGTCTGGTGTACCCGTTCCGGCCGGCCGGGCAGGTCGGGGCGGCGCAGCAGGCGCTGCAGCCGCAGGAGGCAGGCGCGGGCGCGGGGGATGTCGTTGGTCACGATCACCGTGGAGGCGTCGGTGATCGCCAGGGTGAAGTGATCGCTGACGCTGACGTCGCTGAGGAAGTCGACGATGGAGTTCACCTGGCCTTCGCGCAGCAGGTCGAAGCTGTGCTGTTCGATCACCGCCAGCAGTGCGTCGAAGTCCTGCGCACGTCCCAGCTGGTAGACCGCCTCGGTGTAGCAGCGCTGCTCCAGCAGCCAGGCGGCCGCCTGCCGGTGCAACTGCTGCAGGCCGGCCGGATCGCGCTGGCGCAGGCGCTGGTAGAGGGTGCGGCGCAGCGCCGGATGGTAGCGCCAGCCCAGGCGTTCGCCGGGGCGCTGCTGGATGAACAGTTCGCGGCGCTGCATCTGGCGGATCAGTTCCACGGCGTCGGGCCGGCCACTCAGGCAGGCGGCCAGCCCGGGGTCGAATGCCTTGACCAGCGAGGTGCGTTCGATGAAGTCGAGCAGGCCGGCCGGCAACTCGCGCAGCAGCTCCTCGTCGAGGAAGTCGGCGATGTAGCCGAAGGTGCGCAGCGCCACCGGGCGCAGCGGCGCCAGCTCCTGGCCGGCCGGCGCCATCAGCTCGCGGAAGGCGCTGAGGCCGAACAGCACGCCGCTGATCCAGCCCTCGCTGCCGGCGCGCAACTGGTAGATGGCGTCGCTGCCGAGCTGCAGGTCGCGGGCGGCCACCAGCAGGCCGGTTTCCACGGTATCCAGGGCCAGTTCGTTTTCCCCCAGCAGGCACAGTCGCTCGGCCCGGCGCAGGTGGCCGAGCGCCAGTTGCGGCAGGCCCTGGCTGGCGGCGACGATGCGCAGGCCGGCCGGGGCGAAGTGCAGCAGTTCGTCCAGCAAGGCGCAGGCGCGACGATTGCGCAGTTGATGCAGGTCATCGAAAAGCAGGGTGAAACGGCCGTCGAAGGATTCCAGCTGCTGGAGGATGCGCGCCCAGAGCGGGCCTTCGTCGGCCGGCATGAGGGGCCTCTCGGGCAGCGTCACATCCAGCGCGTGGCCCAGGTGCAGTAGCAGGGTCAGGGCATGGTTGTCGCCGGCATCGCAGCGCAGCCAGGCCCAGGGTGTCGCCAGTTGGGCGGCGTACTGGGCGAGCAGGGTGCTCTTGCCATAGCCGAGCGGTGCGCTGAGCAGCGTCATCAGGCAGCCGCGCTCGCTGGCGTCGGTCAGCCGATGCAGCAGTTGCGGGCGCTGCAGGGCGTTGGCGGGCAGTGGGGCGGGGCGCAGCTTGCTGGGCTTGACGGGGTGCATCGGATCGACTCGTCGGTTACGGACAACGCTGCCGCGAGGCGGCCAGCCGGGGGAATGATCGGCACTGGCAGGAAATGGCGCAAGGCGATGACGAAGGAACGCCCCGGGATCGCCCGGGAACATGCCTGCGGCCAGGTGGACGTGACGGCCATGGTTGCCTGATGACGGGTCGCGGGCATGGCCCCGACAGCTCGATGCGGCGTCCGGGTAGGGCGAATAACGCGCCAGCGTTATCCGCCGCCAATCGGCACGATCCCATCGGCGGATGAAGCGTTCCGCTTCATGCGCCCTACACCAGCCATTGGCCATGGCACGTCCGCAGGAGCTGGCCATGCCTGCGACAAGCCATGCCGCGCGATACCACCGCGCATGGCGGACGAGTGACCCGCCCGGTGCTTGCCACCCGCTGGCGCTTTGCCCATCCTGTGCAGCGGATCGCATTTCCGGAGTTCCACCTTGAAGCGCAAGCTGCCCTCGCTGCTCGGCAGTTACAGCCGCATGCTCCTGCCGCGTCGCGGCCTCGGGCAGGGCGAGCGCGTGCCCTACCTGGCGCTGGACAGCCACGTGGTGCGCTTCGATCTGCGCCAGTTGAACGCCTATCGCAGCTATTTCGGCATCGATGCGGACCTCGGCGTGCCGCTGCTGTTTCCGCAGATATCGGCGCTGCCGCTGCATCTGCGCCTGCTCAGCCGCTCGCGCATGCCGCTGTCGGTGCTGGGGCTGATCGACCTGCGCTGCCACATCCAGCGCCATCGCTGGCTGGACGAGGGCGAGCGCATGCAGATGGAGTGCCGCATCCTCACCAGCCGGCGCAGCACGCTGGGGATGGAGGTGGACGTGGCCACCGAGATCTGGTGCGAAGACCTGCTGCACTGGCAGTCGATCAGCACCTACCTGCGCCGTGGCGACTTCCTCGCCGCGCAGGCCGAACCCGATCCGCAGCCGGAGCGCGCACACTGGCAGACCCTCGACGCCCCCGCCGTGGACGGCCCGGAGTGGCGCGTGCCGAGGACCGCCGGCTGGCGCTATGCCGGTCTCAGCGGCGACTTCAACCCGCTGCACCTGTCGCGCCTGATGGCATCGCGCTATGGCTTCGAGCGACCCTTCGTCCACGGCATGTGGGCCCTGGCGCGCAGCCTGCGGGAGGAACGGCTGGGCGAGCAGGTGCGGCTGGATGCGCATTTCAAGGCGCCGCTGGCCCTCGGCAGCCTGGTGCGGCAGAGCCACCGCCGCCTCGGCAGCCGCCAGCAGTGGGCGCTGCTGCCGGCCGACGGCGGCCCGCCGGCGCTGCTCGCGCAACTCGACGAAGCGCCGGGCGCGCCCATGCGCTGAGGGTTACCCCGGGCGGCGCTTTGCGCGACAATGCGCGCATTCGTTTCACGGAGTTTCCCCATGTCCCTCGCTGTCGACGATACCCTCGACGCCACCGGCCTGAACTGCCCCGAACCGGTCATGATGCTGCACAACAAGGTGCGCGACCTGCCGGCCGGCGGCCTGCTCAAGGTGATCGCCACCGACCCGTCCACCCGCCGCGACATTCCCAAGTTCTGCATGTTCCTCGGTCACGAACTGGTCGAACAGCAGGAAGAGGCGGGTACCTACCTCTACTGGATCCGCAAGAAAACCGACTGATTTTCATAGGCATTTCGACTGGCTTTTGACCGACCGGCCGCGCTCTCGCGTGCTAGCATTCGAGCCATGAGATCTGTCCAAGGATTGCCCTGGCTGATGCTCGTGGCGCTGCTGCTGATCGGCACGGCCCGGGCGGAAAGCCGTCTCGACGTTCGCATCACCCCCGCCAATTCCGAACTCAAGGCCAACATAGAGGCCTATGTGGGCGATCTTGGCGAGCGTGATGAAAAAGCCCTGCGCCGCTTCCGCCGCAGCGCCCAGGAGCAGGCGCGCAAGGCCGCCCAGGCGCTCGGCTACTACCAGGCGCGCATCCGCGCCAGGGTGCGCGACGGCAAGCAGCCGACCCTGCGCATCAACGTCACCCCCGGCGAGCCGGTGCGCCTGCGCTCGGTGGTGATCCGCGTGGAAGGCCCGGCGGCGCAGCTGAAGAGCTTCCAGGTGCCCGACGGCGACGCGCTGAAGCCTGGCGCGCAGCTCAACCACGGCGCCTACGACGACGCCAAGCGGCTGATCCAGAACCAGGCGTCGCGCTTCGGCTTCTTCCGCGGCCAGTTCACCAGCCAGCAGTTGCGCGTCGACCCGCAGGCCGGTTTCGCCGATATCGAGCTGATCTACGCCAGCGGCCCGCGTGCGCGGCTGGGCAAGGTCACCTTCAGCGGCGACCATCCGTTCGACGAGGAACTGCTGCAGCGCATGGTGCCGTTCAAGGAGGGCGACCCCTACGACTCCGAACTGATCGCCGACCTCAACCAGGCGCTGCAGTCCAGCGGCTATTTCGACGGCGTGCGGGTCGACACCACGCCCACCCGCCTCGCGGCGGACGTGCTGCCGGTGGACGTCCAGCTGCAGGCGCGCAAGCCGCGCAGCATGGGCGTGGGCCTGGGCTTCTCGACCGACGTCGGGCCGCGCGCCCGCTTCACCTGGACGCGCCACTGGGTCAACCCGCAGGGGCACAGCCTGGGCGCGGAGATGGAAGTGTCGGCGCCGCGGCAGAACGTCGGCGCCTGGTACGAAATCCCCCTCGATCCGCCGCTCACCGACAAGCTGCGCTTCACCAGCGGCTACCAGTTCGAGGACCTGGTGGACACCGAGAGCAAGCTGCTGACCCTCGGCGGCGAATGGCAGCACAAGCTGGACAACGGCTGGCAGCGCGCCCTTTCGCTGACCTGGCAGCGCGAGGAATTCAAGCTCGGCGAGGACAGCGGCCTGAGCAGCTTCCTGATGCCGGGCATCGCCTGGTCGATCCTCAAGGCGGACAACAAGGTCGACCCCGGCCGCGGCTACCGTCTGCAACTGGCGGTCAAGGGCGCCAAGCAGGACCTGCTGGCCGACGCCGACCTCGTCCACGTCAACGCCCTGGCCAAGGGCGTCACCACCTTCCTCGGCGGCCACCGCCTGCTCGGCCGCGTGCAGGTCGGCGGCATCGCCACCAACGACTATTCGAGCATCCCGCCGTCGCTGCGTTTCTACGCCGGCGGCGACCAGAGCGTGCGCGGCTACGATTACCAGACCCTGTCGCCGGAGAACTCCGACGGCGACAAGATCGGCGCCCGCTACATGGTCGCCGGCAGCGTCGAGTACCAGTTCCCCATCGCCGAGCGCTGGCGCGTCGCCGCCTTCGTCGACGAGGGCAACGCCTTCGATTCGCTCAATGCGCCGCAGATCAAGACCGGCGTCGGCATCGGCGTGCGCTGGGTGTCGCCGGTCGGCCCGCTGCGCCTCGACCTCGCCAACGGCCTCGACGAGGGCGGCGGCTTCCGCATCCACTTCTCCATGGGACCGGAACTCTGATGAAGGCGCTGAAATGGACCCTCGGCGCGCTGCTCGGCCTGCTGGTGCTGCTGGCCGCGGTGCTCGCCGTGCTGCTTGGCAGCGAGACCGGCAGCCGCCTGGCCCTGGGCTGGGTTCCCGGCCTGGCGGTGGACGGCTTCCAGGGCCGCCTCGGCGGACACTGGAGCGCCCGCAGCCTGGCGTGGAGCGACGCCGACACGCGCCTGGCCGTCGACCAGCCGGAACTGGACTGGTCCCCGTCCTGCCTGCTGCGCCGCACGCTGTGCCTGGACAAGGTGATCGCCGAACGCATCGACCTCGTCCTGCCGGACACCCCTCCGGAGGAAAGCAGCGAACCGCTCAGCCTGCCGGTCCTGCGCCTGCCGCTGGCGATCCGGATCGGCGAGCTGCGCCTGGGCAGCTTCCGCCTCGATGGCAGCGACCAGTTGCAGAAACTGCACGCCGCCGCCCACTGGGATGGCGAGGGGATGCGCATCGATTCGCTGTCCCTGGCGCGGGACGAGCTGTCCGTCCAGCTCTCCGGGCTGCTCAGGCCCGAGGGCAACTGGCCGCTGGAAGTGCAGGGCAAGGTCGGCCTGCCGCCCATGGATGGCAAGCCGTGGACCCTCGATCTCGAGGCGAAGGGCGAACTGCTCGGCCATCTGCTGCTGGAGGCCGACAGCAGCGGCTACCTGAAGGGCCATCTGCAGGGCGACCTGCAGCCGCTGGCCGAAGGTTTGCCGGCCAAGGCGCGCCTGACCGCCGACGGCTTCAAGGCCGCCGCCGACCTGCCGGACACCCTGACCCTCGACAAGCTGCTGCTGGATGCCGAAGGCGACCTGAACGCCGGCTACCGCGTGCAGGGCAGCGCCACGCTGCCGGGCGAGGGCGGCGACGTCGCCCTGGCGCTGAACGGCCGCGTGGATGCCAGGGGCGCGGATATTGCCGCGCTGGACCTCAGCGCGGCGCCGGAGCAGCGGGTCAAGCTCAATGGCCGGCTGGACTGGGAAGAAGGCTTCGCCGCCAATGCCAGACTGGACTGGCTGGACTTCCCCTGGCGCCGCCTGTATCCGGACGTCGAGGAACCGCCGGTGGCGCTGCATAGCCTCGCCGCCGAGGTGCAGTACGCCGATGGCAGCTATCTCGGCAATTTCGACGCCGCACTGAACGGCCCGGCCGGCGCCTTCACCCTGGCCAGCCCGGTGTCCGGCGATCTCACCCAGGTCCATCTGCCCTCGCTGAAACTGCAGGCGGGGCAGGGCAAGGCCGAGGGCAAGCTCGGCCTGCGCTTCGCCGATGCGCTGGCCTGGGAGGCGGCGCTGGACCTGAGCGATCTCGACCCTTCCTACTGGCTGAAGGAAATGCCCGGCCGGCTCGGCGGCCCGCTGCGCAGCACCGGCGAGCTGAAGGACGGCACGCTGCGCCTCGACGCCCAGCTCGACCTGCAGGGCCGCCTGCGCAACCAGCCGGCGCTGTTCAAGGCCGATGCCCGCGGCACCGGCGAGGACTGGCGGCTCGACGCCCTCGACCTGCGCCTGGGCGACAACCGGGTGAGCGGCAAGGGCGAAGTGGACGGGCGCCTGGCCGGGCAACTGGATATCGCCCTGGAACGGCTCGGCCAGCTGTGGCCGCAGCTTTCCGGGCGCCTCGCCGGCCGCCTCGACCTCGCCGGCACGCTGCAGGCACCGCAGGGCAAGCTGCAGCTGAGCGGCCAGCGCGTCGCCTATGCCGACCAGCGTGTGCGCAATCTCACCCTCGGCGCCACTCTCGACGCCGCCCAGCGCGGCAAGCTGGACCTGCGCGCCGAGGGCCTGCGCTCCGGCGACAGCAACTTCGGCACGCTCACCGCCACTGCCGAGGGTACGCAGCAGCGCCAGCAGCTCAGCCTCGACCTGCAGGGCCGGCCGCTGGTGCTGGCGCTGGACTTCGCCGGCAACTGGGACGGCCGCAACTGGCGCGGGCAACTGGCCAAAGGGCAGCTGCAGAGCGGCGGCCAGGACTGGCGCCTGCAGCAGCCGGCGCGCCTGGAACGGCTGGCCGACGGGCGGATCAACCTCGGCGCGCACTGCTGGGTCGCCGGCGCGGCCAGCCTGTGCGGCGAGGATTCGCGCCTGCAGCCGGACCCGCGGCTGCGCTTCCACCTGCGCGACTTCCCGCTGGACAGCCTGGCGCGCTGGCTGCCGGAGGAATTCGCCTGGCAGGGCAAGCTCGACGGCGACGTGCAGCTCGACCTGCCGGCCGCAGGTCCCAGCGGCAACATCCTGCTCGATGCCGGCAACGGCACCCTGCGCCTGAAGGAGGACGACGAGTGGGTCGACTTCCCCTACCAGAGCCTGCGCCTGGAAAGCCGCCTGACGCCGCGACAGGTGGATACCAGCCTGGTGTTCCGCGGCGAACGCCTCGGCACCCTGGAGGTGCAGACCCGGATCGATCCGCGGCCGAAGGACAAGCCGGTCTCCGGCAGCTTCGAACTGAGCGGCCTGCAACTGGCGGTGGCGCGGCCGTTCGTGCCGATGGTGGAGACCCTGCAGGGCCAGCTCGACGGCAGCGGGCGGATTTCCGGCACCCTGCTGGCGCCGCGGGTGGACGGCCTGCTGCGGCTGCGCGATGGCGAAATCTCCGGCGGCGACCTACCGACCCGCCTGGAACAGCTGCAGGTCGAGGCGCGCATCGCCGGCGAGCAGGTGCAGATCAGCGGCAACTGGACGGCCGGCGCGCAGGGCAACGGCAGCCTGTCCGGGCAGATCGCCTGGGCCCAGGGGCTGGACGTCGACCTGGCGCTGCGCGGCAATCGCCTGCCGGTCACCGTCGAACCCTACGCCAACCTCGAAGTGGAGCCCGACCTCGCCGTGCGCATGGCCGGCGAGCGGTTGGCGATCTCCGGCAAGGTGCGGGTGCCGCGCGGCGACATCACCATCCGCCAGTTGCCGCCGTCGACGGTGAAGGTGTCCGACGACACCGTGATAGTCGGCGCCCAGGCAGAGGAGAAGAAGACCACCGCGCTGGCGATGGACGTGGACGTCGAGGTGGGGCAGGACAAGCTGGCCTTCTCCGGCTTCGGCCTGACCGCCGAACTGGCCGGCCACGTGCACGTCGGCGACAACCTGGATACCCGCGGCGAGCTGCAGCTGAACAAGGGCCGCTACCGCGCCTATGGCCAGCGCCTGGTCATCCGCCGCGCGCGCCTGCTGTTCGCCGGGCCGATCGACCAGCCGTACCTGGACATCGAGGCGATCCGCAAGGTCGACGACGTCACCGCCGGCCTGCGCCTGACCGGCAACGCCGACCAGCCGCGCAGCGAGGTGTTCTCCGAACCGGCGATGAGCCAGGAGCAGGCGCTGTCCTACCTGGTGCTGGGACGGCCGCTGAGCACCGGCGAAGACAGCAACATGCTCGGCCAGGCGGCCCTGGCGCTCGGCCTCGCCGGCAGCGCGCCGATCGCCGGCAAGGTGGCGCAGCGCTTGGGCATCCAGGATTTCCAGCTGGACACCGAGGGCAGCGGCGAGAGCACCAGCGTGGTCGCCAGCGGCCAGTTGTCCGATCGCCTGAGCCTGCGCTACGGCGTCGGCGTGTTCGAACCGGCCAACACCATCGCCCTGCGCTACATCCTCACCAAGCGCCTCTATCTCGAGGCGGCCAGCGGACTGGCGAGCTCGCTGGACCTGTTCTTCAAGCGCGATTTCTGAGCCCGCGATTGCTGCGGGCTGCGCAAAGCGTTCGCTGATCGCACATCTTGTAAAGAAGTCGAATTGCTCTGGAGTGGGCGTCTCCGTAGGCTTCGCCGGATTCGGGGCGGTACCGCTGGTCCTTGCCCCGTTTGCAGTGCGGGGACGACGGTTAGACTGTCCTGCATCAGAGCCGCGTCGCAGAACGCGGGGACTACAACAAGAGAGCGTGAGTGCCTGCCCTATGGATAGCCGCCTGCTGAGCGAGCGTAGCCAAGTGTTCGAGCATGCCGACCCCTATGCGGTGTCCGGTTATGTGAACCAGCACGTGGGCACCCACTGCATCCGCCTGCCGGCCCACGGCAGCCCCGACGCCAGCCTCAACCACCGCAAGTTCGCCAGCCTCGACCTGTGCCGGATCAGCTACGGCGCCGCCGTGCACGTCACCTCTGAGGCGCTGGAGACCATCTACCACCTGCAGATCCTCCTGCGCGGCAACTGCCTGTGGCGCGGCCATCGCCAGGAGCACTACCTGGTGCCCGGCGAGCTGCTGCTGATCAACCCGGACGACCCGGTCGACCTGACCTATTCGGCGGACTGCGAGAAATTCATCCTGAAGATTCCCACCGCGGTGATCGAATCGATCTGCTCCGAACAGCGCTGGCAGCACCCGCGCCAGGGCGTGCGCTTCATGGAGAACCGCTACCAGCTCGGCGAGCTGGAAGGCTTCGTCAACCTGCTGTCGATGGTCTGCCTGGAAGCCGAATCCAGCGAGCGCCTGCCGCGCATCGAGGAGCACTACCAGCAGATCGTCGCCAGCAAGCTGCTCACCCTGATGAAGACCAACGTCAGCCGCGAATGCCTGGCGAGCCCCATGGCCTCGTTCGAGCGCATCGACGACTACATCGAGCGCAACCTCAAGCAGGACATCGACGTCGAGGAGCTGGCGCGCCAGGCGCAGGTGAGCCTGCGTTCGCTGTACGGGCTGTTCGAGCGGCACGTGCGGGTGACGCCGAAGCAGTACATCCGCACCCGCAAGCTGGAACGCATCCACGCCTGCCTCGGGGACGCCAGCTGCAACGTGCGCAACGTCACCGAACTGGCGCTGGACTACGGCTTCCTGCACCTCGGGCGGTTCTCCGAGGCGTATCGGCAGCAGTTCGGCGAGCTGCCTTCCGAGACGTTCAAGCGCCGCGGTTGAGCCTTGTCGCGGGCATGGCCCGCTCCTACAAAAAACGCCTCAGCGCTTCCTGGCAAAAAATTCCGCGAGCAAGCTCGCGAATCCTGTAGGAGCGGGCCATGCCCGCGACCACGTTCACCATCGTTCCCACGCTCCCGCGTGGGAATGCATCCCCGGACGCTCCCGCGTCCGCACGCGCCATTCCCACGCAATCTCCACTTTATCCATCCCCCGTTACACCCCCTGCAAAAAACGGATAGCACTCTGCAGAAAGCGGATATTGCCGCGCCCCAAGCCTCCCTAATCTGGCCCTGCCTGAACACAAAAACAACGGAGGCCCCGGCCATGTCCCTGGGTATCGACTACCTGCATTCCCTGCTTGAAGATGACGCCGAAAAAGGGGTCTTCCGCTGCAAGCGCGAGATGTTCACCGACCCCCGCCTGTTCGAACTGGAGATGAAGCACATCTTCGAGGGCAACTGGCTGTATCTCGCCCACGAAAGCCAGATCCCCGAGAAGAACGACTTCCTGACCACCATGATGGGCCGCCAGTCGGTCTTCATCGCGCGCAACAAGGACGGCGAGCTCAACGCCTTCATCAATGCCTGCAGCCACAAGGGCGCCATGCTCTGCCGGCACAAGAGCGGCAACCGTTCCAGCTACACCTGCCCGTTCCACGGCTGGACCTTCAACAACTCCGGCAAGCTGCTGAAGGTGAAGGACCCGGCCAACGCCGGCTATCCGGAAAGCTTCAACTGCGACGGCTCCCATGACCTGACCAGGGTCGCGCGCTTCGAGTCCTATCGCGGCTTCCTGTTCGGCAGCCTGAACCCGGACGTGCCGCCGCTGGTCGAGCACCTGGGCGAGTCGGCGAAGATCATCGACATGATCGTCGACCAGTCGCCGGAAGGCCTGGAAGTCCTGCGCGGCTCCTCCAGCTACATCTACGAAGGCAACTGGAAGCTGACCGCCGAGAACGGCGCCGACGGCTACCACGTAAGCTCCGTGCACTGGAACTACGCGGCCACCCAGAACCAGCGCAAGGTGCGCGACGCCGGCGAAGAAGTGAAGACCATGAGCGCCGGCGGCTGGGCCAAGAACGGCGGCGGCTTCTACTCCTTCGACAAGGGCCACCTGCTGCTCTGGACCCGCTGGGCCAACCCGGAAGACCGTCCGGCCTTCGAGCGCCGCGATGAGCTGGCCAGCCAGTTCGGCCAGGCCCGCGCCGACTGGATGATCCAGAACTCGCGCAACCTCTGCCTGTACCCGAACGTGTACCTGATGGACCAGTTCAGCTCGCAGATCCGCATCGCCCGGCCGATCTCGGTGAACCGCACCGAAATCACCATCTACTGCATCGCGCCCAGGGGCGAGAGCACCGAGGCTCGCGCCCGCCGCATCCGCCAGTACGAGGACTTCTTCAACGTCAGCGGCATGGCCACTCCGGACGACCTGGAAGAGTTCCGCTCCTGCCAGCAGGGCTACCAGGGCAGCGTCACCGCCTGGAACGACATGTCCCGCGGTGCCGCCCACTGGATCCATGGCGCCGACGAAGCGGCCAGGGAAATCGACCTGCATCCGCTGATGTCCGGCGTGCGCACCGAGGACGAAGGCCTGTTCGTGCTGCAGCACAAGTACTGGCAGGAGGCGATGATCGCCGCCCTGCAGGCCGAACAGGCGAAGCAGATTCCCCTCCAGCCGGTTCAAGAGGAGGCCGTGTGATGAGCATTTCCTACGAAGCCGTGCGCGACTTCCTCTACCGCGAAGCGCGCTACCTGGACGACAAGCAGTGGGACGAGTGGCTGGAGCTGTACGCCCCGGACGCCACCTTCTGGATGCCGTCCTGGGACGACCGCGACGAGCTGACCGAAGACCCGCAGACCGAAATCTCGCTGATCTGGTACGGCAACCGTGGCGGCCTGGAAGACCGGGTGTTCCGCATCAAGACCGATCGCTCCAGCGCGACCATGCCGGACACCCGCACCTCGCACAACATCAGCAACCTGGAAATCCTCGAAGTCGCCGACGGCCTGTGCCAGCTGCGTTTCAACTGGCACACCCTGAGCTTCCGCTACAAGACCACGGACAGCTACTTCGGCACCAGCTTCTACACCCTCGACGTGCGCGGCGAGCAGCCGCTGATCAAGGCGAAGAAGGTCGTTCTGAAGAACGACTACGTCCGCCAGGTCATCGACATCTACCACATCTGAGGTGACGAACATGAGCTTCCAGATCGCACTGAACTTCGAAGACGGCGTCACCCGCTTCATCGACGCCAACGCCGGCGAGACCGTGGCCGATGCGGCCTACCGCCAGGGCGTGAACATCCCGCTGGACTGCCGCGACGGCGCCTGCGGCACCTGCAAGTGCTTCGCCGAGGCGGGGCGCTACGACATGGGCGACAACTTCATCGAGGACGCCCTGACCGAGGACGAAGCCGCCCAGGGCTACGTGCTGACCTGCCAGATGCGCGCCGAGAGCGACTGCGTGGTGCGCGTGCCGGCCTCGTCCGACGTCTGCAAGACCCAGAAGTCCAGCTTCGAAGCAAGCATCAGCGCGGTTCGCCAGCTGTCCGAGAGCACCATCGCGCTGTCGATCAAGGGCGAGTCGCTGAGCAGGCTGGCCTTCCTGCCGGGGCAGTACGTCAACCTGCAGGTCCCGGGCAGCGCCGAAACCCGCGCCTATTCCTTCAGCTCGCTGCAGAAGGACGGCGAGGTCAGCTTCCTGATCCGCAACGTGCCGGGCGGCCTGATGAGCAGCTTCCTCACCGGTCTTGCGAAAGCCGGCGATTCAATGACCCTGGCCGGCCCGCTGGGCAGCTTCTACCTGCGCGAGATCAAGCGTCCTCTGCTGCTGCTGGCCGGCGGCACGGGTCTGGCGCCGTTCACCGCGATGCTGGAGAAGATCGCCGCGCAGGGCAGCGAGTACCCGCTGCACCTGATCTACGGCGTGACCAACGACTTCGACCTGGTGGAAATGGACCGCCTGGCCGACTTCGCCGCACGCATCCCCAACTTCACCTGGAGCGCCTGCGTCGCCAACCCGGAAAGCAGCTACCCGCAGAAGGGCTACGTGACCCAGCACATCACGCCTGCGCACCTCAACGGCGGCGACGTCGACGTCTACCTCTGCGGCCCGCCGCCGATGGTGGAAGCGGTCAGCCAGTACATCCGCGAGCAGGGCGTCCAGCCGGCGAATTTCTATTACGAGAAGTTCGCGGCGAGCGCGGCCTGACAGGAGTTCTGCGGGGTCTCCGCAGGATGGGTTGAGCTTGCGAAACCCATCGATTCCCGCGCCATGCGGCATGGGTATCGCTTCGCTCAACCCATCCTACGGGGCGGTTTATTGGATCCCCGCATGGGCGGGGATGACGGGCTCTTGTAGGAGCGGGCCATGCCCGCGAATGACACCACGCCGATGTTGGTCGCGGGCATGGCCCGCTCCTACAGCAATCATCGCCGCACCAATCAATGAGGTTGCCATGAGCAAGAGATTCGAAAACAAGATCGCCCTGGTCACCGGCGCCGCCCAGGGCATCGGCCGGCGGGTCGCCGAGCGGCTGCTGGAAGAGGGCGCGCGGCTGGTGGCGGTGGACCGCTCCGAGCTGGTCCATGAGCTGCTCGACCAGCTGGGCCAGGACGGCAGGGTGCTGACCCTGACCGCCGACCTGGAACGCTTCGCCGAGTGCCAGCGCGTGGTCGACGAGGCCGTGCAGCGCTTCGGACGGCTGGACATCCTGGTCAACAACGTCGGCGGGACCATCTGGGCCAAGCCGTTCGAGCACTACCAGGAACACGAGATCGAGGCCGAAGTGCGCCGCTCGCTGTTCCCCACCCTATGGTGCTGCCGCGCGGCGCTGGTGCCGATGCTGGAGCAGGGCAGCGGCGCCATCGTCAACGTTTCCTCCATCGCCACCCGCGGCGTGAACCGCGTGCCCTACGGCGCGGCCAAGGGCGGGGTGAACGCGCTGACCGCCTGCCTGGCCTTCGAGACCGCCGAGCGCGGCATCCGCGTCAACGCCACCGCACCGGGCGGCACCGAGGCGCCGCCGCGGCGTATTCCGCGCAACGCCGCCGAGCAGAGCGCGGAGGAGAAGGTCTGGTACCAGCAGATCGTCGACCAAACCGTCGACAGCAGCCTGATGAAACGCTACGGGACCATCGACGAGCAGGCCGGGGCGATCCTCTTCCTGGCCTCCGACGAGGCCTCCTACATCACCGGCGTCACGCTGCCGGTGGGTGGCGGGGACCTCGGGTAACACGCCATTCGTGATTCGTGGGATGGGTTGAGCCGTAGGCGATACCCATCACGCCCCGGATCGATGGGTATCGCTGCGCTCAACCCATCCTACGGGTGGCATGGGCTACGGCTCGGCCAAACGGTTTCTACACAACAAAAACAAGAGACAGATGCCATGCGAAAAATCGACGTGAACCAGATCATCGACAACGCGCGCTTCAACCGCTTCCACTGGATGGTGATGTGCCTGTGCGCGTTGCTGCTCATCTTCGACGGCTACGACCTGTTCATCTACGGCGTGGTCCTGCCGGTGCTGATGAAGGAATGGGGCCTGACCCCGCTGCAGGCCGGCGCCCTCGGCAGCTATGCGCTGTTCGGCATGATGTTCGGCGCGCTGGCGTTCGGCAGCCTGGCCGACAGGATCGGCCGCAGGAAGGGCATTGCCATCTGCTTCGCGCTGTTCAGCGGCGCGACCATCCTCAACGGCTTCGCCAGCGGCCCGACCGAGTTCGGCATCTGCCGCTTCGTCGCCGGCCTCGGCTGCGGCGGGCTGATGCCCAACGCGGTGGCGCTGATGAATGAGTACGCGCCGAAGAAACTGCGCAGCACCCTGGTCGCCATCATGTTCAGCGGCTACTCGCTGGGCGGCATGCTCTCGGCCGGCATCGGCATCTACATGCTGCCGCGCTTCGGCTGGCAGGCGATGTTCTTCGCCGCCGCGCTGCCGCTGCTCCTGCTGCCGGTGATCCTGTATTTCCTGCCTGAATCCGTCGGCTTCCTGCTGCGCCAGGGCCGCAAGGACAAGGCTCGCGCCATCCTCGGCCGGGTCGACGAAAGCCGCGCGCTGCAGGCTGACGACGTGCTGGAAATGGCCGACACCAAGGGCAAGGGCGTCGCCGTCCTCGAACTGTTCCGCGAGGGTCGCGCCGTGCGCACCCTGTCGATCTGGGTGGCGTTCTTCTGCTGCCTGCTGATGGTCTACGCGCTCAGCTCCTGGCTGCCGAAGCTGATGGCCAGCGCCGGCTACAGCCTGGGTTCGAGCCTGTCGTTCCTGCTCGCGCTGAACTTCGGCGGAATGTTCGGCGCCATCTTCGGTGGCTGGCTGGGCGACCGCTTCAACCTGGTCAAGGTGATGGTCGGCTTCTTCGCCCTGGCCGCCGCGTCGATCAGCCTGCTCGGCTACAACAGCCCGACCCCGGTGCTCTACCTGCTGATCTTCGTTGCCGGCGCCACCACCATCGGCACGCAGATCCTGCTCTATGCCGGCGCCGCGCAACTCTACGGCCTGACCATCCGCTCCACCGGCCTCGGCTGGGCCTCCGGCGTCGGCCGCAACGGCGCCATCGTCGGCCCGCTGCTGGGTGGCGCGCTGATGGGCATCAACCTGCCGCTGCAGATGAACTTCATGGCGTTCGCCATCCCCGGCGCCGTCGCTGCCCTGGCCATGCTCGTCTACCTCGCCAGCGAGCGCCGCAGCGCGCTGCCCGCGGCGCTGGTGGCGGCCAAGGCCTGACCGGCATCCACCCGGGAGCGGGTCCGCCGGATTCGCTCCCGTTTCACAACCGAGGCCGAAGCGTCCTGCGAGGTTCCATGAAAGCCCTGCTGCGTGATTTCTCCTTGTCCGCCCTGATCGCGGGGATGATCGCCACGCTGATTTCCTATGCCGGGCCGCTGGTGATCATCTTCCAGGCGGCGGACAGCGCGAAGCTGTCCCACGAACTGCTGTCGTCCTGGGTCTGGGCGATCTCCATCGGCAGCGCGGCGCTCGGCATCCTGCTCAGCCTGCGCTACCGGGTGCCGGTGGTGATCGCCTGGTCGATCCCGGGCTCGGCGCTGCTGGTTTCCATGCTGCCGGAGATCGGCCTGAACCAGGCCATCGGCGCCTACCTGGTGGCCAACCTGATCCTGCTGGCGATCGGCCTCAGCGGCGCCTTCGACCGCATCATCGCCCGCCTGCCGGGCTCCATCGCCGCCGGCATGCAGGCCGGCATCCTGTTCAGCTTCGGCGCCCAGGTGTTCCGCTCGCTGCCGGCGCAGCCGCTGCTGGTGCTGGCGATGTTCGCCGTCTACGTGCTGATGCGCCGCCTGATGCCGCGCTACGCGGTGATGGCGGTGCTGCTGGTCGGCCTATCGATCACCGTGCTCGGCGGCGGTTTCCGCAGCGAGGCGCTGGTGTTCGGCCTCGCCACGCCACAATGGATCGCCCCCGAATTCAGCCTGAACGCCACCCTCAACCTGGCGCTGCCGCTGGTGCTGGTGGCGCTCACCGGACAGTTCATGCCGGGCATGGCGGTGCTGCGCAACGCCGGCTACCAGACGCCGGCCAGTCCACTGGTCAGCGCCAGCGCGGTGGGCGGGGCGCTGCTGGCGCCGTTCGGCTGCCACGGCCTGAACCTGGCGGCGGTCACCGCCAGCCTCTGCACCAGCGCCGAGGCCCACGAAGACCCGCGGCGCCGCTACGTGGCGGCGCTGTCCGGCAGTGTCCTGTACCTGGCGTTCGGCATCGGCGGCGCGACCCTGGTGTCGCTGTTCGCCGCCTTCCCGGCCGAACTGATCGCGGCACTGGCCGGCCTGGCGCTGTTCGGCGCCATCAGCGAGGCGTTGAGCCGCAGCGCGATGGTGCCCGCCGAACGCGACGCCGGGCTGTTCACCTTCCTGGTCACCGCCTCGGGGGTGTCCTTCCTCGGCCTGTCGTCGGCGTTCTGGGGGCTGGCGTTCGGCCTGGGCGCCCATGTGCTGGCGCGGGCGCGCCTGCCGCAGCCGGCAGCGCGGGAATGGCCGGCGGCGAAGGACGGCGCGGGCGAATGAATGTCCTGTCAGCCCCGCGCCCGCTCGATCAGCTCCAGGCAGCGCTGCACCAGGGTGCTGACGTCGCCGGCGCGGCGGCTGAGGATGATCGGCGATACCGCTTCCGCTTCCAGCAGCGGCACATAGCCGATGTCCGGACGGTGCTGCTGCTGCACCGAGCCCGGCACCAGCGCCACGCCGAGGCCGGCGGCGACCAGGCCGATGGCGGTCTGCAGCTCGTTGGCCCACTGCGCCACGCGGATGCTCAGGCCATGGTTGGCGAACAGCGCCAGCACGTGGTCGGCATAGCTCGGCCGCGGATTGGCCGGGTAGAGCACGAAGGCTTCCCGCGACAGCCGCTCCAGGCTGACCGGCTGGCCGAGCAGCGGATGGCCGGTGGGCAGCGCGGCGACCAGCGGGTCTTCACTGAGCACCTGCTGGAGGATCATGGGGTCGTCGATGCGGATGCGGCCGAAGCCGATGTCGATGCGCCCGCTCTTCAGCGCCTCGACCTGCTGCAGGGTGGTCATTTCCTGCAGGCCGAGCTCCAGGTCGCTGTCGGCGCGCAGCTGGCGGATCAGTTCCGGCAGCACGTCGTACAGGGTCGACGGGGCGAAGCCGATGCCCAGCCACTGGCGCTGGCCGCGGCCGATGCGGCGGGTGCTGTCGCAGATGCTGTCGAGCTGTTGCAGCAGGGTGCCGCTCTGCTCGTAGAAGAAGCGCCCGGCCTCGGTCAGGCGCAGCGGCCGGCCGCGCTCCAGCAGTTCCACGCCGAGCAGGTCCTCGAGCTGCTGGATCTGCCGGCTGAGGGGCGGCTGGGCGATGTGCAGGCGCTCCGCCGCGCGGGTGAAGTTGAGGGTTTCCGCGACTTCCTTGAAGTAGCGCAGGTGTCTCAGCTCCATGATACCTCCAGGGTATGGAATCAGACTGAGGTGATATTGGACTCCAGAGTCCTTGTAGCGCAATCCTTGGGTCAGAAGGAAAAGAACCCAAAAGGTATCGCAACCCGGGCCTGGCCCGATTGCCTGGACCACAACTTCGGAACAAGAAACATGCCTAGCGCCGTCATCGAAAGCCTCGAGTCGATCATCGTCGACCTGCCAACCATCCGCCCGCACAAGCTGGCGATGCACACCATGCAGAACCAGACCCTGGTGATCATCCGCCTGCGCTGCTCGGATGGCATCGAGGGCATCGGCGAGTCGACCACCATCGGCGGCCTGTCCTACGGCAACGAAAGCCCGGAAAGCATCAAGCGGAACATCGACAGCCACCTGGCGCCGGCGCTGCTCGGCATGGACGCGGGCAACATCAACGCGGCCATGCAGAAGCTGGACAAGATCGCCAAGGGCAACACCTTCGCCAAGTCCGGCATCGAGAGCGCGCTGCTCGACGCCCAGGGCAAGCGCCTCGGCCTGCCGGTCAGCGAACTGCTCGGCGGCCGCGTGCGCGACAGCCTGGAAGTGGCCTGGACGCTGGCCTCCGGCGATACCGCCCGCGACATCGCCGAAGCCGAGCACATGCTGGAGATCCGCCGCCATCGCATCTTCAAGCTGAAGATCGGCGCCAATCCGCTGGAGCAGGACCTCAGGCACGTCGTCGCGATCAAGAAGGCCCTCGGCGATCACGCCAGCGTGCGCGTCGACGTCAACCAGTACTGGGACGAATCCCAGGCCATCCGTGGTTGCCAGGTGCTCGGCGAGAACGGCATCGACCTGATCGAACAGCCCATTTCTCGCATCAACCGTGGTGGGCAGATCCGCCTGAACCAGCGCAGCCCGGCGCCGATCATGGCCGACGAATCCATCGAGAGCGTCGAGGACGCCTTCAGCCTCGCCGCCGACGGCGCGGCCAGCGTGTTCGCCCTGAAGATCGCCAAGAACGGCGGCCCCCGCGCCGTGCTGCGCACCGCGCAGATCGCCGAGGCGGCCGGCATCGCCCTGTACGGCGGGACCATGCTGGAAGGTGCCATCGGCACCCTGGCCTCGGCGCATGCCTTCCTCACCCTGAACAAGCTGACCTGGGCCACCGAACTGTTCGGCCCGCTGCTGCTGACCGAGGAGATCGTTACCGAGGCGCCGGTCTACCGCGACTTCCAGCTGCACGTGCCGCGCACCCCCGGCCTTGGCCTGAGTCTCGACGAAGAGCGCCTGGCGCGCTTCCGTCGCCCCTGATCGCTCTTGTTTCCCTGCATGCCCGATAGAGGAGAAAACCGATGCTGTTCCACGTGAAGATGACCGTGAAGCTGCCGGTCGACATGGACCCGGCCAAGGCCGCCCAGCTCAAGGCCGACGAGAAGGAACTGGCCCAGCGCCTGCAGCGCGAGGGCAAGTGGCGCCACCTGTGGCGCATCGCCGGTCACTACGCCAACTACAGCGTGTTCGACCTCGCCAGCGTCGAGGAACTACACGACACGCTGATGCAGCTGCCGCTGTTCCCCTACATGGAGATCGAGGTCGACGGGCTCTGCCGCCATCCGTCCTCGATCCACTCCGACGACCGCTGATTCTCACCAGATAAAGACACCCGGACAAAAACAAGAGGCAAGCCATCATGACCGTGAAGATTTCCCACACTGCCGACATCCAGAAGTTCTTCGAGGAAGCCGCCGGTTTCGGCAACGACCAGGGCAGCCCGCGTCTGAAGCGCATCGTCCTGCGCATCCTGCAGGACACCGCGAAGATCATCGAGGACCTGGAGGTCAGCGACGACGAGTTCTGGACCGCGGTGGACTACCTGAACCGCCTGGGCGGCAGGAACGAGGCGGGCCTGCTGGTGGCCGGCCTGGGCATCGAGCACTTCCTCGACCTGCTGCAGGACGCCAAGGACGAGCAGGCCGGCCTTACCGGCGGCACCCCGCGCACCATCGAAGGCCCGCTGTACGTGGCCGGCGCGCCGCTCGCCGAGGGTGAAACCCGCATGGACGACGGCAGCGAGGAGGGCGTCGCCACCCCGATGTTCCTCGAAGGCCAGGTGCTCGACCTCGACGGCAACCCCGTCGCCGGCGCCATCGTCGACCTGTGGCATGCCAACACCAAGGGCAACTACTCCTACTTCGACCAGAGCCAGTCCGAGTACAACCTGCGCCGCCGCATCGTCACCGACGCCGAAGGCCGCTACCGCGCGCGCAGCATCGTGCCGTCCGGCTACGGCTGCAACCCGCAGGGCCCGACCCAGGAATGCCTCGACCAGCTCGGCCGCCACGGCCAGCGTCCGGCGCACATCCACTTCTTCATCTCGGCGCCGGGCTATCGCCACCTGACCACCCAGATCAACCTGTCCGGCGACCAGTACCTGTGGGACGACTTCGCCTACGCCACCCGCGACGGGCTGGTCGGCGAGGTCGAGTTCCGCGAGGACGGCGCGCGTGGCGTGGCCGGCCGTTACGCCGAGCTGCAGTTCGACTTCCAGCTGCAGAAGGCCGCCGACGCCGAAGCCGAACAGCGCAGCCATCGCCCGCGCGCCCTGCAGGTGCAAGGCGCCTGAGGCCGGCGAGCAGGAACCTGCCGCCGCCCTGGCGGCAGGTCATTGAGGTGGAACGGGGCGCGACCAGCGCACCGTAGCGAAGCAGGCGACCGGCCAGGCCGGACCGGTCGCCGAAGCCATAGACCGCCGGCGGGACGCCGGAGCACAACGAGGTGCGTCCCGCCGCCGGCTTGAAAACGGATCACTCCCAGCTCTGCGGATGCCGCGGCCTTCGGTCGCTCGGCAGGGAATCGTTTGTCCTAATAAAAACAAGAGCGACGATATGAAAACCAATGCGTGCATCACCTGTGTCATGGTGACCGCCGGCGCCTGCGCCGGCCTCGTCCAGTCCGCGGCAGCCGCCGATGGCCTGATCGAGGGCTCCAGCGCGACCCTCCAGCTGCGCAACTACTACTTCAGCCGCGACTACTCCGACATCGTCGGCGCCAACCAGCAGTCGAAGGCGGAGGAGTGGGCGCAGGGCTTCATCCTCAACTTCCAGTCGGGCTATACGCCGGGCCCGGTCGGCTTCGGCCTTGATGCCATCGGCCTGCTCGGCATCAAGCTCGACAGCAGCCCGGACCGGGTCAACACCGGCCTGCTGCCGGTCAGGGACGACGGCCGCGCCGCCGACGACTACAGCCGCCTCGGCGTCGCCGCCAAGGCGCGTTTCTCGAAGACCGAGCTGAAGGTCGGCGAGCTGCAGCCCAACGTGCCGGTACTGGTGTTCAGCGACATCCGCCTGCTGCCGCCGAGCTACCAGGGCGCGAGCATCGTTTCCGGCGAGATCGCCGGGCTGACCCTGCAGGGCGGCCACCTGACCTCGACCCACCTGCGCAACGAAGGCGGCGACGAGAAGATGCAGGCGATGCTCGGCCACGTGCCGCAACGCCAGGCCAGCGCCGATTCCTTCGACTACGCCGGCGCGGACTATGCGTTCAACGAGAAGCGCACCAGCGTCAGCGCCCATTACGGCCGGCTGGAGGACATCTACGCGCAGCGCTTCCTCGGCCTGAAGCATGCGCAGCCGGTGGGCAACTGGGTGCTGGGCGCCAACCTCGGCTACTTCGACGCCGACGAGGATGGCAAGAAGCTGCTAGGCCGCATCGACAACCAGGCGCTCTACTCGATGTTCTCCGCCAAACGCGGCGGGCACACCTTCTACCTCGGCTACCAGGGCATCTACGGCGACAGCTCGTTCCCGCGCGTGTTCGCCAACATCAGCCCGCTGGGCAACGAGGTGCCGACCTACGAGTTCGCCTTCGCCGACGAGCGCTCCTGGCAGGTGCGCTACGACTACGACTTCACCGCCCTCGGCATTCCCGGCCTGACCAGCACCCTGCGCTACATCACCGGCGACAACGTCGACACCGGGCAGGGCTTCGAGGGCAAGGACCGCGAACGCGACCTCGACATCGGCTACACCCTGCAGAGCGGTCCCCTGGCCGGGCTCAACGTGCGCGTGCGCAACGTCATGGCGCGGTCGAACTACCGCACCGACATCGACGAGAACCGGCTGGTGTTCAATTACACCTGGAAGTTGTTCTGAGGCATGCCAATGCGCCGCTGGATAACGCTGGCGCATAGCCTTGATCGATGGGTATCGCAAGCTCAACCCATCCTACGAAAAGCGCGTGCTCCGTAGGATGGCGTTGAGCGCAGCGATACCCATCGATTCCGCCGAATTACGCCGCCCCGTAGGGCGGGTGCAACCCGCCAACAACGCGGCACGAAGAAAAGGCCGCCCCGGCCGGTCGGTTCTGAGCGTGGGCCAGCCGGGGCGGCGAAGGGGGTCAGTCGCGGCGGTGCACGGAGCGGCCAGCGGCGAAGGTTTCCTTCACCGTGCGGTCGTCGCCGAGCATGATCAGCGCGAACAGTTTCTCTTCCAGGTCACGAGCCTGACGCAGGCGGTACTCCAGCAGCGGCGTGGCGTGCTGGTCGAGGACCACGAAGTCCGCCTCGTTGCCGCTGGCGAAGCTGCCGATCCTGTCGTCCAGCTCCAGCGCGCGGGCGCCGCCGAGGGTCGCCAGGTACAGCGACTTGAACGGATCGAGCTTGCTGCCCTGCAGCTGCATCACCTTGTACGCCTCGTTCAGCGACTGCAGCTGGGAGAAGCTGGTGCCGGCGCCGACGTCGGTGCCCAGGCCGACCTTGACCTTGTGCTTCTCCAGCTTCGCCAGGTCGAACAGACCGCTGCCGAGGAACAGGTTGGAAGTGGGGCAGAACGCCACCGCCGAACCGGTTTCGGACAGGCGCTGGCACTCGCCGTCGCACAGGTGCACGCCGTGGGCGAACACCGAGCGCGGGCCGAGCAGGCCGTGGTGGTCGTAGACGTCCAGGTAGCCGCTGCGCTCCGGGAACAGCTCCTTCACCCACTCGATTTCCTTGCGGTTCTCGGAGAGGTGGGTGTGCAGGTACACGCCCGGATGCTCCTTGAGCAGGCGGCCGGCGGCGTCGAGCTGCTCGGGCGTGCTGGTCGGGGCGAAGCGCGGGGTCACCGCGTAGAGCAGGCGGCCCTTGCCGTGCCAGCGTTCGATCAGCGCCTTGCTGTCGCGATAGCTGGTCTCGGCGGTGTCGGTCAGGTAGTCCGGCGCGTTGCGGTCCATCATCACCTTGCCGGCGATCATGCGCAGGTCGAGCTTCCCGGCGGCGGAGAAGAACGCATCGACGGACTGCGGATGCACACTGCCGAACACCAGCGCGGTGGTGGTGCCGTTGCGCAGCAGTTCCTTGAGGAAGATGCCGGCGACGTCGGCGGCATGGGCCGGATCGGCGAACTGACGCTCGGTGGGGAAGGTGTAGGTGTTCAGCCAGTCCAGCAACTGCTCGCCGTAGGAGGCGATCATGCCGGTCTGCGGGTAGTGGATGTGGGTGTCGATGAAGCCGGGGACGATCAGCGCGTCGCGGTATTCGACGATCTCCACGCCGCATACGCTCGGCAGCAGGTCGCTGGCATGGCCGACATTGACGACCTTGCCGTCTTCCACGACCAGCAGGCCGTCTTCGAAGTATTCGTAGGAGTGCTTGGCGCCGACCTCGGCGGGGTCGGCGATGCTGTGCAGGATGGCGGAGCGATAGGCTTTGACGTTGGTTGTCATGGACATTCTCGTTGCAAGCAGATTGGTTCCGCGCCGTATTCGCAGGATGGGTTGAGCCGCGGAGCGGCGATACCCATCGATTGGCGGCTCGGTGATGGGTATCGCTTCGCTCCACCCATCCTACGTAGTTGCGTTCATGCGTCTGCGGTGCGGCGTGATTCGGGCACCAGTCGGGGTACATTCGCTTTCTCGCCAAAGGTGGCGTTGTAGCCGGCGATCACCTCGCCGGCGATGGAGATGGCGATCTCCACCGGCAGCTTGCCCTTCACCTCCGCGAGGCCCATCGGGCAGCGCATGCGCTGCACGGTCTCGCCGGCGAAGCCGCGTTCGCGCAGGCGGTGCTCGAACTTCACGCGCTTGGTCTTCGAGCCGATCAGGCCGAAGTAGGCGAAGTCGTCGCGCTTGAGGATCGCCGCGGTCAGTTCCAGGTCCAGTTGGTGATTATGGGTCATGACGATGAAGTAGCTGCCGGCGGGCATGTTCTCCACTTCGTCGACCACGTCTTCATTGATGATTCGACTCACGCCAGCGGGGATGGACTCGGGGAATTCGTTCTCCCGCGAATCGATCCAGCTGACCTTGCACGGCAGGCTCGCCAGCAGCGGCACCAGTGCTCGGCCGACGTGGCCGGCGCCGAATACGGCGATATGCGCCTGCGGCTGGCCCATCGGTTCGAACAGCAGCACGGTGGCGCCGCCGCAGCACTGGCCGAGGCTGGCGCCGAGGCTGAAGCGCTCCAGGCGGGTATCGCGGCTGCGCTCGGCGAGCATCTCGCGGGCGATGTGCATGGCCTTGAATTCCAGATGGCCGCCGCCGATGGTTTCGTACAGGGCGTCGGCGGTCACCACCATCTTCGAGCCGGCATTGCGCGGGGTGGAGCCGCGTTCCTCGATGATGGTCACCAGCACGCAGGGTTCACCGCGTTGCTGCAGGTCGGCGAGGGCGTTGATCCAGTTCATGTGGGGCAACCTCTGGGGTTGGGCTTTTGTAGGAGCGGGCCATGCCCGCGAAATAACGCGGGTCGCGGGCATGGCCCGCTCCTACAGGGGGTGTGTCATGCGGGCTCTGCGACGGAGGGAGTCTTCTCCGCCTGCTGCGCCTTCAACCTGCGCATCTGCTCCACGCCCCACAGCACCCGCTCCGGCGTAGCCGGGGCGTCGATCTGCGGATGGGCGCGGTAGTCGGCGAGGCTGGCGACGGCGTCCTTGATCGCGCACCACACCGAGATGCCGAGCATGAACGGCGGCTCGCCCACGGCCTTGGAGTGGAACACGGTCTGCTCCGGGTTCTTGCGGTTTTCCACCAGCTTCACCCGCAGGTCCAGCGGCATGTCGGCGATGGCCGGGATCTTGTAGCTCGCCGGGCCGTTGGTCACCAGCTTGCCCTTGGCGTTCCACACCAGTTCTTCCATGGTCAGCCAGCCCATGCCCTGGACGAAGCCGCCTTCCACCTGGCCGATGTCGATGGCCGGGTTCAGCGAGGCGCCGACGTCGTGGAGGATGTCGGTGCGCAGCATCCGGTACTCGCCGGTGAGGGTATCGACGATCACCTCGGAGCAGGCCACGCCGAACGAGTAGTAGTAGAACGGCCGGCCGCTGGCCTTGTCGCGGTCGTAGAAGATCTTCGGCGTGCGGTAGAAACCGGTGGAGGAGAGCGATACCTGGCCGTAGTAGGCCTGCAGGATCAGGTCCTCGAAGGGCATGATCCGGTCGCGCACGCGCACCTGGTTGTTGCGGAATTCGACGTCTTCCTCGGTGACCTTCCAGTGCCTGGCGGCGAACTCGACGAGGCGCTGCCTGATGATCTCGGCGGCGTTCTGCGCGGCCTTGCCGTTCAGGTCGGCGCCGGAGGAGGCGGCGGTCGGCGAGGTGTTGGGCACCTTGTCGGTGTTGGTCGCGGTGATCTGCACGCGGTCGATGTCGACCTGGAAGACTTCCGCCACCACCTGCGCGACCTTGGTGTTCAGGCCCTGGCCCATCTCGGTGCCGCCGTGGTTCAGGTGGATGCTGCCGTCGGTATAGATGTGGATCAGCGCGCCGGCCTGGTTGAGGAAGGTGGCGGTGAAGCTGATGCCGAATTTCACCGGCGTCATCGCCAGGCCCTTCTTCAGCACCGGGCTGCTGGCGTTGAACTCGCGGATCTCGGCGCGGCGCTTGGCGTACTCGGCGCTGGCCTCCAGTTCGGCGGTCATTTCCTGCAGCAGGTTGTGCTCGACGGTCTGGTGGTAGTGGGTGACGTTGCGCTCGTCCTTGCCGTAGTAGTTGAGCTTGCGGACGTCCAGCGGGTCCTTGCCGAGGTGGCGGGCGACGGCCTCCATCACTTCCTCGATGGCGACCATGCCCTGCGGGCCGCCGAAGCCGCGGTAGGCGGTGTTCGACGCGGTGTTGGTCTTGCAGCGGTGGCCGTTGACCGTGGCGTTGCCGAGGAAGTAGGCGTTGTCCGAGTGGAACATGGCGCGGTCGACGATGGAGCCGGAGAGGTCCGGGGAGTAGCCGCAGTTGCCGGCGAGGTCGAGCTGGATGCCGTGCAGCAGGCCGTCGTCGTCGAAGCCGACGTCGTACTCGACGTAGAACGGATGGCGCTTGCCGGTGACGGTCATGTCCTCCACGCGCGGCAGGCGCATCTTGGTCGGGCGCCCGGTGAGGTGGGCGATCACCGCGCACAGGCAGGCCGGGCCGGCGGCCTGGGTTTCCTTGCCGCCGAAGCCGCCGCCCATGCGGCGCATGTCGATCACTACCTTGTTGAAGGAGATGCCCAGTACTTCGGCCACCAGCTTCTGCACCTCGGTGGGGTTCTGCGTGGAGGTGTAGACGATCATGCCGCCGTCTTCGCTGGGCATCACCGAGGAAATCTGCGTCTCCAGGTAGAAGTGTTCCTGCCCGCCGATGTGCAGGGTACCCTGCAGGCGATTGGGCGCGGTGGCCAGTTGCGCGGCGGAGTCGCCGATCCTGTGGGTGTGGCTGTCGAGCACGAAATGCTTCTTGCGGTAGGCCTCGACCACGTCGAGCACCGGCTCCAGGTCCTCGTATTCGACGATGGCGGCCATCGCCGCCTTGCGCGCGGTTTCCAGGCTGTCGGCGGCGACCGCCAGGACCACCTGGCCGACGTACTCGACCTTGCCGTCCGCCAGCAGCGGGTCGCCGGCCACCACCGGGCCGATGTCCAGCTGGCCGGGCACGTCGTCCTTGGTAATCGCAATCGCGACGCCGGGGAACTGGTAGCAGGGCGTGACGTCCAGTTTGGTGATGCGCGCATGGGCGCGGTCGCTCATGCGGGCGTAGACGTGCAGCTGGTTGGGGAATTCCAGGCGGTCGTCGATGTAGATCGCCTCGCCGGTCACGTGCTTGGGCGCGCTCTCGTGCTTGACGCTCTTGCCGACGCCGGTGGTGAGGTCGGCGCGGAACAGCGCCGCCAGTTCTTCCTGGCTCTTGTGTTGCTTATGCATATGCGGTCACCCGGGTAACGGCCTTCGGAGCTTCCAGTTCGAAGAAGCACTTGCGCAGCAGGTTCTGTGCGGTGAGCAGGCGGTATTCCTTGCTCGCGCGGAAGTCGCTGAGCGGCGTGAAGTCCTCCGCCAGCGCCTCGGCGGCGCGTTCGAAGGTCGCGGCGCTGAACGGCTGGCCGAGCAGCGCGGCCTCGCAGGCGGCGGCGCGTTTCGGGATCGCCGCCATGCCGCCGAAGCCGGTGCGCACGGCGGTGATCCGGCAGTTCTCCACGGTCAGGCTGAGGGCCGCGCAGACGGCGGAGATGTCGTCGTCCAGGCGCTTGGAGACCTTGTAGGCGCGGAACGCCTGGTTGGCCTGCGGGCGCGGGACGATGACCTTCTCGATGAACTCGCCTTCCTGGCGCGCGGTGACCTTGTAGTCGATGAAGTATTCGTCGATCGGCAGTTCGCGGCTGTCGCTGCCCTTGCGCAGCACCACGCGCGCGCCGAGGGCGATCAAGAGCGGCGGCGAGTCGCCGATGGGCGAGGCGTTGCCGATGTTGCCGCCGAGGGTGCCCTGGTTGCGGATCTGCAGCGAGGCGAAGCGGTGCAGCAGCTCGCCGAAATCCGGGTAGTCGTGGGCGAGGGCTTCGTAGCAGTCGGTGAGCGGGGTGGCGGCGCCGATCTCGATGCGGTCGACCAGCACCTCGACGCGTTTCATCTCCTCGACATGTCCGACGTAGATCATCACCGGCAGCTCGCGGTGGAACTGGGTGACTTCCAGCGCCAGGTCGGTGCCGCCGGCCAGCAGGCGCGCCTGCGGGTTGGCGCTGTAGATGTCGGCCAGGTCGGCGATGGTCAGCGGCAGCAGGCAGCGCTTGTCGCCGCTGTTCAGCTCGGCGGTTTCGCGCGGGGCGATGCTCTTCAGCTGGGCGATGGTCTGGGCTTCGGCGGCGTCGAACTGGTCCGGGCGCTTCTGGCAGCAGGACTGCTCGGCGGCGTCGAGGATCGGCCGGTAGCCGGTGCAGCGGCAGAGGTTGCCGGCCATGGCTTCGCAGGCTTCGACCTTGCGCTGCTCGGCGGTTTCGCCGGTGGAATTCTTCTGCAGGGCGAACATCGACATGACGAAGCCGGGAGTGCAGAAACCGCACTGCGAACCGTGGCAATCCACCATGGCCTGCTGCACGCCGTGCAGTTCGCCGCGGTGCTTGAGGTCGTCGACGGTGATGAGCTGCTTGCCGTGCAGCGCGGAAACGAAGGTCAGGCAGGAATTGAGGGTGCGGTAGCGGATGCGCTCGGCGCCTTCCACGCCGACCAGTTCGCCGACCACCACGGTGCAGGCGCCGCAGTCACCGGAGGCGCAGCCCTCCTTGGTGCCGGTCTTGCCGAGGTTCTGGCGCAGGTAGTTGAGCACGGTGAGATTCGGGTCGAGGCGGTCTTCGACTCGCAGCTCGCGGTTGAGCAGGAACCTGATCACAGGGCATGCCTCCAGGCGGGTTCTTGTTTTTGGGCGGGGGGCCTATGGGAGCGAATCTAGGAAAAGCTGACTTTCAAGTCAATAAAAATCTGTCTTTATGGTCAGAAATTTCCTAGGAAGGGTAGTTTTCGTGGGATGGTCGCGGGCATGGCCCGCTTACAGGAAAGTCTGGCGGATGACGCGCCAGCGTCATCCGCCGCACATGTCCCGCAGCTGATCGCGCAGCGAACGCCCGGCGCTGCCCAGGCCGGGGCGGGCGTAGAGCGCCAGTTCCAGCCCGCCGATGGTGGGGAAACCCTGAGCTTCCGTCAGCAGCGAATGGCCGGGCTGCCGGCAGCGCAGCGGCAGCAGGCTCACACCCATGCCGGCGGCCACTGCCGCGCAGAGGCTGGCGAGGCTGCCGCTGCAATAGCTGATGCGCCACGGCCGGCCCAGGCTTTCCAAAGCATGGAGCATTTCCTGGCGGTACAGCGCGCCGAGCGGGAATACCACCAGCGGCAGCGGGTCGCGTCCGGCGGCGGGGCGTTCGGCGCTGTCCAGCCAGACCAGCGGTTCGGGCCAGCGCTCCAGGCAGTCGCTGTCGGCGCCCCATTGCTTGACCAGCAGCAGGTCCAGCTCGCCGTTGCGGTACTGGCGCAGCAGCTCGTGGCTGAGTCCGCTGGTCACCTCCAGACGCAGCCGCGGCCGTTCGGCGCCGAAGGTCGCCAGCAGCGGCATGATCCGCTCGCCGGCGAAGTCTTCCGGCAGGCCGAGGCGCAGCACGCCCTCGCTGTGCTCGCTGGAGAGCGCCTCGCGGGCTTCCTCGCCGAGCTGGAGGATGCGCCGGGCGTAGCCGAGCAGGCGTTCGCCTTCCTCGGTGGGCAGGATCTGCCGCTGGCTGCGGTCGAGCAGGCGGCTGTCGAGCTGCTGTTCCAGGCGCAGGATGTGCTGGCTGACGGTGGACTGGGTGAGGTTCAGCTGTTCGGCGGCGCGGGTGAAGTTGCCGGCGTCCACCACGCTGACCAGGCTGCGCAGGAGGATGGGATCGAGCATCATGATTCCCACTGGAATGAAGTGAGTCATTTAATTTCAGCATGGAAAGCGCCGACTTCATAATTTCCCGGAGATTTCGATTCCGGGAGGTTCCATGCAGCACGAAGCCTTCATGCGCGAGGCGGTCGCCCTGGCGCGCACCAATGTCGAGTTCGGCGGCCGGCCGTTCGGCGCGGTGCTGGTCCGCGACGGCCAGGTCATCGCCCGCGCGGCCAACACCATCCACCTCGACAACGATCCCACCGGCCACGCCGAACTGCAGGCGATCCGCCTGGCCAGCCAGGTGCTCGGCAGTCCGCGCCTGGACGGTTGCGTGATCTACGCCAGCGGCCATCCGTGCCCGATGTGCCTCGCCGCGATGCACCTGTGCGGGGTGAGCGCGGCGTACTTCGCCTATTCCAACGAGGATGGCGAGGCGTTCGGCCTGTCGACCGCATCGATCTACCGCGAGATGGCGCGGCCGCCGCTGCAGCAGTCGCTGCCGTTGCGCCCGCTGCGGCCGGCGGGCGAGGAGGGGCTGTACGCACTCTGGCAGGCGCGCAAGGCATGAGCCGCGCGGTTTCCCTGCAGGCCGAGCGGGCGCGGGTCGGCTGGCTAGGGCTGGTGGTGATCGTCTGCCTGGGCATCAACCTGCGGCCGATCCTCACCTCCATCGGCCCGCTGCTGGCGGAAATCCGCGAGGCCACCGGGCTCGGCTTCCAGGGCGCGTCGCTGCTCACCGTGCTGCCGGTGCTGTGCATGGGCTTCTTCGCGCTTGCGCTGCCATGGATCGGTCCGCGCCTCGGCGAAGCGCGCGGCATGACCTGCGGCCTGCTGGCCATCGCCGCCGCCTGCCTGTGGCGCCTGCTGCTGGACAGCGGCATGGCGCTGATCGCCAGCGCGGTGCTGGCTGGGATCGGCGTGGCGATCATCCAGGCGCTGGTGCCGGGGGTGATCAAGCGCTGGTTCCCCAGCCGCGTGCCGAGCGCGATGGGGCTGTATTCCGCCTCGCTGATGGCCGGCGGCGGTACCGCCGCGGTGCTGGCGCCGGTGGTGGCGACCCGCCTCGGCCACTGGCAGGCCGGGCTCGGCGTGTGGGCCGTGCTGGCGCTGCTCGGCCTGCTGTTCTGGGGCCTGGCGCGACCGCGGGAAGCCGTGACCCATGAACCGGCGCGCAAGGTCGAGCACTACTTCGGCAGCCGCCGGGCGTGGTTGCTGGCGATCTACTTCGGAATGATCAACGGCGGCTACACCAGCATGGTCGCCTGGCTGCCGGTGTACTACCGCCAGCTCGGCTGGAGCGCCGAGGCCAGTGGGCAACTGGTCGGGCTGATGACCATCTTCCAGGTGCTGGCCGCGCTGAGCATCCCGCTGCTGATCCGCGGCTCGCTGGACCGCCGCGGCTGGCTGGCGCTGTGCCTGCTGATCCAGCTCGCCGGCTTCTGCGGCCTGCTGCTGGCGCCGCTGCACCTGCCCGGCCTCTGGGTGGCACTGATCGGCTACGGCCTCGGCTCCTGCTTCGCCCTCAGCCTGACCCTGACCCTCGACCACCTGCCCGACCCCGGCGCGGCCGGGCGGCTGGCGGCGTTCGTGCAGGGGATCGGCTTCATCATCACCGGGATCATTCCCTATGTGACCGGCTGGCTGCGCGACTCGACCGGAAGCTTCCAGATGTCCTGGGCGCTGCTGGCGGTGCTGGTGGTGGCGATGCTGGCGGTGACGGCGAGGTTCGCGCCGAAGGGGTATGCGCGGGCGATGGGGCGGGATTGATCGCTCCTACAAAAGACCATAGGCCGCGCCTGTGATGCGCCATCGTTCTGACTGTAGGAGCGGGCCATGCCCGCGACCGGTCATGCCATCGCGGGCATGGCCCGCTCCTACAGGGTTCGCATCCCGTGGATCTTCAATCGCAAAAAAAGCCCCACGTCCAGGAGCATCGGAACGTGGGGCTTGAAGCGGTCGTGATCGACCGTGGAGAGGTAAAGCGGTTCAGGCGTTCGGTTGCCAGCCTCCGCCGAGTGCCTTGTAGATCGCCACGATGCCGCGATAGACATCCACTTCCGCCAACGCCTGCGCATCTTCCGCTGCGAGCTGTTCGCGTTCGGCGTCGAGCAGGTCGAGGAAGTCCACGGTGCCTTCGCGGTACTGGATGCCGGCCTGCTGGGCGGCGGCGCGGCTGGCTTCGGATTGGCGGATCAGCGAGAGCAGGCGCTGCTGGCGTTTGCCGTAGTCGCTGAAGGCGTTCGACGATTCCTCCAGCGCCAGCAATACCTGCTGCTCATAGCTCGCCAGCGCGCCATCGGCGTCGGCTTTCGCGGCACGCAGGCGGGCACGGACGCTGCCGAGGTCGAAGGCGGCCCAGGTGATGCTCGGCGCCACGGCCCAGGCGTTGGCGGCCGAGGAGCCGATCTGCGAGCCGCGGCCGGCGGTGAAGCCGAGGAAACCGCCGAGGCTCACCCGCGGGAACAGGTCCGCGGTCGCCACGCCGACGTCGGCGGTGGCGGAGGCCAGGCGGCGTTCGGCGGCGGCGATGTCCGGGCGGCGGCGCAGCAGTTGGCCGGGGTCGCCGATGGGCAGGGCCTTGGCGATAGCGGGCAGCTTCTTCGGCGACAGGTCGACGCTGAGCTGGTCCGGACGCTGGCCGAGCAGGGTGGCGATGCGGTTCTGCTGGCGCACTTCCTCGGCCTGCAACTGCGGCACGCTGGCTTCGGTGGCGGCCAGGCGCGCTTCGGAGCGCTGCACGTCGAGTTCGTTGCCGATGCCGGCGTCGCGGCGCTGGATGGTCAGGTCGCGGGATTCGCGCTGGTTCTCCAGGTTGCTGCGGGCGATGCGTTCGCGCAGCTGGGCGCCACGCAACTGCCCATAGGCGTCGGCCAGTTCGGCGATCAGGCTGACCTGCAGCTGCTGCAGGTCGGCCAGCGCCGCCTCGCTCTGCGCGTCGCTGGACTCCAGGGCGCGCTGCACGCGGCCGAACAGGTCGACTTCCCAGATCATGTCCAGGCCGAGGTCATAGCGTTCCTGATTCACGCGGCTTTCGGTCTGCCCGGGAATCTGGCCCTTGCCGATCTCCGCCGAGGCGCGGCTGGTGACCGTTGGGAAGCGGTCGTTGGCCACGTCATCGCGGATCGCCCGCGAGGCGCGCACCCGGGCGAAGGCCACGCGCAGGTCGCGGTTTTCCCGCAGCGCCTGCTGTACCAGTTGCTCCAGCACCGGGTCGTCGAACTGTCGCCACCAGGCGTCCTCGTAGCGCGCCTTGTCGTAGGTGGCGCCGGCGGTGTCGATGCGCGCCGGCGCTTCCTCCGGTTTCCGGTAGTCCGGGCCCACCGCGCAGGCGCTGAGGGCCAGGGCCAGGAGGGCGGGGGCGAAGTGTTTCAGGCTCATGCGTGGGCCTCCGGCGACGAGTGCGCGATGCGACGTTGGGCTTTCTTCTCCGCGCGGGCGTCCATCACCCGGCGGATCAGCAGGTAGAACACCGGGGTCAGCAGCAGGCCGAAGAAGGTCACGCCGAGCATCCCGGAGAACACCGCGACACCCATGGCGTGGCGCATTTCCGCGCCGGCGCCGGACGACAGCACCAGCGGCACTACGCCCATGATGAAGGCGATGGAGGTCATCAGGATCGGCCGCAGGCGCAGGCGGCAGGCTTCCAGCACCGCGCTCAGGCGGTCCATGCCTTCCTGCTGCTTGTCCTTGGCGAACTCGACGATGAGGATCGCGTTCTTGCACGCCAGGCCGACCAGCACGATCAGGCCGATCTGGGTGAAGATGTTGTTGTCGCCGCCGGAGATGATCACCCCGGCGATGGCCGACAGCAGCGTCATCGGCACGATCAGGATCACCGCCAGCGGCAGCCCCCAGCTTTCGTACAGCGCGGCCAGCACGAGGAAGGCGAGCAGCACGCAGAGCGGGAAGACGAACACCGCGGTGTTGCCGGCGAGGATCTGCTGGTAGGTCAGGTCGGTCCATTCGTAGGTCATGCCGTTGGGCAGTTCCTGCTTCAGCAGCCGCTCGATCGCCGCCTCGGCCTGGCCGGAGCTGTAGCCCGGCGCGGCGGCGCCGTTGATCTCGGCGGTGATGAAGCCGTTGTAGTGCATCACCCGGTCCGGGCCGGAGGTGTCGCTGATCCTGATGAAGGTCGCCAGCGGGACCATCTCGCCGAGGTTGTTGCGCACCTTCAGCTGGCCGATCTGCTCGGGCTCCAGGCGGAACTGCTGCTCCGCCTGCACGTTGACCTGGTAGGTGCGGCCGAAACGGTTGAAGTCGTTGGCGTACAGCGAGCCGAGGTAGACCTGCAGGGTGTCGAAGATGTCGCTGATCGCCACGCCGTGGGTCTTGGCCTTCTCGCGGTCGATGGCGGCGTCCACCTGCGGCACGTTCACCTGGTAGCTGGTGAATACCGACATGGGGTCCAGCTCGGGCAGCGCGCGGGCCTTGTCGAGGATGTTCTGGGTCTGGGCGTAGAGCTCCTCGTAGCCCAGGTTGCCGCGATCCTCCAGCTGCAGGCGGAAGCCGCCGATGGTCCCCAGCCCCTGTACCGGCGGCGGCGGGAAGATCGCGATATAGGCGTCCTGGATGTCGGCGAACTGCTGGTTCAGCTCGGCGGCGATCTCGCCGGCGGACATGCCCGGCCCCTTGCGCTGGTCGAAGTCCTTCAGCGGGGTGAAGACGATGCCGCTGTTCGGGCTGTTGGTGAAACCGTTGATCGACAGGCCGGGGAAGGCCACGGTGTGCTCGATGCCCGGATGCTTGCCGGCGATGTCGGACATGCGCTTGATCACCGCCTCGGTGCGGTCGAGAGTCGCCGCGTCGGGTAGCTGGGCGAAGGCCACCAGGTACTGCTTGTCCTGCTGCGGCACGAAGCCGGTCGGCGTGCTGGAGAAGCCGAGATACGTCAGACCGATCAGCCCGCCGTAGATCAGCACGGCGATGCTGCTGCCGCGCAGGACACGGGTGACGGTGCCGACGTAGCCGTGGCTGGCGCGGTCGAAGAAGCGGTTGAACGGACGGAACAGCCAACTGCCCAGCAGCGTGTCGAGCAGCACCGAGAAGCGGTCCTTCGGCTCGTGGTGACCCTTGAGCAGCACGGCGGCCAGCGCCGGCGACAGGGTCAGCGAGTTGATCGCCGAGATCACCGTGGAGATGGCGATGGTCAGCGCGAACTGCCGGTAGAACTGCCCGGTGAGGCCGGAGATGAAGGCGGTCGGCACGAACACGGCGCACAGCACCAGCGCGGTGGCGATGATCGGCCCGGTCACTTCCTTCATGGCGCGGCGGGTCGCCTCGACCGGCGTCAGGCCGAGGCCGATGTTCCGTTCGACGTTCTCCACCACCACGATGGCGTCGTCCACCACGATGCCGATGGCCAGCACCAGGCCGAACAGCGACAGCGCGTTGAGCGAGAAGCCGAACAGGTGCATCACCGCGAAGGTGCCGATCAGCGACACCGGCACCGCGGCCAGCGGGATGATCGAGGCGCGCCAGGTCTGCAGGAACAACACGACCACCAGCACCACCAGCACCAGGGCTTCGAACAGGGTGTGCACCACCGCCTCGATGGAGCCGCGAACGAAGATGGTCGGGTCATAGACGATGGAGTAGTCGACGCCCTGCGGGAAGTCCTTCTTCAGCTCGGCCATCTTCTCGCGCACCAGGTTGGAGATGGCGATGGCGTTGGAACCGGGCCGCTGGAAGATCGGGATGGCGACCGCCGGCTGGTTGTCCAGCAGCGAGCGCAGGGCGTACTGGCTGGAGCCGAGTTCGACGCGGGCGATGTCCTTCAGGCGGGTGATCTCGCCGTCCGGGCCGCTGCGGATGATGATGTTCTCGAACTCTTCCTCGTTGACCAGGCGACCCTGGGTGTTGATCGAAAGCTGGAAGCTGGTGGCGTTCGGCGAGGGCGGCGCACCGAGGGCGCCGGCGGCGACCTGGCGGTTCTGCTCGCGGATCGCCGCGACCACGTCGCTGGCGGTCAGGTTGCGCGAGGCGACCTTGTTCGGGTCCAGCCACACGCGCAGGGAGTAGTCGCCCATGCCGAACAGCTGCACGTCGCCCACACCGTCCAGCCGCGCCAGCTCATCCTTGATGTTGAGGATGGCGTAGTTGGACAGGTAGAGCATGTCGTAGCGGTTATCCGGCGAGGTCAGGTGCACGACCATGGTCAGGTCGGGCGAGGCCTTGTCGACGGTGATGCCGATGCGGGTGACTTCCTCCGGCAGCTTGGGCTGGGTGCGGGTCACGCGGTTCTGCACCTGCACCTGGGCGTCGTCCAGGTCGGTGCCGAGGGCGAAGGTGATGGTCAGGGTCATCTTGCCGTCGGCGGTGGACTGCGAGGACATGTAGAGCATGTTCTCGACGCCGGTGATGGCCTGTTCCAGCGGCGCGGCGACGGTCTCGCCGATCACCTTGGGGTTGGCGCCGGGGAAGTTGGCGCGCACCACCACTGTGGGCGGCACCACTTCCGGGTATTCGCTGATCGGCAGCTGGAACAGCGAGATGGCCCCGCCGATCAGGATGATCAGCGAGAGCACGGCGGCGAAGATCGGCCGCTGGATGAAGAATTGCGAGAAGTTCATCGTCGGTTCCTCGGGCAAGACCCCGGGCAAAGGGGTACCCATGACCCCGCCGGGACGGGGCCTGTCTGGTACTGCTGGGCGGTGTTGGGGTCAGCCGCGCGGGCTGCTGCGAGGGTTCTTGTCGGCGACTTTCGGCGGGTCGATCGCGTTGTCCACCAACTGCCGCTGGCGGGCGAGGGTGGCGAGGGTTTCCGGGCTGGCCATGGGCACGCCCTGGGCCTCCACCTGGGCGCCGGGACGGACGCGCTGCAGGCCGTTGACCACGATGCGGTCGCCCTTGGCGAGGCCGGTGCGGACGATGCGCAGGCCCTCAAGTTTCGGACCCAGCTCGATGCTGCGGTAGGCGACCTTGCTGTCGGCGTCGACCACCAGCACGAACTTCTTGCCGAGGTCGGTGCCCACGGCTTCGTCCTTGATCAGCGCGGCCGGGTAGGTGCCGCTGCCGACCAGCTTGATGCGCGCATAGAGGCCGGGGGTGAACTGGCCGCCGGTGTTGTCGAACACGGCGCGGCCGCGGATGGTGCCGGTCTTCGGGTTGACCTGGTTGTCGAGGAAGTCCAGCCGGCCCTGATGGGGGAAGCCGTCCTCGCCGGTCAGGCCGAGGTACACCGGGCTGTTGCCGCGCGCATCCGGGCCGCCGTGGCGGGCGAGGTCCATGTACTTCAGGTAGACGCGCTCGTCGGCGTCGAAGTAGGCGTAGACCTTGTCGGTGGAAACCAGGGTGGTGAGCAGCGTCTCGCCGCTGTTGACCAGGTTGCCGGCGGTGACTTCGGCGCGGCTGACGCGGCCGTCGATGGGCGCGGTGACCTGGGTGAAGCTGAGGTTGAGGCGGGCGTTGTCCAGTTCGGCCTGGGTCGCCGCGACCATGGCGCGCGCCTCGGCGGCGGCGCTGGTGCGGGCGTCGGCCAGTTCGGCGGAGATCGCATTGGTGGCGCGCAGGCGCTCGCCGCGGGCGGCTTCGTTGCTGGTGCGCGACTGGTTGGCGCGGGCCTGGGCGAGCTGGGCTTCCAGGCGCTTGACCTCGGCCTGGAAGGGGCGCGGGTCGATCTGGAACAGCAGGTCGCCTTTCTTCACCAGTGCGCCTTCGCGGAAGGTGACCTTGTCGATGTAGCCGGACACGCGCGGGCGCAGTTCCACCGACTCCGGCGCTTCGAGGCGCCCAGTGAACTCGTCCCATTCATTGATGGGTTGCTCGATGACCTCAGCCACGCTGACCTTCGGCGCCGGGGCCGACTGCGCGGCTTCCTCGGCCCTGCCGCAGGCCGACAACACCAGCACGGCCGCGAGGGCCAGGGGGATACGCAAGGGTTTGACTGAACGCTCCATGAGGAAGACTCCGCCAGTTTCTGTTTTTAATGGGCGGAGTCTGCGTGCGGTCGTCCGGATGGACTAATCGAACGGGCAGATTTTGATTATCACGCAGGGTGATAAATGCCTTTGCGCCATGCGCATCAATGATGGTTTGCGGAGTGTGTGATGCGCCTGGTCGCGGGCATGGCCCGCTCCTACGGCGATCCATGGTATCGGCCGAACCCCATCGTCTGGGGAAACCCCGGATCGCGAGCAAGCTCGCTCCTACAAAAGCATGCAGCCTGCTGAATGAGGTATTCGTGGTGCGCCATGGCCGCTCTTCGTAGGAGCCAGCTTGCTGGCGATCCGTAGTTTCGATTGGCACCCCATCATCAGGGGAAACACCGGATCGCGAGCAAGCTCGCTCCTACATAAAGCGCGTGCAGCTCGCGTTCAGAGGCTGTCCGGATCGCCGACGAACATGCTGATCCGCGAGCGCAGCCAGCGTTCGGCCGGGTCGTTGTCCTGGGCGCCGCGCCAGACCATGGAGAGCTCGGCCGGGCGGGTGGGGAAGGGCGGGTCGTCGGCGCGCAGGCCGCCGGCGGCGGTGAGGGCGAGGGCGACGTATTCGGGGACGGTGGCGATGATGTCGGTGCCGGCGAGCAGGGCGGCGAGGCCGTTGAACTGCGGCACGGCGAGCACCACCTGGCGCTTGCGCTCCATCTCGGCGAGGGTCTGGTCGACCATGCCGTCGAGGTCGCCGGCGTAGGACACCAGCGCGTGGGGCCGCGCGCAGTAGTCGTCGAGGCTGAGGGCGCCGGGAATCGAGTCGGCGCGCAGGACCTTCCAGATGCTGCGGCGCAGGGTCTTGCGCTTGGCGTTGGCCGGCAGTTCGTCGGTGTAGCTGACGCCCACGGAAATCTCCCCGGAGGCCAGCAGATTGGGCATCAGCAGGTAGTTGGCGCGGCGCACCACCAGCACGATGCCTGGCGCCTCGGAACGCAGGCGGCGCAGCAGTGGCGGCAGCAGGCCGAACTCGACATCGTCGGACAGGCCAATGCGGAACACCGCCTTGCTGGTGGCCGGGTCGAAGTCGGCGGCGCGGCTGAAGGCGGTGGAAATCGAGTCCAGCGCCGGCGACAGGTGGCCGAAGATTTCCTGGGCCCGTGCGGTGGGCTCCATGCTGCGCCCGGTGCGCACGAACAGCGGGTCGTCGAACAGGTTGCGCAGGCGCGCCAGGGCAGCGCTGATGGCCGGCTGGCCGAGGAACAGCTTTTCCGCCGCGCGCGTCACGCTGCGCTCGTGCATCAGCGTTTCGAACACGATCAGCAGGTTGAGATCAACCTTGCGCAGGTCATTGCGATTCATGGTGCCTCCCCGGCAATGGGGGAAAAGTGAAGCGTGGGGGAGGGAACGTCAAGGGTTGTGGGAATGGTTACCGTCATTTGTAGGCAATTGGTGTGTCGCTTCGGGGAAAATGCGCAACCCGAATCACCACCATTTATGTCGACTATCAATGGCGCCTGCTGGCGCTACCCGGAAAGCCCGGATAGAGTCCGGGGCTATAAGGTAATGAAATGGCGAGGTATCCGATGTCCCGCATGATCCGTTTCCACCAGTTCGGTGATGCCTCGGTACTCCGGCTCGAGGAAGTCCCGACCCCGCAGCCGGGGCCGGGTGAAGTGCTGGTGCGCGTGCAGGCGCTGGGCGTGAACTGGCGCGACGTGCTCTGGCGGCAGAACCTCGCGCCCGACCAGGCCAAGCTGCCTGCCGGCCTCGGCTACGAGCTGGCCGGCATCGTCGAGGCGGTCGGCGATGACGTCGGCGACCTGCAGCCCGGCGTCGCGGTCGCCAGCTTCCCGGCGAGCACGCCGAACCAGTACCCGGCCTGGGGCGACCTGGTGCTGATGCCGCGCGAGGCGCTGACCCGCTACCCGGACAACCTCAGCCCCAGCGAAGCCGCGGTGCACTACACCGGCCTGCTGTACGCCTGGTTCGCCCTGGTCGAGCTGGCGAAGCTCAAGCCCGGCCAGCGCGTGCTGATCACCGAGGCCGCGCACTGCCTGGCGCCGCAATCGGTGCAGCTGGCCAAGGCGCTCGGGGCGCAGGTGATCGTCACCACCAGCGAGGAGGACTGTCGCGGCTTCCTGCGCGAGCTGGGCGCCGACAAGATCATCTACACCGAGGAACAGGACCTGGTGCTGGAAGTCGAGCGCTTCACCAGGGGGGAGGGCGTGGAAATCGTCCTCGACCAGTGCGCCGGCCCGCAGATGAAGCTGCTCGGTGATGTCGCCGCGCCGCGCGGCAAGCTGATCCTCTACGGCATCAACGGTGGCAACGACGCCACCTTCCCGGCCTGTGCGGCGTTCAAGAAGCACCTGCAGTTCTTCCGCCATTGTGTGATGGATTTCACTGGCCAGCCGGAACTCGGCCTGGCCCGCGACGACGACGCTGTGCAGCGGGCGCTGCAGGCGATCAACCAGATGACCGCCGATCAGTTGCTCAAGCCGAGCATCGACAGGGTCTTCGACTTCACCGAGTTCGTCGAGGCGAACCGCTACATGGAAACCTGCCCGGGTGGCGGGCGGGTGGTGATGAAGGTCGCCGACTGATCTCCCGTCCGCTGACGAAAACCACTCCAGCGAGTGGTTTTCCTTTTTCTGCCGGCAGCCATCTTCAGGGCTCCAGGCTGGCCTCGCCGAACACCGGCTGCAGCGCCCGGGCGAGCAGATCGACCGGACTGCCATCGGCTTCCTTGCGCGCCTCGGGCCTGGACGCGCTGCGGTACTCGCTGGGCGTGCAGCCCATGTTTTGCTTGAACGTGCGGGCGAAGTAGGAAGGGTCCTTGAAGCCTGCTTCGTAGCCGATGCTGGTGATGGGCATCTGGCTGTTGTCGAGCAACTCCTTCGCATAGTCCATGCGCTTGCGCAGGATGTACTCCATGAAGCCCACGCCGAGCTGTTCCTTGAACAGCCGGCAGAAGCGGAAAGGGGTCATGCCGCAGTGCTGGGCAAGTTCCTTCTGGTCGACGCCCTTGCGAAAGTGCTGGTCGATATGCAGCAGCGCCTTCTGGATCGCCCGCTGCTTCTGGTGCGATCTGGTCAGCCGGATGCTGTCGGGCAGGTCGCAGCCACGTTGCAGATGGGGTTTCCGCTGGTCCAGAGGCGCCTCCTGGCGCAGCCCCTGCAACTGCGTCAGACAGTCGAGATAACGCTTCTTTTCGGCAGCGCTCACAGGCAGCGGCATGTACTCCCATACGCCGGCGCGCATGGCCCAGACGGCCAGCTCCTCGGAGTGCTGCACGGTGAACATGGTGATGGGGGTGGAGGGAACGTCGCGCTTCACCTCCTGCAGCAGACGCAGGCCCGCCGCGTCCGGGTGGTCGAAGTGGATGCAGATCATGTCGGGCCGCTGTTCCAGCACCTGCTCCGCCAGATTCGCGACCCGAGCCGGACGGCACTCGCAGGTGGAGCGGAACTGATCGATCAACGCCTCCGCCGAGCAGTCGTGGGTCAGATCGATCCAGAGCAGCACGGGTCTCCTGCTGGTACTGCACGTCATTTTCTTGACCCCGCCCATCAGACTCTTATGAGCGATTCCGCAATCCGATGAATCGCCTTTATTTTTTCTGTCTAGGAGTATTGTCAATGTGCCATTAGCGCTAAGACTCATTCCTGATATCGCTTGGCTGGTTGACCCATCAATGGGTCTAAAGCCCACAAGTGGACATCGCGCGACAGTGTCTGGGACGCGGGTTCCGCTTCGCCCGGGCGGCATCTTCCTCCCCGCCGCGGATCCTTCCCGCCCTTGAAGTCCGTCACATTCGCCGGGAAACCGGCAAAAAACTCCTAGCGATGCGCAAAAAACTCCTAACCCCAGCCAACTGCCGCTGACTAGCTTGCAGACAGGCAGCGCGAGGAGCGTGCCGGATGCGGTAACTCAATTAGCGAGCGAGGTGGCTGAAATGGATCTGCAAGCAATCAAGAGCGCGGTGGTGAAGTTTGCGAAGGATGAGGATGGGCTGACCGTTGTGGAATACGCGGTCGCGGGTGGTTTGGTCACGGCATTGGTGGTTGCGATTTTCACCGACCTGGGGACCGCCGTGCAGACCAAGATGCAGGCACTCTGCACTGCCATCAACGGAGCCGCGTGCGGCTGAAACGCCGTAACGCTGGAGGCCATGGCAATGGTGATATCGGTCCTGGCGGGTTCCGCGTTGTTGGGTCTCCTGGGCATCGCGGTGGCGAGCGATCTTCGCCGCCACCGTATTCCCAACTGGCTGGTGCTGATGGGCCTTGCCGTTGGCCTGACCGGACAGGTCCAGGTCGCGGACGCGGCCGGACTGGGTGACGGCCTGCTGGGACTCCTGGTCGGCTTCGGCGTATTTCTGCCGCTGTACATGCTGGGTGGCATGGCCGCTGGCGACGTGAAGCTGATGGCCATGGTCGGCAGTTTCCTCACCGCCACCGGGGCGCTCTGGGCGGCGGGTTGCACCCTGCTGGTCGGCGCGGTCTGTGGCCTGGCGCTGGTACTGGTGCGCCGTCAGCTGGGCCTGACCCTGTCGCGCTACTGGCTGATGCTGCGGACTCAAACCTACCTGGCCCCCGCCCCCGATGAAGTCGCCGGCCAACCCTTCCCATACTCCATCGCCATCCTGCTGGGCACGCTGCTCAGCCTGCTATGGCGCCCCTTCGCCAACTGGCAGTTCATCGGCCTCTGACCAGGAAGCCCGTCATGTATGTCGTCAACGACAGCGATGCCTACCCCAGCGAGCGAGCTACCGTGCAGCGCCTGGCGCCACAGCCGCGCAGCATCGGCGACACCGGGCTGGCGGAGACCTTCCTCGGCGACCTGCTGTGCAAGCACCTGCACGACGCCGGGGTGCTGGACCTGCCGCAGCTGGTCGAGCGCCTGGCGCTGACCGGTTCGGTGCTGGAGGAAGTGCTGGCGTTCCTGCGCAAGGACGGGCGCATCGAGGTGCTCGGGCAGGCGGCGGGGCAGTCGCTGCGCTACGGGCTGACCGAGCGTGGCCGGCGCGCCGCCCGCGATGCCCTGGCGCGCAGCGGCTACATCGGCGCCGCGCCGTTCCCGGTGAGCAACTACCGGTCGCTGCTGAAGGTGCAGACGATCCATCACGGCCGCATCGGCATGGCCGACATGCGCAACGCCTTCGAGGGAATCGTGCTGGCCGACGGGCTGCTCGACCAGCTCGGCGTGGCCCTGAACTCCGGGCGCGCCATCATGATTTACGGCCCGGCCGGCACCGGCAAGACCTACGTCAGCAGCCATCTGATCCGGTTGTTCGCCGAGGCCGTCTGGCTGCCCTACGCCATCGTCATCAACGATGCGGTGCTGGAAATCTACGATCCGCAGATTCACCACCGGCTGGATGACAGCCGGCAAGGCAGCCTGCTGCTCAGCGAGGGCATCGACCGGCGTCTGGTCTGCTGCCGGCGGCCACTGCTGATCACCGGTGGCGAACTGAGCCTGGAGCAGCTGGAAGTGCGCTTCGATCCGTCCACGCGGCTGTACCAGGCGCCGTTGCAGCTGAAGGCCAGCAACGGCCTGTTCGTCATCGATGACCTGGGGCGCCAGCGGGTGGCGGCGGAAGCCCTGCTCAATCGCTGGATCGTGCCGATGGAGGAGAAGCGCGACTACCTCAACTTCGGCGGCGGCCGGCATTGCGTGGTGCCGTTCGACCTCATCCTGGTGTTCTCCACCAACCTCAATCCGCTGGAACTGGCGGACGAGGCCTTCCTCCGCCGGATCGGCTACAAGCTGCATTTCAACTACCTCGATCCCGAGCTGTACGAGCGCGTCTGGCGCCAGGAATGTCTGCGCCTGGGGATTCCCTTCGACCCGATGCTGCTGCGCTTCGTGCTGCAGCAGCTGTACGAGGCGGAGGGCATGCCGCTGGTGCCCTGCCACCCCCGCGACCTGCTGGGCATGGCCCTGGATCGCCGGCGTTACCTGAATACCGATGGGCCGCTGTCCTTCGCCGACCTGAAGTGGGCCTGGAGCAACTACTTCGTCCAGCTCGACTTCCTGGATTAAGGAGATACCGCTATGAGCGTGCGTACCCCGACCCTCATCGTCCTTTCCCTGGTGCTCGGCCTCGGCGCCGCCTGGATGGCCAACAACTGGCTGACGGCGCGGCTCGACGCCAAGCCGGAAGACAACCTGCAGGGCGTGGTGGTGGCCGCCACCGAGATTCCCTTCGGGCAGATGGTGCAGGCCCAGCAGGTCACCGTGGTGCGCATGCCCAGGGGCACGGCGCCGGAAGATTCCTTCGCCACCACCGAAGAGGTGGTGGGCAAGATCGCCACCTTCACCCTGCTGCGCGGCGACATCCTGCGTGGAGCGCGGATGGCGGAGCACCTTGGCGGCAGCACCCTGGCCTCGCTGATCGAACCGAGCAAGCGGGCGGTGTCGGTGCGGGTGGACGACGTGGTCGGGGTCGGCGGGTTCCTCCTGCCGGGCAACCGGGTCGACGTGCTGGCGACGCGGCAGGCCAGCGGCAACGGCAAGGCCGAGGCGGAAACCATCCTGCACGACCTGCGCGTGCTGGCCGTGGACCAGACCGCCAGCACCGACAAGACCCAGCCGGTGGTGGTGCGGGCGGTGACCCTGGAAATGACCCCGGCCGACGCCGAGATACTGGTCAAGGCGATGAGCGAAGGGCGCCTGCAACTGGCCCTGCGCAATCCGCTGGACGAGCAGAAGAAGCCGGCCTCACCTCCGGTCGCCGCCGTCCTGCCTGCACCGATGGTCCAGCCGGTGGCGCGGCCGGCTCCGCGGCGCAATGGCTACGGCGGCATCACGGTGATCCGCGGCATCCAGGTGAATGTGACGAAGGCGCAGCTGTAATCGACGCTCCGGTCCCCAGGCGGACGGCAGCCGGCATACCACGCAAAGGAGTCGCACATGGACATCCTCCAACGAATCGGGACATACGCGTTGCATACCCTCGGCGCATGGCTGCTGCTGGTCGCCGCGGTGCAGGCCGCCGAACCCATGGCGGTGCGCGCGCTGCCGGCGGCCAACAGCAGCCGCATCCAGGTGCCCATCTACAACTCGCGGATGTTCACCACCCGCGCGCCGGTGAAACGGGTCTCGGTGGGCAACCCGGAAATCGCCGACATCCTCATCACCAGCCCGACCCAGGTGTACCTGCTGGGCCGTTCGCTCGGCAGCACCAACGTGATGCTGTGGGACGGCGGCAACCGGCTGATCGACAACCTGGAGCTGGAAGTGGGGCATGACCTCGGCGGGCTGAAGAGCAAGCTGCACCAGGTGTTGCCCAAGGAAGACATCGAGGTCTACAGCGCCCAGGGCTCGCTGGTGCTGCGCGGCCACGTGAGCAGCGCGCTGGCGATGGATACCGCGGTCAAGCTGGCGAAGAGCTACGCCGCGCAGTCGGGCGGCAAGGGCCAGGGGCAGGGGCAGGGCGCCGCTGGCGGAGCGGCGGCGGACCAGGCGCTGGATGTCATCAACCTGCTCAGCGTCGGCAGCAGCCAGCAGGTGATGCTGGAAGTGAAGGTCGCGGAGATGCAGCGCAACCTGTTCAAGACCCTCAGCGTGCGCTTCAACGCCCTGGACTTCGGCTCCTCCAGCCGCTGGTCCACCGGCGGCTTCAACAACGGCCAGGGGCTGGGCTTCGACGCCAACGGCAACGTCAATCCGACCAGCCTGATCGGCAGCGGCAAGGGCTTCTTCGGGCAGTTCCTTTCCGATGAGTTCCTCTTCAACGTGGTGCTGGAAGCGGCCAAGGACAACGGCTCGGCCAAGGTCCTCGCCGAGCCGACCCTGACCACCCTGACCGGGCAGCAGGCCGAGTTCATCTCCGGCGGCGAGTTCCCGGTGCCGATCACCGAGGACGACGGCATCACCGTGGAGTTCAAGGAGTTCGGCGTCGGCGTGAAATTCCTTCCGGTGGTGCTGGATTCCGGACGCATCAACCTCAACCTCAACGTCTCGGTCAGCGAGCTTTCCAATGCCAATTCGCTGGTGCTGGACACCGGCCTGCAGAGCATCCTCGGCGACGGCGTGACCCAGGTGATCCCGTCGCTGACCAAGCGCAGCGCGCAGTCCACCGTCGAGCTGGGCAATGGCCAGACCATAGCCATCGCCGGCCTGATCAGCGAGAACACCCGCGACTTCGTCAGCCGCTTCCCCGGCCTCGGCGACCTGCCGGTGCTGGGCCACCTGTTCCGCAGCCAGCAGTTCATCAATGGCGAAACCGAGCTGGTGATCCTGGTCACGCCGCACCTCGCCAAGCCGGTGGACGCCCGCACGGTGCGCCTGCCCACCGAGAAATTCGTCGAACCCAGCGATCTGGACTTCTACCTGCTCGGCAAGACCAAGGGCCGCGAGCCCGGCCGCCGGGTGCCGGTAAGCCTTGGCGTGAGCGAAGGCGCGTTCGGCCACGACCTCAACTGAATCGGGAGCACACCAGGATGAAACGCATGGTTTGTCTGGGATTGCTGGCCGCCGGCCTGTGCGGCTGCGTGATGAGCTACGAGGAGGGCCGGGTCGGCCCGCTGGGCGACAGCGTCAACCACACGCTGTACCAGCAGATCGCCGACAAGGAGGTCGCGGCCAACCCCGGCACCGAGGTGCCCACCAGCGGCACCGACGGCCCGCTGACCGAGCGGATCATGGACGGCTATCGCGGCCGGGTCGGCGATGCCGAGCGGGTCGTCCAGCCGATCCAGATCAACATCGGCAACTGAGGGCCGGGCAATGAACGCGCGAATGCAGGGGCAGCCCCGACGCCAGCGCGGCGCGGTCATAGTGCTGATGGTGGTCGCACTGCTGGCGATCCTGGCCATGGCGGCGCTGGCGCTGGACGGCGGGCACATGCTGGTGAACAAGACCCGCCTGCAGAACGCCGTGGATGCGGCGGCGCTCAGCGGAGCGAAGACGCTGAGCCAGGTCAGCGGCGACCCCAGCGGCTACCTCACGGCGATCACCGCCGCGCGCAACACCCTGACCCTGAATGCCAGCGCGGGCAACGGCAATGGCGAGCTGGCCGCGGCCATCGCCGGGGCCGGCGGAATCGCCGGCTTCGTGGTGATCGAGTTCTCCGACAGCGTCTACGGCCCGTTCGCCAATCCGCCGGCCGTGACCGACCCCAGCTACGTGCGCGTATCGGTTCCGGACTACAGCCTCAGCCGCTTCTTCTGGGATGTGCTGGCGGCGATCCCGGGGGCCGACCCGGCGAAGAGGGTGGCGGCCATCGCCACCGCCGGGCCCAGTCCGAGCAGCCCCTGCGATGTGGCGCCGTTGATGGTCTGCGGCGACCCGGCGCAGTACGACCCGGCCGCCGGGATGTTCTGGGGCTACCGCTTCGGCGACCTGCAGCTGCTGAAGACCGCCGCCAACGACAATTCGCCGATCGGCCCCGGAAACTTCCAGCTGCTCAACCTGAACGGCAACGGCGGCAACGTGATCCGCGATTCCCTGGCCGGCGGCGTCGAGCAGTGCAACAGCGTCGGCGACGAGGTCCTGACCAAGCCGGGCAACACCGTGGGACCGTCGGTCCAGGGATTGAACACCCGCTTCGGCGACTACCAGGGCGGCATGAAGAAAGCGGATTACCCGCCGGACCTGGTGATCACCAGCAATTCGCCGGCGCTGGCCTATGACGACAAGGAGTCGCCGCCGCGCATCGAGTACCGCAACGAGGCGGTCACGTCCAGCGACGGCCACCTGTCCACCGCCGGCACGCCCGACCTGTTCGACTATCACGACTGGGCGGCGGCGACCGCCGCGTGCATCGCCGGCACCGGCGCCGGCTGCCAGTCCGGCGGGGTGTTCGAGCGGCGCATGCTGAAGATCGTGGTCGGCCAGTGCAACGGCACCGATGGCGGCAAGACGCCGATACCGGTGCTGGGGTTCGGCTGCTTCTTCGTCCTGCAGCCGGCCGAGCACAAGGGCAACGAGGCGCAGATCTTCGGCCAGTTCGTGAAGGAGTGCGAAGGCGACAACGTGGCCGGGCCGAATCCGTCGAACGACAGCGGTCCGCGGATCATCCAGCTGTACAAGACCTATATCGACAACGCCCGCACGCCGAGCAGCGATTCGTAGGAGGCGCCATGGACAGACCCGCATTCGCGCGACGCCGGGGCCAGGGTGGAGTGGCCATGGTGGAATTCGCCATCGTCCTGCCGCTGCTGCTCCTGCTGCTGTTCGCCATCGCCGAGCTGGGGCGCATGCTGTTCCAGTACAACAGCCTGCTGCAGGCCAGCCGCGACGCCGGGCGCTATGTCTCGGGCCAGGCCATGAACGCCACCCTGGGACAGGTCGTGCTGACTACGGACCTGCAGACCCGCACCCGCAACCTGGCGGCCGGCGGCGTGGCTTCCGCGGCGGACTCGAACTGCACCGCGAGCACCGGCGTCACGCTGCGGCCGGTGTTCTGCCCGGCCGACGTGACCGTGGCCGCCGAGGGCACGCAGCATGTGCGGGTGACCATCAGCTACAGCTTCCGCCCGCTGATCGGCAGCGGATTGCCGGCATTCATCGGCGGAGCCATGGCGCTGAACTTCCCGCTGGTCGCCACCACCGTGATGAGGGCGCTGTGATGAACCGCCAGCGTGGCGTGTACGTGGTGGAGTTCGCCGTGATCGGCGTGCTGCTGTTCACCCTGCTGTTCGGCGTGCTGGAGATGGGGCGGCTGTTCTTCACCGTCAACGCCCTCAATGAAACGGTGCGCCGGGGCGCGCGGCTGGCGGCGGTGTGCGACATCAGCGAACCGCGCATCCTGCGCCGGGCCATCTACAACGCGGCGGACGACGCCGGCGCCAGCAGCCTGATCGCCAACCTGGACACCGCCGACCTGTCCCTGGACTACCTGGACGAGAACGGCGCGCTCGTTGCCAGCCCCGGCGATACCAGCGGCACCGGCGGATTCCGCGCGATCCGCTACGTGCGCCTGCGGGTGCAGAACTTCACCTTCACTTTGCTGATCCCCGGCTTCGGGACGATCACGCTGCCCATGTTCCAGTCGATCCTGCCCCGCGAGAGCCTTGGCCGGCATCCCGAGGCGGGCGTCATACCGGGGATCACGCCATGCTGAGCAATCGGGATACAGCCACTGCCAGGGTCGCCTCCCGGCCGGGGATGCGCATGCTCATCAGCAGTCGCGATGCGGCGATGCTGCGCCACCTGCAGAGTCTCAGCCAGGGCATGCCGGGCCTGCAGGTGAGCGCCCGGCTGGTGAGCAACGGTCATGCCGATCCGCTCTACGGCCTGGAGCAGATGCCCGACCTGCTGCTGCTGCGTCTCAGCCATCTGTGGCGCGAGGAACTGGCCGCGCTGCTGCAGCGCCCGCCGCAGGAGCGGCCGCCGCTGCTGGTCTGCGGCCCGCTGGAGGAGCGCGAGGGCATGCGCCTGGCGATGCAGGCCGGCGCCCGCGACTTCCTGCCCGAGCCGGTGTGCGCCGAGGAACTGCTGGCGGCGATCGGCCGGGTGCTCAGCGAGCATCGCGGCAACAGCGCCGAAGGCGGCAAGCTGGTCGCGGTGATGAATTCCAAGGGCGGCTCCGGCGCCACCCTGCTGGCCTGCAGCCTGGCCCAGCAGATCAGCGCCAGCGGCGCCAGCACGCTGCTGCTGGACATGGACCTGCAGTTCGGCAGCGTTGCCCACTATCTGGACGTGCAGCCGACCCACAGCCACCTGCAGGTGCTGCAGCAGATCGACGAGCTGGACAGCGTGGCGCTGCGTGGTTTCTGCGCGCACTTCAGCCCCGAGCTGCACGTGCTCGGCGGCCGCCCGGGCGAACTCTGCCTGGCCCAGGACGTGCGCCACGAGCAGCTGGAGGCCCTGCTGCGCCTGGCCCGCAGCAGCTACGACTGGGTGGTGGTGGATGTGCCGCGGCAGATCGACCATCTCACCGGCATCACCCTGGAGCAGGCTGACCGCATCTGCATCGTCATGCAGCAGAGCCTCAGCCACCTGAAGGACGCCGGCCGGCTGATGCGCATCCTGCGCGACGACCTCGGCGTGCCCGGGCAGAACCTGCAGGTGGTGGTCAACCGCTTCGACAAGTCGGCGCCGATCAGCCTCAAGGATATCGACGAAGCCCTGCGCTGCACCGACCTGCGCACGCTGCCCAACGACTACGCGGCGGTCAGCCAGAGCCAGAACACCGGCGTGCCGCTGGCCATCCATGCGCCCCGCGCGCCCCTGACGGCGGCGGTGCGCACGCTCTGCCAGGACCTGCTCGGCGTCCAGGCCGGCGGGCAGGGCCTGCTGAAACGCACCTTCGGACGTCTCTTCAGGGGATAGACCATGCTCAGCGAACTACGCAATCGTCTGCGCCAGCAGAGCGCCAGAACCGCCCCGGCCGATGCGCCGTCCGAACCGGCAGCGGCGCTAGCGCCCATGGCCTGGGAAGCCAGCGCCCCGGACGTGCTCTACGAAACCCGCACCCAGCTCAACGCGGTGGAGACCGAGTGGCGCGAGAAGATCTACCAGCAGCTGCTCAAGGTCATGGACCTGTCGCTGCTCGACAGCCTCGAACCTGCCGAGGCGGGGCGGCAGATCCGCGAGATCTGCCAGCGCCTGCTCGACGAGCATTCGGCGCCGGTCAGCGCCGGTTGCCGCCAGCTGATCATCAAGCAGATCACCGACGAGGTGCTCGGCCTCGGGCCGCTGGAGCCGCTGCTGGCCGACCGCAGCGTGTCGGACATCCTGGTCAACGGCCACGCCTCGGTCTACGTCGAGCGCCACGGCAAGTTGCAGCGCACCGATGTGCGCTTCCGCGACGACCAGCACCTGCTGAACATCATCGACCGCATCGTCTCCAGCCTCGGGCGGCGCATCGACGAGTCCTCGCCGCTGGTGGACGCGCGGCTGAAGGACGGTTCGCGGGTCAACGCCATCATTCCGCCGCTGGCCATAGACGGGCCGAGCATGTCGATCCGCCGCTTCGCCGTGGACCTGCTGAACAGCGAGAGCCTGGTGCAGATGGGCACCCTGACCCCGGCCATCGCGCTGATGCTCAAGGCCATCGTCCGCGGCCGCCTGAACGTGCTGGTCTCCGGCGGCACCGGCACCGGCAAGACCACCATGCTCAACGTGCTGTCCAGCTTCATCCCGCACAACGAGCGGATCGTCACCATCGAGGATTCCGCCGAGCTGCAGCTGCAGCAGCCGCACGTGGTGCGCCTGGAAACCCGGCCGTCGAACATCGAGGGGCGCGGCGAGGTGAACCAGCGCGAGCTGGTGCGCAACAGCCTGCGCATGCGCCCCGACCGCATCGTCATCGGCGAGGTGCGCGGCGGCGAGGCGCTGGACATGCTGGCGGCGATGAACACCGGGCACGACGGCTCGCTGACCACCGTCCACGCCAATACCGCGCGCGACGCCCTGGGGCGGATCGAGAACATGGTCTCGATGACCGGCGCGACCTTCCCGATCAAGGCGCTGCGCCAGCAGATCGCCTCGGCCATCGACGTGGTGGTGCAGCTGGAGCGCCAGGAGGATGGCCGCCGGCGCCTGGTCAGCGTGCAGGAGATCAACGGCATGGAAGGCGACATCATCACCATGACCGAGATCTTCGCCTTCGAGCGGCGCGGCATCGGCGAGCAGGGCGAGGTGCTCGGCGACTTCCGCCCCACCGGGATGATCCCGGGTTTCCGCGACGTGCTGGCCAAGCGCGGCATCGAGCTGCCGCTGAACCTGTTCCGTCCCGAATGGATGGAGGGACTGCAGCCATGAGCCAGTTGCCCCCGGAGTTCATCCTGGCCTTCCTCGGCATGGTCTTCGTCGCCGTGTTCCTGCTCAGCCAGGGGCTGGTGGTGCCGGTGTTCGGCGAGGCCGGCAAGGTGCACAAGCGCATCCGCGCGCGGCTCGACGTGATGGAGCGCGCCGCCAACCTGCCGAACATGCAGATGGTACTGCGGCAGAAATACCTGACGCGCCTGTCGCCGCTGGAGGCGCGGCTGGAACAGTGGCCGCTGATGGAACGGCTGGCCGTGCTGATCGAACAGTCCGGCCACCAGTACCGCGCCTACCGCGTGGTGATGCTGGGGCTGGCGCTGGCGCTGTGGGTCGGTTGCGCGCTGTGGCTGCTGCTGCCGGTCTGGTGGCTGGCGCTGGTCGTCGCGCTGGTGGTGTTCTGGCTGCCGGTCATGAAGATCGCCGGCGACCGCAGCCGGCGCTTCGCGCTCTTCGAGGAGGGCCTGCCGGACGCCCTGGACGCCATGTGCCGCGCCCTGCGCGCCGGCCATCCGTTCAACGAGACGCTGCGCCTGGTCGCCGACGAGCACAAGGGGCCGGTCGCCGAGGAGTTCGGCCTGACCTTCGCCGACATCAACTACGGCAACGACGTGCGCCGGGCCATGATCGGCCTGCTGGAGCGGATGCCGAGCATGACGGTGATGATGCTGGTGACCTCGATCCTCATCCACCGCGACACCGGCGGCAACCTGACCGAGATCCTCGAACGCCTGAGCAGCCTCATCCGCGGGCGCTTCCGCTTCCAGCGCAAGGTCAGGACCCTCTCCGCCGAAGGACGGATGTCGGCCTGGGTGCTGATCTCGGTGCCCTTCGTGCTGGCCGGCGTGATCATGCTGACCACGCCGAAGTACCTGCCGATGCTGACCGGCGACCCGCTGGGGCAGAAGCTGGTGATGGGCGCCTTCGTGGCGATGCTGGTGGGCATCTTCTGGATACGCCGGGTGATCCGCATCCAGGTGTAGGGAGGAGGGAGCATGGACTATCTGCTGGCGTTGATCAGTGGTGCGGTGGGTAACGAACAGGTGGCGCGGCTGCTGTTCCTCGGCACCGTGGGGCTGAGCACGGCGCTGGCCGGGGTGACCGTGATGCTGCTGGTCACCGGCCTGCGCGACCCGTTGCGGCGCCGGCTGCTGCTGATCAAGCGCGGCCACGCCGAGCTGCCGCCGGGGCAGCGTGCGCCGGGCAACCTGCAGCTGCTGCTGGAGCAGGTCGGCCAGCGCTTCGCCGGCGAGGATCGCAGCCTGGCGTCCTCCACCCGGATGCGGCTGGTGCATGCCGGCTACCGCTCGGCTTCGGCGGTGCAGCTGTACTGGGCGATCCGCCTGGTGCTGCCGCTGTCGCTGTCCGCCGCGGCGCTGCCGGTGCTGCCGCTGCTGCCGGAGCTGTCGCTGGGCATGGCGCTCCTGCTGGTGGCGGGCTCGGCCGGTTGCGGCTGGCTGGCGCCGGCGATCTACGTGGACAAGCGCAGGACGAAACGGATCGGCCGCCTTCGGGCCGCATTCCCCGATGCGCTGGACCTGATGGTGGTCTGCGTCGAGTCGGGGCTGGCATTGCCCCAGGCCATGGAGCGGGTCGCCGAGGAAATGTCGGTCAGCCAGGTGGAGCTGGCCGAGGAACTGGCGCTGGTCAACGCGGAAATCCGCGCCGGCATACCCAGCACCCAGGCGCTGCGCGGGCTGGCCGAGCGCACCGGCCTGGAAGACATCCAGGGATTGGTCAGCCTGCTGGCGCAGAGCATCCGTTTCGGTACCAGTGTCGCCGATACCTTGCGCATCTATGCCGAGGAGTTCCGCGACCGGCGTACCCAGGCGGCCGAGGAACAGGCGGCGAAGGTCGGCACCAAGCTGGTGTTTCCGCTGATCCTCTGCCTGTGGCCGAGCTTTTTCCTGGTGGCCATCGGGCCGGCGATCATTGGTGCACTCAAGGCATTCGGGAGACTGTGACATGAACAGGAAGCTGCTGCTGTTGGCCGTATCGGCCGTTCTCGCGGGATGTCAGTCCAACGCTCCCGAACAGGGCGGGGAGTTTCGCTCGGTCTATTCCGGCGACAGCTCGGTGCTCTATCAGGTGCAGAAACAGGCGGACTCCCCGCTGCAGGCCATGCAACTGGCGGCCAGGGCCTACCAGGCCGGCAACCTCGACATGGCGCTGTTCCAGTACCTGCGGGTCGTCGAGCTGGACCCGAAGCGCCATTCGGCGATGGTCTGGGTCGGGCGCATCCATCGCGAGCGCGGCAATGCGCAGCTGGCGGAGATGGCCTTCGGCGATGTGCTGGCCAGCGATCCGGACAACCCCGAAGCGCTCTCCGAGCTGGGGCTGCTCTATCTCGCCGGGCGCAACCACGCCAAGGCCCGGGAGATGTTTTCCCGGGCCCTGGCGGTCGACCAGAAACGCCTCGGCAGGTCCGCCGACGCGCTCGCCGTCGACCAGCTGGAAGTGGATGGCCAGTCGCCGCTGAAGGTCTACAACGCGCTGGGGGTCCTCGCCGATCTGGGCGACGACTTCGCGCAGGCGGAGGCCTACTACCGGCTGGCCATGCGCATCGAGCCGCGCTCGGCGCTGGTGCACAACAGCCAGGGCTATTCCTACTACCTCGCCGGGCAGTGGCCGGAAGCCGAGCGCATGTACCAGCGCGGCATAAGCTACGACCCTTCGTACAAGCCGCTGTGGCGCAACTACGGGCTGCTGCTGGCGCGCATGGAGCGCTACGAGGAGGCGGTTTCAGCCTTCGAGCAGGTCGAGCCGAGGGCGGAGGCGAGCAACGACGTCGGCTATGTCTGCCTGGTGGCGGGCCGGCTGGATGAAGCCGAGCAGTTCTTCCGCAGCGCCATCGACCAGGCTCCGGGGCACTACGCCACCGCGTGGGACAACCTGAACCGGGTCGAGCAGATCAGGAGGATCCGCCAGATCGGCGGTGGCGGAGCGCCGGAACCGGAACAGCCGGTGGCGGTATTGCAGGGACCGGCGATGACCGCCGTGACCACTCCGTGACACCCCGCCGGCGCCTGCCGGCACTGCGGATGCGCCTGTCCATGGGCTCCGCGGTGCCGGCTCGTCCTGCTTCCTGCCGGCGCTGACGTTCCTCGTCCGGTCCATCCCGCTCAGGCCTTCTTCAGGCCATCGATCAGTTCGCGCAGCTCCTTGCGCTCCGAGGGCAAGGTGGGTGCCGCGCACAGCGAGAGCAGCCGCCCATCGTTGTGGATGGCGATCTGCGTTTCGAACTGCAGATCCTGGTCTTCCACCGTGATGTAGGTAATGCGGTAGGCCAGTGTCGCAGCTTTGTGGCTGAGCATCTCCGAAGCCTCCCCAGGGATTGGCAGGTAACCCGGGGCAGAAATCGTGCCGGTTTTCCGGATATCGCGAAAACCGGGTTGGCAATGACTCGAAACATGCGCGCAATGCGGCTCGCGCGGGATTTTTCCACGCGCCGGAACAGGTACGGGTATGCTGTGAGGACGGCCCCCGTACTGGGGGCCATTCCCCGTAATTGGAGCTACCTCATGACTCGTGACATGCAGCTTTTCCCGGCCGACGAAATCGGCGATGCGCTCTGGACCCTGCAGGAGGAGGGAGAGGACCTGTCGTTCGAACGCGAAGTGGAGTTCGCCGTGATCTTCCCGGACGAACAGGCGGCCCTGGATTTCGCCATCATGCTGCTGCAGAACGGGCAGAAGGTGGCCTACTCGGAGTACGACGGCAACGACGAGCTGCCCTGGCAGGTGCTGGCGTATCCGGTGATGGAGCCCAGCCACGAGAACATCAGCGGCTACGAAAGCCTGCTGGCCGAACACAGCGAGCCGCTGGGCGGCAGGACCGACGGCTGGTCCGCGCTCTGATCCCGGCGGGATGACGAAAAGGGCGGATGGCCGTTGCGGCCATCCGCCCTTTTTCATGGTGCTTCCCTGCAGCCGGGGAACGCCGGCCGCTTCCGTCAGCTGCGGGCGATCTGCCTCAGCGCCTGTTCGTAATACTCGGTGGACTGCGCGCCGGAAATCAGCTGGCGGCCGTCGATGATCACCGCCGGCACGGCGTGGATGCCGTGGCTGGTGTAGTAGTCCTCGTCCGCCACCACTTCCCGGGAATAGGTATCGCTGTCGAGGATCTCCCGCGCGCGCACCGCGTCCAGCCCGACCTCCACCGCCAGTCCCAGCAGCACCTCCGGATCGCTGATGTCCCGCCCCTGGCCGAAGTAGGCGTGCAGCAGCGTCTGCTTGAGCGCCAGGTCGCGCTGGACCTCGGCGGCCCAGTGCAGCAGGCGGTGGGCGTCGAAGGTGTTGTAGATGCGGGTGCGCTTGTGCAGGTCGAAGTGGAAGTCCACCTCGGCGCCGAGCGCCTGGACGTTCTCGTGGTTGCGGGCGATCTCGTCGGTGTCGATGCCGTACTTGCGCTGCAGGTGCTCGATCAGGTCCTCGCCCTCGGCCGGCATGTCGGCGTTCAGCTCGAATGGCTTGATGTGCAGCTCCACGTTCACTTCGTCATCGAGCCGGCGGATGGCCGCGAGCAGACCGTTCAGGCCGATGGCGCACCAGGGGCAGACCACGTCGGAAACGAAGTCCAGGGTGACGGTCTTGCTCATGGCAGGGGCTCTCCGAAATCGAATCCATCTAGCATGGGCCAGGCTGGCGTCCAAGGCCAGTCCCCTCCGGCGGCTGCTCACCCATCGGCGCATTGCGGTCTAGGATAAGGGTTTGGGCTGAATTCGAGGGGGGCGGTGAATGGGCCGGATCCTGGTGGTCGACGAACAGCCGGTGACGCGCCATGCGCTGCGCCTGCTAATGGAGTCGGAAGGCCACGAGGTGGTCGGTGAGGCGGACAACGGGCCACGGGCCCTGCAACTGGCGCGCGAGCTGTCGCCGAACCTGATGATCCTCGAACTATCGATACCCGGCCTCGGCGGACTGGAAGTCATCCAGCGCGTGGCCGGCCTGGGCCTGCCTTGCCGAATCCTGGTGCTGACCACCCAGGACTCCCGCTACTTCGCCGCACGCTGCCGGGAGGCGGGCGCCAGCGGCTTCGTCAGCAAGCAGGAAGACCCCCACGAGCTGAAGGCCGCGGTGAAGACGCTGCTCAATGGCTACCAGCATTTTCCCGGCGATATCTGCGCCACTCCCGGCCAGAAGCAGCCGGCCGGCACGCTGCAACCCCTGTCGGTGCGCGAGCTGAGCGTGCTGCAGCTGCTGGCGCGCGGCTTCAGCAACATCGCCATCGCCGGGCAGCTGGCGATCAGCGACAAGACGGTGAGCACCTACAAGACGCGCCTGTTGCAGAAGCTGCAGGCGTCCTCGCTGGTGGAGCTGATCGACATCGCCCGTCGCGCCGGCCTGCTGGAATCGGCGGGCGACGCGGATTCGGTGGCTGCGGCGGAACTCGAACCCGGGCAGCGGGAACGCCTCGAACTGCTGCAGAAGATGATCGACGCGGTGCCGGGAACTCTCGCGGTGCGCGACATCGAGGGGCGGGTGATGCTCTGCAACAAGGCCTTCCTCGATGTGTCCGGAATGAGCCAGGAGGAAGTGATCGGCAGCCTGTATCTCGATATCGAAAACTACTCGGAAGAGGACACCCGGGCGATCCAGGACTACTACCTGCGGGCGGTGGCGCGGCGGGCTTCGGCCAGCGTCGACCGGGTCATCGCCGACAAGCGCCACGGTCGCCGCGTGCTGACGCTATGGGCCAAGCCGCTGGAGGATGCGGAGGGCCGGCTGATCGGCATGCTGTGCGGCTCGCAGAACCAGACCGAGCGCGACGAACTGCTCTGCGAACTGCGCGAGGCCGCCCGCCGCATGGAGACGGAGACCCGCGTCAGGACGAGTTTCGCGCAGACGGTGAGCCGGGAGGTGGTGGCGGGTTTCCGTGGCGTCTCGGCGATGATCGACCTGGCGCTGGCCCGGCCGCAGCTCGGCGATGCCCAGCGCGAACCCTTGAAGGTGGCCCATGACATGGCGGCCGGGCTGCGCGGCCTGTTCTCCGACCTGAAGGACTACAACCGCCTGCAGACGGGACGGTTGATCCTGGACCCGCAACCCCATGACCTGCGCAAGCTGGTCGAGGCGCGTATCGCCGGCTACCGGGAACAGGCGCGGGACAGGGGGCTGGCGCTGCAACTGCAGGTCGGGAGGCTGCAGGAAACCCATGCATGGGTGGATGGCGAGCGCCTGGGCCAGGTCCTGGACAATCTGCTGAGCAACGCACTCAAGTTCACCGACCAGGGCGGCGTGCAGGTGCGCCTGAGCGCGCTGGGGGGCGCCGGGGGGCAGGTCGAGGTCATGCTCGACGTGGAGGACAGCGGCATCGGCATCGCCGGGGGAGAACTGCAGCGGCTGTTCGAACCCTACCGCCAGGTTCCCGACCGGCAGCGCATCCTGCGCGGCGGTTCGGGCCTCGGCCTGACATTGTGCCGCATGCTGCTGGAACTGATGGGCGGCAGCATCGGGCTGGACAGCCAGCCGGGCCTCGGCACCTGCGCCCGGGTGCGGCTGACGCTGCCGGTGGCGGAGGTCGGAAGCGGCCTCGGGGGGCGCTGAGATGGGCAGGATACTGATCGTCGACGCGCAGCCGGTGACCCGGCACGCGGTCCGCCTGCTGATGGAGGCGGAAGGTCACGAGGTGGTGGGCGAGACCGACAACGGATCGCAGGCGCTGCAACTGGCGCGCAGCCTGCGCCCCGATCTGCTGGTCATGGAACTGTCGATCCACGGGCTGGGTGGGCTGGAGGTGATCCAGCGGCTGGTGGCGCTGGAGCTGAAGTGCCGGATCCTGGTGCTGACCACCCAGGACTCGAAGTATTTCGCCGGGCGCTGCCTGCAGGCCGGCGCCCAGGGTTTCGTCAGCAAGCAGCAGCCGCCCGGCGAGCTGAAGGCCGCGGTACATGCGGTTCTTGCCGGGCAAAGCTATTTCCCCAGCCACGCGCTGATCGGCATCGGCCAGGAAAGCGAGGCATTGCGCGAGCTGTCGGTCCGCGAGCTGACGGTGCTGCAGCTGCTGGCGCAGGGTTTCAGCAATACCGCCATCAGCGAGCAGCTGGCCATCAGCGACAAGACCGTCAGCACCTACAAGGTGCGCCTGATGCAGAAGTTGCGTGCCGCGTCCCTGGTGGAGCTGGTCGACATCGCCCGGCGCAGCGGGCTGGTCGAGGCGGGCGGGAGCGAACCCGAGGCGCCGGCCGCCGGCATGGGGCCGGAACAGCGGGAAAGGCTGGACCTGCTGCAGAAGCTGATCGATGCGATGCCGAACCCGCTGACCCTGCGCGACCCCGAAGGGCGGCTGCTGCTGTGCAACCAGGTCTACCTGGACTCCCTCGGCGTGAGCCGCGAGGAGGCGCAAGGCAAGCACTTCACCGAGCTTTCCCGCTTCACCGATCCGGAGGATGCGCGGGTCATCGAGGACGCCTACCTGCAGGCGGTGGCCGAGCGGAAGCCAGCGGCCTTCGACCGCGTGGTGAGCACCAGCGCCGGCCGGCGCACGCTCGCCACCTGGGCCAAGCCGCTGCACGACGCCAGCGGCGCGCTGATCGGCATGTTCTGCGGCTCCGAGGACCACACCGAGCGGGAGGAACTGCTGCGCCAGCTGCGCGACTCCAACATGCGCGCGCAGGCCATGCGGCGCGTGCGGGATACCTTCGGCGACGCCGTGACGCGGGAGATCGGGGTGGCGCTGGACGGCATCCTGGGAACCCTGGAGCAGGTGCTGGCCGGGCCGGTGATCGGCGAGGGGCAGCGCGATGCGCTGAAGGCCGTCGGGGCGATCGCGGAAAACCTGCAGCGCCTGTTCTCCGACGTGGACGATTTCATCCAGCTGGAAGTCGGCAGGCTGGTCCTCGATGTCCGGCCCCACGGCCTGCGCGAGCTGCTCGACGCCTGTCTGTCGGCGCATCGGCCCGTTGCCGCTGCGAAGGGACTGGAGCTCAAGGTGCGGATGGAGCGGATGGGCGAGACGCGCGCGTGGGTCGACGGTCCGCGCCTGCGCCAGGTGCTGGACAACCTGATGAGCAACGCCCTGGCGTTCACCGACCGGGGCGAAGTGGTGCTCCGTGCACTCACTACCGCTCAGGGCATGGACCAGGCCGAGCTGGTGCTGGAGGTGGAGGACAGCGGCGTGGGCGTCGCCGAGGAGGAACAGGCGCAGCTGTTCGAGCCATTCCGCCAGTTGCCCGACCCGCAGCGCCTGGCGCGCGGCGGCACGGGGTTGGGGCTGGCGCTGTGCGAGCGGCTGGTGAAGCTGATGGGCGGCTCGATCGAGCTTGCCAGCCGGCGGGGCGTCGGCACCCGGGTACTGGTGCGCCTGCCGCTGCCGCTGGCTGGCGAATGAGCCTCAGCGGCTCAGCAGCGAGGCGCCGCCGGCCGTGGCGAACAGCGCGGCGCTGCCACGGTTGAACCAGGCGTTGCCCTTGCCCGAGCGCAGGAAGCGCGCGGCGCCGCGGGCGCTGAGGCCGTAGAACAGCTTGCAGGCGAAATCCAGCACCGCCCAGGTGGCGATCATCACCAGCAGCTGCAGCCACAGCGGCCGTTCGGCGCTGAGGAACTGCGGCAGGAAGGCGGCGAAGAACAGGATGTCCTTGGGATTGCTCGCGCCGAGGCCGAAGGCCTTCCAGAACATGGCGCGGAAGCTCGGGTTGACCGGCTGTTCCTCCGCCGCCTGCGGCTTGCTGGCGATGCACGACTGCTGCCAGCTCTGCCAGGCGAGATAGAACAGGTAGAGCGCACCGACCACCTTGAGCACGCTGAACAGCTTCTCCGAGGCCAGCAGCAGGGCGCCGAGGCCGAGGGCCGAGGCGCTGAGCAGGCAGATCGACGCGCTGACCCCGCCGAGGAACGCCGGCAGCGAGCGGCGCAGGCCGTAGTTCAGGCTGTTGCTGACCATCAGCAGCGACAGCGGACCTGGGATCAGGATCACGATCAGGGCGGCGCTGCTGTAGAGCAGCCAGGTTTCCAGGCTCATCGAAGGCGTCTCGCAGAAAGTGAAAACCCCGGCGCGAGCGCACCGGGGTCGTTCAGGTGGCGTGAGCCCAGTTTACAGGAAGATGAACTTGGCTACAAAGATTGCGCAAAGTGCATACAAGCTTGCGGTCACGTCCTTGTGCCTGCCGGTGAACACCTTCATCGCCACGTAGGTCACGAAGCCCATCGCGATGCCGTCGGCGACCGAGAAGGTCAGCGGCATCATGATCACCGTGACGATGGCCGGGATGGTCTCGGTGTGTTCCTTCCAGTCGATGTGGGCCATGCCGCCCATCATCAGCATGGCGACGTAGATCAGCGCGCCGGCGGTGGCGTAGGCGGGGATCATGCCGGCCAGCGGGGCGAAGAACATCGCGGCGATGAACAGCAGGCCGACCACTACCGCGGTCAGGCCGGTGCGGCCGCCGGCGGCAACGCCCGCGGCGCTTTCCACGTAGCTGGTCACCGGCGGCACGCCGAGCACCGCACCGAAGGCGCTGGAGGTGCTGTCGGCCTTCATCGCCTTGGACAGGTTCTCGATGCGGCCGTCCTCGCGCACCAGGTGCGCGCGCTGGGCCACGCCCATCAGGGTGCCGGCGGTGTCGAACATGTGCACGAAGAGGAAGGCCAGGATCACGCTGATCATGGTCACGTTGAAGGCGCCGGCGATGTCCATCGCCATGAAGGTCGGCGCCAGGCTCGGCGGCATGGAGAACACCCCGCCGAACTGGACGATGCCCAGGGCGACGCCGGCCAGGGTGACGGTGAGGATGCTGATCAGGATGCCGCCGAACACGCGGCGGTATTCCAGCACCGCGATCATCAGGAAGCAGATGGCGGCGAGCAGCGGGCCGGGGCTGGTGAGGTCGCCCAGGTGCACCAGGGTGGCGGGACTGGCGACCACGATGCCGGCGGTCTTCAGGCCGATCAGCCCGAGGAACAGCCCGACCCCGGCGCCCATGGCGAAGCGCAGGCTCACCGGAATGCTGTTGAGCAGCCATTCGCGCACCCGCGAGAAGGTCAGGATCATGAAGGCGATGCCGGAGATGAACACCGCGCCCAGCGCGATTTCCCAGCTGTAGTTCATGGTCTTGACCACGGTGTAGGTGAAGAAGGCGTTGAGGCCCATGCCCGGTGCAAGCCCCACCGGCCAGTTGGCGTACAGCCCCATGAGGAAGCAGCCCAGCGCCGCGGCCAGGCAGGTGGCGACGAAGGCGGCGCCGTGGTCGATGCCGGCGTCGGCCATGATGTTGGGGTTGACGAAGATGATGTAGGCCATGGTGATGAAGGTGGTCAGGCCGGCGGCCAGTTCCGTCTTCACCGTGGTGCCGTGCTGGCTGAGCTTGAACAGGCGTTCGAGCAGGCCGCCGGCGGCGGGTCGGGCTGAAGCTGAATAGATGGCTTGTTGTTCTTGTTCCACAGCGGGTACTCCTCAACGCTCTTGTTGTTGGTCCTCATCGACGGCTGGTTCACCTGGTCCCTGGCTCGTCGGGAGGCTGTGAGGGTGTGGTTTCTGACTTTTGAGTCAGGATGTCACGCCGCCGATTATGCATTTGTATACAAAAAGATCAAATAATGTTTCGCACGTATTTCCTGGCTTCTTACAAAGGAAAACACAGGTAGCCCGTGCCGGATTGTTCAAAAATTGTTCAGCGACAGGGGCGAATTCCGTAACCTGGCATGGCACGGGACTGCTGCGCGGAGCTGGGTACTTTGTGTACACTTGCCGGAACGCATGTGTGTGCCAGCATTTCGCCGCCGGAATGCCGGGGCCACGGATAGAACAGGGTTCGAAAGCGATGACCGACCAGTTGCAACAGATCAGGAAGCAGCCGCGCAATGGCAAGAGCCGCAGCGGCACGCAGGATGAGATCGTCTACGCGCACATCTTCGACGCCATCCTCGAACAGCGCCTGGCGCCCGGCACCAAGCTGAGCGAGGAAGCGCTGGGGGAAATCTTCGGCGTCAGTCGCACCATCATCCGCCGCGCCCTGTCGCGCCTGGCCCACGAACAGGTGGTCCTGCTGCGGCCGAACCGCGGCGCCGTGGTGGCCAGCCCGAGCATCGACGAAGCGCGGCAGATCCTCTTCGCCCGCCGCACCGTGGAGCGCGCCATCACCGAACTGGCGGTGGAAAACGCCAGTTCCGAGCCGATGGCCGAACTGCGCGAGATGGTCAAGGAAGAGGAAGCCAGCTTCGCCCGCGGCGACCGTGGTGCCGGTATCCGCCTGTCCGGGGAATTCCACCTGAAGCTCGCCGAGATGGCGAAGAACGCGCCGCTGGTGAGCTTCCAGCGCAGCCTGGTGTCGCAGACCTCGCTGATCATCGCCCAGTACGAAAGCGGCAGCCGCTCGCACTGCTCGTTCGACGAGCACAATGAAATCCTCGACGCCATCGAGAAGGGCGACAAGGAAAAGGCCGTGACCCTGATGATGCACCACATGGCGCACATCGACGACAAGCTCAACCTCGAGATCGACGGCGCTTCCGGCGACCTGCACGCGGTGTTCTCGCACCTGCTGGCGAACAAGAAGAAGCCGCGCCGTTCGAAGGCGGATGCGGATTCGGCGGTTTGATCGGGTAGCTTCGGAATGCCAAAAGGCCCCGCTGCGAAGCGGGGCCTTTTGTTTGTGGTTGTCCCGAATAGCCGGATGCTGTTTATTGGATCCCCGCGTTCGCGAGGACGACGGTTGTGAGGCGAGGCTTCATTCCTCTCCGTCTTTCCCGCGAACGCGGGAATCCAGAAAACAGCCCGTAGGGCGGGTGCAACCCGCCAATTCTCGTGGCGGCCAGGTGGCGGGTTTCACCCGCCCTACGCTCTATATCCCACGGTTGCCGCTCTTGTAGGATGGGTGGAGCGCAGCGATACCCATCGATGAAACGCAAAAGGCCCCGCCAAATGGTGGGGCCTTTGCATTTACACAGGAGCAACTCAGCGGCGATCAACCCACACGGTCTGCGGGTTGAGGAACTCGCGCAGGCCGAAGTGGGACAGCTCGCGGCCGTAGCCGCTCTTCTTCACGCCGCCGATCGGTACGCGCGGGTCGGAGGCGGAGAAGCCGTTGATGAACACCGCGCCGCTGACGATGCGCCGGGCCAGGCGCCTGGCGTTGGCGACGTCGGCGCTCCACAGCGCGCCGGACAGGCCGAACTCGCTGTCGTTGGCCAGCTCGATGGCGTGCTCGGCGTCGCGGGCGACGATCAGCGAGGCTACCGGGCCGAAGATCTCCTGGCGGAACGAGGTCATTCCCGGCTTCACGTCAGCGAGAATGGTCGGCGCGTAGTAGTTGCCGGCGCCTTCCAGCTTGTGGCCGCCCAGCAGCAGGGTGGCGCCGTCGGCGATGCTGGCCCGGACCTGCTGGTCCAGTTCCTCGCGCAGGTCGGCGCGGGCCATCGGGCCGAGGAAGGTGGCGTCTTCCAGCGGGTCGCCGATCTGCAGCGCCTTGACCGCCTCGACGAAGCGTTCGGTGAAGGCCGCGGCGATGGATTCTTCCAGGATGATGCGCTTGGCGGCGATGCACACCTGGCCGCAGTTGCCGAAGCGGCTGGCGACGGCGGCTTTCACCGCGGCGTCGATGTCGGCATCGGCCAGCACGATGAAGGCGTCCGAACCGCCCAGCTCCAGCACGCACTTCTTCAGCGCGGCGCCGGCCTGGGAGGCGATCGCGGCGCCCGCGCCGACGCTGCCGGTGACGGCGATGGAGGCGATGCGGTCATCGGCGATGGCCCTGGAAACCAGCGGCGGCTCGACGTTCAGCACCTCGAACACGCCTTCCGGCAGACCGGCGTCACGCCAGGCCTGCTGCAGCTGGTAGGCGCAGCCCATGACGTTCGGCGCGTGCTTGAGCACGTAGGTGTTGCCGCCGAGGATGATCGCCACCGCGCCGCGCATCACCTGCCAGGTCGGGAAGTTCCACGGCATCACCGCCAGCACCGGGCCGAGCGGCAGGTAGGAGACGTACGCCTTGTCGCCCTCGATGCTGGTCGGCTCGTCCTGCAGCATGGCCGGGCCGTGCTCGGCGTACCACTCGCAGAGGTTCGCGCACTTGTTGATCTCGCCGCGCGCCTGGCTGACCGGCATGCCCATCTCGCGGGCTTCCATGCGGGCCATGGCTTCGACGTTGGCGCGCATGACGGTCGCCATCCTGCGCAGGATTTCCACCCGCGCCTCGACCGGCGTGTCGCGCCACTGGCGGAAGGCGTTGTCGGTGGACTGCAGCACGGTTTCGAGGTCGTCGGCCGACTGGAACGGGTAGCGGGCCAGTTCCTCGCCGGTGGCGGGGCTGCGGGAGATGGCGGCGGGGAGGGCGGCGATCTGGTTCATGAAGTTCCTCGCGGGACGCAGGTGGTGTTGTTGTCGTTGAGCAAAAATTAATCTGTGCGATAGTTCATGTAAAATGAATAATCAAGAAAGACTCTTTCTTTGAGAGAGAATGCTCCTGGAGAAACAACGTGGACCTGACCCAACTGGAAATCTTCCGCGCCGTCGCCCAGAGCGGCAGCATCACCGCCGCCGCCGGGCTGATGCACCGCGTGCCGTCGAACCTGACCACGCGCATCAAGCAGCTGGAGGCGGAACTGGGCACCGAGCTGTTCATCCGCGAGAAACTGCGCCTGCGCCTGTCCGCCACCGGGCGCAGCTTCCTCGACTACGCCGAGCGCATCCTCGCCCTGGTGGACGAGGCGCGGCAGGTCGCCAGCGGCGCCGAGCCGCACGGCAGCTTCTCCCTCGGCTCGCTGGAAAGCACAGCGGCGGTGCGCATCCCGGCGCTGCTGGCGCTGTACCACCAGCGCTATCCCAAGGTGCAGCTGGACCTATCGACCGGCCCGTCCGGGGAGATGATCGATGGCGTGCTGTCCGGACGCTTCAGCGCGGCCTTCTCCGACGGCCCGGCTAACCACCCGCAACTGGAGGGGCGCCCGGTGTTCCAGGAAGAGCTGGTGCTGATGAGCACGGTCGCGCACGTGCCGGTGCGCGATGCGCGGGACGTGGCGGGGGAGACGGTGTTCGCCTTCCGCGATACCTGCTCGTACCGGCGGCGCATGGAGAACTGGTTCGCCGACCAGCGCGTGGTGCCGGGCAAGATCATCGAGATGGAGTCCTACCACGGCATGCTCGCCTGCATCGCGGCGGGCGGCGGGGTGGCGATGATTCCGCGGAAGATGTTCGAGACCCTGGCCGGCGGCGCCAACGTGGCGATCCATACGCTGGAGCCGGAGCACGCCAACGTCACCACCTGGCTGTTCTGGCGGCGCGGCACCGAGATGCCGGCGCTGCGCGCGCTGAACGAGTTGCTCGACGAACGGTACGGCGCCACGGCCTGAGCCGCGGCGCCGGGCTCGTCACCGCGCCGGCAGCACCTTGCCGCGGCACTCGCCGAAGCCGATCGACACCTCGCCATCACCCTTGCAGCGGGCGCGCAGGATGATCTCGTCGCCGTCCTCGAGGAAGGTGCGCTGCTCGCCGCCGGGCAGCTCGATCGGCTGCTGGCCGCCGCCGGTCAGTTCCATCAGGCTGCCGGCGGCTTCGCGCTGTTCGCCGGAGAGGGTGCCGGAGCCGAACAGGTCGCCCGGCTGCAGGCGGCAGCCGTTCACCGTGTGGTGCGCGACCATCTGCGCCACCGTCCAGTACATGTTCAGCGTGTTGCTCAGGGCGATGCGCTGCGCCGGCAGCTTCTGCTCGCGCATGCGCTCGGTGAGCAGCAGCACTTCCAGCTCGATGTCCAGCGCGCCCTGGGCCTGGTCGACGTCGTCGAGCAGGTAGGGCAGCGGCTGCGGGTCCTCCTCGGGGCGCAGTGGCTGGGCCTTGCGGAAGGGTTCCAGGGCCTCGGCGGTGACCACCCAGGGCGAGATGGTGGTGGCGAAGCTCTTCGACAGGAACGGCCCCAGCGGCTGGTATTCCCAGGCCTGGATGTCCCGCGCGGACCAGTCGTTGAGCAGGCAGAAACCGGCGATGTGGGATTCCGCCTCGCCGATCGGGATCGAGCGGCCCTGTTCGTTGCCGCGGCCGATCCAGATGCCCAGCTCCAGTTCCAGGTCGAGCCGCTTGCTCGGGCCGAAGGCCGGCACGCTGGTGCCCGGCGGCAGGGTCTGGCCGTTGGGGCGGACCACGTCGGTGCCGGACGGCACGATGGTCGAGGCGCGGCCGTGATAGCCGATCGGCACGTACTTGTAGTTCGGCAGCAGCGGGTTGTCCGGGCGGAACAGCTTGCCGATGTTCCGCGCGTGGTGGATGCCGACGTAGAAGTCGGTGTAGTCGCCGATGTGCGCCGGCAGGTGCATGCGGCAGGCCAGCTGCGGTTTCAGCAGCGCCGCGCCGAGGTTTTCCAGGCGCTTGTGCTCGGGGCTGTCGCTGGCCAGCAGCTCCAGCAGGCGCGCGCGCAGCGCCCGGCGCGGGCCGGCGCCGAGGGCGAAGAAGGCGTTCAGGCTGTCGCCGCTGGCCGCCCGCGCGGCTTCGCCGGCGGAACCGTGGAACAGTCCGGAATCGCTGGCGACCTTGAGGTCGAAGATGTAGTCGCCGATGGCGACGCCGCCGCGCGGAGTGTCGCCCGGCGGGCTGAAGATGCCCAGCGGCAGGTTCTGCAACGGGAAGTCCGGGTGGCCGTCGGCCGATTCGACCCAGCTGGTGCGAGGGGTTTCGGTTGTCATTGGGTCATTTCCCTTGTCTGTCGAAAGTCTTTTCCATGCCCGCCCAACAGCTATCGTAGTCGTTCTGCAGCTGCGGGCAGTCGAGGGCCTGGCGGGTCGGACGGAGGACGCTGCCGGTCTCGAACATGAAGGCCATGGTGTTATCGATCCTGTGCGGTTTCAAATCCGCGGCGATGGCCTGGCGGGTCGTCGCGTTGTCCGGGCCGTGGGCGCTCATGCAGTTGTGCAGCGAGGCGCCGCCGGGCAGGAAGCCCTCGGCCTTGGCGTCGTAGGCGCCCTGGATCAGGCCCATGAACTCGTTCATCAGGTTGCGGTGGAACCACGGCGGACGGAAGGTGTTCTCCGCCACCATCCAGCGCGGCGGGAAGATCACGAAGTCGACGTTGGCCATGCCGTGGGTGTCGCTGGGCGAGGTCAGCACGGTGAAGATCGACGGGTCCGGATGATCGTGGCTGACCGTGCCGATGGTGTTGAAGCGGCGCAGGTCGTACTTGTAGGGCACGTTGTTGCCGTGCCAGGCGACCACGTCCAGCGGCGAATGGTCGAGGGTGGTGGCCCAGAGTTCGCCGAGGAATTTCTGTACCAGGTGCACCGGCGCGTCGACGTCCTCGAAATGCGCCACCGGGGCGAGGAAGTCGCGCGGGTTGGCCAGGCCGTTGCTGCCGATCGGGCCGAGGTCGGGCAGGCGCAGGGCGGCGCCGTGGTTCTCGCAGACGTAGCCGCGCGCGGAGGAATCCAGCAGCTCCACGCGGAAACGCATGCCACGCGGCAGCACGGCGATCTCCAGCGGTTCGACCTGCAGCACGCCGAGTTCGGTGACCAGGCGCAGGCGGCCGGATTCCGGGACGATCAGCAGCTCGCCGTCGGCATCGAAGAACACCCGCTGCATCGAGGCGTTGGCGCGGTAGGTGTAGATGCTGACGCCGCTGGCCGCGTCCGCCGCCGCGGTGGCCGCCAGGCAGAGCAGGCCGTCGATGAAGTCGGTATCCTCCGCCGGCGGCTCGAAGGGGCTCCAGCGCAGGCGGTTGGGGGTGACCGGGCCGAGGCCGCCACCGCCGATCTGCCGCTGCAGGCGCTGGTAGCGCGGATGCGCGGCGGACGGGCGGATGCGGTACATCCAGGTCCGCCGCGACTCGCTGCGCGGCACGGTGAAGGCGGTGCCGGAGAGCAGTTCGGTATATAGCCCGTAGGGCACCTGCTGCGGTGAGTTCTGCCCGACCGGCAGGGCGCCGGGCAGGGCTTCGCTGCTGAATTCGTTGCCGAAGCCGGACAGGTAGGCAAGGTCGTTCATGGGTGGTCTCGCTTTTTATCGTAATCGAGTTACGATTAACGTAATTACTATGAAGCGATGCGTCAAGATTCAGGGTAGGGGACGATGGCAAGGGAAAAGTCGAAAGCGACGAACGAGCAGGAAGAATCCGCCTCCGGGCGGGGCAACAAGGTGCAGTCGGCGGAAGTCGGCACCGAGATTCTCAAGGGCCTCGCCGCCCTGGCGCCGAGCACCTCGCTGAAGGGGCTGGCCGAACACCTGGGCATGCCGCCGGCCAAGGTCCACCGCTACCTGCAGGCGCTGCTCGCCAGCGGCTTCGCCGAGCAGGACCCGGCGACCAACCACTACGGGTTGGGGCGCGAGGCGCTGTACGTCGGCCTGGCGGCGATCCGCCGGCTGGACGTGGTGAAGATCGCCACGCCGTACCTCGCCGAACTGCGCGACGCGCTGGAGCAGACCTGCTTCCTGGCGATATGGGGCAGCCACGGGCCGACCGTGGTGCAGGTGGAACCGGCGCGCGGCATGGTCACCCTGGTGACCCAGGTCGGCTCGGTGCTGCCGCTGCACGGCTCGTCCACCGGGCTGGTGTTCGCCGCCTTCCGTGACGATGGCGGGGAGCTGGACGAGGTGCTGGAGCAGATCCGCCGCGACGGCATCCACTCCATCCACGGGCTGCTGATGCCGGGGGTTAACGCGCTGTCGGCGCCGCTGTTCTCCGTCGGCCGGCAGATCGCCGGGGTGATCACGGTGGTTGGTTCCGCGGCGGGGTTCGATGCCGATATCGACGGCGAGGCGGCGCGGCGGCTTCGCGAGGTGGCTGGAGCGATCAGCGCAAGGATGGGTGGGCTGGCCGTCGGCGGATAACGTCCGGCGACGTTGTAGGAGCAACTGTCTCGGTATCGTCGGGGGAATCTGTTCGCGAGCAGGCCATGCCCGCGAAACCCGGCGGCGCCGATATGTCGCGGGCATGGCCCGCTTACACGGTATCGCTGGAATGTCCGGGTAGGGCGCATAACGCGCCAGCGTTATCCGCCATCCCATCGGCGTGGCCTTATCGGCGGATGAAGCGTTCCGCTTCATGCGCCCTACACCAGCGATTGGCCATGGCGCGAAGACAGTTGCTCCTACACAGAGTCGCGCCGCCCCTGAAGCACGCACAGAACCTGTAGGAGCCAGCTTGCTGGCGATTGCCGTGTTCTCCTTCCACGCCGACGTTGAGGGAAAACCCGGATCGCCAGCAAGCTGGCTCCTACAGGTTGGTCTCCAATCGTCCCCAATCCATCCCCAGCAACACATCGCCCAACGCCTGCGCCGCGCTGGACAGCGAATGCCCGGCCAGGGTGATCAGCCCGACCCGCCGCTCGATGCGCGGGGCGTCCAGCGCCACGCAGCGGGCGCCCAGCTGTTCCATCTGCTCCAGGCACAAGCGCGGCACGGCGCTGACGCCCAGCCCCTGGGCGACCATGCGGCCGATGGTGACCAGCTGGTGGCTCTCGAACGCCACCGGCAGCTTGCCGTGGCGGGCGGCGACCGACTCCTCCATCAGCAGGCGCACGGCGGAGGGGCGCTGCAGGGTGATGAAGTTCTCCCGCAGCAGTTCCGCCCAGGTCACCCGCTGCTGCGCGGCCAGGGTTGAATCCGCCGGCAGCACGGCGACGAAACGGTCGCTGTAGAAGGGCGCGAAGTCCAGCCCGTCCAGGTTCTCCGGCTCGAAGGCGACGCCCAGCTCGACCCGCCGGTTGCGCACCATCTCCAGCACCTGCTCGTTGATCACGTCGTGCACCGCCACGTTTACCTTGGGATAGCGGTTGCGGAAGTTCATCAGCACTTCCGGCAGCAGGTTGCCGGCGAAGGAGGGCATGGCGGCGATGGAGACCTTGCCCAGCTGCAGGGTGAAGTGCTGGCGCAGCAGGTCCTCGGCGTTGTCCCAGTCGGCCAGCAGGCTGCGCGCGATGGGCAGCAGGGTCTCGCCCTCCGGCGTCAGCGCGACGCTGCGGGTGGTGCGCACCAGCAGCGGTCCGCCGAGGGACTCTTCCAGCGTCTTGATCGCCAGGCTCAGCGCCGGCTGCGACAGGTGCAGGCGTTCGCAGGCCTGGGCGAAGCTGAGGGTCTGCGCCACGGCGAGGAAGGCACGCAGTTGCTTGATGGTCATTGATTTGGAAACCTGATCAATGGATTGGAAAAACAAACTTAACAAATGAGTCGCGAGCGGTGAAGCTGCAGGCGTTTTCCGGCTGCGAGCCGGTCCTATAAAGACAAGAGGCAAGCGACATGGCAGGACTCGACAAACGCGTAGGCAGTTACGAAGAAGCTCTCGCCGGGCTCACCGATGACATGACGGTACTGGCCGGCGGCTTCGGCATCTGCGGCATCCCGGAAAACCTCATCGCGCAGATCCGCCGCATGGGCGTGAAGGGGCTGACCGTGGTTTCCAACAACTGCGGCATCGACGGCTTCGGCCTCGGCGTGCTGCTGGAAGACCGGCAGATCCGCAAGATGATCGCTTCCTACGTTGGCGAGAACGCCCTGTTCGAGCAGCAGCTGCTGAACGGCGAGCTGGAAGTCGAACTGACCCCGCAAGGCACCCTGGCCGAGAAGATGCGCGCCGGCGGCGCCGGCATCCCGGCCTTCTTCACCGCCACCGGCTACGGCACCCCGATCGCCGAAGGCAAGGAAGTGCGCGAGTTCAACGGCCGCAAGTACATCCTCGAAGAAGCCATCACCGGCGACTTCGCCATCGTCAAGGGCTGGAAGGCCGACCACTACGGCAACGTGATCTACCGCCACACCGCGCAGAACTTCAATCCTCTGGCCGCCACCGCCGGCCGCATCACCGTGGTGGAAGTGGAAGAGATCGTCGAGCCGGGCGAGCTGGACCCGGCGCAGATCCATACCCCGGGCATCTACGTCGACCGCATCATTCAAGGTTCCTTCGAGAAGCGCATCGAAAAGCGCACCGTGCGTTCCTGAGCCCATCGGACAACAAGAGAGAATTCGCAATGGCACTTACCCGCGAACAGATGGCTCAGCGCGTGGCGCGTGAGCTGCAGGACGGCTACTACGTCAACCTCGGCATCGGCATCCCGACCCTGGTGGCCAACTACGTGCCCGAGGGCATGGAAGTGATGCTGCAGTCGGAGAACGGCCTGCTCGGCATGGGCGCCTTCCCCACCGAGGACGAAGTGGACGCCGACATGATCAACGCCGGCAAGCAGACCGTCACCGCCGTCAAGGGCGCGTCGATCTTCTCCTCTGCCGAATCCTTCGCGATGATCCGCGGCGGCCACGTCGACCTCACCGTACTCGGCGCCTTCGAGGTGGACGTGCAGGGCAACATCGCTTCCTGGATGGTTCCCGGCAAGCTGGTGAAGGGCATGGGCGGCGCGATGGACCTGGTGGCCGGCGCCGAGAACATCATCGTCACCATGACCCACGCCTCGAAGGACGGCGAGTCCAAGCTGCTGGAGCGCTGCAGCCTGCCGCTGACCGGCGCCGGCTGCATCCGCAAGGTGCTGACCGACCTCGCCTACCTGGAAATCCAGGACGGCGCCTTCATCCTCCGCGAAACCGCGCCGGGCGTGAGCATCGCCGAGATCGCCGAAAAGACCGCCGGCCGCCTCATCGTTCCGGACGATGTGAAGGAAATGACCTTCTGACACGATCAGCGTAGGGCGGGTGCAATCCGCCATCCCTACGCAACTGTCTTCCGGTCATCCAATAAGCCGTGTAGGAGCGGGCCATGCCCGCGATTCGCGCGCATGGCGCGCTCCTACAGGTAAAGCCAGCTTGGAGTATCCAGATGCAAGACGTAGTAATAGTCGCCGCCACCCGCACCGCCATCGGCGCCTTCCAGGGCAGCCTGGCGAACATTCCGGCCCACGAACTGGGCGCCACGCTGATCCGCTCCCTGCTGGAGCGCAGCGGCGTGAAGGCCGAGCAGATCGACGAAGTCATCCTCGGCCAGGTACTCACCGCCGGCGCCGGCCAGAACCCCGCGCGCCAGGCCGCCATCGGCGCCGGCCTGCCGGTCAGCGTCCCGGCGATGACCATCAACAAGCTCTGCGGCTCGGGCCTCAAGTCGCTGTTCCTCGGCGTCCAGGCGATCCGTTGCGGCGACGCCGAAGTGATCATCGCCGGCGGCCAGGAAAGCATGAGCCTGGCGCCCTACGTGCTGCCGAAGGCGCGCACCGGGCTGCGCATGGGCCACGCCGAACTGCAGGACAGCCTGCTGCGCGACGGCCTGATCGACGCCTTCAACGACTACCACATGGGCATCACCGCGGAGAACCTGGTGGAGCAGTTCGGCCTCAGCCGCGAAGCCCAGGACACCTTCGCCGCCGAGTCGCAGCAGAAGGCCGTGGCCGCCATCGAGGCCGGCAGGTTCCGCGACGAGATCACCCCGGTGCTGATCCCGCAGCGCAAGGGCGACCCGCAGGCCTTCGACACCGACGAGCAGCCGCGCGCCGGTACCACCGCCGAGTCGCTGGCCAAGCTCAAGCCGGCCTTCAGGAAGGACGGCAGCGTCACCGCCGGCAACGCCTCGACCCTCAACGACGGCGCCGCCGCCGTGCTGCTGATGAGCGCGGACAAGGCCAGGGCCCTGGGGCTGCCGGTACTGGCGCGCATCCAGGCCTACGCCAGCTCGGGCGTCGACCCGTCGATCATGGGCATCGCCCCGGTCACCGCCACCCGCCGCTGCCTGGAAAAGGCCGGCTGGTCGCTGGATGACCTCGACCTGATCGAAGCCAACGAAGCCTTCGCCGCCCAGGCCCTGTCGGTGGGCAAGGAGCTCGGCTGGGACGCTGCGAAGGTGAACGTCAACGGCGGCGCCATCGCCCTCGGCCATCCGATCGGCGCCTCCGGCTGCCGCGTGCTGGTCTCCCTGCTGCACGAAATGATTCGCCGCGATGCGAAAAAGGGCCTGGCGACCCTGTGCATCGGCGGCGGTCAGGGCGTGGCTATGGCGCTGGTGCGCGACTGATCCCCCGAGTTCGGCCACGCAGGTGGAGCCAGGACATGACGGTTTTGGTTTCACCTGCGAGGCCGCCCTGCTGATGGCGACGGCCCGGACAGAAATGTCCGGGCCGTCCGCTTTTGCGTGCCAGCGACGACATTTGCGCCAAAAGCCAGCACCAGGCGTATCGCGCCGTTGTGAGTGCCGGCGCGCCTGCAGTATTAGTGCGAGCCCACGAAAAACAACAAGCAAAGGGACTCGTCATGTACGAACTTCTGCACGGCCTGGATTGGGTGCTGCCGTTGCGCTCGCCAGAGCTCACCCATGTCGCCAACGCTTTCACCTGGCTCGGCTACGGCACCTTCCTGCTGCTGGCCATTCCCCTCGGTTTCTGGGCCTGGAACAAGGGCACCTTCTTCCGCCTGCTGGTGCTGATCGCCGTCTCCGCCTGGCTCAACGCCCTGTTCAAGGACTACTTCCAGGACCCGCGCCCGCCGCTGGAATTCCGCCTCGACGACCGCGTCGGCGAAAGCTACGGCCTGCCCAGCGGCCACTCGCAGATGGCGGTGGTGATGTGGCTGTGGCTGGCCTATGAAGTGCGCCGCATGTGGGTCTGGGTGCTCTGCTCGCTGATCTGCCTGGGCGTGATCCTCAGCCGCCTGTACCTCGGCGCCCACGACGTCGAGGACGTGCTGGTCGGTTCCGCGCTGGGTGGCGCGACCCTGCTGGTCTTCGCCCAAGTGAAGGACTGGGCGTTCTGGAACAGGACCAGCGTGGTCCTGCCGCTGGGCCTGGCGGTGGCGGCCGGCGTGGTCAGCATGATCTTCTGGCCGAATGCCCAGGCGCCGGACTACGTGCCGCTGTTCATCGGCCTGCTGGTCGGTTCCGGGGTGGGGCTGCGCATCGAGCGGCAAATCACCGATTTCGGCGTCGCGGTACCGGCCTGGCGCCGGGTGCTGGCCGCGGTGATCGGCAGCATCGCCTTCCTGCTGTTCCAGAAGGCGCTCAAGCAGGTCGGCGCGCAGCTGCCGCTGGAGCCCATGTACTGGCAGGCGCTGCGCGGGCTGTCGATGGGACTGTTCATCACCCTGCTGATGCCGTGGCTGCTGGTCAAGGCGCACCTGCTGTCGCGGCAGCGCAGCGCAGCGCCGGCTGCCGCCGGAGCGGCGACCGCGGGCTGAGACTCGCGATGAGGATCACGCCGGGCCCTGGCCCGGCGTTTTCGTTTGCGCATGGTCGCGAGTCTTGACCATGACGAACATCTTCACCCGCTCGTGGATTTCCTGCATGGCGTGGCGGAACGCCTCGGGCTGCGTGCTGGCGGCCGGGTCGGCGAAATTCCACACCAGCACTTCCGCCGAGCCGGGCAGCAGCTGTTCCTCGCTGGAGGACTTGTCGCAGAGATCGATGAGGTAGTCGAAATGCTGCCCGCTGAACTCGTCCAGCGACTTGCTGCGCAGGCCTTCCACCGGGATGCCGGCATGCTCCAGAACGTCGATGGCGCGCGGGTCGACCGCGGTGGGCTGCACCCCGGCGCTGTATGCCTCGAAATGCTGGTCATCGGTGTGCCGCAGCAGCGCTTCGGCCATCGGCGAGCGCGCGTCGTTGGCGATGCAGACGAACAGGACCTTCAGTTTATCGGCCATGGGTACTACCTCTGGACTGGCAGGAATGGCTCCCTTTCTGGCAGGTGAGTGTGACGGAATTGTGACCGCCGCGGAGGCGGGTTCATGGTTCCCACGCGGGAGCGGGGGAACGATCGGTTCGTGGCGTTCCGGTCCCTGCAGCAGCCACCCACCGAGGGTAGCTCCCTTCGCCGACCCACCATGAAAGGATTCTTCCATACGCGGCGAACCTCCGGATTCCCGGATGCGTAGCCATCCAGGCAACGGAAGACATCAGCATGAGCCAACTCCTTTCCCTCTCAGCCAACCTGACGCCGGGGCATGGAGAGATCCGCGAGGCGATCCTGAAGATCTGCGAACGCTTCGCTGCCGACTACTGGCTGGAGAAGGACAGGGTCGGCGGCTTCCCCGTCGAGCTCCACCAGGCCCTGGCCCAGGACGGCTGGCTGGGCATCTGCATCCCGCAGGCCTACGGCGGCTCGGGCCTGGGCATCACCGAGGCGACGGTGATGATGCAGGCCATCGCCGAGTCCGGCGCCGGCATGAGCGGCGCCTCGGCGGTGCACATGAACATCTTCGGCCTGAATCCGGTGGTGGTGTTCGGCAGCGAGGAACAGAAGCAGCGCATGCTGCCGCCGCTGATCGCCGGCCGGGAGCGCACCTGCTTCGCCGTCACCGAACCGGACACCGGACTCGATACCACCCGCCTGAAGACCCGCGCGGTGCGCGACGGCGATCATTACGTGCTGAGCGGCGTGAAGACCTTCATCTCCACCGCCGGCGTCGCCGAGAAGATGCTGATCCTGGCGCGCACCACGCCGCTGGAGGAGGTGAAGAACAGGACCGAAGGTCTCAGCCTGTTCTACACCGACTTCGACCGCAGCTGCATCGAGGTGTGCGAGATCGACAAGATGGGCCGCAAGGCGATCGACACCAACCAGGTGTTCATCGACGGCCTGCGCGTGCCGGTGGCGGACCGCATCGGCGAGGAGGACCAGGGCTTCAGGTACATCCTCCATGGCATGAACGCCGAGCGCATCCTGATCGCCGGCGAGGCCGTCGGCCTGGGCCGCGCCGCCCTGGCCCGCGCCAGCCAGTACGCGCTGGAGCGCGAGGTGTTCGACCGTCCGATCGGCAAGAACCAGGCGATCCAGCACCCGCTGGCGAAATGCTGGATGGAGCTGGAAGCGGCCAACCTGATGACCTTCCACGCCGCCGCCAGGTTCGACCGCGACGAGGAGTGCGGCACCGAGGCGAATGCCGCCAAGTACCTGGCCGCCGAAGCCGGCTTCAACGCCTGCGAGACCGCGGTGATGACCCACGGCGGCTACGGCTATGCGAAGGAGTACCACGTCGAGCGCTACCTGCGCGAAGCGCTGATCCCGCGCATCGCCCCGGTCAGCCGCGAGATGATCCTCTGCTTCATCGCCGAGAAGGTCCTTGGCCTGCCGAAGTCCTACTGAGCGGCGTGCCGCTGTTCATTCGCAGCGCAACGCATCCATTGGTTGCAACCGCGCGGCCCGGCGTGCCGGGGCGAGGCCCGCGAGAATGCCGACCAGTGCGGCGAGGATCAGGGCGGCCAGTGCCAGCGCCGGGCGGAAGGCGAGGGGAAGGGCCGGCAGCGCCAGGTGCAGGCCGACCAGCAGGAGGGCGCTGAGGGTCACGCCGAGCAGGCCGCCGGCCAGGGACAGCAGCGTCGCCTCGCCGAGGAACAGCCCGAGCACCTGCCCGGGCGAACCGCCCAGCGAGCGCAGCAGGCCGATTTCCGCGGTGCGTTCGCTGACCGCCGTGGCCATGATGGTCAGGATGCCCACCGCGCCCACCAGCAGGGAGATGCCGCCCAGCGTCGCGACACCCAGGGTCAGCGCCGCGAGCATGCGGTTCAGGCTGCTCAGCAGGACGTTCTGCGCGGTCAGGCTGAAATCCTCCTGGCCATGCCGCTCCAGCAGCGCCTGGCGCACCTGTTCGACGAACGCCGGCGCCTGGATGTCCTCGTCGAACAGCACCTGCGCCTTGACCAGCCCCTCGCGGTTGAACATCTGCTCGGCCCAGTCCACCGGGATGTAGGCGATGTCGTCGAGGTCGAAGCCGAGCAGGTTGCCCTTCCTCCCCAGTACGCCGATGACGCGGAAGCGCATGCCGTCGACCCGCACCCGCCGCCCCAGCGGATTGGCCGTGCCGAACAGCTCCCGGCTGAGGCGATGGCCGAGGACCACGTTGGGCGGCGAGCGGCCGTCGCGGGCCGGCGGGAGGAATTCGCCCAGCGCCATGCGCACCTGCCAGGCCACCACCAGGTCCGCGCCGGTGCCGTAGATGTCGACGCGCCGGGCATGGCCGGGCGCCTCGATGTCGCCGTTGCCGTGGATGATCGGCAGCACGGCCTGCACATGGGGCAGGCGGCGCAGCGACTCGGCGTCGGCGATGCTCAGCGGGCGCGTGCTGGCGAGCAGGCCGCCGAGCCCGCCGGTCTGGGTCTTGCCGGGACGTATGGTGACGACCCGCGTACCGAACTGCGAGAAGCCTTCCAGCACGCGGACGCGCAGGCCCTCGCCGATGGCGCCGAGCACCACCACCGTGGCGATGCCGATGGCCACGCCGAGCAGCGAGAGCAGGCTGCGCAGCGGCCGTTCGAGCAGCGCCAGGCCGCACAGGCGCATGCCGTCGCCCCAGCGCATCAGCCGCTCCGCGCCGGGCGCAGCGACTGCACCGGCGCCAGCCGCGCGGCATGCGCCGCCGGCAGCCAGGCGAACAGCAGGGCGGCGGCCAGCGCCAGGGCCGGGGCGCCAAGGCGCGCCCACCAGGGGCTGTACAGCGGCAGGTCGCTGGCGATCCGGCCCAGCCACAGCAGGCACTCGCCCAGCGCCAGGCCGCCGCCGGCGCCGAGCAGGGCGAGCAGGGCGGCTTCGCCGAGGAACAGCGCGCGGATATGCGTGGCGCTTGCGCCGATGGCCTTGAGCAGGCCGATTTCCGCGCTGCGCTGCATCACCGCGATCCAGGTCACGTTCATGATCAGCAGGCCGGCCACCAGCAGGCTGATGGCGGCGATCGCCGCGAGGGCCAGGGTCAGCGCGGAGAGGATGCTGTCAAAGCCGGCGAGCAGCGAATCCTGGCTGACCAGGGTGAAGTCCTCGTCGCCCTGGTGACGGTCCGCCAGCAGCGCGCGGATTCCTTCCCGGGCGCTCTCCAGCCGGGCCGGGCCGCTCGTCTCGACGAACGCCCGCAGCAGGCCGCTGCGGTTGAACAGCGCCTCGGCGCTGGCCACCGGGATCAGCAGCGCCTGGTCGATGTCCATGCCCAGCGATTCGCCGGAAGGGGCGAGGATGCCGACCACCCGCAGGCGCCGGTCGCCGGCCCGCAGCCACTGGCCGAGGGCGGGGCGGCTGCCGAACAGTTCGGCGCGCAGGCGGGCGCCGAGCACGCAGACGTCCCTGACCCGGCCGCTGTCGCGTTCCGGCAGCGCGTGGCCCTGGGCCAGCTGCAGCTTGCGAATGGCGAAGAAGGCGGCGGTGGTGCCCACCGTCAGCGCCTCGCGGCGCAGCTTGCCGTGGCTGACCTCCATGTTGCCGGCATGCACCGGCGCCACGTGGCGCACGCCGGGCAGGCGGGCCAGTGCGGCGGCGTCGGCGCGGGTGAGGTCGCGCGCCGCCGTGCCGCTGATGGGCGGCATGCCGCCGGTGGTCTCGTTGCGTCCGGGCAGGACGATCAGCACGTTGCGCCCGAGCAGGCCCAACTCGCCGAGCACATAGGCGCGCGCGCCCTCGCCAAGCCCGGTGAGCAGGGTCACCGCGAACACGCCGACGGCGATCGCCAGCAGCAGCATGGCGCTGCGCGTGCGGTGGCTGCGCAGCGTGACCAGGCACAGCCGGCAGACATCCTCGCCGCGCATCAGGCGGCTCCCGCCCAGCTCTCTTCGAGAATGCGTCCGTCGCACATCTGCAGGCGGCGGTGGGCGCGGGCGGCGTGCTGGAGGTCGTGGGTGACCAGGATCAGGGTCAGGCCCTCGCGGTTGAGTTCTTCCAGCAGGCCCATGACTTCGTTGCCCGACTGGCTGTCGAGGTTGCCGGTCGGTTCGTCCGCCAGCAGCAGGCGCGGACGCATGCTCACCGCCCGGGCGATCGCCACCCGCTGGCGCTGGCCGCCGGAAAGCTCCCCGGGATGGTGCTGCAGGTGCCGCTGCAGGCCCAGGCGCTCGGCCAGCGGCAGGCTGCGCCGGTGGCGTTCGGCGGGCGGCACGCCGGCCAGCAGCATGGGCAGCTCGATGTTGTCCAGGGCGGTGAGGCGCGGGACCAGGTGGAAAGCCTGGAACACGAAGCCGATGCGTTCGCTGCGCAGCGCGGCGCGGCGGGTTTCGTCGAGCCCGGCGGTGGCTTCGCCGCCCAGCCAGAATTCGCCGGCATCGGGCGCATCCAGCAGGCCGAGGATGTTCAGCAGGGTCGACTTGCCCGAGCCGGACGCCCCGGTGATGGCCAGGTACTCGCCGGCGGCCACGTCAAGGTCGATGGCATCCAGGCCGCACACCTGCTGTTCGCCGAGGCGGAAGGTGCGGCTGATCTGCTGCAGGTGGATCATCGTTGAGTCTCCCGACCGTCGATGGCGGTCACCAGGGTTCCATCCTTCAGGCCTTCGCGGTCCTGGCCGACGATCACCCTGTCGCCGCTGTCCAGGCCCGCGGTGACTTCGCTCCAGCGCCAGTTGCTCAGGCCGATCTCGACCGTCTGTTCGCTCAGGTGGCCGCTGGGGTCGAGGCGCAGCACGCGGCCGTCGTCGAACACGCTTTCGGTGGGCACGCGCAGGGTGCGCGGCCGCTGTTGCAGGAGGATCTCCACGTCGGCGCTGTAGCCGGTGAGCAGGATCACGTCCCCCGGCACCCGGGCGAAACGGACCTCGACGTCGACGGTGCGCGCCTGCTTCTCCAGTTCGCGGACGAAGGGCGCGATGCGCCGGACCTCGCCCTCAAAGACGCGCTCGCCGAGGGCGTCCAGGGTGATCCGCACCGGCATGCCGGGACGCACGCGGGCGGCGTCCACCTCGTCGATCGGCGCCTCGACGTACAGGCACTGGTCGTCGATCAGGTCCACCGCCGGTGGCGTCGGTATGCCCGGCGGCGAGGGGGTGACCACTTCGCCCGGTTCGCCGTTGATTTCCGCCACCACTCCGGCGAAGGGCGCGCGGAGGGTGGCCTGGTCGAGCAGGGAAAGCTGCAGGTCGAGGCTGGCCTCGGCTTCGCGGATGAGCGCTGCCGAACCTTCGCACTGCAGGCGCGACAGGCTGGCGCGGGTGGCGCTCTGGTCGAGCAGGTCCACGGAGGCCAGCTTGCGCTCGGCGAGGTGCTGCAGCCGCTGCAGGTCGCGGCCGTCGCGCTGGGCCTGCCGGCAGCTCTGCTCGCGGCGGTTGCGCTGGCCGTCGAGCCGCGCCTGCGCCTCGTCGGCGCGGGCCTGGAGGTCGTCCTGGCGCAGGCGCATCAGCACGTCGCCGGCCTTCACCCGCTGTCCCGCCTGGATCGGCAGGTCGCTGACCTGGCCGCCGATCTTGAAGGAAAGACGCGAACGCCGGCAGGCCTTCACAGTTCCGGCGCGGGTATTGGCGACCAGGGTTTCCACCGGCCCGCTGCCGACTTCGGCGACTCGTACGGGGACAGGGTCCGGACGGGCCCAGAGGCCCATCATGCCAGCTGCGAGAGCGAAAATAGGAACCGCTATCAATAACTTGCGCATGCTGGCGGCCTCCATTGCCAGTAATTTGACTGAGTCTAGGACAGGCCGGAGTGCTGTTTCGCCAGGGTAACGGCCGGTGGCGGAAGGACGAACGTCCAGGACCGCGCGGCGAAGCTTTCAAATCAAGCAGTTGGCAGGGAGGGGAAGGGAGGCGGGTGTAACGCGGGCGAATCGAATATCCGACGAATGGGTACGCAGGAATTCGGTTAGTCAGGAAATTGACAGTTGCGTCGATTTTCCAGCTTCGCCTTTCCCGGAGCGGGAAAGGCGAAGCCGGCGGGACGGTTACGCGGCTGCCGCTTCGGCGGTCAGCTTGTCGCGGCTCTGGCCGGCCGAGCGCATCATCTGCGGCAGCAGCGAGCCGGCGATCATGCCTAGGGCGCTGAACAGCAGGCCGGCCAGTTGCGGCGGCCAGAAGGCGTCCTCGCTGTAGCTGTATTCCAGCGACAGCCAGGAAATCATGCCGAAGGCCATCGCCAGCATGGCGCCCTGGGTGGTGGCGCGCTTCCAGAACAGGCCGAAGAACAGCGGCACCACGGCGGCGACCAGGGTCACCTTGTAGGCGTTGCCGACCATCTCGTAGATGCTTGCATCCGAGAACAGCGCGAAGGTGCAGGTGGCGATGGCGCAGACCACGATGGTGATGCGCATGGCCAGGAGGAACTGCTTGTCGTCCATGTCCGGCAGGAAGCGCTTGAGCACGTTCTCGGTGAAGGTCACCGACGGCGCCAGCAGGGTGCCGGAAGCGGTGGACATGATCGCCGAGAGCAGGGCGCCGAAGAACATGATCTGGGCGAACAGCGGGGTGCGCTCCATGATCAGGTGCGGCAGGATCATCTGCGCGTCCTCGGCCAGCCAGCGCTTGACCATCTCCGGGTCGATCATCGAGGCGGCGTAGGTGAGGAAGATCGGCAGCATGCAGAAGCTCAGGTAGAAGCAGGCGCCGGCCATGGAGGCGCGGGCGGCGATGTTCTCGGTCTTCGCCGACATCACCCGGGCGTACACGTCCTGCTGCGGGATGGAGCCGAACATCATGGTCACCGCGGCGCCGATGAAGGCGACGATGTCCTTCGGCTCGAAGCTGTGCATGAAGCTGAACTTGCCTTCGCTGGCGGCATGGCTGATGACCGCCTCGGGGCCGCCGGCCATGTCGCCGATCAGCCAGGTCAGGTAGACCAGGCCGGCGACGATGATGAGCATCTGCATGAAGTCGGTCAGCGCCACCGACCACATGCCGCCGAACAGGGTGTAGAGCAGGACGATCACGGTGCCGATCAGCATGCCCTGGGTGGTGCTGATGGCGCCGTCGGAAAGCACGTTGAACACCACGCCGAGCGCGGTGAGCTGGGCGGCGATCCAGCCGAGGTAGGAAAGGATGATCACGATGCTGGTGATCATCTCCACGTTCGCGCCGTAGCGCTTGCGGAAGAAGTCGCCGATGGTCAGCAGGTTCATGCGGTACAGCGGGCGGGCGAACACCAGGCCCACCAGCATCAGGCAGCCGAAGGAGCCGAACGGGTCCTCGATGATCCCGGCGAAGCCTTCTTCGATGAAGGTGGCGGGAATCCCCAGCACGGCTTCGGAACCGAACCAGGTGGCGAACACCATCGCCGCGACCAGGGGGAAGGACATGCTGCGGCCGCCGGCCGCGAAATCCTTGGAATTGTGCACACGCGTGGAGGCGTAGAAGCCGACACCGACGGTGACCAGCAGGTATACCGCTACAAACCAGATCAGCATTTGTACTTTCCGTAGGCTCGTCCGACACCGCTCCGCCGAGCGTGGCTCGGGCAGGGGGCGCCGCGACTACTGAGTTGTTTTTGTTGGTGTGTCGCAAGCGGGACGGCGGGTGTGCGCTGGCATGCCAGCACGCGGGAAAGCGTAACCACTTACTACAACGAGCCGGGAGTTTGCCAAAGACGTCAAATATGTCAAACGAATTACGGCAGGGATGAGCAAAAAAACGGACGGGCGCGTTCTGTGAATTTTCGTAAATGGCTGATTTCTGGTGTGTGAAGGGCGGTATGTGGTCGATTCGGTAAGTTATTTTTTACAGATGGTGTTTATTAAACAGAACGGATTGCCGTTCGTCGGGATACGAGGGGCGGGGAGCGATGCGGTGCTCCTTTGTAGGAGCGCACCTGGCGCGACGGGTCGCGGGCATGGCCCGCTCCTACAGGATTTCCCCTGCGTTCGCAGACATGGCCCGGTTGACAGCGGACCTGTAGGAGCCAGCTTGCTGGCGATCCGGTTTTCCTTCAGCGCCGGCGTGGCCGGATAGTGCTTTTTGTAGGAGTGGGCCATGCCCACGACCGACCGCGATGTCGCGGGCATGGCCCGCTCCTACAGGTTTATCGGACCCCCGCGTTCGCAGACATGGCCCGGTTGACAGCGGACCTGTAGGAGCCAGCTTGCTGGCGATCCGGTTTTCCTTCAGTGCCGGAGTGGCCGGATAGTGCTTTTTGTAGGAGTGGGCCATGCCCACGACCGACCGCGATGTCGCGGGCATGGCCCGCTCCTATAGGGGCGGTGTGGCGGGAATCGTGCTTTCACGTCCTCCAAACAAAAAATCCCCCGCCGCTCCCACGGCAGGGGGTGCCACTTGGGCCAGGGGATATCTCTGGTCAGAGCCTGATCAGCACCGACTTCAGCTCGGTGTAGTGCTCGATCGCCGCCGCGCCCATCTCGCGGCCGAGGCCGGAGAGTTTGTAGCCGCCGAAGGGCAGGGCCGGGTCGAGGGCGCTGTGGCAGTTGACCCAGACCGAGCCGGACTTGATCCGCGGGATCATCCGGTGCACCGCCGCGAGGTCGTTGGACCAGATGCTCGCGCCGAGGCCATAGGGGCTGTCGTTGGCCATGCGCACGGCGTCGTCGATGTCGTCGAAGGGCAGCGCCACCAGCACCGGGCCGAAGATCTCCTCCTGCACCAGCGGGTTCTGCTGGTCGACGTCGACGATCACCGTCGGCCGGACGAAATAGCCCGGGCCGAACTGCTCGCCGCCGCAGGCGATGGTGGCGCCTTTCTCGCGGCCCAGTTCGATGTAGTCGAACACGCGCTTCTGCTGCTTTGCCGAGATCAGCGGACCCATGTCGATGCTCGGGTCGAGGCCGTTGCCGAGCTTCATGCCGTTGGCGATGCCGGCGATGTCCGCCACCACGTTGTCGAAGTGCTTGCGCTGCACGTACAGGCGCGAGCCGGCGCAGCACACCTGGCCCTGGTTGAAGAAGATCGCCTGGGCGGCGCCGGCGGCGGCGACGTTCAGGTCGGCGTCGGCCATCACGATGGTCGGTGACTTGCCGCCCAGTTCCAGGGTCACGCGGGTCATGGAGTCCATCGCCGCCTTGCCGATTTCCTTGCCGACGGCGGTGGAGCCGGTGAAGGTCAGCTTGTCCACCAGCGGGTGGTGGGAGAGGGCGGAGCCGGCGGTGATGCCGGTGCCGGTGACGACGTTGAACACGCCGGCCGGGTAGCCGGCCTCCAGCACCAGTTCGGCGAGTTTCAGCGCGGTCAGCGGGGTTTCGTCGGCCGGCTTGAGCACCACGCTGCAGCCGGTGGCCAGCGCCGGGCCGAGTTTCCAGCAGGCCAGCAGCAGCGGGAAGTTCCAGGCGACGATGGCGCCGACCACGCCCACCGCCTCGCGGCGGATGAAGCTGTGGAAGTCGCCGTCCGGCATCAGCGGCAGCGATACGTCGGTGGTGGTGCCTTCGATCTTGGTCGCCCAGCCGGCCATGTAGCGCAGGAAGTCGATGCCCAGCTGGACGTCCATCACCCGCGCCACGGCGGCGCTCTTGCCGTTGTTCAGGCACTCCAGTTCGGCCAGCAGGTCGGCGTCGCGTTCCATGAGGTCGGCCAGCTTCCACAGCAGGTTCTGCCGTTCGCGCGGGCGGGTGCGGCTCCAGGCGGAGTCGTCGAAGGCCTGGCGGGCGGCCTTTACCGCGCGGTCGACGTCGGCGGGGGTGGCGGCGGGAACCTGGCAGAGCAGTTCGCCGGTGGCGGGGTTGCGCAGGTCCATCAGCGCGCCGTCGCTGGAGGACGTCCATTCGGCGCCGATCAGCATTTTCGGGGCACGCTGCAGGAAGGCGCGGGATTCGGGCTTGATGGGCAGTGAAGCGAGCATCTCGAATGCCTCTTGTTGAGTTGTCCGAGCAGCTATCGCAACCGTTGTGCCAATCAGATCAAGTTATTGATTTATATTGGTTTATCACGGAATGGAGGGAGGCCGGAGGAGGACGGTTGTCGCAGTTTGCGACAGGCTTGAGACGTTCAAAAGGAACAGCCCGGGGGTAACCCGGGCTGTTCGGTTGCGCGCGGCAAGGCGGTGTCCGGCCTACGCCTGATGGTGGATTTCCCGATCCTTGGTCTCCGGCAGGAACAGCGTGCCGAGGATCGCCGTCATCACCGCGACCACGATGGGGTACCAGAGGCCGTAGTAGATGTTGCCGGTGGCGGCCACCATGGCGAAGGCCACGGTCGGCAGGAAGCCGCCGAACCAGCCGTTGCCGATGTGGTACGGCAGCGACATCGAGGTGTAGCGGATGCGCGCCGGGAACAGCTCGACCAGCCAGGCGGCGATGGGGCCGTAGACCATGGTCACGTAGATCACCAGGATGGTCAGCAGCAACAGCACGGCGATGTAGTTGGTCTTGGCCGGGTCGGCCTTCTCCGGATAACCGGCCTCCTTCAGGGCGGCGCTCATCTCGGCGGTGAAGGCTTCGGACTGGACCTTGAAGTCCGCGGCCGCCATGCCGGTGCCTTCGAAGCCCTGGATCACCCTGTCGCCGATTTTGATCTGGGCGACGGCGCCCGTTTCGGCCTTCTCGTTCTCGTAGGGGATCGCCTTCTTCGCCAGCAGGCTCTTGGCGATGTCGCATGAGCTGGTGAATCTGGCCTTGCCCACCGGGTCGAACTGGAAGGCGCAGCGGGCCGGATCGGCGACCACGGTCACCGGGTTCTTCTCCTGGGCGGCGAATACGTCCGGGTTACCGTACTGGGTCAGCGCATGGAAGATCGGGAAGTAGGTCAGCGCCGCCAGGATGCAGCCGGCCATGACGATCTTCTTGCGGCCGATGCGGTCCGACAGGCTGCCGAAGAAGATGAAGAACGGTGTGCCGAGCAGCAGCGAACCGGCGATCAGCAGGTTGGCCGTCTGCGCCTCGATCTTCAGCGTCTGCAGCAGGAAGAACAGCGCGTAGAACTGCCCGGTGTACCAGACCACCGCCTGGCCGGCGGTGCCGCCGAGCAGCGACATGATCACCACCTTGAGGTTGTCCCAGCGCGCGAAGGACTCGGTCAGCGGCGCCTTGGATTGCTTGCCCTCGGCCTTCATGCGGCGGAACACCGGCGACTCGCTGAGTTGCAGGCGGATGTACACCGAGATCGCCAGCAGCAGCACCGAGAGCAGGAACGGAATCCGCCAGCCCCAGGCCTCGAAGGCTTCGGTGCCCAGCGCGGAGCGGCAGGCCAGGATCACCAGCAGCGACATGAACAGGCCGAGGGTCGCGGTGGTCTGGATCCACGAGGTGAAGAAGCCGCGCCTGCCCTTGGGCGCATGTTCCGCGACGTAGGTCGCCGCGCCGCCGTACTCGCCGCCGAGCGCCAGGCCCTGCAGCAGGCGCAGGCTGATCAGGATGATCGGCGCCGCCACCCCGATGCTGGCGTAGCCGGGCAGCAGGCCGACCACCGCGGTGGACACGCCCATGATGATGATAGTGATGAGGAAGGTGTACTTGCGGCCGATCATGTCGCCGAGCCGGCCGAACACGATGGCGCCGAACGGCCGCACGGCGAAGCCCGCGGCGAAGGCGAGCAGGGCGAAGATGAAGGAAGTGGTCTCGTTGACGCCGGCGAAGAAGTGCTTCGCGATGATCGCGGCGAGCGAGCCGTAGAGATAGAAGTCATACCATTCGAAGACCGTGCCCAGGGAGGAGGCGAAGATCACCTTGCGCTCTTCCCTGGTGATCCCGCGGTTGGGGGCCGTGCCCTCGTTCAAGCTGTCGAGTTCCGCCATCTGTCTTCTCCGTCTTGTTGTTTTGATAGGCCGGAGCACGCAGAAACACCTTCACACCCGGCCCGTGAACGAATTTCGACTACGGATTTCGGTAAGCGTGAGACCAGGTGGAAAGTTCATGCGTTCCACCTGAATTGCAGATGAGCCCACCAGGGTCTGTTGACGTTTTGTTCCGGAACGAAACGTCAACAGACCCTGAAGGCCAGGAGAAGAATAAACGCGCTTTCGTAGATATCCACTTGCCAGCATGATTTTGCCGGATGGCTGAAGTTCGCCGCCGTTTCGCTTGCGGGCCGTTTCAAACTGTCACGGTTGTCGCGAAATGAAACGCCCGTGGGGCATGCGGAAATCCTGGCGAATCGGACAACAGGTTGATGCAAAAGGCTTTCTTCGTGATGGCACACAATATGTAGGGCCGGGAAGAACCGCTTTCGCCAGCGTCGGGCGAGAGGGGAACTTGTCCATGGAGGCCTGTGTTGAAGAGGATTCGATTGTCCGGGCTCGCCCCCGGCCTGTCTGCCGCTGTCGCGGCCATCCTGCTGCTGTGGTTCCTGCCGCAGGCGGGGAATGCGGCGCTCTGGGTGGTTGCCGGACTGATCGCGCTGGGCGCGCTGCGGCCGTCCGTTCGGTCGATGGTCTGGCGCGTCGCCCTTGGCGGCCTGTACGGCGCCTGCCTGGCGCTGGTGCTGCACCTGCTCGCCGACCACTTCCAGCTGCGCTATGTCTGGCTCTACAGCAGCTCCGCGCTGCCCGCCTACCTGAAGATGTCCAACCTGTGGGGCGGGGACGAGGGCACGGTGCTGCTGCTGGCGACCTTCTGCATGGGCATCGCCATCGGCAACGCGCCGCTGCCGGGGTGGGCCGGGCGCGGCATGGCGCTGGTCGCCGCCTGGTACGCGGCCACCGCCGCCTGGCTCGGACCGTTCGCCGTCACGCCGCCGGAGTGGCTGGCGGCGCAGGCGAGCCAGGGCATGAACGCGCACCTGCAGACCATCTGGATGGCCTTCCACGCGCCGCTGATCCTCGCCGCCTACGCCTGGGCCATCGCGCCCGCCGGTGCGGCCCTCGCCGCGCTGGACGATGGCAGCCCGGCCTATGGAACGCTCGCCCCCGGCTACAGCCGGCGCGCCTGGCTGGTGCTCAGCGCGGGTATCGGCGCGGGCATGGCCTGGGCGCTGGAGGACTTCACCTTCGGCCAGCTCTGGCACTGGGACCCGGTACAGACCTCCGCTTTCTCCGTCTGGGCGCTGCTCGGCGCGATCCTCCACGGCGCCCGGCGCTGGCGGCCGACGGGGGCGAACCGGCGGCTGCTGCCGATCCTCAGCCTGCTGGCCGCGGCCTGCGCCTGCGTCGCCATGTCGGTGACCCGCAGCGAGGTGCTGGCCAGCTCCCATCGCTACATCGGCACCACGTCCTGGATGAGCCACCTGGCCCTGGCCGGCGCGATGCTCGCGCTGCTGCTGTGGTATGCGGCGAGGGCGTTCGCGCGCCGCACCGCGCCGGTCGCCAAGGCGCGTCGCTCGGTGGCCGAGTGGACCCTCGACCTGGCGATCTGGCTGTTCTGCGGCGCCGCGCTGCTGGCCGTCGGCGAGCTGCTCAAGGCGCACCTGAGCCAGTGGCTGGGCGCGGAGAAGTCCACCGAACTGAAGCCGTTCTTCGAGACGCTGATGACCTGGGCCAGCGCGCAGGAACTGGCGGGGCTGCGCAGCGCCTTCGCGCAGTGGGACGTCGACGGCCACGCGCTGGGCAAATGGCTGATGCCGCTGTTCGCGCTGCTCGGGCTGGTCGGCGGCTATGCCTTCCTGCGCCGCTGCCTGAGGCAGCGCATCGCCGCCGCCGTCACCCTGGCGATGACGCTCTGGGTCGGCTTCACCGCCTGGCGCGGCGGCTGGCTGACGCCGCGCTACAACGGCGAGGGCATCCTCTCGCAGAGCATCGTCGCCGTGCTGCCCTGGCTGGATGCGGCGCTGCTCGCCGGAGCCTTCCTGCTCGGCGCCTGTTTCACCTGGGCGGCGCTGGGTGTCTGGCGCAGCCGCCGGCTCGGCGTCCTGCGCCACAGCGGCAGCCTCGCGCTGATCCACGGCGGCGCGGTGGTCGCGCTGGTGGGCGGGCTGGCCGCCACGGCGCTGAACACCTATCTGCCGATCAACATCCCGCCATCGGCGAGCCCCGAGCAGTGGCACCGGATCGGCGGGCACATGCAGGTGCGCGTGCTGCCCGGCGGCAGCGAGGCGGACTTCTCCGGCTACCGCGCCGTCGCCCGGGTGGAGCTGCGCAGCGATGGCGAAATCCTCAGCGGCCACGCCCTGTTCCAGGACGCCCGCAAGCTGCCGCCGGCCTACCAGGGGCCGGTCCGCCAGCTCTGCGAGATCCTCGACTACCGCTATGCGCGCTACACCGGCGACCCGGGCTACGTGCTGCATCCCTTCATCGTCCGCGGCTGGTCCCAGGACCTGCAGATCTGGGTGCCGGCGTCGCCCCGGCTGATGAGTTCCAGCGGCGGCGATGCCGAGGTGCACGGCGTCATCGTGGTTCGCCGCTATCCGCTGGTTTCGCTGGTCTGGAGCGGGCTGCTGGCGATGCTCGCCGGCCTCCTGCTGCTGCCGGGAACGGCCAGCGCGCCCAGGCGCCAGGCAGTCTCCGGCGCTGTGTCTCAGAGTTAGACAGCTATCGCGAAATTAGACGCCGGGAGGCGGAGTGCGCTCGTGGAGGAGGGCGCCGAAGCCTGCCGGAATGCGGGTTGTGACGACTTTTCCGGGCTGTGGCACACAACCTGCACTACCTTGGAAGGACGTGCTCCTGCCTGCCGAAAGGCGCGGATTTTAACAACAATACCGTGGAGGCCTGACCTTGAAGACGAAACGACTTCGGCATTACCTGAGTGCCGGTTCCCTGGCCATGATGGCCTGTGCCGCACTGCAGCCGGCACACGCAGCAACGGATGGCCAGGCCATTCTCAACGCCAAGTGCGCGGTTTGCCACACGCCCGAAGGCGACAATTCCCTCAGCCGCATCAGCCACCAGCGCAAGACCCCCGAGGGCTGGCTGATGAGCGTCGCGCGCATGCAGGTCATGTACGGGCTGAAGATCAGCGACGAGGATCGCCGTGCGGTGGTCAAGTTCCTCGCCGACCGCCAGGGCCTGGCGCCGAGCGAGACCGACGGCGTGCGCTACGCGCTGGAGCGCCGGCTGAATACCGTCGAGGAATTCGATCCCAACTTCGAGCAGATGTGCGCCCGCTGCCACTCCGGCGCGCGGGTCGCCCTGCAGCGCCGTCCGGCGGCGGAATGGGAGAAGCTGGTCAACTTCCATCTCGGCCGCTGGCCGTCCCTCGAATACCAGGCGCTGTCCCGCGACCGCGACTGGTTCGAACTGGCGAAGAAGGAAATGGTCCCGGAACTGGCCAAGCGCTACCCGCTGGACGCCAAGGCCTGGAGCGACTGGCAGAAGTCCATGCCCAAGGCCGAATCCCTGGCCGGGCAGTGGAGCTTCGCCGGCCACATGCCGGGCAAGGGTGAACTGGCCGGCAGCATGGAGGTCGCCAGCAGCGGCGGCGACAACTTCAAGGTCACCGTGAAAGGCCAGTACGCCGACGGCAGCCCGTTCAACGGCGAAGGCACCGCGGTGCTCTACAGCGGCTACGAATGGCGCGGCAACCTGAAGATCGACGGCGTCGCCATGCGCCAGGTGTTCGCCGCCGGCAAGGGCGAACTGAAGGGCCGCATGTTCGAGAAGGAGCATGACGAGCGTGGCCTGGACTTCGCCGCCGTGCAGAAGGGCACCGCCCGCGTCCTGGCGGTGCAGCCGGGCTACCTGAAGGCCGGCGAGGAGGCCGAAGTCAGCGTGATCGGCAGCGGCCTCTCCGGCAAGCCGGAATTCGGCAAGGGCATCGAAGTGGTCTCGGTGGTGTCGCAGAGCCCCGAGCGCGTGACCGTCAAGGTCAAGGCGGGCGCCGATGCCGCAGCCGGCGTGCACGAGGTCAGCGTCGGCTCGCTCAAGGGCGGCTCCCTCGCCGTGTACCGCGACATCGCCGAAGTGAAGGTGGTGCCGGAATTCTCCATCGCCCGCATCGGCGGCAACGGCGGTTCGACGCCGAAGGTCCAGGGCCGCTTCGACGCCGAGGCCTGGGGCAAGGGCGCCGACGGCCAGCCGTACCGCATCGGCGTATTCCCGGCCAAGTGGTCGGTGGAAGCCTGGGACGACCGCGCGAAGGAAGACGAGGACGTCAAGTACGCCGGCGTGATGGATTCCGCCACCGGCGTGTTCATGCCCGGCGACGCCGGCCCGAACCCGGCGCGCAAGATGATGACCAACAACGCCGGCAACCTGAAGGTGATCGCCGCCGTGGACGCCGGCGGCAAGGCGCTGAAAGGCGAAGGCCACATGATCGTCACCGTGCAGCGCTGGAACAACCCGCCGATCCCCTGATTCTCGGTAGAGAGTCCCGGGAGCGGACAGAACCTCGGGGCCTGCCTCGGCAGGCCAAGCACAAGAGTTCACGGGAGGTCGCCATGGGCGCCATCTTGAATCTGGTCGAACGCAACCTGCACGAAGTGCGGGTCGACGCCGACCGCCTGTTGTTCCACATCCCCAGTTCGTCGCTGTTCGCCAGCGACGAGCTCACCGGCGGGATCATCGACGCCCTGCGCGGGCATGCCTGCTCGCCGCAGGAGCTGGCGCAGCGCCTCGACGGGCGTTTCGCCAACGATGAAATCGAAGAAACCCTGCGCGAGCTGATCGCGCTGGAACTGGTCAGCGACGGCTCGCCGCTGACCCCGGAAATCGGTATCAAAAAGGTCGATCGCACCGCGCTGAACACCGTGGTGCTGAACGTCAACACCGGCTGCAACCTGAGCTGCACCTACTGCTACAAGGAAGACCTGGACAAGCCCTCGGCCGGCAAGAAGATGGGCGCCGAGACCGCCGAGGCCTCGGTGGAAATGCTGCTCAAGGAATCGCCGGACGAAAGCCGCTACACCGTGGTGTTCTTCGGCGGCGAGCCGCTGTCCAACCGCCCGCTGATCGAGCACATGGTCGGCTACTGCGAGCGGCGTTTCGGCGAGCTGGGCAAGCAGGTGGAGTTCGTCATGACCACCAACGCCACGCTGCTCACCGAAGAGATCGTCGACTGGCTCAACGCCCATCGCTTCGGCCTGTCCGTCAGCATCGACGGGCCGAAGACCGTGCACGACCGCAACCGCATCACCGTGGGCGGGCAGGGCACCTACGACGTGGTGCGGCGCAAGGCCGACATGCTGTTGTCGCGCTACGACAGCCGGCCGGTGGGTGCGCGGGTGACGCTGACCCGTGGCATCACCGACATCGAGACGATCTGGAACCACCTGTTCAACGAGATGGGCTTCGCCGAAGTCGGTTTCGCCCCGGTCACGTCCGGCGACATGGCCGACTACAACCTGACCGGCGAGGAACTGGTGGAAGTCTTCGCCAACATGAAGGCGCTGGGCCGGCGTTATCTCGACGAGGCGCTGCAGGGCCGCAATATCGGCTTCTCCAACCTGCACCAGCTGATCACCGACATCCACGAAGGGCACAAGAAGGCCCTGCCGTGCGGCGCCGGGCTGAAGATGCTGGCGGTGGACCACAAGGGCGAGCTGAACCTCTGCCACCGCTTCACCGGCTCCTCGCTGCCGACCTTCGGCAACGTGCACGAGGGGGTGAAGCAGGCCGAGCTGAACGACTTCCTCTCGCAACGCCTGGATCGCACCGACACCGGCTGCAACAGCTGCCGCATCCGCAACCTCTGCTCGGGCGGCTGCTACCACGAAAGCTACGCGCGCTACGGCGATCCGGCGCACCCCACCTACCACTACTGCGAACTGATGCGGGACTGGGTCGATTTCGGCATCGAGGTCTACAGCCGGATCATGACCAGCAACCCGGGATTCATCGACCGCCATATCACTCCGCGGAAGGCGCACTGACATGAAACATCTCAAGGCAATCAACAACAAGGCACAGAAGCTGGAACAGGCCGCCGCCGAGGACCGTATCGAGGAAGTGGTGGCGATGAACTCGGTCGCGGGCTGCGCGGCGACCACCGACCCGGGCTGGGAAGTCGACGTGTTCGGCGGCGTTTCCTCGCTCTGCCAGCCGATGGAGGCGGACCTCTACGGCTGCTCCGACCCCTGCTGGTGGCCGGCCCAGGTGCCGGACATGATGAGCACCTACCCCGACTGGAACAAGGACGCCCAGGCCTCCGCGGAGAACTGGCGAAACCTCGGCACCGTATTCCCGGACGACAAATGAGCGGACAGAAGAACAAGAGGAAAAACTGCATGTCCAGAAAAGCATTCGCCGGCGCAGCCGCACTGCTCGCCGCCTGTTCGCTGAACGCCATGGCCGACACGAACAAGGCGCTCGAGACCGGCCACGAGTACCTGATCACCACCAACTACCCGAACAACCTGCACGTCATCGACATGCAGACCGACAAGCTCTACAAGACCTGCAGCATTCCCGGCGCCTTCGGACCGGGCATGACCCAGCTGTCGCCGGATCGCAAGATCGTCTACGTGCTGAGCAACCACTACGCGGACATCTACGGCATCCAGCTGGACGACTGCAAACCGGTGTTCCACGCCACCATCGCGCAGAAACCGGGGGAGAACGCCCGCGCCATGTTCTCCATGACCGTCAGCCATGACGGCAAGGAGATCTACGCGGTCGCCAACCCGACGCTGATCCTCAGCGAGCACTACGAGGTGCAGCAGCCGCGCCTGCAGGTCTATCCGGCCGACGGCGGGATGGACGCCAAGCCGATCCGCACCTTCCCGGCGCCGCGCCAGCTGACCATCATGCAGAGCGGCGACGACGGCAGCCTCTACGTGGCCGGCCCGGAGATCTACAAGGTCGATCCGCAGAACGGCAAGTTCGAAGTGCTTGTTCGCAGCCGCACCTGGACCCGGCCGAACTACGCCGCGCCCGACGTGCTCTACGTGTGGAACCAGCAGACCTACCGCCGCGACTTCTCGCTGCTCTACACCACCGCGAAGTTCAAGGACGAGAGGCAGGACCCGGCGACCGCCGACTACCTGTACGGCTTCTTCAGCGTGAACCTCGCCACCGGCAAGGCCGAGACCGTGGATTTCGGCCCGCTGACCGAGGTGTACTTCAGCGGCATGCGCTCGCCGAAGGACCCGAACCTGATGTTCGGCGTGCTCAACCGCCTGGCCAAGTACGACATCAAGGAGCAGAAGCTGATCGAAGCGGCGACGCTGGATCACTCCTACTACTGCATCTCGTTCAACAAGGCCGGCGACAAGATCTACCTGACCGGCACGCTGAACGACGTGGCGATCTTCGATGCCGACAGCATGAAGCGCATCGGCGGCCTCAAGCTGCCGGGCGGCGACATGGCGATCACCACCAGCCAGGCGTTCGTGCGCTGAGGGTGTTGCAGGGCGGGCGGGTTGCGCCTGCCCTGCAACGGTTACCCTGTAGGAGCCGCTGCGTTGATGGTGGAAAACGCTTCGCGGTTTCCACCCTACGGTGTCCGACCTGTAGACGCGGTTCGATGGAGTTTCCGGGTAGGGCGTATAACGCGGCAGCGTTATCCGCCATCCCATCGGCGTTTCATGGTTCCCACGCAGGAGCGTGGGAACGATAAGGGCTCTCCTGCGCAGGGTGGCCGTCGCTTTCCACGGCTACGGCGCTACGCACGCTCTCGATCCCAGGTGTTCGCTTGGCAGGTACCAGGGGCGCTGTATGCGCCGTGCCAACCGGTCGATCTGCGGCACCAGCAGGTTGGCGGCCAGCACGGCGAAGCAGAGACCATCGGCATAAAGCCCGAATTCGCGAATCAATTCGGTCAGCGCGCCAATGGTCACGCCGAAGAGGATGCGACCGGCGCGTGTATCGGGACTGGTGACCGGGTCGGTGGCGATGAAGAAGGCGGTGAAGAGATAGCCACCGAGACTGAGGCTGTACAGGCTTTCCTGCAGGCTATGGCCGGCCGCCATGCACAGCAATGCGGTGCTTGCGAGCATCGCCAGCGGAATCTCGATTCGGATCACCCGCAGGACAGCCAGCATCAGGCCGCCGGCGATGTAGCCGTACCCCGACAGATTGGGGGTGATCAGCGTGAACTGGTCCTGAGCCAGCTGGGTGGCGCCGGCGAACGCATCGAGGTCAAGGCGTGGCGCCAGTTGCAGCTGTTGCAGAAGAACCGCCTTGACGTCCAGGCCGAGGGTCCAGGGGGCATGGTCCGATGGCGCGGGGTACAACTGCTGGTAGAAGCAGATCGCGATGATCCCCAGGCCGACCATGGCGGGGTTGAGACGGTTGCGACCAAGGCCTCCGCTGCCGTGCTTGCACAGTGCGAGAGCGGCGAAACTGGCCAGGGCGATCATCCACAGCGGCACCAGCAGCGGCAATGCCCGGGCCAGGATCAGGCCCAGCACCAGCCAGCTCAGGTCGCTCAGGCCCTCGCGGACATTACGTCCGCGCAGGCGCAGCAGGCCGGCTTCGAAGCCCAGGGCGAACAGCACGCACCAGAAGGTCTGCAGCCAGACCACGGGGCCGAATTGCCAGGCGTACAGGGCGGTTCCCGGCATGAGGCACAGGCTGACCAGCAGCATCACCGTGGGGAGTCGGTGCGGGATGGGACTGCGTATGAGGCTCATGCACGTAGCTCCGTCTTGCTCTGGCGGAAGCGTTCCCGCAGCGGGATATTGCTCGGACAGGTGCTGCTGCAGCTGCCGCATTCGATACAGGCGTCCAGTCGCAGTTTCTGCAGGCTGGCCTTGTCGTGGCGTTCGGCGGCGGCGTAGAGATCCAGCGGCCTGAGCGACATCGGGCAGACATCCACGCAGCGCGTGCAGCGGATGCAACTGCCTGCGGGCTGCGCTGCCGGCAGGTAGTTCTCGGCGCCGAATATCAGGCAGCTGCTGGTCTTGCTGATGACGGCGGTGGGGTCCGGCAGCGACAGTCCCATCATCGGTCCGCCGACCTGGGTCCACTGGCCTTCGGGGTCCGCGCCGGCAATTTCGCGCAGTGCGCTGACCGGATAGCCCACCGGCACCTCGACATTCCCGGGGCGCTCGCAGGTCCCGGTCAGCGTCAGCACGCGCGATATCAGCGGTTCGCCGTGGAAGACGGCCTGTCCCAGTGCATGGAGCGTCGCGACATTCAGCGCCAGTACGCCGATATCGGCGGGCAGGGTCCCGGGCGCCAGGTTGCGGCCACTGAGACTCTTGATCATCAACGGCTGCCCCCCTGCCGGGTAGCGCTCCGGCAGCGGACATATCTCGATACTGGTGCGCGCCTGGCGAGCGGCGGCACGCAGCGAGGCCATCGCCTCGGGTTTGTTGGTTTCGATGCCGAAGCGGGTCAGCGTGATTCCCATCAGCGTGGCGAGATAGTCGGCGGCCTCGATCAGCGCCTCGGCACGTTCGCGCATGAGACGGTCATCGCAGGTAAGGAAGGGTTCGCATTCGGCACCGTTGATCAGCAGCAGATCGGGGTCCTGGGCGCCGGACAGCTTGAGGGCCGTCGGGAAACCCGCGCCGCCAAGGCCGACTATGCCCATCCGCAATGCCCGTTCGACCAGCGCCTCGGGCGTTTCCGGCAGCTCCGGCGCCGGACGCTCGATCCACTCATCCAGACCGTCTGCGTTGAGGATGACGGCCAAGACCGGCTTGGCCGAGTCGGCCGCGAAGGCGGGGCCAATCCGTTCCACGATGCCGGAGGTGCTGGCATGCACCCAGGCGGTGTTGTCATCGCCGATACCGATGACCTCGCCCTTGCGCACATGCTGTCCCGGCTGCACGCAAGGCTGGGCGCAGCGGCGCCCGCGCTCGAGCGGGATCGCCAGCTGTATGGTTCCGACCGCCACCGGGGCAATCGGATTGGCATTGGATAATTGCTTGTAGCCCCTGAGCTTGATCCCTCCGCGCCAGCTGCGCTGTGAGGGCGAGGCGATGGCAAGCAGGCGGCGCCAGAAGGGTTTCTGTTGCGGCTGACGCTGGGCGCGGGCGGGGTTCTGCATGCGCTCGACGCTCTGCAACGAATGGCTAGACATTATCTGTCCTCCAGTTTTTGGACATGAAAAACCCCTATGCGCTGATGCACATGATGGTTTTTTGCTTCCGGGACATTGAGTGAATAGGGAGGGGGGACACTCGATCACTCGCGGGGTTTCAGAGCGCCGAATGGGTGGTTTGTTCAGTTTTTGATCAGATTTGCTGATGAACGGTAGGCAAATTGCCAGCCTGCGAAACGTCGCCGCCAACGGCTGTGATGCGCTCCCAGGCTCTGGCCCGGGCAAGGCGTTCGTGGCGTTTGGCAAATCGCCAGCATTTCCGGTAATGCAGCTTTACTCTCTGGATAGGTGCTGCCTGCACTTCGGATAAATACCGCGCGCCGCGAAGAGGCGCGCCGGGATCGGGGAGGTGTCGATCGATGCGCGCAAGCCTGCTGGTGATGCTGCTGACGTTGCTGTATGGCTGCGGCGAACGGATCGAGCGCTTTTCCGGGCCGACCATGGGGAGCACCTATTCGATCCAGTACGTACCCGCCGCGCAGACGCCCGACCCGCAGCGAGTGAAGACCGAAGTCGAGACGATACTCGGGGCGCTCGAGCAGGAGTTCTCCACCTGGCGCGGCGACTCCGTGGTTTCCCGCTTCAATGATCTGCCGGCCGGCGCCTGTCAGGCGTTGTCGGAAGATATGCGCCGCCTGCTGGAGTACGGCGAGTTTCTGTCCCGCGAGAGCGGCGGGGCTTTCGACCTGACGGTGCTGCCATTGATGAACCTCTGGGGCTTCGGCCCGCACTCGCGGGAGGATCAGGTGCCGGATGCGGGCGCGCTGGCGCGGGAACGGGCACGGGTAGGGCACCGGCACTTGCGCCTGGAGGGCGAAAGGCTGTGCAAGGATGTGGCGGCGCAACTGGATTTCAGCAGCATGGTCGCCGGCTATGCGGTGGACCGGGTCGGCGACAGGCTTGCGGCCCTGGGTATCCAGGCCTATCTGGTCGAGATCACCGGCGAACTCAAGGGGCTCGGCCGCAAGCCGGATGGCTCGCCCTGGCGCATCGCCCTGGAAGTGCCGAGTGGCGAGCGCGAGCAGCAGGTGGAGCACGCCATCGCAGTGGACGGCTACGGCGTTTCCACCTCCGGCGATTACCGCAACTATTTCGAGGAAGGTGGCCTGCGCTATTCGCACACCTTCGATCCACGTGTCGGCAGGCCGGTGAAGCACGCGCTGGCGGCAGTGACGGTGGTCGATCCCTCGGCGCTGCATGCCGATGGCTTGTCGACGCTGTTGATGGTGCTCGGCCCGGAGGAGGGCTACGCCTTCGCCGCGCGGCATGACATCGCCGCCTATTTCGTCATGCGCCAGGGGCAGGGTTTCGTTGCCCGGGCGACGCCGCGATTCGAGTCGCTGTTTCCCGGGCAGGACTAGGCGAATCGGCCCAGGCGCGTGCCCATTTGAATAGGTGGACACCTGGGCTCTTTGCAGGAGCACCTGTCCTGGTATCTCAGCGCATTTTGTTCGTGAGCAAGGGCTAGGCGCCCCCCTCGTTCCTACGAAAAGCACCGCGGCCCTGGACTACCTGTAGGAGCAACTGTCTTACATCGTCTTGATGCTTCCCCCTCACCCTAACCCTCTCCCTCAGGGAGAGGGGACCGTTCGGAGTCGCCGGGTGGCACGGCATTCACCCCGACGCCAATCTGCCCCCTCTCCCTCTGGAGCGGGGCGCGCAGCCAGGGCTGGGGTGAGGGAGCCACAACGCCAGACTTTCCTGTAGGAGCAACTGTCTTCTGGTTTCCCGCGTCCGCGGGACAGCGCTTGCGCTGAACGCACTTCAGTGCGGCCAGAAGGGCGAGCGCAGCGAGTAATGACGGATTTCTCGGGTAACTCCGTGCGACTCCCAACCCCCGTCGTCCTCGCGAACGCGGGGATCCAATGGGCCGTGTAGGAGCGGGCCATGCCCGCGAATCGCGCGCATGGCGCGCTTCTACCGGTCGGGGTACGGCTCTGTTTTCGTAGGAGCCAGCTTGCTGGCGATCAATTGGTTTCCCTGTGCACAGCGTTGCCGGCTGATACCTCGGATCGCCAGCAAGCTGGC